>NZ_SLZL01000008.1:182500-185000 GCF_004342605.1 Caulobacter sp. BK020
TCAACCTCGAAGTTCACTGAATTTCAGCAACACGACGAAGCCAAACACTTCACTGAACCTTGGAATTCTTATCGAACTCTGCACTTCAGTGAGGAGCAGCGCTTCTATTGATGCGCCACCCCAGAGTCAACCGCCTCGTTTTCAATCCCTTCGGAAGGCCGAGACCGCCACGAAGAGGCAAAAAGAGATCCATGGGCCGCCGAGGCTGCCCACCTGGATCCGTCACCGAGTCGATTGGAGCGCGGAAGTTAGCGAAACCGACCAAAGAAAGCAAGAGCCTTACAGCTCCCGCCCTGCGGCCACGATCGCGTTTCCGAGCGAGCGGCGGATATAGGCGTATGACGCCGCGATGACAACCCCTCTCCGGTTGAATCCTGTTCCGCCGGCTTGGACCTTGGCGCGCCGGCATGCGTCGTCCGGTCACGCAATAACCAGGAGGTCGGATCGGCCCCATGCCTTAGCGCGACGCCGGTCGAGCACCCCTCCCATCCTCATATCGCCTGCGCCCAACGAAACCTTGCCTCAGCCTCGCCACGCTCGCCAGGTCGTCCATCTGGTTTCCTGAAGGCGACGCCGGCGACGGCGAGCTGGCGACCGGAGAAGGTGTCGGCGGCGGCGGCGCCATGGCGAATCGCGGGTTGCGTGTCGGCGCGGTGCGACATCCAGGAATCGGATGGTTCGTCGCCAGCCCTGTCTGGCCGGTGCAGCAGATGGATCTTGAGTGTGTCGGTCATGGAGGGCGCTTTCGAGGAGCGGATCGAAGTCCGATCATCCGCCCCTCCCGAAAGACGCTGATCGCGGGCGAATCGCATCCGGTGCAGGCTGGTTGCGTGAAGCGGACGCGATCTGACCAGCCAGGATCTCCCAAGCACAGACGCTGTGAATCTCGCGTCGAATCGTCAGGCCGCGTGTCGCGCAACGACCGCCCGAGGGCGGGCGCTCGTCTACCAGGTCCGCGCGGAGGGCGGATGGCGATTCGACGGCATATGCATGCACGCGTGGGATGTTCTGCCAGGTGGTTCCCACAGCCGCCGTGTAGCCGCACCGATCTCGTCGAATTTCGGGGCCGACGTCGCCGGATATCTGGCCGGTCTGACCTTCCTTCGTGCGCCGCCGAGATCAGAAGGACGACGGCCTCGCCCCGGCAACCCCACCAGGAAGCGATGGAGTCAAAGCGCCGGCGAGGGTGTCGAGCAAGATCCTCCTCTGCGGCGGCCGAGGCGCAGTCGGTGGCCGACTGGTCCATCAGTTCGCGTAGCGGGAAACCCTGGCAAGCGCCCGCGGAGTTGGGTCGGATCGACCGCTCTGTGACGGCTCGGAGTCTCAAAAAGCGCGCCAGGAGCCCTAAGCTCTTGAGCGGAAACAAAAATGGCCTCCCGAAGGAGGCCATTTGAGATCTTGGGTGCGGGGACAGGATTTGAACCTGTGACCTTCAGGTTATGAGCCTGACGAGCTACCGGGCTGCTCCACCCCGCGGCGAAGAGGGTAGTGGTTTGATCGTGTGGTAGGGCTTGGACTTTGATGCTGGGCATCCTTTTAGCGGACCTGGCGGCGACCTACTCTCCCGCGCCTTGAGACGAAGTACCATTGGCCCTGGGGGACTTAACGACCGAGTTCGGAATGGGATCGGGTGGGGAACCCCCGGCATAGCCACCAGGTCAGCAAAAAGGATGCTGTCAGCCTTTTAGGGGCTGAGCATGTATGTGAAGAAGAGATCGCATGTCTGTGTAAAGCGGTCATGGGTTTGACTGAAGAACGATCAAGCCTATCGAGCTATTAGTACCAGTAAGCTACACGCCTCGCGGCGCTTCCACACCTGGCCTATCAACGTGGTGGTCTACCACGGCTCTCAGCGAGACCTTGTTTTGAGGTTAGTTTCCCGCTTAGATGCTTTCAGCGGTTATCTATTCCACACTTAGCTACCCTGCTGCACAGCTGGCGCCATGACAGGTCCACCAGAGGTGTGTCCATCCCGGTCCTCTCGTACTAGGGACAGATCCTCTCAAGTCTCGTACACCCACGGCAGATAGGGACCAAACTGTCTCACGACGTTCTGAACCCAGCTCACGTACCACTTTAATCGGCGAACAGCCGAACCCTTGGGACCTGCTCCAGCCCCAGGATGTGATGAGCCGACATCGAGGTGCCAAACTTTGCCGTCGATATGGACTCTTGGGCAAAATCAGCCTGTTATCCCTAGAGTACCTTTTATTCGTTGAGCGATGGCCCTTCCACGCAGGACCACCGGATCACTATGGCCGACTTTCGTCTCTGCTCGACTTGTCAGTCTCGCAGTCAGGCGGGCTTATGCCATTGCACTCGACGACCGATTTCCGACCGGTCTGAGCCCACCATCGCGCGCCTCCGTTACACTTTGGGAGGCGACCGCCCCAGTCAAACTGCCCGCCACGCCATGTCCCGGACCCGGATAACGGGCCGCGGTTAGACGTCAGCAACAATAAGGGTGGTATTTCAAGGATGGCTCCGCCGGAACTGGCGC
>NZ_SLZL01000008.1:190000-242168 GCF_004342605.1 Caulobacter sp. BK020
TCTGTGAATGGTTTTGGGCCGGCGCCCAGCCACGCCGCGCGATCTGTCGCGGCGACAGCGCTTGCGCCATCCCCTTCCCTGGCTTCATAGACCTCTACAAGAGGAGGCCCCGCGTCCATGTTGTCCCAGAAAGCGCGCTACGCCCTGCGCGCCATGATCGAACTGGCCCGTGAGAACGGACAGGTCACCGCCGGCGAACTGGCGATCCGCGCCGACGCGCCGCGCAAGTTCCTGGAGGCCATACTTCTTACACTGTCACGTCAGGGCCTGGTCACCAGCCGGCGGGGCAAGTTCGGCGGCTACCTGCTGGGGCGCGAGCCGGCCGCGATCAGCTTCGCCGAGATCATCCGCCTGGTCGACGGGCCGCTGGCCTTGACCCCTTGCGTCAGCCGCACGGCCTTTCGCCGTTGCGAGGACTGCCGCGACCTGGCGACCTGCGCGCTGCGCGAAGCCCTGCTGAGGGCTCGCGACGCCACGGCGACGGTTCTGGAGGGCTACAGCCTGGCCGACGCGGTGGCCGGCTCGGGCGCCGAACTGCTCGGCGAACCGGCGGCCTGATCCACGCTCTATATAGAGGCGCTATATGGAGCGTGGGCGAGCGACCGCCGCGGGCCGCCCGAACGCCGTCTCAGCCGGCGGCGATGTAGGCCTTCAGGCCTTCCGCCTCGGCCTGGGCCTCGCTGATCTTGTATTTCACCAGGTCGCCGATCGAGATGATGCCGGCCAGGCGCTTGCCCTTGCAGACCGGCAGGTGGCGGATCCGGCGATCGGTCATCCGGGCGAGCAAAGCGTCCACCGTCTCTTCCGGCTGGGCGAAGACCACGTCGCGGGTCATGCAGGTGGAGATAGGCTTGGACAGGGCGGCCGCCCCGCTCTCGGCGATCACCCGCACGATGTCGCGTTCGGACAGGATGCCGGCGATCGTCTCGTCCTCCTCGAGCACCACCATGGCCCCCACGCGCCGAGTGTGCAGAAGGGCCGCGGCCGCGCCCACCGTCTCGTGGGGCGAGGCGGTGAAGACCAGGTCGCCCTTGTCCTTCAGGATCTGAGAAACCAGCAAAGCTCATCCTCCCTGATACTTATTTCAGGCCAGGGTCTCGCAAAGCGGGCCCCTGATCAATGGGCTGGATCGCCCAGAGGCTGACGCGACCGCATTATTATGGCGCCCGTCAAAGTCGCCCTCGCGCCGGAGAACTTAACCAAATCGCGAGACCTTCGGCGTTAAACCCAACGCTGTCCGATATTGGCACGGGGGTTGCTAGCCGTCGGACGCGTCGGAGTTCACGAGGTTTCTGATGGCTGCGAACGAGAAGAATCTGCCGGGCGCCGGGCGCCCGCTGGCGATCAGCGTGGCCATTCTGGCCCTGGCCGCCGCCGCGACCGGCCTGGTGCTGTCCAGCCCGGCCGGGGCCCAGACCCTGGACACCAATTCCGCCGCGTTCAACGCCGGCTACGGCCGTGTGGCCGGTTCGGAGAACCATGTGGTCGAGTATTCGACCCGCGACGCCAACGGCAACCGCGTCATCGTTGATGGCGTCATGCTGACCGGCGCCGACCAGAGCGTCTATTCGTCCAGCCGGTCGTCGGGATCGCTGGACAGCTATTCGGGGGTCGGCAGCCTGGGGGGCTGGGGCAGTTCCACGGCGATCGGCAACAACCTGACGGTCGTCACCCAGGGCAACAACAACACGGTGATCGTCAACTCCAACCAGATCAACAACGGCAATATCAGCGCCGGAACGAACGTCGGGAAATCGGGAAATGGCCAGTAAGCGCCTCAACCTTCTGCTGGCCGGCGCCTGCGCCGTGCTCAGCGCCTGCGGCGGCGTCCCCAAGCCGATGATGGATGGCAACTACGCCACCCCGATCGGCGGGGCGCCGGTGACCGCCAACCCCACGCCCTACACCGCGGGCCTGGTCTGCCTGGCGCAGTACGCCCGCGCCAACCACGTGGTGGCGCCGCGCGTCGCCATCGGCCGCATCGCCGACTACACCGGCAAGGAGGAGTCCGACGGGTCGGGCCGCAAGGTCACCCAGGGCGCCTCGCTGCTGGCCATGACCGCCTTCGCCAAGGCCGGCATGCCGATGGTCGAGCGCTTCGACACCTCGGTGTCGGAGTACGAGCTGAAATACGCCAACAACAAGCTGATCTCCGACAACCCCAAGCCGGGCGCCGACGTGCCGGCCGAGTACCGCCGCATCCTGGCGGGCCAGGTGCCGGGCTCGGACTTCTACGTGGCCGGCGGCATCACCGAGCTGAACTACAACATCCGCTCGGCGGGCGTGGACGCCTATGCTGGCGACAAGGACACCGACGGGCTGAAGGGCAATTTCCGCCGGCGGGTGTTCGTGATGAACATCGCGCTGGACCTGCGCCTGATCAACACTCGCACGCTGGAGGTGGTCGACGTGATCTCCTACCAGAAGCAGGTGGTCGGCCGCGAGATCAGCGCCGGGGTCTTCGACTTCCTGAACGGCAACATCTTCGACATCTCGGCGGGCCGCGGCGCGCTGGAGCCGATGCAGCTGGCCGTGCGCTCGCTGATCGAGCGGGCCACCATCGAGATGAGCGCCAACCTCTACGGCATGCCGGGTCCGCAAAGCTGCATGCAGTACGACCCCTACGCCGCCAACACCGTCGGCGCGACCGGGGCCTTCGTGCCCGCCTACAACAACCTGGGAACCAACAATGCGCAGACCCGCGAAGACCCGTCTCGCTGGAACGATCGCAGCGATCCCAATGTGGGCGATGCTGGCCGTCGGGGCCGCTACTAGCCAGACGATCCCCGTCCAGGGCTCGAACGACCAGCTGAACCTCGGCAATGTGTTCGCCGACCAGACGCTGGACGTCGTCACCGCCGACGAGGGCGTCACCGCCACCACCACGGCCGGGGCCAACACCTTCGGCGCGACGGTGGTCGGCGCGGACGCCGGCCTGACCTCCAACCAGGTCAACCAGGGCGCCGTGACGGCGCACGGGGTGGTCAACGCCTCGGGCTCCATGGGCGAGTCGAGCAACATCACCACCACGGCGGTCGGCAACAGCGGCACGGGCACGGCGGCCTACGGGACGCTGAGCGGCTTCATGGTCCAGACCAACAGCGGCGCGGTCACCGCCCGCAGCCAGATCGAGGGCGAGGCCGCCCAGGCCGGCGACGTGATCGAGACCAGCCAGGCGGCCGGCAACAGCCAGGGCCTGCTGCTGGTCAACGGGTCGATGGGCGCGCGGGTCAGCCAGAACAACCAGGCCGACGTCGCCGCCGACGGCGGGGCGATCCTGCAGTACGTGGCCGGGACCGCGGTCGTGGCCGGCACGGCGGCGGGCAACAACATCGACCTGACCGGCGCCAACCAGTCGGCCGCTCGGGTCATCACCGACCAGAACAACGGCGCGGCCAATGTCACGGCCACCAAGTTCACGGCCTATGGCAACAGCTACCTGACCACGACGGCGGCGACGGCCTCGGGCAACAATCTGAACGCCGCCAACGAGGGCACGCTGCTGGACGTGGCCAGCCACCAGTACAACACCGCCTATGTGCGAGCCCAGGCCGAGGGGACCTCCTACGAGTTCGGCGGCGCCCAGGCCACGGCCTATGGCGTCGGCAACTCGGCCATGGCCAGCAACGCCAACGGCCCGGGCCTGGTGCTGGACAACGTCCAGGTCAACGACGGCGGCGGGGTCGAGGTGATCGCCAGCTTCGAGGGCAATACCGGCTATGACGCCGGGGCCAGCGCCACGGCGATCGGCAACGCGGTCAGCGGCTACGCCTGCAACCTGTGCAGCGGCACGATGAGCGCCACCAACAGCCAGTCCAACAATGTCGACGTCAGCGCCCGCTCGACCGTGACCGTCCGCAATTCGGGCCGCGCGGTCGTGGGGATCTCGACCGCCACCGGCAACAACGCGACGTTCTCGGTGACGAACTAGGGGGCGGGCGCCGCAAGACCCCCTCCGTCCCCTTCGGGGCCACCTCCCCCAGAGGGGGAGGATCTGGTCGGCGGTCGCCGCACCGAATAGATGCTCCCCCTCTGGGGGAGCTGTCGGCCCTCCGGACCGGCCTTTGGCCGGCCGCAGGATAAACTCCGCCGACTGAGGCGGCCTTGCGCGCGGCCGGGGACAGGCGGCATGCGCCTGTCCCCAATCGTGGTCACGACTTGGCCGCCTCACGCGGAAGCCCGCTGAGCTTGCTGGGAAGGGTGCGAAGCGCCCGGGCCTCGCCCGGATGATTTGCAGTTGTAAATACCGTTTCGACGAAGTTCGAGCGCTTCGCGTGGAGCCGTTATCCGGAAGCCTTCGGGTCGCGGATTTTTAACCCGCTCCGATGGAGGCCCCCGACGGGCAGGACGTTGGCGCGTCCTGGACCGCCCGGGCGATTTCAGCCCGGGCCTGCTGGCTCCATCCGCCTGTCCCGGACGCCGAAGCTTCGTCGCGACTGAGGCGAACCTGCTCCGGACCGATCCGGGATGCTTCCGAAGAAGCGCGGCGGACAAGGCCTACCCGCTCGTCCACCCCCGAAGGCCGCATCGGTCGCCGTACGTGCGCCCTCCCCGTGCTCTCAGGTGAGATCAGGATAAGGCCGCCTGGCAAGGTGAGGACGAAAACGGGTCGAAAAAGTTCAGGGCATTGAAAATGCTTGGGTTCATGACCGATGGCCCGGGGATAGCCCCCGTTTGTGGCATGCTCCCAAAGCTGGGACACGCGCTTGGGGACAGGCGCATGCGCCTGTCCCCAGTCCGAGCATCGGACCCACCGTCGGGCCGTCTTCAATCCAGAACGACGCGCCAATGCCAGGCTCGGCGGATCAAGATAGAGCCTATCGCGCCTTGCCGTGAGTGCGCGTCCCCGGTTTCGGCGCTGGCCTCGTGGACCTCCCGACCTCGACTAAAAATTAGAACAAAGATAGAACAATCTGCGTCCGTATCTGACGCACCGATCCTCCAAATTGAAACCATCCGTTGCGGGCCAGACGTCGGGATCAACCGGCCAAGGACGCGGCGGTGCTGCATTTTTAGCGGCTATATTTTTGAAATATTTGGAGAATTTGAAATGACCAACTATGTCTTCGCCGACGATTATCGTCTGCCCGGCGACCCCGACGACACCCTCAGCTTCCAGCGCGCCTTCGCCGCCTCGAACGAGGTCCGCATGCTGGCGAAAACCTACCTCGTCAGCGGTCCGGTCACGTTCCCGCGGGGCGGAACCGCGCTGAAGGGCTGCGGGATCGGCGTGACCTTCCTGCGGTCCACCGCGGCCAACCAGCCGGTGATCCTGATCCCGGCGGCCACCGACTACGTCACGATGATGGACTTCACCGTCGACCACCTGGGCGTCACGGCCGTGGCGGGCGGCGACGGGATCAAGCTGCAGGTGGCGGCCAACTACAGCTGGGACAACGGCGTCATCACCAACGTCCGGGCCAATTCCAACCATATCGGCTGGAACCTGGGCATGACCGCCTACACCACCCTGGTCAACTGCGGCGCGGCCAAGAACCTCTCGCACGGGTTCAGCTTCACCGCCAATCCGGACTACGCGACCAACCCGCTGCAGTACTACCTGACCAAGTGCACGGCCACGCAGAACCAGGGCAACGGCTACCACTACGCCGTCCAGCATGGCGCCCAGCAGACCGGGAACGTCACCACCTCGGTCGGCGCGCTGGAAAACTGCGTCACCTGGGCCAATCTCGGTCACGGCGTGAGTGCAGTGGGTCTGCAGACCAACCCCATCGCCAGCATCCGCATCGACGGCGGCTTCTATGGCGAGGACAGCGGTCACGGGATCTATCTGGACACCTGGGGCGCCCAGCACCTGATCAAGCCGGGCTTCATCGAGCTGTCCGGTTTGTGCGGCATCTACCTGTCCGACCACAACAGCGAGGTGCAGGTGGGGCCGAGCATCGTCGTCAACAACGGGGAGGACGGCATCCTGGTCAACTGCCCTGACGTGACGATCACCGGCGGCCAGTTCATCGCCAACGGCCGGCTGCACCACGGCGGGCGGTCGAACGGCATCTACTTCTTCACGGGCGGTTCGGGCGTGGTCAGCGGCGTGCGGTCCAAGGCCTTCGGCGGCCAGCAGGACTGGGGCGTGGTGACGAACGCCAACGTGCTGCTGGTCGGCAACGACCTGCACGGCAACAACCTCGGCGCCCTGACCGGGGCGACCCACCCGAACTCGACGGGCAACCGCGTCTAGGCGGTCTCCGGAGGCGCCCGGGAGGTCTTCCCGGGCGCCGATTGAGGTAGTTTGCTGTCGCCGCGGCCTTCGTAAGGCCGCCCCCAAGTTCCCTTGTATCTGGATCACGCCTTCGAGCCGCGATCCAGATACAAGGGAACAGGGGGCGGACGGATCAAGCGCCCAGCATCGCAACGCCGACGTCGAAGCGTGGCCGTTCCGCCCCACCGACGCCTTGCTTGCGCCACGCGCTTTGGCCAAGGTGCGCGACCGTCCAACGCTCCACTTCAAGGTCGCACATGATCCGCGTTTCGCGCCTGGCGCTCGTTCTCTCGGCCGGGCTCAGCCTCTCCGCCTGTGCGACCCTGTTCCACCCCAAGCCCGGCCCAAGCGACAAGGCCGCGCCGCCGTCGTCGGCCTCCAAGGCCCCCGCGACGCCCGCCAGGACCTCGGGCGCGCCGACCATCGACCTGGTCAAGCCCGGCCAGTGGCCGCAGGCGGTGTCGGACGTCGCGCCCGATCCGCGCGTGCGGTTCGGCGTGCTGCCCAACGGCCTGCGCTACGCGATCCAGAAGAACGCCACCCCGCCCGGCCAGGCCGCCCTGCGGCTGTGGTTCGACGCCGGCTCGCTGGACGAGACCGACGAGCAGCAGGGCCTGGCCCACTTCCTCGAGCACATGGCGTTCAACGGCAGCAAGAACGTCCCCGAAGGCGAGATGACCAAGATCCTCGAGCGCCACGGCCTGGCGTTCGGCGCCGACACCAACGCCTCGACCAATTTCAGCGAGACCACCTACCAGCTGGACCTGCCCAAGACCGACGACGACACGGTCGACACCTCGCTGATGCTGCTGCGCGAGGCGGCTGGCGAGCTGACCATCGCCCCCGACGCCGTCGATCGCGAGCGCGGCGTGGTGCTGTCGGAGGAGCGCACCCGCGACAGCCCCGGCTACCGCACCTTCGTCAACACGTTCGGCTTCCAGCTGCAGGGCCAGCGGCCGCCGCAGCGCCTGCCGATCGGCAAGACCGAGATCCTGAAGGCCGCCCCGGCTCAGCGCATCCGCGACTTCTACCAGGCCTGGTACCGGCCCGAGAACGCCGTGGTGGTGGCCGTGGGCGACTTCGACGTCGACGCCATGGAGGCCAAGATCAAGGCCCAGTTCGGCGACTGGAAGGCCGTCGGCCCGGCCGGCGTCAGGCCGGACCTGGGGCCGGTGGCCAAGCGCGGCCTGACCGCCAAGGTGCTGGTCGAGCCGGGGGCCCAGACCTCGGTCCAGATCGCCTGGGTCCTGCCGCCCGACCTGGCGCTGGAAACCCGCGCCAAGGACAAGGAAGAGCTGGTCAAGGCCCTGGGCTTCGCGGTGCTGAACCGCCGGCTGCAGGTGCTGACCCGGTCGGACGCCCCGCCGTTCATCGTCGCCATGGCCATGCAGAACGACCAGGAGCACGCCGCCGACATCACCACCCTGGCCGCCACCGTCCAGCCGGGCCATTGGAACGAGGCGCTGACGGCGCTCGAACAGGAGCAGCGCCGCATCGTCCAGTACGGCGTACGCCAGGACGAGCTGGACCGCGAGATCGCCGCCATGCGGGCCGGCTTCGTGGCCGCCGCGGCCGGCGAGGCCACCCAGCGCACCACGGCCCTGGCCGGGGCCATCGTCGGCACGCTGGACGACCGCGAGATCGTCACCAGCCCGTCCCAGAACCTGGCGGTGTTCGACGAGGCCACCAAGAGCTTGAAGGCCGAGACGGTCTCGGCCCTGCTGAAGGCCCAGTTCGCCGGTTCCGGCCCGCTGATCACCATTCCGACCCCGACCGCAATCGACGGCGGGGAAAAGGCGGTGACCGACGTCTACGCCGCCTCGGCCAAGACCCCGGTCGCCGCCCCGGCCGCGCCGGGCGTCACCACCTGGCCCTATGCGACCTTCGGGGCGAAGGGACAGGTGGTCGAGCAGAAGGACGTCACCGACCTGGACACCGTCTTCGTGCGGTTCGCCAACGGCGTGCGGCTGACGGTCAAGCCGACCAAGTTCCGCGACGACCAGATCCTGGTGAAGGCGCGGATCGGCCACGGCCTGCTGGACCTGCCGGCCAACGCCCAGAGTCCGCTGTGGGCCGGCTCGGCCTATATCGAGGGCGGCCTCAAGCAGATCAGCACCCAGGACATGGAGCGGGTGCTGAACGGCAAGGTGTGGAACGCCGGCCTGGGGGTCGAGGACGACGCCTTCAGCCTGTCGGGCCGCACGCGTCCGGAGGACCTGGACACCGAGCTGCAGGTGCTGGCGGCCTACGCCACCGAGGGCGGCTGGCGGCCCGAGGCCTTCAACCGCATCAAGACCTATTACGGCACGATCCACGACCAGCTGGAGAGCACGCCCGGCGGGGTGATGAGCCGCGACCTGGGCGGGCTGCTGCATGGCGGCGACGGCCGCTGGACCTTCCCCAGCCGCCAGCAGATCGCCGGCGCCTCGCTGGACCAGCTGAAGGCTTCGCTGTCGGGCCCGCTGGCCGCCGACTCCATCGAGGTGGTGATCGTCGGCGACATCACGGTCGACAAGGCCGTGGCCGCGGTGGCCCAGACCTTCGGCGCCCTGCCGGCCCGCGCCGACACCCCCGCCCCGGCCGGGGCCGACAGGGTCCCCTTCCCCGCCCCGTCGCCGACTCCCGTCGTGCGCACCCACAAGGGCCGGGCCGACCAGGGCCAGCTGTTCATGGCCTGGAAGACCGACGACCTGTTCAGCGACCTGCAGCGAGCCCGCAATATCCAGATCCTGGCCCAGGTGATGCAACTGCGGCTGACCGACGAGCTGCGCGAGAAGCAGGGGGCGACCTATTCGCCCTCGGCCTCGTCGACCGCCACCGTCGCCTTCACCGGCTGGGGCTATCTGGCGGTCAGCGTCGAGACTCCGCCCGACAAGATCGACGGCGTGGCCGCCACCATCCGCCGGATCGCCGCCGACCTGCGCGACAAGCCGGTCACCGCCGACGAGCTTGACCGGGCCAAGAAGCCGCGCATCGACCAGATCGAGAAGGCCCGCGAGACCAACGAGTACTGGCTGGGAGTCCTGTCGGGCGCCCAGACCGACCCGCGCCTGCTGACCGCCACCCGCTCGGTGCTGGCCGGCCTGCAGCGGGTGACCGCCGCCGACATCCAGAAGGCGGCCCAGACCTTCCTGGGCGACGACAGGTCGTGGACGATGGTGGTCAAGCCGGAGGGGAAGTAGGGGCTGGCCAAAACCCCGCTCATGGCGAAAGCCGGGACCCAAGGAGCGCCTCAGGGCTCAGCCGGCGGCTCGCAACCGCGCAGGCCTCTATGGATGCTCGGCTTGGGTCCCGGCCTTCGCCGGGATGAGCGGAAGATTGGGGGCGCAGGCGGCCAGGCTCATTCGGTCCCGCCTCGCCTCCGCCTTCGGCCCGGCGACCAGTCCGTACCCCACCAGCCCCCACACCACCGCCACGGCCAGCCATTGGGCGAGGGTGACATGGTGAGGCTTGGTCGGCGTCATGTCGGCCTTATCGCCCTGGTTGCCTCGCCCCGAATAACGACTTATCAGCGGACATCTGTGAGGTTTCATCACATGGTCGCCCGCCCGCTCCCGCCGCTCAACGCCCTGCGCGCCTTCGAGGCCTTCGGCCGGCGCGGGCGGATGACCCTGGCCGCCGACGAGCTGTGCGTCACCCACGGGGCGATCAGCCGGCAGGTCCGCCAGCTGGAGGACCACCTGGGCGTGGCCCTGACCGAGGGCCCGCGCACCCGGCTGGTGCTGACCGAGGCGGGGCTTAAGCTGGCCCAGGGCCTGACCCGGGCCTTCGACCTGATCGACGACGCCCTGCCGCCGGCGGTCGACGAGCGCGACGCCGGCCTGGTGGTCTCGTGCCTGCCGACCTTCGCCATGAAGTGGCTGATCCCGCGCCTGCCGGACTTCGTGGCCGCCCATCCCGAGATCCCGGTGCGGATCGTGGAGTCCAACGGCCCGTTCGACTTCCGCGCCGACGGCGTCGACCTGGCCATCCGCATGCGCCTGCCGGGCGCCCCGCCCTTGCCCGACGCCGAGGTCACGCCGTTCCTCAAGCACGCCGTCGGCCCGGTGACCTCGCCCGGCCTGGCCGCCCAGGTCCGCGACCTGGAAAGCCTGGCCAAGCTGCCCCGGCTGCACACCCGCACCTTCCTGGAAAGCTGGGCCGAGTGGGAGGCGGCGGCCGGCGTGGTGCTGCCGCCGGCGACGGTGAACCGCGAGTTCGACCACTATTTCTACATGCTGGAGGCGGCCGCCGCGGGCCTGGGCGTGGCGCTCAGCCCCTTCGCGTTCGTCGAGAACGACCTGGCCGCCGGCCGGCTGGTCGCGCCGCTGGGCCTGGTCCCCGGTCAGGCCGAGGTCTGCGCCCTGACGCCCCGGGGCCGGGCCAGCCGCGCGGCCCGGCGGTTTCGCGACTGGCTGGTCGCCCAGGGCGCGGCGACCTCGCCGCCGCCGCCCGGTTTCGCGCCCGGTTCTCAACAGATGGTCGGGCCCGGCGCTGCAAACCCCCTTACACTTTCGCGTCCGGCCCTCTAGTTTCCGCCGATCCCCCGCGCCCCGCGCGCCCCATCGATATCAGGAGCCGTCATGGACGCCGCCACCATCGCCAAGCTCGAAGGCCATCTGAAGCGCACCTTCGGCAATCCGCACATCGCGCTGAAGGCCCGCCCCAAGCAAAAGGACTCCGCCGAGGTCGAGGTGAAGGGCGAGTTCATCGGCGTCATCTTCCAGGACGAGGACGAGGACGGCTCGTTCATGTTCGAGATGGCGATCCTGGCCGAGGATCTTGACGGCTAAAGCCCCCTCCGCTTGGCAAAAATGACCACTTTGACTATTTATAGGTTGAAGTGGTCATTGGAGGGCGTCATGCCCGATGGAACCTGGAGCCTGGCCGACGCGAAGGCCAAGCTGAGCGAAGTGGTCGAACGCGCCAAGACCCAGGGCCCGCAGCACCTGACCAAGAACGGCAAGGACGCCGCCGTGGTGTTGTCCGCCGAGGACTACCGAAGGCTCAGCGAGGCGGTCGAGACAAAGTCAAAGCGCAGTCTGCACGAGACGCTGTTCGACCCATCCATCCGTATGTTCACGGACGAGGAAGCCGATGAGCTTTTCGCCCGGGACAAGGATGTGGGACGGCCGATCGACTTTTGATGTTTCTGCTCGACACCAATATCGCGTCCGAAGCGACCAAGCTCTCGCCGCTGCCGGCGGTGATGAACTGGGTCGCCGCGCAGGCCCCGACCACCTTGCATCTCAGCGTCGTCAGCCTGGCTGAGATCCGCTACGGCATCGAGCTGCGCGCCGAGGGGCGGCGTCGGCGCGCCCTGGAAGCTTGGTATCCCGGAATGGTGGCGACCTTCAGGGATCGCATCCTCTCGATCGATCGCGATATCGCCGAGCTTTGGGGCGACCTGAGACGTCGGACGGATCTGGCTCGTCGCACTATTCCCATAATGGACGCCTTCCTGGCCGCCACGGCGCAGGTGCATGGCCTGACCCTGGTCACGCGCAACGTCCGCGACTTCGAGGTTTGGGGCGGACCGGTCTTCGACCCATGGTCCTTACCGGACTGATCAGATCGCCTCCCCCGCCACCGCAGCCGACCGACGCACCATCAGAGACGCCCCCGCCGCCAGCAGTCCCGCGACGCCGGCGATCACGAAGGCGTCCAGGTACTGCCCCGACTGGGCGCGGATCACGCCCGCGCCGATCGCCGCCGTCGCGGCGCCCAGCTGGTGGCCCGCCCCGATCCAGCCGAACACGATCGGCCCGTCGCGGTCGCCGAACGCCTCGGTGGCCAACCGCACGGTCGGCGGCACGGTGGCGATCCAGTCCAGCCCGTAGAACACCGCGAAGGCCGACAGGCTGATCACCGAGAAGTCCGAGAACGGCAGGTAGATCAGCGAGAGCCCGCGCAGGGCGTAGTACATGAACAGCAGCTTGCGTGGGTCGTAGCGGTCGGTCAGCCAGCCCGAGGCGGTGGTGCCGAACAGGTCGAACAGGCCCATCAGCGCCAGCAGGCCCGCGGCCTTGACCTCGGGCAGGCCCCGGTCGCCGCAGAAGGCGATCATGTGCACGCCGATCAGGCCGTTGGTGGTCAGGCCGCAGATGAAGAAGCCGCCGAACAGCAGCCAGAAGGTGCGCGTCCGGCTGGCCCGGTGCAGGGCGCCGAACGCGGCGGCCAGGGCGTTGGCGGCCGACCCCTTGGGCGGCGGGGTCCAGTCGTCCGGCGCGCCGAACGGGCGCTGGCCGATGGCGTCGGGGCTCTCGGGGATCAGCAACCAGCAGATCGGGGCCATGATCGCGGCGACGGCGGCCACGGTCAGCACCACCGGCCGCCAGCCGCCGTGGTCGGCGATCCAGGCCATGGCCGGCAGGAAGACCAGCGAGCCGGTCGCCGTCGCCGCGGTCAGCAGGCCCAGCATCAGGCCGCGCCGCTGGACGAACCAGCGGTTGACGATGGTCGCGCCCAGCACCATGGCCACCGCCCCGCTGCCGACGCCCGCCATCACGCCCCAGGTGGCCACATACTGCCAGCTCTGGGTCATGAAGGCCGACAAACCGGTCGAGACCGCCATCAAGAGCAGGGCCAGGCTGATCGTGCGGCGCACGCCGAACGACTGCATCAGCGCCGCCGCGAACGGTCCGGTCAGGCCGTAGAGGAAGATGCCCACACCGGCGGCCAGCGAGATCGCGCCCCGGTCCCAGTGGAAGGCCTTCTCCAGCGGCAGGATCAGGACGCCCGGCGCGGCCCTGAGGCCGGCGGCCGACAAGAGGGCGAGAAAGGTCGCTGCGGCCACGACGAAGGCGTAGCGGTTTCCGAAGAGGCGACGGAGCGTTTGCATGGTCGATGTAACCGATCGGTACGGGGTTGTCGCCCTGCATACGTACCGGTAAGTAACATCGTCAATAGCCATGACGAAGATCGACGAAAAAACCTCCGCCCCAAAACCGTTGGAAGGGCCCGAACACCTGGCTCCGTACAATCCGGGCGCCCGCGCGGCCGAACGGATCTTCGAGACGGCGCGCGACCTGTTCTATCGCGAGGGCATCCGGGCGGTGGGGGTCGACGAGATCGTCACCCGGGCCGGAGTGACCAAGCCCAGCCTCTATCGCAGCTTCAAGTCCAAGGACGAGCTGGTGGCCGCCGTGCTGCGCGAAGTCGAGGCCGGGTTCTGGGAACGGTTCGAGTCGGCCGAAACGGCGTTCCCCGACGATCCCAAGGCCCAGATGGTCGCCTATTTCGAGGGCTTGGCGGCGCGGTCGGGCGGGGCGGACTATCGCGGCTGCGCGTTGAGCAACGCCGTAGTCGAGTATCCGGACCGCGACCATGCCGGCCGGGCCGTGGCCCAGGGCCACAAGCAGGACCTGCGCGCCCGCCTGCGGGCCAAGGCCGCCGAGATGGGCGCGTCCGATCCCGGCGCATTGGGCGACGCGATGATGCTGCTGGTCGAGGGGGTGTTCACCTCCAGCCAGATGTTCGACGACGACGACAAGCCGGCCCTGGCCGTGGTCGGCGCGGTCAAGGCGCTGATCGCGGCCTATTGTCCTTAGGTCTGAGGGAGCGGGGGCATGAATGTGGACCGCAAGGCCGCTCTAAGGCGCATCGACGAAATCCGCCGGGTCCTGCTGGCCGACTGGGATCCGCTGAGCGTGGGAAGCAATCCGAAGCTGTCGGACGAATACGACTTCTGTCTGGGCAAGGTCCTCAAGGCAATCGATACAGGCGAAGCTGGGCGAGTCGTCGATCTGCTCGTCGAGATGGAGGACTATCTGGGCGTGGGACCGACCAACCGGGAGAGCCTGGCGCCCGTGGCCCGCCGGCTGTTGGAACTGCCTCGCACATGAACGCCCACCCGCTCGACCGTCCCGTCTGGTCGGCGTTCACCGGCCGCCAAGCGGACCTGGCGCTGCGCGACGGCGAGGCGCTGCGCGTCCATCCCGACTTCGGCCTGTTCGCCGCGACGGCCGACCATGCGCCCGAGACCCTGGCCGCCCTGGGCCGGCTGGTCCGCGCCCATCCCGGCGAGGTCGGGGTGGTGGAGCGGTTCGACCTTCCCCCGGTCCCGGGAACCCAGGTGACCAAGCGCGCGATCCTCCACCAGATGGTCGCCCAGACCCTGGCCCCGCCCAAGCCGGTGGATTTCGAGATCCAGCCCCTGGGCGACGCCGACTCGCCGCAGATGGTGGCCCTGGCCGCTCTGACCGCGCCGGGACCGTTCTTCTCGCGCACCCACGAGCTGGGCGAGTTCGTCGGGGTCAAGGTCGACGGACAACTCGCGGCCATGGCCGGCGAGCGCCTGCGGCCTGACGGCTTCACCGAGGTCAGCGCCGTCTGCGCCCACCCCGGCCATCGCGGCAAAGGCTATGCGGCGCGGCTGATGCTGCACGTGGCCGGCAAGATCGTCGAACGTGGGGAGACGCCCTTCCTGCACAGCTTCGCCGACAACGCCGGGGCCATCGCGCTGTACGAGGCGCTGGGGTTCCAGTTCCGGTGCGAGCAGGTGCTGACGGTGCTGGCCCCTCTTTAGCCCGCCCCCACAACCGCTCATCCCGGCGAAAGCCGGGACCCAAGCGGCTTTGGCGGTCCCCAGCTCTGAGCCTCGTCCGGATGCTCGGCTTGGGTCCCGGCTTTCGCCGGGATGAGCGAATCGTAGGAAGCCGGAAACAAAAAAGGACCCGGAGAGCCTTCGCCCTCCGGGTCCCTCGAAACGCTCGGGCCTGAACCCCTACGCCTCTATCTTGTTCGCCGACCGTCGCGCCCAGCCGTATAGCACCGCCACCACGACCGCCGCGGCGATCAGGGCGAAGATCATGCCCACGTGCTCGGACGGCGCGAAGGGAACCTCCAGCGGGCCGGGCTTCTGGGTGGCGACGATCAGGCCGGCCAGGGCGACGTTGAACAGGCTCTCGCCGACGATGAAGCCCGAGGCGATCAGCACGCCCAGGCGCTTGGCCGCCTCGCCCATCCGGTCCTTGTCGACCATCTTGTCGTAGACCCAGCCGATCACGGCCCCGACCACCACCGGCGCGGTCACGGCGCTGGGCAGGTAGATGGCCAGGCCCACGCCGAGCGGCGGAAGGCTGAAACGGCCATTGCTCGTCCGACGAAGGACGATGTCGACGATCACCAGGAGGAGGCCGATCAGGGCGCCGTAGCCCAGCAGGCTCCAGTTCAGGTCGCCGCCGATGACGCCCTTGGCCAGGGTCGAGATCAGGGTCGCCTGAGGGGCGTTCAGCGGCGTGGAGCCGGCCACCGTGCTGAGATTGGCCGCGCCGGCGAAGCCGTTCGACTGGTTCAGCAGCTCCAGCACGAACGGGATGACGATGGCGCCGGCCACGACGCCGATGACCAGGGCCACCTGCTGTTTCCACGGGGTGGCGTCGACCAGCTGACCGGTCTTCAGGTCCTGCAGGTTGTCGTTGGCCACGACGGCCACGGCCAGGACCATGGTGGTGACATAGAGGGCGTAGGCGACCAGGGCCTTGGCGATGTCCGGGCCGATCACCCCGCGGCCGACCACGCCGACCATCAGCGAGGCGCCCAGCACGGTCAGGATGGCGATGCCCGAGACCGGGCTGTTGGACGAGCCGATCAGGCCGGCCATGTAGCCGCAGACCGCCGCGGCCAGCAGGCCGGCGACCACGACGTAGCCGATGCCGATAGCCACCAAGGGGGCGGCCAGGCTGGTGATCGGACCGCCGGTCAGGAAGTGGGCCAGGAACCAGCCGGCCGGAGCCAGCAGCAGCAGCGACACCAGGCCGACCACGCTGATCGGGATGTCCTGTTCGGTGCGGGGGATGTCCGAGCCGCCGGCCTTGCGGGTCTTGTTGGCCTCGAAGGCCGAGATCAGGCCCGACCAGATCGGCAGGGCCAGCTTGCCCAGGGTCCAGATAGCGGCGGCGCCGATGACGCCCGCGCCCATGAATCGCACCTCGGTGCGCCAGATGGTCAGGGCGTGTTCGGCCACGGCGGCGCCCGGCATCGGGTGCAGGCTGGTCATCACCGGCACCAGCACGCCCCAGGCGATGGCCAGGCCGGCGAACATGGCCACGCCCACGGTGATCCCCATCAGATGGCCCGCGCCCATCAGGGCCAGCGAGCTGGAGGCGCCCAGGCCGGTGGCGCCGGCCCCCGCCTTGAAATAGCCCGCCACCTCGGCGGCGAAGATCTTGGCGGCGGCCAGGGCGGCGAACAGGGCCGAGGCGACGGTGCCCAGCACTACGGCGACCAGGCCGGCCTGGCCCTCGGCGGCGCCGGCCCGCGAGCCGGTGCCGACCTTCAGCACCTCGGCGGCGGCGACGCCTTCGGGATAGGGCAGGTCGGAATTGGTCACCAGGGCCCGGCGCAGGGGAATGGTGTACATCACCCCCAGGATCCCGCCGACCAGGCAGGCGCCGAACGTGGTCAGGAACGGCACGTGGCTCCACCAGCCGATCATCAGCAGGCCCGGCAGCACGAAGATCACCGACGACAGCGTCCCCGCCGCCGAGGCGATGGTCTGGACGATGTTGTTTTCCTGGATCGTCGCGGTCTTGAACGCGCGCAGCAGGGCCATCGAGATCACGGCCGCTGGGATCGAGGTGGCGAAGGTCAGGCCCACCTTCAGGCCCAGATAGACCTGGGCGGCGGTGAAGACCAGGGTGATGAGGATGCCGAGGAGCACCCCTCGGATCGTGAACTCCGAACGGGGAGTCGCGGCGGCGTCGGACGACATGCAGGGTCCCAAAACAGTTAAGGCGGCCGGACCTTGCACGTCCGACCGCCCCAAACTCAAGTCTTGTTCCGCATTTCGGCGATTTCCGGGTCGCGGCGACCCTTGAAATCGCCCCTCGCGGGAACGGTTAGAGCACGATAGCCGAAAGTGGATGCCGGTTTCGGCGGCCATCGTGCTCCAAGTATCAGAGCACGCCCAGCATCTCGGCCACCAGCGGGTGGCGGACGATGTCGCGGTCGGCCAGGCGGACCACCGCGATGTTCTCGACCGGCTCGAACTTGGCCGAGACCTCGGCCAGGCCGGAAATGCCCGGCAGCAGGTCGGACTGGTTCGGGTCGCCCGTCACCACCATGGTCGAGTTCCAGCCGAGGCGGGTCAGCAGCATCTTCAGCTGCATGTAGGTGCAGTTCTGGGCCTCGTCGATCACCACGAAGGCGTTGTTCAGGGTGCGGCCGCGCATGAAGCCGACCGGGGCGATCTCGATGGCGCCCTCGGCCATCAGGGCCCGCATGCGCTTGACCGACAGCCGGTCGCTGAGCGCGTCGTAGAGCGGCCGCAGATAGGGGGCCAGCTTGTCCTCCATGTCGCCCGGCAGGTAGCCGATCGACTCGCCGGCCTCGACGGCGGGGCGCGACAGTACGATGCGGCCGACCTTGCCGGCCTCGAGCGCCTCAACGGCCTTGGCGATGGCGATGTAGGTCTTGCCGGTGCCGGCCGGGCCCAGCGCCATGATCAGGTTCTTGTCGTCGATCGCCTCCATCAGGGTCGCCTGACCCGGCGATTTGGGTTTGATCGTTTTGAGATAACTCTGGTCCCGATCCTCATGCCCCGGATTGCCCAGCGGCGACCAAGCTTGACGATGCTCCACCGGCAGGCGACGCACCTTGGCGTCGTCGTCGTAACGGCCGGCGTCGTTCGCGCCTTCGCGCACCATCCGCTTGAGAGCTCGCTTGGTCATGTAAGCCTCCATTCAGGCATGAAAAAAGGACGTGGCCGGGTGGCGACGTCCTTGGAGCAGGTGGGGAGGAGAAAAACGGAAACGCGAGCGCGGCCGGGCGGTTCGGAGCTTGCCCCCGAAGGCGGTAATGAACGCCCAAACCCCAAAACCGACACCCAAGGTCTCCGTTACCGGGAGGCCGCGTTCGGCGATCGAGCGCGGCTCGGATACGAGAAGAATGACTCCCGATGTCGGAGTGTTCCCCCTCGAATCGCACAAATACAATGGGGCAGGCATGGTTTATGACCCGTTAAGGCCCTGCCTGCTTCCAGAACACGAGGTGTACGGATGACTGTCTATTCCTTGGGCGCCGCAAGTCCTTCCCTGCCCGCGGACGGCGAATATTGGATCGCGCCCAGCGCCTCGGTGATGGGAAATGTCTTGTTGCGGAAGAATTCCAGCGTCTGGTGGGGCGCAATAGTTCGCGGCGACAATGATCCGATCGAGATCGGCGAGAACAGCAATGTTCAGGACGGCTCAGTACTTCACACCGATGTCGGCAGCCCGCTGACCATCGGGGCCAATGTGACGATCGGCCACATGGTGATGCTTCACGGCTGCACGGTCGGCGACGGCTCGCTGGTCGGAATTGGGGCGATCGTGCTCAACGGGGCGAAGATCGGGAAGAACTGCCTGATCGGGGCTGGCGCCCTGATCACCGAAGGCAAGGAGATCCCCGATAATTCGATGGTGATGGGCGCGCCCGGCAAGGTGGTCCGCGAGATCGGCGAAGGCCACGCCCTGATCCTGCAGGCCTCGGCCCTGCACTATGTCGAGAACTGGAAACGCTACCGGACCGAGCTTTCCCGCCTGGACTGAGCGCCCGGGATGACAGCGACAAGACCCCGGAAACGCGTCTCGGATCGCGATTTTTGAGATCCCTCAAGGAATCCCCGAGGGCGGGGCGCGATCGGTGCGTAGCCAAACAGTTGGCGTCGTCGAGGGACCGGCAATGGCGGACGAACACGGGCATGCGCATCACCCCCATCGCATGGGGGCGGAGACCACGAAGCCGGCCAGGCCAGGCGTGACCTACACCTGCCCGATGCACCCGGAGATCCGCCGCGACGCGCCGGGCGCCTGCCCCATCTGCGGCATGGCGCTGGAGCCGCTGACGGTGACGGCCGAAGCGCAACCCAACCCCGAACTCCGGGACATGACCTGGCGCTTCTGGATCGGGCTGGCGCTGGCCCTTCCGGTGTTCGCGCTGGAGATGGGCGGCCACGTCGGCCTGATGGCCTTCCATCTGGCGCCGCGGGTGTCCGCCTGGACCCAGCTGATCCTGGCGACGCCCGTGGTGCTGGGCTGCGGCTGGCCGTTCTTCGTGCGCGGCGGCCGCTCCATCCTCACTCGCCAGCTCAACATGTTCACCCTGATCGCCATGGGCGTCGGGGTGGCCTGGGCCTACAGCGTCGCCGCCACGCTGGCGCCGCAGGCCTTTCCCCCGGCCTTCCGCAACCCGGATGGATCGACGCCGGTCTATTTCGAGGCCGCCGCGGTGATCACCGTCCTGGTGCTGCTGGGCCAGGTCCTGGAGCTGCGGGCGCGGGAGAGCACGTCCGGCGCGATCCGCGCGCTGCTCGACCTGTCGCCCAAGACCGCGCGCCGGGTGCTGGGCGACGAGGACCTCGAAATCCCGGTCGACCAGATCGAGCCCGGCTTCGCGCTGCGCGTCCGGCCCGGCGAGAAGGTGCCGGTCGACGGCCGGGTGCTCAGCGGCGAGGCTCTGATCGACGAGTCGCTGGTCACCGGCGAGTCCATGCCCGTCGCCAAGGCGCCCGGCGACACGGTGATCGGCGGCGCGCTGAACAAGACCGGCTCGTTCCTGATGACCGCCGACAAGGTCGGCGCCGACACGCTGCTGGCCCAGATCGTCGCCATGGTCGCGCAGGCCCAGCGCAGCCGGGCGCCCATCCAGCGTATGGCCGACCGGGTGTCGGGCTGGTTCGTGCCGGCGGTCATCGCCGCCGCGGCGGTCGCCTTCCTGGTCTGGGCGATGGTCGGTCCGTCGCCGCGCCTGGCCTTCGCCCTGGTCGCGGCGGTGTCGGTGCTGATCATCGCCTGTCCTTGCGCTCTGGGCCTGGCCACGCCGATCTCGATCATGGTCGGCGTCGGGCGCGGCGCGCGAGCGGGGGTTCTGATCAAGAACGCCGAGGCCCTGGAACGCTTCGAGACCATCGACACCCTGATCGTCGACAAGACCGGCACCCTGACCGAGGGCCGGCCGGCGGTGACCGCGATCCATCTGGCGGCCGGCTTCACCGAGGACGAGGTTCTCCGCCTGGCCGCCAGCCTTGAGCGGGCCAGCGAACATCCGCTGGCCGACGCCGTCGTCCGCGCCGCGGCGGCGCGCGGGCTGACGCTCAGCCAGCCCCAGGCCTTCGACTCCCCCCTGGGAAAGGGCGTGATCGGCGCGGTGGACGGCAAGGCGGTGATCATCGGATCGGCGCGCTTCCTGGCCGAACGGAACCAGGCCCCGGGAGAGCTCGCGCCCGTGGCCGAAACCCTGCGCCAGGACGGGGCCACGGCGATCTTCGTGACCATCGACGCGCGCCCGGCCGCCGTCCTGGCGATCGCCGATCCGATCAAGCCCACCACCGCCGCCGCGGTGAATGCGCTGAAGGCCCAGGGCGTGCGCGTGGTCATGCTGACCGGCGACAACCGCACCACCGCCCTGGCCGTGGCGCGCCGCCTGGGCATCGACGAAGTCGAGGCCGACGTGCTGCCGCACGAGAAGTCGGACGTGGTGTCCCGCCTGCGCGCGGAGGGCCGCAAGGTGGCCATGGCCGGCGACGGCGTCAACGACGCCCCGGCCCTGGCCGCCGCCGAGGTCGGCGTGGCCATGGGCGCCGGCTCCGACGTCGCCATCGAAAGCGCCGGCGTCACCCTGCTGCACGGCGACCTCGAGGGCCTGGTCAAGGCGCGCAAGCTGTCGCGCGCGGTGATGGGCAATATCCGCCAGAACCTGTTCTTCGCCTTCGCCTACAACGTCGCGGGCGTGCCGATCGCCGCCGGCGCGCTCTACCCGGCGTTCGGCTGGCTGCTGTCGCCGGCCATCGCGGCCGCGGCCATGGCGCTGTCGTCCGTCAGCGTCATCGGCAACGCCCTGCGCCTGCGCGCCGTCAAGCTGTAGCGAAACCTGGCGGATCCTGGCGAGGGGCGAGCGTCGCCAGCGCGTATTGGCTCGGCCATGCCACCTTTCGAAGGACCTGTCCCATGACCCTGCGCGCGCTCCTTGTCACCACCCTGGCCGTTTCGACCCTGGTCGCGGGTGAGGCCAGCGCCCACGCCAAGCTTGTGGCCTCCGATCCGGCGGCGAACGCCGCGGTGGCGGCGCCGAAGACCGTGTCGCTGACCTTCAACGAAAAACTCGCGCCGGCCTTCTCGACCTTCGAGATCGCCCGGGCCGACGGCGTGAAGATCCCCGTGAAGACGACGGTCTCCAAGGACCGCAAGACCGTCTCGGGCGCGCCCCGCGACAGGCTGGCGGCCGGCGCCTACAAGGTGACCTGGCGCGTGGCGGCCGCCGATGACGGCCACCGCATGGACGGCGTCGTCACCTTCACGGTGAAGTAGCCGTGGAGGCGGCGGTCGTCGTTCTGCGCTGGGTCCAGTACGCGGCGAGCTTCGTCCTTGCCGGCGGGGCCCTGTTCGCGCTCTACGCCCTGCCGGCGCGCGGGCCGTCGAGCGCGGCGGCGATGGCCTGGCCGCGGCGTGTGCTCGCCGGCTCAGCGGCCATCCTTCTGCTGGCGACGGCGCTGGGCCTTTCCGCCCAGACCGCCGTCGTCGCCGGGTCGCTGTCCGCCGCGCTCGCCCCCGCAACCCTGGCCTCGGTGCTGACCGACATGGCCATGGGGCCCGCCTCCGTCGCGCGAGGTCTCAGCGCCGCCCTGGCCCTGGGCCTGCTCCTGGCCAAGCGCCCTGGAACCCCGGCCTGGGTCGCGAGCTCCAGCCTCGGCGCCGTCGCGACCGCGAGCCTGGCCTGGATGGGGCACGGCGCGGCGACCGAGGGCGCCGGGTCCCTGATCCACCTGGCGGCCGACATCGCGCACCTGGCCGCGGCGGCGGTCTGGATCGGCGCGATCGTCTTCTTCCTGATCCTGGCCCGGCTCGCCGACGGCACGGATGCCGACGGCCTCGGCGCCTTCCACGACGCGCTGGCGGGGTTTTCCGGGATCGGCTCGGCGCTGGTCGCCGTGCTCCTGGCCACCGGCCTGGTCAACAGCGGATTCCTGGTCGGGATGGCGGGCCTGCCCGGCCTCTTCACCACGCTCTATGGCCGCCTGCTGCTTCTCAAGCTGCTGGTCTTCGCCGCGATGCTGGTTCTGGCCGCGGCCAACCGGTTTCGGCTCACCCCGGCGTTGCGCGGCGCGCTGGACGATCCCGACCGCGCCGCGGCGGCCGTCGTCGCGCTGAGGAAGAGCCTCGCCCTGGAGACGGGCGCCGCCCTGGCCGTCCTGGCCCTGGTGGCCTGGCTCGGACGCCTGGCGCCCCTCTCTTCGCTCTAGCGCCTGTGGTTGTTGACGATCTTGGACCGAATTCCTCGTCCTTCGACAAGCTCAGGATGCGGAATTCTACTCAACCGCCTTGCCAGTAGCCCTCATCCTGAGCCTGTCGAAGGACGAGGGCGGCGCCTCTACGCCAAACGGCTAACGGCTAACGGCTAACGGTCCACAGAACCTAGCGCCCGACCCGCCCCTCATCCGCCGCGCGAAACATCGCCGAGCCATTCGGCCAGCCGCTTCCGGGCGCGATAGACCCGCGTCTCGACGGTCTTGACGCTGACGCCCAGCAGGTTCGCGGCGGCCTGCTGGGAATAGTCTTCCAGATAGGTCAGGATCAGCGGCTCCTTCAGCCGTGCCGGCAGGCGGGCGATCGCCGCTTCGAGACGGGCCAGCCGCTGGGCGCGTTCGGCCTGCGCCTCGGGATCGAGGCCCCCGTCGGCGTAGTCGGGCGATCCCGGCGCGTCGATCGAGCGTTCGCCGAGCACAAGCCGCCGGACCAGCAGACGCCGTCCGCGATCGCGGCATTTGTTGAGCGCGATGGCGCGCAGCCAGGTGGGAAACGGACGGGCCGGATCGTAGCGGTCCAGCGCCTTCCAGGCCGAGACGAAGCTTTCCTGGACGATGTCGCGGGCCGCCTCGGGGTCGCCGACGTGACGGCGGGCGAAGGCGAACAGCGCGCCCTTGTGCCGACGCATCAGCTGGCTGAACGCCGGCTCGTCCCCGGAGGCCGCCCGCCGCGCCAGCTCGGCGTCGTCCTGCTCGCCCGCGGGGACGGTCACGGCGTGTCGTTCGTCAGGGCCTCGCTGACGCGGCGGTCGAACTTGGCCGCCTGCTCGGGGGTCAGCACCTTGCGCATGGCCAGGACGTGCTGGACGGTTTCCAGCTGCAAGGCCCCCATGGCGGCATGGAAGCGCTCCACGGCCGCCTCGACCTGCGGCGTATATTCGTGACGCGCCTGGATCGCCGCCGCCAGCTCGGCGTTGGCCGCGCGGAGCTCGGCCTCGCGGGCCTTGCGGCGCACGGCGAAATCCTGTTCCAGCACCTCCAGGCGCCGGTCCTGTTCGGGGGTCAGCTCCAGGTCATGGTGGACCATCTCGTGCAGCGAGCCCGGATGGCGGCCGGGCAGCAGGCCGGACGCGCCGATCCACGCCCCCGCGGCGCCCGCCAGCAGGGCCAGGACCACGGTCAGGACGAGGCCGAGGCTGATCCTGGGCATCAGCGGCCCGTCAGCAGGGTCGAGGGCGCCAGATGCGCGTCGATCGAGAACACCGAGATCTCAGCGGGCCGCCGCGCCGCGGCCGTGGCGGCGTAGCTCCCGCCGGCCAGACCGATCCCCAGCGCAGCGACGATGCAGGCCGCGCGCAGGGGCAGCAGGACGCCGGACGAACGCCGGGCGTCGCGAAGACGATCGATACGCGACCACACCTCGCCTTCAAGACCGTGCAAGGCCGCCGTCGGCGCCTGTCGCAAGTCTCTCAACAATCCATCGAGCGCGTCGCTCATGGCCGATTCCCCTGACCTTCACGCCCAGACTACGCACGCGCCGCCCCGATCCCTCAAGCGTCACAGGACGAGCGATCGCCCTGACCGACAGCGCCCGATCGATCGCTCAGGGCAGCATCGCATCCATCTGGTCGATCTCGGCCTGCTGCCCCTTGATGATCGTCGCGCATAGCGCCCGGATCTCCGGATCGCGCACGGGGGCCTTGCCGCACATCAGGATCGCGCCCGAATGGTGCGGGATCATCGAGCGCAGGAACTCCCGGTCGCCGATCAGCCATTGCTGGCGAATGGCAACGAAACAGACAAGTCCCAGAACCAGGCTGGCGCCGACCAGGGCGCGGTTCAGCCCAGCCTTCGGATACATCATGCTCATCAGCAGCAGTTCGAGCACGACCATCGGCGCGGTCATCAGGCCGGCCATGTAGGCCTGGTTGAGGTTGGGGCGAATGCTCGAGGCCCTGTCGACCATGGCGTACATCAAGGCGTACATGGCGGCGAACGACAGGGCCGTCATCACCGCCAGCCTCAGATAGGGCCGGTGATGCTCTTGGGGTTGATGCCGCTGGGAATGACCCTGGTCCATCGTCGCCTCCGGGATTGCTGCTGCCGTCCAGGGTCTCCATACGGCCCGCGTGGTCGGCGCCCTCGATTCGTCGGCGAACTCGCAACCCCTTGCCGGCCGTCCAAAGCCGCGCCACTCTCTGCCTTAACAACGATAATATTGCAGGGAGGCGACGTCGGACCATGGGCGGCACGCGCTACGACTACGTCATCATCGGCGCCGGTTCGGCCGGCTGCGTCCTGGCGGCGCGGCTGACCGAGGATCCGGCCGTCAAGGTACTGCTGCTGGAGGCGGGCGGCAAGAACAGCTCGATCCTGGTGCGGATGCCGGCCGGGGTGGGCGAGCTGATCAAGGCCAAGGGCGACCAGAACTGGGGTTTCTGGACGGAGGCCGAGCCGCATCTCAACGACCGCAAGCTGTGGTGGCCGCGCGGCAAGGGCCTGGGCGGCAGCTCGGCGATCAACGGCATGATCTACATCCGCGGCCACGCCCGCGACTATGACCAGTGGCGGCAGATGGGGCTGGCGGGCTGGTCCTATGCCGAGGTCCTGCCCTACTTCAAGCGCTCGGAACGCCACCATGGCGGCGGCGACGCCTATCACGGCGACGCGGGCCCGCTGCACGTGTCGCGCGGCGAGTCCAAGAGCCCGTTCTACGCCGCCCTGATCGAGGCCGGCCGCCAGGCGGGGCACGCGGTGACCCAGGATTTCAACGGCTATCGCCAGGAGGGCTTTGGCCCCTACGACCTGACGATCCGCGACGGCAAGCGCTGCAGCGCGGCGGCGGCCTATCTGCTGCCGGTGCTGGCCCGGCCGAACCTGACCTGCGTGACCGGCGCGCGCACCACCCGCATCCTGGTCGAGAACGGCCGGGCGGTCGGCGTCGAATATGTGGTCGGGACCAGCCCGGAGCGCCTGGTCGCCCATGCCGACGCCGAGGTGCTGCTCAGCGCCGGGGCCGTGCAGTCGCCGCACGTGCTGCAGCTGTCGGGGATCGGCGACCCGGACGACCTGAAGGCCCAGGGGGTCGCGGTCGTCCATGAGTCCAGGGGCGTCGGCGCCAACCTGCAGGACCACCTGGACGTCTGCCTGTCGTGGACGACGAGGAACCTGGTCACCGCCTATTCGGCCAACAAGGGGCTGAACAAGCTGAGCGTGGGCCTGTCCTACATGCTGCTGGGCCAGGGGCTGGGGCGGCAGCAGTTCCTGGAAAGCGGCGCCTTCCTGAAGTCGCGCCCGGACCTCGACCGGCCCGACCTGCAGATCCACGGCGTGCTGGCGATCATGCAGGACCATGGCAAGACGCCGGTCGAGAAGGACGGCTTCACCCTGCACGTCTGCCAGCTGCGGCCGGAGAGCCGGGGCAAGATCGGCCTGCGCTCGGCCGACCCGTTCGACGATCCGGCCATCCTGGCCAACTACCTGGCGACCGAGGAGGACCGCCGCGCTATCCGCGAGGGGATGAAGATCGCCCGCGAGGTGGTGGCCCAGGCGGCGCTGGATCCCTATCGCGAGGCCGAATACGCGCCCGGCGGCGAGGTGAGGACCGACGAGCAGATCGACGCCTGGGTCCGCGCCAAGGCCGAGACCATCTACCACCCGGTCGGAACCTGCCGGATGGGCGCGGCGGGCGACCCGCTGGCGGTGGTCGATGACCAGCTGCGCGTGCAGGGGATCGCCGGCCTGCGGGTGGTCGACGCCTCGGTCATGCCCACCCTGATCGGCGGCAACACCAACGCCCCGACCCTGATGATCGCCGAGCGCGCCGCCGACCTGATCCGCGGCAAGACTACGCCGGCGGCGCTGGACGTCCCGGTGTTCGAGGACGGACGGGCGGCGGCGGCCTGAAGCCGAGGGGGCGTCCGTCGACTTCGCCTCCCCTGCTACACGCTGGGAGACTTGCTCCATTGAGATAAGGAGGGGTCGCCGTGCGGCGCCCCCTCCCCATCCGCGGCGCGCCCCTCCCGCGCCGCTCTTTCCGCCCCCCGACGGAAAGCTCGTGCTGGTCCTCAGGCGATCCGCCGCCCGTGCAGCGTCGCCAGCCGCAGGCGCGGCGCCTCCTCGTTGGCCGGGCCGAGGGACTGGATCCTGCGCACGCCCAGTTCCGAGGCCGGTCGGCCCATCAGGCGCTGGATCATGGCGATCGGCTGGTAAAGGCCCAGGAAACGGTCGGCCTGGCCGTCGGCGCCGGTCATCGGCGCCAGCAGCACCTCCATGCCCACCGACGGCGCACCGATGGCGCGGATGTCGGCGGTGATCACCACCGGCTCGCCCCGACGACGGGCGACCTCCAGGGCGGACTTGACCTCCAGCCGGTGCGACAGGGCCCAGAAGCCCAGGGCGTCCTCGCCGCGCAGGTCGCGAGCGTGAAGGTCGGCGACGAATCCGCCAGCCAGCCGCACCGGATAGCGGCCCTTGCCGTCGCGCCCCAGGATGAAAACCTGCGGCAGCAGATCCAGGAAATCGGCCGGATTGACGGCGGCGCGCGCGGGCATGGCGCCGTTAACGGCCTTGCTACGCCAATAGTCTATCAACCGTTCCGTGCTTGGATGGAACATCGTCGTTCCCCTGGCGGGCTCGCGCGCGGTCGTTTTCGACCGCATCGGGCTTGCAGGGAGAACCGGGCCAGCCCCAGGACCGTGCCGTCCTGGGACAGTTTCCCGGTGGAGCGGCGGACATGGCGTGAAACTTGCTTGGCCTTTGGCCACGCGGCACGCCGACGTGTTGTGAAGGGAAGAGGCCGATGAAGGCGCCGAAAATGACCTTGTCCAGGCTGTGGATCAGCCTGGCGACCGGACTGGGTGCGCTGGTGCTGGGCGGGGTCGCCTACGCCCAGTGCGGCAGCTGCACGCCGCCGCCTCCGCCCTGCTGCGCGCCGCCGCCGGCCCCGCCGCGTCCGCCCACCCCGCCCGGCTGCAACACCTGCGGCGGCGGCCACAATGTCTATGTGCCCGGCATCAACGTCCATGTCGGCGGCTCGGTGATCGTCAACGCCAACGCCTCGGCGACCAGCACGGCCACGGCCGGATCCAGCGCCGGAGCCGGCGCGGGCGCGGGAGCCTCGGCCGGCTCGACCGTCTATTACGGCGGCGGCACCCACGGCGGCTACTATTCCGGCCCGATATCGACCGGCTACATCCAGGGCCTGAACGTCGAGGGCGGCGAAGCCCGCCGTCGCGCGTCCTACGAGGCCACCCGCACCAAGTTCAAGCGCGTGGTCATCCGCGCCGTCTGCCTGGACGACCGCGACATTCCCCACCCGGCCTCGCAGGTCACCCCCGACCGCGACATCGACAGCGGCTATGACGGCGAGCTCTATCGCTGCATCGCCGGCTCGCGCATGCAGTACGTGGTCGGCGCCTACGAAGGCTACAGCGCGGCCAATTTCGGCGGCGAGACCTATGTTTGCGGCAAGAACGAAGCCCTCTATTACGGCGGCGGCGGTCGCGGCGGCTCAGGCCTGGCCGGCGGCCCGGACGGCCGTGGCGGCGCCCTCTCCTGCCGGCCGCAACGCCCGGCCCGCGACTGCAACGAGCGCTCGCTGCTGCGCCGCTACGGCGCCGGGGTGAAGATCCTGACCATCCTGACCACCGAGAAGTACACCGCCTATCGCGAGGAAACGGTGCGCGAGCAGTCCAGCTCGGGCCTGAGCCTCAGCCTGGACGGCGGCGTCGGCGGGGTGGTGTATTAAGCCGCCGGCCAAGTCCGGGAAACAGAAGGGCCGCTGCGAGGCGGCCCTTTTTGCATCCGGGATCCGGGCGAGCCTTCCGCTCAGATCACGTAGTCGTAGACCACGTCGGCCAGCGTGTGGTCCATCGTCCGGGCCGGCTCTTCGCAGGTGGGGCAGTTGACGAGGCGAGCAGGCACGCCGGCGGCCGTGCAGTGCGGCGGGATGGGTTTCAACACCACCGAGCCGGACGCCACCTTGGCGTAGTCGCCGATCGTGATGTTGCCCAGCACCTTGGAACCGGCGCCCAGCAGCACGCCCTTGCCGATCTTGGGGTGGCGGTCGCCGCGCTCGGCGCCGGTGCCGCCCAGGGTGACGCCATGCAGCATCGAGACCTCGTCGCCGACCACCGCGGTCTCGCCGATGACGATGCCGGTGCCGTGGTCGATGAACACGCCCTGGCCGATGCGGGCGGCGGGGTTGATGTCGACCTGGAACACCTCGCTGGCCCGGCTCTGCAGGTAGAAGGCCAGGGTCTCGCGGCCCTGGCCCCACAGCCAGTGCGACACGCGGTGGGTCTGAAGGGCCAGGAAGCCCTTGAAGAACAGGAACGGCTGGACATAACCCTTGGTGGCCGGGTCGCGCTCGAACACCGCCACCAGGTCGGCCTCAGCGGCGGCGACCAGGGCCGGGTCGCTCCGGAAGGCGTCGGCGGCGAACTCGCGGGCGGTCATGGCCCGCATCTCCTGGTCGCCCAGCTTGCGCGCCAGCTGGAAGGTCAGGGCGTCGGCCAGGTTGTCGTGGCTGAGGATCACGGCGTTGAGCAGCGAGGCCAGGGCCGGCTCGGCCTTGGCGGCGTGTTCGGCCTGGTTGCGCAGGGCGGCCCAGACGGGCGGCGCCGTTTCCTGCGTCACGACCTCAAGATGCTTGGCCACCGGGATCTCCCTCGCCCACGCCGACAATAGAGCATCTTTATTGGAAATGCTCCAGAACGGCCTTCGGATCCGACGGCCAGGCCGCCGATCCGTTGCCACTTAAGACCGCGCCTCGGCCAGCACAAGTCGCGCCAGGTCGGCCGGCAGCTGGCCCTTCACCGCCATATGGTGCACCCGGAGCAGTAAAGCCACCGTCAAGGAGTCCGGCATGTGGCCGGACACCGCCGCGTCGAGGGCCTGCGCGAACGGCACGCGGGCGATCGCCAGATCCTCGGTGTCGTCGGGCGCGGTCGCCGTCGGCGTCAGGTCCAGGGCCAGATAGCCGTGGCAGATCTCGTCGGTGATCGAGTTGGACAGCTCCATGGTCAGGATCAGCCGCCAGTCGGCGGCCCGCAGCCCAACCTCCTCGGCCAGCTCGCGCTTGGCGCCGTCCAGCGGGTCCTCGGCCAGCGGCGCGCCGCCCTCGGGGATTTCCCAGCTGTAGTTGGCATGGGGAAAGCGGTTCTGGCCCACCAGGGTGACCGTGCCGTCAGCGTGCAGCGGCACGACGCCGATCGCCCGGTTCTTGAACGTCACCTTGCCGTACAGCGCCGGCCGGCCCGTGGGCGCGATGGCGTCGTACTCGGTCAGGGTGATCCAGGGATTGTCGTAGACGACCGTTTCCCGGGTCACGCTCCAGGGCGTCCCGTGCGCTTTGAGCCAGGGCGGTTTTTCGGACATGCGAACGACTCGCGACTTGTGGCGGCCGGGGCTCGGCCATAGGTGTGCTGCTTATCGTGCTTCCCGGAGGTCGTCTTGGCCGGTTCTGTTCCCCCCGCCCCAGAATTCGGCGAAGTGCTGCCGATCACGCCGTCGCCGGCGGTGCTGGACTTCCTGGCCCGGCGTCGGTCGGCCTCGGCCATGAGCCTGACGGCGCCGGGACCGGATGACGTCCAGCTGGCCGACCTGTTGCGCCTGGCCGCCCGGGTGCCCGACCACGGCAAGCTGGCGCCCTGGCGGTTCGTGATCCTGCGCGGCCCGGCCAAGGACGCCTTCGCCGAGAAGATCACCGCCCTGGCCGACAGCCAGGCCAATCCCGCCAAGGCCAACGCCGCCCTGCGCAAGCTGACCCGCCCGCCGGTCGCCGTCGCCGTCATCTCGCGCCACATCCCCGGCGAGATCCCCGAATGGGAGCAGCGCCAGAGCGCCTCGGCCGTCTGCCAGCAGATGCTGCTGGCCGCCGCCGCCATGGGCTGGGGCGCCAACTGGATTACCGACTGGTACGCCTATGACCCCCGCGCCCAGGCCATTCTCGGCCTGGCCGACGAGGAACGGGTGGCCGGCTTCGTCTATCTGGGAACCTCGACCGAGGCCCCGCAGGAGCGGGTGCGGCCGGACGCGGCGGCGATCACCACCGAATGGTCCGCCATCTGAGCGGCGGCCGGACGCCTGTGACCTTTTCGCATCGGTCCGAGGTCATTCTTCGGCAAAGCACGACTGGAATAGCGGTCCGACGCCATAGAATCGCCACCTCGTCAGCCTGTAATCCCAAGGCGTGGGACTTGCGAGACGCAGGCTTTGTCGTGCATCAGCCACGACATCTTATGTAACAGTCCTGCATCAAATCGACCTTAAGCATCCGTAACTTGTGATGTGGCCTTGCGTTGCCTAAGGCCAAGCTCGACGATGTCCGCGTACTTACACGCCGACCAACTTTCTACGGCCGACGGGGTTCATGACGCTCTCTCTCCTGATTCTTGGCCTGTCCGCCGTCCTGGACGGCGCGCCCGAAGCCGCGCCCGGGCAGCAGGAACCGGCCGCCCAGGCCCAGCGAGCGCCACAGCAGGCCGCGCCGGCCGGCGCTGATCCCTACGCCGCCGAGGTCGAGGCGGTCGAGGTGGTGGCCGGCAAGCCGCGCGGCTCGGTCGAGGGCGACATCAAGCCCGAGCTGACCCTGAATCCGGCCCAGATCCGCGCCTACGGGGCCGGCAGCATCTCGGAACTGATGGCCTTCCTGGAGCCGCAGCTGCGCACCAGCCAGAGCCGCGGCGACGGCCAGCCGGTGATGCTGGTCAACGGCCGCCGCATCTCGGGCTTCCAGGAGATCCGCGACATCCCGCCCGAAGCGATCGAGCGCTTCGAGATCCTGCCCGAGGAAGTGTCGCTGACCTACGGCTATCGCGCCGACCAGCGGGTGGTGAACATCGTCCTGCGCCGCCGCTTCCGCGCCCTGACCACCGAGGGCGGGGTCAAGGTCCCCACCGCCGGCGACCGCACCTCGACCGACCTGCAGAGCACCTTCTTCCGTGTCCAGGGCGACAATCGGTGGCTGTTCAACGGCAAGGTCTCGCACGACACGGCCCTGTTCGAGACCGACCGCAACATCGTGCGCACGCCGTCGGGCCAGCCCTACGACCTGACCGGCAATGTCACGGGCCTGGCCCTTCAGCCGCCGGACGTCGCCAACGGCGTCTATTTCCAGCCGATCGACCCGAACCTGACGGCGCTGGTCGGCTCGCCCGTGACCGTCACGCCGGTTCCCACCGCAGCGCTGGGCGGCCCCGCGACCCTGGCCGACTTCGCGACCAACGCCGGGACCGCCGCCACCGACGACCTGACCGCCTGGCGCAGCCTGGCGCCCCGGGGAACCTCGGCCTCGCTGACCGGCGCCCTGACCCGGCCGGTGGGCAAGTCGTCGATGGCGACGCTCAGCGGTTCGTTCGAGGACTCCACCTCCTATTCCTATCTCGGCCTGCCCGGCGTCCGCCTGGAGGTGCCCGAGACCAACCCCTATTCGCCGTTCAGCCAGGACGTCCTGCTGTACCGCTACGCCGACGACTATGTCTCGATGGCCCGCAAGACCGACACCCAGAAGGCCACGGTGTCGGCGGCGGCCAATGGGCGGATCAAGGACTGGCGCTGGAGCGCCACCGGCGGCTACGTCTATTCGACCAGCGACACCACCACCGGCCGCGGCCTGGACGCGGCGGCCTTCGCGGCCGGTGTCGCCGCCGGGGATCCGGCCCTGAACCCGTTCGGCAACATCCCCTCCAACCTGCTGGCCCGCGTCTCGCCCGACACCGCCAAGTCGACCTCCAACACCGCCAACGCCGAGGTGGTGTTCGTCGGCAACCTGCTGCAGGCCCCGGCCGGCGGCGTGTCGACCACCTTCAAGGTCGGCGCGGACACCCAGACCCTGGATTCCCGCAGCGTCCGTCGGGGCGTAGTGACCGACCGCGACATCTCGCGCACCAGCGGCAACCTGCAGGCCAGCCTGAACGTGCCGATCTCCGACCGGGACAAGGGCGTGCTGCCGGCGCTGGGCGACCTGTCGGTCAACTTCAACGGCGAGTACGAGCGGCTGTCGGACTTCGGCGGGCTGATCACCCTGGGGGCCGGCGCCAACTGGTCGCCGATCAGTCCGCTCAGCTTCCTGGTCAGCTACACCAGCGAGGACGGCGCCCCGACGCCGTCGCAGCTGAACGACCCGATCCTGTCGACGCCGAACGTCTCGATCTACGACTTCAAGACCGGCCAGTCGGTGCTGGCGACGCGGATCGAGGGCGGCAATCCCAACCTGGTTTCCGACAGCCGCCAGGTGATGAAGCTGAGCGTCAACATCCGGCCGCTGCCCAAGGACGCCAAGACCAACCTGCAGATCAGCGCCAACTACACGGCCACCCGGATCGACGACTCGATCAACAGCTTCCCGGCCATCACCGCCGACATCGAACACGCCTTCCCCGACCGGATCATCCGTGACGCCAGCGGGAGGCTGATCTCGGTCGACTCGCGCCCGGTGAACTACGCCAAGTCCGAGCAGGAGCAGATCCGCTGGGGCTTCAACCTGTCGCGCCCGTTCGGCAAGCCGCGCCCCGGCGTTCCAGGCTTCCAGTTCGGCGGCGGACCGCCTCCCGGCGGCGGCGGACGGGGCCCTGACGGCGGTTCGGGCGGAGGCCCCGGCGGAGGCCCCGGCGGAGGCCCAGGTGCTGGCGGAGGCGGTTTCCGTGGCGGCGGCGGCGGCTTCCGCGGCGGCCCGCGCCCCGGGCAGGGCCAGGTGCAGGTCTCGCTCTACCACACCTGGAAACTGAAGGACGAGGTCACCATCCGCGACGGCCTGCCGGTCATCGACCGCCTGGACGGCGGCTCGGGCGCGGGGCCCGAGCACGAGGTCCAGCTGCAGGTCGGTGTGTTCAAGGGCGGCATGGGCGCGTTCCTGAACGGCAGCTGGCGCAGCGGTTATCGCCTGAACGGGGCGACGGCGCAGCAGGACCTGTTCTTCAGCGACCAGTCGACCTTCAGCCTGAACCTGTTCGCCGACCTGTCGTCGCGGCCGGACCTGCTGCGCGCCCACCCGTGGCTGCGCGGCTCGCGCGCGCAGCTGCAGGCCCAGAACCTGTTCGACACCCGCCAGGACGTGCACGACCGCCTGGGGCTGACGCCCCAGGCCTACCAGCCGGACTTTCGCGACCCGATCGGCCGGACGGTGCGCATCAGCTTCCGCAAGCTGATCGGCCCGTCGCGCCCGGTCCCGCCGCCGGGCCAGCGCCCCCCGGCCGCCCCGACCCCGCCGCCGGCTCAGCCGCCGCGGTAGGCGCCCCTCGTCGTTTCTGGTCCGGCGACCCGCTTAGCCCCGGCCGCGATAGGGCGCCACGCCCTGGTCGGGGACCCACAGGCCCTCCGGCGCCGGGCCGGTCTGCCAGAAGACGTCGATCGGGATGCCGCCGCGCGGGTACCAGTAGCCGCCGATGCGCAGCCAGCGCGGGGCCGCGACCTCGACGATCTTGCGGCCGATCTTGACCGTGCAGTCCTCGTGGAACGAGCCGTGGTTGCGGAAGCTGGTCAGGTACAGCTTCAGCGACTTGCTCTCGATCAGCCAGTCGCCCGGCGCATAGTCGATCATCAGGTGCGCGAAGTCGGGCTGGCCGGTCACCGGGCACAGCGAGGTGAATTCGGGGGCCACGAAGCGCGCCAGGTAGGTCACGTCGCTCTGCGGGTTGGGCACGCGCTCGAGGACGGCCTGATCGGGGCTGGCGGCGGGCTCGACCACCTGGCCCAGCTGGGTCACATGAAGTTCGGTCATGGCGGTCATCTAGGCCCCGCGCCAGCACGAGACAAGCGCGCGCGGCGTCGCTATCGTGACGTCAAACAACTGTTGGGACGAGGCGAGCGATGAGCGGACGGGATTTCGACGGCTTCACGGTGGTGGTCACCGGGGCTTCGACAGGCCTGGGCCGGGCCATGGCGGTCGAGACCGCGCGACGCGGCGCCGGCCTGGTGGTGGTCAATTTCGCCCGCAGCACGGCGGAGGCCGAGGAGACCGCCCGCCTGGTCGAGGCTGAGGGCGCCAGGACCGTCCTGGTCCAGGGCGACGTGGCCCAGGACGCCGACTGCCGCCGGATCGCCGAGGCGGCGGCGGGAACGGGGCGGATCGACGCCCTGTTCAACAACGCGGGGATCACCAAGTTCGCCCCCGACCACGCCGACCTCGACGCGGTCGACGCCGAGGACTTCCTGCGGCTCTATGCGGTCAATGTGGTCGGCGCCTTCCAGATGGTCCGCGCGGCGCGGAGCCTGCTGGAGGCCGCGCCGCAGCCGGGCGCGGTGGTCAACACCGCCTCGATCGCGGGCGTGGTGGGCAACGGCTCGTCGGTGCCCTACGCCGCCTCCAAGGGCGCGCTGACGACCATGACCCTGTCCCTGGCCCGGGCCCTGGCCCCGCGCATCCGGGTCAACGCCGTCTGCCCGGGATTCATCGACACGCCGTGGTTCGGCAAGGCGATGGACGCCGAGCGCATCGACCGTCTGCGCGCCGGCGCGGCCGCGGCCACGCCGCTGAAGGCGGCCTCGACCGCCGAGGACATCGCCGGCGCCGCCGTGTTCCTGGCCTCGCCGGCTTCCCGCCACGTCACCGGCGAGACCCTGCTGGTGGACGCAGGCCTGCACCTGGGCGGAGCGAGTCTGGCGATGCGCTAAAGCCGCAGGTAAAGCTGAAACAATCGTTCCGTTGACACTGTGGCGCCCGACGCTACTTCTGAAGCAAAATCGTCACACTCCGCCCAAACTTTGCGCCGGCGGCATGCTTTCTGCTGGCGATTTGACCAGCAAGATTGCAACAAAGGCTTGGCCGACAACTACTGCCGTCGTGCTCAACGCGCTTGCAGGCGTCGTGATCGGCGAAGGCTCCATACCCTTGCGCCGGCGAAACAGAATAAGAGGGGATAGACACATGAAGTTTCTGAAACTGGCGCTGGTCGCCGCCGCCGCCTCGGTCGCCATGGGCGGCGCCGCCATGGCTCAGGACGAAGCCGGCTTGAAGCTGTCGTACAACGTTGGCGTGGCCAGCGACTACATCTTCCGCGGCATCAGCAACACCAACACCAAGGGCCAAGTGTTCGGCGGCGTCGACGCCACCTACGGCATCGGCTATGCGGGCGTCTGGACGTCGAACGTCGACTTCGGCACCCCGAATCCCGACCAGGAAATCGACGTCTACGCCGGCGTGAAGCCGACCGTCGGCCCGGTCAATCTGGACCTGGGCGTGATCTACTACGGCTACACCAAGGACAAGAACGGCGCTCCGGGCTCGTACAGCTACACCGAAGTCAAGGCCGCGGCCTCGACCGCCGTGGGCCCGGCCACCGTCGGCGCCGCCTTCTACTACTCGCCGGAATTCCCGGGCGAGGGCGGCGAGGCCCTGTACTATGAGCTGAACGGCTCGGCCCCGATCGGCGAGAAGCTGACCCTGAGCGGCGCCGTCGGCCGTCAGGAAGTCGACGTCTCGAACTACTTCGGCGGCGCCAGCGACAGCTACGTGACCTGGAACGCCGGCGTCACCGCCGCGATCACCGACCACGTCAGCGCCGACATTCGCTACTCGGACACCAACAAGAGCGACTACGGCTCGATCTATCACGCGACGGTCACCGCCTCGCTGAAGGTCGCTTTCTAAGCGTCTCTTACGCAAGCCTGACGAAGCCGCCCCGACCCCGGTCGGGGCGGCTTTTTCTTTGTGCGCCGATCAGGCCGATTTCGGTCGCGGCGGCCGCATGAACAGCGCCGCCAGGAACACCAGCGCGGTCAGGGCGGCGAACAGCTGGAAGGCCGGGGTGAACGAGCCGACCCGGTCGCGGATGGCGCCGCCGATGAACGGCCCCGCCGCCGACACCGCCCCGATCAGGCAGGTCAGGGAGAACAGCTCGACATTGTTGCGGCGGCCGAAATAGTTCAGCAGCAGCAGGCTGACGGCCAGCACCGTCAGGCCGAAGCCGATCCCCACCCCCACGGCGTAGAGCGTCAGCAGCAACGGCGTGGTCGCCCGCGACAGGGCCAGCAGTCCGACCACCAGCAGTCCCTGGGCGAACACCAGCAGCCAGCGGGGATCGACGCGGTCGCCGATCGCGCCGCCGCCCAGCCGCGCGACCACCTGCATGCCGCCCTCCAGGCTGAGCATGCCGGCCGCCACCGCCCCGGCGACGCCCAGCTGGGTCAGGTGGGCCTGGGTCAGGCTGGCGGCGCTGACGCCCGCCAGCAGGTGGCTGAAATAGGCGGCCAGCAGCACATAGAACTGCGGCGTGCGCACCGCGTCGCGGACGCTCCATTCGTGGTCGGTATGGTAGACGGGACCGGGCGTCTTGCCCGCCGCGGCCTGGGCGTCCAGCTCGCGGTCCAGGGCGGCTCCGGCCTGCTCCAGCCAGCGCGGCCCGCCCACGGCGACGGCGCAGACCAGGCCGACCACGCCCACCGCGACCGCCTGCAGCACCCAATAGAGCCGCCAGTCGCCGTGGGTCGTCGACAGGGCGCTGACCACCATCCACGGCCCCGCCACCCCGCCCAGGGCGCCGAAGGTGAAATAGATCCCGAACGGCAGGGCCCGTTGCCTGAAGATCGCCGACAGCACGTGGGTGCCGGGGATCAGGGCGGCCATCTGAAAGCCGATCCCGCACAGCGCCGTCCCGAAGTAATAGATCGGCAGGGCGTGGACCCGCGACAGGCCGTAAAGCCCGCCCGCCATCACCGCCACCCCGGCCAGGACCGTCCCTCTCACGCCGATCCGCCGGATCAGCAGGGCCGGCAGCCAGGACGACAGGCCGGTAAACACCCCCAGGATCGAGAACCCGAGGAAGGCGTGCTCCCAGCTCCATCCCAGCTCCGAAACGATGGCCGGGATCACCACGCCCAGCGACGAATAGGTCGCCGCCGTGATCAGGAACAGCAGCAGGCTGAACACGGCGACCAGCAGCCAGGGACGAAACGGGGTGAAGGTCATCAGAACGTCCGCCTCAGGGTCACGCGCCACTCCCGCCCCTTGCCGGGCAAGGCGCCGAGATTGGCATAGGTGTCGGCGTCCGGGGTGAAATAGAGCTTGTCGAACAGATTATCGATGTTGAGCTCGGCGGTGTACGGCCCGCGCGTCAGATAGGCCGAGGCGTTGACCACGGCGTAGGCGGGATAGGTCACCGCATCCTGCACCAGCCCCGAGGTCTTGGTCACGTGGGTGACTCCGAGGGTCGCCCCGGCCTGGCCCCAGTCGTGCTGGTCGCTGGTATAGGCGCCGTAGAGGCTGACCACCGACTTGGGGATCAGGGTGTAGTCGTAGTCGCCGCCGCGCCCCGGCAGCCCGCTGAACGTCCAGACGACATAGCTGCCGCCATAGGCCTGGGGGCCGGGCACGCCGGCCGTGTAGGCCGGGATGTATTGGAACGATTGGTCGGGCCCCTTGACGGTGGTGTGCTGGGCGTTGGCGGTGGCCGTGAAACTCAGGTGCTCGGAGGCCAGCCAGCGGACTTCCAGCTCCACGCCCTTGGCCCGCGTGCCCTGCACCACCTGGGTCAGGCCCGACAGCTGGGTGCGGTTCTGGCGATAGGCGGCCAGCGAGCCGACCAGGGTCCCGCGCAGCAGCTGAAACTTGACCCCGGCCTCGGCCAGGTCGCTGTCCGACAGCCACGAACCGTCGGCGATCAGTCCCGGCGCGATCTCGCCGGCCTGGCTGACCTCCAGGGCCGCGGCCTTGGCGTAGCTGACATAGGGCATCAGCCCGACCGGGGTCTGGTAGGTCAGGCTGGCGCTGTAGGTCCCCTTCCCCCGATCGTCGGTCTGGCGACCTGGGACGGTGAACGGCAGGGCGCCGGTGTCCTCGGCCTCGACGTCGTACCCGTCGTAGCGGCCGCCCAGGGTCAGGGTCAGGTGCTGGCCCAGCTTGACGTCGCTGGTGAAGAACAGCCCCATCTGGCGCCACTTGCCCCGGTTGTCGTTCTCCCATTCCAGGCCCTGGACGCCGGCGGGCTCGGCGCTGAACGGGCTGTCGATGATGTCGTTGGGTTGGGCGCCGACCGAGATGTCGCGACGGTCGATGGCGATCATGCCGCTGTTGAAGCTCTCGCGCCGGCGGCCCCGGAACTGGCGATAGCTCGCGCCCACGATCGTGCTGGCGCCGACCGCCCCGAAATCGCGCCTGAAGGCGTAGCTGGCCCGCGCCTCCCAGACCCAGCTGTCGAACCAGGCGGGATAGCCGTACGAGACGAAGCGCTTGTTGTCCTGGTCGTCATAGAACAGTTGCAGCTTCAGCACGCTGTCGTCGCCGAACCGCTTGGCCAGGTCGAAATAGAGCGTGTTGGTCCAGGTCCTGGAAAAGTCTGCGGCGCCGACATAGACCGTGCGCGGGTCCAGTTTCGTGGTTCCCACCCCGGTGTCCAGCGTGTGGTTGGCGTCGGTGGCGGGGAAGCCGAAATACGGGATGTAGAGCGCGCTGCCGAACGGATAGGGGCCCACCTCGCCGGGCGTGATCCGGCCGTTGCCGTCGGCGTCGACCAGCGAGGTGTCGCGGCCGGTGACATAGGTCCGGTGGTCGATCAGGTCCTGGGTCAGGCGGTTCCAGCCCGGCGTCTGGATGTCGCCGGTCGAGTGATAGACCATGCCGCCGAAGGCGGTGCTCCAGCCGTTGTCCAGATCGAAGTCGGCCGACACCTCGGCCAGCTGGCGCTTGGGATGCAGGCCGCGATAGAAGCTCTTGGAGTCATCGATCTCGCCATAGGCGTAGACGCCGCCGTCGGCCGCCCCCAGCTTGACCGGCAGGGCGACCTGGCCGGTCAGGTTCTTCTTGTCATAGGCCCCGAAGGTGGCGGTGATTTCGCCCCTGGGGTCGGTCAGGAACTGTCCCTCGTCCCGCGCCGACTTGGGGATGAAGTTCAGCAGGCCGCCGACCTTGCCCGCGCCGTAGATCGGGGCCGGCGGACCGCGCACGATCTCGATCTGGGCCGCCCCGCCGATCGGCGTCGAATAGGTGCCGCGGTTCTCGACCCGCTTGAAACCGCGAAAGTAATTCTCGGCCAGGGTGCCGCGGATGTTGAGCGCGCCTGGCACGCCGTAGAAGCTGGCGGTGTAGGTTCCAGGCGAGACGGCGGTCAGGCCGTCGATGGTCTCGATGCCGTAGCGGGTCAGGGTGGTGTCGCTGACGAAGCTGGCCGAGCGCGGCGTCTCCAGCAGCGGCTTCTCCAGGCCGAACACCGTGGTGCTGGGCTGCTTCTCCAGCAGGCCCGCCTTGTCGCGCGCCAGGACGATCACCGCGTCGACGGCGTCGGCCTGGGGCGCGTCCTGGGCCCCGTCCCGGGCGAAGGCCGGGCCCGAGGCGAAGACGCCGACGGCCATGGCGGAGGCGAGCAGGCAGGCGCGGATCGACATCGTCAAAGCTCCAGGTCCGCCGCAGGAAGGCGGTGAAGCTAGCCAATGCGACCTTACGCAACGTTCGTCAAAACGTTATCTGACATTTCAGAAAGAATTATACTGATGGCGTTATTAGATGAACCGCATCACGGATAAGGGGCACACACGCGTTTTCCGGCCTAGCCGGACCTACACAGGTGTGGAGAGCGTGCGTCCCTGCGCTACCCCTGAACCATCGGTCGGGCCGCCTCGGGCATGATGTTGAGCACGCGCATCATGGCCAGCCGGGCGCCCTCGACGTCGCCGCGGGCGATCACCTCGGCCACGGCGCGGTGCTGTTCGACGTCGGCGATCAGCTCGGCCTCGGTGGCCGCGCCGAACGAGAACACCCAGTAGCGGGCGGCCTTGTGCTGCAGGGGGATCAGGATGCGGGCCAGGGCCATGTTGCCGCCGGCCCGGGCCACGGAAGCGTGGAAACGCTGGTCCATGGCCACCAGGGCCGGCAGGTCGCGGTCGCGGGCCGCCTGCTCGCCGCCGTCGAACGCCGCGCGGATGGCGTCGGCCTCGGCCTTGCTGGCGTGCCTAGCGGCCAGGCCCGCGCAATGCGGCTCGATCAGGGCACGAGCCTCGTAGCCCTGGCGCAGCTCGACCAGGTCCAGCGGGGCGACGGTGGTGCCCGAACGGGCCCGGCGGATCACCAGCCCTTCCAGGGCCAGGCGCCCCAGGGCGTCGCGCACCCCAGCCAGGCCCGCCTCATAGCGCGCCGCCAGCGACTGCTCGTCCAGCCGCGCGCCCGGCGCCAGGCGGCCCAGGATCAGGTCCAGCAGGATGCGCTCGTAGACCTTGGCCTTCTGCAGGTCCGGCGACCAGTCCTCCAGCCCCGAGGACGAACAGACGTCCAGCACCAGCATCCGCTCGCGCCCGCCCGCGGCTTGGCCAGCGGCCAGGGCGTCGTCGGGGGCCATCAATTGTCGCAAGGCGGCGCTCCGGGAAAGAGGAGCCTGATATGTAATGTGAAATTTCACAGAGCGCCAGCGGGTGCTGACGGGGACACACACGCATTCCGGGGCTTTGCCTCGCGACCAGCGGCCTTTGGACGCGTGTGTGTCCCCAGCCGCAACGCGCCCCTAGAACGCAGGCACCACCGCGCCGTGGTACTTCTGCTCCATGAACGCCTTGACCTCGGGAGAGGTCAGGGCCTTGGCCAGTTTCTGGACGCGCGGGTCGTCCTTGTTGTCCGGCCGGCCGACCAGGTAGTTCACATAGGGGCTGTTCTTGTCCTCGATCAGCAGGGCGTCCTTGGACGGGTCCAGCTTGGCGTCGAGGGCGTAGTTGGTGTTGATCACCGCCAGGTCCACCTGGTCCAGCACGCGCGGCAGGGTCGCGCCCTCCAGCTCCTTGAACTTCAGGTTCCTGGGGTTGGCGGTGATGTCCTTCAGGGTCGACAGCGCCTTCTTGGGGTCGCCCAGGGTGATCACCCCGTTGCGGGCCAGCAGCAGCAGGGCCCGGCCCTCGTTGCTGCCCTCGTTGGGGATGGCCACCACGGCGCCGTCGGGAAGCTCGCCGATCGCCTTGACCTTGCGCGAATAGGCGCCCAGCGGCTCGATGTGCACACCGATCACCGGGATCAGGGTCGTGCCCTTGTCGGCGTTGAAGGTCTCCAGGTACGGCAGGGTCTGGAAATAGTTCACGTCCAGGCGCTTTTCCGCCACCTGGATGTTGGGCTGGACGTAGTCGTTGAAGACCTTGACGTCGATCTTCAGCCCTTCGGCCGCCAGCTTGGGCTTGATGAACTCCAGCACCTCGGCGTGGGGCACGGCGGTGGCGGCCACGGTCAGGGTGTCGCCGGCGCCGCTGGCGGCGGGCTTCTTGCCGCAGGCGGCCAGCGAGAGGACGGCGAGGCTGACGAGAAGGGCGCGGCGGGCGACCATGAACGGCTCCGTTAAGACGACTATGCGGGTAGGGTATTGCCCGCTTCCCGGCGGATCGGGAAATCAGTTTTCCTGAACCGACGCGCAGAGTCTTGGCTATTTCGCGTGCTTGAGGGGCGGGCTCGGACGCCCGTTCCGGATGACTACTCTTCGTCGTTCGCCGGCTCTTCCGGTCCCGCGATCGTCCAGCTGGACAGGAAGTCGGGGTTCTCGACGGTCTCGCCGTCGGTCAGCGGATAGAGCCCCGGCTCGGCGCGGCGGATGTTGGAGGTCTGGGGCGGCAGGGTGGTGGTGTCGCCGTCCTGCGGGCCCAGCAGGTCGAGCAGGATCCCCTCCTCCGCATCGGCGGTGATCACCACGCCGTAGAAGGCCTCGCGCCCCTCGAGTTCGCCCTCGGCGTCCAGGAAGGTCAGGTTGACCAGCATGGTCTTGCCGACCAGACCCTGAGCGAAACTCTCGTCCCAGTGTTCGGGCGGCGGGGCGGAGAGGATGGGGGTGTCGTTGTCGGTCATGGGGGCTTCCTAGCCCAGATCGGCCGAAACCGTGAGCCCCCTCCGGCCCTTCGGGCTACCTCCCCAGAGGGGGAGGATCTACGCTCTGCAAGCTGCTCCTCCTCTGGGGGAGCTGTCGGCGAAGCCGGCTGAGAGGGCCGCGTCAGCGGTGCGAGACCTTCCGCACCACCGCGTCGCCGACCATCTGCAGTGCCTGGACCAGCACCAGCAACAGCACCACGGTCACCACCATCACGTCGGTCTGGAAGCGCTGGTAGCCGAAGCGGATGGCCAGATCCCCCAGGCCGCCGGCCCCCACCACCCCGGCCATGGCGGTGTAGGACACCAGGGCGATGGCCGTGACCGTCGCCGCGGCGATCAGGCCCGGCATGGCTTCCGGCAGCAGCGCGCCCAGCACCACCTGCCGGCGCTTGGCCCCCATGGCGAAGCTGGCCTCGATCACGCCCTTGTCGACCTCGCGCAAGGCGGTCTCCACCAGCCGGGCGAAGAACGGCGCGGCGCCGACCACCAGCGGCGGGATCGCTCCGGCCACGCCCAGCGAGGTGCCGACCAGGGCAACGGTCAACGGGATCATCACGATCAGCAGGATCACGAACGGCACCGAGCGCAGGATGTTGATCACCAGCGACAGCACGCCGTTGGCGAGCCGGTTGCGCAGCATCTGGCCCGGTCCGGTCAGGAACAGGATCACGCCCAGCGGCAGGCCGAGAATGACAGTCAGGATCATCGAGCCGCCCAGCATCGACAGGGTGTCGAGCGTCGCCTGGCCGATCTCGGCCCAGTCGATATTGTCCATGAAACCGCTCATCGGCCCGCCCCCCCGACCAGATCCACCCGGACGCCGTCGGCCTGGAACCGAGCGATCGCCGCCTCGACGTCGCCGCCGGTGAGGGACAGGGTCAGCTGGCCGTAGGGGGTCTCGCGCAGGCGATGGATACGGCCGCCCAGGATCGAATAGTCGACGCCGGTCTCGCGGGCCACCGCGCCCAGGATCGGCCTGTAGGTCGCCTCGCCGCGGAAGGTCAGGCGCACCAGGCGACCGTCAACCGAGGCGCCGGCCTCGCCGGGAACGCCGCCAAGGGGGCCTTCAACCTCCATCACGAAGCGCCGGGCCGTGGCGCTGGCGGGATGCAGGAAGACCTGCTCGACCGGCCCGGTCTCGACCACCCTGCCGGCCTCCAGCACCGCCACCCGGTCGCAGACCCGGCGGACCACGTCCATCTCGTGGGTGATCAGCACGATGGTCAGGCCCAGCTCGCGGTTGAGGCCCGAAACCAGCTCCAGGATCTGTTCGGTCGTCTCGGGGTCGAGGGCGCTGGTGGCCTCGTCGCACAGCAGCACCTTGGGGCCGGTGGCCAGGGCCCGGGCGACGCCGACCCGCTGCTTCTGGCCGCCCGACAGCTGGGCCGGATACTTGCCGGCGAAGTCGCTCAGCCCCACCCGCGCCAGCAGCTCGGCGGTCCGCGCCCTGACCTCGGCGTCCGGACGTCCGGCCAGCTTCAGCGGGAAGGCGACATTGCCGGCCACGGTCTTGGACGACAGCAGGTTGAAGTGCTGGAAGATCATGCCGACCCGGCGGCGCAGGGAGCGCAACCCCTCCACGCCCAGGGCCGCCACATCGTCGCCGTCGACGATCACCTTGCCGCTCGACGGCGTCTCCAGGCCGTTGATCAGCCGGATCAGGGTGGACTTGCCCGCCCCCGAGGCCCCGATCACCCCGAACACCTCGCCGGGCGCGACCGACAGGCTGACCCCGGCCAGGGCGGCGCGGCCGCTCGCCTGCCCGCCATAGGTCTTGGAGACGTCTTCGAAGGTGATCACGGGCGCGGCCTTGCAGCGGAGGGTCGGTCGGCGCGAACGCCGCGAGCCGCACGATTTAGGCGCTGGCGGGCCAAAGGTGAAGCCGGGCCGGTCGCTTTCAGCCCGCGCGACGCTCGCGCCCGTCCAGGGCCTGGCCGATTCCATTGAGCAGGTCGGCCGCGGTGACGGGCTTGGCCAGGTGCAGGTCGGCGCCGGCCAGCAAGGCGTCTTGGCGGTGATGGGCCATGGCGTTGGCGCTGAGCATGATGATCGGGACGCTTCGGTCATGCGGCTCCAGGCGCCGGATGGCCCGGGTCGCGGCCAGGCCGTCCATGACCGGCATCTGCATGTCCATCAGCACCAGGTCATAGACGCCGGTCCTGAACGCCTCGACCGCCAGGGCGCCGTTGTCGACTACCGTGACCTCGACGCCATGCGGCTCCAGGATCAGCTGCACGACCTTCTGGTTGACGGGGTGGTCCTCGGCGAGCAGCACGCGGAGCCCGTCGGGTCTGGCGGCCGGGGTCGCGCCGGCTCCCGCCTCGCCGGCCATGGCGACGTCCGCAGCCTCGATCGGCTGCAGCGGCAGGACCACGCGGAACAGGCTCCCGCTCCCTGGCTGCGACCGGGCCGAGATCTCGCCGCCCATCATCTCGACCAGGGTCCGGCTGATCGCCAGGCCCAGACCGGTGCCGCCGAAGCGGCGGGTGATCGTCGAGTCGGCCTGGCTGAAGCGCTGGAAGATCATCTCGCCCTGCGCGGCGTCGAAGCCGACGCCGGTGTCCTCGACCTCCAGGATCAGGCGCGCATCCGCCTGGCCGTCCGCCGCCGGGCTTTCCAGGGTCTCGACGTCGATCCGGGCGACGATCTCACCCTGGTCGGTGAACTTCAGGGCGTTGGACAGCAGGTTGCCCAGCACCTGGCCGATGCGGACGCTGTCGCCCAGGAAGGTCCCGTGGGCGCTCTCGCCGCGCTCGACCCGGAAGGCCAGACCCTTGCCCTCGGCCCGCAGCCGGGTGACGTCCAGCGGGCCGTCGATGGCGGCCTCGAGGTCGAACACGCCGGTCTCGACGGTCATCTGGCCGGCCTCGATCTTGGAGACGTCGAGGATGTCGGACACCAGGCGCTCCAGGGTCGCGCCGGAACAGCGGATCAGGTCGACCATCTCGCGCTGGGCGGGGCTCAGCGGCGTGTCGCCCAGGGTCGCGGCGATGCCGATGACGCCGTTCAGCGGCGTGCGGATCTCATGGCTCATATTGGCCAGGAAGTCGCTCTTGGCCTGGTTGGCGGCTTCGGCGGCGCTGCGGGCCGCGGCCATCTCGGCCTCGTCGCGCAGCCGCTCGGTGACGTCGCGGGCCACGCCGAAGATCAGGTCGCCCGACCGCCGCGCCCGCCATTCCAGCTGGCGGTACTCGCCGTCGCGGCGGCGGTAGCGGTTCACGAAGCCGCTAACCTCGCCCGAGTCGTTGGCCTGGGCCATGTGCGCCTGGGTGGCAGCGACGTCGTCGGGATGCAGCAACGGCAGCAGCGGCGCGCCCAGCAGTTCCTCGACCGAATAGCCCAGCACGGTCTCCCAGGCCCGGCTCAGCTTGACGAACCGTCCTTCCAGGTCGCGGATGCACAGCATGTCCAGCGACACCTCGAAGAACGTGGAGAGGTTGCTGGCCGTTTCCAGGGCGCTCTGGGCGGCGCGCAGGGCGCGCGCCTCGCTGGCGATCAGGGTGTCTTCGGCGCGCTGGCGGTCGATGGCGATCGCCGCCAGTTCCGCCGCCGCCTCGATGAACGCGATGTCCTCCTCGCTCGGCCTGGCCAACTGGCGATGATAGAGGGCGAAGGTGCCGACCACCTTGCCGCTGGCGCTGCGGATCGGCTCGGACCAGCAGGCGGCGACGCCGGCCTGGGCGGCCAGCGCCTTGTAGTCCCGCCACAGGGGATCGGTCTGGATGTCTTCGACGATCACCCGCTGGCCGGTGAACGCCGCCGTGCCGCATGAGCCTGCGGACGGGCCGATCTGCACGCCGTGGATGGCCTGGTTATAGAAATCGGGAAGGCCGGGGGCCGCGCCCAGCAGCAGGCGTTCGCCCTCGGCGTCCAGCAGCAGGATGCTGCAGACGGTGCTCGGGTCCTCGGCCTCCACCGCCTGGACGATCGCCAGCAGCGCCGTGCTCAGCGGGTTGCCGCCGGCGATCAGGGTCATGGTGCGGCGGAAGGCGCGGTGGGCGGAGGTCAGCCTCATGGTCCGCAGCGGCTCCAGGAACGACAGGACACTGGCCTAGCATCACCGCGAAACCTTGGCGTTAACTCGGCGCCGCCATCGCCGCGGCATTGTGTAGCAGCGTGACGACTACGGCCGCACGACCACCGCCCCGCCCTTCATCACGAACACCGGCTCCTCCAGCGTCGTGATGTCCTCCAGCGGGTCGCCGAACACGCCGATCAGATCGCCATAGCGGCCGACGGCCACCTGGCCGACGTCCTTGTCGCGGCCCAGGGCCTGGGCGGCGGTGAGGGTCGCGGCCTGGATGGCCTGCAGCGGAGTCGCGCCATAGCGGACCATCACCGCGAACTGTTTGCCGTTGGTCCCGTGCGGATAGACCCCGGCGTCGGTGCCGTAGATCATCTTCACCCCGGCCTTCAGCGCCTTGCGGAAATTCTCGCGCTGCACCTCGCCGATGTCGCGGTCCTTGCGCAGGTTGTCCTCCAGCACGCCGTTCCGGGCGCCCTCGGCCTGGGTGTAGTCGGTGTTGTAGATGTCCATCGAGAAGTAGGCGCCCTTCTGGATCGCCAGCTTGATCCCCTCATCGTCGACCAGGCTGGCGTGCTCGATGGTGTCGACGCCGGCCCGGATGGCGTCCTTGATCCCCGCCGCGCCGTGGGCGTGGGCGGCGACTTTCAGCCCGGCCATGTGCGCCTCGTCGACGATCGCCTGCATCTCGGCCAGGGTCAGCTGCTGCTGGCCCGGCTCGTCGCCATGCGAGAACACCCCGCCGGTCGCGCAGATCTTGATCACCTGGGCGCCGTACTTCTTCAGGGTGCGCACCACCTTGCGGCCCTCGTCGGGACTGTCGACGTTGTAGGGCGCCTTCTGGTTCATCGACGGCGGGAAGAAGGTCTGGTCGCAGTGGCCGCCCGTCGCGCCGATGGCGTAGGTGGCCGTGACGATGCGCGGGCCGGGCACGTAGCCTCCGTCGATCGCCTCGCGCAGGCCCACGTCGTCGAAATTCTCCGAGCCGACATTGCGCACGGTCGTGAAGCCGGCCTCCAGCGTGCGCTTGGCGTTGGCGGTCTGGACCACGCTCCAGAAGGCGTCGCTGTACTGCAGGCCGGTGTAGCCGCCGATCTCGGCGACGCTGTCCAGGTGGACGTGCATGTCGATCAGACCCGGCAGCAGGGTCGCATCGGGCAGGTCGACCACCGTGGCCCCGGCCGGGACCGCGTCGCCGGCCTTGCCCACCGCCGAGATCCGCCCGTCGGTGATCACCACCTGCGGCCTGTCCAGATACTTGCCGGTGGCCACGTCCAGCAGCCGGGCGGCGCGCACCACCTCGACCTCGGCCGCTTGGCTCGCGACGGGAACCAGGGGCGCGGCGCAGGCCGCCAGGAGGGCCAGGACGGCCAGTTCACGCTGCATGATCACTATCCCCAACCCTCGCCCAGTCCTCAGGCGATCGAGAACGGCGACGCTATCATGCATCGGCCCCGCGTCGAGCCGTGACGGCCCCGTTTGCAAGCGATGCCGGAAAGGCGGGCGGTCGCGGCTAGCGGTCTTCCTCGTCGCCCTGCACGCCGGCGGAACGGGTCACCCGCTCGGCCATGGCGGTGGCCCCGGCGTCGTCGGCGGCGATGTCGCCCTGGTCGTCCAGCCTGGGCTTGGGATTGGCCTTGAGCGCCTCCGCCAGTTCGTCGGTCTTCCTGTGAGTCATGGCGTCCTCCTGGATGGAGAAGCCCTCACGCCCGACCGCGTTCCGGCCACCCGTCCGGCGTTGCCCGCCCTCGACGCCGGAATCGACCTGCTGTAGGGGTCGTGCGACCAACGCGGGCGTGGCGAAACTGGTAGACGCAACAGACTTAAAATCTGTCAGCCGCAAGGCTATGCCGGTTCGATCCCGGCCGCCCGCACCATTTTACGGACTGGCTCAGCCCACGGCGCCCGCCAAGCCTCATCGGCATGGCCGCTCGGGCGCTGGAAGCCGCGAGATTTCGGGCGACGCGCCACATCAGGACGGTGACTAGTCCTTCAGGCGCACCGTCACCGTCGTCGAGAGACCCGGCCGCAAGCGATCGGCATCCGCCTGACCGGGATCGATGCGAATACGAACGGGCACGCGCTGGACGATCTTGGTGAAGTTGCCCGTGCCCGGCTCGAAGGGCAGCAGGGAGAACTGCGAACCCGACCCCGGAGCGAAGCTCTCGACATGCCCCTTCAGCGCCTTGCCGCCCAGGGCGTCGACCTTGATCGTCGCGTCCTGGCCGGGAAGCATGCGCTCGACCTGGGTCTCCTTGAAGTTGGCGACGACGTACAGCGCCTTGGTCGGCACGATGGTCATCAGCCGCGTGCCGGGCTGGACATAGTCGCCAGGCTCGGCCTGACGGTCGCCGACCACGCCGTCGATCGGCGAGACGATCACGGCGTGGGCCTGGTCCTGCCGGGCCAGCACCAGGGCGGCGCGCGCGCGGGCCACCGCCGCGTCGGCCTGGGAGAGGCCCGCCAGCAGCGTCGCGCGCCTGGCGGCGGTGACCCCGGCCTGATCCTCGGAGACGGCCAGCTGCGCGCGGCTGCGATCGGCGGTCGACTGGGCTCCGACAGCCGCGGCGCGGAAGCGCTCGACATCGCGCCGGGCCACCGCGCCGCTGTCGGCCAGGTCTTCGTAGCGCTTGCGGTCGGCCTGGGCGCGGCTGTTCTCGGCGTCAGCGGCGGCGATGGCCGTTCGGGCGGCGCGCACGTTGGAGCCGGCCAGGCGCTGTTCGGCGTCCAGCGACACCAGGGCCGCGCGGGCGCCGGCGGCCGTCGCCTCGGCGTTGGCGACGTCGGCCTCGGCCGCGGCGACGCGGGCGTCGAACTCCTCCGGATCGATGCGGACCAGCGGATCGCCGCGGCGAACAATCTGATTGTGCCCGACCAGCACCTGCGACACGAGGCCCCGCACCCGCGGCGCGACGCTGGAGCTGTCGGCCTGAAGGTAGGCCGCGTCGGTCGAGACCGAGCTCTTGGGCATGGCGATCAGCGCCGAACCACTGGCGGCGACGCTGATCGCCCCGCCGACGGCCAGCACGGTCTTTCGGGAAAATGGGCCCTTGCGCGGCCGGGCGGCAGGGGCCTCGACCCGTCCTTCCTCGCCGAAGGCCTCCTTGAGCGTGGCGTCGGTCATTGAGCGGCCTCCAAGCCGAGGCGACGCTTCAGATGTGTCCGCGAGCGCTCCAGAATGGCGTCGGAACGGGTGGGATCGGGCTCGGCGCGGGCCAGGGTGACGGCCCCAACCAGTTCGGCCAGGGTCGAGCTAGCCTCGTCCTCGGCGTGGTCACGGCCCAGCGCCGCCAGATGGGTGGCGAGGATCTCCGTCAGGTGCGCCACGCCCCTGGCGTAGCGCGCGCGCGAAACTTCAGACAGCCGCGGCGAGTCGACCGCCAGGTACGGCAGCGGGCAGCCGCCGGAACGCGTGTCGCGGTGGCGGGCCGACAAATAGAAGTCAATGTAGTCGCTCAGGGCATCGCGCGGCGGCGCGCCCTTGACCTTTTCCAGCATCGCCGTCGGCCCGCCCTCGAACATGTGGGCGATGGCCTCGGCGACGAAGGCTTCCTTGGAGGCGAAGTGCGCATAGAAGCCGCCATGGGTCAGGCCGGCGCGCGCCATCACCCCGGCCACGGCCAGCCGGTGCGGCCCGTCCTCACGGATAGCCTTGGCGGCCTCGTCCAACACCTTCTGGCGGGTGCGCGCCTTGTGCTCGCTGTCGTAACGCATCTTGCCGGCCTCGATTGCATGACGCATACAATATTATAGACATCATACTTTCAAGGGGCGGCCCGTGAGCGGCGCGAACCAGACTCCGATCGATCCCGGCGCCCTGCCGACCCGGACGAAATTCCTGATCTTTGCGGTGATGGCGTTCGGCCAGTTCATGGCGCTGATCGACATCCAGATCGTCGCGGCCTCGCTGAACGACGTGCAGGCGGGCCTGTCGGCCGGGCCCGACGAGATCAGCTGGGTGCAGACGGGCTACCTGATGGCCGAGCTGGTGATGATCCCGTTCGCGGCCTTCTTGGGGCAGGCGCTGTCGACGCGGTGGCTGTTCGCGCTGTCAGCGGGGCTTTTCACCGTGTCCTCGGCCCTGTGCGGCATGGCCTGGGACATCGACTCGATGATCCTGTTCCGCGTGCTGCAGGGCTTCACCGGCGGGGCCATGGTGCCGACCGTCTTCGCCACCGGCTTTGCGATGTTCACGGGACCCCAGCGGGCGATGATCCCGGCCATTCTGGGCATGGTCTCGGTGCTGGCCCCGACGCTGGGCCCGACGGTTGGGGGCTGGCTGACGCAGGCGGTCGGCTGGCGCTCGATCTTCTATATCAACATCGCGCCTGGCGCCCTGGTGACGCTCCTGGCGATCACCCTGATCAAGGTCGATCGCCCAAAGCTCAAGATGCTGAAGACCATCGACTATTCCCACCTGGTCGCGATGGCCGTCTTTCTGGGCGGGCTGGAGTATGTGCTCGAGGAGGGCCCGCGCAAGCAGTGGTTCGAGGACACGCACATCGCCATCGCCGCCTGGGTGGCGTTCGTGGCCTTCCTGCTCTTCGTCGAGCGTTCGTTCCGGTCCGGCGGACCCATCGTCAAGCTGACGCCGTTCCGCAAGCCGACCTTCGCCTTCGCCTGCGCCTTCAACCTGGTGATCGGTTTCGGGCTCTATTCATCGACCTACCTGATCCCCGTCTTTCTGGGCCGGGTGCGCGGCTACGACAGCCTGGAGATCGGCACGACGGTGTTCGTCACCGGCATCGCCCAGATCCTGTCGACGGTGATCGCCGCGCGGCTCTCGACCCGGGTTGATCAGCGTATCGTCGTCAGCATCGGCCTGACCCTGTTCGCCGCGGCCCTTTGGCTGACCTCGCACATGACCAGCCAGTGGGGCTTCGCGGCGCTGCTCGCTCCCCAGGCCTTGCGGGGCTTCGCCATCATGCTGTGCATCGTGCCCAGCGTCACCCTGGCGCTGGGCGGCTTCGAGATGGCCGAGCTGCGCTACGCCTCGGGGCTGTTCAACCTGATGCGCAATCTGGGCGGCGCCATCGGCATCGCCGTGGTCAACACCTGGTTGGGCGACAACGCCCGCATCCACGTCGCCCGCTTCGGCGAAGCCCTGGGCGAGGCCGGCCGCTCGGGAACCGGCGCCCTCGGAACCCTGGCCGCCCGCATCGCCGAGCGCACGCCCGACGCGGGCCAAGCCGCCCTGATCCTGCAAGGCGAACTGGCCAAGGTGGTGGGTCGTGAGGCCCTGACCCTGGCCTTCAACGACGTCTTCCGGGTGATGGCGATGCTGTTCGTGGCCGCCCTGGTCATGGCCCCGTTCTGCAAGCCCCCGCCCCTGGCCGGCGCCAAGCCGCCCCCGGACGCGCACTAGGCCGTGACCCTGAAGGAGAACCTGGATGTCGTACAAAGCCGATAGCGGAGCGAGCGGGCTCGAACAGGTGCAGGCGCTGCTGGCGGGCGGCGTCCAGCCGCCGTTCGGCCGGAAAATCGGCATGTCGCTGATCGAGGCGGCTTACGGCCACGCGGTGTTCGAGGCCGAGCCCGACGGCAGCGCGTACAATCCGATGGGTTCGGTCCACGGCGGCTATATCTCGTCCATTCTCGACAGCGCCTGCGGAATCGCCGCCCACACCGCCCTCAAGCCAGGCTTCGCCTACACCACGCTGGAACTGAAGGTGTCCTTCCTGCGCGCGCTCACCGAGCGAAGCGGGACGGTGCGCGCGGTCGGCCGGCTCTTGTCGATGGGCGGGCGGGCAGCCTTTACCGAGGCGACGCTTCACGACGCCGCAGGCAATCTTTGTGCGACCGCGACATCGACGCTGCTGGTGTTCGAGAAACGGCCACCGGACGCCTCAACCCAGCGGTCCTAGGCTGTGGTGACGATTTAGCTATTTGAGCCATAGCATGATGGCGGCGAGGGTTACGAAGCCCATGAAGGTGGCCGCCAGCTTGTCGTAGCGC
>NZ_SLZL01000009.1 GCF_004342605.1 Caulobacter sp. BK020
GCTCCGCGCGCCGGCCTCTTGCCACCCACCAACACCAAGGCTCAAATCAACCCAGGACTCTCGTTATCGCTGGATGAAAAATGGGGGTCACGTCAGTCCGTCGGACCCGCCCTTTTCTTTTGTCCGGTCCAACAAGACTCGCGGCCCGAACGATGGGGCGGCGCGCCGGCGTGTTTCCATGAACAGTCGGGCCGCAGGCAGAGTCGACGCAAATCAAGATGCAGCGGCAGGACTCTCAATCAAATGAACTCGATTCAACGCCACGACTTTCCGCCGAATCGGAATGACTAACGAGGCGTTATCCACCCCGCGAAATTAGCTGCGACACTTTTACTTTATCGAAAGCACGACCGTGGATGCTGGCGATGAGCAAAATGCTCCCGACCGTCAAAATGACGTCGGCAACCTTGAATGGGAAACCGCCGAAATGGCTCTGAACAGCATCAATACGAACTCGGGCGCGATGATCGCCCTGCAAAACCTGAACGCCACCAACAACGAACTTCAGGTCACGCAGCAGCGCATCAACACCGGCAAGAAGGTCGGCAACGCCAAGGACAACGGCGCGATCTGGGCTATCGCCAAGACGCAGTCCTCGACCGCCAGCTCGATGAACGCCGTGAAGGACTCGCTGCAACGCGGCCAGTCGACCATCGACGTGGCCCTGGCCGCCGGCGACACGGTCACCGACCTGCTGGGCAAGATGAAGGAAAAGGCCCTGGCCGCTTCCGACACCTCGCTGAACACCGCCTCGTTCAACGCCCTGAAGTCTGACTTCGACAGCCTGCGCGACCAGATCACCAAGGCCGTCACCAACGCCAAGTTCAACGGCGTCTCGATCGCCGACGGCTCGACCACCAAGCTGGCCTTCCTGGCCAACTCGGACGGCTCGCAGTTCACCGTCAACGCCAAGACCCTGTCGCTCGTCGGCCTGGGCCTGACCGCCACGTCGTCGTTCACGACCGCCGCGGCCGCCAAGACGATGATCACCACCGTCAGCAACGCCCTGGGCACGGCGACCAACAAGCTGGCCTCGCTGGGCACCAGCTCGACGGGCCTGGACACCCACCTGACCTTCGTCGGCAAGCTGCAAGACAGCCTCGACGCCGGCGTGGGCAACCTGGTCGACGCCGACCTGGCCAAGGAAAGCGCCAAGCTGCAGTCGCTGCAAACCAAGCAGCAGCTGGGCATCCAGGCGCTGTCGATCGCGAACCAGTCTTCGTCGTCGATCCTCAGCCTGTTCCGCTAAGAACGGCGTACCGAGTTGCGTAAGAAAGGGCGGGTCCTCGGACCCGCCCTTTTTCTATCGAGGAACGACGCCCGCCAGCGGCTTGCCCATCCGCACCAGCGGCACCTCGACCCCGCGGGAGGTCGGCGCGGTGAACCGCTCGATCTCCTGATAGCCGCAGGCGCGGTACAGCGGCTCGCCGGCCAGGGTGCCGGCCAGTTCGCAGCGCGTAAACCCCTCCCCCGCCGCCGCGGCCTCGCAGGCCTCCAGGATCAGCCGCCCCACCCCTTTGCGGACATGGTCGGGATGGGTGTACATCGCCCGCACCCTGGCTGCGTCGCGGGTCGGATCCAGCAGCGCCGCATCGCGTCCCGCCGAGTGATCGCCGCCGAACAGCGTGGCCCGCCGGCTCCAGCCACCGCAACCGGCCAGCGCCCCGTCGTCCTCGACCACGAAATAGGTCCCATCGGCGACCAGCTGGGTGTCCAGCCCCATGACGTCGAACGAGGCCGCCACCGCGTCCGGCGCCAGGAACGGCCTGAGCAGTTCGCCGATGGAGGCGTTCATTAGCGCGCGCAGCTGCGGCAGATCTTCCGGAACGGCGAGGCGGAGGGTCAGGCTCACAGGCGACTCCAGTCTGAATCCTCCGGAATCTGGCGGCCCGCCGCGTCTTCGCCAAGGCCGTCCGCCCAACAAAACCAGGGTTTTCAGCTCTGCCTGTAAAAAATTCCATGACAACGTTGTCACGTATCGAGTAGTGCGCTATAGAGGTCTCAGCCCTCGTGGGCGTTTCCTCCTATGCGACTTTCGGCCGTCTTCTTCTCCTGTAGAAGGCGGCCTTTCTTTTGCCCGCGGGTCAGGCCCGACGGCCGATGCGGACCAAGACCCCGACCGCCTCGGCCGCGAACAGGCCGCTGCGCCACGCGCTTTCGCGATCCGGCGCCTCGCCGCTGGCGGCGACGCGGGCGTCGAAATCCATCACCTGCCAGGTCCATGCGTCGTTGCCGGCATGGATCACCACGGCGTAGTCGCGCACCTGGGTCTGGGCGAAAGGCATCGGTCGGCTCCCTGTTCGTCGGGAACGGTCTAGGGGCGTGGGGTCTCGTGGACATGACGGGCCCTTCCACGACCAGGAAAGAGGTCATGGAGATCTCGTGCAGACCCGCAACCGCGGTCAGGCCGTGACGATCCACCCATCCTCCACCCTGACCGGCCAAGGCGACAGCCGCGCGCCGACGCAGGGCCCGCCGACGCAGGCGCCGGTCTCCGGCTCGAACAGCGCCCCATGCCAGGAGCAGGCGATCAACTGGCCGTCGTCGGTCAGGTAGCGGTCCAGCACCTGGGCCAGCGGCAGGCCGGCGTGCGGGCAGCGGTCGACATAGCCGAACGCCGCCTCGCCCCGGCGCACCACGAAGCCGTGGAAGCGCTTGTCGCCGATCTGCAGCACATAGTTCCGCGCTCCGGGATCGGCGATCTGGTCGAGCGGGCCCAGCCTGACGCCCGCCGGCGTGGTCCAGGCCCGCCCGACGTTCGCGTCGTCACTCAAGCCTGGCGCCTCAAGCCTGCGCCACCGTCTGCTCGATCGCCCCGAAGATCGTGTGGCCCTTGGCGTCGCGCATCTCGATGCGCACCGTGTCGCCCGCCTTCAGGAACGGGGTCTTGGGATGGCCGGTCTGGATCGTCTCGACCGTGCGGACCTCGGCCAGGCACGAATAGCCCAAGCCGCCCTCGCTGACCGGCTTGCCAGGACCGCCGTCCGGGCCGCGGTTGCTGACCGTGCCCGAGCCGACGATCGTCCCAGCCGCCAGCGACCGCGTCTTGGCGGCGTGGGCCACCAGGGTCGCGAAATCGAAGGTCATGTCGGCGCCGGCGTCGGCCTTGCCGAAATCCTGGCCGTTCAGCTCGACCAGCAGCGCGCCGTGCAGCTTGCCGTCCTTCCAGGCCTCGCCCAGGGCGTCCAGCGAGACCGCGACCGGCGAGAAGGCGCCAGCCGGCTTGGACTGCACGAAGCCGAAACCCTTGGCCAGCTCGGCCGGGATCAGGGCGCGCAGGGAAACGTCGTTGACCAGCATCACCAGGCGGATCGCCGCCAGGGCCTCGTCGCGGCCGGCCCCCAGCGGCACGTCGCCGACGATCACGGCCACCTCGCCCTCCAGGTCGCAGCCCCAGGCCTCGTCGGCCAGCGGGATGGCGTCGCGCGGCCCCAGGAACCCGTCTGAGGCGCCCTGGTACATCAGCGGATCGGTCCAGAAGCTCTCCGGCATCTCGGCCCCGCGGGCCTGCCGCACCAGCTGCACGTGGTTCACATAGGCGCTGCCGTCGAGCCATTGGTAGGCGCGCGGCAAGGGGCTGGCGGCCTCGCGCTCGTGGAAGCGTTCCCGCGGCACGCCCCCGTCCTCCAGGCTCGCGGCCAGGGCCTTCAGCATCGGCTCGCAGCGCTCCCAGTCGTCGAGGGCGGCTTGCAGGGTGGGGGCGATCGTTCCGGCGTCGGTGAACCAGGCCAGGTCGTTGGAGACCACCACCAGCCGGCCGTCGCGGCCGCCCTTCAGGGACGCAAGCTTCATGGGCGCTTCCTCTTTGCTTCGTTGTTGGGGCCGACCGGCGTCCCTAGGGCAGCTTGGCCTTGGGAAAGCCCGTCCAGCAGGCGTCATAGTCGGCCTGAAGCGCCGAAGTCTCCAGCGCGAACTTCGTCGGCCGGATCACCCAGCGGCTCTCGAACATGAAGGCCATGGTTCCATCGATCTTGTGCGGAGCCAGCTGCGCCTCCGTCGCGGCCTGGTGGCTGGCCAGATCGGGGCCATGGTCGCTCATCGCGTTGTGCAGCGACGCCCCGCCGGGCGAGAAGCCGCCGGCCTTGGCGTCGTAGGCGCCGTGGACCAGCCCCATGAACTCGCTCATCACGTTGCGGTGGAACCAGGGTGGCCGAAAGGTGTGTTCGGCCACCATCCAGCGCGGCGGAAAGATCACGAAGTCGACATTGGCCGTGCCCGGGATTTCGCTGGGCGCAGTCAGGACGGTGAAGATCGACGGGTCGGGATGGTCGAAACTGACGGTGTTGATCGTGTTGAACCGCGCCAGGTCGTACTTGTAGGGCGCGAGGGTCCCGTGCCAGGCCACCACGTCCAGCGGGCTGTGGTCCCAGGTCGCCGCCCACAGGCCGCCCTGGAACTTCTGGATCACCTCGGTGGGGCGCTCCAGGTCCTCGAAGGCGGCGACCGGCGCCAGGAAGTCGCGGCTGTTGGCCAGGCCGTTCGAGCCGATCGGCCCCAGCTCCGGCAAGTGGAAGGCCGCGCCGTAAGTCTCGCAGACATAGCCGCGCGCCGGGCCGTCCAGCTCGACGCGGAACCGCACGCCGCGGGGAATGACCACGATCTCGCCCGGCGCGACGTCGAGGCGGCCGAACTCGGTGATGAAGCGCAAGGCGCCTTGCTGCGGCGCGACCAGCAGCTCGCCGTCGGCGTTCTGGAACACCCGGTCGGTCATCGAGCGGTTGGCCAGGTAGAGGTGCGCGGCCATGCCGGCCTGGGCCGCCACATCGCCATTGCCCCCGATCGTGACCAGGCCGTCGACGAAGTCGACGGGCTCGACGGGAACCTCTATCGGGTCCCAGCGCAGGCGGTTGGGCGTGGGCGGGGCGGCGTCGAACGGGGCGCTCTTCAGCCGGTCGTGGGCGTAGGGCGCATAGGGCCCGTGGCCGGCGCTGGGCCGCAGGCGATAGAGCCAGCTCCTGCGGTTCTCGTGGCGCGGGGCGGTGAAGGCCGTGCCCGACAGCTGCTCGGCATAGAGGCCGAACGGCGGCCTCTGCGGCGAGTTCTGGCCGACCGGCAGGGCGCCGGGGACGGCCTCGGTCGAGAAGTGGTTGCCGAAGCCGGATTGGTAATGGAGCGTGTCGGTCATCTTCTTCTCGCGGCCTCCCCCGCCTTCCGCTCATCCCGGCGAAAGCCGGGACCCAAGCTGCGCCTGGAAGAGATCAGCGGCGGTTCGATCGTTCTTGGCCCATACTGAGAGTCAGCTTGGGTCCCGGCTTTCGCCGGGATGAGCGGAAAGAGAGTAAGCCGCCCCCTCTCCGATCGGAAAGCCCTCAAGCCTCAACCGTGATCACCCCGCGGCGGATCTGGTCCAGCTCGATACTCTCGAACAGGGCCTGGAAGTTGCCGTTGCCGAAGCCCTGGTTGCCCTTGCGTTGGATGATCTCGAAGAAGATCGGCCCGAACAGGTTCTCGGTGAAGATCTGCAGCAGCAGGCCTTCCTCACCGACATTGCCGTCCAGCAGGATGCGGTTCTTCTTCAGCCGCTCCAGGTCCTCGCCGTGGCCGGGCACGCGCTTATCGACCAGCTCGTAATAGGTCTCGATGGTGTCCTGCAGCTTGACGCCCCGGGCCCGCAGCTTCTCGACGGTGTCGTAGATGTCGTCGGTGGTCAGGGCCAGGTGCTGGATGCCCTCGCCGTTGTACTGGCGGATGAACTCCTCGATCTGGCTCTTGTCGTCCTGGCTCTCGTTGAGCGGGATGCGGATGGCCTTGTCGGGGGCGATCATCGCCTGACTGAACAGGCCGGTGGCTTGGCCCTTGATGTCAAAATACTTCTGCTCCTCGAAGCCGAAGACGTCGCGGTAGAAGGTCGACCAGGTGCGCATCTGGCCCCGGCGAACGTTGTGGGTCAGGTGGTCCAGCAGGTCCAGGCCGACGCTGTTGGCGGCTTCGGCCTCGGCGGCGCCGGGGACCGGGGTCCAGCTGGCGAACACCGCCTCGGGGCCGGCCACCAAGTACAGCATCGAACCGCCGATGCCTTCCAGCACCCGCGCGCCCTCGCCCAGCACCGTCCTGGAGGCGTCGGCCGCCACGGCCCCGCGCTTCAGGGCTTCGACATAGGCCTGCTCGACGTCGGCGACGGTGAAGGCCATGCCGTTGGCCGAGGGACCGTGGGCGGCGCGGAACGCGGCGGCCTGGCCGGCGGGCTCGTCATTGACCAACAGGTTGATGCGACCCTGCTTGTAGCGGGTCACGGCCTTGGTCGGGTGGGTCGAGGCGGGCACGAAGCCCAGCTGCTCGAATAGCGCCTTCATGGCCGCCGGCTCGGGGCTGGTGAACTCCACGAAGGCGAAGCCGTCGAGGCCCAGGGGGTTTTCGTTCGTGATGGTCATGGCGAGCTCCGAAAGGTCAGAGAGCAAGGGCGGCCGGCAGGGCGGCGATCAGGCGGTCGTTGTCGGCGGGACGGCCGATGGTGACCCGCACCCAGCCGCCGGGCACGGGCGTGGGACGGATGATAAGCCCTTCGCGCAACAAACGCGCGGCGGCGGCCTCGGCGCCGGTCGGACTGCGCACGAAGACGAAATTGCCGGCGCTGTCGGTGCGCTCGACGCCCAGGGCGTCCAGGGCCGCCTCGACCCGGCCGCGCTCGGCGATCGTCAGGGCCACGGTACGTTCCAGGTGCTCGACATCGTCCCAGGCGGCCAGAGCGGCGGCCTGGCTGACGGCGGTGACGTTGAACGGCGGGCGGATGCGGTCCAGGTAGCCGACCAGTTCGGCCGACGAGCAGATCCCGTAGCCCACCCGCAGGCCGGCCAGGCCATAGGCCTTGGAGAAGGTCCGCGCCGAAACCCAGGTCCCGCCCCAGGCCTTCAGCAGGGCCAGGGTGTCGAAGGCCTGGTGATATTCCCGATAGGCCTCGTCGACGAACACCACGGTCGAGCGCGGGGTGACGGCCAGGATCTCGGCCAGGTCGACGCCACTGGTCGCGTTGCCGGTCGGGTTGTTGGGGGTGCACAGCACCAGCAGCTTGGGGCCCTTGGCCGCCTCGCGCTTGAAGGCCTCGACGTCGAGATCGAAGCTTGGCAGGCGCGGCACGTCGATCAGGCTGGCCTCGGCGCAGCGGGCGAAGATCTCGTAGGCCGGGAAGGTCGGCGAGGACAGCAGGAGGCTGTCGCCGGGATGCAGCACGGCGCGGAACAGGTAGTCGATCAGGGCCTCGGAGCCCGGGGTCATGACGATGCGGGCCGGATCCACCGCCAACCGCTGGCCGATCGCCGCGCGCAGGGTCTCGCAATAGGGGTCGGGATAGATCTCGGGGCTGGCCAGGGCGGCCTGCACCGCCGCCGCGACCTTCGGGCTGGCGCCCAGCAGGTTCTCGTTGCTGGCCAGCTTGGACAGGTCCGCGCGGCCGGCCAGGCGGCCCGCTTCGGCCAGGGTCATGCCGGCCTTGTAGGCGCCGACGCCTTCCAGGGCCGGCCGCACGGGCGACACCAGGGCGGGCGACAGGGACTTTTGATCGACAACCAGCATGCGCCGCGCTCCGGAAAAGGGATACGGCGGCAGGATAGGACGGCGTGAAGGACAGCATCTGGCTATGATGACCACCTTACTGTCTATCACCGTCATTTGATGCTAATTTACGGGTCATTTTTCCATACTTGTGACCGAGCCGATGACGTGACCTTGGGCGTGTCCCTAACAGACGCGACGCATCGCGTGAGGACACGCGCGAGCGCATGTCCCGGCCGGAAAACCCGGCGGGATGGGGAGGCGCGGAGCGGTCCGGGCCGAGCCCGGATGACCGTGGGTAGTGGGTGTGCGTTTCGGCTAGACCTGACCGCTCCGCGAAACCGTTTGTCTCGAGGGACGGCGATTGAGGGCCTGTTTCATCCCGATCGACGTTCCCCCTCGGACGGGCAGGATCAAAGTCGCCCGGAAGGGGCCGTCGACGACTCCGACAGATCCTGGAACAGGCCGGTTTGAACTCCCGGCCCCGTCGACCCGCCTGTCCCGCCATCGTCCCCGCCGGGCCTTGAAGCCTTCTGAGCCCCGCCGCCCGCCGCGGTCCGATCGCCAGGCCCAGGCGGCCCCGCTCGGTTCCATCCCCATCGCCTGCTTGGGCCGGTACCAAGAGCCCTCCCCCGCGATGGGGACGGCTATCATTGTGCAGGCGGTTCGAGGTCCGAGGATCGGTGACGCTTATTATTTTTCCGGGCGTTGAAAGGGTTGAGGTTTTCGGCGGCGTCGGCGGGGATGGACGGCGCTCGACCCCCCTAAATCACCTTCCCGCCCTTATCGCATATGCCTCAGAACGGCTGGCATCCCGGATGAGCGCGCAGCGCGAAAATCCGGGACTGGAGCGTGAGCTCAGCGCTTCCGGCGGTCCCGGCTCGGCGCTCGCCCAAAACAGATATTCGCCTGAGGCTGCGGAACGGACGCTCCGAAGGTCGCCGAAGGGTGGTCTGCGGACCTTCACTACGGACGGTCGACCGCCGTTTTAGGCGTGAGCGACACGTAGGTGGAATGGATCTCTACCTTGGCCTCTTTCACGCCTTCGTCCCAAAGCGACACCCAGTTGCCAGGATGAAAGTCGATGGAATGTGGCTTCCCATCTTCTAGTGTCGCGATGGCTTCTCCTCCTGGTGGAATTTCGTGCTGGTCGCAATACGGCTCGATGGAGAGCGTCAGTGGAACCGCACTGTAATTCCTGATCGAAAAGTCCATGCTGGTCCTCGCTTCGCTCTCACTTCAAGCTCCCGCATCGCCAAAGCACTGGCAATGTCCGACTAGGGTAGAAGAGACCTAGGCTAGGAGATCTGAACCCTGATGCGCCTCGCCTGCTCAGCGACTTGGCGCAGCCCGTCGAGAAGGGACCCACCTGCTGAGGTGCGAAGTTCTGAAAGAGCTTCGGTGTGCTGGAACGCCAGCACTACCTCTCCTGGCCAGCCCGGGCCGCCGCCTTCGATGGCATCCCAGAACGCGTCCAGATTGCGCCCGAATTGCTCGCCACCATCGGGTCGTGTCGCGTCGAGATAGCGTCGCCAGAATTCATCGGCGGAACTCACGCCCGCACAGTCGATGGTGATCGTTTTCATGACCGCATGATCGCGGCCAGCGATGCCGTCCGCAACGGGTCGAAGCCGGAAATCAGTTGCGCCCCCTACTCTAGATAGTCCAGCGGCAGCGCCGTGGCGTCCTTGATGGTCTCCAGCACGAAGGACGAGCGAATGTCCTTGACCGCCGGCATCTTCAGCAGGCGCTTCATGGTGAAGTCGGCATAGGCGTCGAGATTGGGGGCGACCACCCGCAGCAGGTAGTCGTAGCCGCCGGTCATGGCATGGCAGCCCACCACCATCGGCTCGCGGCGCACGGCGTCGGCGAAGGCCTCGGCGGCGGTCTCGCTGTGGCGGTCGACCTGGACCTCGACATAGGCCAGCAGGTCCAGCCGCGCCTTGCGGCGGTCCAGCAGCGCCACATAGCCGGCGATCAGGCCCGAGGCCTCCAGCTGCTTGACCCGGCGCAGGCACGGACTGGGCGACAGCCCCACCCGCTCGGCCAGCTCCACGTTCGTGACCGAGCTGTCCTGCTGGAGGATCTCCAAAATCTTTCGATCGGCGCGGGTGAGCTTCATCGTGACCGGGTCAGTCCAAGAGTTGGCACTTCATGACCCTTAGCATGGAGTGAGCAGAGGGTCATAACACTTGCCCCCACCTGACCGCTTCGCGGTCTGTCCGCCCCCATAGGGGGCGGAGCCTCACGCACTGGCGCTCTTCCCCCTCTGGGGGAAGACGGTCGCGAAGCGACCCGTAGGGGGCAAGTGGTCGCCCCGCCACGGAAGGGCTAAGGCCCAAAACAAAACCCCCGGGGCTTTCGCCCCGGGGGTCTCGGTTACGCTTACAGGTACGCCACTAAACTTTCGGAGACTTTCAGTTGGCCAGGCGGCGCAGGAAGGACGGGATCTCCAGATCCTCGCCTTCGTCGGTGGTCGGCTGGTCCAGCGGCTGCAGCTGCGGACGGGCCGAACCCGTCTGGCGCGGCGGCTGGGCCGGTTGCTGTTCGTAGCGCTGCTGGCGACCGCCGCCGAACAGGCTCATCCAGCCGCCGGACTTCTGCTGCCGGCGATCCTCGTAGGTCTCGCTGTACAGCGGCTCGTCCTCGGCCTCCGCGACCATCGGGTCGACGATGCGGGTGACGCGCGGGGCCGGGGCGGCGATGCGCGGCTCTTCCATCACCGGCTCTTCGAAGCGCAGGTCTTCCTGGGCCTCGACGACCGGGGCGGGTTCCTCATAGGCCGGCTCGGGCGCGTAGGACGCGACCGGAGCCGCGGCGGGACGCTCGATCGGACGCGGCTCGTAGCGCATGCCCGGACGGGTGGTCTCGGCGACCGTCGGGGCCGGGGCCGGGGCGGGCTGCGGCGCGGCCGGGCGGGTCTCGGCGATCAGCGGTTGGGCCGTGGTGTTGCGCGAGACGGGCTTGGGCTCGATCTGGGCGATCGACGCGCCGTCCATGCCGGTGGCGACCACCGACACGCGGATCACGCCGTCCAGCGACGGATCGAAGGCCGCGCCGAAGATGATGTTGGCTTCCGGATCGACCTGGTCCGAGATCGCGTTGGCGGCCTCGTCGACTTCCAGCAGGGTCATGTCCATGCCGCCGGTCACATTGACCAGCACGGCCTTGGCGCCCTTCAGGGAGACTTCGTCCAGCAGCGGGTTGGCGATGGCGTTCTGGGCGGCCATCAGGGCGCGGTCCTCGCCGGTGCCCTCGCCGGTGCCCATCATCGCCTTGCCCATCTCGGTCATGACCGTGCGGACGTCGGCGAAGTCGAGGTTGATCAGGCCCGGCAGCACCATCAGGTCGGTGATCGAGCGGACGCCCGAGTGCAGCACCTGGTCGGCCATGCCGAAGGCTTCGGCGAAGGTCGTGCGCTCGTTGGCGACGCGGAACAGGTTCTGGTTCGGAATGACGATCAGGGTGTCGACATAGCGCTGCAGCTCGCCGATGCCGGCGTCGGCCAGGCGCATGCGGTGGCGGCCTTCGAAGTGGAAGGGCTTGGTGACCACGCCGACGGTCAGGATGCCGCGCTCGCGAGCGCACTTGGCGATGATCGGAGCCGCGCCGGTGCCGGTGCCGCCGCCCATGCCGGCGGTGATGAACACCATGTGCGCGCCGTCCAGGTGCTCGCCGATCTCGGGGAAGCTTTCCTCGGCCGCGCTCATGCCGACCTCGGGGTGTGCGCCCGCGCCCAGGCCTTGCGTGACCTGCACGCCCAGCTGGATGCGGCGGTCCGTCTTGGCGAACTGGAGCTGTTGCGCGTCGGTGTTGGCCACCACGAACTCAACACCCTCGAGGCCGGCCTCGATCATGTTGTTGACAGCATTGCCACCGGCCCCACCGACGCCGAACACCACGATACGCGGCTTCAGTTCAGTGGTACGCGGCGCGGAAAGAGAAATTGCCATGGGACCCTCGCGTCCTAAACGCCGAATTCGTCAACTACCGAGCGGATCAACCGCCGGGAGTCATCTCGACGATCGGGTTAACAGAACAACCACCAACCTTAATCGGTGGTTAACTGCATAAGCTGAGTCGGCGTCCGGTCGATCCCAAGGCAGCCGAAAAAATCCAGTTATCCAAAGGAATCGCCTGGGATTCCTTGGGTTCCCGAACCTAGCCGGGACCGCCGTGCGGCGGAACGCCGCTGAGCGAAAAACCCTTGGAAAACCCCGTTTCCGACGCCTCGAAAACTAGGCTTTCAGGTGTTTCCGACACTTAGATCGTAAACGGTCATGCTTAAGAGCGGTTAAGACTTGGCCGCTGTTCTTAACGAGCTTGGCCAAGACGAAAAAATCATCGGATCACAAAAATTTACAATCGCACGCCGGCGGGCGCGGCTCAGCCAAGCTGGCGCGAAGCTCACCGCAATGCGGGGCCACGCCCCGCGACCGTCCGATCAAAGATTGTCGCGCAGCCAAGCCGCGGCCCGGGCGACCGGGCTGGCGTTGGGGTCGAGCGGACGCTTGCGGATCGCCGCCCCGGCCAGCGCCTTGGGCGAGACCACCTCGCGCGGGCCGAAGGCCGTGCGGTGCAGGACGCCGGCGGCGGCGCAGAAGGCCGGTCCGGAGGCGGCGTCGGCCAGGTGCGGCACCCGACGCGGACGGCCCAGGCGGACGGGACGGTCGAAGACGCGCACGGCCACCTCGCGCACGCCGGCCAGCTGACTGGCGCCGCCGGTCAGGACGATGCCCGCCCCCGGCTCGACGGGCGCGCCCGAGGCCTTCAGGCGTTCGCGCAGCAGTTCCAGCGTCTCCTCGACGCGGGGCTGGATGATGCCCTTCAGCAAGCTGCGGGGCGCGATGACCGGGCCCGCGCCCGGATCGTCGCCGCGCGGCGGGGCCTCGATCATCTCGCGGTCCTCGTTGGCCGAGGCGATGGCCGATCCGTGCAGGGTCTTGATGCGCTCGGCGCCGGCGACCGAGGTCTGCAGGCCGCGGGCGATGTCCTGGGTGACGTGTCCGCCGCCGACGGCCAGACTGTCGACGTGGCACAGGGCGCCGTTGTTGAACACCGCCACCGAGGTCGAGCCGCCGCCCATGTCGATGCAGACGGCGCCCAGGTCCATCTCGTCCTCTTCCAGGGCCGCCAGGGCCGAGGCGAACGGCGCGGCGACCACGCCCTCGAAGCTGAGGTGGGCGCGCTCGACGCAGTGGGCCAGGGTGTGGAAGATGTTCTCGTTGACCGAGACGACCAGCAGTTCGAGTCCGAGCGCGCGACCAAACATCGCTCGAGGATCTCGGATGCCGCGCTGGCCGTCGACGGACCAGGCGATCGGCAGCAGGTGGATCGGCTTGCGGCCGGGAATGCGGACCTGGGCCAGGGCCGAGGCGATGGCGCGCGACAGGTCGGCGTCGCCGATCGGCCGGGCGCCGAGGGACACCTGGGTGTGGACGCGGTGGCTGGCCAGCTGGCCGCCGGCCGTGCAGACGCTGACGCCCTGGACGTTGACGCCGGCCACGGTCTCGGCCCGCTCGACGGCCTGGGCGATGGCCTGGGCGGCCTCGTCCAGATTGACGATCGCCCCGCCGCGCACGCCGCGCGACTGCACATAGCCGACGCCGGCCGTGCTGAGGGTGCGGTTGTCGCGGTGGATCCCGTCGGCCTTCATGATGAAGCAGGTGACCTTGGACGCGCCAAGATCGACGGCCGCGACCGCCGGCTGACGCACGAGCGTCGCCTTCAAGCCTTCGCGGGCTTGCTTCCGGTCATCCAGTCGCGACATCGCTACAGTCACCTCACACACAAGTTCATGTTCAGGCCCCTCCGGCCACGGGCTGCCCGGGCAGCACCGCGTCGCGAGGCCTTACGGCCACCATCTCGGGGTCGCGCAGGTCGATGCGCGCGAAACCGAGATCGAGGATTCGTTGTCGTTGATCGAGCTGATCCAATTGAATCAGCGCGGACTCTTCGTCAATGGCCGGCAGCTGGATCAGCGAACCATCTTTCAGGCGCAGGTCCCAGCGGCGGTCGTCGACCCGCACCAGGGCCTCCAGGCGGTCGCGCAGCCGCGGCCGGGCGTTGACGGCCGGCAGGATGGCGCCGGCGGCCTGGTCGGCGCCCTGCCCCACCACCAGCGGCAGCTGCGGGAAGCGCGCGGCGTCGGCCTCGCGGATGATGCGGCCCTCGCCGTCGATCACCCGCATGGCGCCGGAATGCTGCCAGACGGCCAGGGCCGGGCGCTCTTCGACGGAGATGAACACGGTGTCGGGCAGCAGGCGCACGACCTTGGCGCTCTTGACCCAGCCCACGCCTTCGACGCGGGCGCGCAGGTCGGCCAGGTCCAGGCCCAGGGTCGGCTGGTCCTGGTACAGGGCCGTGGCGTTCAGGATGTCGGCCTTGGCCATCGGCGAGGCGCCCTCGATGTGCACGGTCTTCAGCTTGAAGCCCAGATCCGCGAACTCGCCGTCGACGCCGCGGGCCATGGCCTGGCCCAGGCGCTCGGCCCGGTGGCCGGTGGCCAGGGTGGCGACCAGGGCGACGACCAGGGCGCCGCCGGCCACGCTGAGGGCCAGGCCGGGCGACACGCCCACGCCGCCGCGCGCAGCTTGCAGCTTTCCAGCCGGCGGCGCGGCGTTGCGCGCGGCCGGTCGAGCCTTCGGACTTGCGGGCCCTTCGGCCCGGGGGCGCGTTGGCTTACGCGGTCCCCCCCGCACGCTTGCGGGCATAAGCGTCCTCCACGATCCAGAACACTAAACGATCAAACGAGACTCCGGCGTGATCCGCCTGCTCGGGGACGAGCGAAGTGGGTGTCATGCCAGGCTGCGTATTGACCTCTAGAAGGACCAGAAGGTCGTTAATGTCGTCATAACGAAAGTCCGCCCTGGTCACACCTCGGCAACCAAGACTTGCATGGCCAAGCTCGGCCAGGCGCATCGCCCGGTCCCTGACGGCGTTCGGGATTGGGGCGGGCAGAAGGTGGACCGAGCCGCCTTCGGCGTACTTGGCGGCATAGTCGTAGAAACCTGTGGACGAGCGGATTTCGGTGACCGCCAGGGCTCTGGGACCGGTTGGCTGGCCAAGGGTTGCGACGGAAAGCTCCAACCCGGGGATGTAGGGCTCGACCATCACCTCTTCTCCGAAAGCCCAGTCCGGCGCGGCCAGGTCGCGCGGCGGCCCGTTGGCGCCCTCGCGCACGACGAACACCCCGACCGACGAGCCCTCGGCGTTGGGTTTGACCACGTAGGGCGGCTGCATCACATGGTCGCGCGCGACATCGTGGCGGTCGAACAGGCCGCCGCCGGGCACGGGGATCCCCGCCGCCGCCAGCACCGCCTTGCTGCGGGCCTTGTCCATGGCCAGGGCCGAGGCCAGGACGCCGGAGTGGGTGTAGGCCAGGCCCAGGGTCTCCAGCACGCCCTGCATGCAGCCGTCCTCGCCCCACCGGCCGTGCAGGCCGTTGAACACCAGGTCGGGCTTGAGAGCGGTCAGGACCTGGGCGACGTCGCGACCGGGGTCGACCCGGCTGACCCGCGCGCCCAGCCGCTCGAGCGCGTCGGCATAGGCCGCGCCGGTGGCCAGGCTGACCTCGCGCTCGGCCGACGGGCCGCCGAGCAGGACGACGATGTGCTGGTCGGCGAGCGGGCGTTCGGCTGAGGTCATGGACCGCAGCGGTAGCGCCGTCAGGTGGAGAGCCCAGGGAGACGGCGGGGAATTTCCATGCACCTTCTCCGCGGCGGCTCGATCAGGGATACGCCGCCCCTACCGGAACGGATGCTCGCCCCACTCCGGCCAGACATCGGGAAGATCGGCCGAGACCCTGTCGGGATAGACCGGCGCGCGCTTCTCCAGGAAGGAGCTGACGCCCTCCTTGGCGTCGCCGGCCGCGCCGCGCGACTGGATGGCGCGGCTGTCGGCCTTGTGGGCCTCCATCGGATGGTCGGCGCCGGCCATGCGCCAGAGCAGCTGGCGGCTCAGCGCCACCGAGACCGGGGCGGTGTTGTCGGCGATCTCGCGGGCCAGGGCCCGGGCGGCGGGCAGCAGGTCCTCGGGCGCATGCAGCGAGCGGACCAGACCGCGCTCAAGGGCCTCCTGCGCGCCGAACACCCGGCTGGTGAAGCACCATTCCAGCGCCGTCTGCATCCCCACCAGCCGCGGCAGAAACCAGGACGAGCAGGCCTCGGGCGTGATGCCGCGGCGGGCGAACACGAAGCCGAACCTGGCGTCGGTCGAGGCCAGGCGGATGTCCATCGGCAGCTGCATGGTCACGCCCACCCCGACCGCCGGACCGTTGACGGCGGCGATGATCGGCTTGAGGCTTTCGTACATCCGCAGCACCACCCGGCCGCCGCCGTCGCGATAGACGTCGCCGACCTTGCCCTCCTCGCGCTCCAGGGCCTGGGGGCTGGTGCGGTCGAAGGTGGCCCCGCCGGCGGACAGGTCGGCCCCGGCGCAGAAGGCCCGCCCGGCGCCGGTGACGATCACCACCCGCACGGCGTCGTCGGCGTCGGTGAGGTCGAAGACCTCGATCAGCTCCTTCATCATCCGGGCGGTGAAGGCGTTCAGCTTGTCCGGACGGTTCAGGGTGACGGTCGCGATCCCTGCCTCCACGGCATAGATCAGGGTCTCGAAGCTGGGCGCGGCCATGGTGTTCCTCCGGGTTTCGCGCAATCAAACATGTGTATGAATGATCGGCAACTCCGGCTGGCTCTGTCGCCCCCAATGCAGACGCGAAAAGTTATACGCACGATCTGGATTTGCGTATAACCTACAACCATGATCGAGCGGCTGCCCCTTTCCGCCCACACCAGCTATGCTGAGCTGATGGAGCGACTGCGGCTGGCGCGGTTCGGCGAATATCCGGTCGGCTCGACCTTCGTCTCCAAGACCGTGAAGGGCCGGCTCTACTGGTACGTCCAGATGCCGACTGGCGGCGCCCACAGTCGGCGCCAGATCTACGCTGGACCCGACAGCGAAGCCCTGCGCGAGCGGATCGCCAGACACGGAGAACATCGCGCGGATGTGGACGACCGCCGCCGTCTCGTGGCCGCGATCGTGGCCTCGGGAGCTCCCCGTCCGGACCGCACGAGCGCCCAGATCATCCAGGCCCTGGCCGAGGCCGGCGTCTTTCGCCTGCGCGCCCTGCTGATTGGCACGGTCGCGTTCCAGACCTATGCCGCGCATCTGGGCGTGCGCCTGCCCGTCTCCAGCCTGGCGACCCTGGACCTGGACATCGCCCAGGACTTCGGTATCGCCTCGAACCTGGATGAAACGCTCGACAGGCCGATCCTCGACATCCTGCGCGGTCTGGATCCGCGCTTCTCGCCGGTGAGCTACGCCTTCGACTCGACCCGCACCACGAGCTATGCGCTGGGCGAGCGCTATCGGGTCGATGTCCTGACCACCAATCGTGGCGCGCCGCGCGACACGCCATCTTACCTGCCCACCTTGGGCAGCGACGCCGTGCCCTTGCCCTATATGGATTTTCTGCTGCGCGAGCCGGTGGAGACGGCGGTTCTGCAAGGCGCCGGCGTTCTCGTGAACGTCCCCGCTCCCGCGCGGTACGCCGTTCACAAACTGATTGTCAGTCGCGACCGCAAGGTCAATCCGGAGAAGGGGCTCAAGGACCGGCTCCAGGCCACCCAGCTCATCCAAGCCCTCGCCCAGGACGATCCCTTCGCCCTGCGCGAGGCCTATGGCGAGGCGCGGGATCGGGGCGAGACCTGGCGAAAGCTGCTGGATGAGGCGATCAGCCTCCTGCCCAAGACCGCCAAGGCCGCCCTGGAAGCGTGAGCATGAACCATCTCGAAACCCTTCACGACACGCCGGTGCTGGTCTTCGCGGGCGAAGATCCCAAGCTGGATGTGCGTTCGGTCAACGACTTCCTGAGCGAGGCCTGGACGCGGGACGTTCAGTGGCTAGCCATCCCGCTGGAACGGCTTGACCCAGACTTTCTCGACCTGAAGACCCGCATCGCCGGCGAGGTGATCCAGAAGTTCACCAACTACCGTCTGAACGTCGCCTTCGTCGGCGAGATCACGCCCTGGACGCAGGCCAGCAACAGCCTGCGTGACTTCGTCCACGAGTCGAACCGCGGCCGCACGGTATGGTTCGTGCGCGACATGGCCGAACTGGGAAGGCGACTGGCGAAGGGCTGAAGCGCCTTTCCCTTCTATACGCCGCGCGAATCCACGCTAACGCTTGGGCCATGTTCGCCCTGCCCAAGACCGCCACCGCGCCGTTCTGTCCCGCCGAGGTGCGCGGCGCCGTCGCCGTGCCCGACGGTCTCCCGCCCTGGAAGCGGGCGCTGCGCTTCGCCGGGCCCGGCCTGCTGGTCAGCGTCGGCTACATGGACCCGGGCAACTGGGCGACCGACATCGAGGCCGGGTCGCGCTATGGGACGGCCTTGCTGTTCGTGGTGGTGCTGTCCAGCCTGGCGGCCATCGTCCTGCAGACCCTGAGCCTGCGCCTGGGCCTGGTCACCGGCCGCGACCTGGCCCAGATGTCGCGCGACCGCTATGGCTCGCGCACGGTCAAGGTCCAGTGGCTGCTGGCCGAGATCGCCATCATTGCCTGCGACATCGCCGAGGTGTTGGGCAGCGCCCTGGCCTTCAAGCTGTTGCTGGGCGTGCCGCTATGGGCCGGCGTTCTGCTGACGGGCCTGGATACGGTCATCGTGCTGGGCCTGAAGGGCAAGGGCTTCCGCCAGCTGGAGGCGATCATCCTGGGCCTGGTCGGCACGATCGGGATCTGCTTCCTGGTCCAGCTGATCCTGGTCAGGCCCGACGCCGCGGCGGTGGCGCGCGGCCTGGTCCCGTCGTTGGACGCCCTCAAGCAAGGCAACGCCCTCTATCTGGCCATCGGCGTCGTCGGGGCGACGATCATGCCGCATAACCTCTATCTGCACTCGTCGATCATCCAGACCCGAGTCGTTCCCGTCGACGAAGCCGGCAAGCGGGCGGCCCTGCGGCTGGCGACGCTCGACACCGTGGCCTCCCTGGCCGCGGCCCTGTTCATCAACGCCGCCATCCTGATCCTGGCGGCCTCGGCCTTCCACCGGACGGGCAATACCGAGGTGGCCGGCATCGAGGAGGCCCATCGCCTGCTCGCCCCGCTGACCGGCGCGGCGGTGGCCGGTGCGCTGTTCGCCATAGCCCTGTTCGCTTCGGGCCAGAGCTCGACCTTCACCGGCACCATCGCCGGCCAAGTGATCCTGGAGGGCTTCCTGAACCTGTCGATCCCCTGCTGGCAGCGGCGGCTGATCACCCGAGGCCTGGCCATCGCGCCGGCCCTGGCCGGGGTGCTGACCCTGGGCGAGCACTCGGTCAGCAAGCTGCTGGTCCTGACCCAGGTGGTGCTGAGCGCCCAGCTGCCGTTCGCGATCTTTCCCCTGCTGCGCTTCACCGATGACAAGGCGCTGATGGGCGTGTTCGCCAACGGCCTGGCCACCAAGGCCGTGGCCTGGAGCCTGTTCGCGGTGATCTCGTCGGCCAATGTCTGGCTGGTGTTCCAGACCTTCGCGGGTTGACCGCGAGCCCCGCGACTGGTCTCTATCCAAACAAATGTTTGGGAGCAGAAACACCATGAAGGAAGTCGCCTACGCCGACGTCGCCAGCCTGGTCGGCCAGGAGATCGGGGTCTCCGACTGGGTCGAGATCAGCCAGGAACGGGTCAACCAGTTCGCCGAGGCGACCGGCGACCACCAGTGGATCCACGTCGACGTCGAGCGCGCCACCCGCGAGATCGGCGGCCCCATCGCCCACGGCTTTCTCACCCTGTCGCTGATCCCGATGCTGGGCGAGGCCATCCTGCGTGTCACCGGCGTGACGCGCGGCATCAACTACGGCTGCGACAAGGTGCGGTTCACCGGCATGGTTCGGGTGGGCAAGAGGGTGCGGATGCGCCAGAAGCTGCTCAGCGTCGAGCCCAAGGCTGGCGGCCTGCAGATGAAGAACGAGTGCACCATCGAGATCGAAGGCGAGGAACGCCCCGCCTGCGTGGCCGAGACGATCGCGATCATCTACGGCTAGCCGGATGAAAAAGGCCGCGGGATTGCTCCACGCGGCCTCGTTTCGTCAGCGAAGAACCAAGTCTAATGCTTGATCGCGTCGCCGATCTTGTCCTGGGCCTGGCCGACCTTGTTCTGGAGGTCGCCCTTGGCCTTCTGGGCCTTGCCTTCGGCTTCCAGGCGTTCGTTGTCTGTGGCCTTGCCGGCGGCTTCCTTGACGGCGCCGACGCCCTTGTCGACCGCGCCTTCGACTCGATTGGTGCTCATGGTTCGCTCCTGCGGGGTTTGAACGTCCGCTAGAAACGAGGGGGCCGGAGCGAGGTTCCTGTGTCGGCCAGCCTACCGTGCGACGGCGATAGCGGTGGCCGACACCGCCGCGGCGGCCTGGGTCGCCGCCTGGGTGGAGGGTACGACCGGCTTGGCGGGACTGGCCTGGATCAGCGGCGGGCCCGCCAGCTTGTCCAGCATGGCCACGGTCTCCCGGATGTACTTGGCGTGGGTGACGATGCCGATTTCCAGGCGTTCGCCCGACAGCTCGACCTGCTGGGTCAGCATCCCGGCCACGAACTGCACCTCCTGGCTCTCGGTCGAGCCGGGCCGGCGCCGCGCCCCCTGGGCCATGAACACCGGCCCGCCCGAATTGCCGGGAAACACCGAAAAATCCATCAGGAAGGTCGGGAACACGCTGGCCGGGGCCAGCGGGTAGGAAGCCACCCGACCGGACCGCAGGATCGGGAAGCCGGCCGGGTTGGCCGAAAGGCCGCGCGGAAAGCCCAGGGCCATCATCTCGTCGCCGGGCCCGAGGCTGTACTTGTTGAAGGTGTCGTCCTGGGCCAGCCAGGCGAGAGGGATCGCCGCCTTGGCGAACTCCGGCGGGGCCTCCACCTCGATGGCGGCCACGTCACGGGTGGGATGCTTGACCCACAGGGGATGGTCGCCGTCGCGGATCTTCAGGGTGTGGGGGTCATAGCGCCAGACGCCGTCGGCGCTCTGGATGCGATAGCCGATCTTGGCCGAGGCCGAGGGCATCTTGTCGAAGACGTGGGCGGCGGTGACCAGAATGGTGCGAGGCCGGCCGTCGGGGGTGGGATTCTCGATCAGGAAACCCGTGCCCACGGTCCGCGACCCGTCGCCGAGCGGCTGCTCGAGCTGCACGGTAGCCTGGATCAGATCGACCGACAGATCCCAAGCCATCTAAGCCCTCAAGCCCCCGATTCACCCTACGCGAGGGTCAGTTTGACCAGCGCCGTCAGGACGCACAAGTTGGCGTTCTGACGCATCGCGGGGGAAAATCTGATCATGAACCGGCGCAAAATGATGACGAGCGTGGCGGCGGTCATTACCTCGGTGTCGGTCCTCCAGCCCGAGAGCGCAATGTCCGAGTCTTCCCCCTCCCCTGGCAAACCCGTCCCGCCCGTCGCCCGCAAGATCCCCAAGCGCACCGAACAGCTGGGCCGGGTCCGCGTAGACGACTACGCCTGGATGAAGGACGACAACTGGCAGAAGGTCCTGCGCGACCCGACCCTGATCAAGCCGGAGGTCAAGGAACACCTGACGGCCGAAAACGCCTATGTGAAGGCCCTGCTCGCTCCGACCGAAGCTCTGCAGGCGGCGATGTTCGAGGAGATGAAGGGCCGCATCAAGGAGGACGACGCCAGCGTCCCCGCCCCCGACGGCCCGTGGGAATACTATTCGCGCTTCAACATCGGCGGCCAGCACCCGATCTTCTGCCGCCGACCGAGAGGCGGGACGGATAGCGAGGAGATCCTGCTGGACTGCGACGCCCTGGCCAAGGGCAAGGCCTACAGCCAGGTCAGCGCCGCCGACCACAGCCCCGACCACAGGCTGTTCGCCTATGCCGAGGACGCACAAGGCTCGGAAGTCCACCACATCTATGTGAAAGACCTGGCGACCGGCGAGGTTCTGAAGGAGCCCGTCGAGAGCAGCACCGGCGACTTCGCCTGGTCGCCCGACAGCCAGTGGCTGTTCTGGACCCATCGCGACGACAACGGCCGCTCCGACAAGATCTATCGCCGCCCCGCGCGCGGCGGTCTGAAGGACGACGTGCTGGTCTATGACGAGCCCGACGACGGCTTCTTCGTCAGCGTGGGCACGACGGGCTCGGACGCCTTCATCACCATCACCGCCGGCGACCACGAGACGTCCGAAACCCTGCTGATCCCGGCGTCCGACCCGACCGCCGCGCCCAAGGTGGTCGAGCCGCGCACCGTGGGCCTGCGTTATTCGGTCGAGCACTGGGACGGCCGGTTCGTGATCCTGACCAACGCCGACGACGCCATAGACTTCAAGCTGGTCGTGGCCCCGGTCGCCACGCCGGACCGAGCGCACTGGAAGGATTTCGTCCCCCACAAACCCGGCCATTTCATCACGGGGCTCGCCGCCTACAAGGATCACCTGGTCCGGGTCGAGCGGGTCAACGCCAACACCCGCATCGTCGTCACCGACCGCGCCAGCCAGGCCGAAAAGCCGATCGTCATCGACGAGGAGGCCTATGTCCTGAGCCTGGAAGGCGGCTACGAGTTCGACACGCCGGTCATGCGCTATGTCTACCAGTCGCCGACCACGCCCCGGCAATGGTTCGACTACGACATGGCGACGGGCGAAAAGACCCTGCGCAAGACCCAGGAGATTCCCTCGGGCCACGATCCGGCGGCCTATGTGACCAAGCGGCTCTACGCCAAGGCCGAGGACGGCGCCAAGGTGCCGATCACCGTGCTGATGAAGAAGGGCGTCAAGCTCGACGGCCAGGCGCCGCTGCTGCTGTACGGCTATGGCAGCTACGGCATGTCGATGGACCCGTCGTTCTCGATCCGTAACCTCAGCCTGGTCGACCGCGGCTGGATCTGGGCCACGGCCCATGTCCGCGGCGGCTCGGAAAAGGGCTACGGCTGGTTCCTGGACGGGCGGAAGTTCAAGAAGAAGAACACGTTCACCGACTTCATCGCCTGCGCCGAGCACCTGCATGCGGCGGGCTACGGGGCCAAGGGCCGCACGGTGGCCTATGGCGGCTCGGCCGGCGGCATGCTGATGGGGGCGATCACCAACCTGAGGCCCGACCTGTGGGCCGGGATCATCGGGGCGGTGCCGTTCGTCGACGTGCTCAACACCATGAGCGACACTTCCCTGCCCCTGACCCCGCCGGAATGGCCCGAATGGGGCAATCCGCTGGAGGACAACGAGGCCTACGACTACATCGCCAGCTATTCGCCGTACGACAATGTCGCCGCCAAGGCCTATCCGGCCGTGCTGGCCACCGGCGGCCTGTCGGACCCGCGGGTCACCTATTGGGAGCCGGAGAAGTGGACGGCCAGGCTGCGCGAACACACCACAAGCGGCGCCCCGATCCTGCTCAAGATCAACATGGAGGCCGGCCACGGCGGCGCTTCGGGCCGGTTCGACTTCCTCAAGGAGATCGCCCTGGACTACGCCTTCGCTGTGTGGGCGGTCGAGAAGGGATGGACCAAGGCGTGAGCGGAATGGCGACCAGAAAGACCCTCCCCCTGTGGGGGAGGCGGCCGAAGGCCGGTGGGGGGAATTGCCGGATCGTCGGTAGCCGTCTTCCTATCACTCCCCCCTCCGTCGGCTGCGCCGACACCTCCCCCATGGGGGGAGGAACTCGATGACCGTCACCGTCCGCCCCTCCACCGACGCCGACCTCCCCGCGATCGCCGCCATCTACGGCTGGAACGTCCTCAACGGCCTGGGCACCTTCGAGGAGGTTCCGCCGGACGCGGCCGAGATCGGCCGCCGCCGCGCAACCTTCCTGGCCAGGGGCCTGCCCTATCTGGTCGCCGAACGGGACGGCGTGGTGCTGGGCTACGCCTATGCCGGCCCGTTCCGCCTGCGCGCCGCCTATCGCTACACGGTCGAGGACAGCGTCTATGTCGGCCCGGACGCGGTCGGCCTGGGCGTGGGCAAGGCCCTGCTCGCCGCCGTGATCGCGGCCTGCGAGGCCCTGGGCCTGCGCCAGATCTGCGCGGTGATCGGCGACAGCGGCAACGCCGCCTCGATCGGCCTGCACGCCGCCCTGGGCTTCGAACGCAAGGGCGTGTTCCCCGACATGGGCTACAAGTTCGGCCGCTGGGTCGACCTGGTGTGGATGCAGCGCCCGCTGAACGGCGGCGGCTCGCGCGAGCCCGACACGCCGGGCCTGGAACTCAACGGCGTCTGAGCCGCCAGCCAAACAAAAACCCCCGCCGTCGCCGGCGGGGGTCTTGCTCGATATCGGCCTCTATAGAGGACCGATCAGCCCTTGCGGCCGCGCGGAGCCTTGGCCTTGCGGCCGCCCTGGCCCAGGCCCAGGGCCTTGGCCATGGCCGAGCGGGCTTCGCTATAGGCCGGGGCGGTGGTGGGATAGTCGTTCGGCAGACCCCACTTGGCCTTGTATTCGGCGACAGTCATGCCATGCGTCGTAAGGTGACGCTTCAGCGTCTTGTACGGCTTGCCGTCTTCGAAGCTGATCAGGGCGTCCGGCGTAATGCTGCGACGGATTTGCGCCGGCGTAGCCTTCGTAACGGTTTCAACCGGAGCCGCTTCCGGCGAGCCAATACCGGCCAGAGCATCGTGAGTCGCCCGGATCAGGGCCGGCAGATCGGAGACCGACGTGCTGTTATTGGCCACGTAATTGGCGACGATCTCGGCGGTGAGCTCGATCAGGGTAGCTTTGTCTTCCACGAGTGTCTCTCCGGTGGTTCTTTGACTTGGAAATACACCCGCCCTGTCGAAATACAAGTACTCCATGTGGATAATCGTGCTTGCCGAGCCCTTAAGGCAACGAATCTTGAGAACAGAAACGAGAAATCCATCGCGATTCTAAACCATGAAGCGCGGCCGAAGATCGGTTTTTCCATCTCGAACAAGCGCTGTCAGGGCGACGTTGCTGGGACAAAGGTTTCAGCGTCGCAATGATTCGAGCGCCAGCAGATGAGGCGAAGATCAGTGGCTTTTTGAAGCCGAAGCTTGTCGAAGCTGCGCCTTGCCCTTGAAAACACAAAGACTTGCGAGCGCTCAGAGGCTTTGAGAGGCGGTGGATCATGACAGACGCGGCCTTGGCCTCTGAAGCCAGGGGCGGTCCCGGCGAGCTGGAAGGACTTCAAACCAAAGCCTGAGCGCGGCGCGCGACGGAGGATCGCCTCCGGCAGGAATCCCCGACGCGGGACGCATGGACCAATTTCTGTGGAAAACTGCGACGGAGCGTCAGTTCGGCGGCCGAAGCCACGCAGGGCCCGTCCGGCGCGGATCGATTAGAGAAGAAGAAGTGGCTGGGGAACTAGGACTCGAACCTAGAATGACGGTACCAAAAACCGCAGTGTTACCATTACACCATTCCCCAGCAGGAACGGCGAGACCCGTCTGGGCCCGGCGAGGCGGTGGAGATAGCGCAGGAGTCGGACGGATGCAACGCTGCTTTGAACTTCTTTTTTCCCGCCGTTTTTCTTTTTGTGGAGGGATTTTTGTCGCTTGCGAGAGCGACGAGGCCTGTCTATAAGCCGCCCTCCAAGTCGGAGTGTGGCTCAGTCTGGTAGAGCACTGCGTTCGGGACGCAGGGGTCGCAGGTTCAAATCCTGCCACTCCGACCATTCCTTTCCCGAGATTTCCAAGAGAATAAGACGGCGCGGCGTCGCCCCTGACGGGGGGCGCGAGAGCCGCTGTCCGGCGCCCGCTCGCGAACTTCGCGGCCTTGTGAAACAAGGGTTGCGCGCAGTTCATTTGACCGCGACGCCAGGGTCGCTACTAGCTTGCGCGACACGAGGCAGCAGGACGTCCGATGAAGCAGTTTCTCATGACCGTGGCCGGCGTTTTCGTCGGCTTGGTGTTGTTCCTGGTCGGCGTCCCCTTCCTCCTGATCGTCATGGCGGCCAGCGCCGCCCGCCCCGCCCCGATCCCCGCTCACACGGTGCTGCAGCTGGACCTGCGCGGCGGCCTGTCCGACCAGGAGCCGCAGAATCCGTTCGCGGCGCTCGGCGGCGGCGGCGGCCAGTCGGTGATGTCGATCATCGAGACGCTGCGCCGCGCCGAGACCGACGACAAGGTCGAGGCGGTGCTGGTGCGCCTGCCCGAGGGCGGTATGGCCCCGGCCGCGGCCGACGAGCTGCGCCTGGCCTTCAAGCACTTCCGCGCGGTCGGCAAGAAGCCGATCTTCGCCCACAGCCAGGGGCTCTATCCGTCGGGCCTGGTCACCTCGACCTACATGCTGGGCTCGGCGGCCAGTGAATTCTGGATGCAGCCCGACAGCTCGCTGCAGGCCGTGGGCGCCGCCAGCGAGGAGATGTTCTTCAAGCGCTTCTTCGACAAGTACGGCGTCAAGGCCGACTACGAGCAGCGCTACGAGTACAAGAACGCGGTCAATCCCTACCTCTATAGCGACTACACGCCGGCTCACCGCGAATCGACGCTGTCGTGGATGGGCTCGGTCTACACCTCGGCCCTGACCACGGCCGCCCAGGACCGCAAGGTCGATCCGGCCGCCCTGATCAAGACCATCGAGGCGGGCCCCTACAGCGCCGAGGAGGCCAAGGCCAAGGGCCTGATCGACCGGGTCGGCCAGGTGAAGGACATCCAGGACGCCATGCTGGCCCGCGCCGGCAAGGGCGCCAAGCTGCTGGACTTCGACGACTATGTTACGCGCGCCAGGAAGACCCCGCCCAAGACCGGCCCGACCATCGCGGTCGTCTCGGCGGAGGGGGCGATCATGACCGGCAGCGGCGACGGCGGCTCGCCGTTCGGCGGCGACAGCACGATCTATTCCGACCAGGTGGCCAAGGCGCTGTATGACGCGGTCGACGACAAGGACGTCAAGGCGATCGTGTTCCGCGTCTCCTCCCCCGGCGGCTCGGACACCGCGTCCGAGCAGATCCTGGCCGCCGTCAAGGCGGCGAAGAAAGCGGGCAAGCCGATCGTGGTCAGCATGGGAACCTATGCGGCCTCGGGCGGCTACTGGATCAGCTCGGGCGCCTCGGCGATCGTCGCCGAACCCACCACCCTGACCGGCTCGATCGGGGTGTTCGGCGGCAAGTTCGCCCTGGGCGACGCCCTGGCGCGGTTCGGCGTCGACGTGAAGCAGGTTCATGTCGGCGGCGACTATTCCGGCGCGTTCGGCACGGGCCAGGGCTTCACCCCCGACCAGCGGGCCCGGTTCGCCGGCTGGATGGACCGCATCTATGCCGGCTTCGTGCACCGGGTGGCCGAAGGCCGAAACCTGCCCGAGGCGCGGGTTCGCGAGATCGCCAAGGGCCGGGTCTGGACGGGCGTCCAGGCCAAGCAGCTGGGCCTGGTGGACGAGCTGGGCGGCTTCTACGAGGCCGTCGACAAGGCCAAGAGCCTGGCCAAGATCAAGGGCGAGGTGAAGCTCAAGAAGGTCGGCGGCACCAACTCGCCGTTCGAGGCGCTGGAGAAGATCCTGGGCGTCAGCGAGACCTCGGTCCGCACCCTGGCCGCCTCGGCCTGGCTGCTGGGCGACCCGCGCTCGCAGTCGATCCTGGACGAAATGGCCAAGGCCCGCCTGCGCTCGACCCCCAGTGGGGCGGCGGTGCTGGCGGACACGCCGGTGCGGTAGGACGTCGACATCGAGGATCGAAGGGGCCGTCCGGGAGACCGGGCGGCCCTTTTTCGTGCGGCGATCACTTGCCCCCTACGGGTCGCTTCGCGACCGTCTTCCCCCAGAGGGGGAAGAGCGCTCCGCCCCCTGTGGGGGCGGACAGACCGCGAAGCGGTCAGGTGGGGGCAAGTTGTTCGCCGGCATGGCTTTTCGGCATCGCGCCTGAAGCTGCGAAGTTGGGAAGGGTGCGAAGCGCCCGGGCCTCGCCCGGAGGATTTGCAGTTATGTGTACCGTTTCGACGAAGTTCGAGCGCTTCGCGTGGAGCCGTTATCCGGAAGCCTTCGGGTCGCGGATTCTTAACCCGCTCCGATGGAGGCCTCCGACGGGCGGAGCGTTGGCGCACTCCGGACCGCCCGGGCGATTTCAGCCCGGGCCTGCTGGCCTGATCCGCCTATCCAAGGCGCCGAAGCTTCGTCGCGACTGAGGCGAACCTGCTGCGAACCAACCTGGGACGTCCTCGTGAGACGCGACGGACAAGCCTACCCGCTCGTCCACCCCTGAAAGCCGCATCGGTCGCCGTACGTGCGCCCTCCCCATGCTCTCAGGTGGGAGCATTATGGGGGCGGTCTGGAAGGGTGAGGACAGATCTGGGTCGAGAAAATTTAGAGCGTTGAAATCGCTGAGCTTAGCTCCCTATCCGCCGAGCATGGACCGCCCGCCCGGAAAGCCTTCCCGACACCCGGACGACGCCCAAAGAAAAACGGCGGGCTCCGAAGAGCCCGCCGCCATTCCCAGACTAGCTGAGGACTTGACCTTAGAATTCCAGGTCGAAGCCGAACCGCACGTAGCGCGGGTCCTGGTAGGCGATCGGCAGACCGTATTGCGAGCGACGGGCGCCGCCGTTGGTCTCGCCGCGCTCTTCGAACGAGGTGACGCCGTCGGCGTTCAGCACGTTGAAGACATCGGCGCGCAGGACCAGGTTGCCGCCCAGCGGGATGATCTTTTCCGGCACGGTGTAGCGGAGCGAGAGATCCAGCGAGGTGGTCCAGTCGGTCTCGAGGGCCGAACCGCGCGGCACCGGCAGCTTCTGGCCGGTGGCGAAGTTCGTGCACCAGCGCGAAGCCGCGCCGTAGGCCTGTGACGGACCGTCCGTCGGGTGGACGCCGAAGCAGCCTTGGTGCTTGGGCGAGATCACCCGCAGGTTGGCGCCGAACATCAGGGCGTCGGTCACGGCGTAGGTGCCGAAGGCCTTGAACTGATGGGCGTGGTGGTTCGGCAGCAGGCCGTACTGGTAGTCCGTCAGACCGACGAAATCGTAGAGCACCGTCGAGCCCGCATCGGCCTGAGCGTTGTCGGACAGAACCGTACCTTCGTAGTTCCCCTTGCTTTCCGACAGGGTGTAGGACCCCTTCAGGCCCCACTTGCCGTCAAAGGCGCGCTCGAAGGTGAACTCCAGAGCCACATATTCGCGCTTCGGAGCCGGGAAGCCCAGTTCGCTCTTGCTGAAGGTGAGCTCCTTGGGCAGGGCGGCCGCCGCGGCGATCGTGGCCGCGTCATGGACGCGGGGATCGGCCTGGCGGAGCTTGATCGTCAGATCTTCGCCAGGGTTGAAGACGATATACTGCCAGGAGTTGTTGTAGATGGTGTTGCAAGCCGCCAGCGTGGCGCCGGTGACGTGCGCGTTACACCACTTCACGACGAACGGATCGAGGGTGGTGTCTTCCGAGATGCGGTTCAGCTTGCGGTAGGTCAGGTTGACCCCGCCCTTCCACAGTTCGTTGAACTGCCGCTCGTAACCGACCGAGAACTCGTCTTCCTGGCTGGCCTTGATGCCTTGAGCGGCCTTCGAATAGGCCGGTTCGGCGACGCCGAGGCCGAAGGCGACCGTACAACCCGGAACGCCGGGGGTGCCGGCGACGACGGTGCCGGTCGGGCAGTTGACCAGGGTGCCGGGATCCAGGCCGGGGTTGGTGGTGGTGGTGATCTGCGTGCCCAGCCCGGTCGGCGCGCCGTTGGCGCCGCGCGTGAAGTTCGGCGCGGTGCTGCCCGAACCCGGCACGTAACCCGGAGCATAGAAGAAGGTGCTATAGCCCAGGTCGGCGCCGCGATAGCTCAGGTTCGAAGCCGGCGGGATGTAGTAGCGGCCGAACGAAGCCGAGATCTTGTCCTTGCCCTCGCCGACCGGGTCCCAGGTCACGCCGATGCGCGGGCCCCAGTTGTTCTTCAGGTTCAGAACCCGCTCGCCCAGGAGGTTGTCCAGGGTGAACTTGTCGTTGCGGATGCCCAGCTGCAGGCTCAGGGCGGGGGTGATGTCCCAGGCGTCCTGGACGTACCAGGCCGCGTTCACGCCATGCACCGGCGCGCCGCCGAACCGGTTGGTCGAGATTTCGACGTAGTTGACGCCGTCCGGAACCCCGTACGTGTCGCCCGCCGAACCCTGGTGATAGATGTAGGCGACGCCCGTAGGGCCGGCGCCGGTGTCGATCGACGCGTGGTTGAGCGTCGTCTTTTCATGGTCGTAGCCGCCACGAACGTGGTGGTCGCCCAGCAGGTTGAAGTACAGGTCGCCGTCGACGCGATAGAATTCGCGCAGCGTCTTGCGGGTTTCGATCGTGCCCTGCTTCTGGGCGCTGATCGTGTTCAGCGAACCGGTGGTGTAGTCTTCTTGGACCAGCGGATCGACCGTGTTGCCCGGCAGGACGCTATTGGAGTCGCGGTTCTTGCCGTAGGCGGCCGACAGGGTGAACCAGTCGGTGAAGGTGCCGGTATAGCGGGCCACGTAGTTGACGCCGCCTTGGCGATAGACCGTCGAAGGCAGGGCCGCGCCGATGGTGTCGGTACCCGCGGTGTAGGCGTAGGCGCTGCGATTGATGGTCTTCTGGGTGTCGAAATAGGTCAGTTCGACACGTTGCCGATCGGTGATGTAGCCGTCCAGCTTTGCGCCCCAGAACGGGTCGTTCGACTTGTCGACGGTGTACTGGCCCAGGGTCTTGAAGGCCGTCTTCTGCTCCGTGTCGCGCTGTTGGTTCAGCACGTAGAAGAACAGGTGATCCTTGATGACCGGGCCGCTGACCTCGAACGTGCCGCTCTTGGAGGACTGGCCGCCGCGATGGTTGGCGATCAGGTAGGTGTCCGGCGAGTCCTGGCGCATGCTGTCCAGCTCGAAGTTGCCGTGCACGGCGACCTTGAAGTCGTTGGAGCCGGACTTGGTGACGGCGTTGATCACGCCGCCGGTGGCGCGGCCGAACTCGGCGGGATAACCGCCGGTCTTCACTTCGACCGACTTGTAGAAGTCGAACGGCACCTCAGCAGCGCCGATGTAGTTGTCGAAGTTCGTGATGTTCAGACCGTTGATGTAGAACGCGTTTTCAGCGACCGAACCACCACCGACCGAGGGCTGGCCGCCGAAGTTCGCGGCGCTCGGGGCGGTGCCCACGCGCGCGGCCGAACCGGTGACGACGCCGGGCGCCAGTTGAACCACCGCGGTCAGCGAGCGGCCGATCGGCGCCTGCTTGGTCAGGGTGTCCAGGTCGACGGTCAGACCCTTGGTCGTCGCGGCGAAGTCCAGCTGCGGGTTGGCGGTGGCGGTGACGACCACTTCGCTGACCGAGCCGCCGACTTCCGTCAGGGTGAAGGAGTAGGCGGTCGAACCGCCCAGGCCGACGCGGACGTTGCCGTCGCTGGTCGGCTGGTAGCCTTCCTTGGCGATCGAGACCGAATAGCCGCCGATCGGAATCAGGGGAACGCGGAACTGACCGGCGCCGTCGGTGGTGACGGTGCGGGTGAAGCCTTGGTCCAGCGACTTAACCGTGACGGTCGCGTCCGGGACGGTGACGCCGGCCGAATCCTTGACCGTGCCGATCAGCGAACCGGAGCTGTAGTCCTGGGCGCTGGCCAGGGTCGGGATCGCCGTGGCGACCGCGGTGACGGCCAGCGGCGCGGCGACGGTGGCCAGGCCGGCCAGCAGCGTCGACGTCAAGAGACGCGCGCGCGCGCCGCCCTTGGTGGAAATCATCTTCATCGTATCCCCTCTTGCATGGCGAAGCATCCCGGCCGCCCGCACGCGCCCGTTTCGGGGGCGTTACGTTCGGCCTGTCTGGATTTTTGCCCCAACTCCACCACGAGAACTTAGGTGTCCCGGAAAACATTTCCCCGGTTGCATGGACGTTAGGAGGCCCGCCGCGGGCCGGTCAATTCCCATTACCAATCCGTAATCACATCGCCTTGGGCTGTCGCATTATCGCAACACGATCGCCGCATTTCCGACGAACGCCGCTCAGATTTTCCTCAAACTGACGGATAACGCGGATCTCTCCCCCCGTATCCCGTTGGGCTGAAAGGCAAATTCCACCTGCATGGACACACGCGGCTCCCACGAACGGATGGGCGCGATCTGGGAGGTAAAAACACCCCTCATCCAATTGACTTTCGAGGAATTGGCCCCGGAAACGGCATTTGCGTCGCTATCAAATGCCGGGCGCTGACGATCGCGGGGAGATTCTTCCGATTCATCGCTCAAATTTCGGACACACTTTCGTCGCAGCCGACCGTTGCATGGGCGCCCGGGCGCCGGGATGATGGCCCCCGGCCGTTCCGGCGGCGCCCCCAGCCCTTCCACGAGTGATCAAAACCCATGACCGCCTTCCGACGTGTAACCGACTCGCTTTCGGTCAGTCCCCAGATCGCGCTCGACGACCTGGAGCGCGCCGCCGGCGAGGGCTTCGTGCTGGTGATCAACAACCGCCCCGACGACGAGGAGCCGGGCCAGCCGTCCAGCGCCCAGATCGAGGCCGCAGCCCGGGCGGCGGGCCTGGACTATCTGCATGTTCCGGTGCGCGGCGGGCCAACCTTCGACCAGGTGGAGGCCGTGCGACGGGCGGTCGAGGGCGCGGAGGGTCCGGTCCTGGCCTTCTGCCGTTCGGGCACGCGCTCGATCGTCACCTGGTCCCTGGGCCAGGCGGCCTCGGGCGCGGCCGATCGCGCCACCCTGGTGCGTCAGGGCGCGGACGCCGGCTACGACCTGTCCGGCGTGCTGGGCGGCTAGAGCAAGTCGCGCGATTCAGGAATCGCACGACTTGCTCTAGATTTTTGTTTTCGCATCGCTTTTGCGGAAAACCGGCGTCCACTTTTCCGCGCGATGCTCTAGATCGGCGCTCTGCTAATAGCGGTGGCTGAAGGCGACCCGGGCCGCCATCGGCGAGGGCTCGGGCTCGCAGCTGGCCAGCACGAACTGGGCCGCGATGAGACACAGGATGGCGAACGCCGGGCGCTGGAGCCGTTTTGAGACAAAAATCGCTGCGTCGGCGGTCATGATCCGTACTCCGGGAGGTTAACGCCCCGTTTACCGCAAGTCCGGCGCCGCGCACCTTCCCCGCCATTGTCCCCAGAGGCCGCCATGATCCCCTTCGTCCGCGAGATCGAGTTCGAATACGGCCGCTGCGACCAGGTCTCGCCGTCGATCCGCCGGGTGATCGCCGACAATCCAGGCCCGTTCACCTATGTCGGCACCGGGACCTACATCGTCGGGCGCGGAACGGTGGCGGTGATCGATCCCGGCCCGGACCTCGACAGCCACCTCCAGGCGCTGCTGGCGGCGCTGGAGGGCGAGACGGTCAGCCACATCCTGGTCACCCACCACCACAGCGACCACTCTCCCCTCGCCCGCCCGCTGCGGGCGGCGACCGGGGCAACAGTCTACGGCCGCCGCGCGCCGCATCTGGCCGAGCTGGCGCCGGGCCTGGCGCTGGAGGCCGGCGAGGACGAGGGCTTCCGGCCCGATGTGGAGATCGCCGACGGCGACCTTTTCGAGGGGCCGGGCTGGACCCTGCGGGCGGTGACCACGCCGGGCCACACCTCCAACCACGTCTGCTTCGCCCTGGAGGAAGAGAACGCCCTGTTCTCCGGCGACCACGTGATGGGCTGGTCGACCACGGTGATCACCCCGCCCGACGGCGACATGGGCGACTATTTCGCCAGCCTGGAAAAGGTGCGGGCCAAGGATTTCGACACCCTGTGGCCGACCCACGGCTCGCCGGTCCGCGAGGTCGCGCCGTTCCTCCAGGCCTATGCCGACCATCGCCGGGCGCGCGAGGCCCAGGTGCTGGCCGCCCTGGCTCAGGGGCCGACCACGATCAAGGCCATGGTGCCGACGCTCTACGCCGCCGTGGATCCCCGGCTGCACCCGGCCGCGGCCATGTCGGTGCTGGCCCACATGCTGCTGCTGGTGAAGCAGGGCCGGGCAGCGTGCGAGGGCGCGCCGGGGCTGGACAGCGTCTACCGCCTGGCCTGACGGCTTCACCCCGTCGGCGAGCCGCCCAGGACATGGGTCGCAGCCATCAGGCCCAGGATGGCGACGGTGATCGCCACGGCCAGCAGCGCCTTCTTCCAGAACCGCGGGACACCGCCGAACGCGGCGACGAACAGGGCGAGCACGCCGGTGACGACGCCGAGCACGGCGGCCTTGGGAGCCCAGTCCAGGGTCATCCGGGCGTGGCCGAGCGCCGGCGGGAGGATCCCGAGCTTCACGCCCAGCGTCCCGACCGCCACCAGCACGGCCGGAACCACGGCGACCACCAGCGCCAGGTCGAGCAGGATCGAGGCCGCGCCGCCCTTGTCCGCCTTGTCGGCCTTTCCGTCCTCTTGCGGGGCGGTCGCCAGCATGGCCTGCGGCGGCGACTCGGAGACGAACACCGGATCGGCGTGGAAGGCGTCTTCCGGCACCGGTTCGAATGGCGGCTCGGGAGCCGCGGCGTCCAGCGGCTCCAGCGGGAAGCCGGCCGCCTCGCCCTCGACTTCGGCCGGCGGTTCGCCGTCCGCTTGGGCCAGGGCCTCGACGACCTGCGGCTCGGGCAGCGGCGGCGGTTCCGACAGCGGCTCCTCCGGCTCGGGCGCATAGATCCGCGCCGCCTGCGCCCCGTCGGCGGCGGCCAGGGCGGCGGCCGGCGGCTCAGGCTTGGGTTCGGCCCCCGACTCCGCCGCGCCCTTGTCGGCGCCCGCCACGGCCACCGTCGGCAGCACGTAGTCCTTCATGCGCTGGCGGATCAGCTTCTTGTCGATCTTGCCGGTCGCCCCCAGCGGGATCTCGTCGACGAAGACCACGTCGTCGGGCGTCCACCACTTGGCGATCTTGCCGTGCAGGAAATCGAGGAACTCGTCCTTGGTCGCGGTCTGGCCGTCCTTCAGTTTGACCAGCAGGATCGGCCGCTCGTCCCACTTGGGGTGCGGCACGCCGATCACCGCCGTCATCGCCGCCTTGGGATGGCCCAGGGCGATGTTCTCGATGTCGATCGTGCTGATCCACTCTCCGCCCGACTTGACCACGTCCTTGGCCCGATCGGTGATCTGCATGAAGCCGTGGTCGTCGATGGTGGCCACGTCGCCGGTGTCGAAGAAACCCTCGTCGTCGAGGATCTTGCCGCCCGCGCCGCGGAAGTATTCGGCGGCGATGATCGGGCCCCGGATCTTCAGGTTGCCGAAGCTCTTGCCGTCGTGCGGCAGGCGCCAGCCGGCGTCGTCGGTCAGCTTCAGCTCCACCCCCAACGGCGGCCGGCCCTGCTTGAGCCGGTACGGCATCTGCTGGTCATAGGGCAGCTTTTCCAGTTCGTCGGTCATCACCGACAGCGTGCCGACCGGCGAGGTCTCGGTCATGCCCCAGGCGTGGACCACCTCGACGTCGTAGTCTTCGTGGAAGGCGCGGATGATGTGCTCGGGACAGGCCGCCCCGCCGATCACCACCTTCTTCAGCGCCGGCAGCCTGGCGCCGGTTTCCTTCAGGTGCTGCAGCAGCATCTGCCAGACCGTCGGCACGGCGGCCGAGAACGTGACCCCCTCGCCGTCCAGCAGTTCGAAGATCGAGGCGCCATCCATCTTCGCGCCCGGCATGACCATCTTGGCGCCCGTGCCGGGAGCCGAGAACGCCACGCCCCAGGCGTTGGCGTGGAACATCGGCACCACCGGCAGGATCACGTCCTTCTGCGACAGGCCCATCACGTCGGGCTGCAGGGTGATCAGGGTGTGCAGGACGTTGGAGCGGTGCGAATAGAGCACCCCCTTGGGATCGCCGGTCGTGCCCGAGGTGTAGCAGAGCCCCGCGGCCGTGCCCTCGTCGAAACCGCCCCAGGCGCAGTCGGCGTGGTGCTGCTCGACCAGGTCCTCGAAGCACAGCAGGCCCTTGAAGTTCGGCGTCTCACCCGCGGGCCGGAAATCGGCCGGCATGTGCTCGCGATCGGTCAGCAGCACCACATGCTCGACCGCCGGCAGATGCCGCAGGACGCCCGTGATGATCGGCAGGAAGGTCAGGTCGACGAAGATCACGCGGTCGCCGGCGTGATTGGCGATCCAGGCGATCTGCTCGGGGAACAGGCGCGGGTTCAGGGTGTGGCACACCGCCCCGATGCCCATGATCCCGTACCAGGCCTCCATGTGGCGGCCGGTGTTCCAGGCCAGGGTGCCGACCCGCTCGCCCGGCTTGATCCCCAGGGCCAGCAGGGCGTTGGACACCCGCTTGGCGCGGTCGTGGATCGCGCCGTAGGTGGTGCGGACGATCGGCCCCTCGACCGACCGGGTGACCACCTCGCGCGCGCCATGCCACTGGGCGGCGTGGTCGAGGATCTTGTCGACCGTCAAGGCCCCGTGCTGCATCAAGCCCTGCATCGTCGCGCGCTCCCGGTCCATTATCATTGTTCAGGCGAGGCTAGCGGGGCCACGCCCGCCGCGCAACGCGCCGCGCCCGCGACGCGAACCTTGGCCGACCCAGATCGATCGGCGCCTATCGCCGGCCAGCGTCCGGACGATAGCCGACATCGGGCCTGCCCGGGGTCTGCCAGGGGTCTGCCAGGGGGAGCGGAGTCAGTTTCTTCGAACTGAACCAAGGGGCGCGCACAGATCGCAGGCTCCCGGGCGGCTCCAGAACACGACGCGCGATCTCAAGCCGAGGCCGCCCAGGAAGCTGGCGGCCGTCGCGCCGCGCGATGCGCGAAGTGCGTCGTGTAACGGCCCAGGTGTCGCCTATGGCCAAATCCGCGATGTCACTCGCCTGCAGATAGTTTCCAGCCGTGACGTGATCGGCATAGACATGCACCATCCCCGCTGGCTACCGCTTTGCTCGTTTTATCGAGCGATTGGCCGCTTTGTCGCCGCGCCGAGGTGGGGGCCTTCATGACCGTTGTCACGCTGCACAAACCGATCACGTTTGACGGCTATTTTTATGGCGACAAGAAGGGCGAGGCGAACTGGCTGCTGAGCGTCTTCTATTCGGCGGAAGGCTACAACCTGGTTTCGATCGCCGCCGACAAGGTAGTCTTCAAGGCCACGGCGGCTTCGGGCTTTGCCGGCTACACCGTGGTCCTGACGCCCGACACCAGCTTCACGGCCAGCATCAACCCCGTCGACCTGTTCTTCGGCACGGTCCAGACAGCTCAACTCTACGACCCCAACAACCAACTGGTGGCCAGCGCCAGCCAATTCCCCGGCAACACCCGTTACGACCAGTTGGGCAGTTATGGGATTTACGGCCCGGGCGGCGAGATCGACGGCTCGGCGGGCGGCGACGTCATCCACGCATTCGGTTCGGGTTTTACCCTCGTCGACGGGGGGGCCGGCGACGACGTGATCTACGGCGGTCGCTCGGCGACCGCGGCCAATGGCGCGCAGCCCGACACCTATGTCGACTACCTCATAGGCGGCGCGGGCTCGGACCGTATCTACGGCCTGGGCGGCGACGACGAAATCTCTGCCGACGGCTTGGATTATGTCGACGCCGGCGCCGGCGTCGACGTGGTCTATGTCGACGCCCAAACCCCCGTGGAGATCTGGCTGAACGGACCACGCAACCTAGCCGGAATGCATATCGACAACGCCGAGATTGTCTATCTGGGCGATGGTGGCTTGGTGTTGCACGGCGATGCTGGCGTCACCGCGGTTTTGGGCGGCGCGGGGGCCGACCAGATCGAAGGGGCGGACGGCGACGATCTGCTGGCCGGTCTGGCCGGCGACGACACCCTGCTGGGCGGGTCTGGCGACGACCTGCTGGATGGCGGTTTGGGCGACGACGTCCTCGACGGCGGTTCCGGTTTTGACGAGATCGACTATTCCGCCAGCGCCGTCGGTCTGACCATCGACCTGGCGATCACCGGCCCACAGAACACCGGCATGGGCGTCGATACGCTCAGCGGCTTCGAGCGACTCTACGGCGCCGCCCGCGCGGACCAGCTGATGGGCGGCGAGGCGGGCGAGTTCCTGCATGGCGGCGACGGCGACGACGTGCTGTCTGGCCGCGGCGGAGACGACCTGCTGACTGGCGACGCCGGCGACGACACGATCGTCGGCGGCTTGGGCGCCGACGTCATGACCGGCGACGTGGGTAGCGACCGCTTTGTCTATCTCACCAGCCTGGACTCCACGGCCATCTCCAGCGACGTGATCGGTGACTTCACGACGGGCGTGGACAAGATCGATCTGTCGGCGCTGGACGTCGTCAATGTCGCCATAGCGTCGGGCACGCCCCACGGCGTGCTGACCGTCACCACGACCACGGGCGTCCTGACCATTCTCTACGGTGGCGAACTCAAGACCAGCGACCTGATTCTGCCTACGTCCGGCCGGACCCTCACCGGCAATCTCGCTTACGATCAGCTGACCGGCGAGGCCGGGGCGGATACGATCTGGGGCAAAGGTTCGGCCGACAACCTGACCGGCGGCGGCGGTCCAGATGTGTTCAAATACACAGCTTATGGCGACTCCACCCAGTCGGCCTACGACATCATCACCGACTTCCAGACCGGTATCGACAGGATCGACCTGACCGCTCTGCAGCCCGCCTATATCAGCATGCTGCACTACCAGGGGGCGACTTACTTCTTTCCCCTGACCTCCGACGGCAACATGCTGATCGCGGCCATCGGCGACGTGCGGGCGACCGATGTGCTGACCAACGCGGCGACCAACTACTACATCGTCGGCGATGACGCCGGCATGACGCTGGTCGGCGGCGCCAATGACGACAGCATCGTCGGCGGCGCAGGCAACGATGTCGTAATCGGCGGCGCGGGCGGCGACGCGCTGTTCGGCGGCGCGGGGACCAACATCTTCCGCTATACCTCGGCCATCGAGTCCACCAACGCCCACCTGGACATCATCCACGACTTCAAGGCCAGCGTGGACAAGCTGGACCTCACCGCTCTGAATCCCAAAAACGTCAGCGTCCTGCACTTCAATGGCGGGACGTACATTAATGGTGACGGGACGAACGGCGGCTTCCAGATCGCCTCGATCAACGACCTCAACGCCGCCGACGTTCTAGGTTTGACCAACGGCGCCTATGTTGTCGGCGACAACACCGCCACGACCCTGATCGGCAGCGCCCAAGACGACACCATCATCGGCGGCGGCGGCGGTGACGCCCTGTTCGGCGGGAGGGGCGCGGACACCTTCCTCTACAGCACGGCGACGGAGTCCAATCCCGACGCCGGCCAGCTGGACATCATCCACGACTTCCAGACCGGCGTGGACAAGCTGGACCTGACCGCTCTGAACCCCAGCAATGTCAGCATCCTGCACTACCAGGGCGGCACCTTCATTTCGGGCGGGTCGGCCTCGGGCGTCTTCCAGATCGCCTCGATCCACGACATCAACGCCACCGACATCCAGGGCCTGACCAGCGGGGCCTATGTGGTCGGCGACGAACTGGCCAATACCCTGGTGGGAGGCAATTTCGGCGAAACCATAGTGGGCGGCCCTGGCAATGACATCATCATCGGCGGCGGAGCGGCCGACGCCCTGTTCGGCGGGGCGGGCGTCGACACCTTCCGATACGTTGCGAAGACCGACTCCACCCCGGGCGCAGCGGACATCATCCACGACTTCCAGACCGGCGTGGACAAGATCGACCTGACGGCCCTGCACACCAACGGCGCCAACGACCACTACACCCTGGTCTCCGACGCCAACGCCTCGTACCTGTTCGTCCAGTTGGACGGCAATGCCGGCAACGACCTGCAGATCCTGTTCGCCACACCCAACGTCCAGGCGACCGACATCCTCTGGTAGCACTGTCAGGTTGAGGTGACGGACCAGGATCAAATCCGAGAAGCAATCGCGGGGGCGACCGGAAGGTGGGAATTTGACCAGGGTCGGAAAGCAGCCTTGGCGGCGTCGCCCGACCTTCGCTTGCCGCTCTCCTGACCTTCCCCTACCCCATCGACTCCGCCAACGCCCGCGCCTCGTCCTCGAAGGCGCTGACCGTGTCGACCCGGCGCCAGGTGATGTCGCCGGTGTCGCGGGTCAGCTGGCTTTCCAGCACGGCCACGTCGGCGTCGGAGGCGTCGTTGACGCGGGCGGCGACCCGGGCGCGGAGCACTTCGGGCGGAGCTTCCAGCCAGACGCCCTGGAACGCCACGTCGACGTCCTTGGCCAGGGTCTCCGCCCGAGCCCGCTGCTCGGGCTTGAGGAACACCGCGTCGACCACCACCGAGCGGCCGGCGGCCAGGGTCAGGGCGGCGTCGCGGAACAACTCGTCATAGACCTTGTCGCTCATTTCCGGCGTATAGGCCTCCTTCGGCAGGCGCTGAAGCGAGGGCACGCCGCACAGGCGCTTGCGGATCTCGTCGGTGCGCAGGACCACCGCCCCGGGGGCCGTCCCCAGGCCGGGCGCGCAGACGCGGGCGAAGGTCGACTTGCCCGAGCCGGAGAGGCCGCCAGTGGCCACCAGGCTGACCGGCCGGGGCGCCAGGTGCTCCAGCGCCGTGGCCAGGTAGGCCCGCGCCGCCTCGTCGTCGTTGCTGTAGGCCCAAACGTGGGTGCGCACGGCGGCGCGGACGCTGAGCATCAGCGGAAGAGCGGCAAGACCCGTCCACAGGCCCTCGCCGAACGTGCGAGCCGCCTCGTCCAGATAGGCGTTCAGCACCCGGCCGGCGGCGTCGCGGCGGCGGCGGAAGTCCAGGTCCATCAGCAGGAAAGCCAGGTCGTACTGAATGTCGATGTCCGACAGCGAGTCGTTGAACTCGATGCAGTCGAACAGGATCGGCTTGCCCGCCTCGACCAGGATGTTGCCCAGGTGCAGGTCACCGTGGCAGTGGCGGGCGAAGCCCTGCCCGGCCCGTTCGTTCAGCAGCGGGCCCAGGCGCTCCAGCGCCAGGTCGGTCTCGGCGATCAGCCGTTCGACGGCCTGGGCGCCCAGGCGCGGGGCCAGGCCGCGCAGCAGGTTGGCGTTGGAGGCGATGGTGTAGCCCAGCGCCCCGACCCCGCCGCCCTGCCGCCGCAGCGGCGCACCGGCGTGGAACTGGGCGATGGTGCGGCCCAGCGACTCCTCCAGCGCGTCGTCGATGGCCCAGGGCTGGACCGCCAGCACGCCCTGCTCGTCGAAGCGGCGCATCTCCAGCACGTATTCGACGGTCTCGCCGGCCCCGTCGATCTCGACCCCGCCCGCCGCGGTGCGGGTCAGGCGGCGCACGGCGCGATAGATGTCGGGCGCGGCGGCGCGATTGAAGCTCAGCTCCCGCTCCAGCGACCAGCGGCGCAGTTCCAGGGTCGAATAGTCCAGGAAGCCGAAATTGACCGGGCGCTTGACCTTCCAGGCCGCCTCGCCGACCAGGAACACGCGGGCGCAGGATGTCTCGATCACCCGATCGGCCCGCTCGCCCATCCAGGCGGCTACTTCCTGCTCGCGAACCGTCTCCGCGTCCTTGATCACGCCCAAACCCCGTCAACGGCGCCCGACTTTCGGGCGCGGGCGTCCCCATAGCGGAAAGTTCCAGCCGCGTCGCCTGTGGCGACTTGCTTGCCCTTCGGTTGAGCGACTATGGTTGCGTTAACCTTGACTAGAGTCGCACCCATGCTGATCGGCGCCGTCGTCAATCGATCCGAACGCAAGAAGACCGAGATCCTGGCCGCCGCGCGCGGGGTGTTCCTCCGGGAAGGCTATACCGCCGCCGGCATGGAGACCGTGGCGCGGATGGCGGGGGTGTCCACCGCGACCCTCTACGCCTACTTTCCCAGCAAGGCCAAGCTGTTCGAGATCATCGTCTACGACGCCGTCCAGCATATGGCCGAGCCGGTGCGCGCCAGCGTCCGGGCCAAGGGCGACGCCCGCGCCCGCCTGACCAGCCTGGCCCTGGCCTATGCCGCCTTGATGTCGCAGCCCGCCACCCGGGCGATGTTCCGGATGATCGCCAGCGAGCGTCGACGCTTCGAGGCGCTAGCCGACCACGCCCTCAAGGGCGCCCACAAGGCCTTGGGCGGTACGGCGATCGGGCTGATCGAGGACCTGGTGGCGTCCGGCGAGCTGGCGACCGACCGGCCCGCGGCGGCTGCCGGCCAGCTGCTGGGCATGCTGGAACACGCCACCCTGATGCTGGGCCTGGCGGCCGGCGACGAGGCCCGGCCGGCTCGCCCGCTGCGCGACATCGCCGAAGAAGCGGTGGAGACGTTCCTGGCGCGGTACGGGGTCTAGGGAAACAGCCGCTTGGTCTCCCACCCGTCGCCGGCCCGTTCGTAGACCAGCCGCTCGTGCAGGCGGAACGGCCGGTCGCGCCAGAACTCGATGATCTGGGGAACGACGCGATAGCCCGACCAGTGCGGCGGACGGGGCACCTTGCCGATCCCGAACTTCAGCGCCATTTCGGCCACCCGGCGCTCCAGGGCCAGCCGGTCGGGCAGCGGCCGCGACTGGTCGCTGGCCCAGGCGCCCAGCTGGCTGTGGCGGGCGCGGCTGGCGAAATAGGCGTCGGCCTCTTCCGGCGTGACCGGCTCGACTACGCCGCGCACCCGCACCTGGCGGCGCAGCGACTTCCAGTGGAACAGCAGGGCCGCCTTGGGCTGGCCCGACAGCTCCACGCCCTTGGCGCTTTGGGTGTTGGTGTAGAACACGAAGCCGCGCGCATCGACGCTCTTGAGCAGCACCATGCGCGAGTCCGGCAGGCCGTCGGCGTCGACGGTCGACAGGGCCACGGCGTTGGGGTCGTTCGGCTCGCCCTTGCCGGCCTCGGCCAGCCAGTCCTCGAACAGGCGGATGGGGTCGCCCTCCGGCAGCAGCGGCGGCGGCACAGCCTCGGTCACCTGGCGGACATAGTCGTCCTCGGACGGCGAGGCGGGGATCAGGGGCGCGTCGGTCATGGGACGGATATAGGACACGGCGGAGCGGCGGGCCACGCTTGACGTGGATGGCCGGTCGCGCGCATCTGCCGCGCGACATGAAGGACTCCCTATGAAACTCGGCACGCGGGCGCGACTGGCCTGGCTTCCCCTGGCGCTGTGGTGCGCGGCCGGCCTGTGGATCGGCTATGTCGAGGCGGTCAAGTGGAAGGGCGACGACGTCCAGGACTGGATCATCCTGGCGGCCGGCGGCCTGTTCCTGTTCGCGGCCGGAGCCTGGACCTTGTGGCGGCTGCGCGCCAAGGCCGCCGAGCGGGCGCGGGTCGAGGGCGCCGATGTCGACGAGCCGGTCACCTGGCACCGCAAGAGCGGCTCGTGGGCGGTGATCGTCTTCGTGGCCGGGGTGTTCGGCGTGTTCGGCCTGGTCTGGCTGCTGAGCGGCCAGATCCGTTAAAGTCTTAACTTAACGCCCCGTTGACCAAACGGCGGCAGGGTCGGCGGCATGATCGCCGGCGCTTCTTCCGTTCCAAGTCTCCAGGCCGCCCGCGCCATCCTCGGCGTCGCCCCCGGCGCCGACGAGCGCGAGCTGCGGGCCGCCTATCGCGAAGCCGCCAAGCGCGCCCACCCCGACCGCCCCGGCGGCGACGCGGCCCTGTTCCGCGACGTGCTGGCCGCCTATCGCCTGCTGCAGGACGCTCCGGCCCGCCCGATCCACTTCCCGCCCGCCGTCGCCGAACCGGCCCGGGTCGAGCAGGCCGCCCTGCGGATCGACGCCGCCCTGGCCTTCGCCGGCGGCGGCCTGGACTTGACGCTGGACGCCCGCAAGCTGCGCCTGACCCTGCCCGCCGGCCTGCGCGAGGGTGACAAGGTGCGGGTCGAGAACGTCACCTTTCGCGTCGCGCTGAAGCCCGATCCCGACGCCCTTGTGCGCGGCGACGACCTGTGGCTGACCGCGCGGCTTGACGCCCGCGCCCTGGCCGAGGGCGGCCGGATCGAGGTGGCCACCGCCCTGGGCCCGCGCCTGGTGTGGATCTCGACCAAGGCCGCCGCGCGTGGCCTGGTGCGCCTACCCGGCCAGGGGCTGCCGGCCCGCGGCCCGCATCGGGCCGGCGACCTGTTCCTGCGGCTGGAAGCCCTGGGCGACGGCGCCGAAAGCGCGGCGCGTTCACAGTTGAAGCGCTTCGCGGCCGCCTGGGCGGCTTAGCGCCTCCAAAAGTAGACGTCGTCTCGACAGAAACTCGATCGTCATGGGTTAGCGGGATCCCCTGCAGGAGAAGTCGCCATGTCCACCAGCTTTCGACGACCGATTGCCATCACCCTCTTGATCGGTACGGTTCTGGCGCAAGCAGGATGCTTTGTCGGCGACGAGAACCATTGGGCCAGCCGCGCCCAGATCGCGGATGCGGCGACCCACTGCGGGCTTCGAGATTTCAAGCCCACCAGGGCTGGAGACGCCTGGGCGGCGTGGGTCGGTCCCGGCGTTCCGGGACACGCGGCAAAGGAAGACTGCATCTATGCTGACCTGAACCGCCAAGGACTGCTGGCGACGCGCTGAAAAATCGCGCGCGATAAAATATCACTCACACCTCTTGCATTTATATCGTGCACGATTAAATCGTTCACATCGAACAACGCCAAGGAGGCACCGATGTCCACCCTCTATCAAACCCGCGCCACGGCCACCGGCGGTCGCGAAGGAAGCGCCCGCAGCGACGATGGTCTGCTGGACGTGAAGCTGGCTCTGCCCAAGGCGCTGGGCGGCAACGGTCAGGGCACCAATCCCGAGCAGCTGTTCGCGGCCGGCTACGCTGCCTGCTTCCAGAGCGCCATGGCCTTCGTGGCCCGCCAGCAGAAGATCGGCCTAACCGGCTCGACCGTCACCGGCGTCGTCGGCCTGGCTCCGCTGGAGGTCGGCTTCAAGTTGGAGGTGGCGCTGGAGGTGGAAACCCAGGGCCTGACCCAGGACGAGGCCGAAGCCCTGGTTGCGACGGCGCACAAGGTCTGTCCCTATTCCAACGCCACGCGCGGCAATGTCGATGTCGCGATCACCACAAGGGCCGCATGACCTCTGACAGCGACAAGACCCGCAGCGAACCGGTCGAGGCCCTGCGCCTCGACCGCCAGCTGTGCTTCGCCCTCTATGGCGCCGCCAATCGGATGACCCGGCTCTACCGGCCGATGCTCGACGCCCTGGGCCTGACCTATCCGCAGTACCTGGCCATGCTGGTGCTGTGGGAGGCCAGCCCCCGCACCGTGGGGGCCCTGGGCGAGGCGCTGGACCTGGAGTCCAGCACCCTGACCCCGCTGCTCAAGCGGCTGGAGACCCAGGGCCTGGTGGCGCGCACGCGCGATCCCGAGGACGAGCGCCGGGTGATCGTCGCCCTCACCAAGGCCGGCGCCGCCCTGCGCGACCAGGCGAAAGCCGTGCCCGAGCAGCTTTTCTGCAAGCTGAACCTCCCGCTGGACGAGCTGGGCGACCTGCGCGAGCGGCTCAAGGCGCTGGCGGTCTAGAGCAAATCGCGCGATTCAAGAATCGCACGATTTGCTCTAGATTTTTGTTTTCGCATCGCTTTTGCGGAAAACCGGCGTCCACTTTTCCGCGCGATGCTCTAGCTATCGGCGCCGCCTTCCGCCTCGAAACCATACGGCTCGACGGGCGGCAGGCAGCGGACCAGGATCTGGGCGGTCAGACCAGGTTCGGCGACGACGGGCGGCCGCTCGCCGAACACCGCCTCCCATAGCTTGGCCAGTTCCTGGTATGCGGCGTCGGGCACTCGGCGGTCTCCTTGACGCAACACAATGCCGTCGACCGCCAACGGTTGCCGGTTAACGGCGCGGGCGAGGCCCGCACGCGCCGTTGCCCAAATTTACGGCGCGATCGCCAGTTCAAACGGCGTCGCCGGCAGGCCGGTCGCGCCATAGAGGTTGAGGATCGGGCTGTCGGCCCAGGCGAAGCGGACCTTGACCGGCGCGAAGCCGGCCGGGACCGTCAGCGAGACCTGATCGCCGGCCAGGGCCGCGTCGACGAAGCGGCAGGCGCCGCCCGCGTCGCACAGCTCGAATCCGACCGGGCGGGCGTCGGCCTGCACCACCGCCGGCTGGTCCAGCCGCACGGCCACGGTCGCCCCCGTCCGCGCGGCCGACAGCGGCGCGGGGCCGGCGGCGACCAGGGTCGTCTCGCCATAGGCCAGCTTGCGGGCCTGCAGGGCCAGGCGATGGCCGACCTGCTGCTTGTTGGCCGGGTGGATGTCGTAGATGTCGCCGATGTCGACGGCCGAGGCGATGCCGACCTTCGGATCGGCGGCGGCCACGCGGCGTTCGGCGTCGCGCACCCCGGCCCAGCCGGACTCGGCCGGCCTGGTCTGGCGCGGCCCGAAGTCAGCCAGCTGCACCACCAGGAACGGCAGGTCCGGCCCGCCGAACGACTTGCGCCAGTCGCCGACCAGGGCGGTCAGCAGGCGCTGGTAGTTCTGGGATTCGGCGACGTTGGCCTCGCCCTGGTACCAGGCGAAGCCCTTCAATCCGTACGGGATCAGCGGCGCGATCATGCCGTTTTGCAGGGTCGACAGGCCGCTGGCCCCCACCCACGGCGGCGTCGGCGGCACGCCGCTCTGGGCGACGGTGGACGAGACCTTGTAGCGCCAGCTGGCGCCCAGCGGCGCGAACGAGCCGTCGTCGAACTTCAGCCCCTTCTCGGCGGCCGGCCCCCAGGCCCCGCCGCCGCCGCCGGTGTCGATGGCCCGCACGGCGACGACGTTGGGCCCGGCCTTCAGCACGCCCGGCGCGAGCTTGTAGGCCCGCGGCTTGTCCCAGCCCTGGGTCGCACCCACCTGGCGGCCGTTGACGAAGGTGATGTCCAGGTCGTCGATCGGCCCCAGGGCCAGGACGGCGCCCTGCTTGGCCTGCTTGGCGGTCAGGACGATCGTCGCCCGCAGCCAGATCGTGCCGTCGAAGCTCTCCAGGCCCGGATTGACCTCCCAGAACCCGCCGGCCGGCATGGTCTTCCAGTCGCGGTCGTCGAAGTCCGGCCGGCTCCAGACCGCGGCCTGCGGTTCGGCCTTGGCCGCCCAGCGGTCGAACTGGGCGGTCCACCGGGCCATGCCGGTTTCCGGCGACTTGGCGTAGTCGGCCAGGATGGCCAGGCCCTCTTCATAGCCGCCCAGGGCGTGCAAGCCGTCACGGCTGATCCAGTCCTGGATCACCGACCCGCCCCAGGTGGCGTCGATCAGGCCGACCGGGACCCCGGTGGTCTTCTTGATCTCGCGCCCCATGAAGAAGCAGGCGGCGCTGAAGTTGTTGGCGGTCTCCGGCGTCGCCGGACGCCACGCGACGTCCTTGGCCAAGGCGGTCGTCGGCTCGGGCAGGCTGACATGACCGGTCTGCAGCAGGCGGATGTTCGGGTCGGCCGAATTGGCCGCCTCGGCCTCGCCGTTCAGGGACCGGCGCAGCGGGTATTCCATGTTCGACTGGCCCGAGCACAGCCAGACGTCGCCGACCAGCAGGTCCGAGATCGTCTGGCTGTCGCCGCCAGCCTGGACCGTCAGGGTCAGGGCCTCGCCAGGCTCGCGGGCCGGCAAGGTCGCCGACCAGCGGCCCTGGGCGTCGGCCGTGGCGCCGGCCTTGGCCTCGCCCAGCGCCAGCTCGACCGCTTCGCCGGGCTTGGCCGCGCCCCACACCCGGATGGGCTGCCCCCGCTGCAAGACGGCATGGTCGGTGAAGACCGGGGCCAGCAGCGGGGCGGCCTGGGCGACGCCGGCCAGGCCCGTCAGGGCGGTGACGGCCAGCAGGCCGAGGATCTTCGAGCGCATGGATCTCACCCTAATCTCCGCCCGTCCCGGACACCTGCCGGATCCAGACGAGTTTTATTGTTCCGGGCTCAACGCCCGCCCTGGATCTCGGCTCACCCCAGCCTTCGCCGGGGTGAGCGGGATCGATTATTGCGAGGCCTTGCCGGGGCAGACCGCGCCCGCCGGGTCCGTCGTCAGCTTCACGCTCTGCAGCGAGACCACCAGCTTGCCGGCCGTCGACAGTTCGAACGGCGCGGTGACCTTGGTCACGTCGGTCCCTGCCGCCTGGAAGCACTTGAGCGACACCTTCAGGCTCTTCCACTCGCCGAGCGGCGAGGCCTCAAGCACGGGGGTGACGTCCAGCTTGCCCGCCCCGATCGACAGGGCGACCGGCGCGGTGGGCTTGGCGTCGACGCGATAATCGACCAGCAGGTCGATGTCGGCGTTGGCCTGGAACGACAGGTCGAAGGCCTTGTCGGCCGCCAGGGCCGCGGTGGCCGCGGTGTCGCCCGAGAAGGTCAGCTGGCGGCCGGCCTCCTGCACGTTGCCGGCGTCCACCGGGCGGATCTGAACCGCCGTGGTCGGGGTCAGCCTGAACTCGAACGGTGACGGCGTCTTGCCGCCGACGAAGTAGTTGCTGGTGTTGTCAGCGGCCACCGTGAAGCCCGGCTTTTCCGACAGCCTTCCAACCCGGACCTTCGAGGCGTAGGTCAGGCCGTAACCGTAGGCGAATTGCGGGTCATAGCCCTTGTCGCCGCGGTTCAGGGTGAACTGGCCGGCGGTCTTGGGCCAGCTGAACGACAGCTTGCCGCGGAAGTCGGTGCGCGGCTTGCCCGCCTTGTCGCCGATCAGCACGTCGGCGATCCCGCCGCCTTCCGAACCTGGCAGCCAGGCGGCCACGAAGGCGTCGGTGGCGTTGATCTCGGGGTTCACCCACAGCGGACGGCCCGACAGGAACACGCCCACCACCGGCACGCCGGCCGCCTTCAACTTCTTCAGCAGGGCCAGGTCGGTCTTGTTCCCGGGCTGGTATTCCAGCGTCTTGATGTCGCCCACGCCCTCGGCGTAGGGCGTCTCGCCGAACACCACGATGGCCACGTCGGGCTTCTTGTCGAACGAACCGTCGACGCTGAGCGTCGCCGAGCCGCCCGAGGCCTCGACCGTCTCCTTCAGACCCGAATAGATCGACTGGGCGTTGGGGAAGTCGGCCTTGGTGTTGCCGGTGCCTTGCCAAGACAGCGTCCAGCCGCCGGCCTGCTGGCCGATGTCGTCGGCGCCCGAGCCGGCCACCAGGATATTGGCCGAAGCCTTCACCGGCAGGACGCCGTTGTTCTTCAGCAACACCAGCGACTCGCGAACGGCCTGGCGGGCGATGGCGCGGTGCTCGGCCGAGCCCATCACCGCCTCCTTGCCTTCCACCGGACGGGCCTGCTGGAACAGGCCCATCTTGGCCTTCACGCGCAGGATGCGGCGCACGGCGTCGTCGATGCGGGCCATCGGAATCTCGCCCGATTTCGCCTGGGCCAGGGTGTTGGCGTAGAGGTCCTTCCAGCTGTCGGGGGCCATGTACATGTCCAGGCCCGCATTGGCGGCCTTGGAACAGCTCTTGGGCGTGCAGCCGGCCACCTGGCCGTGGCCGTTCCAGTCGCCGACCACGAAGCCGTCGAAGCCCATCCTGCCCTTCAGCACGTCGGTCAGCAGGCTCTTGTTGCCGTGCATCTTCTCGCCGTTCCAGCTGTTGAACGACGCCATGATGGTCATGGTCCCGGCGTTGATGGCCGGCACATAGCCCTGGGCGTGCAGGCGGATCAGCTCGGCCTCGGAGACCTGGGTGTCGCCCTGATCCTTGCCCAGGTGGGTGCCGCCGTCGCCGAGGAAGTGCTTGGCGCTGGCCGCCACGTGGCCCTGCTGGATCACGCCGCCCCCTCCTCCCTTAAAGGGGCTCACTGCGCCCTGCAGGCCCAGGATCATCTGGCCGGCATAGCTGCGGACGATCTCGGGATCTTCCGAATAGCCCTCATAGGCCCGGCCCCAGCGGTCGTCGCGCGGCACGGTCAGGGTGGGGCCGAACGCCCAGTCGAAGCCGGCGGCGGCCGTCTCCTGGGCGGTGGCCGCACCGATCTTGCGGATCAGCTCGGGGTCGCGGGTGGCGCCCAGGGCGCTGTTGTGCGGAAAGAGCGTGGCCCCCACGGCGTTGCCGTTGCCGTGCACCGAGTCGATGCCGAACATCAGCGGCACCTGCGTGCCGCCCTGGCGCTGGGCGGCGGCGTCGCGGAAGGCCTCGACCGACTTCACCCACGGCCCGATCGGCGAGCGGTCGGGCGCGCCCAGCGGCGGCGAGCTGCCGCCGGCCAGGATCGAACCCAAGGGATAGGTCTTCAGGTCTTCCGGCTTGATCGAGGCGATGTCGGCCTGGATCATCTGGCCGATCTTTTCCTCAAGGGTCAGCTTGGCCAGCACGGCGTCCACGAAGGCCTCGGTCTGGGGATCGACCAGGCCCTGGCTCTTGGCCACTGGCCACAGGGCTGGATGAGCGGTGCTCTGGCTTTCGGCGGCCGACGCCGCGCCGGTCAGAAGGGTGGTCGCCAGCAGCGCTGCGCAAAAGGCCTTGGTGTTCATAACTCCCCGCATCATTATCGTTGGAACTCCGACAACGCTGTCAATTGCATGCCGACGCGTTTCGGGCAATCCGGTCGTTGTCCGGTGGTACCGGTATCTAAAAAGCTCGACGGCGATCCATACACGGTCTAATTTGTGTGACAAATAGAAACGCCAAACAGGCGATGATGGGAGGGGCGAAATGAGAGGATTTGCAGCGGGTTCGACGGCTGGAGGCGTCTTGGCGTTTGGCGCTGCGACCGTTCGCCTCACCCCGGCCCGCTGAGACGGAAGGTCCCGCTTGTCCTGGTTCAAACGCAGTCTCGCCCTGGCGGTCGCCGCCGGGACGCTGGCCATCACCGCGCCCGCCCTCGCCGCCCCGCCGACCGTGCAGCCCTATAACTGGAAGTCCGTCGAGGTGCTGGGCGGCGGCTTCGTCAGCGGCGTGGTCTATCACCCAACCGAGAAGGGGCTGGTCTATATCCGCACCGACATCGGCGGCGCCTATCGCCTGGATCGGGCGACCAACCGCTGGGTGGCGTTGAACGACGACCTCAAGCGCGCCGACGGCCAGCTGGCCGGGGCGCTGAGCCTGGCCGTCGACCCGCAGGATCCCAACCGGCTCTACATGGCCGCCGGCGAATATACCGGTCCCTACGCCCGCGGCGGCGCCCTGCTGCGCTCCACGGATCGGGGGACGACCTGGATCAAAGCCGAGCTGCCGGTCAAGATCGGCGGCAACGAGGATGGCCGCAACACGGGCGAACGGCTGATGGTCGATCCTGTCCAAGGCGCGGTGCTGTTCCTGGGCGCCAAGGACGGCCTCTACCGCAGCACCGACCATGGCGCGAGCTGGTCGCCGGTCGAGACCTTCCCGAAGGTCCACGTCACCCTGGTGGCCTTCGACCCGGTGGAAAGGACCAAGACCGGCGAGACGGCGATCCTCTATGCCGGCTTCGCGACCAGCCATGGCGGCGGGCTGCTGGTCAGCACTGATGGCGGGATCCGCTGGGGTCTGGTCGACGGCCAGCCCAAGGGGCTGATCCCGCACCACCTGGCCTTGGACGCCAACGGCGGCGTCTACATCGCCTACGGCAACGCCCTGGGGCCCAACGGCGTGACCGACGGCGCGGTCTGGAAGATGGATCCCGACAGCGGCGCCTGGACCGACATCAGCCCGATCAAGCCTGACGCCGGCGACGTGTTCGGCTATGGCGGCCTCAGCCTGGACCCGGCCCATCCGGGCGTGATCGTGGTCTCCACCCTCGACCGCTGGGGCCGAGGCGACGAAGTGTTCCGCAGCACCAATGGCGGCAAGACCTGGAAAGGGCTGCGCGAGAAGTCCGAGCACGACACCGGCGGCGCGCCCTGGGTGCGCGGCCTCGAGGGCAAGGCCGCCCGCGCCATGGGCCACTGGATCGGCGACATCGACATCGATCCGACCAATCCCGACGAGGCCATCTACGTCACCGGCTACGGCCTGTGGCGGACCAGGAACCTGACCGAGGCCGACCGTTCGGGGCGGACCGACTGGCGGTTCGACGACGAGGGGCTGGAAGAAACCGTGGCCCTGGGACTGGTCTCCCCGCCCAACGGCGCCTCGGGCGGCGCCCCGCTGGTCAGCGCGATCGGCGACATCGGCGGCTTCCGGCACGACGATCTCGACAGCGCCCGGGGCAGCCGCTACTTCGCCCCGCACGGCGGCACCAATCGCGGCCTCGACTACGCCGAACTGGCGCCCGACATCCTGGTCCGGACCAGCGACCCGACGCCCACCGGCGGCTTCCACTCCACGGACGGCGGCAAGACCTGGACGGCCTTCGCCAGCTCGCCGCCGCGCGGTTCCAACCCCGACACCGGCCGCATCGCCCTTTCGGCCGACGGCAAGCGCATGGTCTGGGCCCTGCGCGGCGCTCCGCCCTATGTATCCAGCGATGACGGCAGGACCTGGCGCCCGGTCCAGGGCGTGGCGCCCGGCGAGCGCCTGGACTTCACCCCGGTCTCGGACCGCGTGAACCCGTCGCGCTTCTATCTCTACGACGCCGCCCAGGGCGCCGTGCTGGCCAGCACCGACGGCGGCGAAAGCTTCAAGACCACGGCGCACAACCTGCCCAGCGGCCGGTCGCTGAAGGCCGTCCCTGGCGCCGAGGGCGAGCTGTGGCTGCCCACCAACCAGGGCCTGATGCGCTCGACCAACGGCGGCGACAGCTTCAAGGCGGTCGGCGGCGTCGACGAGGCCGGCCTGGTCGGCTTCGGCAAGGCCGCGCCGGGCCAGACCCATCCGGCGGTGTTCGTCTGGGGCAAGGTCGACGGCGTCGAGGGCGTGTTCCGCTCCGACGACGTCGGCAAGACCTGGATCAAGCTGCACGACGAACGCTGGGGCTTTGCGGAACTGCGCGCCCTGTCCGGCGACCCCAGCCGTTTCGGCCGGGTCTATCTCGGCGTCCACGGCCGGGGCATCCTCTATGGCGACCCGCCTGCCGACGGCGCGGCGCCGGCCAAGAACTAGGGACCGTACATGAGCCTCAATCGCCGCGACCTGCTGAATCTCGGCGCGGGCCTGGCCGCCGCCTCGGCCGCGCCCGCCCTCGCCGCCCCGCGCAAGGGCGGCTTCCAGCCCAGCTGGGAGTCCCTGGCCCAAGGCTACAAGGTCCCTGATTGGTTCCGCGACGCCAAGCTGGGGATCTGGTCGCACTGGGGCCCGCAGTGCGTGCCCGAATACGGCGACTGGTACGGCCGCCAGATGTATATCCAGGGCAACGGGGTCTACGAGCACCACGTCAAGACCTACGGCCACCCGACCCAGTTCGGCTTCATGGAGTTCATCCCGCGCTGGAAGGCCCAGAACTGGGATCCGGACGGCCTGATGAAGAAGTACAAGGCCGCGGGGGCCCGGTACTTCATGTCGATGGCCAACCACCACGACAACCTCGACATGTTCGCCAGCCGCCATCATGCCTGGAACACGCTGCGCGTCGGCCCGGGGCGGGACATCGTCGGAACCTGGGAAAAGGTCGCTCGCGCCCACGGCATGCGGTTCGCCGTCTCCAACCATTCGGCCCACGCCTGGCACTGGTGGCAGACCGCCTATGGCTACGACGCCGAGGGTCCGCTGAAGGGCCGGCGTTATGACGCCTATCGCCTGACCAAGGCCGACGGCAAGGGCAAGTGGTGGCAGGGCCTGGATCCGCAGGAGCTCTATACCGGCCGCAACATGCTGATCCCTGACGGTATCGACAGTATCGCCGCCGCCAACGCCTGGCACGACAAGCACGACGGCGAATGGCTGGAGACCCCGCCGCCGAACAACCCCGCCTTCGTCGCAAACTGGCTGGCGCGGCAGAACGACCTGGTCGACCGCTACCGGCCCGACATGGTCTATTTCGACAACTACACCCTGCCGCTGGGCCAGGCTGGCCTGTCGGCGACGGCCCGTTATTACAACCAGGCCCTGGCGGCGCGCGGCGCGACCGACGTGGTGGTCACCGGCAAGATGCTTAACCCCCTGCAGCGGCGCGGCATCGTGGAGGACGTCGAGCGCGGCTTCTCCGACCGGATGCGGCCCGAACCCTGGCAGACCGACACCTGCATCGGCAGTTGGCACTATGACCGCGGCCTCTACGACCGCGACGGCTACAAGAGCGCCAGGGACGTGATCCAGCGGCTGATCGACGTCGTGTCCAAGAACGGCTGCCTGATGGTCTCCATCCCCCAGCGTGGCGACGGCACGATCGACGACAAGGAAGAGAAGGTGCTGGAAGGCATGGCCGGCTGGATCGCCGTCAACGGCCCGGCGATCTACGCCTCGCGGCCCTGGCGGATCTATGGCGAGGGGCCGACCCGCCTGATCGAGGGCATGCAGAACGAGGGCGACGCCAAGCCGTTCGGCGCCGCCGACATCCGCTTCACGACCAGGGGCGGCGACCTCTACGCCCTGCCGATGGCTTGGCCGGCGGGCGAGCTGGTCATCGAAAGTCTGGCCGCATCGGGCCCGACCAGCGCCGGCGAGGTGCGTCGCGTGGACCTGTTGGGCGGCGGCGAGCTGGCGTTCAGGCGCGACGACAAGAGCCTGCGCGTGACCCTGCCCGAGACGCGGCCGGCTTTCACGCCGGTAGTGAAGATCTCCGGCCCGGGGCTGGTCTAAGCCGGCGGGCGGGCCCTGCCGGCCTTGCCCCCGGCTAGTCCAGGCCGAGCACCGTCACCGACGCCGGTGCGACGGTGACGGTCAGCTTGCCGCCCGCGACCTTGGCCGACAGCGCCTTGGGGACGACGGTGTTGGGGGCGTCGAAGGTGTTGACGCTGTCGACCTTCGGCGCCGAAAGGGTCTGGCCCGAAGCCTTCGTGGCCTTCACGCCGGCCAGTGAAACGCTGAACGTCGCGGGTGACTTCGGATCGATGTTGGTGACGGCGATCCAGACCTTTCCGGCCTTGTCCCTGGCCGCGACGGCGTCGACGCGCGGCAGGGTGACGCCGTTCGTCGCATAGGCGCCGGCGTCGAAGGTCAGCGGCACGAAGGTCGCGTCCTGGAACGGCACGTACATGTGGAAGACGTGATAGGTCGGCGTCAGCAGCATCTTGTCCTTGTCGGTCAGGATCATGGCCTGCAGGACGTTGACCATCTGCGCGATATTGGCCATGCGGACCCGGTCGGCATGACGCGCGAAGATGTTGAGGGTGAGGGCGGCCAGCACGGCGTCGCGCTGGCTGTTCTGCTGCACCAGGAAGCCCGGGTTCGATCCCGGCGCCGGCGCCAGCCAAGCGCCCCATTCGTCGACCACCAGGGCGACCTTCTTTTCGGGATCGTATCGGTCCATGATCGCCGAATGCGTCTTGATCAGGCCGTCCATGCCGATCGCTTCTTTCAGCAGGACGGCATAGTCCTTTTCGTCAAAGCCCGTACCCGACAAATGCGGCGGCCAGCCGCCCGTCGAATAGGAATGCAGCGACAGGCCTTCGATGTCCCAGGCCCAGGAATGGCCCTTCCACGCCTTCATGACGGCTTCGGTATAGCTGGTGTCGGCGCCGTTCGGCCCGACGGCCACGCGCTTCATCGGCTGGGCGGAATTGTAGTTGTGGACGAAGCGCGCAAAGCGTTTCATCTCGCTGACGTAGAAGTCCGGCGACATCGCGCCGCCGCAGTCCCAGGACTCGTTGCCGAGGCCAAGAATGGCGACCTTGTACGGCTCAGGGTGACCGTTCTTGGCGCGTTCGGCGCCCAGGGCGTCGTCGGTCGACGAGGTCATGTACTCGAGCCATTCGGCCGCTTCCTGCGCGGTGCCGGAGCCGAGATTGACCGAGACATAGGCTTCGGTTCCGATCTGCTGGGCGAAGTCCATGAACTCGTCGGTGCCGAACGTGTTGGGCTCGACCACCCCGCCCCAGTTGCTGTTAACCGCGGCCTTGCGCTCAGGACCGACCCCGCGGCGCCAGTTGTACTCGTCGGCGAAGCATCCCCCCGGCCAGCGCACGTTCGGGACTTTGAGCGCCTTCAAGGCTCCCACGACATCGTTGCGGATACCGCGCGTGTTGGGGATCGTGGACTCCTTGCCCACCCAGATCCCGCCATAGATGCCGCTGCCCAGGTGCTCGGCGAACTGGCCGAAGACATGGCGGTCGATCACGGCGCCGGGCTTGGACGCATCGAGCGTCACCTGAACCGGAGCCTCGGCGGCCCGGGTCGCGACCGGCAGGATCAGGGCGGCGGCGAGCGCGGCCGCGGAGGTCAGAAGGCGCATTGATGGACTCCCCGGTGGGTTATCGCGCCGTGGTCCGGCGCGTTCATTTGTCTGATTAATTGACCGACGGAGGCGGCGCGGACACGCCGGCCTCGGTCTGGACGACGGGCTTCAACGTGCCGTCCGGATTATATCGCAGATACTCGACCGTCACGGCCCGGCGGCCGATGGCGCCGCCCTGGTCTCCCACCGTAAGCGTCGCATTGTGCAGGAAGATGTACCACTGGCCCTTGAACTCGGCGATGCCGGCATGGATGGTGAAACTGTTCTTGGCCGATTTGGCCAGTTCGCCACGATAGGTCCATGGACCGTCCAGCGAGGTCGCGGTGGCGTAGGACACGTGTTCGTCGCTCTGGGTCGTGCGGTCCAGCGACGCATAGGTGAGGTAGTAGAGGCCGCCGCGCTTGTGCAGCCAGGGACCTTCCTCGAAATGCGGCGGGGTGATCCTGCGGATCGGGCCGTCGATTTCCGTCATGTTGGCCTTGAGTTTGGCGATGTAGCAGTCGCGATTGCCCCAGGCGATCCAGGTCACGCCGTCATCGTCGGTGAAGACGGTGGGGTCGATATCCTCCCAGCTGTGCTTGCCTTCCGGCGTCATCTGGTTGGTGATCAGGGCTGATCCCCGCGCGTCGGTGAACGGACCGGTCGGACGGTCCGAAACGGCGACGCCGATGGCCTTGCCCGGATGACTGTCGTCGTGTTCGACGGCGGCGTAGAAGTAGAACTTGCCGTTCTTCTCGATCGCCTGCGACGCCCAGGCGTCCTGCTTGGCCCACTTGAAGTCCTTGACGTTCATGATCGGGGCGTGCGGCGTCCAGGTCTTCATGTCCTTGGTCGAGAAGACCAGCCATTCGCGCATGTCGAACATGGCGTCGCCCCGGGCCTGATCATGGCCGGTGTAGAGATACAACGTGTCGCCGACGACCAGCGGGGCGGGATCGGCGGTGAACCGGTCGCGGATGATCGGGTTGCCCCGACTGACGATGACCGGCTCGGGACCGGCCGCCCGAACGAGCGACGGCGTGGCGCTTGAGGCGAGCGCCGCCAAGCCGGCGAGCGCAACAGACAGATTTCGCTTCACCCAAATCCTCCCGTTCGCCAATAGGCTCCAGGACATTACTCAGACAATTTGGATGCGTAAAGCGATTGCAGCGACCTAACGTCGTGGGAGACCGCATCCGCGGGCGGCTCAGGGCCGTCTCACCGCGCCGGGCCGAACCGCGCGACCAGATCGTAGGCCTCGCCCGGGAACAGCTGGCGCACCCAGGTCACCGGCTCGCCCGCCCGCCAGGTGCGGCGCTCGACGGCCAGCAGGGCCGCGCCTTCGTCCAGCGCCAGGAGACGCGCCTCCTCGCCCGAGGCTCCGACGGCGCTGATGCGATTCTCGGCCTCGGTCCAGGGAACGTGGTGCAGCAGCCAGGCCCCCGGCGACTCGTCGGCGAAGTCGAGGCCCGCCGCCTCCGGCACGGCGGCCAGGCTGATCAGCCGGTCCTCAAGCGCGAACGGCCGATCGCCGGCCACGTGCAGGCCCCGCAGGGCCAGCAGGTCGCCCGCCAGGGCCGCCTCCTCCGCCCTGGCCTCGCGTCGCCGCCTGTCCAGCAGGTCGAACCGATAGGCCTCGCCGCGCGCCACGATCTCGGCCTGGATGTCGGGGATGTCGAGCACGGCGGAGTGCACGCGCGGGCGGGCCACGAACGAGCCGGCGCGACGGCGGCGGACGATCAGACCCTCGTCCGCCAGGGCCGACATCGCCTTGTTGACGGTCATCCGCGAACAGCCGAACTGGCCCATCAGTTCGAGCTCGGACGGAACCTTGCGGCCCGGCGCCCAGGCGCCCGAGCGGATCAGGTCCTCGATCTCGCCGCGGATGCGCTGGGACAGCGTCCCTTCGGCGCCGCTCAAGCCAGCACGCTCCCCAAGGCCGTCCGGTAGCGGGCCAGGATGGCCTCGCGCGCAGAGTGACGACCGCCGCTGACCACCTGGCGGCCGCCGCGCCAGACGCCGTCGATCGCCCCGTGCCGGCCGGCGAACACCAGGCTGTCCAGCAGGGCGTCGCCATCGCGGCCGATCATCGCCGGATGCGCGCGGTCCAGGGTCACGAAGTCGGCTGGACGCCCGCGCCGCAAGCCGCCGACGACGCCGAGCGCCTGGGCCCCGCCGCTCACGGCCGCCCGGAACAGCGCGCCGCCGGTCGAGCTTCCCGGCGCCCTGGCCAGCACGTTTCGGGCCCGCCGGGTCAGGCGCTGGGCGTATTCCAGGGTCCGCAGCTCCACGGCCGCGTCGATCAGCACGTTGCTGTCCGAGCCGATCCCGAACGGCCCGCCGGCCGCCAGGTAGTCGTGGGCCGGGAAGATCCCGTCACCCAGATTGGCCTCAGTGATCGGGCACAGGCCGGCGACCGCGCCGCTCTTGGCCAGCCGCTCGGTTTCCATGGCGTTCAGGTGGGTGGCGTGGACCAGGCACCAGCGCTTGTCGACCGGGGCGTTGTTCATCAACCAGCGCACCGGCCGCGCGCCGGTGGCGGCCAGGCAGTCTTCGACCTCCTGCGTCTGCTCGGCGATGTGGATGTGGATCGGCGCCGCGCCCGCCAGCGGCAGGATCGCCGTCAGCTCCTCGCCGGTCACCGCCCGCAGGCTGTGCGGCGCGATCCCGACCACCGCGTCGGCCAGGTCGGCGACCGCCGCGCGGCTGGCCTCGACCAGCCGGCCGTAGCCGTCGACATCGTGGACGAACCGCCGCTGGCCCTCGCCGGGCGCTGCGCCGCCGAAGCCCGTATGAGCGTAAAACACCGGCAGCAGGGTCAGGCCGATTCCCGTCTCGTCAGCCGCCGCCGCGATCCGCGCCGCCATCTCGGCCGGGTTCGCATAGGGCGAGCCGTCCCTGTCGTGATGCAGGTAGTGGAACTCGCCCACCCGGGTCGAGCCGGTCTCCAGCATCTCCATATAGGCCAGGGCGGCGATGGCCTGGACGTCGTCGGGGCCCAGCCGGTCGACGAAACGGTACATCAGTTCGCGCCAGGTCCAGAAGCTGTCGCCGGACGGTCCCCGCGTCTCGGTCAGGCCCGCCATGGCCCGCTGGAAGGCGTGGCTGTGCAGGTTGGGCAGGCCGGGCAGGCACGGCCCATGGGCCGTCTCGCCGGCCTGGCGGGCGACGTCGGTGTCGATGCGGGCGATCAGGCCGTCGGTGATCGTGAACCGCACCGCCTTGGCCCAGCCGTCGGCCAGCAGAGCCTGCTCGAACCACAGGGTCTGGGGATCCGAAGGCGCGGCGCGTTCCGGCTCGGGCTCATGCCGAGGCGCGGCCTCCACCTCGTGCGGCGGCGTATAGATCGGCGCATCGGCCTGGGGCTCGGCTTCGGGTTCTGGCGGAAACGCGTCGTCGGTCACTGGACAATCCTCGGGTCGCGCGAATATGTCTATACATATTGAAGCCGCCGGCAAGGGACCGGATCGGCGTCGGGAGATCCCAGGCCATGCGCTGCGATCGGCTGTGGAGCAAGGCCCGCCTGGCGACCTTCGCCGCCGACCGGCCCGGCATGGGCGTGGTCGAGGACGGCGTCGTCGCCAGCCTGGACGGCCGCATCGCCTATGCCGGCCCGGCCGCCGAGGCTCCCGCCTTCGAGGCGGCCGAGACCATCGACTGCGAAGGCCGCTGGATCACGCCGGGCCTGATCGATCCCCACACCCACCTGGTGTTCGGCGGCGACCGAGCCCACGAGTTCGAGCTGCGGCTGGCCGGCGCCTCCTATGAAGAGATCGCCCGGGCCGGCGGCGGCATTGTCTCGACCATGAAGGCCACCCGCGCCGCCTCGGAAGCCCAGTTGATCGCCAGCGCCCTGCCCCGTCTGGACGCCCTGATCGCCGAGGGCCTGACCACGATCGAGGTCAAGTCCGGCTACGGCCTGTCGCTGGACGACGAGCTGAAGAGCCTGCGCGCCGCCCGGGCCCTGGCCCAGGCTCGCCGAGTGTCGGTGACCACCACCTTGCTCGGCGCCCACGCCTTGCCGCCCGAGTTCGCCGGTGATCCCGACGGCTATATCGACCTGGTCTGCCGTGAGATGATTCCCGCCGTCGCCGCCCCCGAATTGGGGGGATGGGGCCTGGCCGAGGCGGTGGACGCCTTCTGCGAGGGCATCGGCTTCACCCCCGTCCAGACCCGCCGGGTGTTCGAGGCGGCCCGCGCCCACGGCCTGCCGGTCAAGCTGCACGCCGAGCAGCTGTCCAACCAGCACGGCGCGGCCCTGGCGGCCGAGTTCGGAGCGCTGTCGGCCGATCACCTGGAGCACCTGGACGCGGTGGGGATCGCCGCCATGGCGAAGGCCGGCACGACGGCGGTGCTGCTGCCGGGGGCCTTCTACTTCGTGCGCGAGACCAGGCTGCCGCCGATCCAGGCCCTGCGCGCCGCCGGCGTGCCGATGGCCCTGGCCACCGACTGCAATCCGGGCACCTCGCCCCTGACCAGCCTGCTGCTGACGATGAACATGGCCGCCACCCTGTTCCGGATGACCGTCGACGAATGCCTGGCCGGCGTCACGCGCGAGGCGGCGCGGGCGTTGGGCCGCCTCGACAGGGTCGGGACGCTGGAGGCCGGCAAGGCCTGCGACCTGGCCGTCTGGGACGTCGAGCGTCCCGCCGAACTTGTCTATCGCATGGGCTTGAACCCGCTCCATGCCCGCGTCTGGAAGGGTGAAATCGCGTGACCGAAGTCGTTCTCAATCCCGGTGAAGTGTCGCTGGTCGACTGGAAAGCCGTCTATCGCGGCGCTCCCGCCCGGCTGCATCCCAGCGCCGGGTCGGTGATCGCCGAAAGCGCCGCCGCCGTCGAGCGCATCCTGGCCAAGGGCGCGCCGGTCTACGGGATCAACACCGGCTTCGGAAAGCTGGCCAGCGTGCGCATCGGCGACACGGACCTGGAGACCCTGCAGCGCAATATCGTGCTGTCGCACGCCGCCGGCACAGGCGCGCCGTCCCCCGTTCCCGTGGTCCGGCTGATGATGGCCCTGAAGCTGGCCAGCCTGGCCCAGGGCGCCTCGGGCGTGCGGCCGGCGACGACGGACCTGCTGGAGGCCCTGCTGGTCAAGAGCCTGACGCCGGTCGTCCCATGCCAGGGCTCCGTGGGTGCGTCTGGCGACCTGGCGCCGCTGGCCCATATGGCGGCGACGATGATCGGGGTCGGCGAGATGTTCGTCGGCGACCGGCGCCTGCCGGCCGCCCAGGCCCTGGCCGAGGCGGGCCTCAAGCCCCTGACGCTGGGTCCAAAGGAGGGCCTCGCCTTGCTGAACGGCACCCAGTTCTCGACGGCCAACGCCTTGGCCGCCCTGTTCGACGCCGAGCGCCTGTTCCAATCGGCCCTGGTCACCGGCGCCCTGGCCACCGAGGCCGCCAAGGGCTCGGACACGCCGTTCGATCCGCGCATCCACGCCCTGCGCCGACAACCCGGCCAGATCGAGACCGCCGCCGCCCTGCGCGCCCTGATGGTCGGCTCGGCGATCCGCGACTCGCACCGCGAGGGCGACGCGCGGGTGCAGGATCCCTACTGCCTGCGCTGCCAGCCCCAGGTGATGGGCGCGGCGCTCGACGTGCTGCGCCAGGCGGCCGTGACCCTGTCGACCGAGGCCAACGGGGTCTCCGACAACCCGCTGATCTTCCCAGACACCGACGAAGCCCTGTCGGGCGGCAACTTCCATGCCGAGCCCGTGGCCTTCGCCGCCGACATGATCGCCCTGGCGGTCTGCGAGATCGGCTCGATCGCCGAACGCCGGATCGCCATGCTGGTCGACCCCGCCTGCTCGGGCCTGCCGGCCTTCCTGACCCCTAGGCCGGGCCTGAACTCCGGCTTCATGATCCCGCAGGTCACCGCCGCCGCCCTGGTCTCGGAGAACAAGCAGAAGGCCTATCCGGCCAGCGTCGACTCCATCCCGACCTCCGCCAACCAGGAGGACCACGTCTCGATGGCCGCCCACGGCGCGAGGCGCCTGCTGGCCATGGTCGAGACGGCCGAGGCGGTGATCGGCATCGAGCTGCTGGCCGCCGCGCAAGGCTGCGACTTCCACGCGCCGCTGGCGTCCAGCGCGCCGCTGGAGAGCGTGCGCCGCCTGCTGCGCGTGGAGGTCCCGCACCTGAGCGACGACCGCCACTTCCATCCGGACATGGAGGCCGCCAATACGCTGGTGCGGTCGGGGGCGATCGTCGGGGCGGCTTCCGGCGTCGCGCTGCCGGGGGTGGCGGCGTGAGCTCGACCGACTGGCTCCATGTCACTCGCGGCGACGCCCCGCTGGTCGTCAGCATCCCGCACGCCGGCGCGGCCATCCCCGCCGACATCGAGGCGCGGCTGGTCTCGCCGTGGTTGGCGCGCAAGGACGCCGACTGGTGGCTGGGCGAGCTCTACGCCTTCGCCGAGGGCCTGGGCGCCACCGTCGTCCGCACCGAGGTCTCGCGCACCGTGATCGACGTCAACCGCGACCCGTCCGGCGTATCGCTGTATCCCGGCCAGGTCACCACCAGCCTGTGCCCGGTCGACACCTTCGACGGCGAGCCGCTGTATCGCCCCGGCCAGGAACCGGACGCCGCCGAGATCACCGCGCGCCGCGCCGCCTTCTTCGATCCATATCACTCAAGCCTCCAGGCCGAGCTCGACCGGCTGGTCGCACGCCACGGCAAGGTGGTGCTGTACGACGCCCACTCGATCCGCTCGCGCGCCCCGCGGCTGTTCGATGGGGAGCTGCCGCAGTTCAATATCGGCACGAACAGCGGCCCGGCCTGCGATCCGGGCCTGACCCGCGCCGTCGAGGCCGCTTGCGACGCGGCCGGCCTGTCGCGCGTCACCAATGGCCGGTTCAAGGGCGGCTGGATCACGCGTCACTTCGGGCGGCCCGACAAGGGCGTCCACGCTGTGCAGATGGAGCTGGCCTGCCGCGGCTACATCGACGAGCCGACGGAGCTGACGCCGGACAATTGGCCCACGCCGTTCCACCCGTCCCGCGCCGCGTCTCTGCAGGCGACGCTCAGTAATGTGATGAGGGCGTGCGTCGCGTTCGCCAACACCGCCTGACCTTGGAGCGAAGCCTCGTCCTTCGACCGGCTCAGGATGAGGTTTCGAATGATCGCCTCGAGCCCTTCAGCAGCCCTCATCCTGAGCTTGTCGAAGGACGAGGGCGGTCCCAACCGAGACCTCACCATGACTCGCCTCGACAACACCCGCGTCATCCGCCCCGCCACCGGCCCCCAGCTCACCGCCAAGTCCTGGCTGACCGAGGCCCCGTTGCGGATGCTGATGAACAACCTGCACCCCGACGTCGCCGAGCGGCCAGAGGAGCTGGTCGTCTACGGCGGCATCGGTCGCGCCGCCCGCGACTGGGAGAGCTACGACAAGATCGTCGAGACCCTGCAGCGGTTGGAGGACGACGAGACGCTGCTAGTCCAATCCGGCAAGCCGGTCGGGGTGTTCCGCACCCACCCCGACGCGCCGCGCGTGCTGATCGCCAATTCCAACCTGGTCCCGCGCTGGGCCAACTGGGAGCACTTCAACGAACTGGATCGCAAGGGCCTGGCCATGTACGGCCAGATGACCGCCGGCTCGTGGATCTATATCGGCGCCCAGGGCATCGTGCAGGGCACCTACGAGACCTTCGTCGAGATGGGCCGCCAGCATCACGGCGGCGATCTGGCCGGCAAGTGGCTGCTGACCGCCGGCCTGGGCGGCATGGGCGGGGCCCAGCCCCTGGCGGCGGTGATGGCCGGGGCCTCGTGCCTGGCTGTCGAATGCCAGCCGTCTCGGATCGAGATGCGGCTGCGCACCGGCTATCTGGACAAGGCGACGGATAACCTGGACGAAGCCCTGGCCTGGATCGAGCGGTCGTGCGCCGACAAGGCCCCGCTCTCGGTCGGCCTGCTAGGCAACGCCGCCGAGCTGCTGCCGCTGATGTTCGAGCGTGGGATCCGCCCCGACCTGCTGACCGACCAGACCAGCGCCCATGATCCGATCAACGGCTACCTGCCGGCCGGCTGGACCCTGGACCAGTGGGCCGCCGCCAAGGAGCGCGAGCCTGAGACCGTCAACCGCGCCGCCCGCGCCTCGATGGCGGTGCATGTGAAGGCCATGCTCGACTTCCAGGCGGCCGGCGTGCCCACCGTCGACTACGGCAACAACATCCGCCAGATGGCGCTGGAGGAAGGCGTGACCAACGCCTTCGACTTCCACGGCTTCGTGCCGGCCTATATCCGCCCGCTGTTCTGCCGGGGCGTCGGGCCGTTCCGCTGGGCGGCGCTGTCGGGCGATCCGGAGGACATCAAGAAGACCGACGCCAAGGTCAAGGAACTGATCCCCGACAATCCCCACCTGCACCACTGGCTGGACATGGCCGCCGAGAAGATCAAGTTCCAGGGCCTGCCCGCCCGGATCTGCTGGGTCGGGCTGGGCGACCGTCACCGGCTGGGCCTGGCGTTCAACGAAATGGTCGCCAGCGGCGAACTGAAAGCCCCGGTGGTGATCGGCCGCGATCACCTCGACAGCGGCTCGGTCGCCTCGCCCAACCGCGAGACGGAGGGGATGACGGACGGGTCGGACGCAGTGTCGGACTGGCCGCTGCTGAACGCCCTGCTCAACACCGCCTCGGGGGCCACCTGGGTGTCGCTGCACCATGGCGGCGGGGTGGGCATGGGTTTTTCGCAGCATGCGGGAATGGTCATCGTCTGCGACGGGACCGAGGCGGCCGCTAGGCGGCTGGAGCGCGTGCTGTGGAACGACCCGGCCAGCGGCGTCATGCGCCATGCCGACGCGGGCTACGAGATCGCCAAGGACTGCGCCCGCGAGCACGGCCTGGACCTGCCGGGCATCCTGTAATGCGCGTCCTGCGCGCCGCCGACCGGGTCGCCACGCCGTGGAAGAACGGCGGCGGCGTCACCCGCGAGGTGCTCGCCTGGCCGCCCGGCGCGAGGCTGGACGGCTTCGACTGGCGGGTCAGCCTGGCCGACGTCGCGACCGACGGACCGTTCTCGGCTTTTCCGGGCGTCGACCGGGTGCTGACGGTGATCGCGGGTGATGGCCTGGTGCTGGAGATCGACGGCCGACCAATGCGCCTGGAACGCTTCGCGCCCCTGGCCTTTCCCGGCGAGGCCGCCATCATGGCGCGCCTGGCCAGCGGCCCGATCCGCGATCTCAACGTTATGGTCCGGCGGGGCGCCTGGACCGCGCGAGTCGAGCCTTGGCGCGGAAATCCCGTCCCGATCTCGGACGGGCCGACGCTGGTCGTGCTGTTGGAAGAGGTCGAGGATTTCGCCCCACTGGACGTGATGCTTATCAACGCGGGCGAAACGGCGACGCTTGATCTTCCCGCCAAGATCAGAGCATTGACCGTCGCCTTGCACGCGATGCATCCGAATATTCGCTGACAACGTTCAGTAGAGCTTCAAGCATAACCATGGACGCGCGCGACCGTCGGCCGCACTTGGCTTGCCATGTCTTCGCCTTATCTGGCGATTAACCCACCAAAACGCCCACACCGCCAAAACGATCCACCAACAACTTCAGGACGATTTGATGCAAGCATCGGATGCGAAGAAACTCGCCGCGCACAAACTCGCTCCCTGGGCGCGCGGCGCGCTGGGCCTGGCCCTGGTCTTTGCTCCGATGGTGGTGGCGGCGATGGAGAACCCGCACAAGGCCGCGCGGGGCTCCTCGCCCATGGTCCAGCGCCTGCTGGCCGACATGGCCGCCAAGCCGCAGAAGCCGGTTCGCAAGGAGCTGGTCTGGAGCGGTTCGGACATCGACGGCGACGGCGCTCCCGACTTCGCCAACCCGACCGGCGGCGTTCCGCGCGGCCATGACGAGTTCGGCGACGGCCAGTTCGGCGCCCGCCGCGACGGCGGCTCGCGCAGTCACGAGGGCGTCGACTACGTGGCCACGGCCGGCCAGGACGTGAAGGCCCCGATGTCGGGCTACGTGACGAAGATCGGCTACGCCTATGCCGGCGACAGCGGCCTGACGTTCGTCGAGATCACCAATCCCGCGCTCGGCTACGTCGCCCGCGCCTTCTACGTGAAGCCCAGCGTCGAGGTCGGCCAGACCGTGCGCCTGGGCGAGACGATCGGCGCCGACCAGAGTCTGCAGGGCCACTATCCCGGCATCACCGACCACGTCCACCTGGAGGTCATGCAGCCCGGCGGCGAACGCGTGAACGCGGCCGAGCTGATCACGCGCAAGCTGGTGGTGCAGGCCTAGGGCAAGTGATCGTCATCATCGGGGTCGACGCCGCCTGACCGCGACATCAACTGGTCGAAGGCGGCGAAGTCGGCTTTCGATCGCCGCTCGGCGAAGAAGGCCGCGGTGTTCATGACGGCCAGCTTTTCCGCCACGGCCGTCGCCACGAACTGATTGACGCTGGCGCCCTCAGCCTTGGCCCGGCGCTCGACCTCGGCGCGCACCGAGGTCGGCAGGCGAAGCGGATAGGTGCTTTGACGCGCCGTCATGGTGTCTGTCTCCTCAAGGCTTCGAGCGGCTGCCAGACTTCGACCCCAAATCGCGCGGGCGCGGCGATATCATATCCCAACGCATGTGCACATGCGCACGAAAAAGCCCCGGTCCCGCTGGACCAGGGCTTCAACGCGCAACGATCGAATGCCGACTACTTCCGCGTCACCACCACCGGCTGGCCGTTGTAGGCCACGGTCTCGTCCACGGTGTCGAAGTCGACCGGCTTGGCGCCCGAGCCGATGAAGCGGACCTTGATCGTCCGGTTCTCGACCATGCCTTTGAACGATCCCGAGCGGGCGCCGATGGTCAGGCGGCCGGTGGCGTTGTCGAAGCTCATCGGGATCCGGCTCCAGGCGCCGCGGGCGTAGCCGTTGCTGAGGCCGTCGTCCTCGTAGAGCTCGAACTTGCCGTCGGCCCCGGTGTAGACCACCACGGTCAGCGGCGCGTCGGGCTGTTCGCCGACATATTGCTGGACCACCGTGGTCGGCACGATCGAGCCGGCCTTCACGAACAGCGGCATGCGCGACAGCGGCGCGTCGGCCTTGATGGTCTGGCCGCCCTTGAACGCCTTGCCGGTCTCGAAGTCGTACCAGCTGGTTCCTGCCGGCAGATAGACCTGCCGCGAGCGCGCCTTGAACTGCGTCACCGGGGCGACCAGGAACGCCTTGCCGAACAGGTACTCGTCATTGACGCCGCGGGCAGTCGTGTCGGACGGGAAGTCCATCACCAGGCCGCGCATCATGATCCCGTCGCGCTGATAGGTGTCGGCCGCCAGGGTGTAGACGTAGGGCATCAGCCGGTAGCGCAGCTCGTCGTACCAGGCCAGGCTCTTGTAGACCTCAGTCCCCTCGTCGGCGAGGTTGTAGATTTCGCGGTACGGGAACTCGCCGTGGCTGCGGAACAGCGGGCTGAAGGCGCCGAACTGGAACCAGCGCAGGTTCAGCTCCTGCCATTCAGCCCAGTGCGCCGGGTCCTTGTTGGTGTAGCGATCCTCGACCGAGAAGCCGCCGATGTCGGTGGTCCAGTTGGGAATGCCCGACATGGACAGGTTCACCCCGGCCGAGATCTGGTCCTTCAGGTCGTCCCAGCGCGCGACCACGTCGCCGCTCCACAGGGCCACGCCGTTGCGCTGGATGCCGCCGAAGCCCGAGCGCGACAGGATGAAGCTGCGCTTGTCGGGGTCGGTCTGGCGCTCGCCATCGAACACGCCCTGGGTGTGGATCAGCGGGTAGGAGTTGTAGAATTCCGCCCCCGGGCCGATCGCCGTAGGCCCCATGCGCAGGGTGCGCTCGGGGATGTCGAGATTGGAGTGCATGTCCGGCTCGTCGCTGTCCATCCACCAGGCGTCGATGCCGAAGCCCTTCAGGCTCTCCTTGACCTGGCGCCAGTAGATGTCGCGCGCTTCCTTCGCATAGGGGTCGTAGAACGAGTTCAGGTAGCCCGGGCCGACCCAGTCCAGGGCGCCCTGCTCGATGTTACGCTTGTACATGAAGCCCTTGGCGTCCAGCTCCTTGAAGTGCTCCGTGGTCGGATAGAACTTCGGCCAGATCGAAATCATGATGTGGCCGTTCATCCCGTGGATGTCGTCCACCATCTTCTTGGGGTCGGCGAAGCGGGTCTCGTCGAACTTGTGGCTGCCCCAGGCGTCGTCCTTCCAGTAGCGCCAGTCCATGACCACGTTGTCGATCGGCAGCTTGCGGTCGCGATATTCCTTGAGCACGCCGACGATCTGGTCCTGGGTCTCGTAGCGCTGGCGGCTCTGCCAGAAGCCGTAGGCCCAGCGCGGCAGGGCCACGGCCTTGCCGGTCAGTTCGCGATAGCCGCTCACCACCTGGTCCAGGTCGCCGCCCGTCACGAAGTAGTAGTCGACCGCATGGGCGACGCCCGAGGTCATGGTCAGCGACTTCTGGTCGGCCGCCGGCATCGGATTGTTGTGCAGCAGGCCAATATAGCCCTCGTTGGGATCCCACTCGACGCGAATCTTGTGGCGGGTCCCGGCTTTCATCGGGGCGGTGAAGTTGTGGAACCACGGGTTCCAGTTCTGCCGCCAGCGGTCGATCGTCAGCTTGCCGTCGACATAGACCTTGGCGTAGCTGGACGAGTAGAGCTTGAACTTCTGGACGCCGCTGACCGAGGGCTCGACCGAGCCTTCCCAGACCACGGTGGCGCCCTTGACCGGCTTCTTGTCAGGACCGGTCAGCTCGGCCGGCCAGTTGGGCAGATCCTTCAGGAAGCGATAGTCGATGTCCTTCTCGGTCCGGGTCAGCTTCAGCGCGCCGTTGACATAGTACTTGGCGGTGAAGCCGCCGGCCTTGCCGGCCGCGTCGAAGATCTTCAGGTCGCGCGAGGCGACGTCATAGGGCGTCGGGTCGCCGAACCGGGTGATGCCGTTGTTTTCCCACAGCAGGCCGTAGTTGCGGGTGGACAGTACGAACGGCACGGCGATGTCGCGATTGTACTGCGCCAGTTCGACGTCCTGGCCGTTGTAGTTCATCTGGCCGTTCTGGTGCTGGCCCAGGCCGTAGAAGGCCTCGTCCGTACCCGGATTGAACTGCTGGCTGACGCTGTAGAAGGTCTTGCCGTCGATGGTCTCGGGCTTGAACGGACGCCGGCCGTTCTCGGCCAGGACCACCTTGCCGGCCGTGTCGCGGAAGCTGACCTGGCCGTCGGCCAGCGAGACCTCGGCCGAGGCCTTGCCGGCCTTGACCACCACCTTGCCGCCCGCCTCCGTCACCGTGAACGGGCCGCCCGGCCTGGCCGTCACCATCAGGCTGGGGGGCGTGTCGAGGCTGTCGGTCGGCGTGGCCGTGACGTGGATGATCCGCTCGCCCATCACCTGAAGCCGCACCTTCTTGGCGGGCCCCGAGGCGGGGGTGACGACCACGCCGTCGGCGGTCTTTTCGAAGGCGCCGTCCAGCGCGAACGCGCTGGTCGAGGCCATCAGGGCGAGTGTGAGGCCGGCCAGAAGGGCCTTGGGCAGCATGCGCATCGTTCTTCCCCTGGGATCTTGGATTTTTATCGCCGCCGATCCCGGTAATCCCCGGGACCGACGCTTGAACTACGAACGTCAGTACGTGGCCAGCTTGACTTTCAGCACCTGCGGTAATGTCGTCAGGTTCAGGCCATAGTCGACCTGATCGCCGTTCCACACCCGGTCGAACACCCATTGGCCGTTGTCGAAGTGGCCTTCCTCGACCCGGGCCAGCATGAACCGCTCGTCCTTGGCCGAGCCGAAGGTGACGCGGGCGCGATAGCCGGTGACCAGGAACTCGTTGGCCGAGAGCCGGGCGATCAGGGCGCCGCCGTCGGGGACCTCGCGGCCCGGCTGCTTCTCGGCCTTGCCCATCCAGGGAGCGTCCATCGAGCCGAACTGCCATTCGCCGTACGAGATCGTGGCTGTCCAGCGGTCGCCCAGCTTCAGGGTCTCGGCCTTGCGGTCGTCAGCCTCGCCCGCGCCCCAGACCTCGCCCGTGTAGGACAGCCTGGCCCACTCGCGGGCCATTGGGGCCAGCAGGCGATAGTGGACGCCGAAGTTCTCCAGCGCCTGGGCATCCACCGTCTTGGCGCCGAGCGGGTAGTTGGAATAGCCGGTGTAGTCGAGGCCAAACGGCGAGAAGCCGATTCCGTGATGGCCCAGCACGTCGTAGACGTGGCGGGCGTAGCCCTTGTCGCTGCCGATCTCGGGCACGAACAGAGCGTTATCGGGCCGGCCGTACTGCTCCAGCGTCTTCCGTACGCTGGCGCTCTCGCGCATGTAGATGTCGGGCGCGATGGCGTCGATCGACGGCGCGGCGGCCTTCCAGACGTCCAGCACGTTCCAGGTCGGCCCGCCCGACGAATAGGTGAACGGGTCCTGATACTTGAAGGGGTCGCGCAGGGCGGCGTTGACGTACATCGGCAGCGGCAGCTCGCGCTTGCCGGCGGCGGCGACCTCGTCGACGAACCGGCCGATCGACCAGGCGTGGAAGAACTCGTCGGCGTCCTTGCCGAACACCGCCGTCCAGGTTCCCGGCTTCTTGCCCATGGCCTTGACCAGTTGGGCCGGCACGGGGCCTTCGAACAGCTTCTGGGCGGTGGGGGAATAGTCGCGGATGGCGCTGTAGGTGCCGGTCTCGTTCTCGGGCTGGATCATGATCACCGTGTGATCGGGATCGGCCGCCTTCAGGTGACGCATCAGGGCGACGAAGGCCTTCTTGTCGGCTTCCAGCGTGGCCGGAAAGTGCGGCGACAGCGAGTTCTTGACTTCGCTCTTGGCGTTGATCACCCGCGGGAAGCGCTTGTTGTCCAGCTTGACCCATTCAGGCGCGTATTGCGGACCGTTGTTCTTCCAGGTGCCGAACCACAGCAGCACCAGCTTCACGTCGTTGTCGCGGGCCTGTTTCAGCAGCAGGTCGACATACGAAAAGTCGAACTGGCCTTCGACCGGCTCGATCTGCTCCCAGGCGATTGGGATCTCCAGGGTGTTGGCGTGCATCGCCTTCACCGCTGGCCACACCTTGGGCAACTGCGAGGGATAGTTGGCGGCGTTGTTGGCCTGGACGCCCAGCATCAAGTACGGCGCGCCGTCGACCATCAGGGCGTGCCGGCCGTCCTTGGCGACCAACCTGGGCAGGTCGGCGGCGTGGGCGGGCGCGGAGGCTGCCATGCCGGCCAGGGTCGTGGCGGCCAGCAGCGCCGCAACGCGCGCCACGGGGCGGTCCTGTCCTGGCCGAGTTCTATCCTGAAGCCGCAAGCTCGCCTCCCACTAGGTCGTCATTCCAGAGGCTCACCTCGTCGCGACAACCTGTTACCGCTATCACTAGTATAAGTAGGACAATTGACTGGCAAGGTGGGAGGTCGTGGTCCCGTCTCGTCCGCTAGATCGGATCAGCCTTGCAATGACGAGCGATGAACTCGTCGTGCGTGATCAGGCGATCGGCGATATGGACCATCTTGTCCCGGATATTGAACAGCGTGCGCTCGACGTCGGCGATCGGCGGGACGTCGGCCAGGCGGTCGTGGTCGCGGGGCTCGATCCCCTGCCCCAGGAACACGGCGATCCAGCTGGGTTCGGCGAACAGCTGGTCGTCATAGCGGGCGACCTTGCCGCGCTCGCGGAAGAGCTCGATCTTGTGGGTCAGCGCCTCGGGCAGCGCCATGTTCGCGCAATAGCGCCATAGCTCGGAATCGTCCCGTTCCGTGGCGCAGTAGTGCAGGATGATGAAGTCGCGGATCTGCTCGTACTCGACCTTCGACAAACGATTATATTCCGCGACCGCAGCCGCGTCGTAGGTTCGGGTCGGCAGCAGGGAGAGCAGGCGCATCACTCCCGTCTGGATCAGGTGGATGCTGGTGGATTCCAGCGGTTCCATGAAACCGCTGGCTAGGCCCAGGGCGACGACGTTCTTGTTCCAGGCCTGCTTGCGCCGGCCCGTCGTGAACCGCAGCAGCCGCGGCTCGGCCCGCGGCGCGCCGTCCAGATTGGCCATCAGGGTGGCGGCCGCCTCGTCGTCGCTGATGAACGGGCTGGAATAGACGTAGCCGTTGCCGGTCCGGTGCTGCAGCGGAATGCGCCATTGCCAGCCGGCGGCGCGCGCGGTCGAGCGGGTATAGGGCGTCAGCGGCGTGACGCTGTCGCAAGGCACGGCCAGCGCCCGGTCGCAGGGCAGCCAGTGGGTCCAGTCCTCGTAGCCGGTCTTCAGGGTCTGTTCGATCAGCAGGCCCCGGAACCCCGAACAGTCCACGAAGAAATCGCCCTCGACACGTCGGCCGCCCTCCAGCTCGACCGCTTCGATGAAGCCGTCGGCGGCGCGCTGCTTGACCTCGACGATCTTGCCCTCGGTCCGCTTGACGCCTCGCGCCTCGGCGTACTCGCGCAGGAAGCGGGCGTAGAGGCCGGCGTCGAAATGGTAGGCGTAGGCCAGCGGCGGCACGCCGGGCGGCAGCTCGCGCGGCGCGATGACGAACTTGCCTTTCCGGGCCGCGACGGCCGACATCGAATAGTCGTAGAGATCGGTGGCGTCGCCGTGCTCACGCAGGCGATGCCAGTAATGGTGGAAGCCCACGCCGTCGATCGGCGTCCCGATCGGACCGAAGGGATGGAGATAGCTGTGGTCCAGCTTCTTCCAGTCGCGGAACTCGATGCCCAGCTTGAAGGTGGCTTGAGTCTTCTTGACGAAGTCGATCTCGTCGATACCCAGCATACTGTTGAGAAACTGGATCGGCGGGATGGTGGCCTCGCCGACCCCGACGGTGCCGATCTCCTCGGATTCGACGAGTTCGATCTCGGCGACCTTCCCCTTGACCGCATGGGCCAACGCGGCGGCGGCCATCCAACCCGCGGTGCCCCCGCCGACGATCACGAACTTGAAGGGAGACTGCCCGGTCATGGCGCGGATTTTCCGTCGTTAGGTCACGCGCGCAGGCTAGCGTCTTCTCCAGCCGGCGCGACGAATAAAAAGGCCCCCGCCCCACCCCGGTCGGGCCGGGACGGAACGGGGGCCTGTTCAGCGGCTCGCGAGCGAGACCCTAGAACGTGCCGCGCAGCACGATCGAGTAGCGGCGGTCCGCCACGATCCAGTTGTGGCCGGTCAGACCCTCTTCAGGCCGGCCGGGATAGCTGACCAGGATCTTGCTCTTGGCGTTGGCCAGGTTCGCCGCCTGGAAGCCGATCTTCAGCGCGTCGTTGACCGTGTAGAAGACCGAACCGTCCAGCTGGCCGTAGTCGTCGTACCAGGCCGGAATGTTGATGTTCGCGGCCGTGGTGGTCAGCAGGTAGCGCTCACGCCAGTTGTAGGCCAGGCGCGCCGACACCTTGCCCAGGTCGTAGAGCGCCGCGACATTGTAGCTGGTCTTCGACATGCCCTCGAGCGGGAGATCTTCCGCCGCGCTGTTGGTGATCTGGGTGTTGTCGTACGGGTTGACCGCCCCGTTTCGCGTGCCCTTGCTGTCGATATAGGTGAAGTTGGCCTGTACGCCGAAACCGCGCAGCGCGCCGGGCAGGAAGTCATAATACTGCTGGTAGGCGACTTCGAAGCCCTTAACCTTTCCGTGGCCGGCGTTGTACGGCTGGATCACCTGGACGGTGCGGGTCACGCCGTTGTTGGTGAAGCTGAGGTTGGTCGGACTGTTGGCGATGAAGTTGTAGATGTCCTTGTAGAACACCGTCGCCGTCACGCTGCCGGTCGAGTTGAAGTACCACTCGTACGACAGGTCGTACTGGGTGGAGCGGATCGGCTTCAGCTCGGGATTACCGGCGTTGGCCGTGTATTGATAGACGCAGTTGGCCTGGGAACCGCCGGGGATGCTGTTCGTGCAGACGCCGCCGGAGATGAAGCCGTTGGTGGCGCCGATCGAGTAGTTCGGCTGCAACTGTTGGAAGTCCGGACGGACGATCGACTTGGCCGTCGCGAAGCGGATGAACATCTCCGGAGTGAGCTTCAGGCGCACGTTCAGGCTGGGCAGAACGCTCACATAGTCGCGGCCGCCCTTGATGGGGCTGGAGGCCCCGTTTCCGAACGCCTGGTCGGCCGCCGGAAGGTTGGAGCTGCTGCTACCGTTGTTGACCGGGAAGGTCTGGGTGCCCTGGCCCTGGCTCTCGGTCTTGACGACGCGCAGGCCGATGTTGCCGTCGATCTCGCGCTGGTCGCCCCATAGCGAGACGTCGTGTCCGAACCGCAGCAGGCCGTAGGCCGCCAGGGTCTCTTCCTTCTGGTGGTTGATGCTGCCCCGGCCACCAGCCGGGGTTTGCTCGTCGAACACGCCGTTGAAGGCGCGCCAGCCGCCGCCGTTCGCCTGTGCGATCCGTTGCAGCAACTGCGAGGTGTCGCCGTAGTTGTTCACGAAGGCCGCGGTCGGCATCACGAACGGTGCGGGCAGCTTAGTCTTGCCGCGGAAGTAGTTGTCGAACGCGAAGACCCCGTAATAGCCCTGGTAGGCGTCCAGCGTGGTGATCGGACCGCTCGCCGACCAGCTCGGCGCCACCGTGTCCCAACGATAGGTGGTTTCGCGGGTAGTGGCTTGGCGGAAGGTGTGGCGGACGCCGAAGCGGAACGACTTCAGCCAGCTGCCCTCGTCGAAGCTGTACTCGCCGTCGAAGCGCTCGGCCCACTCGGCGGCGTCGTTGCGATCGTGGTGATCCATCGCCGCTTGCAGGTAGTAGTTGGCCGGATTGGCCAGGAACGCTGCGTCGTTATTGACCGTGATCTGGGGCAGGTCCCCGGTCAGGTCCAGCGTTGCCGGCAGGGTCGAGCCGTTCAACGAGTTGAACGCGGTGTTATCGACCGTCTTGGTCTTGGCGTAGATGTACTGAATGTCGGCGGTGAACGCCCACTTGTCGTTCGGATTGTACTTCACGTTCAGTGAGTAGTCCGAGGTCACCGAGCTGCGGTCGGCGAAGCGGGTGTCGATCAACGACGAGCCGAGGGTGTCGCCGCCCGGCGCGTTGGCCATCGTGCCCTTGAGGAAGTGGCCGGTATCGCTGTAGGTGAAGCTGGTCCCGGCGGCCGGGCCGTTGCCCGATCCCGGATTGAAGCCGTTGGCCCGTTCGGTCGAGGCCTGCGACGCCGACGAGCGCAGGAAATGCAAGGTGGCTTCCCACTGCTCGTTGGGGCGCCATTGCAGAGCGGCGTCGATGCCCTTGCGCTCGCGTTCGAAGTCCAGGCTGCGATAGCCGTAGCCGCCGGGGACGTACACCGTCTTGCCCGGAACCAGGTCGGTGCGGACGTTGTACGGATCGACCGACATGGTGTCGGTGCGGCTGGAGAGCTTGGAATCGGACAGGTCGACCAGGAAGCCCAGCTCGCCGATATTGGTGTCCCAGCGGTTGCTGTACAGGATCGAGCCGCTCGGCTCCCACTTCCGGGCCAGGTCGCCCCAGCTGGAGTCGAGCGAATAGGCCAGGACGCTCTTCTTGGAATCGAACGGCATGCGCGTGCGCAGGTTGACGGTGCCGCCCACCCCGCCTTCGATGATGTCGGCCGACGGGTTCTTGTAAACGTCGACGCCGGCCATCAGCTCGGGCGGCACGTCTTCGAAGCTCAGGGTGCGGCCGGCCTTGGCCGAGAAGCTGTCGCGGCCGTTCAGTTCGCCGCGGACCCAGCTGAGACCGCGAACCTGCACGCCGCTGCCCTCGACCGAAATGCGGTCGGCGTCGCGAGGATCCGAGGTTCGGCCGATGGTGACGCCCGAGATGCGCTGTAGCGCCTCGGTGACGCTGCGGTCCGGCAGGGCCCCGATGTCGGTCGAGGTGATCGAATCGACCATCTGCTCGGCGTTTTGCTTCAGCTTCTGCGCCGACTGGATGGCGGCGCGCTGGCCGGTGACGACGATTTCTTCGACAGTGTCCACGCTCTGCGCGGGAGCGGCGGCCGTCTGAGCGGCGGCGATGGCGGGCAGAGCCGCGCAGATGACGAGCGCTGACGCGCCCATGAGCATGGCGTTGCGACGGGTATTGCGAGACGACATTCCGGTTTCCTTCCCCAGGTGAGATCCGTCCCGACGCTCTCAAAGGCGTCGGTGACGTGCGCCGCACGCAGCGGTCACACGATCTGTTTTGGACCTTTAGTCATATAATTCGGACTGACAAGCCGAAATTGATAGCGCTATCATTTCGGCCGGCCACGGCGACTTTTGAGCCACAGGCCTCGCAGCAAACCCGTCTGCCGCCTGGAGAATTACAGCCTCAGGTCGTCTTTCGCAGCGCGCCACGACGTTCCAGGCGTTTGCGATCATCATTATAATACTATAAATGCACGGAACGAATTCGAGCGGCTCGGCCGCGGCGTCAGGGCGGGTCATGAGTCAGGGAAGCGGGGGCGGTCGATTCCGCAGCGGTCACAGCTATGGGAAGCTGGATCGCGACGGGTTCATCCATCGCAGTTGGATGAAGAGCCAAGGCTTGCCGGACGATGTGTTCGACGGCCGTCCGGTGATTGGCATCTGCAATACCTGGTCGGAGATCACCCCCTGCAACGCCGGCCTGCGCGACCTGGCCGAGCATGTGAAGCGCGGCGTGTGGGAGGCCGGCGGCCTGCCGCTGGAATTCCCGGCGATGTCGCTGGGCGAGACCCAGATGCGGCCAACGGCCATGCTGTTCCGCAACCTGCTGGCGATGGACGTCGAGGAGTCGATTCGTGGCAATCCGATCGACGGCGTCGTGCTGCTGGGCGGCTGCGACAAGACCACCCCGGGCCAGATGATGGGCGCGGCCAGCGTCGACCTGCCCACCATCGTCGTCTCGACCGGCCCGATGCTGAACGGCAAGTTCCGCGGCAAGGACATCGGTTCGGGCACCGACGTGTGGAAATTCTCCGAGGCCGTCCGAGCGGGCGAGATGACCCTGCCGGAATTCATGTCGGCCGAAAGCGGCATGAGCCGCTCGCCCGGCACCTGCATGACCATGGGCACCGCCTCGACCATGGCGGCCATCGTTGAGGCCATGGGCCTGTGCCTGCCCTACAACGCCTCCATTCCCGCCGTCGACGCCCGCCGCGCGGCCATGGCCCACCACACCGGCCGCACCATCGTGCGCATGGTGCATGACGGCCTGACCATGTCGCAGGTGGCCACCCGGGCCGCCTTCGAGAACGCCCTGCGCGTGCACGCCGCGATCGGCGGCTCGACCAACGCCGTGGTCCACCTGCTGGCCCTGGCCGGCCGTCTGGGCGTGGAGCTGTCGCTGGAGGACTTCGACAACCTGTCGCGCGACGTGCCGCTGCTGGTCGATCTGCAGCCGTCGGGCCGCTTCCTGATGGAGGACCTGCACTACGCCGGCGGCCTGCCGGCGGTGATGAAGCAGATGGCCCCGTTCCTGAACCCCGAAGCCCTCACCGTCTCGGGCCAGCGGATCGGCGAGCAGTACGAAAAGGCCGAGGTGTTCAACGCCGAGGTCATCCGCAGCATCGAGGCGCCGGTGAAGCCCGACAGCGGCATCTGGGTGCTGCGCGGCAACCTGGCCCCGGGCGGCGCCGTGATGAAGCCCAGCGCCGCCAGCCCCGAACTGTGCAGCCACCGGGGCAAGGCGGTCGTCTTCGAGACCATCGAGGACTTCCGCGCCCGCATCGACGACCCGACTCTGGACGTCGACGCCAGCTCGATCCTGGTGCTCAAGGGCTGCGGTCCCAAGGGCTATCCCGGCATGCCGGAAGTGGGCAACATGCCCCTGCCGACCAAGCTGCTGGAGAAGGGCGTCAAGGACATGGTCCGCATCAGCGACGCGCGGATGAGCGGCACGGCGTTCGGGACGGTGATCCTGCATGTCTCGCCCGAGTCCGACGCCGGCGGCCCGCTGGCCGTGGTGCGCGACGGCGACGAGATCGCGCTGGACGGCCCGTCCCGGTCGCTGAACCTGCTGATTTCCGACGAGGAACTGGCCAGCCGCCTGGCCGCCTGGCGCGCCAATCCGCCGGCGCCCAAGGCGACCCGCGGCTATGCCAAGCTCTACATCGACCACGTGCTGGGCGCCGACAAGGGCGCGGACCTGGACTTCCTGGTCGGCGCCAGCGGCTCGGTCGTCACCCGCGAGTCGCACTAGATGAACCCCATGGACAGTTCGATCACGATCTTCGGCGACTGGGGCACCTCGCGCCTGCGGCTCTATCTGCGGCAGGGCAAGAGCGTGCTGGACCGGCGCGACGGACCCGGCATCGGCGCGCTCAAGGCCTCGCCGCGCGAGATCTTCCTGGAGCTGGTCGGCGACTGGCGCGAGGCCAAGCCCTCGCTGGCCCTGCTGTGCGGCATGGTCGGCTCGCGCAACGGCTGGCAGGAAGCGGCCTACGCCCCCTGCCCGGCCAACGCCGCCGACATCCGCGAGCGGCTGTTGCAGATCGACGTCGAGGGCCTGCCGGTGGCCATCGTGCCCGGCCTGTCGTGCCGCAACGCCCTGGGCGGGCCGGACGTCATGCGCGGCGAGGAGACCCAGATCCTGGGCGCGCTCGAACTGGATCCCGCCCTCAAGCAGGGCCGGCGCCTGCTGGCCCTGCCCGGCACCCACACCAAGTGGGTCGTGGTCGAGGACGGCGCGATCACCAGCTTCCTGACCGCGCCGGTCGGTGAGCTCTACGCCCTGCTGCGCGAGCACTCGATCCTGGCCAAGGCGACCCCGGGGGACGGCCCGGAATCACCCGAGGGCTTCGCCCGCGGTGTCGCCCGGATCGTCGAACAGGGCCCCGCGCGCCTGCCGCACCTGATCTTCGAGACCCGGAGCCGACAGCTTCTGGACGGCCTGCCCAAGGACGAGGCCATGGGCTTTCTGTCCGGCCTGCTGATCGGCAGCGACATCGCGACCACCGCCAGCTGGTTCGGGGATCTAGGCCAGGTGTCGCTGATCGGCGCCCCGGCGCTCGGCGCGCTCTACGCCCAGGCCATCGCCGCCCATGGCGGTTCCAGCGCGGCCGTCGACGGCGATTCCGCCGTCCTGGCCGGACTTGCAACCTTGTCGCCAGCCCAGAACAGTGGAGTTCACGTCCTTGCCTAGCACCACCCCCAAGGCGGCTCCGCCGATCGTCGCCATCCTGCGCGGCGTCAAGCACGACGAGATCCTCGACATCGCCGCGGCCCTGGTCGAGGCTGGGATCGAAGCCATCGAAGTGCCGCTGAACTCGCCCGACCCGCTGGTGACCATCGGCAAGCTGTGCGCCACGTTCGGCGACCAGGTGCTCTGCGGCGCGGGCACCGTCCTGTCGCCGGAAGCGGTCGACCAGGTGGCCGGCGTCGGCGGCAAGCTGATCGTCACCCCCAACACTGATCCTTCCGTCATCACCCACGCCGTCGGCCTGGGCCTGACCGTGATGCCCGGCTTCGCCACACCCAGCGAGGCCTTCGTCGCCGTCAAGGCCGGGGCCAGGGCCCTGAAGCTCTATCCGGCCGGCACCTACGGCCCCGGCCATATCAAGGCCGTGCGTGATGTGCTGCCCAAGGACATCGCGGTCTACGCCGTCGGCGGCGTGGGCGCGGCCAATCTGAAGCCCTGGATCGACGCCGGCGTGGCCGGCATCGGCGTCGGCGGCGAACTCTATCGACCCGGCTACACCGCCCAGGAGGTGGGCCAGCGCGCCAAGGCCCTGGTGGCGGCCTGGGCGGAACAGACCGCGCAGTAACAACAAGAACGGCCCGAAGGGGGGACCCCAGTGAGAACCATCGACTTCGTCATCCTAGCGATCTACGCCGTCGCCATCTTCGGCCTGGCCCAGTGGGTCAGCCGCGACAAGGGCGGCCACAAGAAGGACTCCACCGACTACTTCCTGGCCGGCAAGGCGCTGCCCTGGTGGGCGATCGGCGCCTCGCTGATCGCCGCCAACATTTCGGCCGAGCAGATCATCGGCATGAGCGGCTCCGGCTACGCCCTGGGCCTGGCCATCGCCTCCTACGAGTGGATGGCGGCCCTGACCCTGCTGATCGTCGGCAAGTTCTTCCTGCCGATCTTCCTGAAGAACAACATCTCGACCATGCCCCAGTTCCTGGAGCAGCGGTATGGCCCCAGCGTCCGCAACGTGATGGCCGTGTTCTGGCTGGTGCTTTACGTCTTCGTGAACCTGACCTCGATCCTGTGGCTGGGCTCGATCGCCATCCATACCGTGGCCGGCATCGACCAGATGCAGGCCCTGGTGATCATCGGCGTGTTCGCCCTGGCCTACCAGCTTTGGGGCGGGCTGAAGGCCGTGGCCCTGACCGACATCGTCCAGGTGGCCCTGCTGATCACCGGCGGCCTGATCATCGTCTTCCTGTCGCTGAGCAAGATCGGCCACGGCGACGTCCTGGCGGGCTTCCACCAGCTGACCGTCCAGTTCCCCGAAAAGTTCGACATGATCCTCAGCAAGGACAACCCGCACTACAAGGATCTGCCCGGCCTTAGCGTCCTGTTCGGGGGCCTGTGGGTGATGAACGTCTCGTACTGGGGCTTCAACCAGTACATCATCCAGCGCGCCCTGGGCGCCAAGGACATCGCCGAGGCCCAGAAGGGCATCGCCCTGGCCGCCTATCTGAAGCTGCTGATGCCGGTGATCGTGGTGCTGCCGGGCATCGCCGCCCTGGTCCTGGCGCCGGGCCTGGCCAAGCCCGACCAGGCCTATCCGGAGATGATGAAGCTGCTGCCGCCCGGCGTGCTGGGCGTGGTGTTCTCGGCCCTGGTCGCCGCGATCGTCGCGTCGCTGGCCGCCAAGATCAACTCGATCGCCACCATCTTCACCCTGGACGTCTACGCCAAGGTCAGGACCGGCTCCAGCGAGCGCCACCTGGTCACCGTGGGCCGGATAACGGCCGTCGTCGCGGTGATCGTCGGCATCCTCATGGCCAGGCCGTTGCTGGGCAAGGCTGAGCAGGCCTTCCAGTTCATCCAGGACTTCACCGGCTTCTTCACCCCGGGCATTGTGGTGATCTTTATGCTGGGCCTGTTCTGGAAGCGCGCCACCACCGCTTCGGCCCTGGTGGCCGCGATCGGCGGCGCGGCCCTGTCGGGCGCCTTCTTCGTCGCCGACAAGATGGGTCTTTTCGTGATCCCGTTCATGAACCGCGTGGGCCTGGTCTTCCTGCTGACCCTGGCCGCGGCGATCATCGTCTCGCTGGTCGCGCCTCAGAAGAAGGAGGTCAACGTCGTGTCGCTGGACGGCGTCAGCTACAAGACCACCGCCGGCTTCAACATCGCCGGCCTGGGCGTGATCGTGATCCTGGTCGCCCTCTACGCCATGTGGTGGTGAGGAATTCGGCGGTGTTTCGACCAAAAACCGCCGAAGCCTGAGTCGAAGGCCTCGCCACAGTTGTTGTGGCGGGGCTTTCATCTTTGACATGATTGTTCCGGGCGTGGACGAAGCACGCTACACAAGGTCAGACCTATTCCGACGACGACCGGTTCGAGAAGCGTTTTGGGGGCGACAACTTGGTGATCCGTACGCAGCCAGGCCTCAGTCTGACCTATGGACTCGTCGAGTCCCTGGGCCAGGCCATCGTCACGGGCGAATACGCCCAAGTCGGTTTCCCCACCGAGGGCGAGCTGTCCAAGCAGTTCGGCGCCAGCCGGACGGTCACGCGCGAAGCGGTCAAGATGCTGACCGCCAAGGGCCTGCTCAGCGCCCGCCCTCGCCACGGCACCGTGGTCGAGCCCGAAACCGAGTGGAACCTGCTGGATCCCGACGTCCTGCGCTGGATGCTGGAGCGCAAGTTCTCCCTGCGCCTGCTGGCCGAGTTCACCGAGATGCGCCTGGGCATCGAGCCCGCCGCCGCCGGCTTGGCGGCCCGCAACGCCGACGAGGCGGGGCTGGAGGGCATCCGCAAGGCGCTGAACCGCATGAAGACCGCGGCCGAGGGCGAGGACGACCCGCTGACCGCCGACATCGCCTTCCACGTGGCGATCCTCAACGCCACGAAGAACCCGTTCTATCGCGACCTGCACGAGCTGGTGAACACCGCCTTGCGGATCTCGATCCGCTTCACCAACCGCATCAAGGGCCGCACCGCCTCGATCCCCTCGCACGAGGACGTCGCCAACGCCATCTTCGCCCGCAACGCCGAGGCGGCGCAGAAGGCCATGCAGGTGATCTTGGTCGACGTTCTGGACCTGATCCGCGCGGCCTCGCCCGAGACCGAGTCCGAAGCCGCCCGCCGCGACGCCTGATCGGTCCGCCGGATCGGCCTTGCGCGCCCGCGACTTCAGGCTAAGACTGACAACGTTGTCAGACGAAAGCCCGCAGAGGCTGTTTGAGGAAACGCCATGCTCAAAGCCCTTCAGGCCGTAACCCGTCCCTTGGCCGCCCTGGCTCTGCTCTCGGCCTTGGTCGCCGTGCCCGCCGCGGCGCGCGAAATCTCGGCCCAGGATCAGGTCAGGACGATGACCCGAGGGATCAACGTCCTGGGCTACGACCCGCTGTGGAAGGATGCCGCCAAGGGCCGCTTCCAGATGCGGCACTTCAAGACGATCAAGGCCGGCGGATTCGATACGGTGCGGCTGAACCTGCACGCCTTTGAGCACATGGACGCCGACAACCGGCTGGACCCCGCCTGGCTGAAGACCCTGGATCAGGTAGTCGACGCCGCCCTGGCCCAGAAACTGACCGTCATTCTCGACGAGCACGACTTCGACGCCTGCGGCGAGGCCCCCGCAGCCTGCAAGCCCAGGCTGGTCGCCTTCTGGAAACAGATCGGCGAGCACTACAGGGACGCGCCGGACCGGGTAGTGTTCGAACTGCTGAACGAGCCCTGCAAGGGCCTGATCGACGACGTATGGAACGCTTGGATCGCCGAGCTCCTGCCGGTCGTGCGAGCGAGCAATCCCACGCGCAACGTCGTGGTCGGCCCCGCCTTCTGGAACAATATCGGCCACCTTGACCAGTTGAAGCTGCCGGAAAGTGACCGGCACCTGATCGCCACCGTCCACTATTATCTGCCCATGGAGTTCACCCACCAGGGCGCGTCGTGGAATCCCGCCACGCCCAAGACCGGCGTCACCTGGGGCACGGACGCCGAGCGCCAGCGGATGAAGGCCGACTTCGACGGCGTCCAGGCCTGGGCCAAGGCCCATGAACGACCCATGCTGCTGGGCGAGTTCGGGGCCTACGACAAGGGCGACATGGCCTCGCGCGTCGCCTACACCGCCGCCGCCGCCCGCGAGGCCGAGGCGCGCGGCTGGGCCTGGGCCTATTGGCAGTTCGACAGCGACTTCATCGCCTATGACATCAAGAAGGACGCCTGGGTGGCGCCGATCCATGGGGCGCTGGTTCCGCGCTGAGCGGCCAACGACATCGGCTGAAACCCGGCCAGACGACTAATGACAGGGCGCCTGTTTCGCGCCATCCATCCCCGCGCTTCGTCCCTCCCCAGGAACCCCGCCATGCAAAAGCCCTACGTCGCCGCCCCGACCCGCTATGACGCCATGCCCTATCGCCGCACCGGCCGCAGCGGGCTGGATCTGCCGGCGATCTCGCTGGGCCTGTGGCAGAACTTCGGGGGCGCCGACGTGTTCGAGACGGGCCGCGCCATCCTGCGCCGCGCCTTCGACCTGGGCGTCACCCACTTCGACCTGGCCAACAACTACGGCCCGCCCTACGGCTCGGCCGAGGAGAACTTCGGCAAGGTGATGGCCAGCGACTTCGCCGCCCATCGTGACGAGCTGGTGATCTCCACCAAGGCCGGCTGGGACATGTGGCCGGGGCCGTACGGCGGGATCGGCGGCTCGCGCAAGTACCTGATCGCCAGCTGCGACCAGAGCCTCAAGCGCATGGGCCTGGACTATGTAGACATCTTCTACTCGCACCGCGTGGACCCGACGACGCCGCTGGAGGAGACCATGGGCGCCCTGGCCCACCTGCACCGCCAGGGCAAGGCGCTGTACGTGGGCATATCGTCCTATTCGCCGGAACTGACCCGCCAGGCGGCCGCGATCCTGAAGTCGGAAGGCGTGCCGTTGCTGATCCACCAGCCGTCCTATTCGATGCTGAACCGCTGGATCGAGGACGAGCTGCTGGACGCCCTGGAGGATCTGGGCGTCGGTTGCATCGCCTTCTCGCCCCTGGCCCAGGGCATGCTGACCAGCAAGTACCTGGGCGGGGTGCCCCAGGACTCCCGCGCGGCCCGCGAGGGTTCGCTGGGCGGCCACCTGCTCAGCGCCGACAACCTGGCCCGCATCCAGGCGCTAAACCAGATCGCCCAGGCGCGCGGCCAGAGCCTGGCCCAGATGGCCCTGGCCTGGGTGCTGCGCGACCCGCGCGTCACTTCGGCGCTGATCGGCGCGCGCACCGTGGCCCAGCTTGAAGACTCGCTGGCGGCGTTGAACACCTTGGGCTTCACGCCCGAGGAGCTGGCCGAGATCGACCGCCACGCCACCGAAGGCGCGATCGACCTCTGGAAGGTCTCGTCCAGCCTGGCGGTCTCGGACCTGCCAAAGGGCTGATTACACCTTGCGGTAGAATGACGTCGGACTACAATCACCCCATGATCGTGGGGGCCGCCGACTTGGACCAGACAGCGAGCGGTATGGAGCGGCTGACTGGGCGCTGTAGCCCCGCACGACATCGGCCTCACGGCCGTCTGGTTCAGCGGGGGCGACGAGACGTCCCCGTTTTCCCGATCGGCGGCCTTCGGGTGACGCCGACGACGCGCGAAGCCGCCTGACCTCCCCACTCAGGCCTCGCGCCGCGGGCCCGGTCATGACCCCCCACATATGATCGGGCCCGCACCTTCACGGATCGGCATCGGCGGATGTCGCGAGAAATCAGGGCCGAGGGCGTTCGCCCGACACCGTTTTGTCTCCTTACGATCATTTAATCCGGTGAACGGCGTTTCTCGGTTAGAAGGCGGTGGCTGTTCAAAATCATCGGAGCTGAGGTGGTCGTGCATCAACGGATCTATGGGCGCGGCCTGCGTTCGACGGCTTTACCCGTGGCGCTCTGCATCGGCGCTTTGGGGCTGTCGGCCTGCGACCATGGCGACAAGGCCAAGGCCAAGACGCCCAAGCCCTCCCTGACCGCCAGCCAGACCGTCAGCGTGGCCGTGGTGAGCGTCCAGTCCCTGCCGCGGATCATCAACGCTTCCGGCACCGTCACCCCCTGGGAAGAGGTGCCGGTCGGAGCCGAGACCGGCGGCCTGACCGCCGTGGCCGTCAACGCCGATGAAGGCCAGGTCGTGCGCCAGGGGCAGATTCTGGTCGCCCTGAACGACACCATGCTGCGCGCCCAGCTGCACCAGCAGGAAGCCGCCGTCGCCAGCGCCAAGGCCACCCTGGCCGAGGCCCAAGCCGCCCTGGGCCGCTCGCGCGAGCTGCAGGCCAAGGGCTATCTGTCCCAGGCCTCGCTCGACACCGCGATCGCCCGCCAGCAGACCGCCGCCGCCCAGCTGGCGGCCGCCGACGCCGCGCGCAACGAAACCGTCGCCCGCCTGGGCCAGGCCGCCGTCCGCGCGCCGGTCTCGGGCCTGATCAGCCGCCGCAGCGTCACCAAGGGCCAGATCGTCTCGGCCGGGACGGAGCTGTTCCGCATCGTCCGCGACGGCCGCCTGGAGCTGGACGCCGAGGTCCCGGAAGCCGACCTGCTGTCCGTCAAGGCGGGCATGCCGGCCACCGTCAGTTCTGACCAGGTCGGCCAGACGACGGGCACGGTCCGCATCGTCACCTCCGAGGTCAACGCCCAGACCCGGGTCGGCCTGGCCCGCATCAGCTTGGCGCCCGGGGGCGGCTTCCGCTCGGGCATGTTCGCCCGCGCCCAGATCGCCGCCGGCGATCGCCCAGCCCCGACCATCCCGACCGCCGCCATCCTCTATCGCCAGAACCAGCCCGGCGTCTTCGTGGTCGACGCCAACAACCACGCCCGCTTCCGGCGCGTCGACATCCTGGCGCGCAACACCGATCAGAGCTCTGTCGAGGGCCTGAACGCCGGCGAGCGCGTCGTGGTCGAGGGTGCGGGCTTCCTGGGTGACAACGACGCAGTGCGCATCGCCGCGACGACGGCGGCCCCGTCGATCGCCGCCGCCAAGCGCTAGGGGGTCGCGATGGAAAATCCGAGCCCCAACATCAACAACATCTCGCGCTGGGCGATCAAGAACCCGATCCCCGTCCTGCTGTTGTTCGTGCTGCTGACCATCGCCGGCATCTCCGGCTTCACCAGCATGCGGATCAACGACAATCCGGACGTCGATCTGCCGCTGGTGGTGGTCAACGCCTCGCGCCCCGGGGCCGCGCCGACCGAACTGGAGACCCAGGTCACCCGCCTGATCGAGGACTCGATCGCCGGCCTCGGCCAGGTGCGCCACATCAGTTCCACCGTCGGCGACGGCTTCTCGTCGACCTTCATCGAGTTCGAGCTGGGCGTCGACCACGAACGGGTCACCAACGACGTCCGCAACGCCATGTCCAACCTGCAGAGCTCCCTGCCGCAGGACATGCAGATCCCCAACGTCACGCGGATCGACATCTCGGGCAATCCGCTGATCACCTACGTGGTCCAGGCCCCGACCCTGACGCCCGAGCAACGCAGCTGGTTCGTCGACCATGACGTCAGTCGCGCCTTGCTGGCCATCAAGGGCATCGGCGAGGTCAACCGCCAGGGCGGCGTCACCCGCGAGATCCAGGTGGCTCTGGATCCCGACCGCTTGGCCGCGCGCGGCGTGACGGCGGCCGAGGTCAGCCAGGCCCTGCAATCGGCCAACGCCGACCTGCCGGGCGGCCGCGTGACGGTTTCCGGCTCCGAGCGGGCCATCCGCACCCTGGGCGCGGCCAACACCGTCGACCAGCTGCGCGAGACCCGCGTCCAGCTGAACAACGGCGAGACCGTGCGCCTGGGCGACCTGGGCGAGGTCACCGACCACTGGGCGGAGCCGCGCAACCAGGCGCGCTTCAACAACCAGGAAGTCGTCACCTTCAACATGGTCCGCTCGCGCGGCGCTTCCGAGGTCAAGGTTGCAGAGAAGGTCCGCAAGGAGGTCGAAAAGCTCGACAAGGCCCATCCGGAGCTGAAGATCGTCGAACTGACCTCGAACGTGAAATACATCGAGGAAAGCTATTACGCGTCGCTGGAGGCCCTGGGCCTGGGCGCCCTGCTGGCCGTGCTGGTGGTGTTGCTGTTCCTGCGCGACTGGCGCGCCACTTTCCTGGCGGCCGTGGCCATTCCGCTGTCGCTGTTCCCGACCTTCGCGGTCATGGCGCCGCTGGGTCAGTCGCTGAACGGCGTCACCCTGCTGGCCCTGTCGCTGACCGTCGGGATCCTGGTCGACGACGCCATCGTCGAGATCGAGAACATCGTCCGCCACATGCGCGGGGGCAAGTCGCCCTATCACGCGGCCATGGAGGCGGCCGACGAGATCGGCCTGGCGGTCGTGGCCACCACCTTCACCATCGTGGCGGTGTTCGCCCCTGTCGGCTTCATGCCCGGGATCATCGGCCAGTTCTTCAAGGCCTTCGCCCTGGCCGCCTGCGTCTCGGTGCTGTTCTCGCTGGTGGTCGCCCGCATGCTGACGCCGCTGATGGGCGCCTACATGCTCAAGGCGCACCACAAGCCCGACAAGGATCCGCCGTGGATGGGTCCCTACCTGAAGAGCCTGGACTGGGCGCTGTCGCACAAGATCGTCGTGGCCCTGCTGGCCATTCCGATGCTGATCGGCACCGTCGTCCTGGCCACGCGCCTGCCGTTCGAGTTCCAGCCGGCGGCCGACCGCGGCCGCGCGCCGTTCAGCGTCGAGCTGCCCCCCGGCGCCACGCTGAACGAAACCGACGCCATCGCCCAGCGCATGACCCGCGCCCTGCTGGCCCGCCCCGAAGTCACCGGCGTTTACGCCTCGGTCGGCGCCGATGGAGTCAACAAGGCCGAACTGACCGCCGACCTGACGCCCAAGGGCGAACGGATGAGCCAGCGCGACTTCAGCCGCCAGATGGTCGACCAGTTCAAGGCGATCCCCGGCGCGCGGATCGGGGCCGGCAGCAACAACGGCGGCGGTCCCAGCGACGGTTCCAGCTACACGTTGCGGCTGGTCGGCGACAACGGTCCGCAGCTGGAAGCCGCCGCCCGCGCCGTCGAGTCCCAGATGCGCACCGTTCCGGGCCTGGCCAACGTGGTCAACACGGCCGCGATCGCCCGTCCGGAGATCATCGTCTCGCCCAAGCCCGACCAGGCCGCGCGGGCCGGGGTCTCGGCCGGCGCCATCTCGCAGGCCGTGCGGGTCGCCACGATCGGCGACATCGACCAGTCTCTGCCCAAGTACAATCTGGGCGACCGCCAGGTGCCGATCCGCCTGCGCCTGACCGATGACGCGCGCGAGAACATGTCGGTGCTGGAGACCCTCAAGGTCCCGTCCAGCCATGGCGGTTCGGTGCCGCTGAACGCGGTGGCCGACGTGCGCTACGGCGCGGGCCCGTCGCAGATCTCGCGCCAGGACCGCTCGCGGGTGGCCGAGATCACCGCCGAACTCGACGGCATCGTGGTCGGCGAGGCCAGCAAGCGGGTCCACGCCCTGGTCTCGGTCAAGAACCTGCCCCCGGGCGTCAAGGAAGTGGCGGCGGGCGACGCCGAGTTCATCCAGGAGATGGTCACCGGCTTCGTCGCCGCCCTCGTGACCGGCATTCTGCTGATGTACGTCGTGCTGGTGCTGCTGTTCCGCAGCTTCGCCCACCCGGTGACCATCATGGCCGCCCTGCCCCTGGCGATCGGCGGCGCGTTCGGCCTGCTGGTGCTGGTCAAGAGCAGCTTCTCGATGTCGACCCTGATCGGCATCCTGATGCTGCTGGGCATCGCGGCCAAGAACTCGATCCTGCTGGTCGAGTACGCGATCATGGCCATGAAGGGCGGCATGACCCGCCGTGAGGCCCTGCTCGACGCCGCCCACAAACGGGCGCGGCCGATCATCATGACCACGGTCGCCATGGCGGCCGGCATGTTCCCGGTCGCGGTCGGCTTCGGGGCCGACACCGAGTTCCGCGCCCCGATGGCCATCGCGGTGATCGGTGGCCTGATCACCTCGACCTTCCTGTCGCTGCTCTACATCCCGGTGGTGTTCGTGTTCATGGACAAGCTGAAGAACTGGTCGGGCAAGATCGTCGACCGGATGTTCAGGCACCAGCACGCCGCACCTGGCCACGCGGTCCACCAGCCTGAGCCTATTGTCAGCGGCGGCGGGCGCGAACTCTAACGCCGCCGCCTCTCCGTCGTCCCGGGCCGCAAGCCGGGGATGACGGAAAAGACGCCGGGCTCAAAGGCGCGAGACGATGCTTTCGATGGTCATCGCCCGGGCGGCGCTGTCTTCGGCCAGGCGGCGGGCAAGATCACGAACGCCCGCCGGATAGGCCTCGCCGCCATTGGCGATCTCCTCGGCGACCCGCTGAGTCTGGAGCAGGCTGGCTTGGAGGGCGTCGATATGGTCTCCGGCCAGGCGCTTGGCCTCGGCCTGGAGATGCTGGACCCGCTCGCTCAGGCCTGCGGTCGCTTCCACCGCCACCTTCGCCCGCTGACCGGCCGTAACCACGCGAAGAGATGCCGACATCGCAATCATTCCGTTCCACGCCGTGGATGTTCACGGCCACGGTCACCTTTTGCGGGGCGGCGGCTGAACGCGTTGTGAGGCTTTCGTTAGCCGCCGTTCAGAAACGGGCCCAAGCCTTGTCCCGCCGACAGAGGGGTTCGGCGCCGATTTTTCTTGTCCGCTCCCCACGCATCGGCTCTCGATCCCTGATGACCGGCGCGACTCGCCAGTCCAGGGCCCGACCATGAACTCCGACCTCGACACCGACACCGCCGCCGCGCGGGCGCTCTTCCAGTCGCTGGAGGGCATGGAGGGGCTGTCGCGACCGGAGCCGGCCGCCCCGACGGTCGGGACCCGGTTCCTGGGCCAGACGGCCCTGATCAAGCTCTATCCCGGCGTGCTGGTGGCGGTGACCATAGCCCTGGCTTCGCAATGGCTGGCTCAACACTACGGCGCGCCGGTGATGCTGTTCGCCCTGCTGTTCGGCATGACCTTCCACTTCCTGCACCAGGAAGGCCGCTGCATCCCCGGCATCGAGTTCTCGTCCAAGGCCGTGCTGCGGTTCGGCGTCGCCCTGCTGGGCGCGCGGATCACCGCCAGCCAGATCCTGGGCCTGGGCCTGACGCCGATCGTCACGGTTATCCTCGGCATCGGCTCGACCATCGCCCTGGGCGCGTTCCTGGCCAGGCGGATGGGCCTGAGGTCCAGCTTCGGCGTATTGTCGGGCGGGGCGGTCGGCATCTGCGGCGCCTCGGCGGCCCTGGCCATCGCCTCGGTCCTGCCGCGCGGCAAGGACGCCGAGCGCGACACCATCCTGGCCGTGGTCACCGTCACGGCCCTGTCGACCATCGCCATGATCACCTATCCGCTGCTGACCGCGGCCTTGCACCTGGACCACACCCGGGCGGGGATCTTCCTGGGCGGCACCATCCACGACGTCGCCCAGGTGGTCGGGGCCGGCTACATGATCTCGCCCCACACCGGCGACGTGGCCACCTATGTGAAACTGCTGCGGGTGACCATGCTGTTGCCGGTGGTCTTCACGATCGCCTTCGTCGTGGCCCGCATGGGGCCCGGGGTCAGCGGCGGAGCCAAGGCGACCGTGCCGCTGTTCCTGCTCGGCTTCGCGGCCCTGGTGATCGTCAACAGCCTGGGCTGGCTGGCCAAGCCTGTCACCGACGCCGCCAACGAGGTCTCCCGCTGGTGCCTGGTCACGGCCATCGCCGGCCTGGGCATGAAGACCTCGTTCAAGGACCTGATGACCGCCGGGTGGCGGCCCGTGGCCCTGATGATCTTCGAGACCGTGTGGATCGCCGGGGTGGTGCTGGTGGCGGTGGCGTTCTTCACCTAGCGGCGGTCTGGGTGGGCATCGCCTTCAGCGCCTGGGCCACCAGCGGCGCCAGCCTGCCGCCGATGATCCGGGCGCCGGCCGCGTTGGGATGGATGCCGTCGCCCTGCATCAGTTGGCGCGAGCCGCCGACCCCGGCCAGGATGTTGGGATAGAGCGGGACCGAGAACTCCCGCGCCAGGGCCGGATAGAGGGCGTTGAATTCGCGGGCGTAGGCCGCGCCGATCAGCGGCGGTGCGCCGACTCCGACCAGGACGACGGCGATCCGGCGCTGACGCAGGCTCTGCAGGATGCCGCGCAGGTTGGCCTTGGTGAGGCGGGGCTCGATCCCCTGCAGCAGGTCGTTGCCGCCCAGGGCCACCACGCATAGGGCGGTGTCCGGCGCGACGCTGAAGTTGACCCGGGCCAGGCCGCCGCCGCTGGTGTCGCCCGACACCCCGGCCGCTCGCACGGTGGCCAGGACGCCCATCCGGGTCAGCGCCGCCTGCAGCTGGGCGGGCATGGCGTCCCTGGCCGGCAGGCCCAGGCCGGCCGTGATCGAGTCACCCAGGACGGTGACCACCGGCGGCCTGGGGGCCGCCTTGAGCTGGGTCCGGGGCGCCGCCGCGGCCTGGGTGGCCAGCAACAGTCCGGCGAGAACGGCGCGGCGGTCCGGAAAGCGTGCGGTGAAGCTCATGGCCTGCTCATCGGCGCGGTCGGGAGGCGAGCCGGCGCGCGCGCGCTCCGCCGTGTTGCTGCACAAGCAATCCTGGACAATTGGATCGTCACCGCATTCAGGCTCATGGCTTCCTATGTAGGTTCGGTTCCGTCCAGACAATGACCAGGAAATCAGGAAGTTTCATGGCTGAAGGCTCAACGCCCGTCCTGGCCCTTGAGGCCGTGACCCTCACCCTGCCCTCGGCGGCCGGACCCGTGAACATCCTGCGCGGCGTGGACCTGGCGGTCGCGCCCGGCGAGCGGCTGGCGGTGATCGGTCCGTCGGGCTCGGGCAAGTCGTCGCTGATCGCGGTCGGGGCCGGACTGGAGCAACCGACCTCGGGAGCGGTGCGCCTGTTCGGCCAGGATCTGGCCAGACTCGACGAGGACGGCCGGGCGCGCCTGCGCCGGGGCCGCGCCGCCCTGGTTTTCCAGGCCTTCCACCTCCTGCCCGACATGACCGCCGAGGAGAACGTCGCCACCCCGCTGGAGATCGCCGGCGCCAGGGAGGCGCTGACCACCGCCCGCCAGTGGCTGGGACGCGTGGGACTGTCGGGCCGGCTGACCCACTATCCGCACCAGTTGTCCGGCGGCGAGCAGCAGCGCGTCGCCCTGGCCCGCGCCCTGGCCGCCCGCCCTGCCCTGCTGTTCGCCGACGAGCCGACCGGAAATCTGGACTCCCGGACGGCCGCCATCGTCGCCGACCTGATGTTCGACCTCGTCGCCGAGGCGGGCGCGGCCCTGGTCATGGTCACCCACGACCCGGTCCTGGCCGAGCGCGCGGACCGCCTCGTGCGCATGGCCGACGGCCAGATCGAAACCCGGACGATCGAAGCCTGATGGCCGCCCTCTCCTTCCGCCTGGCCGCCCGCGAGCTGCGCTCGGGGGTACGCGGCTTTCGCATCTTCCTGGCCTGCCTGGCCCTGGGCGTGGCCGCCATCGCCGCGGCCGGCTCGACCGCCGAGGCCTTCCGGCACGGCCTGTCGAGCCAGGCCCGCGAGATCCTGGGCGGCGACCTCTACGTCTCGGTCGAGAACCGCGACTTCACGCCCGCCGAGCGCGCCGCCTTCGATGGGCTGGGCACCACCACCTACACCGCCGCCGCGAGGGCGATGGCCGAGGCGCCCAACGGCGACCGGCGGCTGGTCAGCCTGCGCGGCGTCGACGGCCGTTTCCCCTTGGCCGGGACCGTCAAGCTCGATGGCGCTTCCAACCTGGGGGCCGCTCTGGCCGACCGCGACGGCGCGCCTGGCGCGGCGGTCGAGCCGGCCCTGCTGGACCGCCTGCACCTGAAGCTGGGCGACCGCTTCACGGCCGGTCCGGTGACCTTGAGGGCCAGCGCCGTGCTGGTCAGCGAGCCCGACGGCCTGTCGCGCGGCTTCGCCCTGGGGCCGCGCGTGCTGGTGCGGCGCGAGGTGCTGGAGCGTTCGGGCCTGCTGGCGCCCGGCGGCCTGTCCGGTCGCGCGGTCCGCATCGCCTTGCCCGCCGGCCAGGATCCGCGCGCCGTGGGCAAGGCGATCCAGGCCCGGTTCCCCGAGGCGGGCTTCGAGGTCCGCGACCGCCTGGACGCCGCGCCCGGCGCGCGGATCCTGATCGACCAGCTGGAATATTTCCTCGGCTTCATCGGCCTGGCCTCGCTGGTGGCCGGCGGCCTGGGCGTGGCGGGCGCCGTCAGCGCCTACCTGGCGACCCGCGAACCGTCGATCGCCGTGCTCAAGGCCCTCGGCGCCGACGGGGCCCTGATCCGCAACCTCTACCTGATCCAGATCGGCCTGCTGGCCGTGCTGGGCGTCGCCATCGGGCTGGCGATCGGGGCGGTGGCGCCGCTGATCCTCGGACAGCTGGCGGGCTCGTCCCTGCCGATCCCCGCCCTGTTCGCGGTCTATCCGCTGCCCCTGGCCAAGGCCGGGCTGTTCGGCCTGCTGGCCGCCGCCGCCTTTTCCCTGGTTCCTCTGGCCCGGGCCCGCCGCACCCCGCCCTCGGCCCTGTTCCGCCGCAGCCTGGGCGGCCGCCTTCCCCTGAGCCTGGAAACCCTGGGCGCGGTGCTGGCCGGCGCGGGACTGGCCGCCCTGGCCGTGGCCACCGCCCCCACGCCGATCGCGGCCGCGATCATGATCGCCGGGGTCGCCGTGGCGTTCGCGGTCCTCTGGGCCCTGGGCCGCGTCGCCGCCTGGGGCGCGGGCCGGGCGCGTCGCCTGGTCCACGGTCCCGGCCGGCTCGGCCTGGCCAACCTGGCCGGACCGCGCTCGGCCGCCCGCACCGCCAGTCCGGCCATCGGCCTGGGCGTCGCCCTGCTGGCCTGCGTGGTGCTGATCCAGTCGGCCCTGCTGACCCAGATCACCACCACCGCCCCGCGCACCGCCCCGGCCATGGTGTTCACCGAGATCCCCGGCGGCGAGGCCGCCGCCTTCGACGCCGAGGTCGCTCAAGTCATGCCGCTGACGCCCGAGACCTATCTGCGCCTGCCGTTCGTCACGGGCCGGATCAGCGGCCTGAAGGGCCGGCCCGTGGAGAAGGACAAGATCAAGCCCGGCCAGCGCTGGGCCTTCGACAACGATATCGGCATGACCCTGCTGAGCGGCGCGCCGAAAGACGGCGAGACCGCCGCCGGCCGATGGTGGACGCCCGACTACGCCGGCCCGCCGCTGCTGGCCCTGAACGCCGAACTGGCTCAGGGCGCGGGGCTGAAGGTCGGCGACACAGTCACCCTGACCGTCCTGGGCCGCGACATCGAGGCGCGCATCGCGGTGCTGCGCCGGATCGAGTTCGGCGGCTTCGGCCCCAACTTCAACGTCGTGCTGAACGCCCGGGCCCTGGAGGGCGCCGACCTGCGCAACGTCGCCATCGCCCGGCTGGGCAAGCCACAGGAAGCCGCCCTGACCCGCCGCCTGGGCGACAGCTTTCCCGGCGTCAACGTGATCAGCGTCCGCGAGCAGCTGGACGCCGCCGCCGCCCTGTTCGGCCGCCTGGCCCTGGCCGTGCGCGGCGCGGCGGCGGTGGCGGGCCTGGCCGGGCTGCTGGTGCTGGCCGGGGCCATCGCCGCCGGGGCCAGGGCCAGGGCGCGCGAGGCTGCGACCCTGAAGGTGCTGGGGGCGACGCGCGGCCAGATCCTGGCCGCCTACGCCATCGAATACGGCGCCGTCGGGCTGATCGCCGGGGCGGCGGGCGTCGCCCTGGGCTTCGCCGCCGCCTGGCCGGTGGTGGTCAAGGTGTTCGAGGCCCGCTGGAGCGTCGACTGGGGCGGGGTCATGATCCTGCTGAGCGGCGCGGCGGGGCTTTCGATGGCGGGGGGCCTTTTGGCGGCGGCTTTGGCCCTGTCGCAGCGGCCGGCGCCGGTGCTGCGGGCGGATTGAGCAGCGGGTCGCCCGGACGGCCCGAACCCGCCAGCGGCAGGCTGGCGATCGGCACGCCCGGCAGCATCGGCTCGCCCGTCCACTCCCAGTGCCAGGGCTCAAACACGTAGTTGACGAAGCCGAACCGCCCTGCGTTGGCGACCAGCCAGCGATAGAGGTCCGAGCGACTCATCGCCAGCCGGTTGGGATCGGCGCTTGAGTCCGGTCCGAAGCCCGGCGCGGCGGCTATGAACAGGTCCATGGCCAGGCCCGTGCGGTGGGCCGAGCAGATGGTGCGGGACACGCCCTGGCAGTTGTTGTCGCGGGCGCAACGGGCGGCGTCGGCGGCGGGGTCGCGGAAGCCGGAAAACAGGGTCAGGGCGCGCGGATCACGCACGACGCCGGCCGCCTTGGCCTCGACCACCATCCGGCGGTAGGCGTCCAGGGCTCCAGGCCGCAGCTGGATGGCCTTGCCGCCGTAGCTTTCCTCCGGCCTGGCCGTGGATAGAAGGGCGACGGAGGGCGCGCCGGGGCAGATCCCCTCGCCATTGACCTTCACGAACGGCCGCGCCCGGTGCCAGCGCGTCAGCATGACCTTGAAGGTCTCCGGATCGAAGGTCCCCGTCGACTTCAGGCCATGACCGCCCTGCCAGCGCGCCAGGGCGGCGGCGAAGCGCGGCGTGTCCGGAGCGCAGGCGGTCTGGATCTCGTGGGCGACGCGCGGCGCGTAGATCTCCCAACCGGTCTCGGCGCGGCCGAACGGCGCCCAGGCCAGGGTGGTCAGGGAGGCGGCGTTGACCGGGGCGGCGCTGACCGAGGCGCCGCCGGCGTTGCAGTCCTCCGGCGAGTCGCCGGGCGCCGCCCCAAGGGCCGGGCTGGCCGGCGGGTCGTTCGACGGCAGATAGGTTGGGGGCTGATAGGCCAGCGGCTCGCGCGGGGCCGAGGCCGAGGGCGGCGGCGAGGCCGGCGCGGGTCTGTTGCTCGGCCACATCACCCACGCGACGAACGCGGCGGTCAGCACCGCCAGTCCGCCCAGAACCCAGATCAGCCGCCGCAGGATCTTCAAGCAGGTCTCCTTGGCCACGGGAGCCGGTGGTGGAACTTCGCCATGGCTCAAGGCTTGAGAGGGGCAAGGCGTTCCCGCCCCGGAGTTGTTTGCATGCCCTCGACCCTGCGTCCCGTCGTACTGCTGCTCGGCTGCCTGGCGGCCACGGCCGCCTGTTCGGACCCCGCCCCGAAGTCGGACAAGCCGGCCGCGTCGAAACCCGCCGCGCCGCCCGCCAAGCCCCAGACACCGGTGGTCACCGCCCCGGCCGCGCCCTCGCCCCTGGCCCAGGCCGTGAACGCGGCCGCCTTCGATCCCGCCGCCCTGACGCCGCAGGCCAAGCAGGCCTATCTGGTCCGCGCCCAGGTGCTGCTGGACCGCGCCCATTTCTCGCCCGGGGTGATCGACGGCCGGGAAGGCTCGAACCTGACCCTGGCGCTCAGCGCCTTCCAGGAGGCCCGTCGCCTGACCGCCGACGGCCAGCTGAACCCCGCGACCTGGGACGCCCTGGTCGCCGACGCCGGTCCCGCCCTGACTGACTACGTGATCACGCCGCAGGACGTCGCCGGCCCCTTCACGCCGGACATTCCCAAGGACGACTACGAGGCCATGGCCAGGTTGCCGGCCCTCGGCTACGGCTCGCCGCTGGAGGCCCTGGCCGAGAAGTTCCACATGGACGAGCCGCTGCTGCAGGCGCTCAACCCCGGAGTCGACTTTTCCAGGGCCGGGACCACGATCATCGTCGCCGCCCTGGGGCCCGACGGCCTTCCCGGCAAGGTGACCCGGATCGAGATCGACAACGCCAAGGGCGTGCTCAAGGCCTATGCCGACGACGACAGCCTGCTGGCGGTCTATCCCGCCACGGTGGGCAGCACCGAGCGTCCGGCCCCGGTCGGCGAATGGGCGGTCAACACCGTGGCCCCGCGCCCGACCTACACCTACGACCCCTCGCGCCTGACCTTCGGCAAGCCCAAGGCCAAGCTGACCATCAAGCCCGGGCCCAACAATCCGGTGGGCTCCACCTGGATCGACCTGACCAAGGACACCTACGGCATCCATGGCACGCCCGATCCCAAGCTGGTCAACAAGCGGGCCTCGCACGGCTGCGTGCGGCTGACCAACTGGGACGCGGCGGAGCTGGGCGCGGCGGTGCAGAAGGGCGCCAAAGTCGTGTTCCAGGGCAAGCCGGTGCGTTAGCCCTGGGGACACGCCCTTGCGGCGTGTCCCCCGGCGCTAGATCGCCAGCCTCAGCCCCACCCGCACTATCCTCGGCGCCGCATATCCCGCCACGCCATCCGCCGTGCGCGAGGTTTGGATATTGGCGTCCAGCAGGTTGTCGCCGGCCAGGTACAGCGTCACCAGTGGCTTCACACGCCAGTCCAGCCGGGCGTCCAGCCGCCAGGCCGGATCGAGCACGCGGCTGTTGAGGTCGTCGTCGAACCGCTTGCCCTCCCAGGTCAGGTCGGCGGCCAGGGCCAGGGTCTCGGTCAGCTCGGCCGACAAACCCGCCGTGGCGCTCCAAACCGGGGCCTGGGCCGGGCGTTTGCCGGTCAGTTGCGGCGCAGTCGACCCGCCGTCGAGCCGGGCGTCGGTGACCGACAGGGCTGAGCTCAAGGTCACGACGCCGACCTTGCGCTCGGCCCGCCCCTCGAGCCCGATCGCGTCGATCGTCCCCGCGTTCTGGCGCTGACGCAGCACGCCGCCGGCCGGGACGAAGCCGCCGATCGGGAAGGTCCCCGGCCCGGCGCCGAGGGTGACATTGACGATCGGGTCTTCGATCCGGTTCCAGAACGCCGTGGCCTGGACCAGGCCCTTGTCGCCCTTGTGCGAAACGCCGGCCTCCAGCCCCTGCAGCCGCTCGGGCTTCAGCCCCGCATTGGCCTCGGTGACGTCGTTGCCCACCCGGAACGGTCGGTAGAGCTCGTTGAGGCTGGCGGGCCGGAAGCCGATATAGCCGGCCAGGCGCGCCGTCGTCCCGCCGCCCAGGTCGCGGGTCAGGCCCAGGCGCCCGCTGGCCACCTCGCCGTCGCGGTCGGCGGGACGCTGGTCCAGCAGCACGGCCCCGGTCAGGGCGTTGCGCTCGGTCCGGAAGCCGTCGGTGGTCGCCCAGTGGTCAAGACGCAGGCCGCCGGCCACCAGCCACGGGCCGGTCGACCACGACCCGTCGGCATAGGCTCCGACCACCCAAGTCTTGCCGCCGGCGACGCGGTTGCGCGTGTAGGTCCGGCCCGAATAGCCGTAGCGCTCGCGTTCCTCGCCGTCGTTCAGCCGAGCGTCGGCGCCCAGCTCCCACTCCAGCCCGCCGACCTTGCGGCGCAGGGCGCCGTTCAGGCCCCAGCCGGTGGCCGGCGTCTTGTCCTGGCTGTTGGCCGGGGTGGTGGCCGAGCGGTCGGCGGCCACGGCGACCGAGCTGTTGAACAGGTCGCTGGTGCGCCGCCAGGCCTGCAGCTTCCAACCCAGCGCCGCGCCGCGCGGGGTGCGCACCAGGGTGGCGCTGAACACGTTGCCCGAGGCGTTGGCGCGGGCGCCGGCCAGCCCCGCCCCGCGGTCCTCCTCGAAGAAGCCGCCGCGCAGCGACAGCAGGCCCAGGCCCGTGGCCATGTCAATCCGGCCCGAGATGCTCTTGGCCTCGAGATCCGTCTTGGTGTCGGCCGCGCCCCGGGCGTCGCCGCGCACCGGCACGTAGCCGTTGGACTTGTCGTAGAAGGCCGCGCCGGTGAACTCGAACCGTCCGAAGGTCGAGGTGGCCGCGGCGGAGGCGCGCTGGGAGCCCAGCTCGCCGACCGAGACGTCGCCAGCGATGCCGGCGTCGCGCTCCTTGAGCCCGATGACGCCCGTCAGGGCCCCGGCGCCATAGGGTCCCGCCCCCGCGCCGCGCACGATGTCGATCCCCGACAGGGAGTCCGGGGCCAGCTGGGACCAGATCACCCAGCCGCCGAACGGGTCATTCAGCGGCACGCCGTCCAGGATGACCAGGGTCCGCCCGGCGCCGGACGGCGCGATGGCCCTCAGGCTGATCCCCTGGGTGGTCGGATTGGCCGACAGGCTGGAGGTGCGGCGAAACAGCGACACGCCCGGCGTCTGGTCCACCGCCTCGTCCACCCGCTGGGTCCTGGCCAAGTCGCCCTCGCCCAGATGGACGACGGAGAACGCCGCCTCGGCCGCAGCCGGCGGCAGGCGGGCGGCGGTGACGATCACCTGCTCAATGGGAGGCGGCGTGTCGAAGGGCATGGACAGTCTCGTGCAGGACGCGTTGGCACGACCTACACCGCTTCACGCGGCGGAAGAACGGCGCCGGACGCCCGTGCTTCTCCTTTCGTACGGCCCTACATCCGGAACGTTCAAACCTTCCCATGTCGGCCCACGGCGGTTGGGGAGGCTTGGAGCGGCCCTGAACCCGCTCCGCTCTCCCGGTCGCACGTCCGTCGGTGACACAACCTCCTACTGCCGAGCAAGGCTCCGAAAACGCTAGCAGCTTCCCGGATTATCCCGCTTCAGCACGCAGATCATCTTGGCGCCGCGCGGCGCGCCGTAGACGGCGATCAGGCGGCTCTCGAAATAGGTCCACTTGGCCCGGGTGTCCTGGGCGGCGACGTCCATGGCGCGGTTGTAGGCCGGCAGGCCGCGCGCCGTGCCGGTCGTGTCCTTGTTGAGCACCGCGTGCCTGATCCGTCCATCGCAGTGCCGCGACTCGGGGAATCCTTCGTAGCAGCCGCTGATCAGACCTGCGGGAAACGCGCTACCGGCCGGCGACAACCATGGCGCCGGCGCGGTGTGGTTCAAGCCCTGGGGATCGGTGATCGACGGCGTGGCTCGCGGCGTGTCGATCCAGTTGCTGTGCGAGTAGAAGTCTTGGGAGGCGTGGAAGGCCATGCCCATGTCCTCGAACACGTTGCACTTGGCCCGGCCCTTGACGCCATTGAACGAGCAACCGCCGAAGATGCTGGTGCTGTCCAGTTGCAGGTTCGGCTTCACCAGACCTGCGGCGTCGGTCACCGCCGCGTTGATGCTGTTGTAGATGTAGGTGCGGCACGACGTCAGGATGCTCTGGGCCGTGGCGGCGCTCTGCGGATAGGCGCCCGGCGTGAAGAAGTCGCCGCCGTCGCAATGGGCGGGCTTGCTGCTCATCAGGCCGCGCGTCGGGTTGTCCGGCGCGCCGACCGCGCCCCAGGTTCCGTTCCTGCCAGCCAGTTGGTCCAGGGAGTCCGAGCCGAAACCGAACGTGGCCAAGCCGCTGCGCGTGATGCGCTCGTGCTCGGCGTTCTGGCCGAATCCACGGATCGTGCCGAAGGCCTGGGCCTTGGGGGTGAGCGCCTGCGGCGTGAGCAAGATCGAGGCGGCGACGGCCGCCATGGCCACGGAACACTTACGCATGACGATAACCCCCTGACTATTCAATCAAGAGTTACATCCATGCGTGCAAAAGTACAGCCCAGGTTCGGCGTTTCGCACACGCCGTCCGGCGTTCAGAGCCACAGGCCCGTCGACGTCACCCCATCGCCCCAGAACCCCTCGGCGGGCCGCGTCATCCGCCCGTCCGCCACCCGGCAGCCGCCTGGGTGGTCCTGCGCCAGCCACCACGGCCCGTCCAGATCGGCGAAAGCGCACGAGCCGGCCAGATGCAAGGCGGGCGCGATGGCAAGGGACGAAGCCACCATGCAGCCGACCATCAGCGTGAAGCCGTGGTTGCGAGCCTCCTCCAGCATCAGCAGGGCTTCGGACAGTCCGCCAGCCTTGTCGAGCTTGAGATTGACAGCGCGATAGCGGCCCTTCAGCCCCGGCAAGTCCTCGGCCACGTGCACCGACTCGTCGGCGCAGATCGGGTAAGGCGGGTCGTAGCCCTCCAGCGCCTGGTCCTGGCCGGCCGGCAGGGGCTGCTCGACCAAGGCGATGTTGAGGTCCGACAGCACCGGCCTGAGGCCGTCGAGCGTTGCGAAGTCCCAGCCCTCGTTGGGATCGACGATCAGCCGGGCGTCCGGCGCGGCCCGGGCCACGGCCAGCAGGCGGGCGGCGGGATCGTCGGCCGACAGCTTGACCTTGATCAGCGGGGCCGAGGCCACGGCCCGGGCGGCCGCGCCCATCGCTTCGACGCTGTCCAGGCTGACCGTGACCGCGGTGACCAGGCTGTCGGGAACGCGCAGGGCGGTCAGGGCCTCGACGCTGAGCCCCTCCCGCTTGGCCCGCAGGTCCCAGAGGGCGCAGTCCAAGGCGTTGCGCGCCGCGCCGGCCGTCAGCGGGACCAGGGCGTCGTGCGGCCGCGCGCCCTCGCGCAAGGCCTGGGCGGCCGGCTGGAGCTGGGCGACCACGCTGTCCACCGTCTCGCCATAGCGGGCGTAGGGCACGCTCTCGCCCCGTCCAATCCACTCGCCCTCGACCACCTCGACCACCACCACCTCGGCGGCGGTCTTGACCCCGCGCGAGATGCGGAACGGAGCCTTCAAGCGGTGGCTGACATGGGCGATCGAGACGGTGCGCTGCATGTCCCTGCCATCCCACCGATCGCCCGGCTTGGCTAGCCTAGAGCAAATCGCGCGATACAGAAATCGCACGATTTGCTCTAGGCTTTTGTTTTCGCATCACTTTTACGGAAAACCGGCGTCCACTTTTCCGCGCGCTGCTCTAGTGGCGACGGCGGATCGGGGAGTCGGCGCGGCGCTCACGGAACACCTGCATCGCCAGACCGGGCCGCACCACGAACAGAGCGGCCCAGACCAGCAGCACGCCGGCGTAGTTCAGCGCGCCGAGCGCGCCGCCGGGGCGGCCGGGACGCGTGAAGCGGACCGAGCGCGGCTGGGGCTGGAAAAGGCTGGGCATGGCGATGTCGGTCATGGCGTCCTCCGTGGATGCGACGACCTTCACCCACTGATGCGTCAGATCCGGACGTAGAGACGAACGCTGCTCGACCCCATATGTCCCTCGCGGGCATCAAGCCCACGGACTTAGGCCCACGGACAGGGAGCGCCACGCGCATGAGCAAGCCGGTGACCATCACCATTCCCCACCAGCTGGGGGCCGCCGAGGCGCGCCGCCGCATCGAGGAAGGGTTCGGCCAGCTGCTCAACCAGACGGGCGGCATGGTCAAGGACGTCCAGAAGGCCTGGGCCGGCGACGCCCTGACCTTCTCGGCCCAGGCCATGGGCCAGCCGATCTCCGGCGTGCTGACCGTGTTCGACCAGTCGGTGCGAATGGACCTCGTCCTACCCGGCCTGCTGGGCGTGATCGCCGGCAAGATCACCGGCCAGGTCAAGAAACAGGGCCAGCTGCTGTTGGAGAAGAAATAGGTCTACGCCCTAAGCGCTCCAGGGATTGGTTCGGCGACCGTGAATCCTAGGACGCCTTCACTCGCCGCGCCGGCGCGTTCTTGGCGGGCGGGCGCTTGGCGCGGGCGCGCTTGGCCTTTGGCGCGGCCTTGGCCTCGTTCCGCGACTCGCGCACGGCGGACACCTTGTCGAGGCGCTCCTGGGCGATCCTGGCGTGCTCGACGCAGCGTGCGTGCATCGCCGCAAGCTCCTTCTCGGTCAGCTTCTCGATGCCCATGAAGTCGTTCTCGGCCGCGGAGGTCAGGATCAGCTCGTCCAGCTTGGTCTGGACCGCCGCGCCGTCGCGGTTCTGGGTGTTCTGGATCAGGAACACCATCAGGAAGGTGATGATCGTGGTGCCGGTGTTGATCACCAGTTGCCAGGTCTCGGAGAACTTGAAGATCGGTCCACTGGCGGCCCAGGCCAACACCACCAGAACGCAGAGGAGAAAGGCCTGCGGGCTGCCGGTGACGCGCGCCGTGGCGTTGGCGAATTTGGCGAACAGCTTGTCCATGACGCTCCAACTCCCTGGCCTGATAGCCCGGGCATAACGCCCACCAGCGCCGCTCGGTTCGGTCCTCCCATGGCTCCGGTCCCCCGCCCCGCGCGTTAGGGACGGATGTTCGATCCGTACCTGCTGTTCCTTCTGGGTCTGGGCGTTGTCGTCCTGCTGGTCGCGTGGCTGCCGATGGCGCTGAGCCGCCTGCCGCTGTCCCTGGCCATTCTCTGTGTGTTGATCGGCGTGGTGGTGTTCCATGGCGACGTCCTGCCGTTCCGCTCCGATCCCTTGCGGTTCTCGACCCTGACCGAGCGGCTGACCGAGATCGTGGTGATCGTTTCGCTGATGGGCGCAGGGCTGAAGATCGACCGACGGATCGGTTGGCGACGCTGGGAATCGTCGTGGCGACTGATCGCGGTCACCATGCCGCTCAGCATCCTGGCCGTGACGCTGATGGGCGTGCACGGCCTGGGCCTGCCGCTGGCCGCCGCCCTGCTGCTGGGCGGCGCGCTGGCGCCCACCGATCCGGTGCTGGCCTCGGACGTCCAGGTCGGGCCGCCCCGGTCGGGCGAGGACGGCGAAGCGCGGTTCGCCCTGACCTCCGAGGCCGGCCTCAACGACGGCTTCGCCTTTCCGTTCGTGCATCTGGCCGTGGCCATCGCCCTGGCCCAGGGGACGGTCGCGCCCGCCCTGCTGACCCATTGGCTTGTCCTGGACGTGCTGTGGCGCGTGGCGGCCGGGGCCGGCGTGGGCTGGGCGGTGGGCCGCGCGCTGGGCTGGGCCACGTTCAAGGCTCCGCACGCCCGGATCTCGGGCACCGGCGACGGCCTGGTGGCCCTGGGCGCGACCCTGGTGGCCTACGGCCTGGCCGAAGCCGCCCACGGCTACGGCTTCCTGGCGGTGTTCGTCGCCGCTCTGGCCCTGCGGGAGACCGAGCGCGACCACGAATTCCACGAGGCCATGCACGACTTCGCCGAACAGGTTGAGCGCCTGCTGATGATGCTGGTGCTGGTCCTGCTGGGCGGGGCGGTGGCCGGCGGCCTGCTGGACTCCCTGACCTGGAAGGAGATCGCGTTCGGCTTGGCCCTGGTCTTCCTCATCCGCCCGCTGGCCGGCTGGATTGGCCTGATCGGCGCGCCCCACTCGATGCGGGAGCGCGCGGTGGTGGCCTTCTTCGGCATCCGCGGGCTCGGGTCGTTCTACTACCTGGCCTATGGCCTCAACCACGGCGACTTTCATCGCTGGGACCGGCTATGGGCGATCACCGGCTTTGTGGTGCTCTGCTCGATCCTGGTCCACGGCGTCACCGCCACCCCGCTGATGACGCGGATCGACGCCTGGCGACGGAGGGAAGTCCTGCGGAAAGATGAAGCGCAACCGTGACGCGATTGCGCTGCACCCCAGGATGCGGCAAAGCGTCACAGCGCCGCCTATCGAAGAACCGTAGTGGCTCGGTTCGCGTATTTGTCCCGTCCGGGGAACGGGAACACCCATGCAGGCTAACGTCGCCCATCAGGAACAGCGGCGACAGGATCGGATCCTGTTCGTCCTGGCTATGGCGTTGCTGGCCAGCCAGGCCTTCAGCGACTTCCTGACCCGCAACGCGCTCGGCATAGCAACGCTGTGGCCGACGAACGCCCTGCTGGCCGGCGGCCTGCTGGTGCTGAACCCCCGCCGCCGGGTCGTCCTGACGGTCGTCGCGGTGGTCAGCCATCTGGCTATCGACCTGATGGTTGGCGACAGCCTGGGGCGCGCCGCTCTCTACACCCTGGTCGACGTCGGCGAGGCCCTGCTGGTCTGGTGGGTGGTCAAGCGCTTCTTCGGTCCCCCGCGCGTGCGGACCATGCGGCAGCTGGCCCTGCTGACCACCCTGACCGCGCCCGTCATCCTGGCCATGGCCACGGTCGCCGCGACCGTGCTGACCCTGGCCTATGGCCTGCCCTTCGTGGCGGTGCTGACCGACCGGTTCGTATGCGGGGTGCTGGGCATGGCCATCGTGCTGCCCGCCGTGCTGGTGCTGCTGGACGGCGAGCATCGCCGGGCCTTCCATCGCCCGCTGCTGGAGCAGCTGGGCCTGGCCCTGCTGGCGGCCGCCCTGTCGGCGCTGGTGTTCCACGGCAAGGGGCTGCCCGTGCCCTTCATGCTGTTCCCCGTCGCCCTGCTGACCGCCTTCCGCCTGGGTCCGCGCGGGGCGGCGCAGACATCGCTGATCGTCGCCTGCGTGGCCATTCCGCTGACCGTCCACGGCCTGTGGAACTCGCAGATCCAGACCGACTGGTCGCAGGCCCACCAGAACCGGCTGGTCCAGGTGTTCGTCGGCGTGCTGTTCGTCACCAGCCTGGCCACTGGCCTGGCCCTGGCCCAGCAGGAGCGTCTGCGTCGCCTGCTGGTGCGGCGCGAGCAGCTGACCCGCGCCGCGCGGGCGCGCGCCCTGGCCGCCAACGAAGCCAAGACCGAATTCCTGGCCACCATGAGCCACGAGATCCGCACGCCGCTGAACAGCATGCTCGGTTTCTCGCAACTGCTGGTGGAACGCCGCGACCTGCCGCCCGACGTCCGCCGGCAATTGACCCTGATCGACAGCGCCGGCACGGCCCTGCTGACGGTCGTCAACGACATCCTCGACTTCTCGCGGGTCGAGGCCGGTCAGGTGGAGCTCCTGTTCCAGCCCACCTCGGCGGCGGCGGTGCTGCACGACGCGGTGGGCATCATCCGGCCCGAGGCCGAAAACAAGGGTTTGGCGCTCGAGGTCGATGTCGTTGATCCCGTCGGCGGCCTTCACGACCTCGACGGCCTGCGCCTGCGACAGGTGTTGCTGAACCTGCTGAACAACGCGGTGAAGTTCACCGAGGCGGGGCGGATCCGGGCCTGCCTGACCGTCGAGCCCGGTGAGATCGAGGACCGGTTGAAGTTCGAAATCGTCGACACCGGTGTCGGCATCGCCGTCGAGCGGCAGGGCCGGCTGTTCCAGCGCTTCAGCCAGGTCGACAGCTCGGCCAGCCGTCCGTATGGCGGCGCGGGCCTGGGCCTGGCGATCAGCAAGGCGCTGGTCGAGCTGATGGGCGGCAAGATCGGCTTCGACAGCGCCCCGGGCCACGGCTCGGCCTTCTGGCTGGAGCTGCAGGCGCCGCAGGTCGAACCCTATGACGTCGGCGAACCACAGCCGGCCGCCGCTCCCGGCGCGGCCCGCATCCTGCTGGTCGACGACCACCCGATGAACCGCGAGATCGGCGCGGCCCTGCTGAGTCTGGTCGGCTGTCAGGTCGAAACCGCCGACAACGGCGAGCAGGCCGTGGCCAAGGCGGCGCGCGGCGGGTTCGACATCATCCTGATGGACATCCACATGCCGCAGATGGACGGCCTGGCCGCCACCCGCGCCATCCGCGCCCTCGACGGCGGGGCGGGCGAGGTGCCGATCATCGCCATGAGCGCCGACGCCCTGCCCCAGCAAGTCGAGCGCTGCTACGCCGCCGGCATGGTCGACCACGTGGCCAAGCCGGTGCAACGCGAGGTGCTGTACGCCAAGGTCAACCGCTGGTTGGCGCGGACGTAGGGACGCTCTTGGAGAGGCATGAATCCCTGACCGGACTTCCCAGGCCGCGCCTCGACCACTAGGTTCACCCCGCACCTCGGGGAGACCATGATGAAGATCCTGCGCCTGGCCGCCGTGGCTTTCTGCGCCGCCCTGGCCGCCTGCTCGCCCGCCAAGCAGGAGACCGCCGAACCCGCCGGCCGCACCGCCCTGAAACTGGCCACCGACTGGAAAGGCGAGGCCGAGCTGGGCGGCTACTACCAGGCCCTGGCGACCGGCGAATACGCCAAGCGCGGCCTGGACGTGACCCTGATCCAGGGCGGCCCGGGCGTGAACGTGCCCCAGCTGCTGGCCACCGGCGCGGTCGATGTCGGCGTCGGTTCCAACAGCTTCATCGTGCTGAACCTGGCCAAGGAGAAGGTTCCCGTCAAAGCCGTGGCCGCCTTCATGGACAAGGACCCCCAGGTGCTGATCGCCCACGACGGCGTGGGCATCAGTTCGATCGCCGACATGAAGGGCCACCCGATCCTGTTGTCGGACGCCTCGATCACCGCCTTCTGGGTCTGGCTGAAGGCCAAGCACGGCTTCACCGACGCCCAGGTGCGCAAGTACAACTACTCGGCCGCGCCGTTCCTGGCCGACAAGTCGGTGGTCCAGCAAGGCTACGCCACCTCCGAGCCCTACCTGATCCAGAAGGAGGGCAAGATCACGCCCAAGGTCTTCCTGCTGGCCGATGACGGCTACCCCGCCTACGCCTCGTTCGCCCTGGTCCCCGACGCCCTGATCGCCAAGAATCCGGCCGCGGTGAAGGCCTTCGTCGAGGCCACGGCCGCCGGCTGGACCAGCTACCTCTACGGCGATCCCAAGCCGGGCGACGCCCTGATCCTCAAGGACAATCCGGAAATGACCCAGGACGTCCTGGACCAGGCCCGCGAGAAGATGCGATCCTACGGCATCGTGTCCCGTCAGGGCGTGGGCAAGATGGACGACGCCCGCTGGGCCGAGTTCTTCAAGGTGGCGTCCGAACAGGGCGTCTACCCCAAGGACATGGACTACAAGCGCGCCTACACGCTGGATTTCCTGCCGAAGTGAGTGCGAACGCCCCCTCAGTCGGCTTCGCCGACGGCTCCCCCAGAGGGGGAGCATCCGTACGACGTAGATCCTGCCCCTCCGGGGGAGGTGACCCGAAGGGCCGGAGGGGGCTCGCGTGATCGCCGCCCTGAACCAGGTCGAGGTCGACTACGCCCGTGGCCGCGCCCTGGGACCGATCGATCTCGCCCTTTCGCCCGGCGAGATCGTCGCCCTGGTCGGGCCGTCGGGCTGCGGCAAGTCCACAGCCCTGCGGCTGCTGGCGGGCCTTGAGGCGCCGACGCGCGGGACCGTCCTCCGCACAGCCGGCAAGGGCGAGACCTCGGTGGTCTTCCAGGCCCCGACCTTGGCCCCGTGGCTGAGCGCGGCGGCCAATGTCGCCCTGCCGCTGGAATTGGCAGGGGTGTCGAGGGCCCAGGCCAAGGCCCAGGCCGTCGACGCCCTGGTCAAGGTGGGGCTGAAGAGGGCCGAGACGGCCCGCCCCGCCCAGCTGTCGGGGGGCATGGCCATGCGCGCGTCGCTGGCCCGCGCCCTGGTCACCCGCCCGCGCCTGCTGCTGCTGGACGAGCCGTTCGCGGCCCTGGACGAGATCACCCGCCGCGCCCTGGCCGACGACGTCCTGGCCCTGGCGGCGGAGCTCACCCCGGCCGTGGTCTTCGTCACCCACAATGTCGAGGAGGCCGTCTACATGGCCCGCCGGGTCGTGGTGATGAGCCCCGGACCGGGCCGCGTCGCCGGCGAGGTGGCGGTCGAGGGCCCGATGGTCCGGCCGCCGGGCTTTCGCACCACCGCCGCGTTTCGGGAGACGGCGGAGCAGGTGTCGCGGCTGCTGGCGCTTCATGGAGCCGTCGCGTGAGCTCCCTCAGCCGCTCCGCGACAGCTCCCCCAGAGGGGGAGCCTCCACGCTCCGATAGCTCCTCCCCCTCTGGGGGAGGTGGCCCTAAGGGCCGGAGGGGGCCAGCGGCATGACCCGCCTCCTCGCCCCGATCATCCTCATCGCCCTTCTCCTCGCGGCCTGGGAAGCGGCCTGCCGAGTCCTGGCTGTCCCCGTCTACCTGCTGCCCACGCCGTCGGCGATCGGCGCGGCCTTGGCCGAAGGCTGGCCGCTGCTGCTGGCCAGCGCCTGGACCACCCTGTCGACCGCCCTGGTCGGCTTGGCTCTGGCCAGCGTCCTGGCGTGCGGTCTGGCCCTGGCGGTCAGCCTGAACCCGACCGTCGAGGACGCCGTGCGGCCGGTCGCCGTCACCCTGCAGGTCACGCCGCTGGTCGCCATCGGGCCGCTGATGACCATCTGGGCCGGGATCGAGCACCCGCAGCGCGCCGTCGTCGCCCTGGCGGCGGTGGCGGCCTTCTTCCCGATCTTCTCGGGCGCCCTGACCGGCCTCAAGGCGGTCGATCCGGATCTGGCCCGACTGTTCGACCTCTATGGCGCCCGCCGGATCCAGCGCCTGTGGCGGCTGCGGCTGCCCTCGGCCGTGCCCGCCCTGCTGGAAGGTCACAAGGTGGCGGCCGGCCTGGCCGTGGTCGGAGCCGTGGTCGCCGAGTTCGTGGCCGGATCGGGCGGGAACCAGGGACTGGCCTGGCGAATCCTGGAGGCGTCGAACCGCCTGCAGACCGCGCGGGTGTTCGCCGCCCTGGCGATCCTGGCTATCCTCGGTGTGGCCCTGCACGGGCTGCTCAGCCTGGCCGAACGCCGCCTGCTGACGTGGTGGCGCGGCCGCTGAGGCCTGAAGGCCGAGTCGAAAACACGACACAAACCGCACAATCTTGCAGTGTGGCCGGGCCGCGTTAGGTCAAGATTAAGTCCCGATATCTATCAATTGGACCGATCCCGCGACCTGTCGGACCGGTTCAATGCGTCTCGCCCTGCTCCTGCCCGTGCTGTTCTGCGTCGCCGCTCCGGCCCATGCTGAGGGCGCGCGCGAGAGCCGCTACGGCCCGACGACGCCGCGCCAGACTTCCGCCGCAGCGACCGCCGTCGCCACGCGCTACGACGGCCCGATGCTCAGCTGGGCCAACAAGCGCGAAGCGCCGAGCGACCCGGTCACCGCTGCGACGCCAACGTCAACACCAGCTCAGCCCGCCCCGCTCGCCGCCTGGGCGGGCTACAGCGCGCGACCGGAGCCCGTCGCCTACGCTCCGCCCGTGGCGCCCACCTTTGCGCCACGCCCCACGGCGCTGCCGACCAGCCTCTACGCCGCGCCCCGCCCATCGCCGGTCGCCGTCGCGACGCCCGCGCCAGCTCGCCCCGCGCCGCTCCGCGACCGGGCCAGCTATGACAGGCCTCCAGCGCCCGCCGCCGTGCAGCCCGCCGCGAGCCGCCCGTCGCCGGTGGTCGGGGCTACCCCCGGCCCCGCCAGGGACTGGTCCAGCTATCGCAGCGTCCGCATGGCGACCGCCGCCTCTGCGCCTGCCGCCGCGCCGGTATCGGCCCCAGCGCCCGCGCCAGCCCCCCCGCCGCCCGCACCCCGCCAGATCGCCGCCGCCAATACCGGCGTGACCGGGGCCCGCTTCTATTCCGTGGCCCGCGAGTCCGGCCTGACGCCCGATCCGATCCCGCCGGCCGGTCCCGACCATCAGGTGTTGATCACCACCGACGCGCCGCCCTCGCCGGCCGAGGACGCCGCTCCGATGCACGGCTCGGCCGACTGGCTGGCGGCCGGAGCGCGTGGCGACGACGACGGTGATGGCGACGACAGCGCCGCCCGCCGCGCCAAGCCCCGGAAACAAGGCCTTTGATCCAGTCGCGCCTCCACGACCTCATCGCCCTGGCCGATGAGCCGTCCAGCTCGCGCCGCCGCGAACTGCTGCGCGGGGTCACTGACCTGTTCTTCACCGCCGAGGGCCATGGCGACGTGGAGATGGGCCTGTTCGACGACGTGCTGGGCCAACTGGCCGGCGAGATGGAAGAGGCCGTGCGGATCGAGCTGGCCGAACGGCTGGGCACGAGCGCCACCCCGCCGCCGACCCTGACCCGCGCCCTGGCCAGCGACAGCATCGCCGTCGCCCGTCCTATCCTTCAAGGCGCTCCCCAGCTCAGCGAGGCCGACCTGCTGCACGTGGCCCGCACCCAGGGCCAGGACCACCTGCGGGCCATCTCGCAGCGTTCCGTCGTGCCCAGCCAGGTGTCCGACGCCATCGTCCAGCGCGGCGACGACACCACCCTGGGCGTGCTGCTGCGCAACGAGGGCGCGGTGCTGTCACGCCAGGCCCACGAGGCGGCCGTCGACCGCGCCGCAGCCAATCCCGAACTGCACGAGGCGGTGATCGATCGCCAGGCCCTGCCGATGGACCTGCTCAACGAGATGTACTTCGTGGCCGAGGCGCGACTGCGCGACCGGATCATGGAGCGCAACGCCAATGTCGATCCGGCCATCCTGGAAGCCGCCCTCAAGGCTGGCCGCAACCGCGTCGCGGCCAGCGACGGCGCCCTGCCGGCCGACTATGACGCGGCGGTCAAGGAGGTCACCGCCCTGAAGGCGCGCGGCGCCGTCACGCCCCAGGCCCTGGTCGCCATGCTCCGCGCCAACCGCACCACCATCTTCCTGGTCGCCCTGGCCGAACTGGCCGACGTCGACTTCCACACCGCCCGCAAGATTATCGAGCGCCGCGAACTGGACGCCCTGTCCGTAATCTGCAAGGCGGCGGACTTCGATCGCGCCCTGTTCCTGACCTTCGCCCTGCTGATCCTCGATCCCAACGACAACGCCATGGGCAAGGCCAAGGAATATGGCAAGCTCTACGCTGCCCTGCCCCGCGACGCGGCCCTGCGCACCATCCGCTTCTGGCGCATGCGCCGCACGACGGGCGACGTCGCGGCGGCTTGACGCATCGCGCGGAACTGGCGTCCCCTCAACGCCGTTCCCTCATGTCGAGAGGCCTTCCGTCTCCGGAGCGCCCTGGTGAAATTGCCCGAAAACAAGAAAGTCCTGATCGCTGGCGTCGCCGCGGCGGCGGTGGTGACGACGGCCGCCGCGGTGATGGCGGTCTGGCCCGCCCTGACGCGACCCGACCCGCCGGCGGAGGCGGCCGGGGACGGCGGCCTGCGCATCCGCGTGGTCGAACCGCCCAAGGCGGCTGTCCCCCGCGCCGGTCCATTGGATGTCGGCCTGTCCGAGGCCGCCCAGGCCATGGCGAAGAGCCGCGAGGCCCTATTCACCGGAACGTCGACCTATCTTCCGGCGTCGCCTTCCCTGCCTGTTCGGAACACGCGGGCGGACGAGGATGGCGGCCCGCCGTCCCTCGGGCCTGCCGACGACCATTGGGAGCGCGAGCGAGCTGGAAGCGGCTTCGAGCTTGCCCGGCGACTGCGGCAAGAGGAACGGGCGGCCAGCCGCGAACGCGCGCGCCGCGAGGCTTGGGAAGAGACCGAACGCGACCGCCGCTGGGACGAGGAGCACGAGCGGGAGTCCGCCGACGCCCAGCGCCGTGACGATGGCTATGATCCCCCGCCCTCCCCCGACGACGACCGCCCGCCGCCCGAACCCCAGTGAGGCGGAGCGTCGGGACGAGCGGATCGGGAAAGCGGTGACGCAAGACCCGGGAGCCGCGCCCTAGCCGCGTCGCCGATGCATTAAGGTCAACAGCCAGCCGACGCCCAGACCGCCCACGACGGTCAGCGGCAGGGTCAGCGGGTCAGGCGTGGGCGCGTGCAGCCACAGGTCCCTGCCGGCCACCAGGCCCCAGACGATCAGGCCCCAGATCGCGCCGTACACCGCCCACGGATACTGGTCCACCCAGCCCCGCAGACCCGGCCGCGGCTCGGGCTCACGCGCCGGCTCGACCGGCCCGCCGCAGGCGCGGCAGGTCCAGCCGCCCCAGGGCCCCAGAGGCGCGGCGTCCGCCTCGACCGGCGCTTCGCAGGCCTTGCAGCGCGGCGGCTCGGCGCGCCGACGCACCATCGACGGCAGGCCGCGCAGCCCCATGATCACGATGAACAGATAGAGGACGAGATAGAGCGCCTGGGAGACGTCCACGTCCTTGAAATTCTCGCCCATGTCGCCCCCGAAACGCTACGCCACCAAGCTAGGGCGTGTCGCGCCTCGGGTCGAGCGGCCGATCAGCGAATGCGGATGCGGACCGGGACGTCGATGAACGAGCCGGCGCGGCTCTTGCCGTCGGGGCCCATCAGGTCGACCTGGAACTGCGACGCCATGGTCAGGGCCGCCTTGCCCACGCCCATTTCCGCCGGGAATTCGCTCTGCACCGAACAGGCGGTCAGGCCGCCGTCGCGCTTGACCATGCAGCTCAGCAGCGCCTCGGCGATCTGCGGCTGTACGTCCTTGACCTGGGTGACGGCGGGCTGGGCCACGGGCGTCGGAACGATCGAGACAGCGGCGGCGGCGAGCAACGAAGCGATCACTGGGTCTTCCCTACTGGTGCTTGGGTCCGGCCCGTTCGGGACCGTCCGGTTTCATTCTGGGTCAGGCGGCGTGCGCCTGCTTGACCCTTTGCAACCCCTGGGCCGCGAGGTCGGTCAGAGACCGCAGGCCCAGTTCGGCGAAGATGTCGAAGGCGCTGGCCAGGGCCGTGGCGGCCCGGGTCAGCCGGCCGTCGTCGCGGCCGGTAATCTCGACCCGGGCCTCGTAGAGCCGGGCCAGGTTCATCTGGGTCACGGCCCAGGCGGCTGGATCGCGAGACCCTGGGGTCGCGGTCAGTTCGGCCTTGAAGGCCATCTCGGCGGCGTCCAGCACGGCCAGGTCGGCGGTCAGCTCAGCGCAGCGGGCCAGACTGAGGGCGCGGTTGTTGGCGACCACGGCGCGCAGGGCCAGGGCCGGCTGGGTCTTGAGGATGTGCGAGGCGCGGTCGTAGCACGTGACCGCCCGCTCGAAGCAGCGCTCCGAGGTGGTGGCCTCGCCCATGGCCTGCAGGCCGGCGCCCAGGGCGGCCTGGGCCCGGGCCCAGTCCATTGGGCTGTGATCGGCGGTGACCGGCTCCAGCGCCTGGGCCAGGGCTTCGACGCCGTCGGCGATGAAGTTGATCTCGCCGTCCAGCTCGCCCAGCTGCACCAGGGCGGTCCCGCGCAGGGACTCCAGCCGCGACCAGGCCAGGGGTTCGAAGTCGGGATCCAGGCCCGCCTCGGCCTCCCTGGCCTCAGCCAGGGCCACCTCGGTGAGGGCGCGGTCCTTCAGGCGGGCGGCGCAGGCCAGCAGCAGCTCGACGCGGGCGGCGCGCTGGTCGGCCAGCAGCAGGCGCGAGGCTCCGCCCTTGACCCGGCGGGCGGCCGACAGGCCCCGCAGCGGCGCCTCGAAGGCCTCGGCGGCGGCCAGGGCGCGATCCAGGTCGTTCTCGCCCAGAGCCACGCGGCCCTCCAATCCGGCCAGCAGGGCCTCGACCATGGCGCAGCGGTGCCCCGGGGCGGTCTTGGCCAGGGTCAGGGTGGCCCCGGCGGCGGCGTGCAGTCCCTCGTCGCCGAACAGGTCGGCGCCCAGCACGGCCAGGGTCGCCTGCTCGCAGCGCGCGGCGGCCAGGCTCTCCGGCTTGTGCTCGGCTTCGAAGATCTTGGCGGCGGCTTCGGCCTGGGCCGCGCCCTTGCGCAGGGCGGCGGCGTCGCCCGAGCGGCGGGCCAGCTCGCGCCAGACGACGGCGGCTTCGAGCAGCCGGTGGCCGCGATCCTTCGCCCCGATCCGGCCGGCCGCGACATCGGCCGCGCGGGCCTCGTTGACCAGCAGGCGCAGGTCCAGCAGCTCCAGCAGCGAGGTGTCGCCGCCGGTCAGTCCGTCGCGATGCGCCGCGGCCCGCGCGGGAGCGGCGGCGTCGACTCCGAAGAGTCTTTTCAGGTCACGACCGAAATCGAACATCGCTGCGTACTCCGGACACGGAACGTCCCAGGCCGGGACGTCCGGCGCAGGTTCAACGCACGACTAGCAAAGCCGGAGCCAACACGTTTAACAAGCCGTTAACGAAGCCTAAGGCGGCGTTAACCATAAATATTTGCAACGCGCTTGCACTTCGTTCCTCAAGGGGGTCCAAACCCCCGTTTTTGCACCGATTTGGCACACTTCTTGCTTGACCGTCCCCGGCCGAGAAACGGACTCCGACGCGCTCGTTAGAACATTGTTCACCGAAGTGAAAATGACGTTAACCATAGATTTTAAGATCGAGTTTACCTTCTGTTCCGGCCCGGCTGCTCAACGGCGCCCGGAACGCGACTCCCTCGCCGGCTAGAGGCCGTAGCCGCGAGCCATGGCGGCGGCGAAGATCGGGATCAGAGCGAAGACCAGAAGCTCGGCCAGCATCACCTTGCGGACCTTGGCGACCTCGGTGTCCGACGGGGTGAAGGCGGAATCGGCCTTGGCCTGCTTGCGCCATTTCAGAATGGCGATCGTCGGGGCGATCGACAGCAGCCCCACCGCCGCGAAGGCGGCGATCTTGGCCCAGAACACCGGGTTGTGCAGATAGAAGTCCGCCCCCTTGGCGCCCAGATAGACCCGGCAGAAGCCGACCACCAGGATCAGGGTCGCCGTCCCGCCGTAGCTGGCGTCGATCCCGGCCAGGGCCTTGAGACTTGCTCCGCTCACGCCGGGCCTGACCAGCACGAACCCGGCCATCATCAGCCCGGCCAGCGACAGGATCAGCAGGTGGTGCAGGACGGCCAGGACGAGATCCAGCATGGCGGGCTCCGACTCGGTGGAACGTTGGACCAGCATGGCCGGAAGAACGGCGTTCGTCACGGGCCCGCCTGCTCTGGCCAGCCCTCGCCTCCCCCTCTAAACAGGGGCCATGACCGCTTCCGTCGACCTCTGGACCGCCTCGCTCTGCAAACCCGATCCCGGCTATGGCGGCTGGGCCCATGTGCGCCGGAACGCCGACGGGACCCTGGCCGGCGCGGCGGGCGGCGAGCGACGGGTCAGCGGCGCCAGGATGGTGCTGACCGGAGTGATCGAGGCGCTGGCGGCCCTGGGCGACCTGCCGGCCGACACGGCCGTCACCCTGCACTTCGCCGATCCGGCCCTGGCGGCGGAACTGGTCGCCAGCGACGGCGCCTGGGCCACGGCCGAGCCCGAGGCCTGGGCCGCAGCCCGCCAGCGGCTGGCCGCTCGGCCGGTGCTGACCTTGTCGCCCCTGGCCGATGCGACGCCCGCCGCCGGCTTCCTGAAGGCCTGGGCCGACTTCGGGCTCGACACCGCCAAGACGCGGGGCACGTTCAAGGCGGCGATCCCGCGGCCGAACCTGCTGAAGTTTCCCGGCTAGCCACGTGGACCCGCCGCATGGGCGTTCGGCGTCGCAGGGAGCCACCGGGGCGGCGAGGCGTCGCTCCGCCTAGCGCACGACCCCGTGCCGATTTCCCTGCCCGGCGGACTGCGGCATGTAGGACGGGCGGCGGGGCAGTATCTTGTCGGACAGGCTGTCGGCGCCATTGGCGATCCGCCCGCGGACGGAAACCCGGCCGACGGCATAGTCGCCGGCCTGCCAGCTCGGCTGGTCGAGGTTGGTCTGCTCAATGTCCACGAGGCCAACGATCGCCAGCATTTCCTTGAGACAAGGAAGGTTCGGCGTCCACCAATTGGAGGGATTTTCGTCCAGAGTATCGCCTGGATGGAAGATCATGAGCGGATGTTCCGAGGGACCGATGGCGACGGTCGTCTCAATGTGCATCGCGCCCCCAAGCTTTCCGAGCTTCCTGAGACGAAACAGCAGGGAGAGCGGATTTTCGACGTGATAGAGCACGCCAGCGCAGCGCACGATGTCGAATTCAGGAAGCTGCAGCGCCTTTTCCGAGAGAATGTCGAGCTGGAGGAAGGAGAAGTTGGACCGCTCCATGGTCATCTTGAGGTGGGGCGAGGTGCAGTAGTCGACCCCCAGCACGGGTGAGGCGCCACGCGTCACCGCCTCGGCGCAGATCCCGCCTTCCCAACACCCCACGTCGATGAAACTCAGACCTTCCAGACGTTCGGGCAGGCCGTCGCGAGACCACACGTCCATTGCAGCTCCTTCAATCGAAGTTCGATTATCCCAAGACATACAGCGACTGGTAGATTCGGAAACACGGCCTTTGGGCCGCCCGGCCCAGAGCAGGCACGGCAAGCTCCTGGTCCTGATCGCGGCGCTTCACCGTCCCGCCACGATCAGATCCGCCGTGGCCGGATTGCAGGCGAAGGGGATGTCGGCCAGGGTCGCCATGCGGATCAGCGCCTTGACGTCGACGTCGTGCGGCTGCGGCGACAGCGGGTCGACGAAGAACACCAGCATGTCCAGCAGCCCCTCGGCCAACAGCGCGCCCAGCTGCTGGTCGCCGCCCAGCGGGCCGCTCTTCAGCCGGGTGAGGTCCAGGTCCGGCAAGGCCTGCAGGATCCGTCCGCCGGTGGTGCCCGTGGCGTACAGCCGGTGCCGCGACAGGAACGCCTGGTGGGCCACGGACCAGTCGACCAGGGCGGTCTTCTTGTCGTCGTGGGCGACCAATCCGATGGAAAGGGAGCCGATGGCGTGCGAGGCGGCGGCGGGCATGGGGATTCTCCAGGATCCTGCTCTCTCCTAGCCCTTCCCCGCGGACCTGGAAAAGTCGAACCTTGGTAGACACGGCGGAGGCCCTTCATCAGGCGAACCGGATCCTGGCCGGGGCCGCGAATTCCGGGGTCGCCTTCTCGACCAGCACCTGGTCGTGCAGCGACAACTTGGCGTTGGCCGAGAACACCCCGGCCGTGGCGCAGACCACCTTTCCGGCGCGCACCTCCAGCCTCACGCCCTTGGCCTTCAGGGCCAGCTCGATCTCGAAATCCAGATCCGCCACCTTGACCGCGCCGTAGCGCAACTCGATCCGCGGCTTGTGGGTGGAGGCGATCTCGTGGTCGTCGAGGTCCTGGAAAAAGGCGTCTTCGGGATTGACCTTGGACTCCTCGACGCATTTTTTGAACCGTTCCAGCTTCATCCAGCCATCGAACAGCACCCGTTCGACCGACAGGTCCAGCAGCTTGCCGACCTCGTCGCGGCAACCGCTCTCGACGTCGTTCCAACAGGCGCTGGGAAACTTCTGGGCCGCCTTGGTGATGGCCTGGGTCAGGGGCGGGGCGTTCTTGCAGGCGTCCAACGGATCGCCGCCGTCGTCGGCGAACAGGGCCCGCCAGGTCGTGGCGCCGGAGGCCGGCGGATGGGGGGCCGCCTGGGTCATGGCGCGGTCTCCAGCGCGGGATAGTCCAGCCTCACCTCGCCGGCGTCGGCGGCAAGGGCGAACCGCAGCGACACCGCCATGCCGGCGCGGGGCGGACCGTCGGGTTTCAGGACCACGACGCCGGGGTCGGGAACCAGGGCGATCTCCGGCGCGCAGGGGACGGACGCGGCGTGCGACGACGCGGGCCGCGCTCGGCCCAGCCAGCGGGCGAGACCGAACCCGCCCCCGGCGGCCACGGCCAGGGCGACCAGCCACAGCCAGATCGGAATGGTTGGGGCCTTGGCGGGAAGCGGCGCAGGCGGCGCGATGGGCGGCGGCGCGACGGGCGGCGGCGCGGCGACGGAGGGCGGCGGCTCAGCGGCCGCGACCGGCGGAGACTGGGGCTCGACGACGGGCGTGGGCTGAACCGGCTCCGGCTCGACCGGCCGGGACGTGAGGGTCGGCGGCGCCCGGGCGGGCCGCGTCTGGACTCGTGGCGTCTGGACTGGCGGCTTCGACTGCACGACCGGCGGCGTGGGCCGGGGCTCGACGGGCGCCGGTTCGACGGTGGGCGGGGTCTGCAGAACCAGCGGCGGTTGGCCGCGCAGCCCCGCTTGGCGCCACCTGTCGGCCGTGCAGCGTCGCCAGCGCTCCGGGGTGTCGGCATAGGCCGCGCAAGCGGCCTGGATATCGGGAATGACCGCCAGGGGGTCGGCGGGCGGGCTGGGCGTGGCCGGCGGCGGTCTGGGACGGTTGCGCCAGGCGTCGATCAGCCGCTCGATCTGGGGGGTGACGTCCACCGGCTCGCGAGTTGGCGCCTGCGTCGAGTCGCCGGGCGTGGTCGTCGCCCCCGGGGCGGTCGTCGACGGCGCCGTGTCGGGGAACCGTCGGCGGCAATAGGCCGTCGGATCGGTCCGACCGGCATAGGACCGCAGGCATTCATCGTAGGTTCTGGGCGCGGTCGGGGCGGCGGAGGCGGCGTAGGGAGCGGTCGGAACCGCTGTCGTCGTCATCGGGCGGATCGGCTGCTGGAACGCGGCGGCCGATGTCGCGATCGCCAGCAGCGCCAACGCCGCGACCAAGCCGCCAGCCCTGCCCGGATCCCGTGCCACTCCAGACGACCTTTCATCGCGGGGAAGCTCCCCGGCAGCGTCCGCCCGCGTTGATGCGCGGTCAAGTAGAATCGATCCTCGACAGCAACTCACACGCGCCAGCACGGCGAGCAGACGCCGACCTGATGGTCCCCGCCGCGGCGATCTCTGCCCAAGCAGCAGGCAATCGAACTCGGTGGTCGTTCTCGCCCCTTGCCCTCGACGGCGCGAGGGCTCGTGGTGGGCCCGCCCGCGCGGGCGGGGCAAGATCAGGGAGATGACCATGGACACGCCTCCGTCGAGCCGATCGGCGATCGGCCGCCGATCCCTCCTGCGGGCCGCGGCCCTGGCGGCCGCGGCGCCGATCCTGACCGAGGCCGCCCTGGCGCGCGCCGCCGCCGCCGATCCCGCCAAGCCCGGCGCCCCGCCCTCGGGCATGGCCCTGCACGGCCAGGGTCCGAACATTCCGCCGCCCGGCGCGGTGCTGATCAACGCCAACGAAAATCCGCTGGGCCCGTCCAAGGCCGCCTGCGAGGCGATCGCCCGCATGGCCCCGCTGGGCGGACGCTACGACCGCAACGGCGAGACCGAGCTGCTGGCCATGACCTTCGCCGCCCAGAACGGGCTGAAGGTCGAGAACGTGGCGGTCTATGCCGGCTCGTCCGAACCGCTGCACTACAGCGTGCTGGCCTTCACCTCGCCCGAGCGCAGCTTCGTCACCGCCGACCCGTCCTACGAGGCGGGCATGTACGCGGCCATGACCAGCAAGGCCAAGATCGTCAAGGTTCCCCTGGCCGCCGACTACGGCCACGACGTCAAGGCGATGGTCGCCGCCGACCCCAACGCCGGCGTCATCTACATCTGCAACCCCAACAATCCGACCGGCACGACCACCGCCAAGCAGGACATCGTCTGGGCGCTGGACAACAAGCCGGCCGGTTCGATCCTGCTGGTCGACGAGGCCTATATCCACCTGTCCGACGCCCAGGACGCCCTGGACCTGGTGGCGGCCGGCAAGGACCTGATCGTCCTGCGGACCTTCTCCAAGATCTACGGCATGGCCGGCATCCGCTGCGGCTTCGCGGTGGCCCGGCCCGACCTGCTGGCCAAGCTCAAGCCGTTCGGCCAGAACGCCATGCCGATCACCGGCTCGGCCGCCGCCCGCGCCTCGCTGGAAGACAAGGGCCTGGTCGCCGAGCGCAAGACGATCATCGGCGACACCCGCCGCGACACCCTGGCTTGGCTGAAGGCCAACAATTACAAGGTCATCGGCGCGCCCGAGACCAACTGCTTCATGATCGACACCGGCCGCGACGGCAAGTCGGTGATCGCCGCCATGAAGGCACGAGGCGTCTATATCGGCCGCACCTGGCCGATCTGGCCCAACGCCGTGCGGGTGTCGGTGGGGACGCCAGAGGAGATGGCCGCGTTTAAGACGGCGTTCAAGGCGGTGATGGACAGCAAGGCGGTGGCGCTCGAGACGCATGACCCGGGCGGGCATCGGGCTGACCTCGGATACCACGCGACCGCCTGAAGCCGCCGTCGCCAACACCGCACCCTGGGCTGGGGCCGTCAGGCGTCGTCGGGCGAGTCCGCTTTTCGTGGCGCTCCCGAGCGGCTCGCGGCGTAGGCGGCTTCCACCGCCTCCAGCCGCAGAAGTCGCCGGCGAATCTCGCGACGGACATAGTCGACGCTCGCGGGCGTGCGCCCGCTGTCGTCCACTCCAGTGCGTTCCCATTCCGCGCGCGGGCGGCGCGAGCAAGCGCGCGGGTCTTGGATCTGGGCATCGGGGTCTCCTCTCGGGCATGGCCTGGCCGCCTCACGCGGCGGGCCGCTGAAGGTGCGGGGAGGGTTGCGGAGCGCCGGGCCAGGCCCGGAAGCTTTTGAAGAAATACCGTTTCGACCAGGACCGACGCTCCGCGCGATCGTTATCCGGGAGCGTCCGGCGGTGGATCCTGTTCGGACCTCGCCGGTCTAAAGCCCCCGACGGGCGGGCCAGGCTTGCGTCGCCCGGTCCCGGACGCCTGCGTCACCGCAAGCCTGTCGCGCCCTTCGGCCCTCATCCAACGCCGTATCTGTGTTCCAGGCCCGGCCGGCACCAGATGGATGAGGTTTGGCGGCCCCTGACGAGACCGCCGCCGACGAGCGCGCCCGCTCGACCGCCCCCCAAGGCCGCGAAGGTCGCAGGCCTTAGCGCCCTCCCCATCGCCTTGAGGTGAGTTGATTATGCTGTGGCGCGAAAGGGGGAGGATAAGTGATTTTTAGGCGTTGAATTCGTTCAAGAAACACGCCGGGAGCGATGGGCGCAAGCCTTTCGGCGCAGCGCTGGCGTCCGCTTCTTGGCACGGCGACGATTTGGGCTTTCGCCCCTCAGCTGACGTTGCGCGCGCCTGCGGCGCCTGGCCAGATCGCTGTCAGGTGGAGGCGCGGGCCGCATCGCGGATGGCCAATGCAATCTCGTCTTCGCTGCGTCCCCCGTTGATGGCGATGCGCCCACCGAAGACGAAGTGAGGAACCGACCGCACCCCGGCCACCGTCGACCGTGCCGCCTCCTGCTCGACGAGTCGATGTTGTTCGCGATCAAGCGCGATCGCACGGGCTTCTTCGCGTTCGAACCCATGGGACACAGCGATATCGGCGAGGATATCAGCGTCAGAGATGTTCCTGGCTTCCAGAAAATGGGCGTCGGTGATCGCGACCGCGAGCCGGTGCTGCGTGCCTCGCGCACGGGCCGCGAGGATGAGCCCGTGCGCCGCCTGCGTCCTGTAGGTCCAGAGCTGGCGGCTGAGGTCGAGGTCAAGGCCGGACGCGCGGGCTTCCGCCTCGGGCCGGGCGAACGACGCCTTCGGATCCGTCACGCCATAGCGCGCGCGGAGAAGATCGGGAATGTAGAGGCCTTCCGTTGGCGCATCGGGGAGCAGAAGCACCGGGTGCTGGCGGATATCGACGTCCAGATCAGGGAAGCGTTCCGCCAGGACCTTGTCGAGACGGTGATGCCCGATAATGCACCAGGGGCAGGAGATCTCGGTGTAAAAATCGATTTGCAGCATGATGTGATCCCTCCGCTTTGCTCGCGGTTAGGCGGCCTTTTCCAGGACCGAGCGAACCTGGGCTTCGGTGGCGGCGATGGCGGCCTTGGCCGCCTCCGGCCCGAAGACGGTGCCCTCCACCTGGATGATTTCGATGTCGGTCAGGCCGATGAAGCCTAAGAGGTGGCGTAGATTGCCGGTCTGGAAATCAAAGGGCGCCCAGTCGCCTTCGGAGAAGACGCCGCCCGCGGCGGTGACGAGATAGACCTTCTTGCCGGTCAGCGTCCCCCGCGGCCGGCCGTCTTCGCCATAACCGAAGGTTACGCCAGGCCAGGTGATATGATCGAACCAGGCCTTCAGCTGCGAGGACGGGCCGAAATTGATCATGCCCGAACCCAGGACGATCACGTCGGCGGCCTTCACCTCATCGACGAGTTGCTGGGCGAGGGCGACAGCCTTGACCTGCTCGGGCGTGCGCGCCTCGGGGGGCGTGACGCGGCCGTGAATATAAGCCTCGGTGATGTGCGGCGGCGGGTTGGTCGCGAGGTCGCGGGTCAAAAGGACGCCGCCCAAGCGAGCCTTGAGGCCTTCGGCGATCTCGGCCGCGAAACGGGTGGACAGGCTCTCGGCGCCGCGAGGGCTGGACGTCACGAGGAGGATGCTGGTCATGATTGCTCCGACGGAAACAGGGCAGTAACTTCTTGTTACCGACACTATTAAGGTGACTGCCCAGTCGCCCGCAAGAAGGCACTCCGATGACCCTTAGTGACATTGATTTTCCTACCCCCGGCGAAGGGGACGACTGCCGGATGGTTCGGGAAATCCTTGATCTCGTCGGCGACAAGTGGACCCTGTACATCATCGCGACGCTCAAGGACGGGCCCGTGCGGTTCAATGAACTGCGGCGTCGGATCGACGGCATCTCGCAGCGGATGCTGACGATCAACCTGCGCGGGCTGGAACGTGACGGGCTGGTGAAGCGGACCTTGTTTCCGACTATTCCGCCGCGCGTCGATTACGAGCTGACGGCTGTAGGGCGCACGCTTCTCGCGCCCGTCATGGCGCTCGTGACCTGGGCGAACGCCAACCAGGAGAACATCAAAGGCGCTCGCGTCCGATACGACGCCAGCTAGTTGGTATCGCGGTATCACTTGTGCGGCTTTGGCGCGCGGTCGCGGGACGAAGGTAGATCGAAGGGCTGCTTCCCCCTCTTCCCAGACAAGTCATCAGTCCGCCGTCGGGCCTGACCTCGCTCCGCCGGCAGCCTCGCACGCCGGCGGCGAGCAGGCGTCAGCCCCGCTCCTTGGTCCGCTCGAACCGCACCTTGGGGTATCGCTCGGCCACATAGCCGATCTCCCAGCTGGACTTGCCCAGGAACACCGGCTGTTCGTCGATGTCGTGGGCCATGGCCGAACGGTGCTTGTTGGTGAAGTCCTCGACGTCGGCGCGCTCGCCGGCGATCCAGCGGGCCTCGGCGTAGGGCGCCGCCTCGAAGAGGCACTCCAGGGCGTATTCGTTGGCCAGACGGTCGGCCATGACCTCGAACTGCAGCTGGCCCACGGCGCCGACGATGAAGTCCGAGCTGCCGATCATCGGGCGGAACAGCTGGGTCACGCCCTCCTCGGCCAGGCCTTCCAGCGCCTTCTTCAGGTGCTTGGCCTTCAGCGGGTCCTTGACCCGCACGCGGCGCAGGATTTCCGGGGCGAAATTGGGCAGGCCGGCGAAGCGCAGGGTCCCGCTCTCCGACAGGCTGTCGCCCACCCGCAGCACGCCGTGGTTGGGAATGCCGATCACGTCGCCGGCGAAGGCGTCCTCGGCCAGTTCGCGGTCGCTGGCGAAGAACATGATCGGCGCGTTGACGCTCATGGCCTTGCCGGTGTTCTGGGCTTTCAGCTTCATGCCGCGCGTGAAGCGGCCGCTGGTCAGGCGCAGGAAGGCGATCCGGTCGCGGTGGTTGGGGTCCATATTGGCCTGGACCTTGAACACGAAGCCCGAGACTTCGCCGTCGCCGGGGGCCACGTGGGTATCGACGCCGGCCTTGCTGACCTTGGCCGGGTGCGGCGCGGGGGCGTAGCTGCCGATGCCGGCCAGCAGCTCGCTGACGCCGAAATGGCGCAGGGCCGAGCCGAAGAACACCGGCGTCATGTGGCCTTCCAGGAACGACTGCACGTCGAACGGCTTGGCGGCCTCGGACACCAGCAGGGCGCCCTCCTCCACCTCGGCCAGCTCCTCGGGGTCGAGGTACTGCACCACGGCGTTCGACTTCAGGGCCACCGGGTCGGGATGGCCTTCCTCGTCGGTCGAGCTCTTCTTGGCGTACGGGATGAACTTCTGGCCGCGCAGGTCCAGCATGCCCTTGAACCGCCCGCCCGAGCCGGCCGGCCAGTAGAGCGGGGCCGGATCCAGGGCCAGCTTGGACGACACCTCGTCCAGCAACTCGAACGGGTCCTGGGCCTCGCGGTCCATCTTGTTGATGAAGGTGATGATCGGGATGTCGCGCAGGCGGCAGACCTCGAACAGCTTCAGGGTCTGGGGCTCGATGCCCTTGGCGGCGTCCAGCACCATGATCGCCGCGTCGGCGGCTGTCAGGGTGCGGTAGGTGTCTTCCGAGAAGTCCTCGTGGCCCGGGGTGTCCAGCAAGTTGAACATCAGGCCGTCGTGGTCGAACGTCATGACACTGGCCGACACCGAGATGCCGCGCTCGCGCTCGATCTTCATCCAGTCGGACTGGGTGCGGCGGGCCTGGCCGCGGGCGCGCACCGCGCCGGCCGCGCGGATCGCCCCGCCGGCCAGCAGCAGGTTCTCGGTCAGGGTGGTCTTGCCGGCGTCGGGGTGGCTGATGATGGCGAAGGTGCGCCGACGGGCGGCCTCGAGGGCGAGGGAAGTGCTCATCCCCGGGGGTTAGCTTCCCGAGGCCGCCTTGTCACCCTCCGCCGACGCCTTGTCGGCGGACTTCGGCCCATCGGACGCCTCGTCGCCGGCCTTGGCGTCGATGGTCTTGAGCATGGCCTGGGCCGCCTCGACCTCGCCGCCGCCATGCGGATTGCTGGCCAGGGGCGTCAGCATGGCGCGAGCCGTGTCCAGGTCCTTGACCTGGATCAGGGCCCTGGCCGCGTCCAGGCGCAGGTGGCCGACCTGCGGCGCCAAGACCACGGCCCGGACGCGGATGTCGGCCATGGCTTCGGTCATCGGCTCCAGGCTGTGGGCCTCGGCATAGCCGTGCAGGGTCTCCGGATTGTCCGGATCGACCTTGAAGGCCCGCGCGAACAGCTTGCCGGCCTGGGCGAAGGCGGCGGCGCGCTGGGCCGGGTCGTCCGGCGCCGCGGCAAGCCGGCTTTCGCCCAGGGCCACCAGCGCGTCCTCGTCCTTGGGATCAGCGGCCAGCAGGTCGTCGAGGATCGCCTCGCCCGCCTTGCGGTCGCCGAACGCCGTCTCGGCCTTGGCCAGGACCAGCTGGCTGAAGCGGTCCTTCGGCCGCTTGGCGGCGGCCGCGCGGATGTCGGCCAGGGTCTCGGCCCGGTCGTCCTTGGGCACGCCCAGCTTCAGCCGCTGGCCCTCCAGGATCAGGTCGTCGGCGCCCGGCGGCAGATGGGTCACCGTCATCGCCGGTTCCAGCGGCCCCGTCCGCGGCAAGGCCCCTGCCGGGATCGGCCGGTTCATGTAGGTCTGCAGCTTGCGGCGCAGGCCCTCCGGATCGTCGCCATAGACGGCGTCCCAGGCCTTCACCGGGTCGTCGCCGTCGCGCACGGCTTTCAGATAGGCGCCCAGCTGCCTGTGCCGCGCCGGGTCGGACAGGATGTAGTGGGTCAGCAGCCAGGCCTGGGCGTAGTAGGCGTAGATGTCGCGTTCCTTCAGGGCGCCGGGACGCTTGCCCAGCACGTCCTCCATCGGGATCCATCCGCCCGGCTGGGTCAGGCTGTAGGCCCGTCCCCGATTGACGCCGCCCACCACCATCCGGGTCTTGGCCAGGTCGACGGTCATGTAATATTCGGCATAGCCCTCGACCAGCCAGGCCGGGTAGGCGCTGGGATAGTACTGCAGCATGAAGTGGTGCACGTATTCGTGCAGCACCGTGTCGTCGCCCTTGTTCTGGTCGAGCTCGTCGCCGTCGCGGATCGCCACCACGAAGACCTCGGGCACGGTCGACAGATAGACCCCGGCCATGCCCTCCTTGGCGCTGGGCAGCACCCGCTTCAGCTGGCCGAGATTGGAGACCAGATAGACCGGCAGCTTGCGGGGCGTGACCTCGTCCTTGGGCCGGCCGTGCAGGCGACGCAGCAGGGAGTCGAAGTCCTCCAGCATGGTGGCGTATTCGCGCACCGACCTCTCGCTGCGGCCATAGACCACGAAGTGGTCGCTCTCGGCCCGCAGCCACTCGGCTCTGGCCGGCGATCCAGCGGCCAGAAATGCCGCCGCCGCCAAACCCAACAGGACCTTGCGGCCTCCCCAAAGGCCCTTCCGGCGCATTATGCATCCCCCCACAACGTCGCGTTGAACATGCCGGGACGAAAGAGGCGAGGCAAGGCTGAAAGCCGTCCGCCGCCGGGCCGGCGCCAGCCCGCCGGGACTGCGACATCTCGCCCCATACCCGTCCTACGAATGGCCCGAAACGACCCTAGTCATTGTGGGGTTTTAGAGTCATGCTCAGGCTACTGCGGACCGTTCCCCGCCAGAGGGAAGGCCGCGAAAGAGGAAATGACAATGGCAATGGTCCACGAGCCGCGTCACAAGCGCGGCGCCTGCACCCCCCAAGGAAACGCCCTCTGCCTCGGCGTCGCGTTCGCCGGGCTGGTGATCGTGGCGATGATCCTGACCTGGCTGTTCAGCCTGGTCGGTCTGTTCCTTTAGGCCATCGAACGCTCCGAGCGGACGGCCTTCGCGGGAGCCCGTGGCCGCGCTGCGTGACGGTCAGGCCGCCAGGCGCCGCCAGACCTGGCGATCGGCCTCGACATTGCTCAGGGCGCCGGCCTTCTGGCGCTCGAACAGCGATCCCATGATCTCCAGGCTCAGCTGGGCGTAGCGCACCTGCACCTGGTCGACCAGGCAGCCGCGCGACGGCGCGATGAACAGCGCCGCGTTGACGTCCGGCGCCTTGGCGATGATCAGGGCCGCCAGGCGCTGGGCCTTCTCCAGGTCCTTGTGGTGCAGCAGCGGCTCGGCGGCGTACAGCTCCTGGCCCAGCTGGCCGACATAGCTCAGCGACACCTTGGCGAAACGCTCGCGGGTGAGCGGCGGGGCCAGTTCGGCCGCGTCGAGGCTGAGAACGACGTCGTTGAGCAGGAAGAGCATCGGAACCTTGCTGAGGCCTGGCGGCGGCTGCGGGGGAATCGGACGGCTGGAAAGTCGTTGCGTCACCCTGCCGCATCGAGCTTTCGCTCCGGTTTAGGAGCAGGGTTAACGGGGCGGGAAATGGGATTCCGGGTTAAAGGTCGGGACACGGAACAAGGCTTGGCGCGAGGGCCTTGGCGCCCCATCTGGAGACTTCGTCCCGCTGGAGGCCACGCTTGATCCACCCCGACCCCGCCTCGCCGGACAGCCTGACGCACGACATCGCCGCCGCCCTGGACGAGACAGGCTTTCGCCGGCTCGCCCCGGCGGAAACCGACCTCCTGCTCGGGGCGGACGCCGTGGCCGGCTGGCAAGCCTTCGCCGACAGCTGGAACGACCTGGGCCTGGACCGCTTCATGGCCGACGGCGGTCGCTATCGCCGGCGGCGCTTCGCGGCCTTCTCCGCCTCGCCCGCCGGGGTGGTCCGCAAGCCGCACCAGCCGCACTACCAGAGCCGCGACTACAACGGCTTGAACGGCGGCGTGCAGCGCTGGTTCGAGCCTGTGCTCGACACGGTGGCCGAGCATCCGGTGACGCAAGGGGTGCTCCGCGCCGGCCTGGCCCTGTTCCATCCCCTGACCGCCGATCCGCCGCGGGCCTGGCACGTGGAGCTGCACCAGTTCCGCATCGAGGCCGGCGACGGCGAGGCGGGCCTGCCCACGCCCGAGGGCGCGCACCGCGACGGGGTCGACTGGGTGATCGTCATGCTGGTCCACCGCCGCAACGTCGCCAGCGGCGTCACCGACATCTTCGCCAACGACGGCGCGCGGCTGGGCGCCTTCACCCTGGAGCGGCCCCGCGACGCGGTCGTCCTGGACGACCACCGCGTGATGCACGGGGTGACGGCGATCCATCCGCTCGAACCGGGCGCTCCCGCCCTGCGCGACGTGCTGGTGGCGACGTTCCGGCGGGAATAGCGGCGCCCTGCGTCCTTCGAGGCCCGCTGCGCGGGCGCCTCAGGATGAGGAGCTTTGCTGCTGCTGATTCCTCATCCTGAGGTGCGAGCCGCAGGCGAGCCTCGAAGGACGCACCGCGCCTCAGCCGTTCGGATCCGCCTCCACCGGCTCCGTCAGGAAATGCCGCCCCTCGCGGTCCTCGATCTCGACCACCCAGATGTCGGGATCGATCCGCGCGGCGCGTTCGGCGTAGGCGTCCAGGTCGGGCTCGAAATCCGAGCGGACCGGCTGCATCCAGAAGCGCTCGCCGTCGCCCCGGGTGGCCTCGCCATAGAGCCGGGCGGTGTTGGCGCGGCGGTCCACGGCCTTGACCAGCACCGCCCCCGCCCGCGGGTCGCCCTTGCGCGCCACCGTGGCGAAGGCCCCGCCCAGCTCGGCGCGTCGGATCAGCGCACCGACCCAGATATCCGTCGAAAGAAGCATCGCTAACCGAACCGCAACCTCGGCGCCGTAAGGCTGCCAGCTGAAACCGCTCTCGCAGAATACGAGATTATGACGTCGAGAAAGACCCCCGAGCGCGCCTGCGCGCGCCCGGATGTACATTGTAGAGCCTTTTCTTCCCTTTCGGGCATAGCCCGAAAGGGAAAGGCTCTACGGGTCGTGACGGCGCGGTGGCTGGGGATTTTCGTCGCGACCGTCGGGATCGGCGCGTCGAGCCAGGCCCATGCCGCCACCGCCGCCGACCAGCTCTACGAACGCACGCTGATGACCTCGGCCGACGCGCGCTGCCGGCTGTTCAAGCCCGCCGTGGGCTCGGCCCTGGACGCCGCCCGCGCCCAGGCGCGGGGCGCGACCCTGCGTTCGGGCGCCAGCGAGGTCCAGGTCCAGGCGCTGGAACAACGGGCCCGGGCCAAGGCCGGCGCGGCGACGTGCGGCTCCAAGGATCTGCAGACCGCCGCCGGCCGCGTGCGCCAGGCGTTCGACGGCTATTCGACCCTGCAGCGGATGAGCTATCCCGGCGATCGCGCCGCCTGGCAGGCCGACCGCTCGATCTCGGCCACCATCCCGATCTGGCGGCTGTCGCAGCCGGCCGGGTTCGGGCGCGACCGGCTGGTGTTCGGCCTGTCGGGACGCTCCAACGACCTGCTGGCCGTGGCCGCCTTCGCCGACGACGCCCAGCCCTATGCGGCCCGGCTGGTGCTGCGCGACACCCTGCGCACCCAGGGCCCCTATCTGAACGGCCGCAACGCCAAGGGCCTGGCCGCCAACGCCGCGCCCCGCAACGCCAGCCGGGTGTTCGCCGCCGAGACCCGCGACATGGCCCCCGTCACCCTGCTGCCGACCGGCGCCAAGACGGGCCTGTCGTTCCGCTTCCCTCGCGAAGCCTCCGATGCGATGGGCCGGCTGGACCCCCGCGAGGCGGCGACCATCGAGTTCCTGTTCACCAGCCGCAACGGCGTGGACGTGGTTCGGCGGGCCTATGTCGAGGTCGGCGACTTCGCGGCCGGCCGGGCGTTCCTGCGGTAGGCGCGCCGGGCTGCCCCCTGCGGGTCGCTTCGCGACCGTCTTCCCCCGGAGGGGGAAGAGCCTCCCGGGCAAGGCTCCGCCCCCTCCGGGGGCGGACAGACCGCGAAGCGGTCAGGTGGGGGCAAGTCGATAAACCACCTATCGCGGCGGCGCGAACTTCACGACGTTGGGGCCCAGTTCCGGCTCTTCCGGCGGCTCTTGCGCCGGTTCCAGCAGCGGCGGCTCCATCGCCGGGCGCGACGGCGCCAGCAGCACCGGCATGCGCACCGAGACGCTGGTCCCCGCGCCCAGGCGGCTTTCGATATTCATCTCGCCGCCGTGCAGCCTGGCGAAGGCGCGGACCAGCGACAGGCCCAGGCCCGTGCCCTTGGCCCGCTGGTCGACGCCGCCGGCCTGCTCGTAGGGACGGCCCAGACGTTCCAGGTCTTCGGGGGAAATGCCGACGCCGGTGTCGGTGACCACCAGCTCCAGCTGGCCGTCCCGCCCCTCGGCGGTGACCGTCACCTGGCCGCCGCGCGGCGTGAACTTCAGGGCGTTGGAGAGGAGGTTCAGCACGATCTGCTTCAGCGCCCGGCGATCGGCGTCGACCTCCAGCTCGCCCGGCGGCAGGACGCCGCGCAGCTGGACGCCGGCCGCGTCGGCCTGGACCCGCAGCAGGCGCATGGCCGCCGTCACCGCCTCGCGGGCGTCGAACTCCCCCCGCTGCAGCTCGAAGCGCTCGGCCTCGATCTTGGACATGTCGAGCACGTCGTTGATCAGGTCCAGCAGGTGGCCGCCCGACTCGTGGATCAGCTCGGCGTATTCGCCGTAGCGGTCGGTCAGCGGGCCGAACATCCGGGCGCGCATGATGTCGGAGAAGCCCATGATAGCGTTCAGCGGCGTCCGCAGCTCGTGGCTCATATTGGCCAGGAACCGGGCGCGGCCGGCGGCCAGGCCCTCAGCCTCGGCGCGAGCCTGGCGCAGGGCGGTTTCGCGGGCCCTGTCCAGCGTGGCGTCGCGCATCACGCCCACCAGCAGGTCGGGCGAGACCTGGCGCAGGTCCAGCCGGACGGTGCGGGTCGGGTCCAGCAGCGGGGCGAAGGCGACGCTGGCCTCGCCGGCGTCCAGGGCGGTCGCCAGGGCGGCGCTGAGCGTCTGGCGATCGCCGGCCACGGCGGCGCAAGCCAGGTCCTCGCCTGTCAGATTGGCGCTCGCCACGCCGCGCGGCGCCGCGCCGCGCACGGTCCGGACCCGGCCGTCGCTCGCCACGACCAGCAGCAGCTGCGGCGCGCCGTCGACCAGGGTCTGGAGGGTGTTCAGTTCGCCGACCTGGCGGGCGCCCTGCTCGCCGGCCCGGCGGTGGGTGAGGATCAGGCCCGAGGCCAGCCCCACCCCGACGGTGGCCACCGACAGGAAGCCCAGGATGAAGGCCAGCGGTCCCGTCGGCGCGGCCGGCGCCAGGCCCGACAGCTGGGTCAGGGCCGCCACCGCCCCGCCGATCAGCGCCAGGCTGGCGCCCTCGGCCAGGCGTCGCGGCGAAGACAGGATCGAGGCCGCCGCCACGGGGGCCAGGATCCAGGCGCTCATCGCGCCCGAGACGCCGCCGGTCACCACCGCCGCCCCCGCGCCGCAGGTGGCCCACAGGACCAGGATCAAGGATTGCAGGCGTTCGTCGCGCCGCTCGCCCACCGCCAAGGCGGCCAAGGCTGGAAGCGCGCCGGCCGCCAGGGCCAGCCAGACCGGAAGGCCGACGACCCCGGGCGTGAAGGCCGCCGCGCCCGTCGCGAAGATCACGGTCGTCAGCCAGCCCAGCCGCCACAGATGGGCCGCGCCGAAGCCGCCCGTCGAGGAAGTCCCCGAGAGCTGGACCTGACCCTGCCGGGGGCCGGTCTGGAGCGAGGCGCCGTCATTGGCCAAGGCCGCGAGAATCCCTTCCGGTGAGTCTTCGTCGTCAAAGCTTAACGCCGGTAGCCCTCTCCCCCAAGGCCGCACAATCGGCGGGCGATCGTTAACGCTGGCGCTTCTTGTGGACGGAAACGGATTCGTAAGCGCCTTGGTTCATCCTGGCGCATCGAAGTAACGGACAGAACGTCCGGGAGTCCCTGATGTCGCCACCGGCGATCACCGACGCGTCGGGCCATGCCGAGACGCCGCGCGAAAACAGCGGCGCCGACACCGGCCTGATGTCGCAGACCACCGCCTTCCGGCGGGCGGCGGCCCGCGCCCGCCGCAAGCAGGCGCTGGACGACCAGAAGCGCTCGTTCCTGCGCATGGTCAGCCACGAGCTGCGCACGCCGCTGAACGCGGTGATCGGCTTTTCCGAGATCCTGTCCTGCGAGCTGTACGGTCCCCTGGGCGCGCCGCAGTACAAGGAATACGCCGCCCTGGTGCATGAGAGCGGCCTGAAGCTGCTGCGCCTGGTCAACCAGATCGTCGAGATCGCCCGGCTGGAAGGCCATGTCACCGACCTGGACCTGGGCGAGGAGAACCTGGACGACGCGGTCGAGGACGTGATCCTGCAGCTGCGCGCCGAGGCCAACGCCCGCGGGGTCAGCATCGTCGCCCCCGAGGCCGGGACCCTGCCCAGCCTGCGGGCCGACGGCCGGGGCCTGCGCACCATCCTGACCAACCTGCTGCAGAACGCCCTCACCCATTCGCCGCAAGGCGGGCTGGTGGTGGTCGAGGCCCGGCAGGTCGGCGGCGGCCAGGTGGAGATCGAGATCCGCGATCATGGCGAGGGCGCCGATCCGGCCGACCTGCCGCGGCTGATCCGCCCGTTCGAACAGGGCGGCGCCACCCTGACACGGGCGTCCGAGGGCGCGGGCCTGGGCCTGCCGATCGTCGACCTGCTGGCCCGGGCGATGGACGGAAGCCTGCGGCTGAAATCGACGCCGGGCCACGGCTTCACCGCCATCGTCACCCTGCCCGACGCCACGGCGCGTCCCTCGACGGCCCGCGCTCGGTTCTAAGGGGCCTTTTCCTTTTGGCCTGGCCGCACTAAGTCCCGCGCCATGCAACGCCCCATCGACGCCGCCCTCGACGAACTGGCCGACGAGTTCGAACTGCTCGGCGACTGGGAAGAGCGCTATCGCTATGTGATCGAGCTGGGCAAGGACCTGGCCCCGCTCAGCGAGGCCGAGCACTCCGAAGCCAACAAGGTGCGCGGCTGCGCGAGCCAGGTGTGGCTGGTGACCGAGCCGCAGGCCGATGGCGCGATCACCTTCCGGGGCGACAGCGACGCCCACATCGTCAGCGGCCTGATCGCCATCCTGCTCCGGCTCTATTCCGGTCGATCAGCCAAGGACATCGTCGATTTCGATGCCGCAGCCGCCATGGCGCGGCTGGGCCTGTCGGAGGCGCTGTCGTCGCAGCGGTCGAACGGGCTGAAGGCGATGGTGGCGCGGATCCAGCGGGACGCCGCGGCGCTGGCGAGCTGACCGCCCCTGCGTCCTTCGAGGCGCGCTTACAGCGCGCACCTCAGGATGAGGAATTCAGCAACAACAACGCTCCTCATCCTGAGGCGCCCGCGCAGCGGGCCTCGAAGGACGCACGCGGCTGCCTAATGGAAGAACCCCGCCCGCGTCCCGATGAACCAGATGGCGATGACGATCAGCACCAGCTGGATCATCCAGTTGACCGGCGACGGAATGGGGCTGCGCTGGACCGTGTAGAGCGCCAGGCCAAGCAGGATCAGGGCGACGAGGACGACGATCAGGATGCTCATGCCGGTGTAACCACCACGCTTGCCGATAGTTCCAGTCAGGCTTGAGAACCAAGCCGCCAGGGCCTATTGCCCCGTCATGAGCTTCCGCGTCGCCGCCCTCTATCGCTTCACCACCTTCGCCGATCCGCTGACCATCATGCGGCCGCTGTCGAAGCTGTGCTGCGGCCTGGGCGTCAAGGGCACGCTGCTGCTGGCCCGCGAAGGGATCAACGGCACGATCGCCGGCGCGCCCGAGGCGATCGACCAGGTGCTGGACCACATCCGCGCCCTGCCCGGCTGCGACACCCTGGAGCTGAAGTTCGCCGACGCCGAGACCCTGCCGTTCCATCGGATGAAGGTGCGGATCAAGCGCGAGATCGTCACCCTCGGCGCCGGCGACCTGGACCCCGCCCACAACGCCGGGACCTATGTCGAGCCCGCCGACTGGAACGCCCTGATCGCCCGCGACGACGTGGTGGTGATCGACACCCGCAACGCCTACGAGGCGGCGATCGGCACGTTCGAGGGCGCGATCGATCCCCGGACCGCCAGCTTCAGCGCGTTCCCGGCCTGGTTCCGGGCCTTCCGCCAGACCTGGGACCCGGCCGCGCCCCCGCCCAAGGTGGCGATGTTCTGCACCGGCGGCATCCGCTGCGAAAAGTCGACGGCCTTCCTGAAGCGCGAGGGCGTCGAAGAGGTCTTCCACCTGAAGGGCGGGATCCTGAACTATCTGGAGACCACGCCGGCCGAGCAGAGCCTGTGGCGCGGCGAGTGCTTCGTGTTCGACGAGCGGGTGGCGGTCGGCCATGGCCTGGCGCCGGGAACCCACGCCCTGTGCCGGGGCTGCCGCAGGCCGGTCAGCCCGCAGGACCGCGCCTCGGAGCACTATGTCGAGGGCGTCTCCTGCCCGGCCTGCCACGACGCCCGCGACGACGATGCCAGGGCCCGCTACGCCGAGCGGCAGAAGCAGGCGAGCCGGGCCCGGGAACTGGGCATCGCCCATGTGGGGGCGGTGATGCCGCCACGCGAACCCTAGCGCCCGTCCGCGACATTGCGCCGGGGCGGGGCCGCCGTCATATGTCGGATATGACCGAACCGGCCGTCACCCTGTCCGAACGGCAGACCGCCCTGATCGCCAAGGCCCTGGCCGAGCCGCGCCGGCTGCAGATCCTCAAGGAAATCGGGGCCAGCAGCGACCCGACGCCCTGCGGCTGCATCGCCCAGACGCTTCCCATCACCGCCGCCACCCTGTCGCACCACATGAAGGAACTGGAGGGCGCGGGCCTGATCCGCATCGCCCGCGAAGGCAAGTTCGCCTTTCTGATCCTTCAGCGCGACGTGCTGAACGCCTATCTGGCCCAGCTCGCCGAAATCTGAAGCCGCCGGCGCTTTTCGTCAGGCGCCGCGCCTTGAATCGCTTCGATGATCATCTAACTATCGAAGTGTCGCCACGAGGCGGCATGGAGACAATTCGATGAGCAAGCTTTCAGGTAAGACCGCCGTCGTGACCGGCGCGTCCAAAGGGATCGGCGCCGACATCGCCAGAGGCCTGGCGCGCGAAGGCGCCGCGGTGGTGGTCAACTACGCGTCCAGCCGCGAAGGGGCCGACAAGGTGGTCGCGCAGATCGTCGCCGGCGGCGGCAAGGCGGTCGCCGTCCGGGCCGACGTGTCCAAACCCGACGACATCACCCGGCTGTTCGCCGAGGCCAAGGCGGCCTTCGGGACGATCGACATCCTGGTCAACAACGCCGGCGTCTATCAGTTCGCCGCGCTGGACGCGGTGACCGCCGACGAGTTCCACCGCCAGTTCGACATCAACGTCCTGGGCCTGCTGCTGGCCACCCAGGAGGCCGCCCGCCACTTCGGTCCGGACGGCGGCAGCGTGATCAACATCAGCTCGGCCGTGACCGCCCTGACCATACCGGAAAGCTCCATCTACACCGCCACCAAGGCGTCGGTGGACTCGATCACCCGGGTGCTGGCCAAGGAGCTGGGACCGCGCAAGATCCGCGTCAACGCCATCAATCCCGGGGTCGTCGAGACCGAGGGCGTGCACGACATGGGCATTCTGGGCACCGACTTCGAAGCCGCCCTGGTGTCCCAGACCCCGCTGGGCCGCACCGGCCAGCCGGGCGACATCACGCCGGTGGCGGTGTTCCTGGCCTCGGCCGACGCCGCCTGGGTGACGGGCGAGACCATCGTCGTCTCCGGCGGCCTGCGCTAGCCGCGCCGAGCGCGCGGGGCGGCGGGATCAACCCCGCCGCCCCGGCGTTATCGAGGCTCCAACCTCTGACGGAGCCTTCCCATGGCCGCCTATGACGCTTCCTACGGCACGCCCGCCCAAGCGCGGCAGGGCCTGCTGTCCACGCTCTCCGACAAGGTCTCGGGCCTGTTCCAGAAGGCCCCGGCCGATCCCTACGCGGTCACGCCGCCGGCCGACTACGCGCTGAGGCCCGACGCCCAGGGCAAGATCACCCTGGCGGGCCGCAAGGTGCCGGTCGCCCTGGCCGTGCTCGGGGCCGGCGCCGTGGCCGTGCTGCTGCTCAATCGCCGCACGCGCGGCCCGGCCATCGCCGCGGCCACCACCGCCTGGAGCTTCCTGGGCAGCAAGCTGCCGATCCGCACGCACTGGAGGCCTCGCTGAAGCCCCGCTTCGAACCTTTCGCGGCCGGCCCGCGTTAGGCCGGTCCCCCTTCATGGAGAGCGCCATGCCTCACACCAACGAAGACCATATCAAGCTCGTCAACAGCCTGGTCGAGACCACCATCGACAGCGCTGACGGCTATGCCGAAGCCGCCAAGGACGCCGAGGGCGCCCGCTACAAGACCCTGTTCGAGCAGCGCGCCCAGGAGCGCCGGACGATCGCCTCCGAGCTGCAGGACGAGGTCCGCCGGCTAGGCGGCGAGGCCAAGGACGACGGCACCATCCTGGCCGCCGCCCACCGCGCCTTCCTGAACCTGAAGGACGCCGTGACCAAGGGCGACGAGGCCGTCGTCAACGAGGTCGAGTCCGGCGAGGACTACATCAAGGCCAAGTTCGAAAAGGCCCTGCAGGACACCGATGTTGAGCCCCAGACCCGCGCCGCGATCGAACGCGCCTGGACCTCGGTCAAGTCCGGCCACGACCAGATGCGCGACATCAAGCACATGCTGAAGCATTAGCGACCGACCTGGGGGACACACACTCGCGGCAAGGCCCTGGCCAATAGGCCGAGCGCCGAGGGCGAGTGTGCGTCCCCTCCTCAAACCATCCGGTAGTGCATCGCCAGCCGCTGCAGCGCCAGTTTCAGCACGGTCTTGCCCGCCCGCCGCGGCAGGCCCAGTTCGCGTTCGGCGACCTGCAGGGCGGTCTCGGCCAGGCACACCCGTTCCAGGATTTCACGCAGGCCCGGCCCCACCGCCGCCAGGGCCGCGGCGATCCGGTCCTTGGCCGCCCGGGCCCGCAAGGCCGGCTCCAGGCCCTGTCCGCCGCCCTCGCCGCGCGGCTGGGCGTCCCAGTTCATGGTCAGGCGGCCCACCGTGCCGGCCTTCTGGAAGTCTTCGCGCAGCCGTTCACCGGCCATGACCTCCACGTCCTCCAGCCCACCGCGCCGGGCCAGCCAGGCCAGGGGCGACTCGCCCAGATTGGCCTTGAGCACCACGTGCTGGCTGCTGCCCTCGATCACCACCCGCTCGCCCTCGATCACCCCCGGACGACCGGGCGGCGGGCTTGGCGGCGTCAGCGGCTTGACCAGTCGCCAGCCGCCCTCGCGGCGCGAGGCCAGGGCGCCGTCGCGGACCAGCACGCGGAAGGCGGCCTCGTCCACGGTCAGCATGGCCCGCCGCCGCGGCCCGAAGCGGACCACATAGCCCAGGCCCTTGACCTCGATCAGCGCTCCGGGCCGCCGCAGCAGCCGCTCGGCGCGGGCGGCCAGGTGCTCGGCCCGCAGCGCCTGCTCGAACGCGCCGCTCACCGGTCGCCTCCCAGCTCGGTCAGCTCAGGAATGGCGTCGGGCGCCTGCTTGATGCACGCCTCCAGCACGCTCATCCGGGCGTCGAAGTCGGCGTTCTCGCGCATGTCCTCGATACGATGGCAGGCGTAGCCGCAGGTGGTGCGGTCGCGGTTGAACGCGAAGGCCACCCGGATCAGCGGCCAGTTGAAATTGACGTGCGCCAGGTAGATGGCGATCTGCCGGGCCCGCGCCGCCGCCTTGCTGGTGCGCTTGGCCGACGCGATGTCGGCCGGCGCGATCCCGGTGGCCAGGGCCACGGCGTGGGTGATGAACGCGGCCGTCAGTCGGTCGCGGCGCGGGTCGGGCGAGATCGCCCACAGATCCTCGAGAGCTTGAGCCAGCATCGGCTTCCCCTGCGAACGGCGTCCCCGTGACACCTTCGACCCAGAGTCTAGGTCGATATTCCGGCAGTGAGGATAACTTTCCTATTACGCGCGTCTAGTAGGAATATAAACCTTTGATTGCGTTGAGCCCGACTACTCTCTATCCCCGCGACCAAACGGGCATCGACGCCTCCGGAATGATCGCGCCCTTGCACCCGACCACCGCCGCGGCCAGGTCGTGGCCGCGCGAGACAGCGGTCTCGACGGGCAGGCCGGCCAGGCGCGAGGACAGGTAGGCGGCGTTGAAACTGTCGCCCGCGCCGGTGGTGTCCAGCGCCCTGACCCGGGCCGGCGCGGGCGTCGCGATCCGCCCCTCGGGGGTATGGACGTTGACCGCGTGACTCTCGTCGCGCGCCACCACCTCGGCCCCAAACCCGGTTCCCGGGGCGGCCCATTCGGCGGCCAGGTCCTCGGCCTCGCGACCGTACAGCGGCCGGCTGTCCTCGCTGCTCAGCGAGACGTAGCGGCAGGCGGGCACCACGCCGTCCAGCGCCTCGCGCGCCGCCTCGGGCGAGGCCCACAGGGCCGGGCGGTAGTTGAAGTCCAGGGCCACGGCCACGCCCAGGGAATGGACATAGGCCAGGATGTCCTTCAGCCGCGCCCGGCCGATGTCGCCGATCACCGCCAGGGTGACGCCGGACAGATAGACCAGGTCGCTGGCCTTGGCGGCGGCGATCAGCTGGTCGGCGGTGTGCTGCGAGAACAGGTCGCGGATCGGAGCCCGCTCGCGCCAGTAGTGGAACTTCCGCTCGCCGGTCTCGTCCAGCACGATGGCGTAGAGGCCCGGCAGGCGGTTCTCGGCCTCGCGCACCAGACGGGTGTCCAGCCCCTCGCGGCGCATGGCGGCCAGGGCCCCGTCGCTGAATGGATCGCCCTTGCCCAGGGCCGTGCAGTAGGCGACGTCGTCGCCCAGTCGCGCCAGGTAGACGGCGGTGTTGAAGGTGTCGCCGGCGAACCCCATCCGGTGCAGCCCCTCGCCCTCCGGCGACAGCTCGACCATGCATTCGCCCAGGACGGTGATGCGCGCCATGTGGTGGAGTCCCCTCGTTTAGGAGGGGTGATAGGCGGTTTCGAGAAGAGCTTCCAGGCGGCCGGTCACCGCCAGAGCCGGTTTCGCCTGGAAGGCTGAATCGATGTTTCCTGCATCCCCTCTGCAAGCCGGCCGCCTAGGATGACTGCCTCAGGAGCGCGATCGCATGAAGGTCAACCGCATCATCGGCCTCGCCGTCGCCTGCGCCGGTCTGCTGGCGGGGTGCGACGACGTGGCGATGTCGCAAGCTGACCTGGCCTTCGACACGGCGCTGACGGCGGCGCTGGCTAAAGACAGGCCCATCGACCTCGTCCTGCTGGAAAAAGGCGATTGGTCTCAGGTCTGCGCGGTCGGCGAAGATCGACCGTCGTCGATGTTTCCGGGCGGACATCCCCGTCCTGGAGAAACCGCGTTCGACACCTTGATGGACCCCGCCTTCCTGTCCGCCGGCCAAGCCGGCGGCGGCGCCCTGGCCTTCGCCTACCCCGACGGGGTGGAAGTTCGTCCACTATCGGGCCTGCCGATCAACATGGGCTCGGCGATCAACCGCTGCGTCCCACGCGAGGCTGCCGTCCTGGTTGACACGCCCGACGCGGGCTGGCGTTTTCGCGGCCATCCGTAGGTACGGCTAAAGCGGGCCCCTACCCCTTCTTCCGATCCGCGATCCACGCGTCGATCTTCGCCTCCAGCACCGCCAGCGGCAGCGAGCCGTTCAGCAGCACCGCATCGTGGAAGGCGCGCTCGTCGAACCTGTCGCCCAGCGCCGCCTCCGCCCGATGGCGCAGCTCCAGGATCTTCAGCTCGCCCACCTTGTAGGCCAGGGCCTGGCCGGGCCAGGAGACGTAGCGGGCCACCTCGACGTCGATATTGGTCGGCGACAGGGCGGTGTTGTCGAGGAAGCAGGCCTTGGCCTGGTCGATCGTCCAGTGCTTGGCGTGGATGCCGGTGTCGGCCACCAGCCGGCAGGCGCGCCACATCTCGTAGGACAGCCGGCCGAACAGCTCGTAGGGGTCGCGATAGAGCCCCATCTCCTCGCCCAGCCACTCGGAATAGAGGCCCCAGCCCTCGCCATAGGCGTTGAAGTAGATGGTCTTGCGGAAGTCCGGGACGCCGGTCTGCTCCTGGGCCAGCGAGGTCTGGATGTGATGGCCGGGCGCGCCCTCGTGCAGCACCAGGGCCGGCAGCTCGTACAGCGGCCGCTGGTCCAGGGCCGAGGTGTTGATCATCAGCCCGCCGGCCCGGCCGGTCTTGGGATCGCCGCCGAAATAGCGGCCGGTGGTGTAGCCCTGCTCGATGCTGGCCGGCACCGGCCGCACGCCGTAGGTCAGACGCGGCAGGGTCCCGAAATGGGCGGGCAACTGGTCGTCGGCCCGCTTGGCGATCTCGCTGGCCTTTTCCAGCAGCTGCTGGCGGCTGGTGGCGTAGAAGCGCGGGTCCTTGCGCAGGAAGGCGATGAAGGCCGGCAGGTCGCCCTGAAAGCCGGCCTGCTTCATCACGACCTCCATTCGGGCCCGGATGCGGGCCACCTCCGACTGGCCCAGGGCGTGGACTTGGTCGGCGGTCAGGGTCGTGGTGGTGTGACGGCGCACCAGGAAGGCGTAGTAGCGCTGGCCGTCGGGCAGGTCCGACACCGCCAGGCTCCTGGCGGCGTGCGGGAGGTATTCGGTCTCCATGAAGGTCACGAAACCGGCGCGGGCCGGGGCGACCTTGTCGGTCACCACCTTCGTCCCCTCGGCCAGCAGGGCGGCCTTGCGCTCGACGGGGATGGCGGCCGGCAGGTTGCGCAGCGGGGCGAGCAGCGGCTCGTCGGCCAGGGGCGTGGCGGCCGTGCGGCGGGCGCGGTCGAGCACCGCCTGGGCCGTCGGGACGGCCTGGACGAAGCCGGTCGCCACCCCGCGCCGGGCGTTGGCGATATTGGCGGCGTACCAGTCGGGCGTCTGGGCCAGCAGGGCGATCCACTGCCTGGCCTCGGCCTCGGACTTCAGCCGCATGCCGTTGGCGCGGTACAGCAGGATGACGTCGAAGCCGCCGTCGGTGCTGAACGGCATCCGGGCCTCGTCGAACGCCAGGCCCTCCAGCCGCTCGTCCAGACTCCATTTCAGGATGGCGTGGGTCAGCCGCTGGTTCGCCGTCAGGGCGGACAGGTCGACGCCGTCCAGCGACTGGCGGGCCGAGGTCAGCAGGGCCTTGCGGTCGGCGTCGGCCTTGGGCCCGACCGGCGGAAATCGGAAGCGCGAGGCGTCGTCGGCCCCGCCCTCCCCGTCGTCCTCGCCCGCGCCGGACGCCTCGTAGGCCTTCACGGCCTGGGCCAGGCGGTCGGACGCGCTCGCGGCGCCGGTCTTGGGCGTCGCGGCCACGGCGGCGCCGTTCAGGGCCAGGGCGATGGCGAGGCCCAGAAGGACGCGTTTGGACATCGGAAACTCCGCAGGTTCACCGCGAAGGTTAGATCAGGAATCGCCCCCGGCTAGAAGCTGGTGCGAAGAGCCGCCGCTAGAACGGCGTCCGGCACTTCTGCTTGGCGTGGACCCCGCGCAGGAAGCCGCGGCGCGCCAGGCCCGCATCGACGGCGGCGTTCATGCGGCGATCGGCGGGGGCCGCGCCGGTCAGTTCGCGCACGATGCCGCGGAACGGGATGATGGTGTTGATCACCGTCTTGCCGCCGGCCTCGGCCAGCTTGCCGGCGCGATTCTCCTTCAGCTCGTTGCCGACCACATAGTCGGGGCCGAGCACCTCGTTGAGGCGGGTGACCTCGGCGGCCAGCTGCTTGCAGGTCTTCAGGCCCTTGAGGCTGTAGGGGTCTTCCTGCGCGGTGATCAGGATCGGCGGGATCTGGCGCTTCATGACGCCGACGTCGCGCGCCGGCTGGGTGCCGATCTCGATGGACTTCTTGCGGGCCTGGGTCCAGCCGGACTCCTCGCCCTCGGGCTTGTCCCCATCCTTCTGCTCGGGCGTCGGTTCCGGCGCCGGCGCCGAGGTGGCGGGCTTCCTGATGGGATATTCGGGCTTGGCGTGCGTCTGGGCCTGGGCCGCGCCCGCCAGGGCCAGCACCGCCGCGATCGCCGCCAGGCGGCCCACGCGCGAGCGTCGAAGAACGAATTCAGTCATGGTCCAGCACCCCAGCCCGTCACCCTTTCACGCGGGTGATCACCGATCCGCAACGACGGCCCCGCGCAATGGGTTCCATAGGCCTATCAGGCCCTGACCGGATGCGTCACGCTTCAAATTCTGGAAGGGAAATTGGAGCGGGCGAAGAGATTCGAACTCTCGACCCCAACCTTGGCAAGGTTGTGCTCTACCACTGAGCTACGCCCGCATCCGGGATATTTCGGGTCTCGTTCCATCGCCGGAGAACCGGAGAATGGAGCGGGCGAAGAGATTCGAACTCTCGACCCCAACCTTGGCAAGGTTGTGCTCTACCACTGAGCTACGCCCGCATCGGCGAGGGCTGAAACAGCGCCCCGCGACGAGGAGGCGGCTTATGGCAGAGCGCCTTGCGATTGGCAAGCGGTCAAAGCGGGGTTGTTGGGGATGAAGCGGTGGCGGCCCCCTCAGTCGGCTTCGCCGACAGCTCCCCCAGAGGGGGAGCAGCTCGCATGGCGTTGCTCCTCCCCCGCTGCGGGAGGTGGCCCGAAGGGCCGGAGGGGGTTGCGCGAACGCTCGTTTTGACCGTCAATCGCCGCTCTTTTCGGGGGACTTTAGCGTCTTGCGTCTGTTCGTGTTCGGATTGGGCTATGTCGGCCAGGCCTTCGCCGAGGCCCTGACAGCCAGGGGCTGGAGCGTCGCGGCGACGGCGCGGGACGCCGAGGGCGCCGCGCGGCTGCGCGCTCTGGGGATCGAGCCCGTCGACCCCGAGGACCGCGCCGCCATGACTGCCGCCATGACCGGCGTCAACGCCGTGCTGGTCACCGCCCCGCCCACCGCCGAGGGCTGCCCGGGCCTGGAGGCGACCATCCCCGCCCTGGCCGCCGCCCAGGCGTTCCCCGACTGGATCGGCTACCTGTCGACCACCGGCGTCTATGGCGACTTCGAGGGTCGCTGGGTGTTCGAGAGCTCGCCTTTGAAAGCCCAGTCGGTCGAGGGCGCGCGCCGGGTGGGGGCCGAGCGCGACTGGCGCCAGGTGGGGCGCGGCATGGGCCTGACGGTGACCACCTTCCGCCTGCCGGGCATCTACGGCCCCGGCCGCAGCGCTCTGGATCGCCTGCGGGCCGGCGAGGGTCGCCGCATCGTCAAGCCCGGCCAGGTGTTCAGCCGCATCCACCTGGAGGACATCGTCTCGGGCCTGCTGGCCTCGCTGGACCGCCCCCGGGCCGGCGGCGTCTACAACCTGGTCGACGACGAACCGGCCCCGCCGCAGGACGTGATGGAGCACGCCGCCAGCCTGCTGGGCGTTGCGGCGCCGCCCGACCTGCCGTTCAACGAACTGGGCCTGTCGCCCGCCACCCGCCGCTTCTACGCCGAGAACAAGCGCGTCTCGAACGCCCTGGCCAAGGCCGAGCTGGGCTGGCGGCCGAAGTATCCGACCTACCGCGAAGGTCTGGCGGCGATCCTGAAGGCGGGGGGTTAGGTGCGCGGACCCGCTCTTTCAGCTATGCTGGTGTCATGAGAGCCCGGCTGTCAGCAACCGAAATAGATCAGGCCCGCTATCGCAGGCTGGGCGCCATGCGATTGCAGGAGATCGAGGGCAACCCGCTGTCGAGCGATGACATCGCGATGTTCGAGATGTTCGAGCGCGAAGCTTGGCCGCACGACCGACGCCTAGCGCACATCCTCGCGGCCGTGGCGCCGCTGCCGGCCGAGTGAGCGGACGAGACCCGTACCTCCACCCCGCTCGACCGGTCCTCAGAAATAAACTTGGCGTTCTAGACGTCGATCGGCTGGCGCAAGTCGAGCGCCGCCTAGTGACGCAACGCATTGCCGAGGGCTCGCCCTCAGGCGCGTTCGATTTGGCCCATCTGCGCGCCATCCACCGCCACTTGTTCCAAGACATCTATGATTGGGCTGGAGAAATCCGGACCGTCGAGATCGCCAAGGACGGCCACCAGTTCCAGCTTCGTCGCTTCATCCCGGTCGGCATGGCCGACGTCCACCAAAGGCTCGTGGCGACCGACTTTCTACGCGGCCTGACCCGACGAAACTTCGCCGAAGCGGCGGGCGTCATCGTCGGGGATCTGAACTACGTACATCCGTTTCGAGACGGCAATGGTCGAACGCAGTTGCAGTACCTCGACGCCTTGGCGCGCCAGGCCGGCCATCCCCTTGAGCTCGTACGGTTGTCGCCGACCGGTTGGCTGGCCGCATCCCGAGCCGCGCACAAGGGCGATTATCGGTTGATGGTCGAGGAGATCGACAGGGCGACCGGTGGCTGAGGTCATTCCTCCTCCTCGCTCGCCCATGGCGCCGGCGCCAGCGCCTCCAGGTTCGGGGCGCCGCGCAGACGCGCCGCTCGGGCCAGGCGGCGGGAGACCAGATCGCCTTCCCCGTCCAGCTCGACCAGCCTCCGCGCCTCGGCCACGGCCGCGGCCAGCCGCTCCAGGTCCTGGGGCCGCGACAGGCGGTGGTCGCCGTCCTTGACCAGGGTGAAGACCACGTCGTCCGATTTCAAGCCGTTGGCCAGCTCCAGGGCGTGGGTCCACGGCACGTCGGGGTCGGCCCCGCCCTGCAGCACGCGCACCGGGACGTCGATCGGCACGGGCCCCGGCAGGATCGACCAGCGGGCTCCATCGTCCAGCAGGTCGCGGGTGATCGGATAGCCGCCGTCGTCGTATTCCGAAGGCCGGATCCAGCGGCCGTCGCGGGCGATCGCCGCCCGGGCCTCGTCCGACAGCTCCGGCGCCATCAGCTTCTCGGTGAAGTCCGGCGCGGGGGCGACCAGCACCAGGGCCTTGACCCGGTCGGGGCGGGCGATGGCGGCCAGGCAGGCCAGCCAGCCGCCCATCGACGAGCCCACCAGCACCAGCGGCCCCTGCGTCAGTTCGTCGATCACCGCCAGAACGTCCTCGCGCCAGCGGCTGATCGTGCCGTCCTCGAAGGCGCCGTCCGACTCGCCGTGGCCGAAATAGTCGAACCGCAGGTAGCCGCCGCCGGTCGCCCGGGCCTGGTCGGCCAGGACCTGGGCCTTGGTCCCGGCCATGTCGGAGTGGAATCCGCCCAGCCACACGACCGTGGGTTGGGTTCCGTGGACGACGCGATACGCCAACCGCAGATTGTCGTTGCGAACGAGGTGCTGAAGGGAATCGGTCATGGCGCGGCCTTGTTCATTTCGGTAACTACGACCCCTCAAACCTCGTTAGGGCAACGCGTGTCCATCCTCCCCGACGATTTCACGCTTTTGCAGGTCACCCCGGAACTGGAAACCGGCGGCGCCGAGCAGACGACCATCGACGTGGCCCACGGCGTGATCGCCCAGGGCGGCAAGGCCCTGGTGGCCACCAAGGGCGGGCGCATGGCCGCGCGGCTGGAAGCCGACGGCGGCCGCCTGGCCCAGATGCCGGCCCAGTCGAAGAACCCGCTGATCATGCTGGGCAATGCCGCGCGGATGATCGACCTGATCCGCCGCGAGAAAGTCAGCTTGGTCCACGCCCGCTCGCGCGCCCCGGCCTTCAGCGCCCTGTGGGCGGCCCACGCGACCAAGACGCCGTTCGTGGCCACCTATCACGGGGTCTACAACGCCAAGTCCAACCTCAAGCGCTGGTACAACGCGGTGATGACCAAGGGCGACCTGGTGATCGCCAATTCGGAATATACCCGCGCCCATGTGATCGCCGAGCATGGCGTTCCGGCCGACCGGGTGGTGGCCATCCCGCGCGGCGTCGACCTGACCCGCTTCGAGCCGGGCCTGGTTTCGGCCGAGCGGATCAAGGCGCTGCGCGACGCCTGGGGCGTCCAGGCCGAGGATCGCCGGCTGAAGGTGCTGCTGGCCGGCCGGCTGACGCGCTGGAAGGGCCAGGCCCTTGTCATCGAGGCCATGGCGCGGCTGAAGGCGATCTCCGACACCCGCATCCTGCTGCTGCTGGTCGGCGACGACCAGGGCCGCAAGGCCTATCGCGCCGAGCTGGAGCACATGATCGCCCAGGCTGGACTGCAGGACAGCGTCAAGCTGGTGGGCCACTGCGACGACATGCCGGCCGCCTACCTGGTGGCCGACCTGGCCATCGCCCCGTCGCTGGAGCCCGAGGCCTTCGGCCGCACGGCGGTCGAGCCGCAGGTGATGGGCAAGCCGGTGATGGCCGCCGACCATGGGGCGGCGCGCGAGACCGTGGTCAATGGCGAGACCGGCTGGCTGGTGGCCCCAGGCGACGTCGAGGCCTGGGCCGCCGCCCTGTCCAACGCCTGCGAGTCAGGCGCGGCCCGGCGCCAGGCCATGGGCATGGCCGCCCGTTCGCGCGCCCGGAAACTCTATTCGGTTGACGCGATGGTCGAAGCAACGCTCAAGGTCTACGCACGGGTCCTGGAGACGAAGCGTTGAGCAAGGAAATCAAGAAGGTCCTGGTGATCAAACTGGGCGCCCTCGGCGATTTCGTTCTGGCCCTGGCGGCGATGAAGAAGATCCGCGAAGCCCATCCGCGCGCCAAGATCACCCTGCTGACCACCCCGCCCTTCGAAGCCCTGGCCAAGCTGTCGCCCTACTTCAACAGCGTCGAGACCGACGGCCGGCCCAGCGACTTCGGCGACCTGACCGCCCTGCTCAGCCGTCTGCGCCAGGCCCGCTACGACCGCGTCTACGACCTGCAGACCAACAGCCGCACCAACTGGTACTTCCAGGCCCTGCGGCCCTTCCCGCCGGCCTGGTCGGGCATAGCGGCCGGCTGTTCCCTGCCCCAGCGCGGCAAGGCGCGCTACCGCATGCACACCCTGGAACGACAGGCCGACCAGCTGAAGCAGGCCGGCGTCTGGCCCGACGCGCCGACCGAGCCGGGCAGCGCCCCGCCGCCCGACCTGTCGTGGATCCTGCGCCGGACCAAGGAGCCGCGCCCCGTGGTCGGCGCCCCGGCCCCGCGTCCCTATGTGCTGCTGGTGCCGGGCGGCTCGGCCCACCGGCCCGAGAAGCGCTGGCCGACGGAGAGCTACGCCCAGCTGGCGGCGCTGCTCAAGGCGCGCGGCCTGGACATCGTGATCATCGGCGGCCCGCAGGAAAGCGCCATGGCCCGCCAGATCCAGAAGGCCGTAAGCCAGGCCCGCGACCTGACCGGCCGCACCGACTTCGCCCAGCTGGCGGTTCTGGGCGCCAAGGCCGTCCTGGCCGTCGGCAACGACACCGGCCCGACCCACCTGCTGGCCGCGGCCGGCGCCCCGACCATCGCCCTGTTCTCCGACGCCTCGGACCCGGAACTGTGCGGCCCCCGCGGCCACGTGACGGTGATCCGCTCGCCGGACCTGAAGGCCCTGCCGGTCAGCACCGTGGCCAGCGCGGCGATCTCGCTGCTGCCGCACTGAATTCCCACTGGCCGGTCGATCACCGTCTCATCCACGCGAGGGCGCCTTGTCACGCCTGAGAAATAGGCGCACCTTGGGTTGAATAATCCAACATAAAATCCTTAACGTTGAGGGACGACATGAGCTTCAAGAAGCACCTGTCGAGGTTCGTCGTCGCGGCTGCGCTCGTAACGGGGCTCTGCTCCGTCGGAAACGCCCAGAGCCCGCCGGTGCGCCATCTCAGCTTCTATGGCATGGGCGATTGGGATGGCGACGGCCACCTCGATCTCGTCGCCCGCAACGCCGCCGGCGACCTGATGCTCTATCCCGGCGAAGGCCGGCGCGGCTACAGCCAGACCCAGCCGATCAAGATCGGCAATGGCTGGAACGCTCTCAGCTTCTACGGCATGGGCGATTGGGACGGCGACGGCCACCTCGATCTCGTCGCCCGCAACGCCGCCGGCGACCTGATGCTCTATCCCGGCGAAGGCCGACGCGGCTACAGCCAGCCCCAGCCGATCAAGATCGGCAATGGCTGGAACGCCCTCACCTACTACGGCATGGGTGATTGGGACGGCGACGGCCACCTCGATCTTGTCGGCCGCAACGCCGCTGGCGACCTGATGCTCTATCCCGGCGAAAGCCGGCGCGGCTACAGCCAGACCCAGCCGATCAAGATCGGCAATGGCTGGAACGCCCTCACCTACTACGGCATGGGTGATTGGGACGGCGACGGCCACGTGGACCTCGTCGGCCGCAACGCCGCCGGCGACCTGATGCTCTATCCCGGCGAAAGCCGGCGCGACTACAGCCAGACCCAGCCGGTCAAGATCGGCAATGGCTGGTGACCTCGCTGCGGAGCGCGCGCCGGTAACGATTGGAGGCTAATACCCCTCGTACCGCCCCGGCTTGTGGTTGGCGATGATCACCACGCTGAGCGCCACGGCCGAGAGGATCGACAGCAGGAGCTTGTCCCAGCTGACCACCGCGAAGGCCGCGGCCACGATCAGGCAGTCGGACGCCATCTGCACCTTGCCGGCGCTGATCCCGCGCTTTTCGTAGAGCCACAGGGCCAGCACCCCGATCCCGCCGACGCTGGACTTGTGCCGGGCCAGGGCCAGGATGCCCATGCCGATGATCGTGCCGCCGAAGACCGCGGCGAAGACCGGATCGACCGTGGTGATCTTCAGCCAGGCCGGCATGCCCAGGGCCAGGCCGGCCAGCAGCAGGTTGGTGACCAGGGTCTTGCCCGTGAACACCCAGCCCAGGGCGCGCTGGGCCAGCACGTAGAACGGGATGTTCAGCAGGAAGAACAGCACCCCGACCGGCCAGTGGGTCAGGTAGGAGAGGATCAGCGCCACCCCCGCCATCCCGCCCGTGGTCAGGCCGGCCGCCTTCAGCAGGGTCAGGCCCACGGCGATGAAGCTGGAGCCGATCAGCAGGGCGTGGACGTCCTCGATCGGCGTGTGGCGGGCGGCGGCGGTGGGGGTGCTCATGGGCGGGTGAAATAGGTCGCGATTGGAAAAGGAGGCCGACCCGACCCGACGTTTCGCTCCCAGCGTCCCTTCTCGGCGCATCCGGTCCCGCAAAAGGGGGACTTGGACGCGCATGCGCCTTGATAGCGCGGGAGTCCTTCGTCATATATCACTTGCGAACGCGGCGTCCCCCGGACTCCGCGCGAACTCATTCAACGATACGCTTCCGGATCATCAGGTCCGGCGGCAAACGCCCTTAAACAACACCGGAGCCGCCCTATTCGCCGTCCTATGCAAACGCCGCCCGTCAAGGATGGTCCGCGTATCAACGAAGACATTCGGGTCCCCCGCGTCCTGCTGATCGACCAGAACGGCGAGAAGCAAGGCGAGATGCCGATTTCCGCCGCCCTGGAGGCGGCCGAGGAAGCCGGCCTGGACCTGGTCGAGATCGTGCCGAACGCGAACCCTCCGGTCTGCAAGATCCTGGACTACGGCAAGTTCAAGTTCCAGGAGCAGAAGAAGAAGAACGAGGCTCGCAAGCGGCAGAAGATCGTCGAGCTCAAGGAAATCAAGCTGCGCCCCAACATCGACATTCACGACTACGACGTGAAGGCCAAGTCGATGCACCGGTTCTTCGAGGAAGGCGACAAGGTCAAGGTGACCCTGCGCTTCCGCGGCCGGGAAATGGCCCACCCCGAACTGGGCATGAAGCTGCTGCTCAAGGTCAAGGCCGACTTCGAAGAAGTGGCCAAGGTCGAATACGAGCCGCGCATGGAAGGCCGCCAGATGATCATGATCCTGGCCCCGCGCTAAAGGATCGGCGATTCCGTCAAGCTTTTCGAGACGCCCCGGCCCGCAAGGCCGGGGCGTTTTTCTTGCCCCCTCGCGCAACCAGGCGGTGCGAAACAAGCTCGACAGTAAGGCGAGCCTTGCTATCTTGCGCGGAGCTTGGGGGATCTACGCGTGTTGAAGAGTGGGTTGGCCGCCGCGACGGCCGGTTTCGTCATGGCTGCGGTCGCCGGCGCCGCGTCGGCGGAGGCCCCACCGCTTTCGGTCTATGGCCGCCTGCCCAATGTCGAGCAGGTCGAGATTTCGCCGGACGGCACGAAGCTGGCGATCGCCGTCACCGACGGCGAGAACCGCATGCTGGCCATCCGCGAGGCCGCCGAGGGCAACAAGGTGATCACGGCCATGAAGTTCGGCTCCACCAAGCTGCGCGGCGTGCAGTGGGCCGGCCCGGAGCACGTGCTGATCACCACCTCCAGCACCGCCGAAGTCTACGGCCTGGCCGGACCCAAGCGCGAATACCTGATGGCCTTCGACTTCAACCTGGTCACCAAGAAGCAGCGCCTGCTGATCAGCGACCAGGAGGACGCCATGAACATCGTCCTGGCTTCGCCGGCGGTCCGCATCATCGACGGCGTGCCGTTCGCCTTCGCCCAAGGTGTCCATTTCATCGACAGCCAAGGCGAGAACACCCTCTACAAGATCAATCTGAAGACCGGGATCACCCGTCGGATGGACAGCGGCGGTTCGCAGGACACCGACGAGTGGCTGGTCGCGCCCGACGGCCAGCCCCTGGCCCAGTCGCTCTACGACGAGAAGCAGGGCGCCTGGTCGCTGAAGATCAAGGCTGAGCGCGGCTGGACCACGGCCGAGAAGGCCATCTCGAAGATGGGCTCGCGGGGACTTAGCGGCCTGGGCCGCGACGGCCGCTCGGTGCTGGTCTGGTTCGACGACGAGAACGACGAGGATAAGACTTACCTGCGCGAATACGCGCTCGACGGCTCGCACGTCACGGTGCCGGACAGCGAGAAGTTCGACAGCCTGATCCACGCCCCCGACGGTTCCAGCCTGGTCGGCGCCTTCAGCCTGGTCGGCGACGACCGCCGCTACACCTTCTTCGACGCCAAGCTGCAGGCCAGCTGGAACGCCGTGGTCAAGGCGTTCCCGGGCGATCAGGTCTCGCTGGCCTCCTGGTCGGACGACAAGCGTCAACTGGTGGTGGAGGTCGATTCCCCGACCCAGGGTCCGGCCTACGCCCTGGTCGACCTGAACACCAAGAGCGCCCGCTTCCTGACTGACGTCTATCTGGACCTGACGCCGGAGGGCGTCTCCAAGGTCGAGCCGATCAAGTACAAGGCCGCCGACGGCCTGGAGATCACCGGCTACCTGACCCTGCCCAACGGCAAAGATCCCAAGAACCTGCCGCTGGTGGTGCTGCCGCACGGCGGCCCCCAGGGCCGCGACAGCCTGGGCTTCGACTGGTGGAGCCAGGCCCTGGCCTCGCGCGGCTACGCCGTGCTCCAGCCCAACTTCCGGGGCTCGCAGGGCTTCGGCTACAGCTTCGTCAAGGCCGGCTTCGGCCAATGGGGCAAGGCCATGCAGACCGACCTGTCCGACGGCGTGCGCTTTCTGGCCAAGCAGGGAACGATCGATCCCAAGCGCGTCTGCATCGTCGGCGCCAGCTACGGCGGCTACGCGGCCCTGGCCGGCGCGACCCTGGACAAGGGCGTCTATCGCTGCGCCGCCTCGGTGGCCGGCCCGGCCGACCTGAAGCGCATGCTGGTCGACAGCAACAAGCTTTATTCGACCAGCAACAATTCCACCCTGCGCTACTGGCTGCGGTTCATGGGCGCAGAGGGGCTCAAGGACCCCGACCTGACCGCCATTTCGCCAGCCAGGCTCGCCGACAAGGTCGAGATCCCCGTGCTGCTGATCCATGGCAAGGACGACACCGTGGTTCCCTACGTCCAGAGCACCCTGATGGCCGACGCTCTGAAGAAAGCCGGCAAGCCGGTCGAGCTGGTCACCCTGCCCAGCGAGGACCACTGGCTGTCGCGCGGCGCCACCCGCCTGCAGATGCTGACCTCGGTGGTCGGCTTCCTGGAGAAGAACAACCCGCCGAACTGACAGATCGTCACCCCGCGCGAGGGACGGAGACGGCGCTTGCCTTCCGCGTCCCTTTCCCGTACTAACCCCGCCTTTCCGGAACCGCCTGGCCAGTTTGGCATGCCATGGCGGTTCGTCATGCTATCTCAAGAGGACGGGGCCGTTAAACGCTCCGACGCGAAATGCCTAAGTTGAAGACCAAGTCGGGCGCGAAGAAGCGCTTCAAGATCACCGCCACGGGCAAGCTGAAGGCCGGCGTCGCCGGCAAGCGCCACCGCCTGATCGGCCACAACGGCAAGTACATCCGCCAAAACCGCGGAACGAAGGTGATGAGCGAGGCTGACGCCAAGACCATCCGTTCGTACCTGCCCTACGGCCTTTAAGAGGAGCGCTGACACATGGCTCGCGTTAAACGTGGCGTCACCGCCCACGCCAAGCACAAGAAGGTTCTTGAACAGGCGAAGGGCTTCTACGGCCGCCGCAAGAACACCATCCGCACCGCCAAGGCCGCCGTCGACAAGGCCGGCCAGTACGCCTATCGCGACCGCAAGGTGCGCAAGCGCGCCTTCCGCTCGCTGTGGATCCAGCGCATCAACGCCGGCGCCCGCACCGAGGGCTTCACCTACTCGCAGTTTATCCACGGCCTGGACGTGGCGGGTATCGTGATCGACCGCAAGGTGCTGTCGGACATCGCGGGCAACGACCCGGTCGCGTTCAAGGCCATCGCCGACAAGGTCCGCGCCGCCCTGGCCGCTTAAGGTCTTCTGTCGGGTTCGTCCCGATTGCGATCTGAAGAGCCCTCCGGTACGAGCCGGAGGGCTTTTTGCTGCGCGTCGTGCGGCAAACCCCCTCCGGCCCTTCGGGCCACCTCCCCCAGAGGGGGACGATCTACGCCGAGCCGATGCTCCCCCTCTGGGGGAGCTGTCGGCGAAGCCGACTGAGGGGGTCTCGCCCCCCCGCTCCAAATCCTCTAGACGGAACCCCGTCATGACCGATCTCACCACTCTCGAAGCCGACGTGCTGGCGCAAGTCGCCGCCGCCGGCGATCTCGCCGCCCTCGACGCCGTCCGCGTCGCCGCCCTGGGCAAAACCGGCTCGATCTCGGGCCTGCTCAAGACCCTGGGGTCGATGAGCCCCGACGAGCGCAAGGAACGCGGGGCGGCGATCAACGTCCTGCGCGACCGCGTGCAGGCGGCGTTGAACGACCGCAAGGCCGCGCTGGAGACCGCCGCCCTCGACGCGCGCCTGGCCAGCGAGACCCTGGACCTGACGCTGCCCGCCCCGCGCCGGCGTCGCGGCGGCGTCCATCCGACCATGCAGACCATGGACGAAATGATCGCCATCTTCGCCGAGATGGGTTTCGCGGTGGCCGAAGGTCCCGACATCGAGGACGACTTCCACAACTTCACGGCCCTGAACTTCCCCGAGAAGCACCCGGCCCGCGAGATGCACGACACCTTCTTCTTCAATCCGAAGGAGTCGGGCGAGCGCATGCTGCTGCGCACCCACACCAGCCCCGTGCAGGTGCGGACCATGCTGTCGCAGAAGCCGCCGATCCGGATCATCGCCCCGGGCCGCACCTATCGCTGCGACAGCGACGCCACCCACACGCCGATGTTCCACCAGGTCGAGGGCCTGGTGATCGACAAGGGAATCCACATGGGCCACCTGAAGTGGACCCTGGAGACCTTCATCGCCCGGTTCTTCGAGACCGACGCGGTGACCACCCAGTTCCGGCCGCACCACTTCCCGTTCACCGAGCCCTCGGCCGAGATGGACGTGCAGTGCGACCGCTCGGGCGGCGAGATCCGCATCGGCCAGGGGACCAGCTGGCTGGAGATCCTGGGCTGCGGCATGGTCCATCCGAACGTGCTGCGCGCCTGCGGCATCGATCCGGACGAGTATCAGGGCTTCGCCTTCGGCATGGGCGTCGACCGGCTGGGAATGCTGAAATACGGCATGCCCGACCTGCGCGACATGTTCAGCTCGGACGGCCGCTGGCTGGACCACTACGGCTTCTCTGCGTTCGCCGCGCCGAACGTGGCGAGCGGCTTGAGCTGATTGATGCTCCCCCTCTGGGGGAGCTCCCGGCGAAGCCGGGTGAGGGGGGAGTTGGCGCCGATCGCGCGGCCGCCTCCCCCTCCACCACTTCGCGGTCCCCCTCCCCCAGAGGGGGAGGATTTTGCAGAGATTGAACCGATGAAATTCACCCTCTCCTGGCTCAAGGACCACCTCGACACCGAGGCCTCCGCCACCGACGTCGTCGCCGCCATGACCATGGCCGGCCTCGAGGTCGAGCACGTCACCGACCCGGCGTCCAAGCTGGCCGCCTTCACGGTGGCCAAGATCGTCGAGGCGGTGCAGCACCCCAACGCCGACCGCCTGCGCGTCTGCCAGGTCGACACCGTCGACGGCCGCAAGGAGATCGTCTGCGGCGCGCCCAACGCCCGGCCGGGCCTGACCACCGTCTACGCGCCGATCGGCGCCTATGTGCCGGGCCTGGGCGTGACCCTGGTCGAGAAGCCGGTGCGCGGCGTGGTCTCCAACGGCATGCTGTGCTCGGGCTCCGAGCTGGAGGCCGACGACGGCTCCGAGGGCATCCTGGAGCTGCCGGACGCCCTGGCCGTCGGGACCCCGGCCGCCCAGGCCCTGGGCCTGGAAGCGGTGATCGACTTCGAGGTCACTCCCAACCGTCCCGACTGGCTGGGCGTGGCCGGCATCGCCCGCGACCTGGCCGCGGCCGGGGTCGGGACGCTGAAGGATCTGTCGATCGCCCCCGTGCCGGGGACCTTCCCCTGCCCGATCGCGATCAAGGTCGACGGCGACGCCTGCCCGGTGTTCAGCGGCCGTCTGATCAGGGGCGTCAAGAACGGCCCGTCGCCCAAGTGGCTGGCCGACCGGCTCAAGGCCATCGGCCTGCGCCCGATCAACACCCTGGTCGACATCACCAACCTGATCACCTACGACCGCGCCCGCCCGCTGCACGTCTATGACGCCGCCAAGCTGGTCGGGACGACGATCGAGGCGCGCCTGGGCCGGCACGGCGTCAACGGCGACGAGCATTTGATCGCCCTGGACGGCAAGACCTACGAGCTGACCCCGGAGATGTCGGTGATCTCCGACGCCGACGGCGAGCGCCCGGTCGGCCTCGGCGGGGTGATGGGCGGCGAGAGCACCGGCTGCTCGGACGACACCACCGACGTCTTCCTGGAAAGCGCCTGGTTCGACCCGATCCGCACGGCCCAGACCGGCCGCGTGACCGGCATCAACAGCGACGCCCAGTACCGGTTCGCCCGCACGGTCGACACCGGCTCGCTCGTGCCCGGCCTGGAGCTGGCCACGAAGCTGATCCTGGAGCTGTGCGGCGGCGAGGCCTCGGAGATCGTGGTGGCCGGCCAGGCCCCGGCCGCGCCGGGTCCGATCCTGTTCGACCCGGCCTATGTCGAGGCCCTGTCGGGCCTGACCATCGCGCCGGAGCGCACGTTGAAGATCCTGACGGACCTGGGCTTCACCCTGTCGCCGCCGACCGACGTGCCAGCGACCGAGTTCGCCACCCACGCCGAAAGCCTGGTCTGCGTCACGCCGCCGACCTTCCGCCGCGACGTGCAGGGCAAGGCCGACCTCGTCGAGGAAGTGGCCCGCATCGCCGGCTACGCCGCCCTGCCCTCCACTCCGCTGCCGGAAGTCCCGCGCGCGGTCGGCGGCGTGCTGACCCCGCGCCAGGCCCGGACCCGCATCGCCCGCCGCGCCCTGGCCGCGGCCGGCTACAGCGAGGCGGTCACCTGGAGCTTCACCAGCCAGAAGATCGCGGCCCTGTTCGGCGGCGGTTCGCCCGAGCTGGTGCTGGCCAATCCGATCGCCTCGGAACTGGACTGCATGCGCCCGTCGATCCTGCCCAACCTGATCGAGGCGGCCGGCCGCAACGCCCGCCAGGGCTTCCCGGACGTGGCCCTGTTCGAGGTCGGGCCGGTGTTCTTCGGCGACCGGCCGCAGGACCAGAAGACCACGATCGCCGCCATCCTGGCCCCCCGCGCCCCGCGCGGCTGGGACAAGGCCAAGCCGGAAGACGTGTTCACGGTGAAGGCCGACCTGCTGGCCCTGCTGGAGGAGATCGGCGCACCGGTCGCCTCGCTGCAGACCGCCCAGGGAACGGCCTCGTCCTGGTGGCACCCCGGTCGCTCGGCGCGGCTGCAGCTGGGTCCCAAGGCGGTGCTGGCCGAGTTCGGCGAGCTGCACCCGGCCGTGCTGAAGGCCCTGGACGTGGCCGGCCCGGTCTACGGCTTCGAGATCACCCTGGAGGCCGTGCCCGAGCCGAAGAAGAAGTCGGTCAAGACCAAGCCGGCCTTCACGCCTTCGCCGCTGATGCCCCTGACCCGCGATTTCGCCTTCGTGGCCGACAAGGCCAAGGCGGCGGGCGACCTGGTCAAGGCCGCGGCCGGCGCCGACAAGGCGCTGATCGCCGCCGTGCGGGTGTTCGACGTCTATGAGGGCCCCGGCGTGCCGGACGGCTCCAAGTCGGTCGCCCTGGAGGTGGTGATCCAGCCGCGCGAAAAGACCCTGGCCGAAGCCGAGATCGAGGCCCTGTCGGCCCGGATCGTGGCGGCGGTCGAGAAGGTGGGCGGCAAGCTGCGGGGTTAATCTCCACACTTGCCCCCACCTGGCGACTACGTCGCCTGTCCGCCCCCATAGGGGGCGGAGCGCTCGCGAGAAGGCTCCGCCCCCTGTGGGGGCGGACAGACCGCGAAGCGGTCAGGTGGGGGCAAGTGATCACCACCGGAGCACCACCGCACATTCCTTGCCCATCCCGCGCCATTCGCCGCATCAATGCGCCCAGACCTTGCGCCTGCCCCACGCCCACGCTACCTGTAACGTCGCACACGGAGTTTTACCGCCAAGATGCTCTCGCAGCTGGCCATGAACGTTCTGATCGCCACCGGCCTCACCGCCGGCGTCGCGATCGCGTGCGCGCGCAGCATTATGATGCAAGCCAAGATTAAAACCGTTCGTGTGCGAACGGGGCAGCACAGGCGCGCGGTCGACTAGACGACCAACAAGCCGAAGATCGCAAGATCCGCAAAGCCCCGCTTCCCACCAGGAGCGGGGTTTTTGCTGTGCGGTCATCGGTCCCTTCAAATCCTCTTAAAATTTAGGGACCTTGAACCCATGAGCTACCTGCCTTCCCCACCCGCCTTCAATTCCGACCACGAAGGCGTCACCGTCCACCAGCTGCTGCTGGCCGCCCACGACGCGCCCTCGGCGCTGGAGGCCGTCCGCCAGGGCCTGGCCGACAGCGGCGCCGAGCTGTGCGCCCTGTCGATGAAGCCGGTCGGCCAGATCGTCGAGGGTTCGCTGCGCGTGCGCCATCTCAGCGACCAGGCCGCCCGCCTGCTGGCTCGCGACCTGGCCGCCTGGCCCGGCGTCACCTCGGCCAGCGTCGAGCATCAGTGGGTGCGGCCATGAGCCTGGTTGAGCCCGCCAAACCGGACGAGGACAAGCGCCGGCTCTTCCTGGTGATCGCCGACGACACGCCCGACGCCCTGATGCGGGTGCTGGGCGTGGCCAACGTCCAGCAGACCCGCCTGCGGGCCCTCAGCGCCCAGCCGGACGGCGCGGGGCTCAGCATCCGCCTGGAGCTGGACGATCAGGGCGACGAGCGGGCTCAGACCCTGGCCGCCCGCCTGTCGGCCTGCCCCTCGGTGCGCGGCGTCGGATTTGGTTGGCGCTAGGCTGTAACCTTCGGGCCGCCTGATCCGTATTCAGAGGCAGGTCCCCCCGGAGTTCCCCGATGATCCGCCGCCTCTTCATCTTGGCCGCCAGTTTCGCCGCCATCCTGCTGCCCGCCGACGTGCTGGCGGCCGGCAAGCCCGCCCCGCCCCAGACCGCCGTGTTCGCCGGCGGCTGCTTCTGGTGCATGGAGAACGACATGCGCGGCGTTCCCGGCGTGCTGAAGGTCGAGAGCGGCTATACCGGCGGCCATGTGGACCGGCCCACCTATCGCGACGTGACCAGCGAGACCTCGGGCCATTACGAGTCGGTGCGGGTCACCTACGACCCGGCCAAGCTCGACTACGGCTACCTGCTCTACCGCTACTGGAAGCTGGTCGACCCCACCGACGATGGCGGCCAGTTCTGCGACCGTGGCCCGTCCTACCGTCCGGCGGTGTTCGTCACCCCGGTCCAGCGGCCGATCGCCGAAAAGTCGCGCGCCGAGGCCGCCCAGCGGCTGAAGACCGGGACGATGAAGGCCCAGATCCTGCCGCTGCAAACCTTCTGGCCGGCCGAGGCCTATCACCGCGACTACGCCAGGAACCACGCCATCGAATACCACGCCTACCGCTTGGGCTGCGGCCGCGACCTGCGGCTGAAGCAGGTGTGGGGCGGGTAAGGACGCCATCCGCCAAGGTGGCGCTTTGCTAGAGGACTGATAAGGTCGTCCGTATGATCGACGGCGCATCGCAACCGACCAGTCTTGAGGACATCAGCGCTGGCCTGCTCAATGGCGCCCTGTTAGCGCTGCTGGGCAGCACCGTCGCCGGCTTCATCGCCTGGCAGATCGTGGCGCAACTTTCGGGTTGGCTGCCCGACCTGAAGGCCATGACGGCGGGCCTCCCGCCCGTCGATTTCAAGGCCATGACGGTCGGTGAACGACGCGCTGTGATCTGGGACAGCGTGACCGGAGTCATGCTGCTCGTGCTGGCCGGTGGCTTCATCCGGTCTGGCATCCGGCTCATTGGAAAAAGCCTGGCGCTGCTACGCGCCCGCCGAGGCTAGGGAAGCGCTCCCTTCAGATCGGAAGAGCGAGCAAAGCAAAATTATACCTGTAATTTCGCACTCGACTTCCGGCTGAACGCGTGAAACCTTGAGCGCCAAAACCGGGAGGCGCTCTTTCATGTTCCGTCACGCGTTGCTGGCCACGGCCGCTCTTGCGCTCAGCACCACCGCGCACGCCCAGACCGAGCCCAGGCTGTCCGTGACCATCTACAACAACGACCTGGCCCTGGTGCAGGACGTGCGCGAGACCAACCTCGCCGTCGGTCGCCAGAAGCTGGAGTTCAAGGACGTCTCGGCCGCCATCCGTCCCGAGACCGTCAGCCTGTCGGCGGCCGGCCTGTCGGTGGTGGAGCAGAACTTCGACTACGACCTCTTGACCCCCGACAAACTGATGGAAAAGGCGGTCGGCCAGCAGGTGAAGATCGTCCGCACCAATCCCGGCGACGGCAAGGAGACCACCGAGACCGCCACCGTCCTGGCGGCCAACGAGGGCGTGGTGCTGAAGATCGGCGACCGCATCGAGGTGCTGCGCGACGACGGCGTGCCCACCCGGGTGATCTTCGACAAGGTGCCCGAGACCCTCCGCGCCCGCCCGACCCTGTCGGTGACGGTCGAGGCCGACAAGGCCGGCCCCCGCCCGACCACGCTCAGCTACCTGACCACCGGCCTGTCGTGGAAGGCCGACTATGTGGCGATGTTCGACGAGACCAAGGGGGCCCTGGACCTGCAGGGCTGGATCACCCTGGGCAACCAGTCGGGCACGGCCTTCGTCGACGCCGAGACCCAGCTGGTGGCCGGCTCGGTCAATACCCTGGCCAATGACAACGGCGGCTATCGCCCGCCCCGGCCGCCGACGATCCAGGCGGCCGGGACCGAGAGCGGGACCGGCGAGCGGGTCGCCGACTACTATCTCTACCCCCTGCCCCACCGCACGACGATCGCCGCCAACCAGAACAAGCAGGTCGGCTTCCTCAGCGCCCAGGGCGTGGCGGCCCGGAAGGTCTACGAGATCCGCCAGGGCTGGTTCTCCAGCCAGGCCCAGCCGGAGTCGGCCACCGTCGCCATCCAGTTCAGCAACGCCAGGCTGGCGGGCCTGGGCAACCAGCTGCCGGCGGGGGTGATGCGGGTCTATGTGCGCGACAAGGCCGGCGATCCGAAGTTCGTCGGCGAGAACGCGATCGACCACACGCCGGCCGGCTCGGAGCTGTCGATCAAGACCGGCGACGCCTTCGACGTCACCAGCCAGGCCACGCTGGTCAGCGACGAGAAGGTGTCCAGGACCCGATCGCGCTATACGATGAAATACCTGATCCGCAACGCCCGGCCCGAGCCGGTGACGGTCGAGCTGCGCCAGGGCGGCCTGGGGCGTGACGGCGAGGTCAAGGCCGAGAGCCTCAAGAGCCGCCGCATCGACGCCCGCACCCTGGGCTGGAGCGTGCCGACGCCCGCCAACGGCGAGACGACGCTGACCTTCACGGTCGAGACGGGCTGGTGATCGGCCAAGCCTTCAGGAGAGCGACCTTCTCCTTCCTTCACCCCTTGCGGGAGAAGGTGGCGGCGAAGCCGACGGATGAGGGGTCGACGGACGACCGCCGGCTGGCTTCGAGCGCTTGCCGGACAGGGCGGCGCGTCCCCTCATCCGACCTCCTGTGGAGGCCACCTTCTCCCGCAAGGGGAGAAGGAAGGCGGAAGATCGCTCTCGCCGCGGCGTTCCTGCTCTCCCTCCCCACGCAGGCCCTGGCCGACACCATCGCCTCGCCCGGACCGGACAAGGTGGCCGTCACCCTCTATCGCGGCGGCGACGGGCCGTTCCAGGCGCTGGAGGACTGGCAGCGCGAGGAGGCCATGGCCAAGGGCCTGATCCAGGTCACCGAGACGCGGTCGGTGTTCCTGCCCGCCGGCCGCCACACCCTGCGCTTCGACGGCGTCGCCGACGCCCTGATCCCCCAGAGCGCCACGGTGGAAGGGCTGCCCGGCCCGACCGTCGAGCGCAACTACGACTACGCCCTGCTCAGCCCCGGAACCCTGGTCGAGCGCTCGCTGGGCCAGGCGGTGAAGATCGTCCGCACCAATCGCCGGACCGGCCGTCGGACCGAAGAGGCCGCGACCCTGCGCCAGGGGCCCGAAGGGGTGGTGCTGCAGACCGCCGGCGGGGTCGAGGCCCTGGGCTGCTCCGGCGGCGCCGAAGCCCTGGTGTTCGACAAGGTCCCGGCCGGCCTGTCGGACAAGCCGGCGCTGTCGACCGTGGTCGACGTCGCCGCGCCGACCCAGGCGACCCTGACCCTGTCCTACCTGGCGATCGGCGTGAACTGGCAGGCCGACTACGTGGCCCACATCCATCCCGACGGCAAGGCGCTGGACCTGACCGGCTGGCTGACCCTGGTCAACGCCAGCGGCACCAGCTTCGCCGACGCCCCCACCCAGGCCGTGGCCGGCCGGCTGGCGCGCGAGGAGGTGGACGTGAAGCGGGGCGAAGCCAAGCGGCTGGCGCGCGGCTGCTGGCCGATGGACACCACCCATCACGGCCGGCGCCTGGCCCCTCCACCGCCGCCCGCGCCGCCGATGATGATGGCGCCGGCCCCGGCGATGATGGAAGGCGGGCTCGACGAGGTCGTGGTCACCGGCCAGCGCGCCAAGCTGGCCGAGCAATCCGAGCTGGGCGACTACAAGCTCTATACCCTGCCCGAGCCGGTCACCGTCGCCGCGCGCCAGACCAAGCAGGTGGCCTTCCTCGACCAGAAGGACGTCGCCTTCCAGCGGCTCTACGTCTTCCAGCTCGACACCTGGAACGACTATGACGACGCCGATGATCCGCCGGCCGCCCAGGTCGTGCTGCGGCTGGACAACAAGCCCGCCGAGGGCCTGGGCAAGCCCCTGCCGTCCGGCGCCCTGGCGGTGTTCGAGACGGCCAACGGCCGCCCCGCCTTCGCCGGCGAGCAGGCCATGCGCGACGTGCCCGTCGGCCAGCCCTTCGACCTGGCGATCGGCGAGGCCATGGACGTGCGGATCCGCCCGCGCCTGGTCGCCGAGCAGGATCGCCGCCGCGATCGCGTGCGGAAGGTCTACGAGGTCGACCTAGCCAACGCCAAGACCGTTCCGATCGCCGTGGAGGTGCGAACCCCCACCGACCGGTCAGGCTTCAAGATCATCGCCGAGCCCGCCGCCCACGATATTCGCGACGGCGCCGCGGCCTGGCGATTCTCCGTGCCCCCCAACGGTCGCAAGACCGCCCGCTTTGTGGTGGAGTACGACGACTAGAGCCCCGACCCGACTGCGTCGAGTCGGGGCTCTGGATATTTGTTTTGGGCATCTTCTGACGACGAACCGGTGTCCACTTCGTCGGAAAATGCTCTCGTCCACAAGGTCGCCGGCCCGATGCAGAAACCCTTCCTCGAAACCTGGTTGGAACGCGGTCTGTTCGCCTCACGCTGGCTGATGGCGCCGTTCTACGTCGGGCTGGTCGTAGCCCTGGCGGCGCTGATCGTGGTGTTCTTCCAGGAACTGGGCCACGAATTGCCGCGCCTGCCGGAGATGAAGCCGGAGGACGCGATTCTGCTGGCCCTGTCTCTGATCGACCTGTCGCTGGCCGCCAACCTGCTCGTGATCGTCATCCTGTCGGGCTACGAAAACTTCGTCTCCAAGATCGACACCGCCAGCCACGAGGACCGTCCCGAGTGGATGGGAACCGTCGACTTCTCGGGCCTGAAGATGAAGTTGATCGCCTCGATCGTCGCGATCTCCGCCATCGCCTTGTTGAAGTCGTTCCTAAAGCTGACCGAACCGGAGGCGCCGCTCGACCAGCCCCGCCTGATGTGGCTGGTGATCGTCCACCTGTCGTTCGTGGTGTCGGGCGTGCTGCTGGCGCTGATGGACTACATCAACGGCCGGGTCGCCAAGCACTAGAGCAAATCGCGCGACATAGGAATCGCACGACTTGCTCTAGATTTTTGTTTTCGCATCGCTTTTGCGGAAAACCGTCCACTTTTCCGCGCGATGCTCTAGAACCGCTGAACCTCGCGCCCCGCCAGCCGTTGTCTGGCCTGAACGAAGGGGCGGACCATGCGCGTGCATGTCGAGGCGCGGCTGGACTACGACTTCCCCGAACGGGTGGACTCCCTGCTGCAGATCGAGGCGGCGGTCGCCGACGACCAGGCGGTGCGCGACGAGCGGCTGGTGTTCGACCCGCCCCTGGCCTTCACCCGCCGCGACGACCCGGCCACCGGCGAGCGGCGCGTGGCCTTCACCTGCCAGGGACGGCTGGCGATCGCCTATGACGCCGTGGTCGAGATCGCCGATCGCGACATGGCCCTGGCCGGCGCCGCCCCGCACGCCGTCGCCGACCTGCCGATCGGCGCCCTGTCCTATCTGCGCGGCAGCCGCTACTGCCCGTCCGACATCTTCGAGACCATCGCCGACCAGAAGTTCGGCGCCCTGCACGGCGGCGCGCGGGTGGCGGCGATCGCCGAGTGGATCGCCGGCCACCTGGAGTACCGGATCGGCTGCAGCGACGCCCGCACCACCGCCCTGGAGACCTACGTCCAGCGGGCCGGGGTTTGCCGCGACTTCGCGCACCTGGCCGTCACCCTGTGCCGGGCCAGCGACATCCCGGCCCGCGTGGCCAGCGTTTACGCCCCGGCCCTGGAGCGGCCGGACTTCCACGCCGTGGCCGAGGTCTTCGTCGGCGGTCGCTGGCGCCTGCTGGACCCCACCGGCCTGGCGCCGGTCGACGGCCTGGTCCGCATCGCCTACGGCCGCGACGCGGCCGACGTGGCCTTCCTGACCATCTTCGGCAAGGCGACGATGGTGGCGCAGAGCGTGGCCGCGACGAAGGTTTGATCCTCCTCGCCCAAGGGAAGAAGGCTCACGCCGCCTTCCTCCGCCGCGGCTTCGACTTCTTCCCGAACACCCGCTCGAACAGCACGAAGGCCGCCGGCAGGGTCAGCAGGAACGAGGCCAGTCCCGCCGCGCCCTTGGCGACCAGCACCGTGGCCTTGGGCACGCCATAGATCGTGAACACCTTCACCGGCAGCAGGATCTGCGGATCGCCGCCTTGCGCCTGGCCGTTGGCCGAGATCGGAACAGCCTTGAACGTGGCCGGGCTGACATTGAACCGCACCAGCAGCATGTGGTCGCCCTCAGTCTTGGGCGTGATGATCCATTTCACCCGCTCGACGCCGGTGGCGGCGATGCGCTGGATGTCGAATGCGTGGCTTGGTCCCGGCGTCAGGGTCAGGTCGGCGCCGCTGAGTTCGACCTTCAGGCCGGCGGGCGGCTGGACGTCGCCATGGCCATAGGCGCCGCCAGTTTTCCACGACGCGCCGCCGGTCGTGTATTCGGCCTCCAGAACCCCCTCCTCGTTCTCGCGGATCGCGCGGGGATAGGTGATGTTCAGCCAGCCGATGGCCGTTCCGGCCGGGTCACGGACGACGAAGCGCGGCGCGACGGCGGCCGCCGCTGGCGGCCGGCCCGCGGCCGCGCCGGCGTCGATCGCCCGGGGCAGCAGCACGGCGCAGGCCGCCGCCAGCCCAAGCCAGACGAACCAGGTACGCTTGAGCCACTGCGACATGGCGCTTCCCCGCGTCGGGCCGCCGCGAACCGACGTCTCCGCGCTTCCCGTGGAGATTGATAATGACGGGGAACTCGCGCAAATCCAAGCGGCGGGTGGGGCGCGTGGATTCGCCCTTGCCCCCACCTGACCGCTCCGCGGTCTGTCCCCCCATAGGGGGCGGAGCGCCCCCGTGAGCCCCTAGAACGGCAGGATGTTGCGCTGGCGACTATAGGCCAGGTAGCCGACATTGGCCCCCAGGCGCAGGCCGACGCCGGCGCGGATCGGGGCCAGGGTGATGGTGTCGGCGCGCTGGTAATTCACGCCCAGGCCGCCGACCAGATAGGCGGTGCCCTCCACGCCGGGGAAACGGCGGAAGATGGCGTCCGGATACTGCAGGTTATAGCACAGGGTGAAGACCCGGCTGGCGTTGCCGCCCCAGTCCCAGCCCACCGACGGGCCCTGCCAGAACACCTCCTGGGTGTCCTTGCCCTTCATGTACAGCAGGCCCCGGCCGTAGCGCAGGCCCACGCCGATCGCGCCCGAACCCTCCTCGCCCGCGACATAGCCGGTGGGCTGGCCGTTGTCGCGGAAGGCGCGCTCGATTACGGCGCCGATGCTTTCGGCGGTGACGCCCAGGAAGTCCGAGCCGCTGCGGATCATCTCGTCGGCCGAATAGGTCTGGGCCCGGCCGGTGTCGTACTGCGACCGGGGCGGCGGGTCGCCCGGGCGTTCCTGGGCCGTGCTGGCGCAGGCGCTCAGCCCGGCGGTGGCCATGCCCGAAAGGATCAGCTTGCGGCGGTCCATGTGCTCTCTCGCGATTCCAACGGCCTGGACTGTCTCAGCCCTTTGAGTCGGGTTTGCGGCTGGAAGCTTAACGGCGGGTTAACCATGAGGGGCCAGGACGCTCTCAGGCGTTCCAATCCAGCCACTCGCCGGGCTTGAGCGCCTGGACGGCCACGCCGCGGCGGGCGCCCTCGGTCCGGGTGCGCTGGAGGGCGTCGGACAGCTCTTCGTAGCCGTCGGCGCCATGAACCCCGTAGTGGATCGGGACCAGGGTCTTGGCGCCAAGGATCTTGGCTGCGGCGACCGCCTGGTCCGGCGTCATGACGCTGGACACCTCAGCGGCGGGTTCGCGCCAGGCGAACCGCGCGCCGTTGATGGGCAGAAACACCGCGTCGAACGGACCAAATTGTCGGCCAATCTGCCACCAGGCGCCATGCCAGAGCGTGTCGCCGGCATGCAGGATGCGCCGCCCGCCGCCGCTGATCACCCACGAGGCCTGCGGATCGCCATAGCCGTCGACGGCCGGGACGGCGGTGGCGACAAAGGCGCCGCCCAACATCTGCGGCTCCCAGAGAGGAGCGGATCGAATGCGGCTCACCCCCGGCGCGACGATCGCGCCGAGATTGGCGGGATACAGCAGCAGGCCCTGGTCGCCGAGCGCCTTGGCGACGGCCTTGGCGTCGAAATGATCGGAATGGCGGTGGGTGATCAGCGCATAGCGGTCACCCTCGAAATCGCCCAGGTCGGGCAAGGGATCGGACAGCGCGGTCCCCCAGACGGAGGGATCGGCCAGGAGATCCACGCCCAGGGTCGCGCCTGGAAGGGCCAGCTTGAGTCCCGCCCAGGCCAGGCGCTGGATCCGCAGCCTCCGGTCATCGGCGGCGGACGCCGATTGAGCGGCGAGCAGCCCCGCAAAGCCGCCGCCAAGAAGCCCGCGGCGGGTGAGCGCGGTCTTGACGGGCGGGACGGGCTGGGGATTGAGATGCGTGGGCATGGATCGCCTCCGGTTTCGCGAAGCGCGACCCTAGGGGGCGCGAACGCCGGAAATCGCCGCGATTGTGTCGCCTGGACCGGCGATTCGCCGGCATGGAGGACGCTTGCAGGTGCTGGACGACAAGGACGAAGCCCTGATTCTCGCCCTGGAACGGGACGCGCGGGCCAGCGTCGTGGCCCTGGCCCGGGAGATCGGCCTGTCACGCAGCGCCACCCAGGAGCGCCTGGGCCGCCTCCAGCGCGGCGGGGCGATCGCCGGCTTCACGGTGGTGCGCGGCCGGGCCGATGGACGCACGCGCCTTGCCGCCTGGCTGATGATCCGCCATGCGCGCGGCGGAACCTGCGCGCGCTCGGTCGTCCCCCTGAAGCGGATTCCGGAGGTGAAGGCCGTCCAGTCGCTGGCTGGCGATCCCGACCTGCTGGTGCAGGTCAGCGCCGCCGACGCCGCCGATCTGAACCGGATCGCCGAAGCCGTCCGCGCCCTGCCGGGCATCGGCGAGGTCACCACGCACGTCGTCCTCACCGACCATCTGCGCCGGCCCTGACGGACGCCGGCCTCCCGTCACATCCGCCGGGGTAGCGCGGCGCCCCATTTCAGCCGAACCCCGATCCGTCCTATCTAGAACCCCATGACCGACGCCATCGCCCCCGATTCCAACGCCCAGGCCTATTCGGTCTCGGAACTGGCCTTCGCCCTGAAGCGGACGCTCGAGGATCGGTACAGCTTCGTGCGGCTGCGCGGCGAGCTCTCCAAGGTCACCCACCATTCCAACGGCCACGTCTACCTGACCATCAAGGACGACAAGGCCGCCATCGACGGGGTGGTCTGGAAGGGCAATGTCCGCCAGCTGCAGATCCGGCCCGAGCACGGGCTGGAGGTCATCGTCACCGGCAAGATCACCACCTATCCGGCCGGCTCGCGCTACCAGATCGTCATCGAGACCATGGAGGCCGCCGGCGTCGGCGCGCTGCTCGCCCAGCTGGAGCGCCTGAAGGGCAAGCTCCAGGCCGAGGGGCTGTTCGCGCCGGACCGCAAGCGTCCCCTGCCGGCCATGCCGGCCGTGATCGGGGTGATCACCAGCCCGACCGGGGCGGTGATCCGCGACATCCTGCACCGCATCCGCGACCGCTGGCCGTGCCGGGTGCTGGTCTGGCCCTGCGTGGTCCAGGGCGACGCCGCGGCCGGCCAGGTCAGCGCCGCGATCCGGGGCTTCAACGCCATAACGCCAAACCACGAAGGAGGAGGCGGTCCCGTGCCGCGTCCCGACATCCTGATCGTCGCCCGGGGCGGCGGCTCGGTCGAGGACCTGTGGGCCTTCAACGACGAGGGCCTGGCCCGCACGGTGGCCGAGGGGACGATCCCGCTGATCTCGGCCGTGGGCCACGAGACCGACACCACCCTGATCGACTTCGTCTCCGACCGCCGCGCCCCGACCCCCACCGCCGCGGCCGAGATGGCCACCCCGGTGCTGGCCGAGTTGCGGGCCCTGGTCAGCGACTACGACCGCCGCCTGAACACCTGCGGCGGCCGGGCCGTCGAGGAGCGGCGCACCCGCCTGATCGGCGCCGCGCGCGGCCTGCCCCGCCCGGCCGACCTGCTGGCCCTAGCCCAGCAGCGCCTGGACCTGGCGGTGCGCGGCCTGCCGCGCCTGGACGACCTGACCGCCCCATCCGAGCGCCGGTTCAGGGAGGTGGCCGCCCGGCTGGACGCGGCCCTGCAGCGCAACACCGACATCCACGCCCGTGACCTCTTGAAGGTCACCGCCCGCCTGTCGCCCGACACCCTGCATCGCCAGCGCGCCGACTGCGGCCGCCGGGTCGGGGACCTGTCGCGGCGGCTGGACCTGGCGGCCCGCCGCGTTCCCGAGCGCGTGGCCCAGCACGCCCGCCTGCCCGCCCTGCAGGACCGGATGAACAACTGCGCCACGCGGCGGCTGGAGCGCGAGGCCGACCGGCTGATCGCCCTGGACAAGCTGCGGCTGTCGCTCAATCCCGAGCGGCCGCTGGAACTGGGCTTCGCCCTGGTCCGCAAGGCCGATGGCGCGATCGCCCGCTCGGCGGCCGAACTGACCAGCGGCGAACGCGTGAACCTGAAGTTCAAGGCCGGCGACCGCGACGCGGTGATCGACGGCGAGGGCGCGACCTCGGCCCCGCCGCCGACCGTGGCTCCGCCTCCGCCTCGCCCCGCGCCGAAACCCAAGGCGCCGCCGTCGCCGGATCAGGGAAGCCTGTTTTGACCTCGCCCCGCCCCTCCCCGGCGAACGCCGGGATGGGCGGACCATGATCCCGGCGCCTGTTCCCCAGCCGCCAACTGGCGTAAAAGACTCCCATGAACGCGTTCGATCCCAATCTCGGCAAGTCCGGCGGCCCGGCCACCCTGCACTATGGCGACGGCGAGTTCGCCATCATGAGCCCGGGCCAGTACGTGCTGTGCGCCGTCACCGGCGCCAGGGTCGCGCTGGAGAACCTGCGCTACTGGAGTCCCGAGCTGCAGGAAGCCTATGCCGGTCCCGCCGAAGCCCTGAAGCGCTGGCGCGAAAGCCGGGGCTGAGGCGCCGCCCCGCCACACGCTTGGCGCGAGCGCCTCGCGACGAATTCGCCCGCCCGGGGATCGACAGGTCGTTGACCGTACAGTATCCCCCGCCATCCCCTTTGGCGATGGAGGTCCGCCCGCATGTCCGCGACGCTGGAACAGCTGCGGTTTCTGCTGGTGGACGACAACCATCACATGCGGGCGATCGTCTCGACGATCCTGAAGGGCGTGGGCGTGCGCCACGTTCTGGAGGCCATGGACGGGGCCGAGGCCCTGCAGGTGGTCCGCGACCACCAGATCGACATCGCCATCGTCGACTTCCGGATGTCGCCCCTGGACGGGGTGCAGTTCACCCAGCTGGTGCGCCAGTCGCCCGACAGCCCCGACCCGTTCCTGCCGATCATCATGCTGACCGGCTTCGCCGAGCGCCACCGGGTGTTCGAGGCCCGGGACGCCGGGGTCACCGAGATCGTCGTCAAGCCGGTCACCGCCCGCTCGCTGCTGGACCGGATCAACACGGTGATCTTCAAGCCCAGACCGTTCATCCGTGTCGACGACTATTTCGGCCCCTGTCGCCGCCGCCGGGACGATCCGGCCTATGACGGCCCGCGCCGCCGCAGCCACGAGCGGGCGCTGGAGCTTTAGCTCAATCGCCCCGCGCGGCCAGGGCGGCGTAGACCTCGTTGGGCCAGCGACGATGAACCCAGAACCACTCCTCGGGCCGCTCGCGGATGCGCTCTTCCATGAAGGCGTTGACCAGCCGCACCCCGGCCTCGATGTCGGCGGTGCGGTCGCCCGTATTGGGCAGATGGATCGGATCGTGGACAACCGCCCGGAAGCGCGCGCCCTTGATCCGCTGCACCGACATCGGCTGCAGCACCGTCCCAAAGCGGATCGCCAGGCGCGAGGGCCCCGGGGCGGTGCGCACCGGATGGCCGAAGAACAGGCCCTCGACGCCGGTGTTGAACTTCTGGTCGTTCATCAGGGCCACCGACTTGCCCTGCTTCATGCCTTCCAGCAGCTCGCGCGCCCCGTCCCCGCCCTTGGGCGCGAACAGCCGCACGCCGTAGCGGAAGCGGCTGGCCTTGATCCGCTCGTCGACATACGGATTGTTGGCCGCCCGATAGGTCATCTCGCAGACGACGCCGGAATCGACGATCGCGGCGGGCATCACCTCCCAGTTCGACAGGTGTCCCGAAACGAAGACCACCGGAACCTTGTCGGAGGCGATCTGGAACAGGCGCTCCTGGTTGACCACCTCGACCCGACCGGTGGACGGCAGGATTTTGTCCATCAGCGGAAACTCGGCGAAGGTGCGGCCAAGGCCGTCCCACTGCGCCTTGAGCATGGCCGCCCGCCAGGCCTCGTCCTTGTCCGGGAAGGCCAGTTTGAGATTGCGGACGGCCACCTTGTGCGCGCCGCTCAGGGGACCGACCGTGCGTCCCAGCCAGCCGCCGAACGCCGAGGCGGCGTCGACGCCCAGCAGGCGCACCACGCCGATGAACAGGTCGAAACCCAGCGCTTCCGCGCGCCACAACAGATCCTGAGCCCAAGGCCGACGCTTATCCGACATGAACCCTTACTAGCCTGCTTCGCGCACGAGGGGGACTCGCGGCGTAGGTGCAGTCGCGCGGTTCGCTCGGCACGCGACTTGCGGACCACAACCCAGACCGTTCCGTTTCGGGACGGAGTCGGAAATCGGGGCGTCATCATGAGTAACGACATCGATGTGTATCTGGGCAAGCGGTTGCGGCGTCGCCGCCGCCTGCTGGGCCTGACCCAACAACAGCTGGCCGGCACTGTCGGGGTGCGCTTCCAGCAGATCCAGAAATACGAGTGCGGCGCCAACCGCATCTCGGCCGCGCGGCTGTGGCAGCTTTCCGAAGCGCTGGAAGTCCCGGTCGGCTATTTCTACGACGGCCTGTCGGACCGGATGGAGAAGGAAACCAACCTCGAGGCCGAAGGCGGTGGCGAGATGTTCGCCCGCAAGGAGACGCTGGACCTGGTGCGCGCCTATTACCTGCTGGGCGAGCGCCCGCGTCGTCGCCTGCTGGACCTGGCCAAGTCGCTGAACGGCGGCGAGGTGCTGGAAGCCTAGGGGGTCCTGCTTGGCGATCGCGAACGGTGGCGTCGAGTCGAAGGGCGGGCTAAGTCCTCGTCCATGACCCTCGCCGCCACCTCTCTCGCCCAGCTCGACGCCTTCGTCATCGACCTCAACCGCGCTTCGGCGGCGGCGATCCTGCCGCTGTTCCGGGCCGATCACGGGCTGGAAGACAAGGGGGCGGGCAAGAACCTGCCGCGCGAAAGCCACGCGGCCTTCGATCCGGTGACGGAAGCCGACCGCGGCGCCGAGGCGGCGATCCGCAAGCTGATCGCCGAACGCTATCCCGAGCACGGGGTGATCGGCGAGGAGTACGGCGAAGACCGTCCGGACGCCGAGTTCGTCTGGGTGCTGGACCCGATCGACGGCACCCGCGCCTTCATCTCCGGCCTGCCGCTGTGGACCACCCTGATCGGCCTGCGCCACCAGGGCCGTCCGGTGCTGGGCTCGATCGGCCAGCCCTATACGGGCGAGATCTTCATCGGCTCGGCGGCGGGCTCGCGCCTGCTCTCGCGAGGGTCGGAGCGCGCCATCCGGGTGCGCGAATGTCCGCTGCTGACCGACGCGATCATCGCCACTACCGACCCCGACGCCTGTTTCGACGGGGCCGAGCGCGGCGCCTGGCTGCAGGTGCGCGCCGCCGCCAAACTGGCCCGCCTGGGCTGCGACGCCTATGCCTACGCCATGGTGGCCATGGGCAAGATGGACATGGTCATCGAGGCCGGCCTGAAGGCCTGGGACATCGAGGCGGCCATTCCGCTGATCGAGGGCGCGGGCGGGATCGTCACCGACTGGCGCGGCGAGCCGATCGGCCAGGACGGCGGCCAGATGGTGATCTCGGGCGACCGCCGATGCCTGGACGAGGCGCTGGTGTCGCTGCGGCGGTCGGCGAAGTAGCGTTCGCTCAGAGAACCCCTTCCACCGTCTCGTCGAACGCCTTCCAGAACACGGCCCGGCGGTCATCCGTCTCGATCAGGATCTCGTGGAAGGCGTCAGGGATCTCGACGTAGCGGCCGTTCGGGATGCGGCCGGCGATCGACTTCTCGTCGGCGACCAGCACGCGGCTGTCCTGCCCGGCGGCGACGATGGTCACCGGGATCGACACGGCCTCGACTCCCTTGGTGCGGCGCAGGAAGGCGCAGGCCGAGAAGGCGAAGTCGGTCCAGCCCCAGGTGATGCCGCCCAGGGCTATGTCCGGGTTCGCCTTGATCTGAGCCCGATGACGGGCGTAGCGGGCCGCGTCATGGGTCAGGGCGTCCTTGGGAAAGCTCTGGACGAACGGGTCGCCGGCGTCGCCCAGCACATATTCGCCCCGATAACGCGAACGGCTCATCAGCCAGGCCAGGGCGCGGGCCCCGCCGGCGGGCTTGCCGCCGGTGTTCAGGCCCAGCATCGGCGCCGACAGCACGGCGGCGGCGAAGCGCTGCTCGCCGGTGGCCAGGACCAGCATCGTCAGGCAGCCGCCCATCGAGTGTCCCAGGGCGATCCAGGGTCTGGGCAACCGCGTCTCGAACGCGGCGAGCAGGGCCTGATAGTCGCCGAGGAATTCCTTGAAGCCGGCCGCGTGGCCCTTCAGCCGGTCCGGCAAGGCACGATGCGACAGGCCCTGCCCGCGCCAATCGTGAACCAGGACGACGAAGCGACGGTCCAGCAGATCCTGGACGACCTCGAAATACTTCTCGATCGGCTCGCTGCGGCCCGGGCTGACCACGACCGAGCCTCGGGATGGGCCCGCCGGTGAAAACAAGGCGGCGCGGAGGGTCGCCCCGTCCGCGCCGCTGAACCACTCGGCCTTTCCATGGTCGGGAACGGGCGCCTCGGGAATCGAGACCAGCGGCGCCGCGTCCCCCATCGATCAGCGCATCTTGGCGAAGAGGGCCGCCATCTTCGACTGCAGGGCCATGGCCGTGCCCATGTCCGACAGCTTCAGCTTGCCGGTCATGACCGCCATGGTCGGGTCGAGCGCGCCGGCGCCGATGGCCAGCAGGTCATCCATCGACAGGGTCATGGTCAGGTCGGCCGGCTTGTCTTCGTTGGTCACCGAGCCGCCATCGATGTGGATGACGCCGGCGTCCTTCAGGTCGAACTTCAGGCTCTTGCCCAGGCCGCTGTCCTCGCCGACGGCGGCCTTCATGCGATCGGTGATTTCCTGCAACGTAGCCATTAGCGCGTCTCCCTCTGTGGCGCGTGGATTCTGCGGCGGCAGACTGGCCGCTGGATCGCCGCGAGTAAACACTGTTCAGACGCGCCGGCGGCTTATTTCTTCCTGTCGTAATAATCCACCGCCGTCGGGGTTTTGGCCAGGCGAACCCGGGCCGCGCCCTTGAACTGGCTGGGCTCGAAGACGACCGCTCCGGCTTCCGTCGGAAGCGGCCTGGAGCTTCCGTTGGGGAAGATGGCGACGCCGGACTCGGCTTTCTGGAAGGCCAGGCCCTCCATCTGCGGCGCCAGCAGGGCCATGGCGCCGGCGGCCTTGCGGATCGCGCTGTTGGACTCCTCGACCGTCGCCACAAGGTCGTGGGAGTCGTAATCCGCTGACGGCTTGAGTACGGGGTCCAGCAGCATCGCCGTGCCGAACTTGGCGTCCGCCGGAACGTCGAGATGCAGCTGCGCCTTGGCCTGAAGCTGGGCCAGGGTCGGCAAACGTTCGAACCGCCCCTGATCGTCGATCGGCAGAGGGGTGCGCGCGCCGCTCGCCTCGATCAGGGCGGCCTTCACCCCGGCGGCGGGCTTGCCGTCGCGCCGCAGGGCGTAGGTGACCTTTATCCGGGCCCGTTCGGCCGGCGACAGCTTCAGCATCGATTCCAGGAACGGAAAGACCTTGGTCGCCGGCACGGTCTTGCCGGCGTCGGCCTGGGCCAACGGCGCGAGGGCCAGGACCATCAGACCCACAAGGGCGGCGCGATGTCTCAAGAGCGTCCTCACTTCGGCTTGACGAACTTCAGGGTCATGCGATCGCTCTCGCCGATCGCGTCGTACTTGGCGTGGTCGAACCCCGGCTCGGCGGGCTCGCCGCGCGGCGCCGAGAGGCGGGTCGGCGGCAGGGTCCAGACGCCGAACGGATGGTCCTTGGTGTCCTTGGGATTGGCGTTGATCTCGCTCTCGCCGGCCAGGACGAAACCCGCCTCCCGGGCCATCTCGACCACATAGGCCTGCTGGACATAGCCGTCGGCGGCCAGGACGTCCTGCACCCGCCCGGGCTCGCCGCGATGCTCCTCGATCCCCAGAACCCCGCCCGGCTTGAGTGCGTTCAGCGCCTCACGGAAGGCCTTTTCGGCCAGGCCGGCCGCCATCCAGTTGTGGAGGTTGCGCAGGAACAGCACGAGGTCGGCGGATCCCGCCGGCGCCACCGGGCCGCTGGTCGGCCCGAAGGCCGTGACGACGACGTCGCCATAGAGCTTCTTCTTGTCGGCCAGCTTGCGCCGGTATTCCTCGACCGCGACCTTGGCGGCGGGGTCGTCCGGCAGGTCGGTCTGCAGCGAGGCGGCGTAAAGCTTGCCGCCGGTCGCCGCCAGGTAGGGAGCCAGGATGTCGGTGTACCAACCAGCTCCCGGCCAGAACTCGACCACCGTCTGTCCCGGCTTGAGCCCCCAGAATTCCAGGCTCTCGACGGGATGACGCCAGACGTCGCGCGCCTTGTCGGCGGGCGAGCGCCAGGCGCCCTTCGCCGCCGTCGCCAGGGTCATGGGCCCCGCCTTGGCCGCCGGCTTGTCGGCCTCGGGCTTGGCGTCCTTTCGGCCACAGCCGGTCAGGCCCAGCGCGGCAGCCCCCGCCAGCAAGCCCCGCCGCGACCATCGAAGTCCTGAAGCCATGCCTTCCCCCGCCACCAACTCGCACCCTGATCATGCACCCGACCTTGGCGAAACGGCGCCGGTCGGCACGTTTTCGGCAAGCTGCCTCAACCCGGCTTGCGGAAGCGCAACGTCATGCGGTCGCTCTCGCCGATGGCGTCGTACTTGGCGCGATCGAAGGCCGGATCGGCCGGCTGGCCGTCCGGCGCGCTCTGCCGGGTGGGCGGCAGGGTCCAGACGCCGAACGGGTAGTCCTTGGTGTCCCTGGGATTGGCGTTGATCTCGGACTTGGCGTCGAGCTTGAAGCCGGCCTTTTCCGCCAGGGCCACCACCGTGGCCGTGGCGAGATAACCGTCCGCCCCCTTGTCGGTTTCCGACTTGGGATCGGCGCGATGGTCCTCGACCGCCAGGATCCCGCCGGGCTTCAGCACCGCGAAGAAGTCGGCGAAGATCTTGTCGGCCACGCCCGGCTGGACGGTCCAGTTGTGGACGTTGCGCGCGGTCAGGACCAGATCGGCCGAGCCCGGCGCGCCGAGGGGGGCGGCCACCGGGCCGAAGTTCACGAACTGCACGCTTCCGTACTTGTCGGGGTTCGCGAACCGGGCCTCGAAGTTCGCCCGCCCTTTGCGCGCGCCATCCGAGGTCTTCGGATTGGCCAGGTCGGCCACGCCGGCGACATAGGTCCCGCCCGTCGCCTTGGCGTAAGGCGCCAGGATTTCGGTCCAGTAGCCGCCGCCCGGCGACACCTCGATCACGGCCCGGCCGGGTTTCAGGCCCCAGAAGGTCAGGCTGTCATAAGGATGGCGTGCGCCGTCGCGGGCCACATTGGCCGGCGTCCGGTCGGGCGAGGCGATGGCCGCCCTCAGCGCGGCGTCTTCGGCGGCAAGTACGGGGGAGGCGGAGAGGCAAAAGGTCGCGGCGGCGACCAGGAGGAGATGGCGGCGGCAGGTCATCGTCGAGGTCTCCGGGGCGGCCCAGGGGGCGGGCGAGCCGACCTTAACGGTGGCCGATCCTCGATCAAGCGATTCACCACCGGGGCGTTCATTCACCCCCTTGAAGTCGAAAAACGGCTCACCACCTTGATCACGAAGGCGCTGGAAACCCGGGCCTTCCGGACCGTCGGCGACGCCAATCCGGGTCGCCAAAGGACTGAACAGACTGAACAACCTTGCTTGATGAGAAGGATGTGACCATGCGTACGATCGACCTGTCCCCCCTGTATCGCTCCGTCGTCGGTTTCGACCGGCTGGCCGCCCTGCTGGACGCCGCCGCCTCGAACGAAGCCGCCTCGGGCTATCCCCCCTACAATATCGAGCGCACCGGCGAGAACGCCTACCGCATCGAGATCGCTGTCGCCGGCTTCAAGTCGGAAGAGCTCGGCATCGAGGTGAAGGAAAACCTCCTCACCGTCACCGGCCGCAAACCGGCCAATGACGAGACCAAGCGCTACCTGCATCGCGGCCTGGCCGAGCGCAATTTCGAGCGCCGGTTCCAGCTGGCCGACTATGTGGTCGTGACCGACGCGGCCCTCTCCGACGGCCTGCTGTCGATCTCGCTGAAGCGCGAACTGCCCGAAGCGCTGAAGCCGCGCACGATCGAGATCAAGTCGGCCGCTCCGCTGATCGAGGGCGACAAGATCGAAGGCGAGAAGGCAGCCTAACACTACCTTCGCGCGTTACTCTGTTCCCCCTCTAGAACTTCCAGGGCGGCGCGATGCGCCGCCCTTTTTTCTGGCGGAAAGCAGCCAGCCTAGGCGGGCGCTAGGTCCAGGCCCTGGACCTGATTGAGATCGCAGTCGCGCAGGCTGATCCGGTCCAGCCGCGCGCCGGTGAAGTCCGCGCCGCGCAGGTCGGCGCCGTCGAGCACGGCCTCGCTGAGATCGGCGGCCTGCATCTGAACGTAGCGCAGCCGGGCGGCTTTCAGGTCGACCAGGGTCTTGCGCTGGGGCCCCAGGGGCAAGGGCGACAGGAAGGCCTGGCGCAGGTCGGCCTTGGTCAGGTTGGCGCCCGTCAGCTTGGCGCCGCGCAGGTCCGCGCCGCGCAGATTGGCCGTCCTCAGATCGGCGTTCCGCAGATCCGCGCCCTGAAGCTGGGTTCCCGACAGGTCGATCCCGACCAGGCAGGCCCCCGCGGCGCTCATCGCCGTCAGCCGCAGGCCTTTGAGCCGCTCGCCGAGCGGGCGCAGGTCCTCGCCGTCGAGCCGCGCGGGTTGGCCCTCCTTGCCGCCGGTCCGGCACCAGGCCTGGTTGGCCAGGCAGCGCTGGTAGATCTCCTCGGCCCGAGACACGGCCTGTTCGGTCGACGACGCCAGGCAGCCCTGCATCGCCGCGCCGCTGGTCCGAGCGGTGGAGGTGTCGACCCCCGCCATGACCGCGCCGGTGAGGTTGGCCCCTTCGAGATTGGCGCCCTTGACGTCGGCGCCTTCCAGGATCGCGCCGCTCAGATTGGCTTCCTTCAGGTTGGCGCCCGACAGCTTGGCCCCACGCAGCGAACAGTCGCTGAAGTCAGCCTTGAACGCCGAGACGCCGGCGAATTGCGAGCCGTCCAGGGTGGCGCCCGAGAAGTTGACCTCGTCGGCCTCGCCGTTGCGGGTTTCGTGGCGGAGGGTGTCGAACCCCTTTCGGGGGTGGGGGACGGCCACCTGGCCTTCGCGAAAATCGGCCTGGGTCAGGTCGGCCAGGGACAGGTTGGCGCCGCGCAGGCAGGCGCCCCGCAGGTCGGCCCTGACCAGCACGGCCTGACGCAGGTCGGCCTGGCGCAGGTCGGCGCCGAACAGGTTGGCCCGCTCCAGCCGCGTGCGGACCATGCGGCAGCCGTCGAGAATCGAGGCGGAAAAGTCGGCGTCGGCCAGGTTGCGGAACGACAGGTCCAGGCCCGCCAGGTTCATGAAGCGCAGGGACGCCCGCTTGCCGCCCTGCTTGCCTGTTACGAATTTCTCGTGGGCCGACACGATCAAGTCGAGCTCGGCCTGGCTCAGGCGTCGTCGCCCCGCGATACTCTGCGCCGCATTCATGTCCTACGCTTCTCCCCCGAGAAACCCCTTGATCCGCCTGCGAAAATACCAGCGATCGACGAGCGAAGCGTTAAGGCCGCGCGGTTTTGTCGCAACTTTGGCGAACGGGCTGTGGAAACTTCGCCGTTAGCGCTAACGGAGACTAGATCACGTCATCCAGGCCGCGAGCGCCCATGCGGATCGCGCCGGTGACATCCACATCCTTGAGCAGGGCGTTGGTGAAGTTGGCGCGCGACAGGTCGGCGCCGCTCAGGCAGGCCTGGCGCAGGTCCGCCCGGGCGAAGTCGGCGTTGGTCAGCAGGGCCCCGGTCAGGTCGCTGGGCAGCAGGCGGTCGCGGCCGATCAGCAGCGGCCCCAGCTGGGCCTCGCGCAGGTCCGACCCGGCCAGCTTCGCGCCCTTGAGGCGAGCCCCGCGCAGGTCGGCCCGGCGCAGGTTGCACGAGCGCAGATCGGCGCCTTCCAGCTGCGCGCCCTGCATCTGCACACTTTCCATGTCCAGGCCGTAGAACACCGCCCCCTTGGCCGAGAGGGCCGTGAGGTTGAAGCCACGCACGGATTTCAGATTGCGCAGGTCGGCCTTGTCGAACACCGAAGGCGCCCCCTCCGCGCCGCCGGTCTCGCACCAGCGGGCGTGGTCGGCGATCATCTGCTCGTAGGGCATGTCGGACACGTCCTTGCCCGCCGCCTTGTCGGTCAGGGCGCCGTCCATGTTGGTGTCGTTGATGTTCCACGACATGGTCTTGGCGCCGACCAGGACCGCGTTGCGCAGGTCGGCCCCGACCAGGTTGGCGCCCGACAGGTCGGCTCCGGCCAGGTTCGCGCCGTTGAAATTGGCCTGCTTAAGGTTGGCCCGAACCAGCTTGGCGTCCTTGAGGATCGCGTCGCTGAAGTCGGCCTTGGTGGCGATGATCCCCGACAGGCGCGAGCGTTCCAGGTTGGCCCCGGCCAGGATGGCGCCGGTGGCCATGGCCTCGCGCTGGACAGGTTCGATGATGCGATAGCCTTCCTTGCGGTCGGCGGCGGCGATCTGGCCCTCGCGCAGGTCGGCCTCGAACAGGTCGGCGCCGGTGAGGTTGGCGCCGCGCAGGCTGGAGCCGCGCAGGTCGGCGCGTCGCAGCGAGGCGTCGGTCAGGTCCGAGCCCTGCATGTCCGCGCCGTACATGTTGGCGTTGTCGAGCTTGGCCTTGCGCAGGTCGCAGCCGACCATCAGGGCGCCGGTGAAATCGGCGTCGCACAGGTTGCGGCCCGTGACCGACAGGCCCGACAGGTCGCAGAAGGCGAAGACGGCCCGCGCCCCGCCCATCCGAGCCGACCACAGGCGGTCATGCTTGGCGCAGATCACGTCGACGTCGTGTTGCGTCAGGCGCTTATGCTCTTGGCCTGCCGCGGGAGGGGCGCTCATGGCTGCTCTTGTCGCTCCCCGAAGGGCTGGACCCCTACAATGCGCGCCCCGCATTAACGCTGAGTTTCCAGGCATTTCGGGACACCGGAGCCTGATCTGCCCCGGTGTCCGAACGCCGGATCAGCGCGCCGTCGGCAGCGGCTGAGCCCGGCTCTCGTCGAGGTAGCGGGCGCCGGTCGGCTTGAGCGCGCCGTCCAGGTCGATGACCAGCGGATTGCCGGTCGGGATCTCGACATGGACGATGTCGGCGTCGGGCACGTTGAACAGGTGCTTGACGATGGCCCGCAGCGAATTGCCGTGCGCGGCCACCAGGATCGTCTCGCCGGCCGACAGCTTGGGGGCGATGGCCGCCTCCCAGTAGGGCAGGACGCGGACCAGGGTGGTCTTCAGGCTTTCGGTGCTGGGCAGGTCCTTGCCGGCGTAGCGGCGGTCCTTGCTGAAGTCGTACTCGCCGCCCGGAGCCAGCTCCGGCGGCGGGATGTCGTAGGAGCGGCGCCAGATCGTGACCTGCTCCTCGCCGTGCTTCTGCGCGGTCTCGGCCTTGTTCAGCCCGGTCAGGCCGCCGTAGTGGCGCTCGTTCAGCCGCCAGTCCTTGGTCACCGGCACGAAGCTCTGGCCAGCCGCGTCGAGCGCGAGGTTGCAGGTGCGGATGGCCCGGGTCTGGACTGAGGTGAAGGCCTCGTCGATCTCGACGCCTGCGGCCTTGATCAGTTCGCCGCCCTTGCGAGCCTGGGCCTCGCCCTCGGCGGTCAGGTCGACGTCCACCCAGCCGGTGAAGCGGTTTTCGAGATTCCATTGGCTCTGGCCATGGCGCAGCAGGACGAGAACGGGCATCGGACCTCCAGGATGTGACGCAGCGCGGGCTAAGCCCCGGCCGGCCCCGCGTCAAGCGTCCCGCCCTTTCCTCGCCCCGCTCTCGCCCTTCTCTCCTCCGGGGGGCGTGCTATAGGCAGGCCATGCCTGATCGCATCCTCATGCCTTTCCTGGCGCTCGTCGGCCTGGCCCTCGTCGCGTTCTCGCTTGTCTGGCCCCAGGGCTACGGCGCTCGCTCGCCGGGGCCGTTCGGCTCGGTGCCGATCCAGCAGACGCCGGAGATGCAGGCCAAGATCCAGCGCGAGAAGGACGCCGCCGCCCAGCACGACCGGCAGGCCCGCCAGCAGGTGAGCGACGCCCGCGCCGCCGAGGCGGGGGCTCCGTGAGCGCTTTCGACGCCGTCGCCGTCGGCCGGCGGGTCCTGAACGCCGAGGCCGAGGCCCTGGGGCTGCTGTCGCAGTCGCTGGACGAATCGTTCGTCCGCGCCGTCGAGACCCTGTTCGACGCCAAGGGCCGGGTGGTCTGCACCGGGGTCGGCAAGTCCGGCCACGTGGCCCGCAAGATCGCCGCCACCCTGGCCTCGACCGGATCGCCGGCCATGTTCGTGCACGCCGCCGAGGCCAGCCATGGCGACCTGGGCATGATCGGCCAGGGCGACGTGGTGCTGGCCCTGTCGAAGTCCGGCGAGGCCCGCGAGCTGTCCGACACCCTGGCCTACGCCAAGCGGTTCTCGATCCCGACCATCGCCGTCACCGCCGTGGCCGACAGCCAGCTGGGCCGGGCCGGCGACATCCTGCTGCTGCTGCCCGACGCGCCGGAAGCCACCGCCGAGGTCAGCGCCCCGACCACCTCGACCACCCTGCAGATGGCCCTGGGCGACGCCCTGGCCGTGGCGCTGCTGGAGCGGCGCGGCTTCACCGCCAGCGACTTCCGGGTCTTCCACCCGGGCGGCAAACTGGGGGCCATGCTGCGCACGGTCGCCGACCTGATGCATGGAGAGGGCGAGCTGCCCCTGACCCGCGAGGACGCCTCGATGTCCGAGGCGTTGCTGGTGATGAGCGAGAAGCGGTTCGGCGCGGTCGGGGTGGTCGCGCCGGACGGATCGCTGAGCGGCCTGATCACCGACGGCGACCTGCGCCGCCACATGGACGGGCTGATGGGCCATGTCGCCGGCGAGGTCATGACCCGGGGGCCGCTGACCATCGCGCCCGGCGCCCTGGCGGCCGAAGCCCTGAAGCTGATGAACGAGCGGCGGATCACCGTGCTGTTCGTCGTCGACCAGGGCCGCCCGGTCGGCATCCTGCACGTCCATGACCTGCTGCGCGCCGGAGTGATCTGAGACTAGGACGCGCCCGCCGCGGCGGTGGCCCGTCTGGCCGCGACCCGGCCTGACCCGAACCCCGAGATCATGCGAAACACCCTCGTCCTGGCCCTGCGCGGCCGCCAGCCTATCCGCCCGCAGGACCTCCTGCGCTCGGGCCTGGGCGCCCTGATCGGCATTCCGGCCACCGGCCTGCTGGCCCACCTGATCGCCAGCGGGCGGCCGTCGGCCCTGCCGCTGCTGATTCCGCCGATCGGCGCTTCGGCCGTGCTGGCCTTCGCGGTGCCGGCCAGTCCGCTGGCCCAGCCCCGCGCCGTGGTCGGCGGCAACATGGTCTCAGCCCTGGCCGGCGTGACCTGCGCCCTGGCCTTCCATCCGCATCCGGCCCTGGCGGCGGCGGCCGCCGTGGCCTGCGCGATCATCGCCATGGGCCTGCTGGGCTGCCTGCATCCACCGGGCGGCGCCGTCGCCCTGGGCGCGGCCCTGGTCGCCGGCCCGGTCGGCCCGGCCTCGTTCGGCTACGTCTTCGTGCCGGTGGGCCTGTGCTCTTTGCTGCTGGTGCTGTCAGCCATGGCCTATGCCCGCCTCGTCGGGCGGTCCTATCCCCACCGCGTCGCGCCGCCCGCCAACGTCCACGACACCCACGACGTCCCGCCCCTGCGGCGCGTCGGCTTCACCCAGGCCGACATCGACAACGCCCTGGCCCACTATGGCGACCTGCTGGACGTCGACCGCGAGGACCTTGACGCCCTGTTCCGCGAGGTCGAGCTGCAGGCCCACCGCCGGATCCACGCCCACATCCTGTGCAGCGACATCATGTCCCGCGACGTACTCAGCGTGGACCTGCACCAGAGCGCCGAGAGCGCCCTGGCCTATATGCGCGCCCACGACCTGCGTAGCGCCCCGGTGGTCGACGCCGACCGCAAGGTGGTCGGCATGGTGCGCCGCGCCGAACTCCAGACCGGGCGGGAAGGCCCGGTCGAGGCGGTGCTGGACCCGTTCGTGCACAAGGTCCGGCCCGGCACGGCGATCGAGGCCCTGCTGCCGATCCTGTCCAGCGGGATGGCGCACGAAGCCATGGTGGTCGACGAGAACCGGGTGCTGCTGGGGATCATCACCCAAACCGACCTGCTGGGCGTGCTCTACCGGGCCCACATCGTCGAGGCGGTGGCCCTGCAGCGGGCCGAGGCGTCCGACGCGATAGACCCGGCTATCTAGGCGGATCGGCCTTCAAAGCCGTGCGTGCTCCTCGTCCTTCGACAAGCTCGGGATGAGGAGCATTTACAGGCCCGGTCGGTAGAAAACCTCATCCTGAGCCTGTCGAAGGACCAGGTTTTCGGTTCCAGAGCGAAATGTCGAGCCCTTCCAGGCCAACGAATTCCGCTTGCGCCTTGCCTTCGCGACACCTTCGCGCGACTGAATCGGGCCGCGCACAGAGGGGTCGCGGTCATGATCACCGTTTTCGGCGAGGGACGAGGCTTCCGGGTCGTCTGGCTGCTGGAAGAGATGGGGCTGCCCTATCGGCTGAGGCCGGTCGACCTGCTGGTCGGGGTCGAGAACGATCCGGTATTCCTGGCGATCAATCCCGCCGGCTTCATCCCGGCGCTCCAGGACGGCGACGTCACCCTGGTCGAGTCGATCGCGATCATGGAATATCTGATGGCCCGCCACGGACCGACGCCGCTGGCGCCCGAGCCCCGCGATCCGGCCTTCGCGGCCTACCAGCAGTTCCTGCACCTGGGCGAGGCGGGCCTGGCCGCGTCGATGTACTTCGTGGTGGTCAGCCGCAACCTCGCGCCCGAGGCCGAGCGCCGCAACTGGGGCGCGCGCAAGGCGCTGGAGGTGTTCGAAAGCCGGCTGGGCCTGGTGACCCGACAGCTGGCAAGCTCGCCCTACCTGGCGGGCGAGGCGTTCACGGCGGCCGACATCTCGGTGACCTACGCCCTGGAGTTCGCCCAGCGCGCCGGCGGCTACAGCCTCGGCGGGGTTGAGCAGGCCTATGTCGCCCGCACCACCGGCCGCGACGCCTACCGGCGCGCCATGGACGTCTGCCAGGCCACCAAGGCCTGGGCGGAAGCGGCGAAGGCGGCGGCCCGATGAGCGGACACCGGATCTACGCCACTTGCTTCGCCAGCGTCTATCCGCTCTACGTCGCCAAGGCGGAACGGAAGGGGCGCACCAAGGCCGAGGTCGACCAGATCATCCTCTGGCTGACCGGCTTCAGCCCGGAGGGGTTCGAGGCCCAGCTGGCCGAGAAGACCGACTTCCAGACCTTCTTCGCCCAGGCGCCCGCGCTGAACCCGGCCCGGAACCAGATCAAGGGCCTGGTCTGCGGCGTGCGCGTCGAGGAGGTCGCCGAGCCGCTGATGCGGGAGATCCGCTATCTGGACAAGCTGATCGACGAACTGGCCAAGGGCAAGGCGATGGACAAGATCCTGCGGGACTGACGGCCGTCAGCGCGTGCCGAAGGTCCGGTCGCCGGCGTCGCCGAGGCCCGGCACGATATAGCCGTGGTCGTTCAGCTGGGCGTCCACCGCGGCTGTCCAGATCGGCACGTCGGGATGGGCGGCGCGCAGGGTCTCCACGCCCTGGACCGAGGCCACCAGGCAGACGAAGCGCAGGTCGGCCACCCCCGACCGCTTGAGCAGGTTCAGGGCCGCCACGGCCGTGTGGCCGGTGGCCAGCATCGGGTCGACCACGATGACCAGCCGGTCGGCGATGTCCTCGGGGGTCTTGTAGTAGTACTCCACCGCCTCCAGCGAGGCCGGGTCGCGGAACAGGCCGATGTGCGCCACCCGGGCCGAGGGCACCAGATCCAGCATGCCCTCGGCCATGCCCAGGCCGGCGCGCAGGATCGGGGCGAAGACCAGCTTCTTGCCGGAAATCTCCTCAGCCGCCGTCGGGGCCACCGGGGTCTGGATCTCGACCGTATGGGTTGGCAGGGCGCGGGTGACCTCGTAGCACAGCAGGGTCGCGGTCTCGCGCATCAGGGCGCGGAAGGTCTTGGTCGAGGTCTCCCGGTCGCGCATCCGGGTCAGCTTGTGGCGGACCAAGGGGTGGTCGACGATGGTGACGCCTTGCATGGACGGGCCTTCCTCTCGCGGGGGCCGGACGGCGGCGCCCCTCTCGACGGACCAGTGCCGCCTCGCGGCCTCCGCGCCAAGCGAAAACCGCCTAGCGCTTCGCCCCATAGGCGGCGAGGAACACCCTGACGGCCGGCAACACCTCGCGGTCGATCTCCTCCGGCGTCGGCGCGTCCATGGCGTTGCACAGCCGCGCCTTCAGCAGGCGGTTCTGGCACAGGCCGATGAACTGCTGGGCGGCGTGGACCGGGTCGTCGATCTCCAGCTGGCCGCTGTCGACCGCCTTCTGCAGGGTCGCGCCCAGCAGTTTCGATCCGCTCCTGGGGCCCGCCTCGAAGAAGGCGTGGCCGATCTCGGGCGTGCGCTGGGCCTCGGCGACGATCACCCGGAAATTGGCCATGCTGAAGTCGCTCAGCACGATCGACAGATAGGTGCGCCCGACCTTGATCAGGGCCTCGCGGATGTCGCCCAGCTCGGACTCGATCTTGAACATGGCGTCGCGCTGCCAGGCGCAGTGGCGCACCACATAGGCGGCGAACAGCTGCTCCTTGTTCTTGAAATAGTTGTAGAGCGTGCCCTTGGAGCCGCCGAGGCGGGCGGCGATCGTCGACATGGACGCGTTGGCGTAGCCCTCCTCCAGGAAGACGTCGCTGGCGACGTCGAGGATGGCCTCGCGGCGGGCGTCTCGGTCGAGACGCGACTTCACGTCCTGCATCATTTGTTTTCCTTCGGGAGCCCCCTTGATCCCGTCAAGCTCGCGGTTATATCAGCGCCACTATGTGACCGTACAGTACGGTCAATTCAAGGTCAGCGCCGATGACTCCCAACGCCCTGGACAAGCTTTCCGCCTCCAAGTCGCCAGGATCCCGCGCGATCGGCGCCACGGTCTCGATCCTGCTGGCCGCCCTGCTGACCAGCGCCTGCGCGACGATGCCGGCCGCGACGCCGGCCCGGGTCGCCAAGGCCCCAGAGACCTACGCCACGACCCAGACCTTGGCTGCTTCCGAGGCCGCCGCCTGGCCGGCCGACGCCTGGTGGAAGGCCTACGGCGACGCCCAGCTGAACGCCCTGGTCGACGAGGCCCTGGCCGGCTCGCCCACCCTGGCCCAGGCCGAGGCCCGCCTGCGCCGCGCCCAGGCCCTGGCCAACCAGGCCAAGGCCGCCCAGTTGCCCAGCGTCGAGGCCAACGGCTCGGTCGAGCGGTCCAAGCAGAGCTACAACACCGGCATTCCCGCCCCCTTCGTGCCTCAGGGCTACAACGCCTATGGCCGGCTGAGCCTGGACTTCAGCTGGGAGCTGGACTTCTGGGGCAAGAACCGCGCGGCCGTCGCCGCCGCCACATCCGAGGCCCGGGCCGCCCAGGCCGACGCCGCCCAGGCCCGGCTGATGCTAGCCACCTCGGTGGCCGGCGCCTATGCCGACCTGGCGCGCCTCTATGCCGAGCGCGACGTGGCCGAGCGGTCGGTGGCCCTGCGCCAGGAGACCCTGACCCTGGTCAGCGACCGGGTGACCAACGGGCTCGACACGCGCGGCGAGCTGCGTCAGGCCGAGGCCGGTCCGCCCACCGCCCGCGCCGAGCTGGCCGCCCTGGACGAACAGATCGCCCAGACCCGCAACGGCCTGGCCGCCCTGCTGGGCGCCGGACCCGACCGCGGCCTGGCCATCGCCCGCCCCTCGGTGGCGGCCCTCAAGCCGTTCGGCCTGCCCGCCAACCTCGCCGCCGACCTGATCGGCCGCCGCCCCGACGTGGTCGCCGCCAAGTGGCGGGCCGAGGCCGCCAGCAAGCGGATCGGCCAGGCCAAGGCGGCCTTCTACCCGAACGTCAACCTGGCCGCCGCGATCGGCGTGCAGTCGCTGCACCTGGACAAGCTGTTCGACAGCGGCTCGGACATCGGCAGCGTCGGCCCCGCCGTCAGCCTGCCGATCTTCGAGGGCGGACGGCTGAAGGCCAATCTGCGGGCCGCCGAGGCGGACCGCGACGGCGCGGTGGCCGCCTACGACGCCGCCGTCACCCAGGCCCTGCGCGACGTGGCCGACGTCGCCGCCAGCGAGCGGGCCCTGAGCACCCGGCTCAGCGAAAGCCGCGCAGCCCTGGCCGCCAGCGAGGACGGCTTCCGCATCGCCAAGCTGCGCTACCAGGGCGGCCTGTCGACCTATCAGAACGTGCTGATCGCCGAACAGGCGGTGCTGTCCCAGCGCCGGATCGTCGCCGACCTGGAAAGCCGCGCCCTGACCCTGGACGTCGCCCTGGTGCGCGCCCTGGGCGGCGGCTTCGCCCCCGCCTGACCCCGTTCGAACCCGCTTTCCGCCCTTCGCTTTCGCGCCTCCAGGACCTCCCCCCATGGCCGACACCACCGCCTCCCCCACCCAATTCGGCGCCAAATCCGGCGTCAAACCGGCCGCCAGCCGTCGCCAGCTCCTGACCGGCCTCGCGGTCGTGGTCGTGGTCGGCGTGGCCGGCTGGGGCCTTTACCAGGTCCTCGTGGGCTCGCACCATGTCGAGACCGACAACGCCTATGTCGGGGCCGAGGTCGCCCAGGTGACGCCGCTGGTCAGCGGGCCGGTCGCCAAGGTGCTGGTCTCTGAGACCCAGACCGTGACCGCCGGCCAGTCGCTGGTGGTGATCGACGACGCCGACGCCCGGATCGCCGTCCTCGCCGCCCAGGCCGCCCTGGGCCAGGCGCAGCGCAAGGTGCAGGGCTATTTCGCCAGCGACGACGCCCTGGCCGGCCAGGTGGCGGCCCGCGACGCCGACATCGCCCGCGCCAACGCGGCGGTGACCGGCGCCCAGGCCAGCCTGGAGCAGGCCCGCGTCGAGCTCACGCGGCGCAAGGCCCTGGCCGACTCTGGCGCGGTCTCCGGCGAGGAGCTGACCACCGCCCAGAGCCAGTTCACCAACGCCCAGTCGGCCCTGGTCGAGGCCAAGGCGGCCCTGGCCCAGGCCAAGGCCACCCGCGCCGCCGCCGAGGGCAGCCGCGAGGTCAACACCGCCCTGATCTCCGGCCTGCCGGCCAGCAAGAACCCGGAAATCGCCGCCGCCGAAGCCCGCCTGGCCAGCGCCCAGCTGGCCTTGGACCGCACCGTGCTGCGCGCCCCGCTGGCCGGCGTGGTGTCCAAGAAGAACGTCCAGGTCGGCCAGCAGGTGCAGGTCGGCGCGCCGCTGATGGCCATCGTCCCGACGACCAGCGCCTATGTCGACGCCAACTTCAAGGAAGTGCAGCTGGACAAGGTGCGCGTCGGCCAGCCGGTGACCCTGACCTCCGACCTCTACGGCGGCGGCGTCAAGTTCCACGGCCGGGTGAAGGGCCTGTCGGGCGGCACCGGTTCGGCCTTCTCGCTGATCCCGGCCCAGAACGCCTCGGGCAACTGGATCAAGGTGGTGCAGCGCCTGCCCGTCCGCATCACCCTGGATCCGGCCGAACTGAAGGACCATCCGCTGCGCGTGGGCCTGTCGATGAAGGCCACCATCGACACCTCCAAATAGTCCGCGCTCAAGCCCTGCAAGGAAGCGTCGCATGGCCGACCAGGACTCCTCCCCCGCCGCCGCGTCGGCCCCGCCCCCGACGGCGGGACCCGCGTCGCTGACCGGCGTGACGCTGGGCGTGACCGCCATCGCCCTGGCGCTGGGCACCTTCATGCAGGTGCTGGACAGCACCATCGCCAACGTCTCGATCCCGACCATCGCCGGCAATCTGGGCGTCAGCACCAGCCAGGGCACCTGGGTGATCACCTCGTTCGCCGTGGCCAACGGCGTGTCGGTGCCCCTGACCGGCTGGCTGATGGGCCGCTACGGCGTGGTCAAGACCTTCGTGGCCTCGGTCCTGATGTTCACCATCGCCTCGTTCCTGTGCGGCGTGTCGTGGAACCTGCCGTCGCTGATCGTCTTCCGCATCCTGCAGGGCCTGGTCTCGGGCCCGATGATCCCCGGCTCGCAAGCCCTGCTGATCATGATCTTCCCGCCCAACAAGCGGGGCACGGCCCTGGCCATCTGGTCGATGACCACCCTGGTGGCGCCGATCTGCGGCCCGATCCTGGGGGGCTACATCTCCGACAACATCGCCTGGCCATGGATCTTCCTGATCAACGTGCCCATCGGCCTGATCTGCGCCTTCCTCTGCTGGCGGCCGCTGGCCAGCCGCGAGACACCCACCCGCAAGGTCCCGATCGACACCGCCGGCTTCATGCTGCTGCTGATCTGGGTCGGCGCGCTGCAGGTGATGCTGGACACCGGCAAGGAGGCCGACTGGTTCAACTCGCCGGCCATCGTGGTGGAAACCTTGGTGGCGATCATCGGCTTCATCGCCTGGGTCATCTGGGAGCTGGGCGAAAAGCACCCGATCGTCGACCTGTCACTGTTCAAGTCGCGTAACTTCGCCCTGGGCACAGTGGCCCTGTGCCTGGGCTATGCGGTGTTCTTCGGCAGCAATCTGCTGCAGCCGCTGTGGCTACAGACCCGCATGGGCTACATCGCCACCTGGGCCGGGCTGGTGGCCGCCCCCAGCGGCGTGGTCGCCGTGATTCTCACCCCGTTCGCCGCCCGCATCATGCAGAAGGTCGACGCCCGCTGGACCGCCACCCTGTCGATGCTGGCCTTCGCCCTGTCGTTCTACATGCGCTCCGGCTTCACGCCCGATGTCGATTTCAGATCGCTGGTCTGGCCGATGCTGGTCCAGGGGGTGGCGATGAGCACCTTCTTCATCTCGATGGTCACCATCTCGCTGAACGGCGTGCCGCCCCACCAGCTGCCGTCGGCTTCGGGCCTGTCGAACTTCTCGCGGATCACCGCCGGCAGCTTCGCCGCCTCCCTGACCACCACGGTCTGGGATCGCAGCGAGTCCTTGCACCAGACCCGGCTGGCCGAAACCATGGGCTCCAACGACCCGGCCTGGCTGGCGGCGATCGAGCGCATGCAGGCCGTGGGTCTCAGCCACGCCCAGGCGGTGGGCGCGGCGACCAGCCAGGTGGTCAACCAGGCCTATCTGCTGGCCACGCTGGACTTCTTCCGCGCCTCGGCCTGGCTGACGGTGCTGCTGATCCCCTGCATCTGGCTGACCAACAAGGCGATGAGCGGCGGCGGCGCACCGCCGCCGGCCGACTAGCCCGGCTGTCGTTCGGACGCCGGCGCCGCCGGCGCCGGTGGAGCGCTGATCACCGGAGCGGGCGGCGCCGCCGGCGCATCTGGCGCGGGCGGAACCGATCCCTCCGCCAGCGGAACCTCGCCGCCTTCGGGGACCGAGCCGTCGACCGGCGTCCCGTCGGGATTGAGCAGCGTCGGGTCCTCGGCGGCCGAGACCGCGTCGTCGTCCTCGGGTTCGGCGGCCCTGGGCGCGTCGCGATTGACCGCATAGGTGGCCACGCTCTTCCAGATCTTGGCCGGCAGGCCGCCGCCGACCACGCCGTTCATGGGCCTGTTGTCGTCGTTGCCGACCCAGACGCCGATCACCAGGTCGCCGACATAACCGACGAACAGGGCGTCGCGATAATCCTGGCTGGTGCCGGTCTTGCCGAACGCGCCGGGGATCGCCGCCTCGACGCCCGTGCCGCGCTGGGTGGCCGAGCGCAGCAGGTCGCGCATGCTGGCCAGTTCGGCCTTGGTCAGCGGATGGACGCCGGCGGGCTTCTTCCAGTCGGCCAGGCCGTGCGGGATCACCGGCGCCTCGCCGGCGTCGATCGCCGCATAGGCGGCCGTCAGCCGCACCAGGCTCATCGGCCCGGTGCCCAGGGCCAGGGTCAGGTCGTTGGGGATCGGATCGGTGACGCCCAGGTCGCGGGCGGTGCGGACGATCGCATCGCGGCCGATGTCATGCGCCAGCCGCACGGCCGCCACGTTGGACGAAGCGGCGAAGGCGGTGATCAGCGGCACCTCGCGGCCGGCGTACTTGCCCTCGTGGTTCTTGGGCGTCCAGCCGCTGACCTGCACCGGCGCGTCGAGGATCGGGCTGGTCGGGGTCATGCCCTGGCGGATCGCCGCCAGATAGACGAACAGCTTGAAGGCCGAGCCCGGCGGGCGCTGGGCGTCGGCGCGGTTGAACTGGCTGGCCTTGTAGTCGCGACCGCCGACCATGGCGACGATCCGGCCGTCGGTGCGCATGGCCACGATCGCGCCCTGGGTGACGTTCAGCGCCTTGCCGTCGCGAGCGATCGCCTGGTCGAGGATCTTCTCGGCCTGGGCCTGCAGCTTGGGGTCCAGCGTGGTGCGCACCACCGTCTCGCCATAGGTGTTCTCGAACACCGCCTTGGCCTGGGGGAACACCCAGTCGGCGAAATAGGAGCCGACCGGCAGCTTGGGGCGGCCCGTCTGGACATGGACCTGGGTCGCCGCGCGGTCGGCCTGGGCCTGGGTGATCACCCCGGTGTCGACCATCGCGCCCAGCACGGTCTTCATCCGCGTCCTGGCGCCGTCGAAGTTCTCGGTCGGGGCCCAGCGGGACGGCGCCTTGACCAGGCCCGCCAGCATGGCCGCCTCGCCGATCGACAGCTGCTGGGGCGTCTTGTCGAAATAGTGCCGCGACGCCGCGCCCAGGCCGAAGGTGCCGTCGCCGAAATAGACCGACGACAGGTAGCGCGACAGGATCTCGTCCTTGGACAGGCGGGCGTCCAGATAGAGGGCGATCAGCACCTCCTGGATCTTGCGCCGGAAGGTGCGCTTGTTGGACAGGAAGGCGTTCTTGGCCAACTGCTGGGTGATGGTCGAGCCGCCCTCCGACACCCCGCCGGCCTTGGCGTTGGCGCCCATGGCCCGCAGGATGGCCTTCGGATCCACGCCGATGTGCCTGTAGAAGCGCCGGTCCTCGATGGCGACGAAGGCTCCCGCGACGTAGGGCGGCAGCTTGGCGACGTCGACCGGCGCTTCCTTGTACGAGCCGCGGCGGGCGATCGGCGAGCCGTCGGCGGCCACGATCACCAGGGTGGGGTTGGCCAGGGGCTCCAGCGCCCGGCCCAGCGGCAGCGACCACAGCAGCGAGGCGACGACAGCGACCACGGCCAGCAAGACGGCCGCCGTCCCGCCGATCAGCCAGGGCCGCCGCTTCCAGATCGGCGGCTTGCCGCGCGGCGGCGCGGGTTTCGGCGTCGTCGGGTCGGCGGGGGCGAGGTCGGCGGCGTCGGACATTCGGGGTCGCACTCGTTCAGGCGCAAGTTCGCCAGGATCAGCGCGGCAATAGCACAGGCGATCCGTCCCGCGGCACGCCCCGCTCGCAAAAAAGTGGCCGCCCGTCGGCGCCCTGGCCGCGCCGGGCCGTCCGTGGACGACCGACGGCGGCGCTGGCGCCCCGCCTCCCGTCCCCGCTAGGATGCCCGACATGACCACCGGCGCGACCGATCCCCAGAAGCTCCACCAGCAGATCGCCCGAGCGATCGCCACGGCCATCGGCAACGGCCGCCACGCCCCCGGCGGCAAATTGCCGTCCGGGCGCGAGTTGGCCCGCCGCCCCCGGATCTGACCCATTTTCTCCAATCGCCACGAGCTCGCCCGATGACCAAGCCCCTGCTTCCCCTCGCCCTGGCCGCCGCGCTTCTCGGCCCGGTCCTGGCCGCGCCCCCGCCGGCCTCGGCCCAGGCCGCGCCGACGATGCCGCCGATCGTCGCGCCGCTGCCCAAACCTGACGCCGAGGGCCAGAAGCCGCGCGCCGTCGTGGTCTATGCCGACTATCGCTACGGCGACATCCTGTGGGAGAACGACCGCACCGCCCACCGCATCTACGGCCCGGCGCTGCAGGCGGCCGAACCGCCGTCGACCTCCGGCATCGACGCCTGGGGCAAGAACGTCCGCTGGCCGTTCATGGACCGCCAGCTGCGCACCGGCGACCAGCACTCGTTCCACGGCGAGGGCCTGGACTTCTACGACGTCAACACGTTCCGCGGGGCCGGCGGCCTGGGCGTGTGGCAGGACAACAAGCTGTGGACCTCGCGCAACTGGAAGTCCTACCAGATCCTGCAGACCGGCGGCGACGTCGCCCAGTTCAAGGTCGACTACGCGCCCTGGCCGGTCGACGTGGACCGCAAGGTCTGGGAGACCCGCACCTTCACCCTGCCGCTGGGCACGAATTTCACGCGGATGGTCTCGACGATCAGCTCCGACAAGCCCGGCCCGCTGGTGGTCGGCATCGGGATCAGCAAGCGCAAGCCCGCCCACGACGGCGCGGGCGGGGTGTTCACCAAGGACCTCGGCGCGGGCCGGGTGTCCTACTGGGAGCCGACCGATCCGGTGAAGGGCACGATGGCCATCGCCCTGATGGTCGATCCCAAGGCCCTGGTCGAGGTGCGCCAGGACGCCGACAACTACCTGGTCCTGGTCAAGGTCGAGCCCGGCAAGCCGTTCGTCTACTATATGGGCGCGGCCTGGGACAAAGGCCTGGACTTCCACGACCGGGCCAGCTGGGAGGCCTATGTCCGCTCGGCAAAGGCCGACTTCGACCCGGCGCACTGAGCTTCAGCGGAACCGCCGGCGGCCGATGAACGCTTCTCCAGGGGGCGTGAACAGGCGAAACGACCGTGGGCAAGCGATCACGAGCCATAGCGACGGCGGCCAAACGGCCGATGCACGCCTCCCTGTCGACCGCCGCCCTCGTCCTCGACTGGGCCACCCTGGCCGCCCTCGGCGCCGCGACGCTGGCCCTGATGGTCACGACGTGGCGACCACGCGGCGGGAAGGGTTCCTGAGTTCAAAGGAGTTGGTGCGGGCGGTCGGGGTCGAACCGACACTCCTTTCGGAACCGGATTTTAGTCCGGCTCCAGAACCCCGTAAAATCAGTTAGTTGGCTATGCTGCGCGTCCTTTGCGCACCAGCACTCAACTCACATAGTCAAGCAGCCCCGCCGAGTTTAGCTCTACAGTCCCACGCCATTCCCCAATACCCTGCAGCGCTCGTGAGCAGTGCACGGCGGAATCCAAGCGGGTGAGAAAGGCAGGGACCATGATCCGGAAAGGCGTGTTGGGATAGGGAGGTTTAACTTCGATTCCTGCCCAGACTGAGACGGGCATGCCGGCCTCGCTGTGGCCATGTAGGCCGACAGTTGCGCCGTCATCAAAGCCGATCACGGACCCATGCATTACTGAGACGGTGAAAGCCGACACCAAATCTTCAATGGCTACAAAGTCTTCAAGTTGGTGAGGTCGAATTATTTCACCTTCTACCAACATCACGCCCAAATCTCCTACAAGTCTTTCAGGCGTAAAAATCGGGCGCGCGGGTGCCTCCTTGATAAGCAGCGACAAAAGTTTCTGCTCTTTCTGATTTAGCTCCCGACGCCCGCCTTGTTGCTTTACCCCATAACGTTTCGACCTCATCCGACCTAACATCGAGGCCGCATTAGCTTTGTTGACGCCTACCTCGTCTAGAAGCGTCTGCTCATCATGGAGCCTTAACGAGGCTTGAGCTGCGATATCGACGACCGATAGGCCCTCTGAATCTCCAGACTGAAGAGCGGAGATGGCGCGCGTACACATTAACATAGCTCGGGCGTAGCGATGGGTCTCACCCCGGTCCCTCCGATCCCTGTGAGCAATAAAATCGCCGACTTCGGTCACCGAAACTCGCGCGTTCGGCTTATCTCTCTGGCTGAGAAAGATCGTTGATAAGTCGTGGAAACTACGGCTCCCCCTCAAAAGTCGTTCTGCTCTCCGCCGTAGATCGCTCTGAATTGCCGACATTCCCCCTCCTCGATCGCTGGCCGCCTATGGCACGGCTCTTCCACACGCTCAGCAAGCACTGAGAAGCGCGGCGCATTTCGCGCGGGGATGGGAGTCGCCCGGACCGCCAGCGCGCGCGCGATGTCGGTCAGCTTCGCCGACCGCTCATGCCGTTTAAACATAGTCCGATAGGCCTTCGCCAGAGTCACTGTTAAGCTAGAATGCACAACCGGCCGCCCTTGAGGGGCGCTTTCGGGAGCAATGGCCGATGACCGGGCCTGACATTGTGGGCGCAATCCTTATGCTGCCCGACGCATCCCCGACTGTTACCCCGTGGTAGTCATCAACCGAACTGGTCGCTGCGCTGCTGGGGTCGTTGATAGGCGGCTCCGTAACGCTTGCGGCGACTACATTGGCCAATAGACACACGCGCCTCCTGGCAGATCGGGCCAGGATCCAAGCTCAGTCCGACGCAGATGAGGCCGGTCTTTGGCGACTGTTTCACAACCTTGCGCAAGATCTACGGCCAAGTCTGCGGGGTGCAGCTCGGCTTGAACTACCAAATTAAGAAGGCCGAGCCACATGCCACCTTACCGTTGAAAGCGACGAAACACTTTCAATGGCGATTGCAGCGTCGTCTTGGGTCGCACTAAATAGCATAAGAACTAGGAAGAAAATGTCCAACCAAAGAACAAAAAATCAACACTACGTGCCGCGCCTTCACCTGAGAAAGTTCACGTCCGACGAAATCGGTGGCAAGGTATGGGTTTACGATATTGAAAAAGAAGAGTTCCGCACTTCTACGGTGGAAAACGTTGGATCGCAAACAAACTACTACTCTCTTAAGAGGGCGGACGGAACATATTATGATGATATCGATCACTGGCTAACTGACATTGAATCGGAGGCTGCTCCCATCTACGAACACCTTCTCCAAGGAAGAATGCCATTAGGGAAGGAACGCTTAACATTTTCGCTTTTTCTAGCTACTCAATTCTATAGGACGCCGCGACGCATAAACGCAGCGGCAGAGTTGATTGGGAGACAGATTAAATCCGCTGTCGACGGAATCCTGACTGGCGATGAAAAATACGCCGAAATCATCGCGGATCTTGAGAAAAATCCGTTGCCGAACATCGATATAGCAAAACTAAAACGTTATTCTGCGCAATCAAGGAACTATGAGCTTTCAATCAGTGCTAAAGTTGGATTGGAAATCCTCAAATTCAGCGAACAAATCGCACCACTAATCGCGCAGAAGCATTGGGAGGTCAGGCAGGCAATTGGCGGCCATTTTATTACCTCGGACTCGCCCGTCCATGCTGCGACACCACCTCGGCCACCCGGTGACGCTCGCCCGTTGAATTTTTCCGACCCATTCGTCCAGATTAGCTACCCGCTGTCGCCCACAAGGATGCTGTTCATCACTGGGGCGTCTGCTCCCTCGGGCTGGGTGCTCGCACATGAGATTGAGAATTTTAACCGCGCCCGTTCCTGGGACGCAACTCGACACATCATCTCGCACGTTCATGACGACCAGATCATGTCGAGGTCGAAGCTCGACGGCCATCGCCGCCTCCAGCTTCGGTCGCCGAAGATCAATCCTCAGGCAAAGGCCCGCGTCAGGCGATAAGTTTCTTTGATCCGTTTGGACGATCGTTGCCGGCGCCAGAGGTGCGACCTAGTTCGCATGGGCCGACCTTCAGGCGATCGAGACGGTCTACTCGATCGGCAACGCCGATCCCGGCGCGCCGGCCCGCGAGTTGCTGATCTCCCGAGGCATCAACCTCGCGGCGGCGACGCCTCAGGCGATGTTGCGCTCGACGCAGAACAGAGTCGGAACTTTTGTGCGCTCTCCGTGCGCTCGGCGCTCGTGGTCATTTTGGCAAAAGCTGAGAAAACTGAACAAAATCAACGCAAGGCTGGCGAACGCACAAAACCGCCCCGATGGGGCAGTTTCACGGTGCTAAGCCACTGAATTTGCAGTTGGTGCGGGCGGTCGGGGTCGAACCGACACTCCTTTCGGAACCGGATTTTGAGTCCGGCGCGTCTACCAGTTTCACCACGCCCGCGCTTCGCGGCGACGCAAGGTCGGCGAAGGAGGGGTTGTCTAGCAAACGCCCGCGGGAAGTTCCAGCGTCGCTTTTCGCCAAACCTGCCAGGCGAAGACGCCTTAAGCCCCCGGCGCGGTGTCGGCGCCGTAGAGCGTGCCCGCCGCCGACTCCAGCTGGCCCAGCAGGCGCTTGAGGGTCGCCACTTCGCTGGGGGCCAGGCCGGCCAGCAGGGCCGCCTCGTAGGCGCGGGCCAGGGGCACGATCTCGGCGAACAGGCGGCGGCCGGCGGCGGTCAGTTCCAGGCTGTGCGAGCGGCGGTCGACGCGGTTGCTCAGGCGCACGGCCAGGCGGCGCTCGACCAGGTCCTGGGCGGCGCGGCTGACGCGCACCTTGTCCATGGCGGTGCGCACGACGGCGGCCTGCTGGGTCAGCGGCCCCTCGGCCAGCACCGACATCAGCCGCCACTGCGGGATGCTGAGGCCGAACCGGTCCTCGTAGGCGCGGGACACCAGCCGCGTCACGGCATTGGCGGCGACGACCAGCTGGTAGGGCAGATAATCGGCCAGCGAGACGTGCTCGGGGGCGCCTTCGGGGGGAATCTGAGTCATGAGTGAGACCGTCGCGGCCATGGCCTTCCTTTCGTCCTCCTTACGCCCGCGACTCTGGCGGTCGCTCGCGTCGACAAGGCTCGATCTGGCGCGGCCCGTCGGCCCCGCTCAATCACGGCCAAGCCTGAGGCCAGGAAAGCGGGCGTTTCGCCCGGTGGTTGTGCATCCAGGCCTCCGGACGCCCAGCGAAGGGGCGCCGCCGGAAAGTCTCGCGGCGTCGAAGTTCGTCGCAACAATCGCCCCGCCTCCAGAGGTCAAAAAATTTCACTGCTCCCATGCGGACTTGGCGAGAATTGTCCTTGTGGTCAAGAACCTTCGGCGCTTCGTGCGACCAGGTTATCCGAGTCGGCGGGAAATCACGCCGCGGGCCCGGCCGCCCTGGTCGTAGCGGCTGGGGCCGCCGTAGACGGCCACCTCGCACAGGATGTCGCCGCCGGGCTGGTCGGCCCAGAGATAACTTCGTTCCACTTCCACGTTGCGCCCGGCCGGCGAGATGCCCTCGAAGGTGTCGCCCCAGGGAATCACCTTGTTCAGGTCGCGCCAGGTCAGGGTCATGGCGCGCGCCAGCTCGTCCTGGGCCATGGCTTCGAGGTCGGGATCGCTCATCAGGGTCTTTCCAAGGTCAGTCGTCGCCTCGACAACGTCCGCCGCGCGCGATAGGCCCGCAAGAGAACGTAGGAGGCGACGATGGGTGCTCCCAAGGGCAAGCGGGACTTCCGCGACGAGGATCGCCTGGATCCGCGCGAACGCCATCAGGTCGAATACTGGATGAAGCGCTGGGGCGTGACCAAGGACCAGCTGGTCGCCGCCCACCGCAAGGTCGGCAATTCGATCAAGGACATCGGCGCCGAGCTGGGGAAGAAGCGCTAGGCGCCGTGCGTCCTTCGAGGCTCGCCTACGGCTCGCACCTCAGGATGAGGACTTTACAGCCAAAACGCTCCTCATCCTGAGGCGCCCGCCCCCTCTTGGCTTGAAGAAGGGCGGGCCTCGAAGGACGCACGGGACCTACCGCTTGTCCCGCCGGAACTTGGCCGCCTCGGCGGCCAGGGACGAGGCCCCGGGATCGAAATCCTCCGGCTCGGGCTCGAACGGCAGATGGCCGGCGACGCCGCGCAGGGCCAACCACAGCGGATGGCTGAAATGGCCCAGGATCCGCAGCGGCCGACGCTTGTCGTCGGTGACGTCCCAGCCTTCCCGCTCGAACGCCTCGGCCTGCTCGCGCATCGATTTCACGTCGATCCCGTCCCAGCCCGGCGGATCGGCGACCAGGGCGGCCTCGTCGGCGGTGAGGCCGAAGGTGTCGCGCGCCAGCTGGTCGATCTCCGGGAACTGGGCCCGCGCCTCCGGATCGGCGAACGACGGCTTCATCAGCGCCCGGGTCTCCAGGTCGGCGAAGCCGGGCAGGTCGATCAGGCGGCGCGGGGCCATCGGGCTCAGCCTTCGGCGTTGTCGTTGCGGAAGTAGGGCTTGACCTCGCCCTGCAGCTTGATGGTCATCGGGTTGCCCTTGCGGTCGACGGCCTTGCCGGCGGTGACGCGGATCCAGCCCTCGCTGACGCAGTACTCGTCGACATTGGTCTTCTCGACGCCGTTGAACACGATGCCCACGCCGCGCTCGAGGATCTCGGCGTCGTAGTGCGGACTGGAGGGGTTGGAGGCCAGGCGGTCGGGAGGCGTGTCGCTCATGGGATCGTCTTTCGAAATTTGGACGGGCAAAGCCATCGAACGCGCGTGATAGCCACCCAAGCCCGCAATTCCAATAGGATTGCACGCGATCGCATCATGCGCCGCGACAACGTCATGGTCGCCTGCTAGCTACGGCCGTCCTCATTTCGGAGTCCGCATGCTGCGTCGCCTCTACGACTGGGTCATGGGCCTGGCCGCCTCCCGTCACGCCCCGGCCAGCCTGTTCGCCATCTCGTTCGCCGAGAGCTCGTTCTTCCCCGTGCCGCCCGACGTGATGCTGGCGCCCATGGTGCTGGCCAAGCCGGACAAGGCCTGGCGCTACGCCGCCCTCTGCACCCTGGCGTCGGTTCTCGGCGGGATCCTGGGCTACGGCATCGGCTTCTTCTTCCACGACGCGGCGCAGAAGCTGCTGGCGGTGCTGGGCAAGCCGACAGCCCTGGCCGACGCGGAATGCTGGTACCGCCAGTGGGGCTCGTGGGTGATCATCGCCAAGGGCTTCACCCCCATCCCGTTCAAGCTGGTGACCATCACCTCGGGCCTGCTGCAGTTCAGCTTCCCGATCTTCATCGCCGCCTGCGTGGTCACCCGCGCCGCCCGTTTCTTCCTGGTGGCCTTCGTGGTCAAGAAGTTCGGCCCGGCCATGATGCCGGTGATCGAGCGGCGCCTGGCCCTGTTCGCCGGCATCCTGATCGCCCTGCTTGTCATCGGCCTCACGGCGAGCCACTTCTTGGGGGGAAGCGGCGGTGGAGCGTGCGCGGGATGACGATCGAACACACCAGCGAAGCCGGCGCGGCGGGCGCCCTGGCCCCCAATCGCTCGCCGATCGGCTGGGCCGCCGACCACTGGCCGCTGCTGGCCTTCATCGCCTGCGCCGCCATGCTGGGCGCCGCCCACGCCTTCGAGACCTTCGGCAAGCTGGCCCCCTGCCTGCTGTGCCTGAAGCAGCGCGAAGCCTACTGGGTCACCGGGGCGGTGGCGCTGGTGACGATCCTCCTCAGCCGCACCGCCTGGGTCGACAAGGTGCGGCGGCCGCTGATCCTGCTGATCGGCCTGGGCTTCCTCTATGGCGCGGGCCTGGCGGTCTATCATGCCGGCGCCGAGTGGAAGTGGTGGCCCGGGCCCGCCGCCTGCGCGGCCGGCGGCGCGGCCTCGGCCGACGATCTGGTGGCCATGCTGAAGGGCGCCAAGATCGCCGCCCCGTCCTGCGACAAGGCCGTCTGGATCTTCCTGGGCCTGTCGATGGCCGGCTGGAACGCCCTGATCTCCCTGGGCCTGGCCGCCGCCTCGTTCTTCGCCTGCCTGCGCCCCCAGGCCGCGCCCAAGGCGGCTTGAAATGAGCCAGCCCGTCCCTCCCCGTCCGGGCGCCGGCGCCCAGAAGGCGCGCCTGGCCGAGATCCTTAGGGTCGACCAGGCCGGCGAGCTGGCGGCCGTCCATATCTATCGCGGCCAGCAGGCGGTGATGCGCAACGCGCCCGGACGAGAACGGATCGCCGGCCAACTGCAGGAAATGGAGGGCCACGAGCAGGTCCACCTGAGCCGCTTCAACGACCTGCTGGGCGAGCGCCGGGTGCGGCCCACCCTGATGTCGCCGGTCTGGCGCGCCGCCGCCTTCGCCCTGGGCGCGGGCACGGCCCTGCTGGGCGACAAGGCCGCCCACGCCTGCACTGAGGCGGTGGAGACGGTGATCGAGCAGCACTATGCCGGCCAGATCGCCGAACTGGAGGCGCGCGATCCCTCGCTGGCCGCCGAGCTCAGCCAGTTCCGCGACGACGAGCTGCATCACAAGGACATCGCCGTCGGCGAAGGGGCCCTGGAGGCGCCGGCCTATCCGCTGCTGTCGGCGGTGATCCGCGCCGGCTGCCGCGCGGCGATCAAGATCAGCGAAAAGATCTGATCAACGTTTGCTGTAACGCCGAAAGAACCATCCCCGAAACTTCCGGCTTGGCGACCTGCGTGGCCGCGCTTACCCATGTCGCCGAAAGTTCGCGTCGCGAGGGGAGTTTGCTTTGCCTATCCAGTTTCACCGCCGGGCCGCGGCCCTGTGCGCCGTCTCGCTGCTGGCCCTGACCGGCGCCGCTCAGGCCGCGCCCGCCGCCAAGCCGGCCCCGACCACGGCCCTGACCCTGAGCACCGGCGGCCAGATGCCGGCCGAGGAAGCGGCGGTGACGATCGAGCATGTCGACCTGAAGCTGAAGATCCTTCCCGAGCGCAAGGCGATCGAAGGCGACGCCACCCTGACCCTGGCGGCCAAGAGCGCCCTGCCCCGCATCGTTCTGGATTTCGACAGGAACTTCGCGGTCAGCGCCCTGATCGTCGACGGCAAGACCCTGCCGGTCTCGGCCTGGACCAATCCCGAGGGCCGCCTGACCATCACCCCGCCCGCCCCGATCGCCGCCGGGGCCAGGACGGTGGTCCAGATCCGCTACGCCGGCCAGCCGCACGAGGCCGAGAAGGCGCCGTGGGACGGCGGCTTCGTCTGGAAAACCGCCCCGACCGGAGAGCCCTGGATCGCCAGCGCCGTGCAGGGCGACGGCTGCGACCTGTTCTGGCCGTGCATCGACTTCCCGACCGGCGAGCCGCTGCTGGTCGACTTCTACGTCACCGTCCCCGCCCCCCTGTCGGCCCCGGCCGGCGGCGTGCTGGTGGGCGTCACGGAAAAGGACGGCTGGCGCACCTTCCACTGGCGCCAGAAGCAGCCCGACACCTACGCCATCGCCGTCAATGTCGGCCCCTATGTGAAGTTGGAGGACACCTACAAGAGCCGGTTCGGCGACAGCTTCCCGATCGAATACTGGTACCTGAAGAGCGACGATCCGGCCAAGGCCAGGGCCCTGTTCGCCGAGTTCCCGACCACCCTGGACTTCTTCGAACAGATGATCGGCCCCTACCCGTTCCGCTCGGAAAAGCTGGGGGTGGTGGAGACGCCGCACCTGGGCATGGAACACCAGACGATGAACGCCTACGGCAACGAGTACAAAAAGGACGTCTACGGCTACGACTGGCTGTTCCAGCACGAGCTGTCGCACGAGTGGTTCGGCAACCAGGTGACCAATGTCGACTGGGACGACATGTGGATCCACGAGGGCCTGGGCAGCTACATGCAACCCCTGTTCTCGCAATGGCTGCACGGCGACATGGAGTACATGACCCGCCTGAACGCCCAGCGGGTGGGCAGCAAGAACCAGTTCCCGATCGTCGCCGACAAGGTGATGACCGAGGATCAGGTCTACAAGCCCGAGGGCGGGCCGGCGAACGACATCTACGCCAAGGGTTCGAACGTCATGCACACCCTGCGCGCCACGATCGGCGACGCGGCCTTCTTCAAGGCGGTGCGCATCCTGGTCTATGGCCGCCCCGACCCCAAGCCCGGCAACTTCGCACCGCGCTACGCCACGACCCGGGACTTCATCAAGATCGTCAACGACGTGACGGGGAAGGACTACCAGTGGTTCTTCGACGCCTATTTCTACCAGGCCAAGCTGCCGGAACTGCGGACAGCGCGCGATGGCGACGACCTGGTGCTGAGCTGGAAGACGCCCTCGGGCAAGGCCTTCCCGATGCCGGTCGAGGTCAAGGTCGGCGACAAGATCGTCACGGCGCCGATGACCGACAACACCGGCCGCATCAAGGTGGGCGACGCCGTGCCGGTGATCGTCGACCCGGCCTCCAAGATCCTGCGCCGCCAGCCCTATCTGGAAGAGTACGCCGCCTGGAAGAAGGCGGCGGACGAGGCGGTCAAGGCGGCTGAAACCGCCAAGCCGGCCAAGCAGAAGTAGACGCCGGCGCCGGGCCGGTTCTGAACGCGACCTCTACGCCCCCGCCGGCAGCTTCAGGAACGCCTCCGGCTTGAGCGCGACTGGGGTGAAGCGGGCCTGGCGGATCGCGCCCTTGAAGTAGTCGACCCGGTTCATCCGCACGCCCACCGAGGCCCGCCCGGGGCCTTGCGGGGTGAAGGCGATCTTCGCCTCGCCCTGCAGCTGGCCGTCGGCATAGGCGCGATAGGTCTCGCCGTCATAGGTCTGGGCCACGTGACGCCAGCGGCCGACGGGGAACAGCTTGTCGGGAGCGACCAGGGTCTGCTTGTAGCCCGGCCCGTTGACGAAGGCGTCCAGGTACCATTGGTCCCCGACCACCCGTAGCTCGAACAGCATCCGGGTGTTGGACGGCGTGGCGGGCGCGGGGACCGGCTCGTCGGAGGCCAGGTGGAACCAGCGCTGGGCGAAGGCGCCGCCGTCCGGCCGGATAAGAGCCTCGAAGGTGAAGGTGGCCGCGCCGGCCAGGGGATGGCGGTCGAAGAACAGGGCGTCGTCGACGCCGTCGAACAGCACCGCCTTGCCCAGCGGCGTGTCGATCACGGTCGGCGCGCCCTCGACATGAGTGACCTCGCCGCCGATGCGGTCCAGCCGGTCGAAGGTCCAGACGACGCAGCCCGCCTTGGCGGCCGCCAAGGCCGGGCCGGCGGCCAGGCTGGCGGCGGCGCCGAGCAGAAGGTCGCGGCGGATCATCGCGTTGCCGGCCATCTTAGAATCCCGTCCTGCCGTCGAGCACCATCGGGATCGTATAGGCCCGCGCCCGCGTCGCTGTCAGCTGGCGCGGACTGTTTCGTTTCGCGCCAGATCGCGGATCGTCAGTCGACGATCACGCTGGCTTCCCGCACCGGAGACGCTTCGGCGCCCCGCGCCAGCAGGCTGGAGCGACGGCTGTAGGCCAGGTAGACGACCAGGCCGACCAGGTTCCAGGCCACGAACCGGACCAAGGTGGCCGACGGCAGGCTGGCCATGAAATAGAGGCAGCCGACCACCGCCAGCGGGCCGACGACCCAGGCCGCCGGACAGCGGAACAGCCGCGGCAGGTCCGGCCGGCTCACCCTCAGCACCATCAGGCACACCGCCACGCAGATGAAGGCCAGCAGGGTGCCGGCGTTGGACAGTTCGGCGATCTGGTCCAGCGGCAGGAACCCGCCGACCAGGGCCACGACCGCCCCGGTGATCAGGGTCAGGGTGACCGGCGCGCCGCTCTTGGGATGCAGCCGGCCCATGCCGCGCGGCAGCAGGCCGTCGCGGGCCATGACGAAGAACACCCGGGTCTGGCCGAACATCATCACCAGGATGACGCTGGGCAGGGCGATGATGGCGGCGGCGGCGATGCCGAAGGCGGCGGCCGGATGGCCCAGGCCGCGCAGGATGAAGGCCAGCGGCTCGCCCGACCGCGCGAACTCGGCATAGGGCCAGGCCCCGACCGCGCAGGCGGCGACCAGCATGTAGATCGCCGTGCAGATCACCATCGAGCCGATGATGCCGATTGTCAGGTCGCGCTTGGGGTTCTTGACCTCCTCGGCCGAGGTCGAGACCGCGTCGAAGCCGAAGAAGGCGAAGAACACGATGGCGGCGGCGGCCATCACGCCGCGCGGATGGCCGCCCTCGGTGTGGGCGGCGAAGCCGTAGGGCATGAACGGCGTGAAGTTGTGCGCCTTGATGACCGTGACGGTCAGGCCGATGAACACGGCCAGGGCGACGATCTTGATCACCACCAGGCCGATGTTGAGCGTGGCGCTCTCGCGCGCCCCCTTGGCCAGCAAGGCGGTGATGGCGACGGTGATCAGCACGGCCGGCAGGTTGATGATCCCGCCCGCGTGCGGCCCGGCCAGGATCTGCGGCGGCAGATGGACGCCCAGGCTCTGCAGCAAGCCGACCATGTAGCCCGACCAGCCGACGGCCACGGCCGCGCAGGTGACGGCGTATTCCAGGACCAGGCTCCAGCCGACGACCCAGGCCAGTCCCTCGCCCAGCACCGCATAGGCATAGGTATAGGCGCTGCCGGCGGCCGGGATCAGGGTCGCCACCTCGGCATAGGCCAGGGCGGCGAACACGCACAGCACGCCGCAGGCGGCGAAGGCCAGGATCACCGCCGGTCCGGCGCGCTCGGCGCCGATGCCGGTCAGGGTGTAGATGCCCGTGCCGATGATGGCGCCAATGCCCAGGGCCAGCAGGTGTGGCCACGACAGGGTCGGCTTCAGCCGTCGGTCGGCCTCCACCGAGACGATCGCGTCGAGCGCCTTGCGGCGGGTCCAGAAGTTCATGCGATTACCCCCAAAGGTGTCTTTGACGGGCCGGGGACGACCGGCCGGATGGCGTGGAAACGGGCCTCACGACGAACCGAACGGCGCGTCGATCGACGGCGAGGGCTCGGTGAACCAGGCCGCGCCGTCCTCGGTGACGTGGAAGTGGTCCTCCAGTCGCACGCCGAAGCGGTCGGGGATGACGATCATCGGCTCGTTGGAGAAGCACATCCCCGGCGCCAAAGGCGTGGTGTCGCCCCGCACCAGGTAAGGGCCCTCGTGGATCGACAGGCCGATGCCGTGACCCGTGCGGTGCGGCAGGCCCGGAAGGGCGTAGTCCGGGCCCAGGCCGTGGCGCGCCAGCACCCGGCGCGCGGTCTCATCGACGACCTCGCAAGGCGCGCCGGGCCGCACGGCGGCGAAGGCGGCGGCCTGGGCCTCGTGCTCGATGTCCCAGATCCGCCGGTGCTCGTCGTCCGGTTCGCCGAACACATAGGTGCGGGTGATGTCGGCGTTGTAGCCTTCGACCTGGCAGCCGGTGTCGATCAGCACCAGCTCGTCCTCCCCCAGCGCCTGGTCGCCCGGCAGGCCGTGCGGATAGGCGGTGGCGCGGCCGAACTGCACCGCGCAGAAGGTCGAGCCGCCATCGGCGCCGGCGGCGCGGTGGGCGGTGTCGATGAACCGCTTGACGGCGCTGGCGGCGATCCCCGGCGCCAGCACGGCGGCGGCGCGCCGGTGGACGTCCAGGGTGATAGCCTTGGCGTAGCGCATCAGGGCCAGCTCCGCCGGCGACTTGACGCCCCGGCAGCCGTCGATCACCGGCGTGGCGTCGACCGCCTGCAGCGACGGCGCGGCCTTGTCCAGGGCGCTGAACAGCGAGAACGGCGCGGCCGGGTCCAGGGCCAGGACGTCGGCGCCGATCTCGGACAGCGCCCGGGCCACCAGGGCGGCGGGACTGTCGTGCTCCTGCCAGAGGCGAATGTCGGCCTCGATCTTCAGGTCGGCCTGCAGCGACCCCAGCTCGAAGCCGGGGCAGATCATGATCGGCCGCCCGTCGCACGGCAGCAGCAGGGCCACCAGCCGCTCGGTCGCGCCCCACGGCACGCCGGTGAAATAGCGCAGGCTGGCCCCCGCCCCGACCAGCAGCGCGTCGCCCCCGAGCGCGGCGGTCAGGGCCCGCGCCCGCTCCAGCCGCGCCTCGTATTCGGAAAGCGCGATCGGCGGCGGCCGTCCGGGCCGGGGCGACAAGCCCGCCAGCTGCAGGTCCATGGTCGAGCCGCCGACGCCCAGGGTCATGCCGCGTTCCTCTTGCGTAGGTCGCGCCCTCGCGCGAACCGGTCCAGGTCAAAGGGTGTCAGGTCGACCGCCGGGGCCGCGCCGCCCATCAGGGCCGCGACCAGCTCCCCGGTCACCGCCGCGAGGGTCAGGCCCAGATGCTGGTGACCGAAGGCGTAGTAAAGGTTGTCGGCCCGCTGGCTGAGGCCGATGGCAGGAAGATAGTCAGGCAGGGTCGGCCGGGCGCCCATCCATTCGGCGACGGGCCCCTCCATCCGCACGCCCAGCTCGGCCAGGTGGCGACGCAGGCGCGCCCACTTGCGGGGATCGGGCGGCGAGGATTCGCGGCCGAACTCCACGAAGCTGGCGGCCCGCAGCCGGTCGCCGAACCGGGTGAGGATCAGCGAACGGTCCTCGAACACCACCGGCGGCAGATCGCCCCAGTGCTCCGCCCCGCCTTCGAGATGATAGCCGCGCTCGGCGATCACCGGGGCGGCATGGCCCAGGTCGCGCAGCAAGGCGCCCGACCCCACGCCGCCGGCGACCAGCACCCGCTCCGGCGCCAGCTGCTGACCGTCCTTGAGCAGGACCTCGACTCGGCGACCGACGGCCCGCAGGCGCACCGCGCGGCCGGCCCGCCGCTGTCCGCCCAATGCCGTGAAGGCCTCGTCCAGCAAGCCCAGGACCAGGGCGGGATCGCGTACCTGGCCCGTGTTCTCGAACTGCGCGCCGCCGGCGACCGGGGCTGTGATCCATTGTCGCACCTGCCGCGCCAGCGGATCGGACAGGGCGCTGACCCGGGCCTGGCCGATGTCGGCGGCGCGCCAGGCCTCAAGGCCCGCCCGGGCGGTCTCGGGGCTTTCCCAGACGACGAGGTGGCCGCGTTCGACCAGCAAATCGGGACGGTCCAGGCTCGACGCCAGGCGGCGCCAGGCCGGCAGGGCCTCGTACAGCAGGCTCTTCAGCGCCTGCCTGCCGTGAGCCGCGCCTGTTGGGGTCGAGGCCCTGATGAAACGCGCCGCCCACGGCCCCCAGGCGGCGATGTCGGCCAGGCGGAAATCCAGCGCGCCGCCCAGCGGAAACAGCCGCCCCAACGCCGAGGCCAAGGCGGCCGGCGAGGCCAGGGGCTCGACCTGCTCCGTCGCGATGTGGCCGGCGTTACCATAGGAGGCCGGACGGGAGGGACCTTGCGGATCGAGCGTCAGCACCGTCTCGCCGGTGCGACGCAGGGCCAGAGCGCAAGCCTTGCCAACCACGCCGCCGCCAATCACCAATGTTCCGGCCGTCTGTCCCACCCGGGCTTTACCTCTGCATCGCCATTTCGTATACCGTAGACGAAGCAGTGAGAGGTGCAAGCCGTATGAGCTCCATGAATTGGTCGGGTGTGTTCCCGGCCGCCACGACCCAATTCAAGACCGACCTGTCGGTCGACATCGACGCCAGCCAGCAGGTGCTCGACGCCCTGGTCCGCGACGGCGTGCACGGCCTCGTGGTCCTGGGCACCTGCGGCGAAAACAATTCGCTCGAAGCCGACGAGAAGCGCCAGCTGCTGCAGGCCGCCGTCGAGGTGGTGGCCGGCCGGGTCCCGATCATCGTCGGCGTCTCGGAACTGACCACCGCGCGCGCCGCCGCCTTCGCCAAGGACGCCCAGTCGCTGGGCGCCGATGCGCTGATGGTCCTGCCCGCCATGGTCTATGTCCCCACCGAGGCCGAACTCGAAGCCCACTTCCGCACCGTCGCCCAGGCCTCCGCCTTGCCGATCATGCTCTACAACAATCCGCCCGCCTATCGCGCCGCGATCACCCTGGACGTGCTGGCGGGCCTGGCCAGCGAGCCGACCATCGTGGCCGTCAAGGAAAGCGCGCCCGATACGCGGCGCTTCACCGACCTGGCCCGCGCCTTCGGCGAGCGCTTCATCCTGATGGCCGGCCTCGACGACGTCGCCCTGGAAGGCCTGCTGATGGGCGCCCGCGGCTGGGTCTCGGGCCTGACAAGCGCCTTCCCGCAGGAATCGGTGGCCCTGGTCGCCGCCGTCGATCGCGGCGACCTGGAGGAAGCCCGGCGCATCTATCGCTGGTTCATGCCGCTGCTGCACCTGGACGCCGAACACGACCTGGTGCAGTCGATCAAGCTGGCCGAGCAGATCATGGGCCGCGGATCGGAGCGGGTGCGCATGCCCCGCCTGCCCCTGGCCGGCGCCCGTCGCGCCCAGGTGATCGCCATGGTCGAGGAAGCCGCCGCCACCCGGCCGCTCCTGACCCAGGCGGCCGCCTGACCCTCGCCGTCGGAGCGTAAGAGTAAGAGGAAGTCCATGCGTCACACGTTCTTCTGCATCGACGGCCACACGGCGGGCAATCCCGTGCGCCTGGCGGCCGGCGGCGCCCCGCTGCTGCGGGGCGACACGATGAGCGCACGGCGGCAGGACTTCCTCGCCCGCTTTGACTGGATCCGCACCGGCCTGATGTTCGAGCCGCGCGGCCACGACATGATGTCGGGCGGCTTCCTCTATCCGCCCACCCTGCCCGACTGCGACGCCGGCATCCTGTTCATCGAGACCAGCGGCTGCCTGCCAATGTGCGGGCACGGCACGATCGGCATCGTCACCTTCGCGCTTGAGAACGGCCTGATCACCCCGCGCGAGCCGGGCAAGCTGCGGCTGGAGGTGCCGGCCGGGGTCATCGACATCGCCTACGAGACGGCGGGCGACCGGGTCACGGCGGTGAAGATCCGCAACGTCCCGGCCTATCTGGCCGAGGAAGGAGTGGCGATCGACGTCCCGGGCTTCGGCCCGTTGACGATCGACGTGTCCTATGGCGGTAACTTCTACGCCATCATCGAACCCCAGGGCGCCTATACGGGCATCGACGCCCTGGGCGCGGCCGAGATCCTGCAGCTCAGCCCGATCATCCGGTCGCTGGTCCGCGACAAGGTCGAGCCGATCCATCCGCTGGACCCGACCATCCGCGGGGTCAGCCACGTACTGTGGGCCGACGCGCCCCGGGCTCCGGACGCCGACGGCCGCAACGCGGTGTTCTACGGCGACCGCGCCATCGACCGCAGCCCTTGCGGCACCGGCACCTCGGCGCGCCTGGCCCACTTGGCGGCCAAGGGCAAGCTGAAGGTCGGCGACGCCTTCGTGCACGAGAGCATCATCGGCAGCCGCTTCGTTGGACGTGTCGAGGACCGGGTCGAACTGGGCGGACGGGACGCGATCATCCCGTCGATCCAGGGATCGGCGATCGCCACCGGCCACAACATCCTCTGGATCGACCGCGCCGACCCGTTCTGGGCGGGCTTCCAGGTGATCTAGACTCCCGCTGATCCGCCGCGTCGAGTATACGATAAGGCTCACACCGCACGGGGGCGGTCGCCAAGAGGTTCAGCCTGCGCCAATGAACATCGTCGTCCGCACGCTGTCCGACCAGACCTATGAAATCGTCCGGCGCCGCATCCTGGTTGGCGCGATGCAGCCGGGGACCGCCGTTCGCCAGGACGTCATCGCCGCCGAGCTGGGCGTCAGCAAGATCCCGCTGCGCGAGGCCCTGGGTCGCCTGGAGCAAGACGGCCTGCTCAGCTCCTATCCCAATCGCGGCTACGTGGTCCGCGACCTGTCGACCGACGAGGCCAGCGAGGTCTTCGCCCTGCGCCTGAAGCTCGAGCCCGGCGCGGTCGCCGAGGCCTGCCTGCGCGCCACCCCGGCCGACCACGCGGCCGCCGAAAAGGCGCTCTCGGCGTTGGAAGCCGAACTGGCCAGGCCCGACGGCGACCATGTCAGCTTCAACCGCGCCTTCCACCTGGCCTTGGTGCGCCCTGGCGGTCACATCACCTACCAGCTGATGGAACGGCTGCAGATCCTGGCCGAACGCTATGTGCGGGTGCATCTGGAGCCCCTGGGGCGCGACGAGCGGGCCAGCCAGGAGCACCGCGAGATCCTGGCCGCCTGGATCCGGGGCGATGCGGCGGCGGTCGAATCCCTGACCGTCAACCACATCCTCGGCACCCTGTCGGACCTCAAGCAGCAGCTGTCGGCCTGACACCCCAAACTCAATCGAGGCAGTGAACCCGAGGATTTTCGGGGCGTCGATGCGCGCCCTCACGGCGTCACGCAACTGCGGACAAATTGTCGGAGTTATCAGGCAGATAATACCGGTCCTCCCGCACGAAAGGCGACCTGGAAGAGTCGCTTCTTGCACATGCGGGTTGAATTGGCGGAGCCGCCAACTGGTCTTGGAACGACATATTCCGGTCGCTCCATAGCGTTTCAAGGTCCTTTTTCGCGCGCCAAATTCTAAAATAAATATTGTGAAAACAATCGGTTACTCACGACACAACCGACCAGCCGAACTCATGGCGCGGCCCAGGGTCAATATGGCATTTGTCTGATCGTCGAATGTATATTGTATAATTTTTTTGACGCCGACCTGGAGATGTGTCCAATTTGCAGCCTGGTAATTGTCAGGGGAGAGGACAGTCCATGAGCAGCAGGCACGCCATGATGGTGGCGACGGCCCTAATCGCGATCACCCTGTGTTCGCCGGCCGTCGCGCAGGACATCAAGTCGACCGACGCAGCGGCCAAGGCGACCGCCGCCGACGAAGCCAACGCCGACGATCCGACACTGGTCGACACCGTCATCGTCAAGGGCATCCGGGGCAGCCTGGACGCGGCGACGAAGCGAAAGAAGAACGCGGCCCAGATCGTCGAATCCATCGAGTCCGAAGACGTCGGCAAGCTGCCCGACAACAACGTCCCCGAAGCCCTGTCGCGCGTCACTGGCGTCCAGATCGAGCGCATCCACGGCGAGGGCACGAACATCACCATCCGCGGGATGCAGGGCGTCGCGACGACGATCAACGGCAACAGCAACACCGTCGGCGAAGGGCGCTCGGCCAACCTGGCCGACATCCCCGCCGAACTGCTGAAGTCCGTCCAGGTCTACAAGACCCGCACCGCCGACCAGGTCGAGGGCGGCATCGCCGGCACGGTCAATGTCGAGCTGCGGCGTCCGCTGGACCTGAGGAACGGCCTGACGGTCGCCGGCAGCGTCAAGAACGTCTACGGCAGCACCGGCGACACCAAGAGCCCCTATGCCAGCCTGCTGATCGGCGACCGGTTCGACACCGGGATCGGCGAGATGGGCTTCCTGATCAACGGCTCCTACACCAGGAACAACTACGAGGAAGACTTCGTCGAGAGCGAGTCGCCCAATACGTTCTTCGGCACGACTCAGGCGTCCCTACCCGTTAGTCAGCAGAACATCATCGCGCCTTACGCGGTGAACTATGGCGTCGAGACGGGCAAGATCATCCGCCCGTCGATCAACCTAGTGGGCCAATGGCGCGCCAACGAACATCTGGACTTCGTGATCGAGGGTTCGTACTTCGGCAGCAAGGAAAAGCGCGCGCGCGACCGCCTGCACGTCACCACCCGACAGGACGGCCATACGGTTTCGAACGTGGTTCTGGCCGACGACGACCGTACCGTCCAGTCGCTGACCCTCAGCCGCGCGGCCGGCGTCGACGCCAGCGCCCAGTCTTACTATGAGGACGTGACATCGAACAACTACACGACCAATGCCGAGATGCATTGGCACAATGACAGGATCCAGATCAACGCCTCGACGCAGTACAACTGGAGCGACACAAAATATTATGGCGTTCTGACCCTGTCGCATTTCCTGGACGCCGGCGGTAATCCGATAAACACCGTCAACGTCGATTTGAACTCCGACAAGGTGCCGGGCCGCGGCCCCTACATCACCTTCCCCACCACCGACCTGTCGAAGATCAACAACTACCAGCTCTTCCAGACGCACGACGAGCGGACCTACGCCAAGAGCCATGAATTCGTCGCCGCCACGGACGCGACGTACCGCCTGAGCGAGGACAAGTTCTTCCGCAGCGCGATGGTGGGCCTGCGCTACAATGATCGCCATACCACCCGCGACTACGGCTATCGCGACACCTTCCCGACCAGCGGCCTGGCCAATTTCGCACAGGGCGTCGGTGTCGAGCGGTCAAAGCTCGAGGTCGGAAACTTCTCACCCTCCTGGTACCATCTGTCCGGCAAGGACATCATGGCCAACCTGCCCGCGTTCCGCACCGCCGCAGGCTGGGACACGGAAAAGCCGCCCAGCAACCTGGGTCAGAGCTATGTCGATGACGAGAAGTCCCTGGCCGGTTTCGTCAACCTGAACTACGGGGTCAAGAGCCGCTTCCCAATCGACGGCGTGTTTGGGGTCCGGGTGGTCAGAACCAAGGGCACGATCGAGAGCACCAAATACTCGATCGAGAAGTCGCCGACGCCGGAAGACCCCGGTCGCGTCGTGGTCATCATCACACCGACCACTGGGGGCGGCGACTATGTCGACGTGCTGCCCAGCCTCAATGGCGTCATTCACTTCACACCCAAGGTCCAGCTGCGCCTGGCCTACACCTACAACATTCAACGCCCTGACTTCCTGCAGATGTCGTCCTGGAAAACGATCGATACACTGGCTGGCCGGGTCGACTCCGGCAACCCGGACCTCAAGCCGAACCGCTCGCAGAACTACGACGCCTCGCTGGAATACTATTTCGGTCGTGGCGGCATCGTCTCGCTCGGCGCGTTCCTCAAGAAGCCCGACGCCTACATTTATTGGGCGTCGCGCACCGAGTTCGTTCCGGAACTGGGCAAAGACGCGATTGTCTCCAAGGTTCGCAACGCCGGCCCCGGAACGTTCCAGGGCTACGAATTCAACACCTCCGGCTTCTTCGATTTCCTGCCGGGCAAGCTGCATAACTTCGGCGCCAGCGCCAATTTCACCTACATGGCCAAGGCCACGATCGAATACACCGACTTCACGCCGGAACAGCGGCTGATCCCGGGTGTCTTCGACGCCGACAGCACCTCGAAATATACCTACAACCTGGCGCTCTACTACGACACGCCGCAGTTCAGCGCCCGGGTCGCGTACAACTATCGTGACCGCTACAAGATTACGGTTTACCAGGACAATCCCGAATACTCGCCCTACAACGACGCGACCTCGCGCCTTGATGCGGCTGTCAATTGGACGCCGCTCAAGCAACTGACCCTCAGCGTCGAGGGCACCAACCTGACCAAGGAAAACAACAACGTCTATTGGGGCCAGAACCGCATGCTGCCCCTGGGCGCGCGGGTCCAGGCCCGCACCATCCAGGTCAGCGCCCGCTTCCGATACTAGAGAAAATCGCGCGATATAGGAATCGCACGACTTGCTCTAGATTTTTGTTTCGCATCGCTTTTGCGGAAAACCGGCGTCCACTTTTCCGCGCGATGCTCTAGGTTTGAATATAGGTATCTCGTATCGATACGTACGAGCGCTTATAAAACTCTATTTCAGACAATTCATCCGCCCAATCTCTAGTTTGAGTTTGGGCGGATTTTTGTTGACCCAATTTAAGATTGAATTGTGGTTTTAAGTGATGACAAGCGGTCACTCGTTCCGATGGGATGATTAGAATGAAGAAGCTTGCTCTTCCGCTTCTATGGCTGACGCTCGCATCGTCGGCGGCAAATGCTCGTGATCCGGTGTCAGACGCGATGTCGGCTTGCATGAACAGCGCCAACAGCACGTTCATGTTGGAAGACAACATTTGCATGAGCCGCTTCGGGAACGCGACAAGCCCCAACGTTCCGGAGCTGATGAAATGCAAAGACTATGCGAGATCTAAATATTTGAACGCGCAATTGAATTGCCAGAATATCATCGGCTAATCTCGCTAACGACTTCACGGCAGCTCTCCACGGGGCTGCCGTTTTCAAAGAGAAGATATCGCGCTCGCGAACGGCTCGCTCAGGCCGGAGAAGCACGCATAGGCTGCAAAAAGACGAAGCGGCTTAACGCCCCTTTACCTTCAGCAACACCACGCCGTGCTCCGGAACGGCAAAGACCTTCAGCGACGCTTCAAGGTCGACTCCAGCCCACAGATCGCGAACGGCCTGCACCGTCTCCAAGCCCACATCCGCGGGTGTCGCGGTCATCGTCACCGACGCCTCGCCCCGGTTGAACAGCGCCACCGCCACCGCGCCGTCGGCCAGGGGCTTGGTCCACACCTCGGTCGCTCCCTCGCGGCGAACAGCCTTACCCTGGACGCCCAGAGCGTCCTGGTCCACGGCGATCACCTCGCGGTTCTCGAGCATCTTCAGCACCTCGGGGCTGCTCTGGCGCAGGTCGTGGCCCATCATCAGCGGCGCGGCCGACATCGCCCACAGGGTCATGTGGGTGGCGTACTCGTCGTGGCTCATGCCGCCGTTGCCGATCTCCAGCATGTCCGGATCGTTCCAGCCGCCCGGCCCGGCATGCTCGGCGCGGCCGTTCCTGTCGAAGCCGATCCTGGCCATGGTCGCATAGTCGTCGGTGATGTCGCCGGTGGTGCGCCACAGGTGACCGCCCACCTTGCGCCCCCACGAACCAACCTCGAAGCGTCCATACTCGCACAGCGAATAGACGATCGGCCGTCCGGTGGCCCGCAGCGCCGCGCCCATCTCGTAATAGGCGCGCTGGACCTTGTCGGCGTCGTCATAGAACCATTCGCCCGAGCACAGGTCGTACTTCAGGTAGTCGACGCCCCAGTCGGCGAAGGTCTTGGCGTCCTGCTGGACGTGGCCGTAGCTGCCTTCAAAGCCCGCACAGGTCTTGGGCCCTGGCGCGCTATAGAGGCCGAACTTCAGTCCGCGGGCGTGGATGTAGTCGGCCAGGCCCTTCATGTCCGGGAACTTCTCGTTCGGCCGGATCGCGCCGTCCGGTCCGCGCGTCCCCTGCCAGCCATCGTCGATGTTGACATAGACGTAGCCGGCGTCGCGCAGGCCGGTGGCGACCAGGGCGTCGGCCATGGCGCGCACGGTCTTGTCGTCGATCTTCTCGGCGAACTTGTTCCAGCTGCTCCAGCCCATCGGCGGCGTCTTGGCCAGACCGTCGGGCGGCAGGGATCCCAGCGGCGGCAGGACGGTGGTCTTGAAGGTCCGGGCCCGGGCGTCCACGGCGGTCCCGTGGCCGCCGGATTGCTCGACATGGGCGTACCAGATGTCGCCCGACAGCTTGAGGTCCTTGCCCGCCAGCAAGGCCGTCCATTGACGGGTGGCGTGGTCCTTGTCGTTGAGGTTGCGCAGCTCGAAGGTCGCCTTTTCGCCCTGGATCACCAGGTTCCGCATCTCCATCGGGCCGTACCAGGCGGTGGTGACGACGCCGCGCGGCTTGCCGCCGTCGCTGGACAGCTGGACCATCGTCACGCCCGGATAGGAGGGCGCGTTGTCGAACAGCCAGACGCCGTCCAGCGGCGTAGCCGCCTGGACCGTCCCGGCGGCCAGGACCGTGATCCCTAGCGAAAGCGTCATCAGGCCGCGAAGCATGGCGTTCTCCGTTCCATTTCAGGCGCGCCCGGCTGGGCGTTGGTGAGGTCTAGGGCTGGGCGTCGCAGGCCGGGGCCGAGCCGCTCTCGACGCGCGGCGCCTGGGCCGTCGGGGCCAGGACCTCCCACTCCTGTACGGCCAGGCCGGCATAGGTTTCCTGGGCGCCGGAGGCGTCCATCACCGCGCGGACGCACCGCGTGGTCACCGGCGCGAAGGTGGCGGACTGGAAGCTGTCGACGCCGGTCCCGAAGTCCCTGGGGGCGCGGACCGGCTTCCAGCCGTGGTCCCAGTATTCCATCCGCCAGGCCTTCGGCGGGGCGACGCCGACGCTCGACCCGGCCGGCTGGTCGGCCCAGAACCGGATGCGAGCGCCGTTGATCGTCACCGGCTGGTCGAAGCGATATTCGATCCACTGGCTGGCGGGGTTGTGCGGCGTCCAGCTGCCCCACAGGTCGGGCGGCAGGGGCGTGTTGCGGACGACTCCGTCGTTCAGCGCCTTGATCCAGTACTGCACCGGCACGGGGGCGTTGGACGCCGTGGCGGTGGCCTGCCCCGCGATGTTGCGGGTCGGCGCCGGCGGCGCCACTGGGCGACGAGTGGGCGTGACGGGCAGGATGGCCGGCGGGTTGACGCTGTCGTCCCAGGCCATCCTGTCGATCGCCACGCTGCGGCGAAAGTGCCCGCCGCCGGCCGCGTCGGCCGTATGATAGGCCAGCCACCACTGGCCCTTGAACGCCACCGCGCCCGCATGGGACGTGGTCGAGGAGACCGGCCGCAGGATCACGCCGCGATAGGTCCAGGGCCCCAGCGGCGACGGGGCGGTCCCGTAGGCGATGCAAGCATGGTAGACCGCCGGGGTGCAGTCGGACCGTGGTCCGGCCTTGTTGCCGGCGTAGAGCAGGTAGTAGACGCCCTTGCGCTTCATCAGCCAGGGCGCCTCGAAGAAGCCGTCCAGGCTGTCGACCTTCACCTCCGGCCCCTTGGGCGTGACCATGTCGGCGGCCAGTTCCATGCCGCGCAATTGGCCGAACGTGCCCCAGTAGAGATAGACGCGGCCGTCATCGTCGATCATCGCGGTGGGGTCGATGTTCTGGATGTCGTTGGCGACCGGCGCCGTCTGCGAGATGATCGGCCCGGCCGGGTGGGCGTCGATCCAGGGACCGGCGGGACTGTCGGCCACGGCCACGCCGATCGCGAACCGGTCCTTGGCCGGGCTCACCGCCTGCAGGACGGGGGCATAGAGGTAGAACCGTCCGTCACGCCCAGGGACGATCTGGCCGGCATAGGCCCGCCCGGGCTCCGCCCAGCGGAAGACTGCCTCGGGCCGCGCGATCGCCGGGTAGTGCGACCAGTCGCCCGAGGCCGGATCGCGGGTCGAGAGCGCCTGCCACTCGTTCATGATGAAGTCGTTGACGTCAGCCGGCGCCTCGTCGCGGCCGGCCAGGATCCACAGCGTGTCACCGACCACGACGGGAGCCGGGTCGGTCGAATAGTACCGACCATCGGCGAGGATCGGGTTGCCCGGGGCGTGGACCGCGACCGGCTGGGCGGCGGCCGGTGAAAGCGTCGCCAGGGCGCAGGCCAAGCCGGCGCCCCAGGCGGCGGGAGTCAGGTCACTCCTCATCGGGATAGGGCCCCTTGCCGCCGTCGGCGATCAGTTGGTCGACGCGGGCGTCGATCACCGGCAGCGGGACCGAGCCGAGCTCCAGCACGGCGTCGTGGAAGGCGCGGATGTTGAACTTCGGCCCCAGCGCCTGCTCGGCCCGCTTGCGCGCGTCGACGAAGGCCAGCATGCCCATGTAGTAGGACAGCGCCTGGCCCGGCCAGGCGATGTAGCGGTCGACCTCGGTCTGGATCTCGTGGTCGGCCATGGCGGTGTTGTCGTGCAGGTACTGCCGGGCCCGCTCGCGGCTCCAGCCTTGGGTGTGGATGCCGGTGTCGACCACCAGCCGGGCCGCGCGCCACATCTGGTAGCTCAGCATGCCGAACCGGTCGTAGGGCGTCTCGTACAGGCCCATGTCCTCGCCCAGCGCCTCGGAATAGAGCGCCCAGCCCTCGCCGTAGGCCGACAGGTAGGTGTCGCGGCGATAGGCCGGCAGGTCCCTGTTCTCGGCGGCCAGCGGCATCTGGAAGGCATGGCCCGGCGCGCTCTCGTGCAGGGTCAGGGCCATCAGCGAGTACAGCGGCCGGGACGGCAGATTGTAGGTGTTGACCAGATAGATGCCCGGACCGCCGCGGCCGCCGGTGTAGAACGGCGCGATCTCGTCGGGCACCGGGCGGATGGCGAACCGGCTGCGCGGCAGGTGGCCGAACCACTGCGAGGCCACGCCGTCGAAACGCTTGGCGTCCCAGGCCGCACGGTCCAGCAGGTCCTGCGGCGTCTTGGCGTAGAAGCGCGGGTCGGTCCGCAGATAGGTCAGGAAGGCCGGAAGGTCGCCCTCGAACTTCACCGCCTTCATCACCTCCAGCATCCGGGCGTGAATCTTGGCGACCTCGGCAAGGCCGATCTGGTGGATCTGGTCCGGCGTCAGGTCGGTGGTGGTGAACTCGCGGACCTTGGACTGGTAATAGGCCTTGCCGTCGGGGAGTTCGTAGGCGGCGAGAGTCTGCCGGGCGCCAGGAATGTACTCGTCGCGCAGGAAGACCCGCAGCCGGGCGTGGGCTGGGACCACCGCCTGGGTGATCGCCTCGGCGGCCTCGCGGCGCAGGGCCGCCTGCTCGGCCAGGGGGATTTTGGCCGGCAGGGTCTTGAACGGCGCATAGAAGGGCGAGGCCTCGGGCGTGGCCGCGTCGGCCACCAGGGCCACGCCGGCGTCGCGGCCCTGCAAGGTCACCTGGGCCGGGGTAAACCCCCGCGCCAGCCCGGCCCGCATGTTGGCGATCTGCTGGTCGTAATAGCGCGGGATGTCGCGCATCATCGCGATGTAGCCGCGATAGTCCGCCTCGGTCCTGAAGCCGCCGCGCGCCGATTCCGCGACGTCGCCCCAGAAACTGCTGTCGGCGTTCAGCGGCTTTTCGTATTCGCGGTACTGCTGCTCGGCCAGCAGGGCGTCGATCTGGCCCTTGTAGACGGCGTAGTTGACCTGGTTCTTCTTCGACAGCTTGGCGACGGGTAGGTCGGCCAAGTCCTTGGCCACCTTGGTCCAGCGCGCCAGCCGCGCGGCCTGGATCGCCGGGCCGACGTCGGGAAGCTTGAAAGCGTCGGTCTTGGGACCGTCCTCGCTGGGTCCGGTCTGGGCCAGGCGCCAGGCATATTCCTCGCCGGAGATCGCCTCGAAGCGCTTGTCCGCCGATCCGGCCTGCGCGGCCGGAGGGCTGGCCAGGGCCGAAGAGGCGACCAGCATCGGCGCGGCCGCCGCCACGCTCACGACGACCGCCGTATCGAAAAACCCGGTTCGCCGCATCTTCAGCCCTTCCGCTCAAGCAACATCATGATGTCCCGATAAAGCGCGCCAGGGATCACCACCCCCTCCCGCAGGCTGCTGGCCCGCGCGGCGTAGCGGCGCTGGGATGGCAGCCGCGCGCCCTGGGCCTCGATCGTCGCGAACATCGTCTCGGCCCGCGCCAGATGGTCGGCCATTGCGCCGCCCAGGAAGCCCGCCGGATCAAGAGCAATGATCAGTTCGCCGCCGATCGGCGAGCCGCCGCGACCCGCGTCGGCGGCCAGCGACTCCTGGCTGGTCATGTCGCCGATCAGCGGCCCGGCCAGCAGTTCGACCATCGCGGCCAGAGCCGAGCCCTTGTGACCGCCGAAGGTGCGCATGGCGCCGCCCAGCACCGCTTGGGCCACCGTCGTGGCGGCTCCGTCGGCGTCGTAGCCCCAGTGATCCGGAACCGGCCGGCCGGCGCGTCGATGCAGCTCGATCTCGCCCCGGGCCACGACGCTGGTGGCGAAGTCGAAGACGAACGGGTCCCGACCTGGCCGCGGCCAGCCGAAGGCGATGGGATTGGTGCCGAACACCGGCCGCGTCCCGCCCTCCGGCGCGACCCACGCGTGGCTGGGCGTGAACGCCAGCGCGGCCAGGCCTTCGCGCGCCAAGGTCTCGACCTCCGGCCACAAGGCCGCGAAGTGCACGACGTTGTTCAGCGCCAGGGCGGCGATCCCGAAGCGCCGCGCCTTGTCGGCCAGCAGCGGGCGTCCACGTTCGAAGGCCAGTTGCGCGAAACCGCCGCCGCCGTCGACCCGCACCAGGGCTGGCGCGGGCTCGTCCAGCACCGGTTCGGCGTCCACCGAAACCACGCCCTTGGCGACGCTGTTGGCGGCCACGAGCAGCCGATAGACGCCGTGCGAGGCGCAGCCGTCCCGCTCGCCGGCCACCATGGTCTCGGCGACGGCGTCGACATGGGCCGCCGACAGGCCGGTGGCGCTCAGAACTTGACGCGCCAGCGCCCGCACCTCGTCGAGCGAGAGCCGGACGCCGTCCGGCCCCTCGCCCCCGACCTCCGAGCTCACGCCGTGGACGCGGGCTTGGCGGCGAACAGCTGCACGCCGAACACCGGCCCGGCCGTGCTGCGGTCGCGCGGCACGAACCGCACCCGAACCTTGGTCTTGCCCTTGGTCATGGCCTCCGGCAGCGGATATTCGACGTCGAAGAACTTGCCGGGGCGGTCGGCCTCCAGGTGCTGGGAGGCGACCTTGACGTTGTCGACCAGGATGTCAAAGTCGCGCTTGCGCTCGTCGCCCCAATAGGTGGCCTGCAGGATCAGCGGGCCGGGCCGCAGCTTCATGTCGAACTCGAAGAACCCGCCCGAACGGGCGTCGCGGCCGTTGCGGTTGCGATAGGCCACCGGATAGGAGAGCTCGGAGGTCAGGTTGTGGTCGCGCTCGGGCTGCATCTCGCCCAGGTGCATGATGTCGACCGAGCGGGCGCTGATGTCCTTGGCCCGCGCCTGCTCGGCCAGGAACGCGGCTTCCTCGGTCTTCCACGCGTCCTCGGTGAAGCGCTTGAAATAGACGGCGCTGCGGCGCTCGTACTGGCTGTAGAACGGCACGAAATTCAGGTCGCCGGGCCGGCCGACCCCACGGGCGACATAGAGCGCCTTTTCCGGCGCCGTGGCCTGGAAGCCCGTCAGCACCGCCTCGCCGACCAGGGCCGGATCCACACCCTTCCAGGGTTCGCTGTTGGGGCCCAGGTCGGCCGCCAGCACCATCGGTCCGCGCACCACCGCCACCGTCGTGTCGTCTCCCGGCGTCGCCTCCAGGCGCAGGTCCAGCGGCAGGGTGATGGCCACCACGTCGCCGGCCCGCCAGCGACGGTCCACCAGGGCGTAGCCGCCGGCCATCTCGGCCGTGACGGCCTGGCCGTTGACGCTGACCTTGGCCTGGCCCTTCGCCCAACCCGGCACGCGCAGGGCGATCGTGAAGCGTCCCGGCTTGGCCAGCTTGGTCAGGGTCAGGCGCGATTCCGGCTCGTACGGATAACGGGTCTCCAGCTTCAACCCCGCGCCGCGCGCCTTCCACTGGGCTTCGGCCGGGATGTAGAGGTTGACCAGCAAGGCCCCCTCGCCTTCCCAGAAGATCGACTCCCCGTGCTTGGCGTGGCTTTCCATGCCCGTGCCGACGCAGCACCAGAAGGCGTCGTCGTCATTGGTGGAATAGCCTCGGTCCGCTCCGGTCAGCAGCGGCGTCATGTAGGTGAAACCGCCGGTCTTCGGGTTCTGGGCCGCCATCACATGGTTCAGGTGGGCGCGCTCGTAATAGTCGAACAGCCCGCCTTCCGGCCGCCAGCTGTAGAGCTGCCGGGTCAGCTTGAGCATGTTGTAGGTGTTGCAGTGCTCGCAGGTCTGCTCGCTGATGTGGGCGGCGATGGTGTCGGGCGCGGCGAAGTACTCGCGGTCGGCGTTGCCGCCGATCACGTAGCTGTGGTGCTGGGTGACCGTGGTCCAGAAGAACCGCGCGGCCGCCGCGTCCCGCGGCTTGCCGGTCAGCTCGTACAGCCGTCCCAGCCCGATCAGCTTGGGCACCTGGGTGTTGGCGTGGAAGTTGGCCAGTTGATCCTGCTGGGCGACCAGGGGATCCAACACCTTGCGGTCGTAGAGCCGCTCGGCCACGAGCAGCCAGCGACGATCGCCGGTGCGGGCGTAGAGCTCGGCGTAGCTCTCGTTGAGCCCGCCATATTCGCAGCCCAGCAGGGTCTGCATCTGCTCGTCGTTCAGCGCCGCGAACACGCGCTCGAAATAGCCGCCCAGCCCCACCGCGACGTCGAGCGCCTGCCTGTTTCCCCAGGCGCGATGGACGTCCAGCAGGCCGGCGAAGGTCTTGTGCACGGTATAGAGCGGCGACCACGAGCCGTTCAGGTCGAAGCCGCCCGAGCGGATGTCGCCCTTCATCACTTCGCCGAAGATCTCCTCGCCGTCGACGACCGTACCGTCCTTGCGCTTGCGCTGCAGCGCGCCGACGTAACCCGTGCCACGCTTGGCCTGGGCCCGGGCCAGTTCGCTAACGATATAGTCGGCCCGCCGGCGGCATTCGGCGTCGCCGGTCTGCTCGTACATGACGACCAGGGCCGACATGTAGTGGCCCAGGGTATGGCCGGCGATGGTGTCGGACTCCCAGCCGCCATAGATCTCGCCCTTGGCCGGCAGGCCGGCGAAGGTCATAAAGTTGTGCAGGAAGCGGTCGGGGCTCAGCCGTAGCAGATAGGCGCGATTGACCTCCACCGCGGTCGCGTAGTCCGACGGCAGCAGGCGGACCGAGGACAGCGGCAAGGGGGCGGCCTTGGCGGGAAGGGAAGTTCCCCGGGCCTTGGCCACGGCCCCGATCGGCCGGGCCATTCCGGCGAACGCCGCGGCCGTCAGCATCAGATCACGGCGTGTCGCCATTGCTCTTCCCTCAAATTTAATACCGTATACGATCCTACGGTCGCGCCGTTCGCTCGTCAATCTGGCCTGTGGCGCCGCCGGTCGGGACACCTCCGGTCACGCTCTTGCCAGAGAGGTTATTCGTCTGACTATATATCGTATAATCTTCTTGACGCTGCGGTGGTGAACCGGTTTGTGCGAAATCGGATGGGGAGGCGCGGCATGCCGGTGAACGGAACATCGAGGACCAGGCCGAGAACGGCCTGCCTTGGCTTCACGGCCCTGGCCCTGGTTCTGGCGACCGCCTCGGCGGCGGCCGCCCAACCCCTGGCTTCCAATTCGACGACGTCCGCCAGCCCCGCGCCTCTGCCACCGATCGCTGAGCGTTACCGGCGCGCGGACCTGTTCCTGCGCGGCGGCCTGGGCCAGTTCGTCATCGATGACAACCTGCAGCCCCGGTTCGCCGCCGACGGTCGGGGCGTTCTCTATCGCCACGGCAAGGCCGGCCAGCGGGTCATCACCTATCTGAGCCTGGCTGACCGCAAGCAGACGACAGTCGCCCTCGAGGCCGACCTGGTCCGCCAGGTCTCAGCGGCCCTGCCCGCGCCGCCCGTCGCTCCGCCGCGCATCGATCTCGTCGACTTCGATCCGCGCGCCGACGCCCTGGCCTTCACCGCCGCCGACAAGTCGTGGAAGTCCACGCGGGGCGTCCTCGCCGAGGATCCGATCCAGGCGTTCGATCCGGCCCTGTCTCCCGATAAACGGTTCAAGCTGGTCGCCCGGGACTTCAACCTGTTCGCGGTCGACACAAAGAGCGGACAAGAAGTCGCCCTGACCACCGACGGCTCGCGCAAGCAGCCCTATGGCCGCGACATCCCGCAGCTGTCGCAGATCCTCAAGGCTGGGACCGAAGAGCCGGACATGCCGGTCTCGGCTCAGTGGTCGCCCGACAGCCGGCGCATCCTGACCTGGCGGCTCGACACCCGGGGGGTCAAGCGGCTGTCGATCACCCAGCAGAACCCGGGCGGTCTCTATCCGCGCAGCTTCTCCTACATCTATCCCCTGGCCGGCGCCGAAAAACTGCCCCAGGCCCAGCGGCTGGTGATCGACGTCGAGCAGGCCTTCCGTGACGGCGCCGGCAAGATCGTGCCGCTGGCCATCCCATCCGAGTCCCCGCTCTATCCCGCCGCGCCAGAGATGGGCTGGGACGGCGACCGTGTCCGCGCCCAATGGACCCAGCGCGGCTACGGCCAGCTGGTCGTCTATTCGGCCGATCCCGTCAGCGGCGCGGCCAAGATCGTGGCCCGCGAGAAGATCGCGCCGCTGGTCACCGTCACCTCGTCCAGCCTGCAGCCAGCCCCCGCCCTGGGCGGCGAGCTGGCGATCTCCGAACGCACGGGCTGGGCCCAGCTCTACCTGGTCAAGCCCGACGCCCCCGACGGCGGCAAGGCCCTGACCACTGGGACCTGGGAGGTGCTGGCGGTCGATCATGTTGACGCTCGTGATGGCCTGCTGGTCACCGGCGTCGGCCGCGAGAAGGACCGCAATCCCTATTTCAAGGCGCTCTATCGCGTCGGCCTGGATGGCGCGCCGCCCAGGCTGCTGACGCCCGAACCGCTCGACCACGAGACCACGGTCTCGGCTGACGGCCGCTGGATCCTCGACGAAATGTCGAGCCCGACCGAGCCGCCCCGCACCGTGCTGCGGGACGCTCGCGACGGACGCGTGGTCGTGGAACTGGGCCGGGCCGATCCCAGCGCGCTGTGGGCCACCGGCTTCCGGCCGCCCGAGCCGTTCACCGGCGTGGCGGCCGACGGCGTCACCCCGCTGTACGGCATGATCTACCGGCCGATCGGCTATGACCCGGCGCGACGCTATCCGGTGATCGACAATGTCTATACCGGCCCGACCACCACCCAGACCCCGACCTCGTGGCGTGACTCGGTCTCGGCCGCCGGCGCCAGCGTCGCCCAGATCGGCGCGGTGGTGGTGATGATCGACGGCCGCGGGACCTCGCGCCGGGGCCAGGCCTTCCGCCTGCCGGCCTACCAGAACCTGGGCGAGGTCGGGCTGGACGACCACATCGCCATGATCCGGCAGATGGCCCAGAAGGATCCGGGGCTCGACATCAGCCGGGTGGGCGTGTTCGGCGGCTCGGCCGGCGGCTATGACGCCGCGCGGTTCGTGCTGCGGCGGCCGGAATTCTTCAAGGTCGCCGTCGCCTCATCGGGCAACCACGATCTGCGCCTGGACAAGGCCTGGTGGCCGGAAGTGTCGATGGGCCTGGCGGACGACGCCACCTGGGAGCGCAATTCCAACATGTCGGTGGCCGGCAACCTGCAGGGCAAGCTGCTGCTGGTGCACGGCGACATCGACGACAACGTCCCGGTCACCGAAAGCGTCCGCCTGGCCAATGCGATCATCCAGGCCGGCAAGGACGTCGACCTGGTGATCCTGCCCAACACCACCCACGCGGTCTACCAGCCCTTCTTCTGGCGCAAGCTGCGCGACTACTTCACCCGCAACCTGCTCGACGAAGCGCCGCCGGCCGGCCAGCCGCCGGCGCGCCTCGCCGCCGCCACCACCGCGAAATGACGAGGCTCCGATGACGAACCTTCGCCCGCTGGCCCTGACGGCCCTGCTGCTGGCCACCACGCCGCTGGGCCTCTCCGCGACCGGCCTGGCCCGCGCCGAGGAGTCGGCGCCCGCCCCGCAGCCGCCCAAGAAGGTTTTCGCGCCGATCGCCCGGACGACCTATCGCACCGCCCAGTTCCGGCTGGACCTGCGCACCGACACCCAGACCCTGGCGCGGCTGTCGCCCACGGCCGACGCCGGCTTCGACTTCGTGCCCGGCGCCCGGGAAGCCGAACGCCAGGGCGACGGCTACGTCCATGTCGGCGACATCCACCTGCGCCTGCGGACCGAGGGCGGGGCCTGGCGCGACTTCAGCTCGGCCCATCAGCGCAAACCCATCCGCCGCTTGCCGTCCGGCGGCGCGGTCCTGGCGGCGGCCGACATCACCGCGTCGCTTGGCGCGGACTCGCCGCTGCGAGTCGAACGGCGTTGGGTCGCCGAAGGCGGGGCCCTGGCCCTGCGCTTCGTGCTGACCAACACGTCCAAGCAGGCCGTGGAGGTCGGGGGGCTGGGCCTGCCGATGGTGTTCGACAACATCATCACCGACCGCTCGCTGGAGGAGGCCCACGCCCAGGCCAGCTTCGTGGATCCCTATATCGGCCGCGACGCCGGCTACCTGCAGGTGACGCGCCTGAACGGCAAGGGTCCCGCCCTGCTGGTCCTGCCGGAAAAGGCGACGCCGCTGGAGGCCTATCGCCCGATCCAACAGGCCGGGCGCGGCGCCAGGCCCGGCGACGTCTTCACCGACCGCAGCGAGCGGGGCCAGACCTCGGAAGGCTTCTACGACTGGACCGTGGCCAGCAAGGGCTTCGCCGAGCAGGACTGGAAGTCCGCCGGCGAGCAATGGAACACGCCGACCAGCTTCTCGCTCGCCCCCGGCGCCAGCCGCACGATCGGCGTGCGCCTGGTCACCGCGCCCTCGATCCGGGCGATCGAGGAAACCCTGGTCGCCAACCGCCGCCCGGTGGCGGTCGGCGTTCCCGGCTATGTCGTGCCCACTGACCAGGATGCGGCGCTGTTCCTGAAGTCGCCCAAGCCGGTGGCCAGGATCGACAGCTATCCGGCCGGGGCGCTGACCGCCACGGCCGTCAAAGCTCCCCTTGGCAAGTCCGGCTCGGGATGGTCGCGCTACGCCGTCCGGGCGTCGGGCTGGGGCCGGGCGACGCTGTCGATCACCTATGCCGACGACACGGTCCAGACCGTCTCCTACTTCATCACCAAGCCACTCGACCAGACCATGGCCGACCTCGGCCGGTTCTCGACGACCAAGCAGTGGTTCGAGGATCCGTCCGACCCGTTCAAGCGCTCGCCGGGCATCCTCACCTACGACCGCCAGGCCGAGAAGATCGTCACCCAGGACCCGCGGGTCTGGATCTCGGGCATGAGCGACGAAGGCGGCGCCGGCAGCTGGGTCGCGGCGATGATGAAACAGCTGGACAATCCAGACGCCGGCGAGGTGGCCAAGCTGGAGCGGGTGGTCAACGAGACCATCGTCGGCGGGCTGCAGGTCGCCGACGGCGAGCACGCCGGGGCGGTCAAGAAGAGCCTGTTCTACTACGCCCCCGACGAATTCCCGACCTATTACGACCCCAAGACCAACTGGAAGTCCTGGACCTCGTGGTCGAAGAAAGACGCTGGCGACCTGGGCCGGTCCTATAACTATCCGCACGTGGCCATCGGCCACTGGGTGCTCTACCGCCTGGCCCGCAACCACGACGGCCTGGTCAAGGCCCACGACTGGCGCTGGTATCTGGACCACGCCCAGACGACCGCCGTGGCGATGATGCGCGACGCCCCCTACTACGCCCAGTTCGGCCAGATGGAGGGCGACGTCTTCGTCGACATCCTGAAGGACCTGCGCCGCGAGGGCCTGACCGACAAGGCCAGCGAGCTCGAAGGCCTGATGAAGGGCCGCGCCGACCACTGGATGACCCTGCCCTATCCGTTCGGCAGCGAGATGGCCTGGGATTCCACGGGCCAGGCCGAGGTCTATGCCTGGATGCGCTTCTTCGGCCACCAGAAGCAGGCCGACGAGACCCGCGAGGTGATCCTGGCCTATGATCCGACCGTCCCCAGCTGGGGTTATAACGGCAACGCCCGGCGCTACTGGGACTTCCTGTACGGCGGCAAGGTTCCGCGGATCGAGCGGCAGATCCATCACTACGGCTCGACCCTGAACGCCGTGCCGCTGTTCGACGCCTACCGCGCCGACCCCGGCGACCTGCACCTGCTGCGGGTCGCCTATGGCGGCCTGATGGGCGGGATCACCAATATCGACCAGGACGGCTTCTCGTCGGCCGCCTTCCACTCGGCGCCGGACATGATGTCCTGGGACCCCTACAGCGGCGACTACGGCATGGGCTTCTTCGGCCACGCCTATGCGGCGGCGACCTATCTGGTCAACGACCCGACGTTCGGCTGGCTGGGCTTCGGCGGCAATGTCAGCCAGGCCGACGGGACGGTGCGGATCGAGCCCAGGGACGGGGCGCGGACCCGGCTGTTCGTGGCCCCGATCGGCGCCTGGCTGACCCTTGAGGCCGGCAAGATCGACGCCGCCGCCTACACGCCGGCCACGGGCAAGCTGACCCTGACCCTGGGAGCGCGCGACGAGGCCACCCCGGCCGCCCGCTTGCTGATCGAGGCCACCACCAAGGGCGCCCGCCCCTATCGCCCCGCCGAGGCGGTTCTCGAGCGCGGGGCCTATACCCTGCCTCTGAAGGATGGGCCGACCACGATCGAGCTGGCCCCGAACTGATCGGCGAGGACGCAGGCGAATGACCAGGATCCTACAGCGCAAGGCCCATCCATGAACATCGTCATCGTCATGGGCGTCCTGGTCACGGTCCTGACCGGCGTCCCGGTGCTGATCCAGCTGCTGCGGGATCATCCCCGGGGGCTGCTGGTGCTGTTCTTCGCCGAGATGTGGGAGCGCTTTTCCTATTACGGCATGCGCAGCATCCTGATCTTCTACCTGACCCAGCACTTCCTGTTCGACCCGAAGACGGCCAGCGCCCACTACGGATCGTACACCTCGCTGGTCTATCTGCTGCCGCTGATCGGCGGCTTCCTGGCCGACCGCTATCTTGGGGCCCGCAAGGCGGTGATCTTCGGCGCCGTCCTGCTGATCGCCGGCCACCTGACCATGGCCATCGAGGGCGCACCGGCCACCCAGACCCTGGCCTATGGCGGCCACACCTACGAATTCGTGTCCGAGGGCCGCGGCGAGGGCCGGGTCTCCCGGCTGGTCGTCGAGGGCAAGCCCTACGCCGTGGCGGCCTCCAAGACCGGCGACTTCGCCGTGCAGGGCCTGCCGGCCGGCGCCCCGATCCCGGCCGTTCTGGCCAAGGGCCAGTACAAGCTGGGCGTCACCGGCCGAGACCCGCTCTATCTGAATGTCTTCTGGTTCGCCCTGGCCCTGATCATCGTCGGCGTCGGCTTCCTCAAGCCCAACATCTCGACCATCGTCGGCCAGCTCTATCCGGCGGGCGACCGCCATCGCGACCCGGGCTTCACCCTCTATTATTACGGCATCAATCTCGGCTCGTTCTGGGCCTCGATCCTCTGCGGATTCCTGGGGGTGACGGTCGGCTGGTGGGCGGGCTTCGGCCTGGCGGGCCTCGGCATGGTCGCCGGCTTCGTGGTCTTCGTGCTGGGCCGACCGCTGCTGCGGGGAAAGGGCGAGCCGCCCGCCGCCCAGCAACTGGACCGGCCGCTGGTCGGACCGGTGAACCGCGAGGGGCTGATCTACCTGCTGTCCCTGGTCGGGGTCGGGGCGGTGTGCCTGCTGGTGCGCTACACGGTGATGGTCAACTGGACCCTGATCGCCGGCATGCTGGCCTCGCTGGGCTACATCCTGTGGTTCATGATCGCCAGGTGCGACAGGGTCGAGCGCGAGCGCCTGGGCCTGGCGGTGTTCCTGATCTTCGGCGCGGTGATCTTCTGGACCCTGTTCGACCAGGCGGGCTCGTCGCTGAACCTGTTCGCGGCGACCAATGTCGACCTCGATCTGGTCGCCCGGCCGGTGCGGTTGCTGAACGGCGCCGTCACCCTGGCCGCGCCCGAACAGCTGGCGGCCGCGGGGATCGACCGGACCTCGACCTTCTGGATCAACACCAGCTTCAACGCCGCCCAGACCCAGGCCCTGGGCTCGGGCTGGCTGCTGGTCTTCGCCCCGGTCTTCGCCTTCCTGTGGACCTGGCTGGGCCAGCGCGGCAAGGACCCCAATCCGGTCGCCAAGTTCGGCCTGGCCCTGCTGCAGGTGGGGGCCGGCTTCCTGCTGCTGCAGCTGGGCGCGCACCTGGTCGACGGCGCCTTCCGGATGCCGCTGGTCTTCCTGCTGCTGATGTACCTGCTGCACACCACCGGCGAGCTGTGCCTGTCGCCGGTGGGCCTGTCGCAGATGACCAAGCTGTCGCCGGCGGCGATGGTGTCGTTCGTGATGGCCGTGTGGTTCATGGCCGTGTCGATCGCCGGCAAGGTCGGCGGCTTCGTCGCCGGCCTGACCGCCACCGAAACGGTCGGCGGCCAGGTGCTGGACCCGGCCGTCGCCCTGGCCCGCTCGCTGACGGTGTTCAACTGGATCGGCGGCATCGCCATGGTGATCGGCCTGGGCTTCCTGGCCCTGGCGCCTGTTCTGAGGAAATGGTCGCACCGCGCGGACGAGACGGATCACCACGCGCCGGTGGACACCGCGACAGACGCGGGCTGAACCGCCAACGCCGCGATCCCCCTCCGGCCCCTTCGGGGCCTCCTCCCCCAGAGGGGGATCTGGTCGGCCGACTGAGGGGACCTTGCGCGTGGCCGGGGACAGGCGGCATGCGCCTGTCCCCAATCGTGGTCACGACTTGGCCGCCTCACGCGGAAACCCGCTGAGCTGATGGGAAGGGTTGCGAAGCGCCCGGGCCTCGCCCGGAGTAGCTTTGATGTTTTGTACCGTTTCGACGAAGTCTGAGCGCTTCGCGTGGAGCCGTTATCCAGAAGCCTTCGGGTCGCGGATTTTTAACCCGCTCCGATGGAGGCCCCCGACGGGCAGGACGTTGGCTCCGTCCTGGACCGCCCGGGCGATTTCAGCCCGGGCCTGCTGGCTCATCCGCCTGTCCCAGGCGCCGAAGCTTCGTCGCGACTGAGGCGAACCTGCTCCGGACCGATCCGGGATGCTTCCGAAGAAGCGCGGCGGACAAGGCCTACCCGCTCGTCCACCCCCGAAGGCCGCATCGGTCGCCGTACGTGCGCCCTCCCCATGCCTTCAGGTGCAAGCATTATGGGGGTGGTTCTGGAGGCAGAGGACAGATTGGGGTCGAGAAAAATTAGATCCTTGATTTCCCTTATCTTTGCTCGCTATCCGCCGAGCATAGACCCGCAAAATCCACGCCTATCCCGGCGAATGCCGAGATCGGCGGATTGAAAGTGAGCGGCTCCCATTCCGCCGCTCAGCCTCCGGTGATCTCCAGACCCTCATAAAAAAACAGCTATCGCGGGGGACGCGATAGCTGTTGGAGTTGGGGGAGGTTCGCGCCCGAGGACCCGCGACGCCGCCGCCGATCCTCGGGAAAGCTGGGGTCCTAGAAGTCCATCGTCAGGCCGACGAACAGCGTGCGGCCCATCGGGTCGTAGACGCCCGGATAGGTGTTGCCGTTGCCGAACGCGCTGAGCAGGCCGGCGGCGATCACCGGCGGATCCTTGTCGAAGGCGTTGTTCATGCCGGCCCGCAGGGACAGCTGCTCACGCACCTTCCAGTTGGCCGCCAGGTCGACGTAGCTGTAGGCCTTGATCTTGCGGTTGATCTCGACGTGGTCGCCCTGCAGGAACGGGTTGCTGTCGTTGCTGGACAGGTTGGTCCCGCCGAAATAGCGCCAGTTGACCGAGACCGTGGCCGGGATCCAAGGCAGGGTCCAGGTGGTGCGCAGCTGGTGGCGCCAGGCCGGGTTGGGCTGGCCGCAGGTCGGACCGAACAGGCCCTTGCAGTTATAGGCGCCCAGGCCCGGCAGCTGCTCGATCTTGCGGCTGTTGAGGTAGGTGCCCACGAAGCTGAAGTCGAGGCTGCCCCAGTCGCCGCCCTTGGTCAGGGACGACAGGTCGAAGCGATAGTTGCCGGTCACGTCCAGGCCCGAGGTCTGCAGGAAGCCGGTGTTCTGGTTGGTGGCGACGATGTAGCCGCGATCGCCGAACAGCACGCCCGAGGTCGGGTCGCGGTGGAACAGGCTGCAGAAGTACGGATTGCTGGTCTGGACGCACTGGTTGATCACGGTCGGCGCGTCGACCGAGCCGATGTACTGGTCGACATAGATGTCGAAATAGTCGAGCGACATCGAGAAGCCCGGCAGGAAGCGCGGGGTCAGCACCACCCCGGCTGTGCGGGTGTCGGCCACTTCCGGCTTCAGGTCCGGATTGCCGCCGCCCTGGGTGACGCAGGTCTCGGCCGGGCATTCGGGGATCTTGCCGTACTGGGCGGCGGTGACGCCGGTCAGGGCGCAAGCCGCGGCCGAGGCCGTCGGCGTCGCCCCGGCGCAGGGGTCCACCGCCGAGACGTTGCCCAGGCCCTGGGGCGCGAACAGCTCGCTGATATTGGCCGCCCGCACCGCGCGGTTGTAGCTGGCGCGGAACCGCACGTCCGAGGTCGGCGCGTATTGCAGCTCGACCTTATAGGTCGAGACCCGCTTGTCGAGATAGTCGTACTTGGAGGTGCGATAGCCGGCGTTCAGCGACAGGGCCTTGATGAACGGCGCGTCCTGGACCAGCGGCAGGTCCATTTCGCCATAGGCTTCGGTGACGCTGAAGGCCCCGTTGTTCTCCTTGGTGCCGGCCGCCTGGGCCAGGGCGTCGGCCTCGAACTTCAGCTCCTCGCGGCGATGCTCGACGCCCAGGGCCAGGGCCACGCCATCGTCGGCCCACGGGCTCTTGATCCCGTACTGGCCCAGGTCGCCGTTCACGTTCGCGCTCAGCACCTTCTCGCGCTGGACGCCGTGGGTGTAGGTCGGGGCGTAGAGGTACTTGTAGGCCGCCGCGCTGAGGCCCTGGTACTTGAACACGTCGATCGGCACGCAGTTGGGATCGGTGCCGTCCACCACCGACTTGCAGGTCGGGGTCCCGTTGACGTTGACCACCTGCAGGGCCTTGGCGGCCTTGGTGTTGTCGACATTGTTCTTGTAGCTCTCGTCGAGCACGACCTGGGAGTAGAGGAAGCCGGCGTCATAGGTCCAGCCCGGCGCGATCTCGCCGCGCGAGCCCAGGTTGATCCGGTAGTCGGTGTGGCGCAGGTCGTCGCGGCGCGGCGAGCTGCCCGGCCCGGTCAGCCGGTAGCCGATGAAGGTGTCCTGGCTGACGTCCGTGCCCGCGGCCGACCCGCAGAGCGTCGCGGCCTGGGACGCCGACATCAGCGGGTTGTTGCAGTTGATCTTGAACGTCGTCCCCTGGAACAGGGCGGACGGCGCCGCCTGCGAGAAGGTGTGGTCGTCCATGAACATGAAGCTGCCGTAGACCTCGGCGGCCTTGTTGATCTCGTAGTGCCCGAACGCGCCGGCCGTGTAGCGGCTGTCCGAGCGCTGGATGTAGTTGGTGGGCGCGTAGTTGTAGAGGAACGAGCTGTTGTACGGGACCCAGGTCTTGTTCCCGTCCTTGGTGTTGTTCAGCGTCTGGCCGGCGTTGGGGCCGCTGAGCAGAGAGAACAGGCCGTACTCGTTGTTGCTGGAGCCGCCGCAGGCCAGGGCGTCGTTGCGCTCTCCCGCGAGGTTGAGAGCGCAGGCTGAATAGTCGCGGGTGTCCTGAGTGACCGGCTTGAGTTCGCGATAGCCGACATAGAAGCTGACATTGCCCTTGCCGTCCGGCGAATTCATGCCGAAAGCCAGGTTGATGTCGGTCCGGGCCCCGTCGGTGACCGACCGCTCCGGCAACTTGTAGCCAGCCGCGGTGATCAGGGAGCGGGGATAGTCATTGTCGTTGCGGTGCTGGGCGATGCCGTACTGGGCGTCCAGCCGCAGGCCGTTGAGGTCCTTCTTGAGGATGAAGTTGACCACGCCGGACACGGCGTCGGAGCCGTAGACCGCCGAGGCGCCGCCCGTCACCACGTCCACCCGGTCGACCAGGGCGCTGGGGATGAAGTTCACGTCGGCGGTCTCGGCCGGCAGCATCCGCTGGCCGTCGACCAGCACCAGCACGCGGCTGGAGCCCATGTTGCGCAGGTTGACCCGGGCCGTGCCGTCCGAACCGTTCGAGCCGTTCTCGTTGGAATCGGCGGTGAACTGCGGCAGGCGGTTCAGCACGCTCTCGATCGAGGTGGCGCCCTGGTACTTGATCTCGTCGTCGCCGACCACGGTCATCGGGCTGGCCGAGACCAGGTTGGGCCGCTTGATCCGCGACCCCGTCACCACCACCGCGTCCAGCGTCGCCGGCTCGTCGGCCGTGGCGACCTGCTGGGCGAAGGCGGCCGGAGCCCCGGCGACAACTGACAGGACCGCGACGGCCGCGGCGCCCGCCAGGAGGTCAAGGCGCGCCAATCTGCTGCGCATGGAAAATCCCCTCCGGAACGATCGCGCCTCCCACAGGCGCGCTTCGGCAGCAGGAAGGCACGATAATATTATTTATGTCAAATATCTTATACGATATACATATAACGCAGTGCGAACGCTCGACTTTGTGGCGATCGTTGCAGGACGCTTTCACAACGGAAGGCGCGAAAGCGGCGCGAAGTCGCTGGCCGAAGGGTCGATGCGAAGCCGTCAGCCCGGCGCTGGCGCGAGCCGGCTTCACCAGACAGGCCAAAAAAAAGGCGAGCCACCGCTGTCCGGTGGCTCGCCGCCTGCAGGATCACGATGGGTCGAGGTTACTGGACCTCGGTGGCCCGGGCCGGGCGCGCCTTGTCCGGCTGGGTCCCTTCGCCGCTGAACGGCTCCAGGCGGAAGGCGACGCGGGTCGGCTCCAGCCTGGTGCGATACTTCATGTGCGGCAGGCCCACATGGTTCCAGGCCGTGTCGCCCCCGACGCCCCACTGGGCCGAGTCGACCAGCAGGGTGACCTCGCCATGCGGGACGATGTCGGTGGACTTCCAGGTCCCCGGCGCGCGGCGGTAGAGGTCCTGGTAGGGGAAGGCCAGGGCGTTCATCATCAGCGGCTTGTCGGCGGCCACCCGCACGCCGCGGCCCTGTCCGCTCAGCTCCATCCAGCGGACATCGACCTTGTTGCCGGTGTCCTGGGGCCGCATGTAGTCATGGTTCTGGTCGGCGATGGCCCCGCGCCACAGGCCGATCGGGGCGGAGGTGTAGCGGTCGACATAGCTTTCGTGCGGGCCGCGGCCGAACCATTCGACGGTCTTCAGGCTGGCCGGGGCGGTGAACCACAGGCCCACCCGCACCGGCGGCGGCAGGTCGTCCTTCAGCGGGGTCAGCTCGCCGCTCACCGCCACCGCGCCGTCGCCGGTCATCAGGTAGGTGGTGACGAAGCGCGCGGCGCCGGCGCCCAGCTCGTGATCGACGACGATCTCGACCCCGCCGTCGGTCTTGCGGGCCGCCAGACTACGGACCTGGCGGGTCTCGGTCATGGCCTGCCACGGACGCTGCTGGCTGACGACGCCGTTCAGGGTGTCGTTGTCGGTCTCTGCCCGGAAGAAGTTGGGCTGGCCGCCCTTGGCCAGGACGAGGCCGTCCTTGGCGTAGCCCTCGACCAGGCCGGTGGCCTTGTCGATGGTCAGGGTGGCGCCGCCCGCCGAGGCGGTGATCGCCGCGGGGGTCTCGGTCAAGGCCACCGCGCCGGTTCGCGACACGGTCGGGGCCGGCGTCGCGCCCACGGCGAACTGCTCCCAGCCGACCGTGTAGCCGGCCGGAGTTAGCGGCACGGCGCCGGCCTTGGCCTTGGCGCGCACGGTGACGAAGTACTCCGCGCCGGGCTTGCGCGGCAGGGCCGGCAGCGGCAGGGCGATGGTCTGGCTGGCGCGGGCGGCGGTGGTCAGGGCCGGCAATTGGCCCGAGGCGATGGCGACGCCGTTCTCCTCCAAGGTCCAATCGAAGTCGAAGCCCGACAGGTCGCGGAAGTCGTGGCGGTTGGTGACGGTGACCCTGCCGGTCGCCGGGTCGAAAGCTCCGAACTGGATCGGCGAGAGCACCTTCTGCACCTCGTAGAGGTGCGGGTTGGGCGTGCGGTCGGGCTGGTTCAGCCCGTCGCCGAACTCGACGTCGCCGCCGGGGTTGGGCCCGTATTCGCCGCCGTCGCCCCAGTAGCGGCGGCCGTCCTTGGCGTAGCGGTACATCGACTGGTCCACCCAGTCCCAGATGAAGCCGCCCTGCAGCTTGTCGTACCGATAGATGGTGTCCCAGTAGTCCTTGAAGTTGCCGCCGGAATTGCCCTGCATGTGCGAATATTCGCACTGGATCATCGGCTGGGTGCGGGTCGGATCCTTGGCCCAGTCGACCATCTTCTCGATGTCGTCGTACATCGGGGCATAGATGTCGACGAAGGCGTTGGGCTCGTGCTCCCAGTCCAGCGTGCCCCAGCCGAGATAGGAGATCAGACGCGAGGGATCGCGCTTGCGGGCCGCGGCCGCGGCCTTTTCGAAGTTGGGCCCGATGCCGGCCTCGTTGCCCAGCGACCAGAAGATCACCGACGGGTGGTTCTTGTCGCGCTCGACCATGTTCAGCACCCGGCTGACATGGGCCTGCTCCCAGGCCGGGTCGAAGCCGATCTGCAGCTTGGGCCGCAGCTCCGGATGCTTGTTGGCGTAGTCCATATAGGCGTGGCTCTCGATATCGGCCTCGTCCATCACATAGAGGCCGTATTCGTCGGCCAGGGCGTACCACAGCTCGGCGTTGGGATAGTGC
>NZ_SLZL01000010.1 GCF_004342605.1 Caulobacter sp. BK020
CGCTGTCGCCCGAAAGCTCCTGGTCCGCCTCAACGCCAAGGCCAGGGATGCTCGCGCCGCCTTCGTACCGGCTTGACCATCCAGACAGTCGCTCTATCCGCCGCAGGTGCGGATGTGTGGCGCGCTGGCGCGCCATGGCCACTCACCGTCCGCTGAACCAGGGTTCCCGGGCACAAGGCCCGGCATGACGAGCGATAGGGTGGCCGGGACTAGCTCACGCTGACGTTCATCCACACCGACGTCGTCTCGCCCGGAGCCAGGACCTTGATCCCACTGTCCTCGCCGTTGAACGGGTCGGGGCGGTTGGCGACCGGCTCGGCGCAGACGAAGTCGGCTCCCGGCGGCGAATAGACGTGCAGCCAGCGGCACTCGGGCGAGGCGGTCAGGACCGTGCTCGCCCCGTCCGGCGCCGACAGGGTCGCGGCGCCGTCCCAGCCCGTGTAGCAGTTGTCGATCAGCTCGGAGACCGCGGTCGGCGCGCCGGCCGCCCAGTCCGAGCGCCATGCGCCCTCGACGTGAACGGTGGGCAGGCAGTCCTCGTCGGTGAGCCAGACCCCGGTCACGCCCGCCCGCAGCCTTTCGCCGGCGCGGGCCGGGAAATAGGGATGGAAGCCCAGGCCGACGGGCATCGGCTCGGCGCCGGTGTTGGTCACCGACAGGGCCTGGCGCAGGCCGTGATCGCCCAGGGTGAAGCGCTGCTCGGCGCGATAGGCCCAAGGCCATTCACCGGGCGGGTGGTCGAAGGCCAGCACCGCCTCGGTCTCGCCCGCCGAGACGACGGTCCAGCCTTCCCGCCAGCCCTGGCCGTGCAGGGCGTGCGGGTGGCCGGCCAGGTTCGGCGACAGGGCGACGTCGTGGCCGCCGAAGCCGAAGCGCCCGTCGCGGATGCGGTTGCAGAAGGGGACCAGGGCGAAGTTGCCGGTCTCCAGCACCTCGATCGTCCCCGTCGGCGCCGGCCGCAGCACGTCCCGGCCGTCCCAGGTGAACCGGCCGACCGATCCGCCCAGGGCGGGCAGCAGTTCGACGCGGGCGCGGGCGGTCTGCAGGACGACGACGGTCATGGGGGCCTCGGAGACTGGCGGTGACGCCGCCTGCCTACGCAGATCGCGGCCCCAAAACAAGCGCCCGGCCCAATCCGGCGAAGACCCGGGACCGCCGCAAGCCTTGGCTCGCATCGGTCCCGGGTTGGCCAGGACAGGCCGGATTCGCCGGTTGGAATGCCTAGCCTTCCACCGCCTCCACGACCCGCTGGTCGGTCGCGTCGACCGCCAGGCCCAGCTTCTCCGACATCAGCAGGGTCAGCAGGGCCTGCATGACGCCGCCGTTGGCGCCGCCCTCGCCGCCGGCCCCGGTGATCGAGACCTTGGGCACCACGTCGACGCCGCTGGTCTCCAGGGCTTCGGCGAAGCGCTCGGCCACCTGGCGGGCCAGCTGGTAGCGGGCGCCGCCCGAGGCCTCGACCTGGCTGGCGATCGCCTCGGCGGTGGCCAGGCCCACCTTGGTCACCTTCTCGGCCTCGGCCCGGGCCAGGGCCACGACCTTGCCGGCCTCGCCCTCGCCCAGCAGGCGGGTGGCGTCCGCCTCGGCCTTGGCCAGGGTCCGGCGCTGCTGGGCCTCCTGTTCCGAGCGGGCCAGGCTGGCCTTGCCGGCGTTCTGCTGCACCTGGATCGACAGCTGGCTTTCGGTGATCGCCGTCTGCTGCTTGGCCAGAGCCTCGGCCTCGCGCAGCTCGCGCTCCTTCTGGGCGGCGAACTTCTGCCGCTCGTAGGTGCCGATCTGCTCGTCGGCGATCTGCCGCTGGCGAAGCTGGGTCAGGATCTTCTCGATCTGGTCGTCGCCGCTGGCCGCGGGACGCGGCGTGCCGATCAGCACCTCCTGCAGCTCGAGGTTATAGAGGCCGAACTTGGCCTTCATCTCCTCGCTGGACTGGCCTTGGATGGCGCTGCGGTCCTGCAGCAGCTCGATCAGGGTGCGGGTCTGGCCGATGTTCTTGAAGTAGGCGCTGACCATCGGGTCCAGGGTCTGCTCCACCAGCTTCTTGATGTCGCCGAACCGTTGGATGACCAGCGGCGCCTTGCGATAGTCGATGTGCACCACGACCGAGACCGGCAGGGTCGGCTCGAACGCGTCGCGGGTGATCAGCGACACCTCGGCCAGGTTCTCGTCGAACTTGTGCGAGCCCACGGCCATGGTTTCCCACTTCAGGATGAAGTTGGTGGTCGGCACCATGGTCACGCGGCCGGCATAGGTGTTGAAGGCGTACTTGCCCGGCAGCAGCGGGTCGCGCCACACCCCGCGCTCGCCGTTGGCCACCAGCTCGCCGTGGCGATAGCCCTCGCCCGAGGTGTCGGCGCCCAGGGCGCCGGTATAGGACACCACCACGCCCACCTGGCCGACCTCGACCACGGTCTTGTTGATCCGCTCGACGGTCGCGAACAGCCGGTTGATGTAGTAGGTGCCCTCGACCAGCACCTGCAGCTGGCGTCCCTTGCGGCCGCCGGCGGCCAGGAACTTGCCGGCCTCCTGGAAGCTGTTGTGGAAGGTCGCGGGGTCGTCCGGATCGGCGCCGACCAGCGGCGCGATCAGCTCGCCGGCCGGCAGGCCGGGGCCGTCATGGACGGTGATCACCCCGATCTGGTCGTCGGCGTCCTTGATCACCACCGGCTCGAAACCGCCGCGTTCCTCGATGATCTCGGCCATCTGCTCCAGCAGGTCGGCCTCGCTGCGCTCCAGGCTGAGCGCGAAGGTGCGGTCCTTGGTCACCACCACGAACTGGGCCAGGTTGATGGCGTAGGCGCCCTCGCGCAGGATCTTGCGCTGCGGCCCCTTCTGGCCGCCGGCCTCCAGGAACTTGCGCGCGTCCTGGAAGTCGACGCCGGTTGGATGGGTGGCCAGGGTCTGGTCGGCCTCCAGCGGCGCGCCGTCGCGGGCGAAGACATAGCCGATCCGCCCCTGGGGAATGGTCACCAGGGACTGGACGTGCAGCCGGTACTGGAACGGGAAGAAGAAATGCAGGCCGCCGCGCAGGACGTCGGGCTGGAAGCCCGCCTCCTCCTTCAGCGCGATCAGGCCGCCGGCGATCGAGCCGCGCCGGCTCCACAGCTTCTCGACCACCGCCACGCGGTTGTTGCCGATGTAGCGGACCATGCCCGACGCGGCCACGAACACCGCCGCGAGCACGACGAAAAGCGCCGAACCGACCAGCGGTCCCAACGCCAAGAGGTTAGACATTGAGGTAGCCCCATGTGGCCGCCTGGGAAGCGATGATCGCTCCATGAAACAGCGGCCACGCTTCAGGTATGCATGCCGCGACGCCGCGCAATCATGCGGCGATCACATCGGATCACGGACGCGAGAACTCCGTTACCTGAAGTTCATCAAGGCCTGTTCGCCTCGTCTTGACGCGGGGATGGGCGAGGATGGAAGCGAGGAAAATCAACGCTCTGGATTTTCTCGACCCTGGTCTGTCCTCATCCCTTCAAACCACCGCCATACTGGTCCCACCTGAAGGCACGGGGAGGGCGCGAGGCCAGCGACCGATGCGGCTTTCAGGGGTGGACGAGCGGGGCTTGTCGGCGGCGCGTGAGTTTGCGGTCGGCGGGCTTAAACAGAGGGCGAGGGACGTAAGCTCGCCCATCGGGACTTTCATGCTGGGAAGGTCCCGCCCGTCGTGGGGTTCGCTCCGGTCCTCGAAAGGCTCACTCCCGCCTCTGAAATCATGCGGTGCACAGATCCACGAGGAGACACCGGGTGGGGTGAAGGGCGGAAAAGGCCCGCGCGCCCCGGCCTTGCGGATAACGGCTCCACGCGAAGCGCCTGACTTCGTCGAAACGGTACACATAACTGCAAATCATCCGGGCGAGGCCCGGGCGCTTCGCACCCTTCCCATCCCATCGCAGCCTCGGCGCGTGAGCGTGAAGCCGCGCCTGCGAAAGACCCCTCCGTCGGCGGAGTTTATCCTGCGACCGGCCAAAGGCCGGTCGGGAGGGCCGACAGCTCCCCCAGAGGGGCAGCAGCTCGTACAGCGCAGATCCTCCCCCTTGGGGGAGGTGGCCCCGAAGGGGACGGAGGGGGAAGCGCGGCGCTGGCGCCCTCGTCTTCGGCGCGACCAGTGGCGCGAGTCGCCAACGCCGGGCACAAGGGCGGGGTGAGAGTCGCATAGCCAGGAGCGCCGCCATGATCCCCACCGTGCCGATGAGCCGCCGCGGCGTGACCGCCTCGCTCCTGGCCTTCGCCGCCGCCCCGGCTCTCGCCAAGGCGGCGACCACCTACCCCGTGGTCGGCAAGGTCGAGCGCCTGGACCCGGCCCTGGACGCCCTGGTCGACGCCGACGCCCCGGTCGAGCAGGTGCTGGACGGCTTCACCTGGAGCGAGGGACCGGTCTGGGTCGGCGGCAGGGACGGCTTCCTGCTGGTCTCGGACGTGCCGGCCAACAAGATCCTGCGCTGGTCTCCCGCGACGGGCGGCGCGGTCTGGCTGTCGCCCTCGGGCTATGCGGGTCCGGAGACCAACAGCCTGCGCGAGGCGGGCTCGAACGGCCTGATCCTGGCGCGCGGCGGACTGGTGGTCGGCGATAGCGGCAACCGCTGCGTCTCGCGGATCGACCTGAAGACCCAGAAGAAGACGGTGCTGGCCGCCACCTTCGAGGGCAAGCGCTTCAACAGCCCCAACGACCTGGTCCTGGCCCGCGACGGGGCGATCTACTTCACCGATCCGCCCTGGGGCCTGAAGGGCGACTGGGGCTCGCCCTACCGCCAGATGGACTATGCCGGCGTCTATCGTCTGGGAACGGATAATGTCGTGACGATCATCGACCGGACCGTCGAGCCGAACGGCATCGGCCTGTCGCCCGACGGCCGGACGCTGTACGCCACCGATCGCAAATCCGGCTGGGTGGCCTGGGACCTGGACGCCAAGGGCGCGCCAACCGCCCGCCGGCAGTTCGTGGACCGCGCCGCCAGCGGGATCGACGGCGGCGACGGCCTGAAGGTCGATCGCGCCGGCAACCTGTGGGCCTCCAGCAAGGACGGGATCTCGATCTTCACCCCGGCCGGCCAGCGGATCGGGATCATCCGGGCCGACGACGTGATCTCCAACTGCGAGCTGGCCGCCGACGGCCATCTCTACATGTCGTCCAACCACCGCGTCATCCGGGTGCGGGTGAAGGCCAGGAAGCTGGCGTTCTGAAGCCTGGAGCAAATCGCGCCATTCAAAAATCGCATGATTTGCTCCAGGCTTTTGTTTTCGCATCGCTTTTGCGGAAAACCGGCGTCCACTTTTCCGCGCGATGCTCTATTGCTGAACCTCGCGGCGCCAGGCGGCCGGGCTGGCCCCGACCTCGCGGGTGAACACCCGGGTCAGGTGGCTCTGGTCGGCGAAACCGCAGCTCAGCGCCACGTTCGACAGCGGCATGCGGCACGAGCGGATCAGGTCCTTGGCCGCTTCCAGCCGCCGCTGGACCAGCCACTGGTGCGGCGTGATGCCGAACGATTGCCGGAACGATCGCGAGAAATGACCCACCGACAGACCGCACTGCCGCGCCACCTCGACCAGCGGCGCCCCGCCGTCCAGGTTGGCCGCGAGGATCTCGCGGGCCCGGCGCGCCTGCCACGGCGCCAGCCCGCCCCGCACGGCGCGCGGCTTGGCCGTCATGCCGCCATAGCGGGCGGCCACATGGGCGGCCAGGGCCAGGATCAGGTGGTCGACAAACGGCTGGTTCTGGGCCAGGCCCATCCGCAGGCCCGCCAGGATCGAAGCGCCCAGGCCGGCGATCGTCGGGTCCTCGAAGCCGACGCCCGGCGCGTAGTCGAGATCGCCGATCGGGACGGCGTGGGAGTCCGCGGCGACCACGTCGAAGGCGGCGCGGGGAATGTGGACGTGCAGCGCGTGATAGGGCTGGTCGAGCACCAGCCGCGGTCCGCGCCGCAGGTCGTGGAACAGCACCTCGCCCGCCGCGATGTCGCGGGTCGGGGCGGCCACGCCGTCCTCCCAGTACCGCTGTCCGCGGTAGTCTCCGAGCTGCAGCCGGACCATCAGGGCGTCGATCCGGGGCGGCGGGGGCGTGACGTCCAGAGAGGGTTCCGGCAGCCGGATCTCGACCGCCGCCATCTTCAGCTTGCCCACCCGGGCCGGGGCGGCGAACAGGTCCGCAAGGTCGGATCCCTTTTCCGCGACGCTACCAACGGTCATGACACGCTCCCCCTGGTTGCAAGAACATGGCCGGACGATCGGTCGAAGGCCAGACCGGGTAAATCCCGAACGGGTAGGCGCCTGTCGCCCGATCGGGTGGCCGGGTCAGTCGTCCAGCCGGATCACGCGCCGGCCGAACAGCCGCGCGTCCAGCGAATAGGCCCCGCCCCCGGTCAGAGCCAGCCCGACGACATGCAGGGCGTTGAGCGCCAGGATGGCGGACACCGCACCGTCCGCCCTCGCCGCGCCGACCATCACCAGGGCCGCGCAGCAGGCCGCGGCGCAGCGGGTCAAAAGCCCGGCCGCCAGGCTGGCCGCAAGCACGATGATCGGAAAGACCGCCCAGGGCGCGTCCTGCGCGAAGCCGCGCAGGACCAGGACCAGCACCGCCGCGGCGGCCAGGCGCCCGAGCAGGAGCGCCACGCCGACCAGACCGCCCGGAAACATGGCGCCGAGAAACATGGGACGCGTCCTGTTGCAGGCTACAGCGCTATCCCGTTCTCGCCCCCGCCGTTAAGCTCCCGACGGGGGAGCCACGCGTCACCCTTTCGAGGTTTCGCGCGCTCCCGGCTCGTGAAAACAAGGCCTGGAGCATTGGCGGCCGGCGGGGACGATCAAGCATGAAGACGGCCGCCAGACTTCTCCTCGCGATCGCCCTGCTGCTGGGCCTGGGCGGCCGGGCCCTGGCCCTGGACCCGGCCCGTTCGATCCTCCAGTTCAAGCATACCAGCTGGACGGCGGAGGACGGCGCCCCGACCAACATCTGGGCCCTGGCCCAGACGCCCGACGGCTATCTGTGGCTGGGCGCGGCCGGCGGCCTCTATCGGTTCGACGGCGTGGCGTTCGAAGCCGTTCCCCTGGCCGACGACGACTATTCCCACTCCCAGCACGTCAACGCCCTGGTCGTCACCCCCTCGGGCGAACTCTGGGCCGGCTATCGGCGAGGCGGCATCGCCGTCTTTCGCGACGGCAAGCTGCGCGAGCTTCCCAGCGCCGACCGCGACGGCGTCCTGACCATGACCGCGGCCCCTGACGGGGCTGTCTGGGTGGCGCTCAACAGCATCAAGCACAACCTCGCCCGGTTCGTCGGCGGCCAGCGCCAGGACATCGATCCGTCGTGGAACCTGCCCGAAGGCTACATCATGGACCTGAAGATCACCCGCGACGGCACGTTGTGGGTGGCGATCGACGGCAGCCTGTCCTTCCTGCGGCCCGGCGCTCGGCGGTTCGAGCGCACCGAGGTGGTCATGGGCGCCGGGGCGGGCCTGGCCGAGGACCCCAGCGGCCGGCTGTGGGTTTCGGACTCGCTGGGCGCCCGGCCCCTGCCGAACGTCGCCAAGGGCGAGCCGGTCCCGGCCGGCGCGACGGGCTACGCGGTCTCCGACTCCGCCCGCTACGCCCGCATCCTGTTCGACCGCCAGGGCGCCCTGTGGGGCACGACCTTCTCGACCGGCGCCTTCCGGGTCGCCCGGCCGGACTCCGCCCTCACGGCCGGCGCGCCCAGGCCGCACGCCGAAACCTACGAGGCCAAGGACGGGCTGAGCTCCGACAAGGCCGTGCCGATCCTGGAGGACCGGGAGGGCAATCTCTGGATCGGGACCTCGATCGGCCTTGACCGCCTGCGGACGGCCAATGTGGTGGTCGAGCCCGGCATCGCCCGGTCCTCGCGCTTCGGCTACATGCAGTTCGCCGACCGCGACGGCGCCGTCTGGATCGGCGACAGCGAGGCCGTCTATCGCGCCCTCCCCGGCCAGGCGCCCAGGATGATGCGCGACCGGCTCAGCAATCCCACGGCCCTCTGCCAGGACAAGGCCGGCGGGGTCTGGCTGGGGGCCGGCGACCTCCTGACGCGGCTGGGGGGCCGACCACGGACCGCGACCCCGCCCGTTCCGTCCGGCGCGCCCTATTCCGGCTGCGTGATCGACGGGCGCGGCGACCTCTGGCTGGCGCTGTTCCCGTTGGGCTATGGCCGCCTCGACGCCCAAGGCCGGTGGACGGTGTCTCCGCCGCTCGAAGCCAACGCGATCTACAGCGATGTCGAGATCGACCGCGAGGGCCGCGTGCTGCTGCCGCGGCCCAGGGTGCTGACGCGGATCGCCCCGGACGGGACGGTCCAGACCCTCCGCCCGCCCGCCAAGCTGGCGGTCGGCGGCATGCGCGCCTTCTACCAGGGGCCCAAGGATTTCCTGATCGGTTGCGAATTCGGCCTGCTGCGACTGACCGGCGACCGGTTCCAGGCCCTGCAGGTCGCCCGCTTCCCCTGGGCCAAGGGCGTCCAGGGCGTCGTCCAGACGCCGGCGGGCGAGACCTGGGTCCTGGGCGCCCTGGGCGTCGTCCAGATGCGGACCGAAGACCTCGACCGGGCGTTCGACGACCCTAGCCGATCGGTGAGCTACCGCCTCTTCAACATGAAGGACGGGCTGCCCGGCCCGCCGCAGCAAAACGGCGTCCGGGACGTGGTCAGGGGCGGCGACGGGCGGATCTGGCTGCTGACCCTGGAAGGCGTGGCCTGGATCGACCCGGCCCGCATTGACCGCAACGCCCTGCCCCCGCCGGTGTTAATCCGCAGCCTGACGGTCAACGGCCAGGTCCGCCGCGATCCGCGCGATCTGGTCCTGCCCAGGGGCGCCTCGAAACTGCAGATCGACTACACGGCGCTCAGCCTGAGCGTTCCCGAGCGCGTGCGCTTCCGCTACCGCCTGGAGGGCGTCGACAAGGACTGGGTCGAGGCGGGCGGACGGCGGCAGGCCTTTTACACCAATCTCAAGCCCGGCCGATATCGCTTCCAGGTCCTGGCCGCCAACAACGACGGGGTCTGGAATGACCGGGGCGCGGTCCTGGCGTTCGAGAACCCGCCAACCTTTGTCCAGACCAACCTGTTCCGGGCGCTCTGCGTCCTGGCGGTGATCGGCGTGCTGTGGGGCCTCTACGCCCTGCGGCTGCGCCAGATGTCCGACCGCATCCATGGCCGGCTGCAGGAGCGCATGGCCGAACGCGAGCGCATCGCCCGCGAACTGCACGACACCCTGCTGCAGGGCGTCCAGGGCCTGATGCTGCGCCTGCAGTCGGTGGCCGACCAGATCCCCGCCGACCAGCCGGCCCGCCAGGCGCTGGAAAGCGCGCTGGACCGGGCCGACGATGTCGTCGTCGAGGGCCGCGACCGCGTGAGGAGCCTGCGCGCCGACCGGGCCGGCGACCTGCACGAAATCCTGGCCGAACAGGTCGAGCGCCTTGGCCTGGAGCCGGCGATCAAGGTGCGGATGGTGGTCGAGGGAACGCCCCGGCGCCTGCACCCCCTGGTCTGCGAGGAGATCGAGCGGATCGCGTCCGAGGCCCTGTTCAACACCCAGCGCCACGCCCAGGCCCGCAATGTCGAGATCACCGTCGGCTATGGCCGCGGCGCCCTGACCGTGCTGTTTCGCGACGACGGCCTCGGCCTGGACCAGACCGTGCTCGACAGCGGCCGGCGCGAGGGCCATTTCGGCCTGACGGGCATGGGAGAACGGGCCCGCAAGATCCAGGGTGAGTTCGAGCTGCGCAGCCGTCCCGGGGCGGGGACCGAGATTGCGTTGACCATTCCGGGCGGCGTCGCCTACCTCAGTTCCGGCCGACGCGCCTGGCCGTCCTTCCGGCGCCGCGCCTTGACCAGCGAGACCTGACATGACCGCCGCTCCCACCGGCCCGCAGATCCGTGTCCTGGTCGTCGACGACCATCCGATGCTGCGCGAAGGCGTGGCCGCGGTCCTGGCCCTGCAGCCGGACATGGTGCTGGTCGGCGAGGCCGAGAACGGCGCCGAGGCGGTCGCCCGCCACCGGGAGCTGCGGCCCGACGTGACGCTGATGGACCTGCAGATGCCCGGCATGAGCGGGCTGGAAGCGATCGAGGCGATCCGCGCCGAGTCCCCGGCCGCCCGGATCGTGGTGCTGACCACCTATGCCGGCGACGTCCAGGCCCTGCGCGCCCTCAAGGCCGGAGCCACCGGCTACCTGCTCAAGAGCACCCTGCGCCGCGAACTGCTCGACACCATCCGCAACGTCCACGCCGGCCGCCGCCAGCTGCAGCCCGAGGTCGCCCATGAGATCGCCATCCACGCCGTTGACGAGGCCTTGAGCGATCGCGAGGTCCACGTGCTGCGCCTGGTCGCCGCGGGCCGCGCCAACAAGCAGATCGCCTGGGACCTGTCGCTGTCGGAGGACACCGTGAAGGCCCATCTGAAAAGCATCTTCGCCAAGCTCGACGTCGCCGATCGCACCCACGCGGTCACCGTGGCCGCCCGGCGCGGGATCATCGAGATTTGACCGGATTCAGCGTCCCGGCTCACTCATGGCCGGCGGGTCGCTGGCCGGGAAGCTGTCCTCCAGCGCCTCGTCCAGCCGGGCCTCCCGCTCGGCGCGCAACCGCTCATTGAGCGCCACGCTGGCCTCCATGCGCGCCAGTTGTTCCGGCGTCGCCGCTCCCTGATGACGCGCCTTCCACTCGGACTGCGGCATGCCGTAGATCGCCTCGCGGGCCTGGTCCCGGCTCAGCGCGCCGTCGGAGGCCTCGCTGACCCAGTCGCCCAGGCAGTTGCGGCAGAAGCCGGCGACGCCCATCAGGTCGACGTTCTGGACGTCGGTCCGCAGGCGCAGATGCTCGACCAGCCTGTGAAAGGCGGCGGCGGCGAGACGGTCGTCGATCGGCGTGGTGGTCATGGCGCGGCCCGAATTGTCGTGCGCCCACCATTTGGCGGCTTGGAGGCCGATCGGCAACTCCCGTTCAGCCGTTCCCCCGTCTCAGGCGAAGATCTTGACGATCATCGCCAGGATCTCTTCCTTGGAGCGGACGTCCATCTTGCTGTGGATGTGCTTGATATGGGTCCGCACCGTCAGGATCGAGATGGCCTTGCTGTCGGCGATCCGCTCGGCGCTGGCGCCCTCGATGATCAGTTGCAGGATCCGCGCCTCCATGGCGCTGAGGCCGAAAAGCCGCTCAAGTCGCGGGATATGGACCGGCGCCTCGAAGTCCTTGAGCGTGATCACCACCGCCCGCTCGCCGTCCTCGTCGACCGGACGCATGCGCAACAGGAAGCGGCGTCCCTGGTCGGTCTCGATGAACTGGCAGATCTCTTCGCCCGCGAAGGCTTCGTCCAGCCGCTCGTTCAGGAACTGCTGGGTGCGGCGATCAACCCCGCCCAGCTTGCCGGCCCGATCGACCAGCGGACAGTCCCCGTGCAGCAGGATCGCCGCCGCCCTGGACCGCCAGAGGAGCAGTCCCTGCGGATCGACCACGATCCGGGCGACCTCGTCCTCGTCGAGACAGAATCTTATGACCTCGAAATCTCGTAACGCGGCCAGCGAATGCGTGCCGTCCATGCCCTGCCCCTTCCCTGTGCGCTGGTCTTGGCGCCAGCATCTAACTGAACCCTGGTTTCTGGGTTCGAGCGTTCCTTATTTAAACGCACATTAGGCAAGAATTTCCACAACCTAAGATTAATGAATACATTATAGCGTCGGTTTGACGCATACTAAATGCAACCGTATCGCAACTCCCAAAATCCTTAGAATATTTGTATTATTAAAGTCACCATAACAAACACATCCCGATTTCAATTCCCCATTTAAGCGAAACTACTACGCATACCCAAGCTGGGGGATTTCACACCTCTAGATCTCTGCAATCGTCTTCCAAGCATTAAGAACTTGTTAATCAAACAAGGGCTGGGCGATGGCAGGCAAATGCACAATGGTTCCCCCGGCTTTTCGCTCGGAACGCAAGCCTCGGCGGCTGGATTGGCTGGTCGGCGGCGGCGTGATCATGCTGGCGGTGTTGGCCGCGAGCGCTGACCTGGCCCACGCCCAAGTCACGGCTTATGCCGGCGGATCGCCGTCCAACATCGTGCTGTCCATCCCGGTCACCGCCTCGGTCGGCGGCCGCTGCGGCTTCGCCCCGGGCATGGCCCCCAACGGCTCGACCGACGTGGGCGAGGTCAACAACGCCTTCTCGGCCGACTTCCCGTTCACGCTGGAATGCACCGTGCCGTTCCGGGCGGCGGTGATCTCGCAGAACGGCGGCCTGCTGGCGTCCAGCGTCACGCCGTCGACCGGCTACACCAACCTGGCGCCCTACCTCGTCGACCTGAACCTGGTCGGCGATACGGGGGTCACTCCGGTCAGCGCCACCTGCGACACCGGCGACCTGAAGACCAGCTCCGGCGCGACCTGCACCTTCAAGGGACCCGCCACCGCCAGCCAGGGGCTGCGGCTGAACGGCTCGTCCTACGACGTCTCCGGCTCGTACCTGCGGGTCCGCCGCGCCGCCTACGCCGGCGCCCAGATCCTGGCCGCGGCCAACACCTACGCCGACTCGCTGACGGTGACGCTCAGCGTCTCGCCATGACGCGCTTCCTGGTCCGCTCCCCCGGCGGATCCGGTCGTCCTTCAGGGGGAATTGGGGCCCCGCCCCGCTGAACGAAGGCCGGTTCGCCGGTGCAACATTTGGGAGTGAAACGACATGAACAAGACGATCCTGATCGGCGCCGCCCTGCTGGGTCTCGCCGCCGCCCCGGCCGCCATGGCCCAGACGGTCACCGGCACGGTCAATGTCACCGGCAGCGTCGCGGCCAAGTGCGTCGTGATCACCGGCGGCAGCGGCTCCAGCTTCAGCGGCTCGATCCCGCTGGGCGAACTGGCCGGCACGGACGGCACGCTGTCCACCACCCTGGCCGGCTCGACCAACGCCAGCCCCGGCGGCTCGACCCAGTTCCGGGTCAACTGCAACAGCGCCGCGCCCAAGGTGACGCTGAGCTCGACCCGCCTGGCCCTGGCCCCGACCGCCACCGCCCCGACCGGCTACGCCAACGTCATCGACTACACGGCCGCGCTGGACGCCGCCCTGGCCAACGGCTCGACCCAGACGGTCAGCTACGTCACCGCCGCGGCCCTGCCCGCCGCCACGGTCCAGTCGCTGTCCGACAGCCTGGCCAACAGCGCCAACAACCTGACGGTCAAGGCCTACGCCCTGAACACCGCGTCGGGCGCGCTGCTGATGGCCGGCAACTACGCCAGCGTCATCTCCATCACCATCGAACCCGTCTGACCCTCCGGGCGACAGGAGCACGACCATGCGACATCCGATCATCCTGTCCGCCGCCGCGGCGAGCCTCGTGCTCGCCTGCGGAGCGGGCCCGGCCCTGGCCCAGACGGCGACGGGCACGGTGCAGGTCAACGGCACGGTGGCCAACCGCTGCCTGTTCGTGACCGGCGACGTGGTGCTGGACCTGGGCGAACTGTCCCTGCTGGCCGGCGACACCACCGCCATCGGCAGGCTCGACGGCGCCAAGCTGACCAGCCGGACCGCCACCCTGAACGGCTGGTGCAACGGGGTGTCGGCCAGCATGGCCGTCGAGGCCCTGCCGATCCTCAACACCAGCTTCACCGACGCCGCCCCCGCCGGCTTCGATCGCCGCGTCGACTATACGGCCACCGCCACGGCTTCGCCGGCCGGCGGGGCGGTGTCGGCCAGCGACAGCACCCTGGCGGCCGGGGGCGGGGCGGGCAGCACCACGGGCGTCTTCAGCAGCGACATCGTCGTCAGCTTCGCCGACCCGACCACGCCGACCAGCGGCCGGCTGGTGGCGGGCTCCTACGCCGGCTCGGTGATCGTCACGCTGTCCCCCACCACCTGAACCCGCGCCAGCAAGGAGGTCGTCATGATCCAGCATCGAACCGTCGGACTCGCGGCGACCACCCTGGCCCTCGCCGCATCCCTGGCCGGCACGTCGGCCAGGGCCCAGGACCCGGCCCGCGGCAATGTCGGACTGGACGCCCAGGTCAGCCGGGTCTGCATGCTGGGCGAGCCGAACCCGGCCGGCCTGGCGCTGGGCCAGATCTCCGAGGCCTCGGGAGCCCGGGTCGGACGGCTGGCGCCGATCGCCGCCCAGACGATCCAGCTGCCGGGCACCTTCTGCAACTATGGCGGCGCGGCCCTGGCCATCAGCGCCTCGCCCTTGGCCGTGACCAGCGGCGTCGCCCAGGCCGGCTTCACCGGCGCGGTCAACTACACCTGCTCGATCGGCGCCTGGGGGGCGACGGCCGCCACCGTCCGCACCAGCGCCACCAACGCCGCCGGCGACGGCGTCCGCTCGACGAGCGCCGCGCCCAAGGCGACCGACCTGACCCTGGTGGTCTCGGACTTCGCCACGGCCGCCGACGACCTGCTGCAGCCGGGGACCTACCTGGCCCTGGTCACCATCACCCTCGGGCCCGACGCGGGCCTGACCAATTCAGGGAGCTGAGCCATGCATCGCGCCCTGTCCCTCCTGATCGCGCCGCCGATCGTCCTGGCCCTGGCCGTCGCCGCCCACGCCCAGGCCGTGGGTCCCTCGGACTCCGCCGGACCGATCCAGATCACCGCCACGGTGCCGAACAATGTCTGCACCCTGGGCGCGCTCAGCGACGGCGACAACCTGTTCGACGTGGGCGTGCTGGTCGACACCGCCACCGGCCTGCTGCGTCCCGACCTGTCGGCGCCGCCCAAGGTTCTGACCGGAACCCAGTGCAGCTCCCGCAGCCAGCTGACCATCGCGGCCACCCCGATGACCGCCCAGGCCTTCGTCACCCCCCCGCCGACCGGCTTCTCGCGCGGCGTCGACTACACGGCCACGGCCTCGGGCTGGACGCCGATCGACGCCAGCTACTCGACCGGCGCCGCCGCCAACGCCGCGGCCTCGCAGGTCCGTGAAACCGCGGGCAGCGCCGACATCACGATCAGCCTGTCGGGCTTCGCCACCGCTGGCGGCCCGGCGCTGCGCCCGGTCGCCGACGACGTCTACCAGGGCGCCGTCGTCGTCACCCTGGCCGCGGCCAGCTGAAGGAGGACGATCATGCGCGACACCCGATCCATCGCCGTCGCCACCCTGGTCACGGCCTCGGCCGTCACCCTGCTGCTGGTCGGCCAAATGGCCAGAGCCCAGACCGACGACAACACCCGCGAGATGGTGGTGCGCGGCCGTGTGCCGAAGGTCTGCACCCTCGCCGCCCCCGCCCTGAGCTCGGGCGCCCTGGTCAATTTCCGAACCTTGAACGGCTCCAGCCTTGAGGTCGACGCCCTGACCGACCCGGTCACCCTGTCGACTCGCGCGGCCTCGGCCCAGGTGACCTTCGCCGCCGTCTGCAACTACGCCCACCAGATCGTGCTGGAGAGCCAGAACAACGGCCTGTGGCGCTCGGAGCTGGGCCTGACCCCGGCCCCGACCGGCTTCAGCGACGGGGTGCCCTACACCGCCACCCTGATCTGGGGCCCGGTCAGCAACACCTTCCAGGCCGACGCCAGCGCCCGGCGGCTCCGCGACAGCGCCCAGGCGGTCGACCAGCCGGTCGTCGGCGACATCGTCCTGCGGCTGGATATCCAGCCCGGGGCCACGAACCTGCAGACCAATGCGCCGCTGGTGTCGGGCGTCTATCGCGACACCCTCAGGCTGACGGTGGAACCCCAATGAAAGCCGCCCTCGTCCTCGCCCCCTTCGTCGTCGGCGCCGCGCTCGGCGCGGTCGCCTCGGCCCAGGCCCAGACCGCCTCGACCGGAGACCGGGCCAGCAACACGCTGGACCTGTTCGGCGTCGCGCCCAGCGCCTGCGTGCTGTCGCCGCCGTCCAGCGCCGCCGGGACCAACGCCAGCTTCACCGCCCAAGGGGCGCAAGGCGTGGTGCGCTTCACCCAGTTCATCGATCCGCAGACCGCCCAGCCGCGCGACGCCGTGATCAGCCTGGGCTTCCCGGTGGTCTGCAACTCGGCCCATCGCCTGGTGGTGCGCACCGACGGCGCCGGCCTGACGCGCACGGCTGGACCGGCCCCGGCCCCTGGCTTCCGCGACAGCCTGGGCTTCCAGCTGTCGGCCGATTGGGCCGGGCTGAGCGCCACCGGCCAGAGCAGCTCTCCCACCCCGATCAACCTGCAGACCGCCAACGGCGCGGCCGGGCTGATGAACCTCACTGTCAACATCACCGGCGGGGGCGCGCCGATGGTCGCCGGCGACTACGCGGGAACGCTGGTCGTCGAAATCGAAGCCTCGAACTGAACCACAAGGAGCGGACCCCTAATGTTGTGTTCGAACAACCATCGCAAGCGTTGGCTGGGAGCGGTCGCCGCCGCCAGCCTGGCGCTGGCCGGCGCGGCCGGAACGGGGACGCCCTTGCTGGGCGGCGCCGCCCTGGCCATGACCGTCCAGCCGGTCGTCATCGACCTCAAGCCCACCGGGCGCGGCATGTCGCAGATCGTGACCGTGCAGAACACCTTCGCCAACCCGTTGCCGGTGGAGCTGCGCGCCGAGGAGCTGACCTTCGACGACAAGGGCGCTCATCCGGGCGACACCCAGACCAACGACCTGTTGATCTTTCCGCCCCAGGCGGTGATCCAGCCGGGCGAGACCCAGTCGTTCCGGATCCAGTGGGTCGGCGACCCGGCCCTGGCCCAGAGCAAGCACTACTACGTCACCGTCGCCCAGATGCCGGTGAAGCTGCCCGAGGGCCAGTCGGCGATCCAGATCCTGTACAATTTCCAGGTCCTGGCCAGCGTCGCCCCCAACGGCGGCAAGCCGAACCTGGCGCTGTCGAAGTCGGAGATCGGCGCGGACGCCGACGGCAAGCCGATCCCGATCGTCTATGTCGCCGACACCTCCAACACCCACGGCTACCTGTCTCGCGGACGGCTGAAGATCACCGAGAAGGACGCCGCGGGAAAGGTCGTCTTCCAGCGAACCCTCCCCGGCCCCGAGATCCAGCAGACGATCGGCTTCGGCCTGATCGCCCCCGGCCAGACGCGCCGGATCGCCGTTCCCATCGAACTGCCGCTGACGGCGGCAGCAGGAGGCTCCCTTGAGGCTCAATTCTCGTCCGACGAAGGGCGCTAGGACGCGCGCCTACCGGCGCTGGCTGCTCGCCGGCTGCCTGGCCGCCGCCGCGACCCCGGTCGCGGCCCTGGCCGACCCGATCCCGTACCTGGCGCTCGCCCAGGAACCGACGGCCACGCCATCGAACGGCCCAGCCTCAGCCGACGCCCTGCGCCGGCTGAACCCCACGGGCCGCGACGTCAACCTGACGGTCCCGCTGAAGGACGGCGACTTCTACCTGGGCGACATGCCGCTGACGATCTCGGCGGACGGCCAGCTGTCGATGCCGTCCGAGCGGCTGCTGGGCCTGCTGGCCCCGGTGCTGGACGCCGCCTCGGTGGCCGCCCTGCGCTCGGCTTTCAACGGCCGGGCCCTGGTCGGACCCGAAGCGGTCACCCACGCCCAGCTGCAGATGACCTACGACCCCAAGGCCCTGGAGCTGCGGATCAACATCCCGCCCGAGCTGAAGGCCGTGCGCAGCCTGCAGGTCACCCCGATGGACCATGCGGGCCTGGGCAGCTTCACCCCGCCGGCCGGCTTTAGCGGATACCTGAACATCCGCGGCTCGGTCGACTATGTGGAGCAGGGCGTCGACAACGGGCTGGGCGACCCGACCTTCCTGCTCGACAGCGCCATCCGGCTCTCCGGCCTGGTGCTGGAGAACGAGGCGGTCTGGCAGCCGGGCGGGCGCAACGACTACCAGCGCCTGGGCACCCGGGTGGTCTATGACGACCTCAAGCACACCGCCCGCTGGACGTTCGGCGACCTGCAGGCCACCAGCCGCGGCTTCCAGTCGGCGCCCGACATCGCCGGGATCTCGGTCTTCCGCTCCTACAGCGTGCTGGCCCCGCAGACGATCGCCCGGCCGCGCGGCCGCGAGAGCTTCACCCTGGCCCGACCTTCGGACGTCAGCGTGATCCTCAACAACCAGCTGACCCGTCGGCTGCACCTGGATCCGGGCCGCTACAACGTGCGCGACTTCCCGTTCGCCCAGGGCTCCAACGACGTGCGCCTGGTGGTCGAGGACGACACCGGACGGCGCGAGGTCCTGCAGTTCAACGTCTTCTTCGACCGGGCCCAGCTGGATCCGGGCCTGTCTGAATTCGGCGCCTATGCCGGCGTCAAGGCACCGCTGCTGGCCGACGGACCCGACTATACCCAGAACTTCACCTTCAGCGGCTTCTACCGGCGGGGCGTCACCGACCGGGTGACCCTGGGGGTCAACGGCCAGGGCGACGAGGATACCGTCATGGCCGGGTTCGAAGGCCTGTTCGGCCTGCCGGTCGGCACGCTGGGCGTCGACTTCGCCCTGTCGCACATCGACGGCTTCGGCTCGGGCTATGCGACGACGGTCACCCTGCAGCGCCTGTTCCAGTTCGCCGGCGGCCGCGCCGACGCCCTGAACCTGTCGTTCGAGAGCCGCAGCCGCGAGTTCGGACCGGTGGGGACCTTCATCCCCGACAACCGCTACGACTACGAACTGGGCGTCGGCTATTCACACGCCTTCAGCGACGCGATCTACGCCAGTTTCGACGGCCGCTATTCGCACGGCCGCGACAGCTTCCCTGACGCCAGTTCCTATCGGGCCGGCATGGGCTATCGCCTGACCTCGAACCTGGCCCTGACCGCCAACCTGATGTACGACGACGTGCCTGGACGGCGCGAGACCACCGCGTTCTTCTCGCTGTCCTGGCAGTTCTCGGACAATTCCAGCCTCCGGGCCGAATATGACGGCCGCGACGACCGCGCGCGGCTCGTCTACCAGACCCTGCATGGCCAGGGGGTGGGCTCGTACAACGCCTATGGCGAGGTTTCGCGTTCGCCCACCGACGCTGCGTTCAATGGCAGCTTCAACTACATCGCCAACCGCGCCGAGCTGGGCCTGTCGCACTTCACGGCGTTCGACGGGCCCGACAACGGCCGCACCTCGCTGCGGGTCGGCACATCCCTGGGCTTCGCCGACGGCGCGGTCTCGGTCGGACGTCCGATCTATGACAGCTTCGCGATCGTCGAGGGCCACAAGAGCCTGAAGGGCGCCGACATCATCGTGAACCCCACCCCGTTCGGCTACACCGCCAACACCGGGGGCCTGGGCACGGCGCTGGAGACCAACCTCAGCGCCTATGCCGAGCGGACAATCACAGTGGACGCGCCCAACGCGCCGGCCGGCTACGATCTGGGCTCAGGCTCGTTCCGGATGTTCCCGCCCTATCGGTCGGGCTACCGGCTGGTGGTGGGGTCGGACTATTCTATCACCGCGATCGGCCGACTGCTGGATGGCGACGGCCAGCCCCTGGCCCTGATCTCGGGTTCCGCCACGGAAATGGCCAAGCCCGACCAGCCGGCGGTCGTGCTGTTCACCAATCGCATCGGCCGCTTCGGCGCCTCGGGCCTGCACCCGGGCCGCTGGCGGATCGAGATGGGGACCACGCCCCCCACCGTCTATTTCCTCGACGTTCCCGCCAGCGCGGAGGGTTTCGTCAAGGCCGGCGACCTCAAGCCCAGCGCCTCGGGAGGCTGACATGAAACGCGGCATCGGCATGCTGTTCCTGGGGCTCGCCGTCGGCGCGGCCTCGCTGACGGCCCATGCGGCCCAAGCCCAGTGCGTGACCTTCGACCCGGTGGTGCTGTCGGGCACCTTCGACCCGTTCAACCCCAGCGGCACGACGGTCCAGACCCTGACCATCACGGCTCGCCGGCCGCCGGCGGTGGGCGGCAAGAAGACGCAGGAGGTCGACTTCATCTACCTGCGCCGGCCCGATACGCCCGCCAGCCTGGCCATCGTCCAGACCTCGACGGGCGGCCAGATCCTGGAAAACCCGCCCGGCCACGTGCTGGACCCCAACAACGTCAATCCCAACGAAGTCGAGCTGAACTTCGGCGGCGTCGGCCAGCCCGACGTGCTGACCTTCGTGGTGACGATCACCGTGCCCAGCGGCGCGGACCTGGCGGCGGGCACCACCGACCTGTTCGTCGACCAGAAATATTTCTGCAAGCGCACGGGCGGAGCGGCCGACGAATCCGGCGTGGTGCCCAACTCGCTGGACATCCGGATCAACGTGCTCAGCGCCCTGCAGGCCAGCTTCGTCGGCCCGGCCCTGGACTTCGGCGAGATCGGCGCCCTGACCACCGCCGCCCTGCCCTCGACGCCCAATTCGGTCAAGCAGCGGACGGGCAATGTGCGGGTGGCCAGCTCGGGGCCCTATTCGGTGGCCCTGACCTCGGCCAACCAGTTCCGGATGACCTATCCCGGCGGAAACCTGGGCACGGCCAACCAGCGGATTCCCTACCAACTGGACTTCCTGGGCCAGACCCGGACCACCGCCTCCCCGACCTTCAGCACGGTGACATGCCAGCGGGCCGGCCTCAGCGGCCAGTACCTGGCCATCACCCCGACCCTCCTGGAGGGCGGCGCCGGCAAGGCTCCGGCGCCCAACTACCAGGACATCCTGACCGTCACGGTGACCCCTCTCGCCGTGCCGCCCGCGACGACGCCCGTGGCTTGCATGTAGTTGGTTCCCACGGCGGCGATCGCCAAACTGAAACTCCGCCGGATCTGGTCCGGCGGGGTTCTTCCTATCCATCGACGACGGTCGGGAAAGCCGCGCCGCCCTCAGAGGGCGGTGATGCGCAGCGACAGGTCGCCGACGTGGCCGGCGTCGGCGCCGGGCTCCAGGCGCAGCACGTGCGAGCGCGAGGCGGCGGTCGCGGAGTGGCTGATCAGGGTCTGGCCCGAGGCCGACAGCTGGATCTTCTGCCCGTCGACATAGACCGCGGCGCCGCTCAGGCCCTGGGCGTGCGACAGCCAGACGTCATAGCCCGCGGCGCTGTTGCAGAACTCGGTCATCTTGCCCAGGTCGGTGGCCTGGTCGGCCGAGGCGCTGCCGGCCTGCAGGTCCACCCGGCAGATGACCGGCACATGGCCTTCCAGGCGAAGCTGATAGCTGCTGGGCGCGGCGACCGCGCTGGAGGCCAGACCGAGGAAGGCCACGGCGGCCATGAAAATCTTCGTGCGCATTGCAAACCCCGAGAGAGAGGATGACGGGAGGATCATCCGGCGCGAGGGTTAAACAGCACACCATAAAGCTTGGTAAACAAATTTTTTAATAAGGATGATAGATTGTCGCAATTAAATACAGAGTAAATATGACTCAGTAGTCAAATCAGAATAATACATTCTTACTATGCTTATATCGGAGATTGCTGGGGCGGCGAGAATGAAGACCGCACGGCAACTCATGGGCGCTGGCGGATCGACCGGCGTCGGATCAAGGCGGTGGGGGTGCTGAACCTTGATCCGACGCTCGGCGGGCGGAGCGCGCCGCTGGAGTTCACCGATGACGTTGCGGACCACATCGGTGAGCCGGTCATGTCGCTCCAGACTATACCGGGAGGGCTTCATCTGGCGACACAGTAATATTACCATCTATTCAACGACCACCAATAATGCAGCTTTGTTAAGCGGCGAAATAAATCACAGAGATTTGTCAATCACTCCAATACGTCAGCTGACGAAAGCACCGAGACAAGCTCAGCTTGACGGTGAACGCCGACTTTGACCATGGCCGAGGCCATCTGGACCCGCAGTGTATTGATGCTGACGCCGCGCTCCGCGGCGATCTCAGCCGGCTCGCGCCCCTGGGCGACCCGGGAGACGATCTCGGCCTCGGCGGGCGAGAAATTGAACATCATCCGGGCCCGCTCGACCGCATGGGCCGAGGACCGGCCGACCTCGCGCACGGTGATCAGGGCGCAGCGAAAACTGCTGTCGTCGGTGCTGAAGGGCTCGATCAGCAGCACCAGCGGTTTCTGGCTGCGCGAGCGGTGGACCAGCATGGCGCCGGATCGCCCCTGTCGAACCGCGCCGGCGATCCGACCGCGAAGCGCTTCGGCTTCGAAGTCGTTCTCGGCGTTCAGCAAGCCGCCCTTCTCGCCCAGGCCGTCGCCGTGCTGGACATAGCTCCAGGCCAGGTCGTTGGCGGCGTAGACGCAGCCCTCGCTGTCGGCGACGATCACGCCGAAGTTCACCAGATTGAGGATGGCGTTGGCCACGTGCGCCTCGAAGACGCCCCGCTCAACTTCCGAATCCACGACCTCGATCATCTTGATCAATCCCATCTGCGGCACCCACGCTGTTATGCGCGCTCGCGGCTTGCCGGATCATCTGGAAGTAATTTCAGGTGTAAATCGGCAGTTGTGCAGTTCAAATTACACCTTTTCGTATACTTCCACATCCATCATGCTTCGATCGCTCCTATCAGCATTTGATATTATTTCTTCGCCGTAATCGTACCCCGGATTGGGTAGTCAATTGTTGTGATACAGATTGAAAACATCTCGTTTTTCGGGAGAAATTCGCCCAACGGAATACATATCCGGATAAGCCGTATTCTCGGTTCATGGCCCCAGATCGATATGGACCAGGTGCTGGGTGATCCTGAACAGGCCCGCATTCCAGCCCGCATAGATCGCGCCCGCGGCGATGGCGACGCCGTAGGGCACGCCGGGGCGCAACCGCGGCCAGCCGGCGGCGGCCAGCGCCGGGACGTAGGGCCGGGCGGTCAGGGCCAGCAGCGCCAGGACGCCGCCCGCCACGGCGGTGGCCACGAGCAGCAGCAGCAGGTGGTCCAGCCCGGTAAACAGGGCGGCGGCGGCCAGCAGCTTGACGTCCCCCGCCCCTACCAGCTTGGCCGCGAACATCGGAAATCCGATCGCCAGCGCCAGGACCATGGCGCCCAGGCAGGCGGCCCAGGAGGCGACCGGCCAGCCGAACGGCAGGCCGAGCAGGAACAGGCCGGCGATGGCCAGCACCGACCCGTTCGGGATCCGGCGGCTCCAGGCGTCGCTGCCCGCCGCGATGAGCAGCAAGCCAGCATAGGCGCCCGCCCACACCAGGCGTCCGTAGTCAGTTTCCATGGCCGCCCCCTCCGCTCGCCGCCGACGCATCGGACGCCGGCCGATCCAGGCGCTGGTCCTGGGCCTTGAGGCTCAAGGCCAGGCGACGGTTTTCGCCGGCCTTGGCGTAGTAGGCGCTACGCGCCTTGCCGGCCTGATCGAGCAGGGCGACGGCGGCGTCGTAGTCGCCCCGCAGCAGGGCGGCGAAGCCGGCGTTGTTGAGCAAGGCCGCGGGATCGTCGCCGCCCGCCCCGCGCGACGAGGCCCGGGCGTAGTCTCCCTGCAGCGCCAGGACCAAGCGCAGGTTGTTCCTGGCGGCGGCTAGCTCGGGCTTCTTTTCCAGCGCCGCGACGAGGTCGGCCGACGCCTCCGGCAACCGACCCTGCAGGAGCCGCGAATAGCCGCGGTTGTTGAGCACCAGGGCGTCGCGGCCGGAGGCCTCCAGCGCATGTGCGTAGGCCTCCTCGGCAGCCGGCCAGTCGCGGCGGCGATCATATTCGCGGCCCAGGCCGTTCCAGGCGCGCCAGAGACGCGGATCGCCGGCCACGGCGACGCGCAGGGCCTGGAGCGCGGCGTCCGCACGGCCCAGGGCCGACAGGGCCAGCCCCTCGCCCTGCCGCGCCCGCGGTCCCGAGGGATCGCCGACGGGAACCCGGGCGAAGGTCACCAGGGCGGCCTGGGCGTCGCCCCGCGCCAGGCTCGTCTCGCCCAGCAGGGTCAGCAGGCGGGGATCGCCGCTGTCGGCGGCCAGGGCCTGGCCCAGCAGGCTGGACGCGTCCACCAGGCGATCCTCGGCCAGGGCTGTCTCGACGGCGGCCGCCACCGCCTCGCGGGCCGCCGGATCGGCCGTCGGCGCGACGGGTTGCGGGACGGCGGGCTTGGCGCGCCCCCAGCCGCCAGCCGCGGCGGCGGGCGTGGCGGCCAGCAGGAGAACGCAGCCGGCCGCGGCGAACAGGACCCTGGCCATCAGGGCGTCCCCACCGGGATCGCCCCGCCGGCCCGGGCGGCGGATTCGTCGGGCGGACCGCCCGCCAGGAGCGGTCCGCCGTCGACCGCCCGCCCGCTCAGCCGGGCCGAATAGGCCATGTTGTGCGTGACGATCGACGAGCCAGGATCGACCGCCAGGGCGCGGGCGTAGTAGCGGGCGCTGAGGTCGAACCGCCCCAGCTTGTCGTAGACCACCGCCTGGGCGTTGAGCACCCGCACGTCGGCCGGCGCACGGGCCGCGGCGACCTGCAGCAGCTCCAGCGCCAGGGCGTAGTCGCGGGCGCGGATGGCGTCGGCGGCGCGGGCGTAAAGCCGATCGGCCACGGCGGTCGGCGCCGGGGCGACCAGGCCGGGCGCGGGCGCGGCTTGAATCTCGGCGACCTGGGGCCCCGGCCGGACCAGGTTGGCCACTTCGCGCCAGACCACGCAGCCGCATAGGCTGGGAAGCAGCGCGCAACAGACGGTCGTCAGCAACAGGCGTCGCATGGTCAGTGCCTCTTGAGAGCGGGAAGCAGGTTGTGAGCCACATCCAGGCCGGCCGGCAACAGCAGGGCCGTGACGATCACCGGCAGGATGCAGGCGACCAGCGGCATGGTCAGCAGCACCGGGATGCGCATGGCCTTCTCCTCGCCGCGCAGGAATCGCCGCTCGCGCATCTCGGCCGAATAGGTGCGCAGGGTCTGGCCGATGCTGGCGCCCAGGCTGTCGGTCTGGATCATCAGGGCGGCGAAGGCGCGCAGGGCGTCGACATTGACCCGGTCGCTCATCCGCCGCAGGGCGTCCGGCCGCGAGCGCCCGGCGCGTAGCTCCTGCGAGACGCGGCCAAACTCGAAGGCGATGTCGCGATGCGAGGCGGCGATCTCCTGCGCCACCCGCACGAAGGCCGCGTCGAAGCCCAGCCCCGCCTCGATGCAGACCACCATCAGGTCCAGGGCGTCGGGGAACTGGTTCTCCAGCCGCTCGCGCCGGCCGGCGGCGCGCAGGTCGACGACGATCGCCGGCGTGACCAGGCCAAGGCCGCACAGCACCAGGGCGGCGACCACCAGCTGCAGCCCGGTGATCGGGGCCGAGGACAGCTTCTGCGAAACCAGCAGCAAGAGCGGCAGGCCCAGGGCCGAGCCGATGCGGGCCAGAGCGTACCAGGCGGGCGCGGACGGCGCGGGAAAACCGGCCTCGGCCAGGGTGCGGGCCAGGCGCGAAGGCTGATCCTTCCGCGCCGCCGGCAGACGCGCCTGCACCCAGGACAGCAGGGGATTGGCCGGCCGATCGGTCTTGAGCAGCGTCTCGTCGGACGCGCCCTGGGCCGCGACCGGGGCGTCTTTCATCCGGCGGCGGATCAAGGCGCCCTGCTCGAGACGCCAGACCACGGCCAGGGCGCCGCCGACGACGGCCGCGAAGACTGCGACCTGCAAGATGATGCTCAGCGCGTCGTCCATGACGTCCTCAATATTTGAAGGTGACGATCCGGCGGATCATCAGCTGGCCGACCCCGTAGAGCAGCACGATGCCGCCGACGATCGGCCAGAAGGCGGGATCGGAAAACTTGCTGGTGTAGAACTCCGGGTGGAACAGGCTGACCGCCGAGACGCAGACCACGGGCAGCAAGGACAGGATCAGCGCCGACATCCGCCCCTCGCTGGACAGGGCGCGGATGCGCTTGCTCAGCGAAGCCCGGCCGCGGATGACCGTGGCCAGGCCGGACAGGATCTCGGCCAGGTTGCCGCCTGTCTCGGTCTGGATGGCGATGCTGACGGCGAAGAACGCGATGTCGGGCGAACCGGTGCGGTGGGCCAGGTTGCGCAGGGCGTCCCGGAACTCGCCGCCATAGGTGGTCTCATCCATCACCAGGCCGAACTCGCTGCCGATCGGATCGGGCATCTCCTGGGTCACCAGATTGACCGCCGAGATCACCGGATGGCCGGCCCGCAGGGCGCGGATCATCACGTCCAGCGCCAGGGGCAGTTGCTCCTCCAGCTTGGCCAGCCGTCCGGCGCGGCGGCGGGCGATCCACAGCACCGCGACCGCAAAGCACAGGCCGGTGGCGCCGAAGCCGGCCATCAGGACCTGGGGAAAGGGCGACGAAACCGACGCGCCACGCAGGAAGATCACGGCCACCAGCCAGAGCGTGGCCGCCGCGCCGGCGGCCACGCCCAGCACCTGCACCGGCCCGGCCGACAGCCCGGCCTGGCGGCAATAGAGCGTGGCCCGGGCATGCAGGGCGGCGTAGGGCGTGCGGCCGATCCAGCTGTCGCGCGGCTGGCGCACCAGGGTCTGGTAGACCTGTTCCTGCGACAGGCCGCCCGCCATCAGGGTCAGGCGGCGATTGACCCGCTGGGTCTGTTCGCGCGCGCCGAGGAAAAGGCCGATCAGGGTCTGGCCGGCCATGGCCACGGCCACGAAGGCCAGGACCAGCGCCATGGGGAAGAAAAGGCTGTCCATCGCGTCACGCCGAGACCCGGCCCAGGGCGAACAGGTCGCTGGACAGGCTGATGCCGCGCGCGGCCAGCGCCTCCATGAACCGGGGCCGCACGCCGGTGGCTTCGTACTGGCCCAGCACGCGCCCGTCGCTCCCGCGCCCCACGCGACGGAAACGGAAGATCTCCTGCATGCAGATGACGTCCTCCTCCATGCCCGAGATCTCGGCCACGGAGACGATGCGGCGCGTCCCGTCCTCCATCCGCTCGGCCTGGACCACGACGTGGAGCGCCGACGCGATCTGGCCGCGGATCGAGCGGGCGGGAATGTCCAGCCCGGCCATGCCGACCATCTGCTCGACCCTCGACAGGGCGTCGCGCGGAGAGTTGGCGTGGACGGTGGTCATCGAGCCGTCGTGACCGGTGTTCATCGCCTGCAGCATGTCGAAGGCCTCGCCCGAGCGGACCTCGCCGACGATGATGCGGTCGGGGCGCATGCGCAGGGCGTTGCGGACCAGCTCGCGCTGCTGCACCTCGCCCTGGCCTTCGATATTGGCCGGTCGGGTCTCCAGGCGGCCGACATGCGACTGCTGCAGTTGCAGCTCGGCGGAATCCTCGATGGTGATGATCCGCTCGTGATCGTCCACATAGGCCGACAGGGCGTTGAGCAGGGTGGTCTTGCCCGAGCCGGTGCCGCCGGAAATCAGCACGTTGCGGCGCGCCTGGACCACCGCCTCGAGCACCAGGGCCATCTCCCGCGAGATGCTGCCCAGCTCGACCAGGCGGTCCATGGCCAGCGGCGTGCGGGCGAACTTGCGGATCGAGACCAGGGGCCCGTCCACCGCCAGCGGCGGGATGATGGCGTTGACGCGCGAGCCGTCGGCCAGGCGGGCGTCGACCATCGGCTGGCTCTCGTCGACCCGGCGGCCCACCGCGGCGACGATCTTGTTGATGATCCGCACCAGGTGGCGGGTGTCCTGGAAGCGGACGTTGGTGCGCTGCAGGCGGCCGGCCCGCTCGACATAGACCACCTCGTGGGTGTTGATCAGGATGTCGGTGACGCTGTCGTCCTTGAGCAGAGGCTCCAGCGGCCCCAGGCCCAGCAGCTCGTCGAGGATCTCCTCGACCAGCTGGTCGGTCTGGCTGGGGGTCAGAAGACGCTTTTCCTCCATCAGCAGGCCGATGACCGCGCCGCGGATATCCTGGCGCAGGGCGTCGCGCGGCGTGCGGTCCAGCAGGCTCAGATTGAGCAGGTCGATCAGCCGCTGGTGCAGCCGGACCTTCAGCCCCAGGGCGTCGTCGATGGGCGCCCCCTGCGGATAGGCGGCGGCCACCGCCGTGGCCTCGATATGTCGGGTTTCGTCGCCCCAAAGCATGACTTACCTCTCCGCTCCCACCGCCGCCGCGACACGCGTCGGCGCCACCAAGTCCGCCAGGCGGTCGATCGCCGCCTCGATCTTGCTGCCGCGCCGCACGGCGGCCAGCGACACGCCCTGGTCGATGGCTTGATGCATCAGCCGGCGGTCCTCCGGGATCACCAGGTCGAAGGGCCGGCCGATCGCCTGCTGCGCCGCCTTCAGCGTCAGGCCGCCGGCGCCGTCGGCCTCGACCTGGTTGCAGATCAGCGTCACCGGCACGTCGTCCAGCCGCTGGGCGGACAGCATGTGCAGCTGCCGGCGAACCATGTGCACGTGCGGCACCGACAGCCGGGTGACCAGCAGGATGCGCTGCGACTGGCGCAGCAGGCGGTTGGTCCAGGCGGTCCAGACGGCGGGCGAATCGACCAGGGTGATTTCGAAGTCCCGGCGCAGGCCGGCGGTCAGTCCGTCGATCAGCGCCGGGTTCAGGCTCTCGACCGGCATCAGCTCGCCCGGGGCGGCCAGCACGCTGACCCCGCTGCGGTGCGCGGTCAGGGCCGAGGCGAAGGACATCTCCTCGACCGCCCCGCCCGCCGCCAGCACCTGGGCCACGGTGACCGGGTCGGGAATGTCGAGATAGAGCGCCGCGGCGCCCATCTGCAGGTCCAGGTCCGCCACGCAGACCCCGGCGGAGGCCGGGTTGGCGGCCAGCCGCACCGCAGTCTGCACCGCCAGCGAGGTGGCCCCGACACCGCCGCCGGCCTTGAGCAGGGTGATGATCTCGCCGCTGCGGCGCTGGGCCCGGCCGGTGTCCAGGCGGCAGAAGATCCGCTCCAGGGCGATGGCCAGGGCCGTGTCGGTGACCGGCGCCGGCAGCACGTCGGCCGCGCCCTGGTGGATCAGGCGGCGGGTCAGCTCGACATTGGCGTCGCGCATCACGACCAGCACCTCGATCCGGCCGACACAGGCCGACAGGCGCAGGGTCAGGCGATCGATCCCGGCCGGATCGGCGGCGTCCAGGCCGACGATCAGCAGGTCGAAGGTCTGGGCGGCCCGCTCGGGCCAGGGGGTGTCCAGCCCCCGGAAGGTAACCGCCGGGAACATGGCCGAAAGCATCGCCAGGGGCGGATCCGCGCCCAGACCCGGCAGGCACAGCCCCACCCGCCACGCGCAAGGCCGCTGCGGCGGCGCCGGCTCCACCGGGGGCGGCTTGATCCGGTTGAAGGGGAGCAGGCTCATGACAGGCTTTCTCCGCTGAGGGTCGAGGCCATGTTCGGCAGGGTGAAGGGCGTGACCCCCACGACCTGGAGGGCGGCGCTCTGGAAGGTCATGCCGGTGAGGCTGACCGTCACCAGGGGCTCCATGTCCGGAGCGAAGGGGTTTCCCACCTTGCCCAGGCCGACATGACGATAGGTGATCACCACGTTGGCGGCCGTGATGTCGGGATCGTAGGCCTGCATCTTGGCCAGCACGGCCGCGAACGTCGTGGCGTCGAAGCCGGCGGTTCCACCGCCGCCGACGATCTGGGTGCAGGTCGAGCTGGCCCCGGAGCAGCTGAACGCCATGTCCGGGACCGTCCCGCCGCCGGCGATGCCTTGGCTGAGGCCGTCGTAGCCGGCCATGTAGGTCGAGACGATCGGGCTGACCACGGCCAGGCGCACGCCCTCGCGGGTGGCGGTCTTGGCGGCGTTGATGGTCCAGGCCAGGCGGCCCATGTCGATGATCGCCAGCAGCATCGAGACGAAGACCAGGCACACCAGGCCGAACTCGGCGGCCGCGGCGCCTCGCTCGTCGCGCGCCAGTCGAAGGAGGTGGCGGGCCCGGGCGGTCATTCGGTCCACGCCTGCTGGGCGCTGACCGTGAAGCTGGTCAGCGACACCCCGGTGAGGGGACCAAACGAGTCGATATAGGGCGGCGTGGCGCTGACCTGGACGATCGGCACGCCGGTCATGTCCTCGTAGCGACCGGCATAGGCGCCGCCGGCGTTGCTGACGCAGGACACCGTGACGACGACGCTGGCGTTGCTGGTCCAGTTGGCGATCAGCGGCGATCCCGTGCCGTCGCCGACCCCGGTCCGGGCCACGTTCTGGACCTTGGCCGTGTCGCCGGTGTTGGTCAGCCCGGCGCAGGTCATCGGCAGGCGGGCGGCGTAGCGGGCCGCGTCGCGCACCGCCGAGACGGCGATATGGTAGTTCCAGAACAGCCGTCCCGCCCCGACGAAAGCGAAGCACAGCAGCGTCATGAACGGCAGGACCAGCGCGAACTCCACCGCCGCCGAGCCGCCGCAGCCGGCCAGCAACCGGCGCAGCATGGGGATCGGACGGCTAGTCATAGAGCCGCACCGAATAGAGCTTGGTCTCCGCCCCGACCGACGAAACGTCGGTGGTGGCCCCGATGACCTCGCCGTAGATCGAGTTGCTGACGGCCGGGGCGGTCAGGAACAGGTCGATATAGGCGATGATGTGCACGGTCGAGCTGCCGTGGACATTGTCGGCCTGGCAGTTGGCGATCACCGCCGAGATCGTGCGGCGGTCGGGCGCGACCTGGGCGCCGGTCTTGTTGCACTGGGGCGCGGCGTAGTCGTGCGTACCGCTGCTGGCCGTCTGGCCGTCGGAGAACGCGCCGGCCGGCTTGGCGATCGAGCCGTCCAGCATGGCCAGCTCCCACTTGTAGACCTGGTAGCGGGTCGGGCTGGTCGCGCCGGCGACCGGCGCGGGGCCGTAGGCCGCCCAGCCGGTCCCGCTCGATCCGGCGGGGACCTGTGGCGTGTAGGTGGTCGGATTGATCCCCGCATGGTTGGTGGCGAAGTACTGGGCCGCGTTCCACACCCCGCTGCCCAGCACGCCCGTCTGGCCGCAGTCGAGCGGGAAGCCCATGCCGCTGGCGAGAGCCGCGGTGCTGGCGCACGAATTGCTGGGCGCCGACACCGTGGGCGTGCAGGCGCTGTTCCCGGCGGCCGTCTTGGCGCCGATCATGGTGTTCATGGCCGGCAGGAACAGCGGGTCGTTCTTGTTGCCGGCCGCCGACGACTTGTAGATGTCGAAGCGCACATTGAACCAGTCGTCGGCCGAGGCGATGTTGCCGGTCTGGGTCTGGGCCGTCGCGCCGAAGCACTCGGTCAGCGGCGGGCTGCGCCCCATGGCGTTCTTGACGTCGGCCGCGCCCGATCCCACCGATAGGAAGCCGAAGTTGCCGGGTCCCCAGGCCCCGTTGCCGCCGGGCGGCGGGGTCAGCAGGACGCTCTTGCCGATATAGGCGTCGCCGTCGAAGGTCAGGCTGGTGGCCTCGTTGGGGTTGCACAGCAGCAGCGGCGGCACCTTGCAGATCGCCGTGCCGTAGCCGGCCACCGCCCGGGCCGTGGCGTTGAACCCGCCGACGCCGGTCAGCGCGCCGAACACCAGGCCCAGGGCGCGCGGCGTCAGGCTGATGCGGATGAAGCTGGCGTTGGCGTCGCTGGTCGCCGCGACGTCGGGATCGTGGCCGCTGAGGAAGGCGATGTCGCCGGCGCTGATCGCGACATTGCCCTCGAAGGCGTCGGCCAGGGCCTCGCGGTTGCTGACTAGGCTGCCCATGGCGGCGGTCTGGGCCCGGCCCATGGCGCCCGCGCTTCCGTCCAACTGGCTGGCCCCGGCCAGGGCCGCGGCGTCAACCGCGCTCTCAAGTTCCGCCCGCAGGGCATAGGCGCGGCTGATGTCGTAGGCCAGGCCGCCGATCGTCACCAGGCCGACCAGGGCCACCCCGGTGAGGGCCGCCACGGCCCCCGATTGGTCATGAAGAAAACGTCGCGCGAGAGACATGTCAGTTGGCGGGGCCCGGGCCCTTCGCCCCTCCCTTGGAGTCGATGCTGGACGTCGCGGCCTGGGCCGGCTGGATGACCTGGTTCTTGCCGTAGCGGCTGGCGGCCAGGGCGGCGCGGACGCCGTCGCCCCCCGGTTGCCGGACCCGCTCGTAGCGGGCCTCGGGATCGGCGATCTGGGCGGCCAGGTCGGCCCGTACGGTGTTTCCGAAGCCGGGCGACAGGTCGCGGCGCGCATCCACGCAGCCGGACAGGGCGGCGGCGACGGCCAGGGCCGCCAGCGGGATCATTCTAGTGCAGGACATGGCCATAGGGTCCATCGACCCCTCCCTTGCCGGCGGCGCCGGTCAGCAGCACGCGATCCTCGGGCGACAGGGCGCCTTGGTTCGCCTGGCCGCGGCCCAGCAGGAAAAGTTCGGTGTCGGACGGCGGCGTGAAGGCGTCCGCCGGGGTCGCCGTCCGCCCGCGGGTGGGCTTGACCAGGTGCGGGGTGACGACGATCACCAGTTCGGTCTGGTTGCGCTGGTAGCCGGTCGAGCGGAACAGCGCGCCCAGCACCGGCAGGTCGCCCAGCATCGGGAACTGGCGAACCTGGTTCTGATAGTCGTCGCGGATCAGGCCGGCGATCGTGAACGACTCCGCGTCGCGCAGCTCGACCGTGGTCTTGGCGCGGCGGACCTTGATGCCCGGGATGCGCAGGCCGTTGCTGACGAACGAGCTGTTGGGGTCGATGCTCGAAACCTCGGGATTGACCACCAGGTTGATCATGCCGTCCTGCAGCACTGTCGGGGTGAAGGCCAGGCCGATGCCGAACTGCTTGAACTCGACAGTGATGGTCGTCAGGCCGCCGCTCTGGTTCTGGGCCACCGGCACCGGGAACTCGCCGCCGGCCAGGAAGCTGGCCGTGTCGCCCGACATCGCCGTCAGGTTCGGCTCGGCCAGAGTCTTGACCACGCCCTTGGTCTCCAGGGCGTCGAACAGCACGTTCAGGTCCACGTCGCCGGCGCGCAGAGGGAACTTCAGCAGGCCGAAGCTGTCGAGCACGCTGCTGACCACGCCGGTGTCGCCGGTGCCGATCTCGAAATTGTGGTAGCCAGGCGCGGTCGGGTCGGCGGTGGCGACGTTCAGGCGCAAGGCCTTGGCGGTGGACCGCTCCATCTCGACGATGCGTACCGACAGGGTGACCTGCTGGGTGCCCTGCACCGACATCATGTTGACCACCTGGCCGGGCGCGAAGCTTTCGGCCAGGGCCGCGGCGCGGCCGGCGGCGGCCCCGCTGCTGATGGGGCCCGACAGCACGACCGACTGGTTGCTGGCGCCGACCACCAGGCCGTCCTCGTCGGGCATGGTGTCGTGCAGCCTCTGGCGCAGGCTGTCGACGTCGGCCGAGATCACCACATTGGCGGCGGCCACCAGCTGGCGACCCGGGCCGTAGGCGGTGAGCGTGGCCGAGCCCAGCTTCTTGCCCACCACATAGACCGAGGTCCGGGTCAGGGGCAGGACGTCGGCGGTCTCCGGATTGGAGATCATCAGGTCCACATAGGGGGCGGGCAGCTCCAGCACCTGGGCCTTGCCGACCGGCACCGTGACCTCGACCTTGCGCAGGGCCGACGCCGACAGGGCGGCGGGCTGGGCCTGGGCCGAAGGCGGGATCGCCACGGTGGCGGCGACGGCGAGCAGGGCGACGGCGGCGGCGACCCCGCGCAGCAGCACGATCTTGCGGTTCATGAACGAAGGTCCGATGGGGCGCGGCATGGGCCGGCGCGGACGGAAGGGGAAGGGCGCGAGCGGGACCAGGGCGGTCATGACCCCACCTCGTAGCCGGTGGTGACGACCCCGCGGGTGACCCGCACCTCGGTGGTGCGCGGCGCGGCGGACGCCGCGGCGCGAACGACGGGAGCCCGGACCCGGACGCTGGCCCGGACGGGCGCGGCCGGCGCCGCGGCGCGCGGCGCGCCGCCTCGCGACAGGTCGGCCAGGGTGGTCACCTGGCGGGCCAGCGGCGCCTGGTCGGAGATCTGCCGCAGGACCAGGGAGACCGCTCCGACCGCCTGGGCCAGGGTGATCGCCTGGGCCTGGTCGGGGGTGACCTCCACCGTGATCGCCTTGACCACCACCGGCTTGTCGGCCGCCTGGTTGTCGGACTGGTCGACGCCGACGACGCGGACGTTCTCGGCCAGCACCTGGGTCAGGCTGGTGTCGGGCTGGTTGTTGTCCCGGCTGCGGGTCAGCAGCACGTCGACCCGGTCGCCCGGCAGCACGAAGCCGCCAACGCCGGCCACGTCGTTGGCGCGCAGCGACACCGCTCGCATGCCTTCGGTCAGGGATCCGGACAGGTTGGCCCGTCCGCCCGGACCCGAGATCCGGTCAGGCAGGATCGGTTCGTTGGCGGCGATGTCCTTGAGCACGATGCGCGCGCCGCCCTGGGCGGCCGCGGCGGCGGCGACGGTGGTGAACGCGCCCGGCGGCACGGAGTCGGCCGGGTAGCGGACCACCTTCAGGACAGCGGGTTGGAGCTTGAAGCCGCGGGTCAGCGGCTGGGCGGCGACCACGACCGGCGCCGAGGCGCTTTCGCGCACGGCGGGGCCGGCTTCGCGGCCCGCGCTCATATAGACCCGCGCGGCCAGCACCGCGCCCAGGCCGAGCGCCACGGCGCCCGCCAGGGAAATGACGGTTCTCGTCTGCATGGGGGCAACCCCTCCCCAGAACGGCGGCGGGCTCTTGCTCGGCCCGTCGTCCGGAACCGGCGGCGCGGCGGTTGAGGGCCGCGCCGCCGAAGATCAGCGGCTGGCGGTCAGCAGTTGGCGGCCGACGGATTGGCCACGCAGGTGGCCGCGTCGGTGATCGCCACGCCGATGTTGGTGCCCAGCAGGACAGCGGCCACCGCGATGGCGCTGCCGATGATCGCCAGGATCAAGGCGTACTCGGCCGCGGCCGCGCCTTCTTCTTCGCGAATGAAGTCACGCAGAATATTCATTTGACCTATCTCTCCTCCAGATCTACCCCGCGCCGCCCTTGTCGACCGAGATTGAAAGAAAGGGGGAACCCCCTTCGGAGATATTTAAATTCTTAAAGGATCATTAAGTAAATACATCGCGATTAGTAACTAATATTGCTTATGAATTTTTGGGGCTGATATACATTTTGCACTACAAAATTCCTTAACGTTATTTCAAAATCCCGCACACAATGAACTTATCAACCGCTTGGGCCTCAAAAACCACTCTGAATGGATGATATTCATGAGCATTCCAGGGTTGAGTTTAGATTCCGAAGCCTGAATCCCATCGCCTGCGACACTCCGCCCCGGTCGCGCGGCAGAGCTTTCTTAACCGTGTCCAGGGATAGGTAATGGTCCCATCGAGGGACGGTCGGAGCGTGTCGGGGCCTTGCAACCAAGCCAGCACATCAATCTCGAGAAGGCTCGGGCGCTGATCGTCGACGACAACCAGCAGTCGCTCGACCTGCTGGTCGGCGTGCTGACCAGTTTCGGCCTGCGCAACGTCATCCGCAAGGAATCCGGCCGGGAGGCCCGAGACGAGCTGGAGTTCCGCCCGGTCGACCTGATCCTGACCAACGCCCAGCTGCCCGAGATCGACGGCTACGACCTGATCCGCTGGCTGCGCCGCCAGGCCGACGAGGCCAGCCGCATGACCCCCGCCATCATCGTGTCCGCCCACACCCGTCGCAGCCAGGTCGAGAAGGCCCGCGATTGCGGCGCCAATTTCATCATCACCAAGCCGATCTCGCCGGCCGTGATGCTGGAACGCATCCTCTGGGTGGCTCGGAACGACCGGCTGTTCATCGAGACCGAAAGCTATGTCGGACCGGATCGGCGCTGGCGCAACGCCGGTCCGCCGATCGAATTCCCCGATGGCCGCCGCCGGGACGACCAGTCCATCGAGCTGAGCGACGGAGAGGGCCTGAACATGAGCCAGGACGAGCTCGACATGCTGATCAAGCCGCTGAGGTCGATCGCATGACCGACGCCCCCGCCGCCAGCCAGGTCCGCAAGATCCGCATGCGGCCGCGCCTCGCCCAGCTGATGGCCGAGAAGAGCGGCGGCATGTATGTCGCCGAAGCTCTCAAGCGCGCCGACGCGACGCTGGAGACCCTGCGCGAACCGTCCCTGACCGGCATCGACGAGCTGATCGTGGCGCTGGACGCCCTGCTGGTCGCCGAGGTCGGGGCGGAGCCCGCGGCGCGGATCGAGGGCCTGTATCAGCTGGCGGCCAATATCATCGGCCTGTGCGGCGCCGAGCGCAACGTGGCCGTCCAGGTCGCCGCTCGGTCGCTGTGCGAGCTGCTCGACGAGGCCGATGGCCTGGCCCCGTCGACCCTGGCCGGGATCAAGGTGCACGTCGCCTCGATCAAGCTGCTGCACCGCGCCCCCGACAACCCCGCCCTTCAGGGCCCCATCCTGCAGGGCCTGGCCAGCGTGCTGGAAAAGCGCCGCGCCGAGAACAAGGGGCAGGGCTGAGGGGCCGCGCCTACCGCTTTCCCCGTAACCATGGGGCCAGACGGTCCTGCAGCGGCTGGTCGACATAGGTGTGGAACAGGTAGGCCGCGCCGATGGCGATCGGGAACGAGGCCAGCCACATCAGCCATTGCCAGCCGATGCCGATCGGCACGGTCTCGATCAGCTTGTGCACCGCGCTCCAATAGATCACCCCCACGAAGATGTGGGTGATGAACAGGGCGAACGACAGCTTGGCCCCCTCCTCGATCCAGGCCCGGGGATGACGGACCGGCAGCCGGCCCGCGCCCAGCACGATGGCGGCGATGGCCGCCAGGCACGGCAGGTCGAAGATCAGCTCGTCAGGCAGGGCGTAGCGGTCCAGCGGCTGCATGGCCAGCAGCACGACGCAGCCGGCGACCAGCAGGGCCCTGGCGGCCTTTTCCGACGGCCAGTCCATCTCGACCGCGCGCGCCAGGCAGACGCCCAGGATGAACAGCGGCAGGGCTCGCACGACACCGAAGCGGAACTGCAGGTCCGACAGGGCGTGGTCGAACACCGTCCGCGCCACCACCTCGCAGACGGCGAAGGCCAGGGCGCCGATCAGCGGCAGGACCCACGGGCGCCGCACCTTGTCGACCGCCCGCCACAGCCAGGGGAACACCGCGTAGCAGACGATCAGGGCCGACAACGACCAGCTGGGCAGGTTCCAGCCGTCGCTGTTGAAACCCCAGGCGTGGACCAGCAGGGCCTGGACCGGCAGCTGGTCCCAGGCGAAGCGCGACGGCTTGTGGGCGTCGGTGCCCAGGGCGTTCAGCACCAGCACCAGCACGGCCATCATGGCCAGCACGATCAGGTGCCCCGGCCAGACCCGGCCCACCCGGCGCACCCAGAAGCGGCCGTGGCTGATCCGTCCGGTCAGGGTCGAGGCCCCATAGGCCCGGCCCAGTACATAGCCCGACAGCATCAGGAAGAAGTCGGTGGCCAGGAAGCCGCGCGAGAACACCTGGCCGAAGCGCTCGATGCGCATCGGGCCCTCGGCCCCGAAATGGTAGACGACGATCAGCAACGAGGCGAGCAGCCGCAGGAGGTCCAGCGCGCCGCCCCGGGTGGCCGCGCGGCGGGGCGGATCGACGAGCGCGGCGGCGACCGGCGTGGCCTCGCCGGCTCGCGGCGACAGGGGAGGAAGGGCGGAAGCGTTCACGATGCTTCCGCCTTAACAAAGCCCGGCCCGAGGGGAAAGCACGCGGCGCGAGCATCGGCGCAGCCAGATGACGTGAGCGTCGGACTGTCGCCCGAGGGCGACAGGCCAAGTCAGCTCAGGCTTCCGCCAGAACATAGATATACGCCTCGACCTCGCCGTCGGCTGTCAGGACCGGGGCGACCACGCGTCGGTATCCGTCGCCTTCGAACGCATCCAGGCGCGCCCAATGTTCAGGCAGGTCGTCGGAGCGGAACAGTTGGACGCCCAATTCCGCGCCCTCGGGATCCAGGACCAGGCCGGGATAGCCCAGCGAGGCGCCCCAGCCCGCTTCAAGCAGCCTGCCGCGCACCCGTCCTTGGCTCCATTCGCCGCTCAGGGCGGCGAGCTGATGGTGGTTGGGCCTGCCCGGCGCCAGGGTGCCGTAGGTGGCCAGGCGTGTCTCTGCGGCGCTCGGCATTCCGTCCTCCAATTCTTCGAGCCGAGAGCTATCCGATCATCCGCCCCCGGGCCAGCCACGCGGCCGATATTGCACGGCCGCGCCGGCGTCCTATCTGTAACCATATCAGTATCTAATGGATCCTTCGCCATGACCGCCCGCCTGCCCGTCCTGTTCCTCGGCCACGGCTCGCCGATGAACGCCATCGAGGACAACGCCTGGAGCCGCGCCTGGGCGGCGCTCGGGGCCGAGCTGCCGCGACCGAAAGCCGTGCTGATGATCAGCGCCCACTGGGAGACGCGCGGCGCCAGCGCGGTCAGCGCGGCCGAACGTCCCGAGACCATCCACGACTTCGGCGGCTTTCCCCAGGCGCTGTTCGACGTGCGCTACGACGCGCCCGGCGATCCGGCCCTGGCCGAACGGGTGGCGCAGCTGCTGTCGCCCGATCCGGTGGTCCTGCACCCGACCCGGGGCCTGGACCACGGCGCCTGGGGCGTGCTGAAGCCGATGTATCCTGACGCCGACGTGCCGGTGGTGCAGCTCTCCCTGGACCGCGGCCGCCCCGATCGCTGGCACTACGAGGCCGGCCGCCGCCTGGCGGCCCTGCGCGACGAGGGCGTGCTGATCGTCAGCAGCGGCGACATCGTCCACAACCTGCGCGCCGTGAACTTCCGCACCGGCGGGGTTCCCGACTGGGCGCCGCGCTTCAACGAGACGGCCAAGGCCCTGATCGCGGCCGGCGACCATGACCCGCTGGTCGATTGGCGCACCCTGGGCCCCGACGCCGAGGCGGCGATCAACAGCGCCGAGCACTACCTGCCGCTGCTCTACGTGCTGGGCGCCCAGACGCCCGGCGAGCCGGTGTCGTTCTTCACCGACGCGGTCTTCGCGGCGGTGTCGATGACGAGCGTGCGGGTGGGGTAAGACACTCCCCATCGCGTCAGGCATCCTTTCCCCGCCCCGCCCATTCTCCCTCGCATGACCTACCAACTGCATTACTGGCCCACGATCCAGGGCCGCGGCGAGTTCGTGCGACTGGCGCTGGAAGAGGCCGGCGCGGCCTATGTCGACGTGGCGCGCGGCGACGAGGCGGACGGCGGCGGCGAGCAGGCCCTGATGGCCGACATGCCCGAGCATGACCGCCCGCCGTTCGCCCCACCCTATCTGGTCGACGGCGACCTGGTGATCGGCCAGACGGCCAACATCCTGCTGCACCTGGGCCTGCGCCACGCCCTCGCGCCGCGCGACGAGGGCGGACGGCTGTGGGTCAACCAGCTGCAGCTGACGATCGCCGACCTGGTGGCCGAGACCCACGACGTCCACCATCCGGTGGGCATGGGCCTCTATTACGAAGACCAGAAGCAGGAAGCCGCGCGACGGGCCGAGGAATTCCGCACCCGGCGGATGAAGAAGTATCTGGGCTGGTTCGAGACCGTGCTGGCCCGGGCGCAACCAAAGGCCGGGAACGGGGGCGGATGGCTGACGGGCGAGACCCTGACCTATGCCGACCTGTCGCTGTTTCAGGTGGTCGAAGGCCTACGCTACGCCTTTCCCCGGGCGATGGCGCGGCTGGAGCCCGGGCTCGGCCGGGTGATCGCCGTTCGCGACGCGGTGGCGCAGCGGCCGAACATCGCCGCCTATCTGGCGTCGGATCGGCGGATCCCTTTCAGCACGGAAGGAATCTTCCGCCACTATCCAGAGCTGGACCCGGAATAGCGAGCCGACCGCCAACGGTCGGATTGAAGAAATCTCAGCTCGACGGCGTCGTCCGCGCCGCCACGTCCACCCGCCGCCAGGTCTGCGACTTGCAGAGGAACCCGCCGATCAGGCAGCCCTTGGCCTTCATGGTGGTGGCGTCGGGGAAGTCGGCGGTGCCGTTGAAGTTCATGTTGAGGTCGGGCACGAACACCTTGCCCTTCCAGCTGCCGTTCTTCTGCAGCTGGAAATCGCGCAGCAGCTGCAGGCCCACCAGCTCGGGCGTGCCGCCCTTCCTGGCGTCGGCCTTGGCGTCGTCATTGGCCCAGACCACGACGCCGCAGGCGCGCCCGCCGCCGCACGGCTTGATCTCGACATGGACGCTGTTCTTGGGATTGCGCCAGACGCCGTAGGTGAACGGCACGTCCTGGGCCGAGGCCGGCGAAACGGCCGCCAAACCGGCCGCCAGGCCAGCGGCGGCGGTCAGCCCGACGAGAAACGACTTGATCCGCATTCACGATCTCTCCGCTTGAGAGCGTTGTGAGGCAGGTTCGTGTCCGGATCAAGTCGAAGGGCCTTATTGAACCGCCAGCGCGGCGCCCGCCTTGCGCGCCGCCTCCCGGCGCTCTTGCATGCCGCGACCATAGACCGCCTGGATACGCTCCAGCACGGCCGGCGGAGCGGTCTCCGGACGGCCGGCGTGGAACGGCGGGTCGGGGGCGTATTCCACCGCCAACTGGATGGCCTGGGCGGTCTCCGCGCCGGCGATCTCGGCCACGACGGTCAGGGCGAAGTCGATGCCGGCCGTCACGCCGCCGCCGGTGAAGACCTTGCCGTCGCGCACCACCCGGGCCGGATCGGGCGTCGCGCCGAACAGGGCCAGCTGGTCGCGCCAGGCCCAGTGGCAGGCCGCGCGCTTGCCCTGCAGCAACCCGGCCGCGCCCAGCAGCAACGAGCCGGTGCAAACCGAGGTGACGTAGCGCGCGCCAGCCGCAAGCCGTCGCAGCTCGCTTAGATAGGCGTGGTCGGCCATCGCCTGGGTCACGCCGAAGCCGCCCGGCACGCACAGCAGGTCGCAGCGTTCGATCTCGGCCAGCCGCGCCACCCGGGCGAACACCAGGCCCTCGGCCTCGATCTCGCCGCCCGCCTCGCTGGCGATCACCACCTGGGCGCCGGGCAGGCGGCTGAGGATCTGGTGCGGGCCGGTGAAGTCCAGATGGGTGACATCGGGAAACAGGGCGAAGACGATGTGGAACGGCGGTGGTTTCGCCATGGGGAACCCTCCTGTTGACGCCGCAGCATGGCCCGCCTAGCCTTCGGCATAAATGACATAGTTCCCTCGAAATCCGCCAAATCCGAAGGACGACGCCATGGCTCGGGACATCGGCTTCCTGATCTTCCCGGACTTCCAGTTGCTGGACGCGGCGGGGCCGATCGCGGCGTTCGAGATCGCCGACCGGTTCACGCCCGGCGCCTACCGCCTGCATGTCCTGGCCCGCGAGCCCGGCAGAGTGGCCAGCTCGTCCGGGGCGGCGATGTATGCGGCGGCGTTCGAGGACGCGCCGCCGCTGGACACCTTGATCGTCTCGGGCGGCGAGGGCACGCGGTCGCCGGCGATCTGCGAGGCGACCCTGGCCTTCGCCCGCGCCACCTTCCGCACCGCCCGCCGCACCGCCAGCGTCTGTTCGGGAACCTATGTTCTGGCCGCCGCCGGTCTGTTGGACGGCCGCCGGGCGACGACCCACTGGCGACGATCCAAGGACTTCCAGCGTCGCTACCCGGCCGTGCGGCTGGAGCCCGACCGGATCTTCGTCCAGGACGGGTCGCTATGGAGCTCGGCCGGCATCACCGCCGGCATCGACATGGCCCTGGCGATGATCGGCGCGGACCTCGGCGAGGACATCGCCCGCGGCGTCGCCCAGCAGCTGGTGGTCTATCATCGCCGACCCGGCGGCCAGTCGCAGTTCTCGGCCCTGCTGGAGATGCAGGGCGGGCGGTTCGACGACCTGCTGGCCTGGGCGCGCGAGAACCTGGCCCTGCCGCTGACCGTCGACCAGCTTGCCCAGCAGGCGGCGATGAGCCCGCGCAACTTCGCCCGGCTGTTCGCGATGGAAACAGGGTCCACCCCGGCCAAGGCGGTCGAGCGCCTGCGCGTCGAAGCCGCCCGCGCCCTGCTCGACAGCCAGCCCCTGCAGGTCGAGGACGTGGCCCTGGAGACCGGCTTCGGCGACCCGGAACGCATGCGCCGCGCCTTCCTGCGGACGTTCGGCCAGCCGCCCCAGGCGTTGCGGCGGGCGGCGCGGTCGGTACGCTCCGCGCTCGAGACGAGCCCCGGCCCGTCCTGACGACCAGGCTAGGTCAGGCTATCTTGAAGTCACCGGAGCCGATGATGGTCAGCGTCTCGCACGAAACCCACCAACAAACCGAACGCCGCCTGCTCGCCGTGACCTCCCGGGCGCGGCTGCAGACCTATGAGGGCGGTTACGCCTTCCTGGAGTTTCCGTTGGCCGAATTTCCAAAGGCGGTCCGCGCCGACGCCCTGGCCCTGGTTCGCGACGACATGGTCTGGAGCCAGCTCGTGCCCTGCGACGACCCGGCCGAAGAGCGCTTTGGCCTGTTCCGCTTCCATTTTCCGGCTGGCGCGGACAACAGCGGCTTTGTCGGCTGGCTGGCCAGCCGGCTGAAGCAGCGGTTCGGGACCGGCCTGTTCGTCACCTGCGGGCAGAACCGGAAGGATGGCGGCATCTTCGACTATTGGGGCGTGCCCATCGCTCTAGCGGCGGAGGTCATCGCCGAGGTCGAACGACTTGTCGCAGGGAGCCCAGATGGCCTGGGCCCGGTCCGCGACCGTTCCCCCGCCTAGAGCAAATCGCGCGATTTAGGAATCGCGCGATGCTCTAGCCCCGCTCCGCCGCCATCCGCGCCACCTGGGCCTTGAGGATCTCCAGCGTTTCGGTGTTGCAGCGCAGGATCTCGACCATCTCCTGCTCGCGCAGGGCGTCCAGCTTGTCGTGCAGGCGCATGATCTCCAGCTCGGCGCGCAGGTTGACGACATAGTCGTGCTCGGCGTTCAGCCGATCCTTCGTGGCCTGGCGGTTCTGGCTCATCATGATCACCGGCGCCTGCAGCGCGGCGACGGTCGACAGGATCAGGTTGAGGAAGATGAACGGATAGGGATCGAACGCCAGGTCCAGCGGCTTCAAGCCTACATTCAGCGCAATCCACAGCGCCAGGCACAGGGAAAAGCCGCCGATGAACGCCCAGGAGCCGCCGATCGCCGCCACGCTGTCGGCCAGACGATCCCAATAGGTGCGATCATCGGCGACCAGCGCCTTGTTCAGGCCCGTGGGCGCTTCGTCCGCGATTAGGTCGATGACGCTCTTCTTCACGTCCGTTAGCTGGGCGTAGGGCGTGGCCAGCAGGTCGCGCGACAGCTGGTCGAGGCGTTGGTCGGGGGTCATGGGCGGCTCGTCCGTGAAGGTTTGTAAAAGATGTGTCTTCCAGACGCATTGTGAAGTCTTGCGCGATTGACGCTCAGCTTCGCCGAGGCGAGGCTGCCACGTCGGCTCGTCGACATAGCAAGAGTCTCAAGGGAGCGACCATGGCTCACAAGTTCCAGATCAAGAAGAACAAGGCCGGCGAGTTCGTCGCCTATTTCGTCTACAACAGCGAAACCATCTTCTGGACCGAAGGCTACGCCTCGAAGGCCTCGGCCAAGAACGCCATCGAATCGATCAAGAAGAACGGCCCGGACGCCGAGATCGACGACCAGACGGACTGAGTTCCAGCGCGTGAAGCCCCTTCAGTCACCACGGCAGATCCCACTCAGGGAGGTGGTCCGGAGGGCTGGAGGTGGCTTCGCGCCCCCAAACGCTTGACCCCGCCGCCGTCCCCGGCGTCTGATCAGTGATAACAAACAAGACGGGAGGGACGCGATGAGCCCGGCAGGGGGCCGCAAGGCCGTCTTCATCACGGGAGCCGCCAGCGGCATCGGCCTGGCCAGCGCCAAGCGCTTCGCCGCCGAGGGCTGGTTCGTCGGCCTGTCCGACATCGACACGGCGGGTTTGAAGGCCGCTCTCGCCGCGATCGGCCCTGATCACGGCGCGACCTTCACCCTGGACGTCCGCGACCGAGACGCCTGGACCGCCGCCCTGGCCGGTTTCGCCCGGCTGACCGACGGCCGCCTGAACGTGCTGATCAACAACGCCGGGGTGGCTAGGTTCGGGCCGTTCGACAGCCATGACGACGCCGAGATCGACCTGCAGCTGGACATCAACCTCAAGGGCGTGATCAGCGGAGCCCGGGCCGCCCTGCCCTGGCTGAAGGCGACGCCGGGCTCGCGGCTGATCAACGTCTCGTCCTGCGCCGGCCTCTACGGCGCGCCTGGCCTGGCGGTCTATTCGGCCACCAAGTTCGCGGTGCGAGGCCTTTCGGAAGCCCTGGACGTCGAGTGGAAGCCGCACGGCGTCAGCGTCGCCTGCGTGATGCCGTGGTTCGTCGAGACGCCGATCCTCAACGCCGGGGCGCCGGGCGGCAACCAGACAATGGCCGACACCCTGCGAAGCGACGGCCTGCCGGTCTATCCCGTGGAAGACGCCGCCGAGGTGGTCTGGCGCGCCGTCCACGGCAAGGACCTGCACTATTTCGTCGGCAAGCGGGCCCGGCAGCTGCGCTTCGCCAGCAGCCACATGCCCGGCGTGGTCAGGAAGCAGCTCCACTCGCGACCGCCCCTGCAGCGGCCTTGACCGCGTCGCCCGACGGGGACGAGGTCTTGGTCGGGTGCATGGCGGGCGCGGAGGCCGGCTCGGAGACCGGGCCCAGCGGGCCGCCCATGCCGCCGGCGACGGTGGCGGGCTTGTCGGGCGAGATCACCACGGCGCTGGCCAGCTGGATCGGGGCAGGCTTGCCGTCGGCGGTTCCCCCGCCCGCCTGGGCCGGCGGCGTCAGGCTGGCCAGGGTGATGACCGGCAGCTCGTCGGCCGTCGACGGGCGCGGCGTGCGGCTGAAGGCGTCCGGCGCTCCCGAGCGACCGCCGAAGCGGTAGAACACGTGCATGCCCACCTGGGCGACGCGTAGCAGGCGCGGACCCCAGCCCGGCGCGACGCCGGTGGTGTGGAAATGGGTGGCGGCCCCGACCTCGGTCATCACCGCGCCGGACAGCGCTCGGGCGGCGACCTTCTGGGCCCTGCTCCAGGCGCCGCGTTCACGCGGCGAGCGCATCGAACCGTCGCAGGCGAAGCTGAACTGGCAACCGCGCGTCGAAGCGCCCTGGAACACCACGCCGCAGATCGATTTCGGGAACGAAGGGTGGCGTACGCGGTTTAGAACCACTTGAGCCACGGCCGCCTGGCCGCTCGGGGTCTCGCCACGGGCCTCGTAATAGACCGCCTCGGAAAGGCACTCGAGTTCACGCGAGCTTTCCAGGGCGTTGGTCAGGCGGAACGGGGCGACGGCCGGATTGAACGGGCCGCCAAAGCTGGCGCGCAGCAGCAGCGGCTGGCGCTGGATGTCGGACTGCTGGCGCTGTTCGAGACGCTCGACCAGCAGGGCCGACTGCCGGTCGCGCTGGGCGCCGCCGGCGACGGTGTAGGGATCGTGACGACGGGCGATAGCCAAGGCTCCGGCGTCCATCCGCGACGCGGCCTGATACAGCGCCGCGTCGGAGAAGTTCCCCTCGGCGCCGTCGGCCAGGCGAGAAACGCGAGCGTGCTGACTGGCGGCCTGGGCCATGCCCCCCGCAAGGTAGACGCCGCCGAGGGCCAGACCCGTGGCCGACCCAACCAATACGGCGCCGATCAGCGCGCGCGCGTCTGCGCACGTCTGCGACTTGATATTCAAAACTCGTGTCCTGCGCGGCGAGGGCGGTCCGCCCCCCGACAAAAACGCCCCCAAGCGACCCGGAAAAACACTGTCGGGCAGCCCTGAAAGCGGAGGCTCGGCCGGTTCACGATCGTGGCCGAAGTCCTGCTTATGACCGCCTTATGACGCATCCGGCCACGAGTCGCAAGCGCACGCGGCGCCGCAGCCTGAATTTTGGCCGCCCGCGCGACAGATGGATTGGTTAATTGTTTGATTCTAACGAAAAAACACGACAGTCCCGAAAATCGGGTCTGCGACGAATATTCACCGCCCGGGATAGACTTCCGCCGCGTCGCTCTCAACGGAACCCCAGGCTCGCGCCGCCGTTACTCTACCGTATAGGTGTAATTGTCCCGGAGGACGTGATGACTGCTCTGCGCTGGGTTCCGCTAGGGGTTGCGACGGCGTTAAGCCTGTCGGCCTGCGGACACAACATGGAGCAGCGCGCGGCCAGCGGCGCCCTGGCCGGAGCCGTGGTCGCCGGCCCCGTGGGCGCGGTGGTCGGCGCCAGCGCGGGGGCGGTGGTCAACACGGTGAAGAAGTAGGAACAGGCCTCAGAACCGTTTCACGCAGGTAATCCCCGCGCGCACGTTTTCGTCGTCGCCCCGGGCGTCGACCTCGCCGGTTAGCCGGGCGCGACAGCCTTTCTCAGGACGGCGCGACAGGTAGGGCGTGGGGTCCTTGGCGTAGCGACCGGACGGATCCAGGTTCAGCCGCGGGGCGGCCGGCGCGACCCCTGCCCAGCGTTCGGCCTCGCAGCGGTCGCGCTCCTGTCTTGTCAACGACGGTCGATCACAACCGGTGAGCCCGCGAAGGGCTCCCCTCGCCGCAAGGTTTGGCGCATGGGGCGGCGCCCCCTCCGGGACGAGGCCGGTCGACGGCGAAGGTGCGGCTCCGAGATCGGACGGCGAGGCTGATCGCGGCGGCAACGGGAGCGAGGCTTCCGGCCGGATAGGGCCGCCGCGGCGAGCGTGACGGACCGTTTGGCGATCCGCCGGGTCCGGCGGTGAAACCAGGGTGACTTGGATAAGCGGAGCCTGGCCATGGACCGACCTGTCCATCGCGACCTGGCGCGCGAGCAAGGCTAACAGGGCGGCGTGGAGGACGGCGGACGCGATCAGCGCATGCGTCCGCACAGTTCCTCTTGAGCCTGCCCCGCCCCGTCGCGCCATTGCCTCATGCCCCCACCCGAGGCAGGCACTCCGCTTGACGTTGCGGGCCGAACTAAGACCCGTTCATGGCGCAACCGCAGCGACCCGGGTCGCGGCGCGGGTATCGCCTAGCCGGCGACCAAAGCCGGCCGCTCGACACCCCTGAACAGCCGCCAGACAGCGACCGCGATCTTGCTCAGAAACACCACCGCCATGACGCCGACAGTAAGATGGAAACTCAGGTCCAGCGAGGCCTGGAGGCCGGCGATGTCGGCCGCCTTGCTCCCCGCCGCGCCCGAAGGCGCCACCGTGAACAGTCGCCCGGCCGTCCATAGGGCGGCGATCAGCGCCAGGCCACCAAGATCGGCGAGGATGTCCAGGCAGGCCCGGACCCGGATCGCGTCGGGACGGGCCAGCGTCACCAGGGACGCCATCGCCTGCAGCACGGCCAGGGCCAGGATCGGCAGATGAAGCGTCGTCCAGATCGGCGCCGCGGCCAGGAAGACGCCTTGCTGGCCCACGATTAGCGCCCAGGGCGCCGCCACCAGGCCCGTCCACCAGCAGATGAACAACAGCAGAATGCCCAGCTCGAACGCGGCCTCGAAGCGGGTCTTGGTCTTGCGGGCCGGACGACCGAGGTTCGGCAGGTCGGCGACCTTCCAGTCCAGCAGGTCGCCCACCGGGATCCAGCCTCGCTCGATCCCCGCGGCCACCATCGTCGCGGCGCCGATCAGGGTCATGGCCGTGGTCAGGAAGCCGGACAGGAAATGCGCCAGCCCTCTCGCCGCGTCCTCTCCGCCCAGAAGGATCGAGATGACCAGGGGGATGGCCGTCACGGCCGCCGCCAGGATCAGCAGTCCCTTCACCGCGAATATGTAGAACGGATAGAGCTCGGGCCCGATCAGCGTCCGCGACGCGCCATAGCGGCCGGCCACGGCGATCGGATGGCCGAAGGCCCTCAGGACGGCTTCGCGTTCGCTGGCCTCCAGGGGCCGGCCCCGTTCGGCCTCCTTCTCCTCCAGCCGGTTCAGCAGGATGTCGCGCAGCTCGGCGACGATGTCCTCGCGCTGGGCCCTGGGCAGCAGGGCCGCGACGGCGGCCAGGTAGCGATCGAGCAGGTCCATGGTCGTGGCCTTCCTCATCGGATGAGATTTTGCAGGGTGTCGTTCATCGCCCGCCACTCGTCGGACAGGCGCACCAGCACGGCCTCGCCTTCGGCCGACAGCCGGTAGAAGCGCTTCTTGCGCTTGTCTTCCTCGCGCCACTCGCTGGTCAGCAGCCCCTGGCTCTCCAGGCGACGCAGCATCGGGTAGAGGGCGCCTTCGTCGATCTCCAGCCCCACCTCGGCCAAGGCCTGGCGCAGGCTGTAGCCGTAGCGTTCGACCTTCAGCTGGGCCAGCACGGCCAGGATCAGCGTCCCACGCCGCAGCTCCTGCCGCAGGGTCTCGAAAATGTCGGCGTCCGTCGGCATGGCGTGCGTCACATGGTGTGTACCATACACTGTGTGACACACAGGTAGTACGCGAGTCAAGATCGCGAACCGCGTTCCATGGAGCGTGATCCGCCGCAGAAAGCGCCGCGTTCACCTCGACCCTGGAAATCGCCGCACGCTCGCCTCCGGGCGCGGCGGCGGTGACAATGAACCCCGGAAGCTTCCTATCTCGAGCGCCGCAGTCGCGGCGTCGCCGGCCTCGTCGCCTCGACCTCGGCCTCGGGAACCGGGACCGTGATCTCGACCGTGAAGCGGCTGCCCTGGCCCAAGGTGCTCTCGACTTGGATCTCGCCCTGCATCAGGGCGACGATCTGCTGGCTGATGCTCAGGCCCAGCCCCGTGCCCTCATTGCGGCCCGTCGGGTCGCCCGCCTGCTCGAAGGGGCGGAAGATGCTGTCCAGCTGGTCCGGCGCGATCCCAACGCCGGTGTCCTCGATGGCGAAACGCAGGCGCGCCGCCTCTCCTGGAGGCCCGGCGAGGCTGACCCGCAGGCTGACCCGACCGCTGGCGGTGAACTTGATCGCATTGCCAAGCAGATTGATCAGGATCTGCCGAACCCGCTTTTCATCCGCCTCGATCCGCCGCGGCACGCCCGGGTCCAGATCGACGGCGAGGTCCAGGCCCTTGTCACGCGCCGGCAGCCGAAACATCTCGCCCACGCCCGCCACGCAGCCGTGCAGGTCGAAGGACGCGGCCAACAGCTCGAACTTGCCGGCCTCGATCTTGGCCACGTCCAGGATGTCGCTGATCACCGCCAGCAGGTGCTCGCCGCTGGCCTGGACAGTCTTGACCGCCGCGCGCTGCCTGGCGTCCAGCGCGGTGCGCTCCAGCCAGTAGGCGTAGCCGATGATGGCGTTGAGCGGCGTGCGCAGCTCGTGGCTCATATTGCCCAGGAACCGCGACTTGGCGCTGCTGGCGGCTTCGGCGGCGGCGTGGGCCTGGGCCAGCAGCCGCGCCTCTTCGGCCTGGCGGAGCCGCCGCGCCTCGTAGTCGCCGCGCACGCGCAGGAAGCGCCAGACCAGGAAGCCGGCCGACAGCACCAGCCAGACGCCGAGGATCACCAGGTAGAATTGCTCGGTCGACAGGTACGCCCCGTTGAACGTCAGGTCGTCGACCGAAACGGTCATCCGGCCAGTCTTCCCGCCGCTGGAGGCGATGGCGATCGAGTGGACGGCCTTGAGGTTCGACGCGGTCTTGTCCGCCGAAAGGCCATGGTCGGCCGCCCACCACTCCTCGACCGCCAGCTGATCCAGGGGCACGCTGACCTCGTTGCGTCCCTGGACGACCGGGATGTCCACGGCCAGGGGCGTCAGTTCGCCCTTCATCTTGTCGCGCGCGATCGGCCCTGGCGACGCCTTGACGGCCAATCTCAGGCGGTCGCTCCGCCCCTGGTACGAGAAGCGCAGGGTGACGGTCTGGAACCGCGAGAGGTCCATGCCCTCGGCGTCCGCCCCGAGATCCAGTTTCAGGCCGTAGCCGCAATAGGGGTAGGTCGCGCCCTCTCGGATATCGCACGACCAGGACAGCAGCCTGCGCGGATCGACCGAGACGACCGAGCGCCCGCCGGCCTCGGTGTCGGAAAAGCTGTAGGCCGCGAACCGCCCCGATTGCGACGACAGGACCAAGGTCTGGCTGGTGATGGCGCTCTTGCCCAGCACCGCGGCGAACGACACCGCCACCAGCAGGAAGATCGCCGCCTCAAGCCGCAGATTGGCCTGGCTCAGCCACGACCTGCCGCCCCCCCGCTTGGCGGCGCCGAGATCCGTTGGTTTCCGCAACACGCCCTCTCCCTTCCCCCTACGCACGCGAGGAAGCCCGCCCGAAGCGAAGCCTTAGTCGAAGCATCGTTTCCCCGAGGTTTAAGGACGGCCGGATGCGACATTTTGCGCGCGGAGCTCACCCCGCAGAATGATATAAAGATATCCTTATATCCTCTTGACGACGGACCGAAACGCGCGCTTTCTGCTGGGGTCGTGGTCTGCGGGCGTTCGCGCGCTCGGAGCTAAGAGGGAAGTCGGTGAGGGCCTCAGAACCCAAATCCGGCGCTGCCCCCGCAACTGTGAGCGGCGAGCCGCTGTCCGATACGTGTCACTGACGCGCCGAAGCTGGATCGGTGGCGTGTCGGGAAGGCCAGGACAGGGGCGCTGACCCGTGAGCCAGGAGACCTGCCCCGACAGATAACGTCCTCCGGCGGGGTGTCCGGTCTGGTCGCATGCAAGGCGTGACCGGACCTCCATGGCCCGTGCGCGTGGCCGCGCGCGTCCCGATCAGCCTCCGCCATCACACCGGCAGAGGCTTTTGAACATGACCGTCACCGTCGCCACCCTGGGCTTTCCCCGCATCGGCCCGCGCCGCGAACTGAAGTTCGCGCTGGAGGACCATTGGGCGGGCAAGTCCGACGCCCAGGCCCTGCTGGCCAAGGCCGCGACCCTGCGCGCCCAGGCCTGGGCCCGGCAGGCCGCGCTGGGCGTGAATCACGTGCCCAGCAACGACTTCTCGCTGTACGACCACGTGCTGGACACCAGCGTGATGGTCGGCGCCATCCCGGCCATCTACGGCTGGACGGGCGGCCCGATCGACACCGCCGCCTATTTCGCCATGGCGCGTGGAACGCAGGGCGCTTCCACCGACGAGGCCTGCGCCCACGGCTGCACCCCTGATCACCGCCATGACCACGGTCTGCCGGCCCAGGAGATGACCAAGTGGTTTGACACCAACTATCATTACCTGGCGCCGGAGGTGTCGCGCGATCAGGTCTTCGCCCTGTCCTCGACCAAGCCGGTCGACGAGTTCCTGGAGGCCAGGGCCCTGGGCGTCCATACCCGTCCGGTGCTGCTGGGCCCGGTCACCTTCCTGAAGTTGGCCAAGACCAAGGACGAGGGCTTCTCGCCGCTGTCGCTGCTGTCGGCCCTGGTCCCGGTCTATGCCGAGGTCCTGGCCCGGCTGCAGCGGGCCGGCGCCGACTGGGTGCAGATGGACGAGCCCTGCCTGGCGCTGGACCTGACCGATTTCGAACGCGGCGAGCTGCGGCGCGCCTATGGCGCCCTGACCCATGCCGCCCCCGGCCTGCGCCTGATGCTGACCAGCTATTTCGGGGCCTATGGCGACAACCTGGCTACGGCGGTGAACCTGCCGGTCGACGGCGTCCACGTCGACCTGGCCCGCGCGCCCGAGGAACTGGACGCCGTCCTGGCCCTGGCCCGCGAAAGCCTGGTGCTGTCGCTGGGCGTGGTCGACGGCCGCAATGTCTGGCGGGCCGACCTGCCCGCCCTGCTCGACCGCCTGGATCCGATCGTCTCCCGGCGGGGCGGCGACCGGGTGATCCTGGCGCCGTCCTGCTCGCTGCTGCACGCGCCGATCGACCTGGACCTGGAGACGGCGCTCGATCCGGAAATCCGCCAGTGGCTGGCCTTCGGCGTCCAGAAGATCGAGGAGCTGGTGGTCCTGGCCACGGCGCTGAACGAAGGCCGGGCCGCGGTCGCCCACCAGCTGGCCGCGAGCGCGGCGGCGGCGCGGGCGCGGCGCGCCTCGCCTCGTATCCACGACCCGGCGGCGGCCCAGCGCCTGGCGGCCGTGACCTCGGCGATGGCGCAGCGCCGCTCGCCGTTCGGCCGTCGTCAGGCGGTGCAGATCCCGCGCCTGGACCTGCCGGCCTTCCCGACCACCACGATCGGCTCATTCCCCCAGACCGAGGCGGTTCGCCAGGCGCGCTCCGCTCACGGCAGGGGCCAGCTGAGCGAGGCCGACTACGCCGCGTTCCTGCGCGCGGAGACGGCCCGTGCGGTGGCGTGGCAGGAGGAGATCGGCCTGGACGTGCTGGTGCACGGCGAGTTCGAGCGCAACGACATGGTCCAGTACTTCGGCGAACAACTGGCGGGCTTCGCCTTCACCCGGCACGGCTGGGTGCAGTCGTACGGCTCGCGCTGCGTGCGGCCGCCGATCCTGTTCGGCGACGTCTCGCGCCCGGCCCCGATGACCGTCGACTGGTGGGCCTACGCCCAGTCCCTGACCGATCGACCGATGAAGGGCATGTTGACCGGGCCGGTGACCCTCCTGAACTGGTCGTTCGTTCGCGACGACATCCCCCGGTCCCTGGCCTGCCGCCAGATCGCCCTGGCGGTTCGCGACGAAGTGGTCGACCTGGAAGCGGCCGGCGCCAAGGTGATCCAGATCGACGAGGCGGCCCTGCGCGAGGGCCTGCCCCTGCGCCGGGGCGACTGGGCGGCCTATCTGGACTGGGCGGTCGAGTGTTTCCGCCTGGCGGCTTGCGGCGTGGCCGACCACACCCAGATTCACACCCACATGTGCTATTCGGAATTCAACGACATCATCGCCGCCATCGGGGCGATGGACGCCGACGTCATCTCCATCGAGACCGCCCGCTCGAAGATGGAGCTGCTGGACGCCTTCGAGGCCTATGCCTATCCGGCGCAGATCGGTCCCGGCGTCTACGACATCCACTCGCCGCGCGTGCCGGCGGTCGAGGAGATGACCGGCCTGCTGAAGGCCGCCCAGGCGCGGTTGTCGGCCGGGCAGCTGTGGGTCAATCCCGACTGCGGCCTGAAGACCCGCAAATGGCCCGAGACGAAAGCCGCCCTGGCCAACATGGTCGAGGCCGCCCGGATCGTCCGCCAGGCCGTCGGCATGGCCTGACGACGGGGGTCTCCGCTCGTCGGGCCACGACGGCTTGGCGAGCGGAACCGCCGCCGGATTTTCGACAAGCCCGCGCCACGCTGGCATTCTGGCCGGATGACGGACCTCTTCCGACTTGCCGGCGCCGTGCGGAGAGACCCCGAGGTCGACGCCTGGTTCAGCGCACCCGAGCACGACCTGCGGCGCCTGGCCCAGCCGTGGTTCGACAGCCTGCGCGCCTGCGGGCCCGACGTTCGCGAACTGCTGCACGACGGACATCCCACCGCGTGCGTGGGCGACGCGGCGTTCGCCTATGTCGATGCGTTCAGCGCCCATGTGAATCTCGGCTTCTTCCACGGCGCGGCGCTGGACGACCCCGCCGGCTTGCTGGAAGGCGCGGGCAAGCGCATGCGGCACGTGAAGATCCGCTGGGGGCTGCCGGTCGACGCCGACGCGCTGAACGCCCTGATCGCCGCGGCCTACCAGGACGTTCGTGCGCGGCTGCGGTCCGATTAGATCAGTTCGGCATGCCGTCGAACTGCGGCAGGTCCAGCGGCGCGTTCCAATGCAGCCGGCGGGTGGTGAACATCTCCAGCTTGGGCGCGATCAGGTCCGGCCGATCCAGGCTGCCCAGCTGGACGAAGACCGCGCCGGGAAAGCCGTCGAGATTGCTGGTGAAGACCCGCGACCCGCAGTCCGGACAGAAGTTCCGGTCCAGCCCATTGCCGGAATTGGCCACGTAGTGGAACGCCTTGGGCTGGCCGCTGAGCAGGTCGAAATCGTCGGCCGGCACCGCGAAGAAGGTCGCCATCTCGCCGCCCGAGGCCCGCTTGCAATCGTTGCAATGACAGTTGGCGACGAACGTCGGGTCGGTGTCGAACGCGAACTTCACAGCGCCGCACGCGCATTGGGCCGTATATTTCTTGGGCATAGTCTTCTCCATTCGATCTGACGAGGAAGGCGAGAAGTCACGCAAAAGAGGGAACGACGTCCCGGCGGCGATCTTCCATCAGCGCCGTCGTCGCGCAAGCGGGCGTCAGCGGTCGAACTTGGTCGACAGGATGATCGACGACGTGGTGCGCTCGACGCCGGCCACGTGGCCGATCCGGTCCAGCACCTGGTCCATCTCGGCGACCGTGGCGGTGGCGGCGATGGCGATCATGTCGTAGTCGCCGCTGACCGAGTGCAGCAGCCGCACCTGGGGGATGGCGCGCAGGGCCGCCTCGACGGCGCGAGCCTCCTTGGGGCCGATCTTGATCATAACGTGCACCCGCACCGCCCCGTGGGCATGGTCGGGGGCGAGGCGGGCGGTGTAGCCGGTGATCACCCCGTCGCGCTCCAACCGCTCGATCCGACTCTGTACGGTGGTGCGCGAGCGGCCGACCCTCCGGGCGAGGTCGGCGGTCGAGGCCCGGCCGTTCTCCCGCAGGGCGGCGATCAGCTTCTCGTCGATGGCGTCTATCGTCATAATGCAGGCCTATTTCGGCATTTCGCCGAAATCCTGCCGTCAAACCGACGATCCGGCCACTAGGATTCGACGGAACGGCGAAGATGATGTCCGCCCCTGGAGTTTGCCCCGTGCTGGACCAAGTTCACCAAGACGCGCTGGCCGCCCTGGTCGGGCCCGGCGGCCTGATCACGGATCCGGCCGACCGCGCGGCCTATGAAACCCCGGCCCGCTACGCCGGCGGGACGGCGGCGGCGGTCATGCGGCCAGCCACGACGACGCAGGTCTCGGCGGTGGTCGGCTATTGCGTGCGCCACGGCCTGAGGTTCACGCCGCAGGGCGCCAATACCGGCCTGGCCGAGGGCTCGACGCCGGACGCCAGCGGGACGCACCTGGTGCTGTCGCTGGACCGCCTGACCGGGCCGCTGGAGATCGACCCGGGCGATCGCACAGCGACGGTCGGCGGCGGCGTGCGGCTGTCGACCCTGAACGCGGCGCTGGAGCCGCACGGCCTGTTCCTGCCGATCGACCTGGGCGCCGATCCCACCCTGGGCGGCATGGCGGCCACCAATACCGGCGGGGCGAGGTTCCTGCGCTATGGCGACATGCGCCGTCACGTGCTGGGGCTGGAGGTGGTGTTGGCCGACGCGGCGGGCACGGTGCTGCAGCTCTCGCACGGCCTGCGCAAGGACAACGCCGCGGTCGCCCTGCGCCAGCTGTTCGTCGGCGGCTGCGGCGCTTTCGGGATCATCACCCAAGTCACCGTCGAGGTTCACCACCGCCCGCGCCAGACCGCCGCCGCCCTGCTGGTCCCGCGCGATCTCGACGCGGTGCCGCCGCTGCTACAGGCCTTCGAGGTCGAGGCGGGCTCGACCTTGACCGCCTTCGAGGGCATGTCGCGCGCGGCCATGACCCGGGCCATCGACCATGTTCCGTCGCTGAGCAACCCGTTCGCCGGCGGCGTTCCCGACTACGCCGTGCTGGTCGAGCTGACCCGGACCTGGGCCCCGCGCGAGGGCGAGGCCCCGCTGGACGAGATGTTGCAGCAGATCGCGGCCGACCTGCTGGAGCGCGACGACGGCCTGCTGATCGACGCCCTGTTCGGGCCAGTCGACAGGATGTGGGCCCTGCGCCATGCGCTGTCGGAAGGCCTGCGGGCCAGCGGCCCGGTCGTCGGCTTCGACCTCAGCTTCCGCCGCCGCGACCTGGCCCGCTTCCGCCGCGAGGCCGTGCTGATGCTGGAGGCCGACTTCCCCGACTACGCCCTGTGCGATTTCGGCCACGTGGCGGACGGCGGGGTGCACTTCAACCTGGTCGGGCCGGCCGACAAGGCCAATGACCCCGAGAGGCGCGCGGCCCTGCGCGAGGCGGTGCTGACCCTGGCCGTCGACGGCTTCGGCGCCAGCTTCAGCGGCGAGCACGGCCTGGGCCGAGCCTTCCAGGACGCCTATGACCGGTTCACGCCGCGTCTCGTCCAGGACTATTCGGCGGCGGTGGCGGCGGTGTTCGGGACGAGCTCGGCGAGCGTTCGTCTCGGCCCTCCGACCGAGATCAATTGAACAATGACCTTTACTTCGTCCGCTCATCCCGGCGAATGCCGGGACCCAGATGGAATGGCTCAGAGCCGGGTTCCTCGAACTCAGAGCTGATCCAGCCCGACACACCGCCATGGGATCTGGGTCCCGGCATTCGCCGGGATGAGCGGATCAGAGAATAGATTTCCAGGACTACCAGCATGCCCCCCCTGCCCTCCGCCATCCCCGAAGCCCGCGCCATCCTCGACCGCCTCGGCGTCGACTCCGCCGCCCTGGACGGCGGGACCCTGGCTGCGCGCTCGCCGGTCACCGGGGAGACGCTGGCTCATCTGCGCGAGCACACGCCCGCGGAAGCCATCGCCGCCATCGACGCCGCCCATGAGGCCTACCTCGCCTGGCGCAAGGTCCCCGCCCCACGCCGCGGCGAACTGGTGCGCCTGCTGGGCGAGGAACTGCGCGCCGCCAAGGCGGACCTCGCCGCCCTGGTGACCCTGGAGGCCGGCAAGGTGGTCTCCGAGGGCCTGGGCGAGGTGCAGGAGATGATCGACATCTGCGACTACGCCGTGGGCCTGTCGCGCCAGCTGTTCGGCCTGACCCTGGCCACCGAGCGCCCGTCGCACCGGATGATGGAGACCTGGCATCCGCTGGGCGTGGTGGGGGTGATCAGCGCCTTCAACTTCCCGGTCGCGGTCTGGTCGTGGAACGCGGCCTTGGCCCTGGTCTGCGGCGACAGCGTCGTCTGGAAGCCGTCGGAGAAGACCCCGCTGGTCGCCCTGGCGACCCAGGCCCTGTTCGCGCGCGCCGTCGCTCGCTTCGGTCCGGACGCCCCGGCCGGCCTGTCGACGCTGCTGATTGGCGATCGCGCGGTCGGCGAGGCCCTGGTCGACCATCCCAAGGTTCCGCTGGTTTCGGCCACCGGCTCGACGGCCATGGGCCGGACGGTGGCGCCGAAGCTGGCCGCCCGCTTCGCCCGCGCCCTGCTGGAGCTGGGCGGCAACAACGCCGCCATCGTCGCCCCGTCGGCCGACCTGGACCTGACCCTGCGCGGCGTGGCCTTCGCGGCCATGGGCACGGCGGGCCAGCGCTGCACCACCCTGCGGCGCCTGTTCGTCCATGACAGCGTCTACGAGGTCTTTGTCGGTCGGCTGAAGAGCGCCTATCCCACCGTGCCGGTGGGCGACCCGCGGGCGGCCGGGGTTCTGGTCGGCCCGCTGATCGACAGGGCCGCGTTCGAGGCCATGCAGTCGGCGCTCGACCAGGCCCGCGCGGCCGGCGGCCGGGTGATCGGCGGCGACCGCGTCGCCATCGACGGGCCTGACGCCTTCTACGTGACCCCCGCTCTGGTCGAGATCGACCATCAGGCCGAGATCGTGAAGTCCGAGACCTTCGCGCCGATCCTCTACGTGATGCGCTACAGCGATCTGGCCGACGCCATCGCCGCCCAGAACGACGTGGCCCAGGGGCTGTCGTCGTCGATCTTCACGCTGAACGTCCGCGAGGCCGAGCTGTTCGTGTCGGCGCAGGGCAGCGACTGCGGCATCGCCAACGTCAATATCGGCCCCTCAGGCGCCGAGATCGGCGGGGCGTTCGGCGGCGAGAAGGAGACCGGCGGCGGCCGCGAGGCGGGTTCCGACAGCTGGAAGACCTATATGCGCCGCGCCACCAACACCGTGAACTACGGGACCACCCTGCCCCTGGCGCAGGGGGTCACCTTCAACGTGTAAGCCTCGACGCCGCCTCCCAACATCGCTCCCGCCCATAACCGGACCACCCCATGAGCCATCTCGCCACTCTCGTCGCCTCGGCCGTCGGCCAGAAGGCCGCCGCCACGATCCTCGACGTGCTGGATATCGCCCCGCCCCTGGCAGCCGAGGCCGAGGGGCCGGTCTCGCGCGCGGTGTTCGCCATGGCGCTGAACGCGGTGCTGTTCCACGACATCATGGGCCGCGTGCCGCTGGGCGCGGCCTATGTGGCCGAACGCCGGGCGGCGGGCTGCAAGGTGCTGTTCGACCACGGCGCCCTGCGCACGATCGACTTCGGTGACAGTGCTCCGACCGGCGCCCTGCCCGCCGGCCACCTGGCGTTCGCGCGGATCCTCGAACCCTTGGGCTACCAGGTCGCCGACCTCTATCCGCTGGACCGCCTGAAGATGACCGGCCGGGCCTACGCCCACCTGGACCGTCCCGAGGCGATCCCGCAGTTCTTCGTCAGCGAACTGCACGTCGAGCGGTTCTCGCCGGCCTTCCAGGTGATCGCCCACGCGGTGTTCGACTCCACCGCCGACGCCCTGGGCGTCGAGGCCCAGCGGGCCCTGGCCGCGTTCGCCACCGAGGGGGCCTGCGACCTGGACGCGGCCCGCGCCGCCCTGCCCCAGGTCGTGGCCGCCTTCGAGCGCACCCACGGGGCCTTGCGGCTGGAGCACTACCAGGCCCTGCTGGCCGAGTCCGCCGAGGCCGCCTGGATCGCCACCGAGGGCCAGGCCTTCAACCACGCCACCGACCGGGTGGCCGACGTCGAGGCCGTGGCGGAAGGCCAGAAAGGCCTGGGCCGGCCGGTCAAGGACAAGGTCGAGGTCTCGGGTTCGGGCCGCGTGCGCCAGACGGCGTTCAAGGCCCAGCCGGTCGAGCGGGTGTTCGTCACCGACGCCGGCGAGGTGACCCTGACCGTCCCCGGCTCGTTCCACGAGTTCATCTCGCGCGACCGTTTCATGGACGAGGCCGGCGTGGAACGGCTGGACCTGCGGTTCGACAGCGGCAACGCCCAGGGCATCTTCAAGATGACGCGGACGGGCTGAGGCCGCCGCGTCCAAGGCGCAGCGGGCGCGGACATGCCGCGCCCGCCCGGCTTCGCCTCGTGGTCCCGTTAGTCTTCGGGGCCGACGAAGGTGTAGTCGCCCATCGGCACGCGGACCGGCTGGCCCGAGACCAGGGCGTCGAAGTCGCCCACCAGCCTGGCGGCGTGCGGGTGGTAGGGATGGCCGACCGGCAGCACCCAGTACTTGTAGAAGGTCACGGAGGAGCCCGGCGGCAGCTTGCCGAACCGCACCGCCAGCTCGCCGACGTGATGCGGCGGGGCCTCGATCTCGGCGCTGACCACCTGGTAGTCGGCGGTGATCGCCGCTTCGGTCGACCGCAGCAGGCCGTCGATGGCCAGCGACACCCGGGCGCCCTTGTCCACCTGGTGGCAGTGGGCCTCGAACGCGAAGCGCTCGGCGCTGTCGTCCTGGTTATAGAACTTCAGGAACGCCTCGCCAGTGCTGGAGACGTCGAGATTGTGCCAGCCGGCCGCGCCGTTGCACTGCAGCCAAGTCGCGGAATCCCAGTTGCCCTGGCCGGCGTTGGGCTTGTTGGTGAAGTATTCCGACGCCGCCGCCGTGATCATGCAGTAGTGGCCCGTGCCGGGGAAATTGACCCCGAACGCCAGCTTGCTAGCCGACCGGGTTCCCGGGACCAGGGTCTGGCCGCCGTTGATGTCGACCAGCGGCGAGCTTTCCAGCTGATCGTCATAGGTGAAGACCTGGATCCAGCTGCTGGGCGGCGGCACGAAGCCGGCGTCGGTATAGTACATCCGCACGGTCGGCTGGGTGATCGGCACGCCGATGTTCAGGCTCTGGGACCGGCCGTAGGCGTAGTTCTTGAGGCCAGGCTTCGGCCCCCAGGTGTCCTGGTTCCAGTTGGTGATGATCAGCCGGGGGATCATCGGCGACGCGCCGTTGACCAGCACGTCGGGGCTGGCGGTCAGCGTGCCCTGCTTGGGGATCTCGCCGCTGTTGGCCATGTTGCCCCGCACGAACAGGCCGTACCAGCGCGAGAAGGCGAACTGCGCCGCCCGGGTCGCGTCCGACAGGTTGACCCCGATCGCGGCGCTCAGGTCGTTGGCCAGTTGGGTGACCGACATCCGCTGGCCGTCGCTGGGCAGGGCGGCCCAGTAGGTGTCGGCGTAAAGAGCGCCGATGATCGCGGCCAGCGATCCCAGGTCGAACGGCGGCTTCCAGTCCAGGTACAGGTTCTGGATCGCGGTGGTCGCGTCGTCGCCGGCGGTGAAATATTTCAGGCCCTTGTCCCAGTAGACCTGGGAAATGCCCACGGCGGCAGCATCAGCATCATAGGCCATCGCTTACTCTCCCTTGATGAGTTGGTTGACGGACGCGTCCGCGCGGCTCGGCCCGGCGCATCCTTTGGATGTGAGAGGGGATTTAAGCTACTTATGATTGTGTAACAGGCGCCAGCCCATCTGGACGTGCAGAAATGCACCTTCTGGTAACAGTTTTTAATATTTTTCCTCTTAGGTTGTTTTTCTCAGGAAGAAGTCCGCGCCCGCCCTGAAAACAAAGCCGGCCGGCTCCGCAGGGAGCCGGCCGGTCGTTGGCGACGCGGTTCTTAGAGAGGACGAACGGCCGCGAGGGCTCGGGTCGAGTATCTAGAGCATCGCGGAAAAGTGGATGCCGGTTTTCCGCAAAAGCGATGCGAAAACAAAAATCTAGAGCAAGTCGTGCGGTTCCTATATCGCGCGATTTGCTCTAGCCGAACAGCTTGGCCGCCGTCCTGGCGACCAGTTCGCCCTGGTGGCGGGCCCCGGCCAGCTCCAGTTCGCTGGGCTGGCGCGAGCCGTCGCCGCCGGCGATGGTGGTGGCGCCGTAGGGCGCGCCGCCGGTGATCTCCTCCAGGGTCATCTGGCCCTGATGGCTATAGGGCAGGCCGACGATGGTCATGCCGAAGTGCAGCAGGTTGGTGATGATCGAGAACAGCGTGGTCTCGTTGCCGCCGTGCTGGGTGGCCGACGAGGTGAAGGCCGCGCCCACCTTGCCGTTCAGCGCGCCGCGGGCCCACAGGCCGCCGGCCTGATCGAGGAAGTTGGCCATCTGCGAGGCCATGCGCCCAAAGCGGGTGCCGACCCCGACGATAATGGCGTCGTAGTTCTCCAGCTCGGCGATCGTGGCGACCGGCGCGGCCTGGTCCAGCTTGTAGTGCGACTTCACCGCGATCTCCTGCGGGACCAGTTCCGGCACGCGCTTGACGTCGACGGTCGCGCCGGCGGCGCGGGCGCCGTCGGCCACGGCGTTGGCCATCGCCTCGATGTGGCCGTAGGCGGAATAGTAGAGGACGAGAACCTTGGCCATGAGAAGCTCCTTGATAATCCAGGTTTGAGATGCAGCCGGGGACAGGCGCATGCGCCTGTCCCCGCTCGGGAAAGAAGGACTAGGCGGCGTCGACGAGCACCAGTTCGGCGTCTTCCAACGCTTTCACGCGGATCACGGCCTCGTCTTGGATGGCCGCGCCGTCGCGCGTGTTCAAAGCCACGCCGTTGACCTCGACCTTGCCGGTCGACGGCACCAGATAGCCCTTGCGGTCGGCGCCGATCGCGTACTCGGTCGTCTCGCCCGCCTTCAGCGTCGCGCCCAGCACGCGGGCGTCGGTGCGGATCGGCAGGGCGTCGGCGTCACCTTCGAAGCCGCTGGCCAGGGCCACGAAGCGGCCGCTGCGGTCGCCCTTGGGAAAGGGCTTGGCGCCCCAGGCCGGACCTTCGCCGCGCTTGTTGGGAATGATCCAGATCTGGAAGATCTTGGTCGCGGTGCTTTCCAGATTGTACTCGGAGTGGCGGATGCCGGTGCCGGCGCTCATCACCTGAACGTCGCCCGCCTCGGTGCGGCCCTTGTTGCCCAGGCTGTCCTGGTGGGTGATCGCACCTTCGCGGACATAGGTGATGATCTCCATGTCGGCGTGGGGGTGGGACGGAAAGCCCGTGCCGGCCGCGATGGTGTCGTCGTTCCACACCCGCAGGGCGCCGTGGTGGACGCGCGAAGGGTCGTGGTAGTCGGCGAACGAGAAGTGATGCTTGGCGTCCAGCCAACCGTGGTTGGCGCCGCCCAGGCTGTCGAAGGTTCGAACGTCGATCATCGTCTTGTCTCCTGGAGACGAAGCCGGATGGCCGTCTCTGTTGAGGAGAAGATGGCCTCTTGCGCGCTGCTCCGAAATGGAAATGATCGAAACTTACCGTTTCCATTTTTATTCACCCCTCCCCTCGTCGATGAACGCCGAACGAGCGAAGAAAGCGCCGCGCCATGAAACTTCCCGACTTCGAGGCCTGGGCCGTGTTCGCCAAGGTGGCCGAGACCGGCTCTTTCGTCGGGGCCGCGCAGCAGCTGAACCTGTCCAAGGCCACGGTCTCCAAGGCCGTCGGCCGGCTGGAGACGCGACTGGGAGCGACGCTGTTCCATCGCACCTCCCGGCGGCTGTCCCTGACCGAGGCCGGCCGCGCCTCGCTGGACCGCGCGGCGCGGATCCTGGCCGAGGGCGAGGCGCTCGAGGCCGAGGCTTCGGCCCAGTCGGCCACCCCGCGCGGCTTGGTGCGGGTGGCCGCGCCGATGTCGTTCGGCGTCGCCCATCTGGGACCGGCCCTGCCGGAATTCTTCGCCCTCTATCCGGAGGTCTCGGTCGAGCTGTCGCTGTCGGACCAGCTGGTCGACATCGTCGAGGAGGGCTTCGACCTGGCCCTGCGAATCTCGGCCCTGGAGGATTCCAGCCTGCTGGCCCGACGGCTGTGTCCGGTGCGGGTGATGCTGGTCGGCGCGCCGGCCTATTTCGACAAACACGGCCGGCCCGGCCATCCCAAGGACCTGACGGCCCACCACGGCCTGTTCTACACCGGCGGCCGCTCACGAGACGTCTGGCGGTTCGAGCACGCCGAGCACGGACAATATGCGGTCAGCGTGCCCTCGCCCCTGCGGGTCAACAACGCCGACATCCTGCGTCCCTCTCTGCTGGCCGGCCTGGGCCTGGCCATGCAGCCGGACTTCCTGAGTTGGGAAGACATCAAGAGTGGTTTGCTGGAGGAGGTTCTGCCCGACTGGGCCCCGCCGCCGATCGCCCTGCACCTGGTCACCCCGCCCAGCCCGATCCGGCCGGCAAGGGTGGAGGTGCTGATCGCGTTCCTGGCCAAGCGGATGGCGACCGCGCCTTGGCTGGGGTGAGCTAAATAGATGCTCCCCAAAAGGGGAGGATCGATCAAGCCATCTCGTGCTTGTCGCTCAGGCACTCGCCAATGGCGCGGGCGCAGCCCGGCAGGCCCAGGGCGCCGATGAACGACATGGCGACCGCACAGACCAGCATCACGGGTTGGAAGAAACGCATGCGAAATTCTCCACAGGCCAGTTCGTTCGCGAGGCGAGTTTCAGCCCAGATAAGGCCGAAGCTTGACGTTTGTTCCTACGAACCGAGGATCCGCGTCGGAAAAGCTCAGCATGCGGCAGATATGTCTCACCCGTATGTCAGTCTCCCAAAGCGTAGGCGACACGAACGGCCTCTATTCGGGCCAGTTTTTCCTCAAGCGGCGACCAGTCGTCGACCTCGGCGATCGGCGCCCACAGAGCCTCGACCTCGTCGATCAGCAGTTCTTCGGGCTCCACCCCCTTGAAAACAGGGCTTTCCAGGCGTTCGGGGCGCTCGGGCTCGAACGCCGACAGCCGGCGGCGGAAGTCGAGGAAAGCTTCCTGGCCGTAGAGGTCCGCGCGCGGACCGGCCAGGGCGCGGACTTGCGACGCCTCGCCGCCGAACCAGTCGAAGAAGAACGGCTCCCAGCGCAATGATTCGCCGCCGGCCGCCAGCGCCGTGAACGCGGCCTGGACCAGATCGATGTCGTCCTCGGCCGAGCGGCTCTTCAGGCCCAGGCGGTCCAGCATCGCGGCGCGCAGGGCGTCGCGATAGAGGTCGGAGAAGCTGTTGAGCGTCGCGATCAGGCCGGCGTCGTCGGTGACCAGAGCCAGGCAGCCGGCCAGCTGCTGCAGGTTCCAGAACACCGCCTCGGGCTGGCGGCCGAAGCTGTAGAGGCCCGAATGGTCGAAATAGGCGGCGGTAAAGTTGGGGTCATTCCTCGGCAGGAACCGCCAGGGGCCGTAGTCGAAACTCTCGCCCGTCACGACCATGTTGTCGGTGTTGAGCACCCCGTGCACGAAGCCGGCCGCCATCCAGCGGGCCAGCAGACGGGCGCTGGCGGCGACCGCCTGCTCAAGCAGCACCTTCGGCCGGTCCGGCTGGTCGGCGACGTCCGGAAAGTAGGTCTCGACCGCATGGTCGACCAGCACGGTGATGTTGTCCCGCCGCTCGAGGAAGGCCTGGCGCTGGAAGGTCCCGAACCGGATGTGGCTGTGCGACAGGCGGGTCAGCACGGCCGAACGGGTGGGACTGGGCTCATCGCCGCGTACCAGGGCCTCGCCGGTCTCGACCAGGGAGAAGGCGCGGGAGGTCGGAACGCCCAGGGCCTCCAGCATCGCGGCCGCCAGGATCTCGCGCACCCCGCCCTTCAGGGTCAGCCGCCCGTCGCCGGCCCGCGACCACGGCGTCTGGCCCGAGCCCTTGGTGGCCAGGTCCAGCAGCCGGCCGCTGCCGGCCTCCCGGAGCTGGGCGAACAGAAAGCCGCGCCCGTCGCCCAGGTCGGGATTGTAGCTGCGGAACTGATGGCCGTGATAGCGCATGGCCAGCGGCCCCGGCTGGTTGTCCGGCAGCGGCGCGAAACGGGCGAAATGCGCCAGCCACTCGGCCTCGGTCAGGCCCTCCAGCCCCACGCTCGCCGCGGCGCGGTCGTTGCGAAACCGCAGGCGGGTCTGCGGGAACGGCGCGGGCGTCACGGGATCGGCGAACTCGCCCCCCAAGCGCGTGAAGACCGGGTCGGGGCGATAGGCGGCGGAGACGGGCATGGCGGGGACATGAGCCGCCCGGCCGCCGGACGCAAGCGCGCCGACCTCATTTGCAGGCCGGCGGAAGGTTGGGGATGGTCGCCGAACGCTGTCGCTTCCACGCAACAGCCGTTCTCGAACCGTTAATCCATAAGGTTTCTCCTTGCCGAGACACCAGCGGAACCGTAACCCTTGCGTGTCAATTCGAACAATCGTTCGGGTCAAGACCAAATCAAAAGGCGGGGGCGGCGCAAGCGCTCAAGCCATAAAACGAACCGAGGTAGGAAATGCGCTTTACACAGGTGCTTTGCGGCACGGCGTCCGCCGTCGTGCTCGCCGGTCTGACCCCGCTGGCGGCTCAGGCCCAAACCGCCGCCCAGGATACCGAAATCCCCACCGTCGACAGCATCGTCGTCACCGCCCAGAAGCGCGAGCAGAACCTGCAGGACGTGCCCGTGGTGGTCACCGCGGTCAGCGCCAAGCTGCTGCAGGACACCGGCGTCAAGAACATCAAGGACCTGACGATCCTGACCCCCGGCCTGACCGTCACCTCGACCTCGTCGGAAGCCTCGACCACCGCCCGCATCCGCGGCGTCGGCACGGTCGGCGACAATCCCGGCCTGGAAAGCTCGGTCGGCGTGGTGATCGACGGCGTCTATCGCCCGCGCAACGGCGTCGGCTTCGGCGACCTGGGCCAGATGGAGCGCATCGAGGTCCTGAAGGGCCCGCAAGGCACGCTGTTCGGCAAGAGCACCTCGGCCGGCGTCATCAACATCGTCACCAAGGAGCCGGAATTCGGCTTCGGCGCCGAGGCCGAGGCGACGATCGGCAACTTCAACGCCCACGGCCTGGCCGCCTCGGTGACCGGGCCGCTGTTCGGCAGCGAGACCCTGGCCGCCCGCCTGTACGTGGCCGCGCGCGAGCGCGACGGCTATAACGACGTGGTCACCGGCAAGGGCCCCAGCGACCGGGACGAGGACGCCGACCAGGGCTTCTACACCGTCCGCGGCCAGCTGCTGTTCGTGCCGGACGACAAGTCGACCTTCCGGCTGATCGCCGACTACACCAAGCGCGACGAGAACTGCTGCGGCGCCGTGCAGATCCGCACCGGCCCGACCGCTGGCATCCTGGCCCTGGTGAATGGCGGTCCAGCTCTGGCCGCCACCGCCGATCCCTACGCCCGCGTCGCCTATTCGAACCGCGGCGCGCCGTCGTCGATCGAGGACAAGGGCGTGTCGCTGCAAGGCGTGATCGACACCGACTTCGGCGAGATCACCTCGATCTCGGCCATCCGCAACTGGCGCACCGACAACGGCCAGGACTCCGATTTCAGCACCGCCGACATCGCCTATCGCAACAAGGACGGCACCAACTACAGCGAGTTCACCACATTCAGCCAGGAAATCCGTCTGGCGGGCCAGACGGACAAGTTCGACTGGCTGGTCGGCGCGTTCCTGGCCGACGAGCACCTGGATAACAAGGCCAACTTCCTCTACGGCAACAACTACGAACAGTATCTGGGTCGCCTGCTGTCGCTTTCGGCGTCCCCCGCCACCGGCGGCATCCCCAACTTCATCGCCCTGCTGCTGAACCGCGCACCCAACACCAGCTTCGTCGGCGGCCAAGGCCTGCGCGACCAGTACAAGCAGCGCGCCACCACCGTCGCCGGCTTCACCAACAACACCTGGCACGTGACTGACGCCTTCGACATCACGGCCGGCCTGCGCTACTCGATCGACAAGAAGGACCTGGACACCTACCAGACCAACAGCGACGGCGGCGTCGCCTGCGCCACCGCCATGTCGCCGGCCGGCCAGGCCCGCATCGCCGGCATCGTCGGGGCGGCCAACGCCGGCACGGTGATCGGCAACCTCTGCCTGCCCTGGGCCAATCCGCTGTTCAACGGCCGCGGCACCAATCAGAAGCGTTCGGACAAGGAATGGAGCGGCACCATCAAGGCCTCGTACCGCTTCTCGCCGCAGGTCTTCAGCTACGCTTCCTACGCCCGCGGCTACAAGGGCGGCGGCTTCAACCTGGACCGCACCCAGTCGTCCAACGGTCTGCCCAGCGGCAGCCTGGGCGTCGTGCCGATCAAGGACACTTCGTTCCCGGCCGAATTCGTCGACAGCTATGAAGTCGGCCTGAAGAACACCCTGTTCGACCGCACGGTGCTGTTCAACGTCACGGGCTTCTATCAAAAGTTCAGCGACTTCCAGCTGAACACGTTCCTGGGCACCTCGTTCGCGGTGCGCTCGATCGAGGAAGTGACCTCCAAGGGCGTCGACGTCGACTTCCTGTGGTTCACCCCGGTGCACGGCCTGTCGATCCAGAGCGGCTACAGCTACTCCAAGACCGAGTACGGCGACCAGCCGGTGGCCAACGACCCGACCAACGCCCTGTCGCAGCTGCCGGGCAACCGGATGTCGCTGGCGCCGGAGCACTCCGCCTCGTTCTCGGCGACCTACGAACGCCCGATCGGCGCCAGCCTCAAGGCTCGCGCCAACATCGGCGCCAAGTACACCTCCAACTACAACACGGGTTCGGACCTGTTCCCGCCGAAGATCCAGAGCGGCTTCACCGTGGTGAACGGCCGGATCGGCATCGGCTCGCAGGACGACAAGTGGACCGTGGAGCTGTGGGGCCAGAACCTGCTGAACGAGAAGTACCTGCAGGTGGCGTTCAACGGCACCCTGCAAGGCTCGTCGGGCCTGAGCGCCACGAACAAGATCTACAACCCGGCGCTGGACACCATCACCTACGACGCGTTCCTGGGCGCGCCGCGCACCTACGGCCTGACCTTGCGGGCCAAGTATTAGATCCGGGGATCCGCCCCCTCGGCGAAAGTCGGAAGGGCGGAGACAAGGACAGAAGGCGGAAGGGCGATCCGGGCGACCGGGTCGCCCTTTTCGTTGGGCTCTTTTTCGCCCTTAACCAAGCTTTCCTCGAACCCCGAAGCGCCCCACCCTGCGGTGGGGGATTCGCTGCGGGAGGCCCATCGCATGAAGACCATCCGGCTGCTCGGCGTCTGGGTCTGTCTGCTGCTGGGCCTGGCGATCGCCAACCTGGCCCTGCGAACGCCCCCGCCCCTGCCGGCCAACGCCCCCGCCGATCAGTTCTCGGCCGGCCGCGCCATGGCCGACGTCCGCGCCATCGGCCGCAAGCCGCATCCGATCGGCTCCGCCGAGATCGTCCGGGTGCGCGACCATCTGCTCTCGCGGATCAACGGCCTGGGGCTGAAGGTGCTGGTGCGGCCGGGCGAGGGGGTGCGCGAGGCGGCCAGGTGGTCTCCCCGTTCGGTGGCCGTCGGCGCCGTCCAGAACATCGTCGCCACCCTGCCGGGGACGAACGGCGACGCCCCGGCGGTGCTGGTGATGAGCCACTACGACACCGTCCACAACTCGCCCGGCGCCGCCGACGACTCGGCCGGGGTCGCCGCCGCCCTGGAAATCGCACGCGCCCTGAAGGCCGGCCCCGCCCCGGCTCGCGATGTGATCTTCCTGTTCACCGACGGCGAGGAGCCGGGCCTGCTGGGCGCCGAGGCCTTCTTCGCCCGCGACCCGCTGCGCGAGCATGTGGGCGTGGTGGTCAACCTGGAGGCCCGGGGCGACGCCGGGCGGGCGGCCATGTTCCAGACCGGTCCCGACAGCGGCGACCTGGTCCGCCTCTACGCCGGCGCGGCCCGTCAGCCGACCGCCAATTCGCTGGCCGCCGCCATCTATGCGCGGATGCCCAACGACACCGACCTCACCCACGCCCTGCGCAAGGGCCTGCCGGGGCTGAACTTCGCCTTCATTGACGACCAGCTGGCCTATCACACGCCGCTGGCCACGCCCGAGCATCTGGACCAGGGCAGCCTGCAGAACCTGGGCGACCAGGCCCTGCCCGCCGTTCGAGCCCTGGCCATGGGCGCGACCCTGCCCTCGAAGTCGCCGGACCTGATCTATTCCGATGTCCTGGCCCGGGTCCTGGTGGCCTATCCGGTGAATGTCGGCTGGGCGATCCTGGCGGTGGCGGGCGTGCTGATCCTGTTCACCGGCTTTCGCGCCCTGCGCGGTAAGGCCGTGACCTTCGTCGAAATCCTGCGCGGGATCGCCGGTTTCCTGCTGCTGGGATCCGCTGCGGTGCTGGCCCTGCACCTGGCGGGCCGGCTGATCGGGATCGGCGACCAGCAGCGCTATTACGCGATGCTGGGCCAGTTCAACCTGCTGCTGCCCGGCGCGGGGATCCTGCTGATCGGGGTGTGCCTGACCGTCCTGACCCTGCAGGCGCGGGGCGCCGGCGGGGTCTGGGGTCGCATCTGGATCAGCCTGGCCGGCCTGGCGGCCGGCGGCGCGTGCAGCCTGATCGGCGGCTTCGACCAGATCGGCCTGGGCCTCGGCGTCGCGGTCGTCGTCCTGGCCTGGCTGAGCCTGGGCAAGGGCGTGGGGGTGTTCGGCGCCTGGCTGGGCGCGCTGCTGGTCGTGCTGGGCCTGGCGGTCGCGGTGCAGGCCCTGCTGCCGGGCGGCTCGGTGATGCTGGCCTGGCCGCTGCTGGCCGCCAGCCTGGCGGCCGCCCTGGTCATGGCCGTCGGCGGGACCCGCGACCGCCGTGTCGCCTGGGTCCTGACCCTGGTGGTCGCTCTGATCGCCATCGCCGTCGTCGCCCAGCTGGGCGCGTGGGGGGCCTGGACCTTCGCGGGCGTGGGCCTGACCGAGCCTGCGGTGCTAGCGGCGTTCGCGATCCTCGCCGCCCCGGCCCTGCTGCCCCTGGCCTTCGACTTCGCCGCCTATCGCTGGGCCCCGGCCTTCGCCGGCGTCGCCGTGGCGGCGGGCGCGGGCTTGCTGGTCTATGCCGGCCTGGACGACGGCGGGCCGACCCGGCCGCAAATCGTCGAGGCCAGCCACCTGGCCGACCTCTCGACGGGCACGGCCTGGCGGGTGTCGCCGCAACCGCGTCTGGATCCCTGGTCGCGGGTGGTGCTGTCGGACAACGACGCCCGGCCGGTGCGCCAGGCCTATCCGCCGCTGTACCGCGAGCCTGTGTGGATGGCCCCGACCCCCGTGCTGCCGGTCGAGCGGCCGGTGCTGTCGATCGACCGGGCCGGCGACCGCCTGCTGGTGCGCGCCGTGCCCACGGCCGGGGCCGAGGTCCTGACCCTGCGCCTGCGGCCCAGCATCGCCCTGCACGAGCCGCGCCTGAACGGCCGGCCGATCGCCCTGCCCACCCAGGCCGGCGAATGGTCCAGCCTCAGCTACCACGCGCCCGATCCCAACGGCGTCACCCTCAGCTTCACCGCCCGTCCGGCCGGCAAGGTCGAGGTGGCCGTGGTCGAGATCCGCGACGGCTGGCCGCGCGGCGTCTCGGCCATTCCCGCCAAGCCGGCGGGGCTGATGGCCATGGGCTATTCGGACAAGACCATCGTGCTGGATCGCGGCGCGCTGGCCTGGCCGGCCTATGTGGAAGGGGCGACAGAGTAGCGACCGGGGACATGCACTCGTGCGTGTCCCCAAACCTAATGTGGCGCTCCGTGGATGGGGACACGCACAAGTGCGCGTCCCCGGCTCCGGATCGCGATGAGGCGTTCTACTCCGCCGCCTGCCTGGCCGAATAGCCCAGCACGGCCTTGGTCTCCAGGAACTCGCCGAACGCGTGGTCGCCCCATTCGCGGCCGTTGCCGCTCATCTTGTAGCCGCCGAACGGGGCCATCAGGTCGGGGCCGGCGCCGTTCAGGATCACCTGGCCGGCCCGCAGCTTCGAGGCCACCGCGCGCACCTGGTCCTGGTCGGCGCCCGAGACATAGGCGGCCAGGCCGTATTCGGTGTCGTTGCCGATCTCGACCGCCTGGTCCACGCCGTCATAGCCGAGGATGGCCAGCACCGGACCGAAGATCTCTTCCTTGGCGATGGTCATGTCCGAGGTGACGTTGGCGAACACGGTCGGCTTGACGTAGTAGCCGGTCTCCAGCCCTTCCGGCTTGCCCGGACCGCCGGCGACCAGGGTCGCGCCCTCGTCGACGCCCTTCTGGATCAGGCCCTGGATCTTGTTCCACTGCACTTCGGAGACCACGGGCCCGAGCTTGGAATTGCCGTTCGGGTCGCCCACCGTGTGGGCCTCGGCGGCGGCCTTGGCGATGGCGATCACCTCGTCCATGCGCTTTTGCGGGACCAGCATCCGGGTCGGAGCGTTGCACGACTGGCCCGAGTTCATCATCACCGAGGCCACGCCGCCGCCGACGGCCTTCTGGAAGTCGGCGTCGTCGAGGATGATGTTGGGGCTCTTGCCGCCCAGCTCCTGGTGCACGCGCTTGACGGTCGGAGCGGCGTTGCGGGCCACCTCGATCCCGGCCCGGGTCGAGCCGGTGAACGAGACCATGTCCACCTCGGGGTGCGAGCTCAGCGCCGCGCCCACCGTCGGTCCGTCGCCGTTGACCAGGTTGTAGACCCCGGCCGGCACGCCGGCGGCGGCCAGGATCTCGGTCCAGACCCAGGCCGAGAACGGGGCCACTTCCGAGGGCTTGAGCACCATGGTGCAGCCGGTGGCCAGGGCCGGCGCGACCTTGCAGGCGATCTGGTTGATCGGCCAGTTCCACGGCGTGATGAAGGCGCAGACCCCGATCGGTTCCTTGACCAGCCGGGTCGTGCCGCGATCCTCCTCGAAGCGATAGTCCTTCAGCACCTGCAGGGCGGTCTGGACGTGGGCGATCCCCATGGCCGCCTGGGCCCGCTGGGCCAGCCACGACGGGGCGCCCATCTCCTCGGTGATGGCCTTGGCCATGTCCTCGAAGCGCTTCTGATATTCGGCGATGATCCGCTCGAGCAGGTCGACGCGCTCTTCGCGGCTCGTCTGGGAGTAGCTGGCGAAGGCCTTGCGGGCGGCGCGGACCGCGAGATCGACATCCTCGGCCGCGCCCAGCGTCACCCGGCCGGCGACGGCCTCGGTGGCGGGATTGATCACGTCCACCGTGGTGGAACCCTTGGGCTCGACCCACTGACCGTCGATGTAGAACTTCAGGTAGTCGCGCATGCCGTGCTCCTCCGGGCTGGGGCGGTTCACGTCCGGACGGACGGCGGCCCTCGTTCAAACATCCATTTTAATGATCATTGATCACTGGGGAAGGGGCGATCGTCGGCCGCCCTCGCGTCACCACATGGGATCGCGGTCGGCGGCGTGGAAGACCTCGGCGATCCGCTGGCGATTGCCCGGGGTAACCTCGGCCGGCAAGGCGTCGGGCGCGAACCAGCCGACCCGGTGGATCTCGCCCTGGGCGCTGGCGGCGCAGGGCTCCCAGGCGTGGACGCGGTAGACCAGCACGTGGTCCCCCGGATGGCGCGGCTCGTTGCTGTGGACCGAGACCAGGGTCGGCCGCCCCAGCACGCGCACGCCGGCCTCCTCCTGCAGCTCGCGGATCACCGCCGTCTCCGCCGTCTCGCCGCGCTCGACCCCGCCGCCCGGCAGGTGCCAGCCATGGACATAGGTATGCTCGATCAGCAGCACTCGCCCCTCGGCGTCGGTGACCACGCCGCGCACCCCCAGCGTCAGGCCCCGCCGCCAGCGGAACCAGGCATAGACCAAGGGACGGGTGAAAGGTTCGACGCGACGACGCCAGAGCATGACGCAAGCGTACGGCCTGGTCCTTCCTCTGTCATCCGGCGATCCGGACGAGCTTTGGCGGTCGCCAGCCTTGCGGCGAGCCTCGCCCCCCGTTAAAGCCGGCATTGTCTTTCAATCCGACAACGGACCCACGCTCATGCTCGCGATCGGCGTCATCGCCATTTTCCTGGCGGTCATCCTCGGCCTCAACAAGTTCGAGTTCGGCCGTTTCGACTAAGACCATGACCCGCGGCGCGGCCCTGGTCACCGGCGCCGGCCGCCGGATCGGCCGCGTCCTCGCCCTGGAGGCGGCGCGGGCGGGGTTCGACGTCGCCGTCCACTACCGCACGGGCCGCGCCGACGCCCAGGCCGTGGCCGACGAGGTCGCCGCCTTGGGTCGCCGCGCCGTCGTCCTCGACGCCGAACTGGCGGACGAAGCCCAGACCGCCGCCCTGATCCCGCGCATCGCCCAGGCCCTGGGCCCTGTCACCCTGCTGGTCAACAGCGCCTCGACCTTCGAGGACGACCGCCTGGCCACCGCGACGCGCGAAAGCTGGGACGCGCATCTGGACGCCAACCTGCGGGCCCCGGTCGTCCTGGCCCAGGCCTTCGCCGCCGCCCTGCCCGCCGAGGAGCCAGGCCAGATCGTCAACATCGTCGACCAGCGCGTCCTGCGGCCCAATCCGCAGTTCTTCAGCTACAGCCTGTCCAAGGCCGGCCTGTGGTGGGTCACCCGGACCATGGCCCAGGACCTGGCGCCGCGCATCCGCGTCAACGCCATCGGCCCCGGTCCGACCCTGGCCTCGACGCACCAGGCGCCCGGCGAGTTCGAGCGCGAGGCCGCCGGCACGCCGCTGGAACGGGCCGTTTCGCCGGACGACATCGCCGCGGCCCTGCGCTACCTCATTGACGCCAAGGCGGTCACGGGCCAGATGATCGCGGTCGACGCGGGTCAGCATCTGGGCTGGCGCACGCCGGACATCATCGGTTCCTGAGAGTCGCCGTGGCCGCCCAACCCCTGACCAACGCTCCGAACACGGCTCCCCAGCCGACGCCGGCCCGGGTGATCGTCACCAAGGTGTTCGTGCGCGGCCTGAAGGTCGACGCCTGGATCGGGGTCTACGACCACGAGCACGGCCGCCAGCAGCCCCTGGTCATTGACGTCGAGCTGGATGTCGCCGCCAGCCACTGCGAAGCGCTGGGCGACACCGTCAACTACGAGACCATCCTGCAGGCCGCGCAAGCCATCGCCGCCGAGGGCCATATCGATCTGGTCGAGACCTTCGCCGAACGCCTGGCCCAGGCCAGCTTCGCCGACGGCCGCGTGACCCGCGCCCGGGTGCGGGTCGAAAAGCCCCTGGCCCTGGCGCCCCACGCCGCGGCGGCCGGCGTGGAAATCACCGCCGTCCGGGGGTGAGCCGCCGGTCATGAGCGAGCTGTCGCACCGCGCCCGCCTTTCCCCATTCCAACCCGAGACGGTCTGGACGCTGGAGGGCGCGGAGCTGGTCGAGCGCCGGGGACCTCGTGAACAGCGCTTTCCGTTGGCCGGCCTGACAGTCTTCCGCCTGGCCAGGCCGCGTTCCGGCGGTCGCCGCCGGGTGCTGACCCTGAGCTTCGGCCGCCGCAAGACCATCCTGACCGCGCAGAGCTACGTCGGCCCCGGCCGCTTTGACGACCGGCTGGCCAGCTTCTCGCTGCTGGCCCGCGCCGTGGCGGCGGTGGCGGCCGACCTGGCGCCCCGCGCCCGCTTCGAACTGGCCGGCGCCATGGCGCCGCGCGAGGGCCTGACCTGGGTGATGGGCCTGCTGGGCTTCGGCACGGCGGTGATGCTGCTGCTGGCCTTCAGCCCGCACATGGCCGGCATGGCCATCGCCATCGCCGCCCGCCTGGCCTTCCTGCTGATCCTGCTGGCCGCCGCCCTGCCCTGGCTGGGACGCGGCCACGGCCTGGACCCGCACGCCCTTCCCGAGGATCTGCTGCCGGGCGGCTAGACGCCGTCCAGCCTGACAGGACCTTCATTTGCGTTGGTCGCCGTTTTTCGCGACCATCGTTCCATGACCCAGACCGACCCTGCTCCCGATCCCGCCGTCCCGCCCGCGCTGCAGGACGACAAGACCATGCCCGTGGTGGTCTACGCCCTCTATCTAGCCGCCCTGGTCTCGGCCGGCATGACCTCGGTGGTCGGGGTGATCCTGGCCTATGTCAGCAAGGGCGCCGCGCCCGAGTGGATCCAGAGCCACTACGTCTTCCAGATCCGCACCTTCTGGCTGTCGCTGCTGTTCGGCCTGATCGGTCTTGTGCTGACGCCGGTGGGAATCGGCTTCGTGATCCTGCCGGCGGTCGGCATCTGGGTGGCGGTGCGATGCATCCTCGGCCTGTCCTGGCTGTTGAAGACCCAGGCCTATCCCACGCCGCGCAACTGGATGATCTGATGAGCGACGCCGCCCCCACCGCCCCCGACCGCGCCGAGGAGGACAAGGTCCTGCCGATCGTGGTCTACGCCCTGTACCTGCTGGGCTTCACCAACGGCCTGACCTTCCTGGCCGGTCTGATCGTCGCCTACCTCAACCGCGAGACCGCCGGGCCGATCAACGCCAGCCACTACACCTTCGCGATCCGCACCTTCTGGCTGTCGATCTGGTGGTTCCTGATCGGCCTGGCCCTGTTCCTGGTCGGCCTGGCCCTGGCGGTGCTGCTGATCGGCATCCCGATGCTGATCGTCGGCGGCGCGATCATGGGCGCGATCGGCGTGTTTTTCGTGGTCCGCTGCATCATGGGGTTGGTCTATCTGCTGAAGGGCGAGGCCTATCCCAGACCCCTGACCTGGCTGGTCTGACGCCAGCGTCCAGACACAAAAAAATCCCGGAGCGCCAGGCGCTCCGGGATTTTCAATTCAACGCTGGAACCCGGCCCTCAGGCCGCCACCAGCTCCCGCCGCACCAGGCGGGCATATTCGTCCATCAGAGACAACGACAGCGCGCCCGGGGTGAACCGGAACTCGCCGATCTCCGACACCGGGGTGACCTCGGCGGCGGTGCCGACGATGAAGCACTCGGTGAAGCTCGCCAGTTCCGACTTCTCGATATGGCGCTCGACCACCTCGATTCCGCGCTGGCGCGCGATCTGGATCACCGTCTGGCGGGTGATGCCGTTCAGGATGCAGTCCGGGGTCGGGGTGTGCAGCACGCCGTCCTTGACGAAGAACACATTGGCCCCGGTCGCCTCGGCGATATAGCCGCGATAGTCGACCATCATCGCGTCGGCGTAGCCGTCCTTCTCGGCGGCGTGCTTGGAGATGGTGCAGATCATGTAGAGCCCGGCCGCCTTGGCGGCGGTCGGGATGGTGTTCGGGGCCGGGCGGTCGTACTTGGCCCAGGTCAGGCGGATGCCCTTGGCCTTGGTCGCCGGGTCGAAATAGCTGGGCCATTCCCATACGGCGATGGCCACGTGGATCCTGGTCTGCTGGGCCGAGACGCCGATCATCTCGCTGCCGCGCCAGGCGATGGGCCGGACATAGCAGTCGGTCAGGCCGTTCTTGGCGGCGGTCGCCTTGCACGCCTCGTCGATCTGCTCCACCGTGTAGGGGATCTTGAAATCGAGGATTTCGGCCGATTTGAACAGGCGCTCGGTATGCTCGGTCAGCTTGAAGATCTCGCCGCCGTACATCCGCTCGCCTTCGAACACCGACGAGGCGTAATGTAGGCCGTGGGTCAATACGTGCACCTTCGCGTCCCGCCAGGCGACGAACTGGCCGTCGAGCCAGATCCAACCATCGCGATCATCGAAGGGAACGAGAGACATCGGTCAAAGACCTCCTTATTTGGAACCCGGTTCTTAGACGCTCCGAGCCGCGGAAGGTCAAATAAAATGGACGCAAGCTGATGGCTGGGCCGCTTTCATCGGGACCACCCGGGGGCCCGACCGCAGGGATGTCCGGCGGCTCGACCGATCCGCGCCTGATCCTCGGCGAGGAACAGCTGGACGGCGGGCTGGAGCTGCTGCTGCTGGCCGAGGCGGGCCTGTGGGCGGCGGTCGATGCGGCCCTTGAGGGCGAAGGTCCGGGCCTGGGCCGCTCGCACTGGCGGGCCGCCTTCCTGCTGCGCCGCCGGCCGGGTCTCGGGGTGCAGGACCTTTCGAAACTGACCAGCCTGTCCAAGCAGGCGGCCAGCAAGACCCTGGCCGACCTGCAGCGGCTGAACCTGGCGCAGAAGGCGGCCGGCGACCTGGACGCCCGTCGTCGCCCCGCCGAGCTGACCCCCGAGGGGATGGCCTTCGAATACAGGGTGGCCGAGCGCCTGCGCACCCTGCTGGGCCGCGCCTACCGCACCGGCGGCCTGGACGGGGTGGCGGGCGCGCGCCGGATCCTGGCCGCCCTGGCCGGACCGCGCCAGGGCGTCGGCCTCAATCGTCGGGATGCGCTATGACGCCGGAAGAACGCGCGGACCGCCACCTGCTGGTCGTCGACGACGACGACCGCATCCGCACCCTGCTCAAGGAATTCCTGACCCGCGCCGGCTTTCGCGTCAGCGCCGCGGCCGACGCCGCCCACGCCGACCGGCTGACCGGATCCATGGACTTCGACCTGCTGGTGCTGGACGTGATGATGCCCGGCGAGGACGGCTTTTCGTTCACCAAGCGGCTGCGGGCCCGGGGCGGCGAGGCCGGCCAGACGCCGATCCTGATGCTGACCGCCCGCGACCAGACCAGCGACCGGATCGAGGGCCTGACCCACGGAGCCGACGACTACCTGGCCAAGCCTTTCGAACCTCGAGAACTTCTGCTGCGCATCGAGTCGATCCTGCGCCGGTCGGCGCCCAAGCCGTCGGGTCCTCGCGCCATCAGCCTGGGCGACTGCGCCTTCGAGCCGGAGCGCGGCGAACTGACCCGGAACGGCGAGCCGATCCGCCTGACCGAGGCCGAGGTCGCCCTGCTGCGCCGCCTGGCCAAGGCGGCCCACGCTCCCGTCGACCGCCTGGAGCTGGCCCGCGACACGGTCGACGCCACCGGCCGCGCCGTAGACGTCCAGGTCACCCGCCTGCGCCGCAAGATCGAGCCCGACCCGAAGAACCCGCGCTACCTGCAGACGGTGCGCGGGATCGGCTATCGGCTGGCGCCCGATTGATGGGTGCGGCGAAGACCCCCTCAGTCGGCTTCGCCGACAGCTCCCCCGAAGGGGGAGCATCCGCGCGGCGTAGCTCCTCCCCCCTTGGGGGAGGTGGTCCGAAGGGCCGGAGGGGGCCCCTCCGGCCATGATGCGCCTCCGCGCCCGGCTGCACATCCCCCGTCCGATCAAGCGCTGGCTGCCGAGCTCGCTGTTCGGCCGTAGCTTGCTGATCATCGTCCTGCCGGTGGCGGTGATGCAGATCGCCGTCACCTGGGCGTTCTTCGACGCCCATTGGGACACCGTCACCAGCCGCCTGTCGGAGGGCCTGGCCGGCGACGTGGCCTGGGCGGTCGAGAGCTACAAGGACGATCCCTCGCCCGCCGCCCTCGACAAGCTGGCCGAGCGCGCCCAGGACTCGATGGACCTGTCGATCGCGCTGCAGAAGGGCAAGAATCTGCCGGCCGGCAAGCGCAACTCGCTGTTCCGGGTGGTGGACCGCTCGCTGAACCGCGCCCTGTCCGACCGCCTGGACGCGCCGTTCTGGTTCGACGCCAGCGGCGACCACTATCCCGCCCATGTCGACATCCGGGTCAAGGTGCCGCAGGGCGTCCTGCGGATCATCGCCCCGCGCGACCGGGCCTTCGCCACCCAGGGCCACATCTTCATCCTGTGGATCGTCGGAGCCACCCTGCTGCTGACCGCCGTGGCCATCCTGTTCATCCGCAACCAGGTCCGGGCCATCGAGCGGCTGGCCGACGCCGCCGACGCCTTTGGGCGCGGCATCGACCAGGCCGCCTTCAAGCCGCACGGCGCGCGCGAGGTGCGCCAGGCGGCCCAGGCGTTCCTGGCCATGAAGGCCCGCATCCAGCGCCATATCGAGCAGCGCACCGCCCTGCTGGCCAGCGTCAGCCATGATCTGCGCACGCCCCTCACCCGGCTGAAGCTGGAGATCGCCCTGGCCGAGCCCAGTCCGCAGCTGGAGGCCATGGCCCGGGACCTGTCGGAAATGGAGCACATGATCGACGAGTACCTGGCCTTCGCCCGCGGCGAAGGCGGCGAGGAAGCCCGCCAGGTCCTGCTGCGGCCGCTGATCGAGAGCGTGTGCGAGGGCGCGGCCCGGTCGGGGGCCAAGGTCGAGCTGTCGATCGGCGACGACCTGACGGCCATTCTGCGGCCCAACGCCTTCAAGCGGGCCCTGGCCAACCTGATCGACAACGCCGCCGCCCATGGCGAGACCGTGCGGGTCTCGTCCACCGCCGCCCCGGCGGGCGGGGTGTGGATCTTCGTCGACGACGACGGCCCCGGCATCCCGGAGGACCGCCACGAGGAAGCCTTCCGCCCGTTCAACCGCCTGGACGAGTCGCGGAACCAGAACGAGAAGGGCGTCGGGCTGGGCCTGGCCATAGCCCGCGACATGGCCCGGGGCCTGGGCGGGGAGCTGACGCTGCAGAGGTCGCCGATGGGGGGCTTGAGGGCGGTGCTGAGGTTGCCGGGGTAGAGCGTCCGACGAGAATGGGGACAGGTACATGTACCTGTCCCCCGCTACCGCATGGCCGCTTCGATAAGGTGCGGCCCTCCTTCGCCCATGGCCCGGGCCATGGCCGCGTCGAACGTCTCGGCCGTCTCGACCCGCTCGGCGGGCACGCCCAACCCGCTCGCCACCGAGACCCAGTCGATCCGCGGATCGGAGAGATCCAGCAGGCGCGAGGCCGCCGGCCCCGGTTCGCCGCCGCCGGTGCGGCCCATCTCGATGCCCAGGATGCGGTAGGCGTGGTTGGCGAACACCACCACGGTCACGTCCAGCCGCTCGCGGGCGATCGTCCACAGACCCTGCACCGTGTACATCGCTGCGCCGTCGCCGTTCAGGCTCAGCACCTTGCGGTCCGGGCAGGCGACGGCCGCGCCGATGGCGACCGGGATCCCCTGGCCGATCGCCCCGCCGGTCAGGGACAGCCAGTCGTGGGCCCGAGCGTTGCGGGTCTGGGTAAAGATCGGCAAGCCGGCGGTCACCGCGTCGTCGGAGACGATCGCGCCGGCGGGCATGTGGCGGGCGATCGCCGCGCCCATGGCCCAGGCGTCCAGCCTGCCGGCCGGAGCCGGCGGCGGCGCATAGGGCTCGACCGCCCCCGCCGTCGGCGCCTCCAGGGCGTCCGCCAGGGCGCCCAGCGCCGCCGCCGCGTCGGTTCCCCGATCGCAGAGCGCCAGGGTCGCGCAGCCGTCGGGGACCAGCACGCTGGGCCGGTCGGGATAGGCGAAGAACGCTACGGGAACGGTCGTGGCGACCAGCGCCATCAGATCGACGCCCTCCAGGTCCTTCAGGGCCTGCTCGCCGAAATAGGGCAGCTTGTCGGGCCGGAAGCGGCCCTCGCCGCGCGCCTGGCGGGCGGTGAAGGTGTCGGTCAGCACGCGCACGCCGCTGGCCGCGATCCTGCCGGCGGCGGCGATGGCCGCCTCGCCGCACGCGCCGCCTCCCAGCAGCAGGACAGGTTTGGCCGCGGCCTTCAGGGCCTTGGCCACTGTCGCGACGGCGGCCCCATCTGGAGCGCGAAAGCGGAGACGCTCTACCACCGGCCCCGCCACGGCGGTCGCGTTCCAGGCGCTGTCGGCCGGCAGGATCAAGCACGCATTGCCGCCCGGCGCGTCCAGGCTGGCGGCCACGGCCTCGGCGGTCAGCGGCCCGACCGCGTCGGCGCTGTCGGCCGACCTGACCCACAGTGAATTGGGCGCGGCCAGGGCGGCGATGTCGGAGTTCAGCGGCGCGTCGTAGTTGCGATGGTCGACGGCGTGGTCGCCGATGACGTTGACGACCGGGGTGAAGGCCCGGCGGGCGTTGTGCAGGTTTGCCGCGCCGTTGGCGTAGCCGGGACCCAGGTGCAGCAAGGTGCAGGCCGGCGTCCCGGTCATCCGCCCATAGCCGTCGGCGGCGCCCGTCGCCACCCCCTCGAACAGACACAGCACGCTGCGCATGCGCGGCTCGCGGTCGAGCGCCGCGACAAACTGCATCTCGCTGGTGCCGGGATTGGCGAAGCAGGCGGTGACGCCGTTGTCGGCCAGGGTGGTGATCAGGGCGTCGGCGCCGTTCATGGCCTTCTCCGTACCATTCAGACCTTACAAGTCCGCTCATCCCGGCGAAAGCCGGGACCCAAGCTGAGGCGCAGACCAGGCCCGGTCGATCGATCGCCCGTGAAGACCTCCAAGCTCGGCTTGGGTCCCGGCTTTCGCCGGGATGAGCGGAGATTGGGGAATCCCGAACAAATAGCGTTCAGATGAACACCATCACCCCGTCGTCCGGCGCCTCGGCGAACAGCCGCGCCAGCTCCGCCGGCCGCCGCTCCCGGGCCAGGGCCTGGTTGATGTAGCCCTTGTCGGTCAACTCGCCGCAGGCCGCGTCGGGCGCGCCGTCCAGGATCAGGGCGCGGACCACCTTGCCGCCGCCCTTGGCCAGGCCGTTCAGCCGTTCCAGCCCGGCCCGGATCGCCGCCCTCACCGCCTCGGGATCGCCGATCCGCGAGGCCGCCTTGGGGTCCAGGAACAGCATCAGCCCCACGCCCTCGCGTCCCTCGCCGCAGACCACCGCGTCCGACACCGCCCCGGCGATCGCCGAGACCGCGGCCACCCGCAGGGCGCCGGCCGCCACGAACGTGCCGTTGGCCAGCTTGAAATTCTCGACCAGCCGACCGTCGAACACCAGGCCGGCCGACGGGTCCAGCCGGTCGGCCAGCCGGGCCGCGTCGCCCAGCCGGTAGAAGCCGTCCTCGTCGAACGCCGCCGCCGACGCCTCGGGCATGTCCAGATAGCCGGGCGAGACCTGCGGCCCCTTCACCCGGATCTCGAACTTGTCGGCCAAAACGCCGCCTTGGCCGTCGGGAGCCGGGACCAGCTTGACAGCCGTACCCGGCGTGGGGAGGCCGATCATGCCCGAGCGGGCGTTCAGCCAGTGGATGTTGCAGGCCGTGGGGCCGGTCTCGGTGGCCCCATAGCCGGCCGCGAAGGTCACCCGGCAGCCGATGGTGCGCAGGGCCACGGCCTGGACGCGGTCGAGGACCGACTGGGCCATCGCCGCACCGCCATACTGCAGCACCCGCACCTTCTCGAAGAACCTGGCCGCCAGGACCGGATCGCGCTCCAGTTCGCCGACCAGCAGCCCCCAGCCGGCCGGGACCATGTTGTGATAGGTCGTCGCCACCTCGCGCAGGTTGCGCACCGTCTCGTCGAACCGGCCGGCCAGCGGCTGGCCAGCATCAATGTAAAGACTCCCGCCCCGGTGCAGCACCATGTGCAGGATGGCGTTGGCGCCCAGGCTGTGGCTCCACGGCGCGGAATTGACCAGCACCGGCGGGTCGGGATCCTCGTAGCACGCGGCGATCTGGGCGGCGTTCAGGGCGATGTTGGCGTGCGTGCAGATCACCGCCTTGGGCCGGCCCGTCGAGCCCGAGGTCAGCAGCAGCTTGGCGACGTCGTCGGGGCGGCAGACAGGCGGCTGGGGCGGCGAGTCCTGGAGGGACTCGAACCCCAAGTCGCCGCCGCGGGCGCTGCGGCTGGCGATCACCGGCAGGCCGGCCAGGAACGGCGCGGCCAGGGCGTCGCCGAAGGCCTCGGCGTCATCGACATAGACCGCCGCCGGCTTCAGCCGCTCGACCGCGAAGGCCAGGCGGGAGAGGTCCGCGCCGCCCAGGCCGTACTGCGGCGAGACCGGGGCGATCGGCGCGCCCAGGCTCATGGCGGCGTAGCCGATCAACGCGTTGTCTATGCCGTTGCGGGCCAGAATCAGCAGGGGCTTCCCGCGCGACAGGCCCAGCTTCGAAAGACCACCGGCCAGGCGAGCGACCTGGCCGGCGGCTTCGGCGTAGGTCATTGTTCGCCACCCGTCCGCGCCGTCGCCTGGCCTTTCGGCCAGCCAGATACGGTGCGGGGTTTGCGACGCCCAGCGGACCAGCGGCGCGGTCACGGTCTGGACGGTGCTGGAATAGGGCGTGGGATTGCGCAGGATCAGGACGTCGCCGCGCCGCTCGACCTCCAGCGCCCGGGGCGCGTAGCGGGCGTCGCGAAACGGCGCGTGGGTCTCTGACGTCCCATCCATGCCAGGAGTGTTAACTGGAGTTCTTCAGGTGGCAATCCCACCTCTTGATCCGCTCTCGGGCGAGGTCGCCGCCTGCGCCCGCCGCCGCTCCAGCCACGATCTCTCCGCTGGCGCCGGGTCCAAGGCCAGGGCCCGGTCGTAAGCCGACAACGCCTCGCCGCGCCGGCCCAGCCGCGCCAGCAGGTCGGCCCGCACGGCGTGGAACGGGCCGAAGTCGCGGAAGGCGACGGAGTCCAGCCAATCCACCTCGGCCAGGGCCTGGGCTGGCCCCGCCACCTCGGCCACCGCCACGGCGCGGTTCAGCCGCACCACCGCGTCATCGCGCCAGGTCAGCAAGGCGTCGTAGAGGGCCAGCACGGTGGACCAGGGCGCCGGCTCGTCCAGGCTGGCGCGGTCGCACCAGGCCGCGTGGATGGCCGCCTGCAGCTGCCGCGGTCCCGGCCGGCGACAGCGGGCGGCGGCGTGCAGCAGCCGCTCGGCCTCCCGGATCAGCGGTCGCCGCCAGAGGGTCGGGTCCTGTTCGGACAGCGGCGTCATCGTCCCGCCGTCGTCCAGCCGCGCCGGGCGGCGCGCCTCGGCGTAGCGGACCAGGGCGGCGAAGGCCAGGCACTCCGGCTCGTCGGGTAGGAGCTCGGCCAGCACGGCGGTCAGGTCCAGCATCTCCTTGGCGTATCCGGCGTGCTGGCCGGCCCCGGCGGCATCCTCGTGCGCCTTGGCGTAGGCGATCTCCAGGGTCGAGAGCACCGCCCCGATCCGCTCGGGCCAAGCCTCAGGACCGGGAACCTCGAAGGCGACGCCGGCCTCGGCGATCTTGCGCTTGGCCCGCACCAGCCGCTGGGCCAGGGTCGGCTCGGCCACCAGGAAGGCGCGGGCGATCTCCTGGGTGGTCAGGCCGCAGACCAGGCGCAGGGTCAGGGCCGCGCGGGCGTCGGGGGCCACGGCCGGGTGACAGCAGACGAAGATCAGCCGCAGCCGCTCATCCGGGATCAGGCGGGCGTCGTCGATCATGGCCTCCTCCGCGCTGGGCGGCGGCGCGGGTGGATCGGGAACCAGCCGGGTCCGCACGCCGCGCCGCCGCAGCATGTCCAGCGCCCGCCGCTGAGCGACGCTGTAGAGCCAGGCGGCCGGGTCGCGCGGCGCGGCGCCCCCGCCTGCGCTCGTCTGGCTCCAAGCCTGGGCCGCCGCCAGGCAGGCCTCGGCGAAGGCCTCCTCGGCCAGATCCAGGTCGCGGAACCTGGCGGCCAGGGCGGCGATCACCCGCCCGCCGTGGGTCCGCGCGGCTTGGTCGAGAAGGCTCCTGGCCATGGCGGTCAGGTGGTCCCGTCGATCACCGGCCGGACCTCGACCGAGCCGTCCCCCGCCAGCGGCAGCCTCCGAGCCCAGGCCAGAGCTTCGTCCAGGTCGGCCGCCTCGATCAGGTAAAAGCCGCCCAGCTGCTCCTTGCTCTCGGCGAACGGTCCATCGTGCAGGCCGCACTGGCCGGCGGCCCTGCGCACGGTCGTGGCGGTGTTCGTGGTCTTCAGGCCCGCCCCGCCCCGGAGCAGGCCCTTCTCGACCAGCTCGGCCGCGAAGGCCTGGTGCTGGGCGATGATCTCCCGCCAGGCGCGGCCGTTCTCGTCGCGATAGGCGGTCTCGTCCTCATAGATCAGCAAGGCGTATTGCATGGATCGGTCCTCCTCGATGGCCGGTCGGCAAGGGCGCCGCCCGGTCTCGGATCAGAGACGGGCCAGCCTGGCCGGACTCGACATTCGCCCGCAAGTTTTTCGGCGCCCCCCGGTCGGCCGGCCTCAGGCGACCTCGTGCGCGACCGCCCGGACCTCGACCTTGCCGCCCGGGATCTGCGGGATCTTGCGCGCCCAGGCCTCGGCGGCGGCCATGTCCGGCGCCTCGACCAGGTAGAAGCCGGCCAGCTGCTCCTTGGTCTCGGCGAACGGGCCGTCATGGACCAGGCGCCCGTCGGCGGTCTGGGCGATGGTGCGGGCATGCGGGGTGTCGACCAGCCGCGCGCCCAGCCAGGCCATGCCGCTGGCCCGCAGCTCGGCCTGCAGCGCCTCGTGCGCGGCGATGACATCCGGCTTGATCGGATCGGTCTCGGGCCGCGCCCACTCGGCTTCGCTGGAATAGATCATCAGCAGGTACTTCATCGATCCCTCCATCGGCGCACGGCGCGCGCCCTCGCTGGAAGACGCGCGGGGGTGGGAGATTTCGACAGGGGATGGCGAAGAAAGTCGAGGGCGGCGAACCCTTGCCCCCTACGGGTCGCTTCGCGACCCTCTTCCCCCAGAGGGGGAAGAGCCAAGCGCGAAGGCTCCGCCCCCTATGGGGGCGGACAGACCGCGAAGCGGTCAGGTGGGGGCAAGTGGAACCTGCTACCCCGCCAGCGTCTCCAGGAACCGCACCGGCGCGCCCGTTCCTTCCGCCACGATCTCGTCGTCGCGCATGACCACGGTCCCGCGCACGATGGTCGCCACCGGCCAGGCTTTCGCCTCGAAGCCGTCGAACGGAGTCCAGCCCGAGCGGGTGGCCATCCAGTCGTGGGTGATGATGCGCCGGGCCTTCATATCGACGATGGTGAAGTCGGCGTCGAACCCCTCGGCGATGCGGCCCTTGTCGGCCAGGCCGAAGATCCGGTTGACGCCATGGCTGGTCAGGTCGACGAAGCGCTCCAGGGACAGGCGGCCGTCGACCACGTGGGTCAGCATGACCGGAACCAGGGTCTGGACGCCGGGCATTCCCGACGGCGAAGCCGGATAGGGCCTGGCCTTTTCCTCGCGGGTGTGGGGCGCGTGGTCGCTGCCCAGCACGTCGGCGATGCCGGTCTCGATGCCGCGCCAGACCCCCGCCACGTGCTCGGCCGAGCGGATCGGCGGGTTCATCTGGGCGAAGCCCTTCAGCCGCTCATAGGCCTCGGGCGCCACCAGGGTCAGGTGCTGGGGCGTGACCTCGACACTGGCCACGTCCTTGTTCTGGGCCAGGAAGTCGATCTCCTGGTGGGTGGTGACGTGCAGCACGTGGATGCGCTTGCCCAGGCTCTTGGCGATGCGGACCAGGCGCTGCGTCGACTGCAGGGCGGCCTGGGCGTCGCGGACCTCCGGGTGGCTGGTCCAGTCGCCGGGCCGGGCCAGGCTGCGACGCTCGGCCAGGCGGTATTCGTCCTCGGAGTGGAAGGCGGCGCGGCGGTTCACATGCCGCAGCACGTTCTCGACCCCCTCGTCGTCCTGGACCAGCAGGGTGCCGGTCGAGGCGCCCATGAACACCTTGATGCCGCAGCAGCCGGGCAGGCGCTCCAGCTCGCCCAGGAAGGTGGCGTTCTCGTGGGTGCCGCCGACATAGAAGGCATGGTCGGTGTGCATGCGGCCCTTGGCGCGGGCCAGCTTGTCGGCCAGGGCGTCCGGGTCGGTGGTGGTCGGCTCGGTGTTGGGCATCTCGAACACCGCGACCACCCCGCCCAGGGCCGCGCCGCGCGACCCGCTCTCCAGGTCTTCCTTCCACTCCAGCCCCGGCTCGCGGAAGTGGACCTGGCTGTCGATCACGCCCGGCAAGACGGTCAGCCCGGCCGCATCGAAGACCTCGCCGGCCGAGGCCTGTCCAAGGTCGCCGATCGCGACGATCTTGCCGCCGCGCACGCCGATGTCGGTAAAGCCGCGTCCCGCGTGGTTGACCACCTCGCCGCCGCGCACGATCAGGTCGAAGGTCTGGGTCATGGGCGTGGCTCCTGCGGGGGTTCGAGGCGGTCTAGGAGCCCATCCCCAAGGCCGCAAGATTTAAAATGGCCGCTTCCGAGATTGACCGCCGCGCGCGACGGGCGCACCTCCCCGTCGTCTTCCCAGCGCGACGAGGCCCCCATGGACTTTTCCAGACTCCAGACCGGCAGCAAGGTCACGAGCGAGTGGAAATATCCGCAAGCCGCGCCCAACCGCACCGGCATGCTGCCGGTCGACACCGCGCCCGACCACACCCTCTATTGGGAGGAGTACGGCGATCCCGCGGGCGAGCCGGTGATGTTCCTGCATGGCGGGCCGGGCGGGGCCTGCGCGCCGGTCATGTCGCGGTTCTTCGATCCCGCGCGCTACCGGGTGATCCTGTTCGACCAGCGTGGCTGCGGCAAGAGCACGCCGACGGTGGCCTCGCACGGTCCCGAGGTCGCCCTGCTGAAAAACGACACCGACCATCTGGTGGCCGACATCAACCGCCTGCGCGACGCGCTGGGGATCGCCGGGCCGATGCACGTCTTCGGCGGCAGCTGGGGCAGCACCCTGGCCCTGGTCTACGCCATCCGCCACCCCGAGCACGTGGCCTCGCTGATCCTGCGCGGCGTCTTCCTGGGGACGCGCGAGGACCTGCTCTACATGTACCAGGGCAACGCCGCCGTCTTCGACCAGACGCCCTACGCCCTCAGCGAACCGGGCGCCTATGTCGCCTATCCCGACGAGTGGAAAGCCTTCGTCGAGGTCATTCCGCCCGAGCGGCGCGGCGACATGATGGGCGCCTACAAGGCGATCTTCGACGCCAGGCCCGATGACGACGCCGGCCGCCAGGCCCAGCTGCGGGCGGCCCTGGCCTGGTCGGTCTGGGAGGGCGCGATCTCGAACATGATCCCCGAGACCGGCGACCCGGGAAAGTTCGGCGAGGCCGACTTCGCCCTGTGCTTCGCCCAGATCGAGGCCCACTTCTTCGCGCGCGACCTGTTCCTGGAGCCGGACTACATCGCCCGCAAGGTCGACAAGATCGCGCGCCTGCCGATCCACATCGTCCACGGCCGTTTCGACCAGGTCTGCCCCCTGACCCAGGCCTCCCGGCTGGTGGCGGCCCTGGACTCGGTCGGCGCGACGCCGGCGACCTATGTGCGGACCAACGCAGGACACAGCGCGATGGAGGTCCAGACCGTGCTGGCCCTGACGGCGATCATGGACGGGCTGGGGCGGATTTAGAGCATCGCGCGGAAAAGTGGACGCCAGTTTTCCGCAAAAGCGATGCGAAAACAAAATCTAGAGCAGGTCGTGCGATTCCTATATCGCGCGATTTGCTCTAGGGCGGCCAAACACCGCTCATCCCGGCGAAAGCCGGGACCCAAGCGGGACGTCAGGATAGAGTTTGGACGATCGATCGGCCGCGATCGATCCCCAGGCTCAGCTTGGGTCCCGGCTTTCGTCGGGATGAGCGGACGTGGGGGCGGCGTCCTCAAGGACCGGTTCGTCGTGCGCAGAGGCCGGCTCGACCACGTCCTCGACCACCGCCTGCAGCGCCGGCGTCACCGCCGCGTCCTCGACCGTGGGTTCCTCGGCGTCCGCCGCGGCCGCGGCGACCTCCCTGTTCGCCTTGACCTCGGCCAGCAGCGCCTTGGCCGCCTTGACCACGGTGGCCACCGGCAGGTCGCTCATGTGGCGGATGGCCTGCGACAGGTCCGGGTCGACGGCCAGGAACTGCTCGAACGAGCGCGGGCCGCGCACGGCCCTCGTCAGCGGGCCCCACGGGCCGTAACGGCGCTCGTCCGACGGGCCGAACAGGCCGATGGTTGGGACGCCCGCCGCGGCGGCGATGTGCATCAGGCCGCTGTCGTTGCCGATGAACAGGTCCGCCCGCTTCAAGGCCGCATAGGCGGTCAGCAGATCCACCTTGCCCGTCAGGTCGACATAGCGGCCGCGGGCCGAGGCCATGCGCAGCTCCTCGACCATCCGGCCGTCGCCGGGACCGCCCAGGATCAGCAGCCGCCCGCCCGCCAGCGCGCCGCCGGGTCCCAGCAGTTGCTGGGCGGTCTGGGCGAAGCGCTCGATCGGCCAGATCTTGCCCACCCAGTTGGACGCCGGGCCGACGGCCAGGATCGGGCCCGCCGCCTCCCCCGGACGGGGCTCCAGCAGCTGGTCGGCCAGGGCCTGGACGTCGGGGGTGATGTAGAGGTGCGGGGCCGGCGGATCGCCTTCCAGCTTCAGCACCCTGGCGGCCTCGACCACCTTGTGGATCGGTTCGCCGGTGTTGCGTTTCCAGACGGCGCGCTTCTCGCGGCGCAGGAAATAGGCCGTGCCCGAGCCGCGCAGGTCGACGACCAGACCCCACTTCCTGTGGCGCACCTGGTTCCACAGCTTGAACCAGTGGCCCTTGCCGTTGCCCTTCTCCATGACGATCACCCGGTCCAGGCCAGGCACATGGGCGAACAGCGGCGCGGCCAGGGGGCCCGAGACGATGGTGAAGCGGGCGTTGGGGATCTGGTCGGCCAGGAACTTGATCAGGCCGGACGACAGCACGGCGTCGCCGATCCGCGTGGCGGTGATGAAGAGAATCGGGAAGGCCCGCTGTGTCATCCGTCCTTGTATAGGGCGTCCGGCGAGTCGGCGCATCCCTCGATAACGGCTCAGCTTTCTATTCGCCGAGCACTGGCGCGCGCGCGTCAGTCTTGCCACATGGGAGGCATGAGCAAGCCCAACATCGCCCTGCTTCCCAGCCGCGCCGTCATCACGGCGACCGGTCCCGACGTCGTGGACTTCCTCAACAACCTTCTGACCCAGACCGTCGCGCAGGGCGAACTGCGCTTCGCGGGCCTGCTGACCCCGCAGGGGCGGTTGCTCTATGACCTTTTCGTCGGAGCATCCGGCGAGACCGTACTGCTGGATGTAGCGGCCGAGCACCGCGACGCCATCCTGACCCGCCTGACGATGTACAAGCTCCGCGCCAAGGTCGAGCTGAAGACCGACGACGACCTGAAGGTCTACGCCCTGTTCGGCTTCGATCCGGACGCTATCGACGGCTATCCCGCCGATCCGCGCCTGCCGGCCTTGGGCTGGCGCTTCTATGGCGACGACCCGACGGCGAACGCCACCGAAGACGACTACGACGCCCATCGCCTGGCCCTAGGCGTCCCGGGCCCCGCCGACTGGGGAACCGACAGGACCTATCCGATCGAGGCCAATTTCGACCTGCTGAACGGGATCGACTTCAAGAAGGGCTGCTTCGTCGGCCAGGAGACGACCAGCCGCATGAAACGCCGCGGGACGATCAAGAACCGCATGCTGCCGGTCATCTTCGACGGCCCCGCCCCGGCCTTCGGGACCGAGGTGCTGGCCGGCGAGCTTCGGGCCGGCGAGGTGCTGTCGGGTCGCGACGGCCGGGCCATGGCCCTGCTTCGGCTGGACCGCATCGAGGGCGCCGAGCTGACGGCGGACGGGCGGGCGGTCGCCGTGGATTGGCCGGATTGGCTGGCGGCGTCGAAGTAACCAAACCAACCGCCTTGCGTGGTCCTCGTCCTTCGACAAGCTCAGGATGAGGTCGAATTTAGATGCAGCGGCGCTGCGTTCGCGAGTCATTTGTTCTCGAAAAGTTCTGGAATTTCTCCGCAACCTCGACCAAGCTCCGCCCCATGACCGAGATCCAACGCTGCACCTGGCGCGGCATGAACGGCGACCCGTTCTACGAGGCCTATCACGACACCGAATGGGGCGTACCGGAGTACGACTCTCGCGCCCTGTGGGAGAAGCTGGTGTTGGACGGCTTCCAGGCCGGGCTGTCGTGGATCACCATCCTGCGCAAGCGCGAAGCCTTCCGCGCCGCCTTCGCCAACTTCGATCCCGACAAGGTGGCCCGGTTCGGCGACGCCGATCGCGCCCGGCTGATGGCCGACGCCGGCATCATCCGCTCGAACGGCAAGATCGACGCGGCCATTTCGGGGGCCCGGATCTATTGCGACATGCGCGAGCGGGGTCAGGATTTCTCCACGCTGCTATGGGACATGGTCGGCGGCAAGCCGGTGCAGAACCACTGGGTCGGCGGCGACGTCCCGGCCCAGACGCCGCTGGCCGTCGACATGGCCAGGATGCTCAAGGCCAAGGGCTTCAAATATTGCGGCCCGGTGATCGTCTACGCCTTCATGCAGGCGACGGGCCTGGTCAACGACCACCTGACGACCTGTTTCCGCCACGAGGAATGCCGCAAGCTCGCGCGATAGAGCACAGGGCAGAGGCAAAGGCCGGCTTTCCGCAAGCGCTCGTCACAGCCTTGTCGAGCTTCTGACGCTCTACTGTTGCGCGACTCTGTCAAACAGGGGCAGTGGAGAGCTTGACCATGCGCCCTGCTCACTTCCTCTTCCGACGCCTCGCCGCGATCGCGGCCGTGCTCGTCGCCGGCGCCGGCCCGGCCCTGGCCGAGCCCTCGGCGGACCGGCCGGGAGCGGATCTGCGCGGCCGGCTCTATGACTGGGCCGACGGCGTGCTGGTGGTGGCTCACCGGGCCTGCCACGCGCCGGCGCCCTCGCGCGGCCTGACGACCGCCCTGCCGGAAAACTCCCTGGCGGCGCTGGATCGCTGCGTGGCCCTGGGCGTCGACATGGTCGAGATCGACGTTCGCCGCACCGCCGACGGCGCGTTGGTGATCATGCACGACGCCACCGTCGACCGCACCACCAACGGCCGGGGTCGGGTTTCCGAGATGAGCTTGCGACAGTTCAAGGCGCTGCGCCTCAACGCCGCGAACGGCGGCCTGGCCGAAGCCCCGCCGACGCTTGGGGAATATCTGGCGCGAGCCCAGGGCCGCATCCTGGTCAATCTGGACGTCAAGGAGCCGATCGCCGAACAGGTGGCGCAGGTGGTGCTGGCCAGCGGAGCCGCCGGCCAGGTTCTGGTCAAGGCCCGGGCCGAGGCCGACGCCGCGCCGATGGCCGACCTGCCCGCCTACAGCGGCCTGGCCTTCATGCCGATGGTCGGCGCCGTCAGTGGTCGTCCGGCCGGTGATCCGGCGGGAATCACCGCTCGCCAGATCCTGGCCGAGAACCGCATTCCGGCGATCGAACTTTGCGACCTGCGGCGCTCGCAATTCAAGGCCGTGCGGGCCGCCGCCCGGCTGGCGCGGGTGCGGCTGTGGAGCAACGCCCTGGCCGCCAAGGGCCTGAAGGGGTTCTGGACGCGAGCCTGGGCCGGCGGCGCGGCGGCCGACGGGCGGCGCACCTGGGCGCGGCTGATCGACGATGGCGTCAGCGTCATCCAGACCAACCGGCCCGCGACCCTGCTCGACTATCTTCAGGCCCGTGACCTGCGCGGCCGCGCGCCGCCCGTCGTCAACGCCGCGCTGTAGCCGGCGGTTCGCCGAGCGGCGCGGCCAGCCGCCGCCAACCGTCGTCCATCCAGGACGGGACGAGGCGTCGCGCGCCAGAGGCGCTGAGGTGGTCGTCGTCGAAATAGATCGGACGACCGGCGATCACGGCCACGCAGCCGTCGTGACGGCACAGCGTCTCAGTCGGAAAGACCACGGCCACCCCGGGGCGGTCCTCGACGGCGGCGCGGATCTCCGCCTCCGCCGGTGTCGCGCGGGCCAGGGGCGGTCCGGCCTCGACCCAGGCGCACACCTCGGCCCGGCCGCCCAGCTGGCGCTGCTGGGCCAGACACTCGGGCGGGGCCAGGGTGAGCTCGGGCACGGGACCGATCACCACCACCCGAAGGTCGGGCCGGCGACGAGCGATAGCGTCCAGCGTCGCCGTCAGCGCGGCGGACAACGCCGGCCTGACGCCGGGCTGGCCGGCGGTGTCGACCGCCACGCGCGGCGAATTGACGTCGTAGAACGGCGGGGCGTCGCGATAGAGGGGCCAGCGCGCGGCCAGCACCACCAGGGTCAGCTGGCGGTCGGTGGCGATCCGCTCCAGGGTCCTGGCCGCCCAGGCTTCGCAGCCCCGGTCCAGGCGGCCGAAGGCCCGCACCCGCACGCCGACCAGCGGCGGGCATCCGCCCCGGGCCACCTCGCCCACGCTCCAATTCCTGGACCGCGCCCAGGCGACCACGCCCGGGGTGACGGCGTCGGCGTGGGAGTCGCCCCAGACCAGCACCTGATCCCCCTGGCTGCCGGGTGGAGCCCCGAACCGGCACTGTTGCGGCGTCGCCCTGTCGGCCTGCTCGAAACAGGCCTTGCGGGCCGGATTGACGTCGGTCTCCTCCAGCCTCGCCAGGGCCCGGGCGTCCGGCGACAGGCGCTGGGGCAGGCCGTGGCTCAGGAACAGCGTCGCGCCGGCCGCCACGGGCGCGAGCAGCAGGAGCAGGAGGCCGCCCAGGCGCCGCCACGGACGGTCGGCCGGTCCGCGCCGCAGCGGCTGCTCGACGAACCGCCAGGTCAGGGCCGCCAGCCCCAGGGACAGGACCATCAGGCCCAGGCGCTGGACGATCGTCAGCGGCTGCTGGGCGACATCGGCCGCCAGCACCAGCAGCGGCCAGTGCCAGAGATAGAGCGCGTACGACACCCGGCCGACGGCCACGACCGGCGCGGCGCGCAGGATCGTCGTCGCGCCGGGCGCCGCGTCCTGGCCGCTCCAGACCAGCAGCGCCGCGCCCAGGCAGGCCGGAACCGCCGAGACGCCAGGGAACGGACTGGCCTCGGTCAGGGCGATCAGGCTCCAGCCAATGGCCAGCAGGCCGCTGGCCGCCGCCAGATTGGCGACCCGGCGGTCGGCGGCCGGAGGCGCCAGGCCCAGGGCCAGCACCCCGCCGGCCAGGAACTCCCACGCCCGGGCGGGCAGGTGGAAGAAGGCCGCGACGCCGCCGCCCCCGGCCACCAGGATCTGGGCCAAGGCCAGCGACGCCGCCAGCAGGCCCAGAGCCAGCGCCGTCCGCGCCCGTCGCAGCCAGCCCAGCGACAGCAGTCCGATCAGCGCAGGCCAGACCAGGTAGAACTGCTCCTCCACGCCCAGCGACCACAGGTGCAGCAGCGGGTTCTGCTGGACCGACGGCGCGAAGTAGCCGGGGCTCTGGGCGGCCAGCACATTGGCCAGGAACAGGCCCGAGGCGGCGGCCGCCGCGCCGGTCTGGACCAGCAGGCGCGGCATCTCGATCCAGGCCGCCAGGGCGACCGTGACCAGCGTCACCAGCACATAGGCCGGCACGATCCGCCGCGCCCGGCGCAGATAGAACGCGCCCCACGAGAACCGTCCTTCGTCCCGCGCCTCGACCAGGATCCGGGTGATCAGGAAGCCGGAGATCACGAAGAAGACGTCGACCCCGACGAAGCCGCCGGGCAGCACGGCCGGGAAGGCGTGGTGGACCACGATGGCCGCCACGGCCAGGGCGCGCAGCCCGTCGATGTCGCGCCGGTAGCTCGGTTGATCGTTCCGCATCCCGCCCTCTATTTTACACATGTAAATAGATTGCTGAGAACGACGGGGCGCGGTCAAGCAATTTTATTACGAACGTAATCTAAAATCTAGGACCGGTCTCCGCTTCCAGGGCCGCCAGCACGTCGGCGAACGTGGTCCGGCAGGTGAACCCCAGCCGCGCCGTCGCCCGGGACGGGTCGTAGACGCGGTCGATGCTGTCGAACATCGTCCAGCCGCGACGGGCGTAGAGCTCGGCGTAGCGCGGGAAATAGCGGGCGACCACGGCGGGGGCGTCGGCGATCAGGACCTCGGCGTCGTCCGGCGAGAACGGCGGCGGGGCCGAGACGATGAACAGGTCGAAGCCCAGGTCCGGGGCGCGGTCCAGGGCCAGGACATGGGCCCGCGCGGCGTCCTCCACGGTCAGACGGCGGAACAGCAGCTCGTTGGCCTTGGTGTTGTCGTCGGCCTGGGCGATGGCGTGGGCCATGTCGTCGGCTTCGGGAAAGAACCGGCTGGTGCGCAGGACCACCACCGGCAGGCCGTGCTCGCGGTGCACCAGCCGGCACAGCTGCTCGGCCGCCAGCTTGGTGATCCCGTAGATGTTGCGCGGCTGGACGGGACTGTCCTCGGTCAGCCACTCGGCCCGCCTGGCCCCGCCCGCCGCCCCGGCCCGGATCGTCTCGGAAATCATCAGCGAGGTGGTCGAGGTGAAGACGAACCGCCCCACACCATGGGCGATGCCCGCCTCCAGCAGGTTCAGCGTGCCGGTGACATTGACGTCCATGAAGGCCTGGCGGTCGAAACGTTCGATGTCCGGCTTGTGAAGAGCCGCGGAATGGATCACCGCCTCGACCGCGTGGTCGCCGATCACCTGGCGCACCAGGGCGCGGTCGGCGACGGACCCGACAATCGTGGTCTCGGGCGAAGCGACGACGTCCAGTCCGGTCACCCGGTGACCGGCGGCGCGAAGGGCCGGCCCCAGGGTCCGTCCCAGCCAGCCCGAGGAGCCGGTCAACAACACGCGCATGGTCAGCCTCCGTACGAACGCGCCGCCTGATCGCATCTCCGGTTGGCGCGGCGAACGCATAAGTTATTCTGCCGCCATGGCCGCCTCGTCGTCCCTCGCCGCCCCCGCGCCGCCCCATGCCCTGGGACGGTCGCTGCGAGTCTGGCGCGCGGCGCGGCGGGTCAAACAGGCCCACGCCGCCGAATTGCTGGGCGTCTCCCAGACCACGATCTCGCGCTGGGAGAGCGGCGCCCTGGAGCCCTCGCCGCGCGAAGCCGCCCGGTTGGCCGACCTTCTGGTCGCCCGGCCGGAGTCCGACGCCGACCGCGCCCTGCTCGACCTGGTGGAAAGCTCGACCCAGGCCGCTCATCTGGTCTGCGACCTCTCCCACCGCCTGCTGGCCGCCTCGTCGTCGCGAGCCGCCGAATGGGGCCTGCCGGCGCGGGAGCTTATCGACGTGTCGCTGTGGCGCTACGCCAGCCCGGCGATCCAGGCGGCCGAGGCCGGGCTGGAGGCGGCCGGCTGGTACGAACCCGTGGCCCCGAGCCTGACGGTCGAGACCGGCGCCAACGACTCCAATGAGGTGCCGATCCGCCCCGGCCGCATGAGCTGGACCCGCCTGCGCTTGGCCGACGGCCGTTTCGCGCGATTGGTGCGGGCTCAGGGCCTTTCCCCCTCCGGCCGAAACGGATTATGAGCGGGGTCGTGACCAAGTCCTCCGCCAAGCCCCCGACCAAGTCCCCCACGGGCCCCGACATGATGCTGGAAGCCGCCTGCGGTCCCGGCCACGTCTGCGGCGTGGACGAGGCCGGGCGCGGGCCGTGGGCCGGACCGGTCAGCGCCGCGGCGGTGATCCTGGACCCGACCCGCATCCCCCGGGGCCTCGACGACTCCAAGAAGCTGACCGCCAAGGCGCGCGCCGCCCTGGAGACCGAGATCAAGTCGGTGGCGGTGGCCTGGTGCGTAGGCCTGGCCAGCGTCGAGGAGATCGAGCAGCTCAACATCCTGCACGCCGCCGGCCTGGCGATGCGCCGGGCGATCGAGGGCCTCTCCGTCCAGCCGGCCATGGCCCTGGTCGACGGCAACTACGCGTTCAAGCTGCCCTGCCCGATCAAGACGGTGGTCAAGGGCGACAGCCTGTCCTGCTCGATCGCCGCCGCCTCGATTCTGGCCAAGGAGGCCCGCGACCGGATCATGGTCGAGATGGACGCGGTCTATCCGGGCTACGGCTTCGCCGGCCACAAGGGCTATCACGCCGCCGTCCATGTCGAGGGCCTGCGCAGGCTGGGCCCGTCGCCGATCCATCGGATGGGCTGGACGCCGGTCAAGCTGGCGCTTTCCGGTGAGTTGGGCGCGAGCGAGCTGGCCCTGGACGAGGCGGCGTTCGACGACGAGCTGCCCGCTTAAGGGTCCGTCACGCGTCGCTTAGCACCATGGCGAACGGGATCTTGCCGCCGTCCTTGTCGACATAGCCGCTGACCAGCTTGTGGTCGGGGTTCAGCACGCCCAGGTCGACGTCCTCGGTCGGGAACATCACCACCCGCCGGTCGCCGATGCAGATCAGCAGTTCGTAGCCGTCATGGGCCCGCTGCGACATGGCCTTCAGCCGCGAATAGTAGGGCTCGCGTCGCCAGGCGGCCGGCTTGCCGGGATCGACGACCACGTTCAGCCGCTTGCCGTCGCGGTCGGGGTACATCAGGAAGCCGGCCTTGTCGGGCCGCCAGGCGGCGTCCAGCTTCTCGGAGGTCAGCCACAGGCAGTGAAAGCCCCGGCAGGCCTGGGGCCGGCCCTCGTAGTCGCCGCAGCCCGAGCCCTTGCGGAACACCCCGCACCACTGGCCGGCCGGCTTGGCCAGCTCTCCGATGTGCAGGACCTTGCAACACATGCCGCAGTCGCCGCACGACTTGGAAACGGTGGGGGAATTGGCTGCTTCGCTCATGCTGGGATCTCGCGCACCAGCCCCTGGTCGATGTCGCGGTCGGGCAGGATCGTGTAGCCGCGCCGTCCGACCAGGGCGTTGAGGGTCAGGCCCTGGCCTGCGCCGCGCGCCGCCCAGGCCTTGAAGGTTTCGTGGAACGGGGCTTTGCGCCAGGCGTCGGGCGCGGCCGGGTCGACCTCGACGACCAAGGTGCGGCCCTCGTGCTCGCGATGCAGGACGAAGCGCGCCCGGTCCGGCCGCCAGCGGTCGTCCAGATTGGGCGCGTTCAGCCAGCAGCAGGCATAGTCGGCGCAGGCTGCCGGCCGGTCGGCATAGATCCCGCAGCCGGCGCCCTTGCGATAGTGGCCGCACCAGGCGTGGGCCGGCTTGTCGAGGACGGCCACGCCCATCAGCTTGCAGCACATCCCGCAGTCGCCGCAGATTCTGGCCTGGTCCACCGTCGCTCGTCCCGTAGATCGTCCGGTGACGGATCTATCGCGGTTTCGTGACGGTTTTTTGAGGAACCACGCCCGGGGGACAGGCCCTTGCGGCGTGTTCTCATCGGCGGGCTCGGCGCTTGAGCCTTGGGACACGCCGCAGGGGCGTGTCCCCGGCTGCGTCTAGCCCTCGCTCCACACCGCCAGCTCGTTGCCGGACGGGTCGGTGAAATGGAACCTGCGCCCGCCGGGGAAGCTGAAGATCGGCTTGGCGACCACGCCGCCGGCCGTCGTCACCCTGGCCAGCATGGCCTCGATGTCGTGGGCGTACAGCACCACCAGCGGCCGGTCAGTCGAGCCTTCCTGCGGCGTGCAGAACCCGCCGTCCGCGCCCTGGCCTTCGAAGGCCGCATAGTCGGGACCGTAGTCGGTGAAGGCCCAGCCGAAGGCGGCGGCGTAGAAGGCCTTGGTGGCCGGCAGGTCGCCGGCGGGCCATTCGATATAGTCGATCTTGCCGTCTTCGCGCATGGTCCCTTCCCTCCAATTGTTCTCATTATGTTCTAGAGCGACGTCACGGCAGAGTCCAGACGCTGGTGCGCTTGACCGCCATGTCCTCGAGCTCGCGGGTGGTCGGCACCTGGTATTCTGCCAGCTTCACCAGGCCGTCCTTGGGGAAGTAGGTGCGGCCGGGATCGCCGATCAGCACATTGGCTCCCGCAGCCCGTCCCTGGACCAGCCAAGCCATGACCGCCTCGGCCATCGGCCGCTCGTAGCAGATGTCGCCAGCCAGCAGCACTTCGGCGCTGGAAGGGGGAGCGGCGTCCAGCAGGTTGGCCTCGGTGAAGGCGACCTCCACCCCGTTGGCCTCGGCGTTCAGGCCGATCGCCGCCTCGCAAAACACGTCGATGTCGGCCGCCAGCACGCTGGCCGCGCCGGCCTTCATCGCCGCGATCGCCACCAGGCCCGAGCCGGACGCGAAGTCGATGACCCGCTTGCCGGCCACCACCTCGGGATGATCCAGCACGTAGCGGGCCAGCGCCTGGCCGCCAGCCCAGGCGAAGGCCCAGAACGGCGGCGGCAGGCCGATCTCGGCCAGGGCCTCTTCGGTCAGCTTCCAGATCGGGGTGATCTCGTCGGCCAGGCGCAGCCGCAGCTCCGGCGTGTGCGGCGGGGCCTGGAGCCGCGTGTTCTCCAGGATGAAGGCGCGACGGCCGGCGAGGGAGGCTTCGATCATGCGGCCTTAGAGCATCCGCCGGCCCCGGACGCGAGGCCCTAGGCCGGCGCCCGGCTGGACGCCGCCTTCAGCACCGACAGGTAGCCCGGCGCGGTCAGCATGCCCGCCGTCCGTCCCTTGGCCGCCAGCAGCCGGTGGGCCTTGGGCAGGTTCCAGCACGGCATGTGCATGAACAGGTGATGCTCGGCGTGGAAGTTGACGTGGTAGGGCGCGATCAGCGCGCGCTCGATCCAGTTGGCCTGGGTGGTGCGGGCGTGGCGGAACGGGTCGGGCTCGTCCTTGGCCACCAGGGCGTGCTCGGCGATGTTGCGCAGGCGGGTGACCAGCGGGAACCAGGTGGCCATGGGCACGATCCACAGCGCCAGCCAGGCCCACCACAGGCCGATCGCCGAGAGGGCCAGCAGGACGCCCAGGTTCCACAGCAGGAACGGCCGCTGCCGGGCGACCTCGCCGCTGAAGATCGCGCCCTTCGGCTGCCCCTGGTCCTTCGCCCCCTTCAGCTGGCCCAGCAGCGGGCCGAGCCGCTGCTTGACGAACGTCTGGCCGGTCAGGTCGCGGACGATCTTGCGGCGCAGCGAGGCGCGGGTGGTCGGGAACGGCGCCGACAGCACCAGATCCGGATCCTCGGCCTGCTGGGCGTACTTGTGGTGGGTCAGGTGGTAGGGCCGGTACCGGGCCAGGGACGCGCCGACCGGCGCGGCGCACAGCCATTCGCCGACCCCGTCGTTGACCTTCAGGTTGGGGTGCAGCCCGCCGTGCGCGGCCTCGTGCATCAGGATGGCCAGGCCCAGCTGGCGGGCCCCGATCAGCATCACCGCCATGAGGTAGGTCAGCGGATTGGGCCAGAGCACGAAAACCGCCCCGGCCGCGACGATCACCGCCCAGGCGTGGGCGACCATCAGCAGGCCCCGCCACGACGAGCGCGCCGACAGCGGCGCCCATTCCTGCGGCGTGAACAGCTCCTGCGGCTTGATGCGGGACGCGACGGCCATGGAACGATCATGCCACGTTCAGCGTCCGGCTTACAGGATGACCCGACGTCACGCGGCTTCGAAGGACCCCTCCATGCGCCTGTTTCCCATCGGCCTCGCCCTGGCCCTCGTCGTCCCGGCCGCCGGCCACGCGGCCAGCTTCGACTGCGGCCGGGCCCGGACTCCGGACGAGAAGGCCATCTGCGCCTTCCGGCCGCTGAACGACAAGGACGTGCGGATGTCGGTGCTCTACGAGGTCAACAAGCGCACCCTGGCATGGGCGGCCGGGGCGCGCTGATGGACGCCCAGCAGCAGTGGCTGCGCGGCCGCCGAAGCTGCGGGGCCGACCGGGCCTGCCTGACCCGCCTCTACGACCGGCGGCTGGACGAACTGGAGCGCGGCCTGGAGCGGATCTATCGCAACGGGCCGTTCTGAGGCCCGGAACCCTCAGAGCCCCGGCGGCTTCCACATCCCGGCCGCCAGGGCCAGGAACAGCACGAAGCCGACCTGGGCGTTGGACTTGAACAGGGCCAGGGCTCCGGCCGGATCGTCGAGCCGCACCCGGGCCGCCTGGCGCGACAGGTGGACGGCGACCAGGGCCGCCGGGGGCAGGAACAGCGGTCCCAGGCCGCCGACCCAGGCGGCGGCGATCACCAGCACGAAACAGACGACGTAAAAGGCCAGAACCCCCTTCTGCACCTGCCGGCCCAGCCGGCGGGTCGAGGACTTCACCCCGGCCAGCGCGTCGTCCTCGATGTCCTGGATGGCGTAGATTGTGTCGTAGCCCAGGGTCCAGAACAGGCCCGAGGCGTAGAGCAGCACCGCCGCCCAGTCCAGCCGGTGGGTGGCCGCCGCATAGCCCAGCAGCGCGCCCCAGTTGAAGGTCAGGCCCAGCCAGGCCTGGGGCCACCAGGTGATGCGCTTCATGAACGGATAGGCCGCGACCAGGCCCAGCGACGCGACACCCAGGCCGATGGCCAGCCAGCCCAGGCAGACCAGGATGCCGAAGCTGACCAGGCAGCAGCCGACCAGGAAGGCCCAGGCCTGCCTGACGCTGATCAGGCCGGCCGGGATCGGGCGCAGGGCCGTGCGGCTGACCTGGGCGTCGAAGTCGCGGTCGACGATGTCGTTGAAGGCGCAGCCCGCCGCCCGCATCAGGGCCGCCCCAACGAAGAAGGCGACCAGGAGCCACGGATTGGGCCAGCGTCCCTGGCTGGCCGCGGCCAGGGCGACGCCTTGCCAGCCGGGCAGCATCAGCAGCCAGATCCCCGCCGGCCGGTCGAACCGGCCCAGCTTCAGCCACGGCCGCAGGGCCGGCGGCGCATGGCGGTCGACCCAGTTGCCGGCGGCGGCGTCGGGCAGGATGGCGGTGTCGGGCGAACTCATGGCCAAGGCTTAGCCCTCCCCCGCCGCGTCGCGCAACCGCGCCGAACGGACGAGCATAGAGCTTTCCGATCTCGCCGCGAAAAACGATCAATTGGATTGATCGGTCGCCAACCGGCAAAGGTGGGGTCGGCGGAACGGCGTCCCCTGCAGCCGGTTCGCAGCCCGAGGAGGGCCGCCGTCTTTTCCCCCGGGGCGGCGGCCCTCCTCCCTCCGCTTCGAAAGGTTTCCGCCATGACCCGTCCGCCCGTCGCCCTGCTGATCGATCGCCTGGAAGCCTGGACCCTGCTGGCCCTGGGCCTGGCCGCCGGCGTCGTGGCGCCGCATCCTGTGACCACCGCCCTGTGGACCGCCGCGGCCCGGGCCTTCGCGCGGGCGGGCGACGCCCCGATGGCGGCCCGCCTGACCTTGAGCGCCAAGTTCGGCGCCCGCATCCGCGCCCGCTTGCGCGGCGACACCCTGAGCCACCTGCGGTTCGCCTAGGGACGAAGCTACGGCGTCAACCACACTTGCCCCCTACGGATCGCTTCGCGATCGTCTTCCCCCAGGAGGGAGAAGAGCGCTCCGCCCCCTCTGGGGGCGGACAGACCGCGAAGCGGTCAGGTGGGGGCAAGTCCGCTCGTCTGGCGAGACAGCGCCTTTGACGGCTTTTCGTTTCACGCGCCATCCCCCACAGTCCGCCCGCATGACCAACGCCCCTCGCCCGCCGCGCAAGCGCCTGTCCCGTCCGGTCCACTGGGCGTTGGACGGGCTGGGCGCCGCCCTGGTGGCGATCGGGGCGGTCGGCATCGTCACCCCCGGCCTGCCGACCACGGTGTTCTGGATCGGGGCGGTGATGTGCTTCCTCAAGACCCGGCCCCACGCCGTGCGGCCGCTGCTGCGCACCCCGGTCGTCGGACCGGCCATCCGCTGGTACCTGCGCTGGCGGCCGTTCGGCGGCGCGCGGCGCCGAAGCAACACTTCTCGACAGGCTTGAACCGCCGCTCGCGCCGGGCGTGTGGAGCGCCTATCTGTCCCGCATCATGACCGACGAGATCGACGAGGACGAAGCCGGCGGACGCCGCCGCGCCCTGAGCAACGCCCGCGTGCTGGGCTTCATCGCGCGCTTCTGGCTGCGCCGGAAGGGCCTGTTCTTCGCGGGCGTCGGCCTGACCCTGGCGGCGATCGGCTTCGACCTGGCCTTGCCCTGGGCCTCGGGCCGGCTGATCGACACCGTGACCAAGGGCCCGTCGGCCATCGACGCGGCCTGGGTCGCCTGGGCGGCCTTCGTCGGCGTCTATCTGGGCTTCTCGCTGATCCGCAACCTGGCCATGCGGTTCTGGATCCCGCTGGCCGCCCGCAACATGGAGGAGATGACCAACGAGGGTTACGCCCGCGTCCAGGCCTTCTCGTCCGACTGGCACGCCGACAGCTTCGCCGGCGCAACGGTGCGCAAGCTGACCCGCGCCATGTGGGGCTATGACAGCGTCACCGACGCGGTGACCATCTGGCTGGCCCCCAGCCTGATCGTGCTGGTCGGGCTGTCGGTGATGCTGCTGGCGCGCCAGCCCCTGGCCGGGATCGTCGCCCTGGTCGTGGTGGCCGCCTACATCACGGTCAACCTGGTGGTCACCGCCCGCTATGTGCGCCCGGCCAATCTGAGGTCCAACGCCCTGGATTCGAAGATCGGCGGCAGCCTGGCCGACGCGGTGACCTCCAACCCGACCGTCAAGAGCTTCGGCGCCGAGGCTCGCGAGAGCGCCCGCGTGGCCCAGATCACCGCCGCCTGGCGCGAGGCGGTGATGGTCACCTGGAACAAGTTCACCGACGTCTGGCTGGGCCAGAACCTGCTGCTGGTGCTGCTGCAGGGCGGGCTGACCGCGGCGATGATCCACGCCTGGAGCCGCGGCTCGGCCACGCCCGGCGACGTGGCCTTCGCCATCACCGCCTTCATGCTGATGAGCGGCTACCTGCGCAACATGGGCGAGAACATCCGCATGTTGCAGAAGGGCCTGGACGACACCGAGGACCTGGCCGCCTGGGAGGGCCTGGCGCCGCAGATCGCCGACGCGCCGGGCGCGCCGGACTTCGTTCGGGGCCCCGGCGCCATCGTCTTCGAGGACGTGACCTTCCGCTACAAATCGGCCGGCGCGCCGCTGTACGACCACTTCTCGCTGCGGATCGCGCCGGGCGAGCGCGTCGCCCTGGTCGGGCCGACGGGCTCGGGCAAGTCGACCTTCGTCAAGCTGGTCCAGCGTCTGCACGACCTGCAGGGCGGGCGGATCCTGATCGACGGCCAGGACGTCGCGCGGGTGACGCAAGGCAGCCTGCGCCGCGCCATCGCCGTGGTGCCGCAGGACCCGGCCCTGTTCCACCGCTCCCTGCGCGAGAACATCGCCTATGGCCGCCCCGACGCCAGCGACGAGGAGATCGTCTCGGCGGCCAGGAAGGCCCGCGCCCACGAGTTCATCCTGCGACTGCCCCAGGGCTACGACACCCTGGTGGGCGAGCGCGGGGTCAAGCTGTCGGGCGGCGAGCGCCAGCGGGTGGCCATCGCCCGCGCCTTCCTGACCGACGCCCCGATCCTGGTCATGGACGAGGCGACCTCCTCGCTGGACGTCGAGACCGAGGGCCAGGTGCAGGAAGCCGCCGAGGCCCTGATGCACGGCCGCACGACGATCGTCATCGCCCACCGCCTGTCGACCGTCCGCGGCGCCGACCGCATCCTGGTCTTCCAGAACGGCCGGGTCGTCGAGGAAGGGCGGCATGGCGAGCTGAAGGCGGCGGGCGGGGTCTATGCGCGGCTGAACGCGGTCAGCGAGGGCGTGGCCTGAGCCGGGGACACGCCCTCGCGGCGTGTCCCCAATTCCAGACGCCGCGCTTGCCGATGGGGACACGCCGCAAGGGCGCGTCCCCGGCCGCTGCGAGGAGCGGCGTGGATGGCAGCCACCGTTGTCCCTACTTCCTATTCTCGCGAGGACACGCTTCGAGTTCTTTTTCAAAGCGCATCGCGCCTTGCGGTGAAATCAGATCCCGGACCGCCGGCGTCGCCGCGCCCAGGCGGCCTTCGCGGATCGCCGCTCGTGAGTCGAAGCCGCTGCACGGCGGCTGAAAGCTTCCCAGCTTGCGCCACGCACCACCCGCGACCGCGCCGTAGACCTCGATCGGCCAGCCCGGGGAAACCAGGACTTCGGGTTGACCGTCGCCCGTGACGTCGAGCAACTGCGCGTCGCAGTCCAAAGCGCCGGACAGGCAGCCGCCGAACCGCGGCTCTTCCGGAATAATGGATAAGAACCCCTCTGGCGGACGTGCGTCCGCTGGATGGAAGGCGATCCGCGGGGGGCGCGGGGGCGGGTTCGGCTCGGCATTGTAAAGCCGCTCGGTCTGGGCCTCGGCCGCCTTCGCGCGCTTGGCGATCTCGGCGCTTGGATCCGCCCTCAGGCGTTCCAACGCATCGCGGCCCGCTCGCCCGGCGTCGAAACGCAGGAACTGATAGTCGAAAGCCGCCGGGCTGGCCTTGCCGGCGTGCAACCGCGCCACCTGATCACTCACCGACAGCCGCCGGGGATCGGCTAACGGCGTGAACAAGGCCAGCAGCACCACGATCACCCCGAAAGCCATGGCGATGTTGGTGGCCTCCAGCGTCCGCATCCAGGCCCCCGGCCGCACGGCGGCGACCGCGTAGCCCAGCGCATAGCCGGCCGCGACCAGCACGCAGGCGGCGGCGATGATCCGGTCGGGGCTGAGGCCGTACTGGCCGATGCGCAAGCTCAGGCCGTAGGCGGCCAGCCCCGTGATCGGAACCAGCAGCAGGCCGGCCAGCCGCGCCGCCCACTTCAGCACCACGGCGGCCCGCTCGGTCCCGTCCTGGTAGGCGGCGTTGGTCAGCAGGATCAGGAAGGCGTCGGCCACCAGCAGGATGGCCGTGGCGCTCTTGGTCCTCCACAGCGGCTCAAGCCCGGTGAACGGCAGGGTCGCCAGGAAGGCCGCGGCGATCAGGGTCATCAGCGGCAGCAGCCAGGACAGCAGGGTCAGGGCCACGGTCCGCACCCCGCGCACCAGATTGGCCCGCACGTCGGTCAGCTGGACGGCGGCGGCGAACATCACGGCGGTGGCGGGAAAGGCGAAGGCCTCATGCTTGATCAGCTTGTCGATGGCCTCGACACCGATCAGCTTGAACAGCGCCGCGGCCAGGAACAGCAGCAGCCAGAAGGCGCCGGTGAAGCCCACCGACAGCGCCCCCTGCACCCCGTGCTTCCAGGTGACGTCGAAATAGGTCGGGTAGGCCGCGATGCGCCGCCGCTCGATGTCGGCCGGCTGGACCAGGTGGTGGCCGATGAAGATCAGGGCGGCGACCGCGAAGAAGGTCTGCGGTCCCAGGGCGTCGACGCCCCTGGCGGCCGGATCGCCACTCCACACGCCATAGGCGCCGAGGCCGCCGGCGACCAGGGCGGCCACGGCCTTCCAGGCCGCCAGGGTGCGCCAGCGCAGGGCCGAGACCCCAGCCTGCACCACGAACGGCGTGAACAGGAAGATCAGCAGCAGGGCCCCGTAGACCTCGCGCTGGGTGGCCGGCCAGGCGTGGGACCTGTCGGCCCGGTAGAGACCGTACAGCAGCAGGCCCTGGGCCAGGCCCGTGGCTAGGCGCACGATCGTCGCCCGGCGGACGGCGCGGGGATCGGCGGGTTCGGCCTCGCTGAGAAAGTCGGTCATCCTGCTGCAACCTCCAATGTCGTTGAGCCAGAGATCACGCCGCCGGCGCGGCGCCTAGGGCCGAGCTTGGCGGCGCGACCTTGCCCGGGGGCGGGGCGGCCTCTAGGGTCCGCGCCGTTCAGGAGTCCGCCCCCATGGCCTATCGCTCGCTTCGCGAATTCATCGACGTCCTTGAGGCGAAGGGCGAGCTGGTGCGGGTCAAGGAGCCGGTCTCGACCGTGCTGGAGATGACCGAGATCCAGACCCGCCTGCTGGCGACCGGCGGTCCGGCGGTGCTGTTCGAGACCGTCCTGCTGCCGGACGGGACGCCGTCGCCGATGCCGGCCCTGGCCAACCTGTTCGGCACGGTCAGGCGGGTGGCCATGGGCGTCACCCTGGGCGGCGAGCCGCGCACCACGGCCGGCGAACTGCGCGAGGTCGGCGAGCTTTTGGCCTTCCTGCGCCAACCCCAGCCGCCCAAGGGCCTGAAGGACGCCCTGGACCTGCTGCCCCTGGCCAAGACCGTGATGGCCATGCGGCCGGGGACGGTGAAGAAGGCCCCGGTGCAGGACGTGGTGCTGACCGGCGACCAGATCGACCTGTCCAAGCTGCCGGTGCAGACCTGCTGGCCGGGCGAGCCGGCGCCGCTGATCACCTGGCCGCTGGTGGTCACCAAGGGTCCGGGCAAGGACCGCGAGGACGACTTCAACCTGGGCATCTACCGCATGCAGGTGCTCTCCAAGGACCGCTGCATCATGCGCTGGCTGGCCCATCGCGGCGGGGCCCAGCATTACGCCCGTCACAAGAAGGCCGGCAACCGCGAGCCCCTGCCCGCCTGCGCCGTGCTGGGCGCCGATCCCGGCACCATCCTGGCCGCCGTGACCCCGGTGCCCGACACCCTGTCCGAATACCAGTTCGCCGGCCTGCTGCGCGGGGCCAAGGTCGACCTGGTCCCGGCCAAGACCGTGCCGCTGATGGTGCCGGCCCACGCCGAGATCGTCATCGAGGGCCACGTCCTGCTCGACGAATACGAGGACGAAGGCCCCTATGGCGACCACACCGGCTACTACAACAGCGTCGAGACGTTCCCGGTCTTCCAGGTGACGGCGATCACCATGAGGAAGCAGCCGATCTACCTGACCACCTTCACGGGCCGGCCGCCGGATGAACCGTCCGTACTCGGAGAGGCGCTGAACGAGGTGTTCATCCCACTGATCCGCCAGCAGTTCCCCGAGATCGTCGACTTCTGGCTGCCGCCCGAGGGCTGCAGCTACCGCATCGCCGTGGTGTCGATGAAGAAGGCCTATCCCGGCCACGCCAAGCGGGTGATGCTGGGCGTCTGGAGCTATCTGCGCCAGTTCATGTACACCAAGTGGGTGATCGTCGTGGACCACGACATCAACGCCCGCGACTGGAAGGACGTGATGTGGGCGATCAGCACCAAGATGGACCCGGCGCGGGACATCACGGTGATCGAGAACACGCCCATCGACTATCTCGACTTCGCCTCGCCGCAGAGCGGCCTGGGCAGCAAGATCGGCCTGGACGCCACCGACAAGCTGCCGCCCGAGACCCACCGCGAATGGGGGAACGAGATCCGGATGGACCAGGCGGTGATCGACGCGGTCAGCGAGAAGTGGGCCCGGCTGGGCCTGCCGGGGGACGGGACGCCGATCTGGAAGGCGAAGCCATAAGATGTTATAACTCCGTTCCAACGGAGACGACGCCATGCGATCCTCGGTGCGCAAGATCGGCAATTCGGCGGGCGTGATCCTGCCCAAACCCATGCTCGCCGGCATCGGCGCCGAGGCCGGCGATCCCGTGGACGTGACGCTGGAAGACGACCGCATCATCATCGTCGCCGCGCCGAAGAAACATCCCCGCGAGGGCTGGGAGGCTGAGGCCCGCGCCATGGCCGAGGCCGGCGCCGACGAGCCTGTCTGGCCCGAGTTCGGCAATGACTTTGACGACGAGGAATGGGACGGCGAATGGTGACCGGGGGCGACGTGGCCCGGGGCGAGGTCTGGCTCGCCAATTTCGATCCGACCATCGGTCGCGAGATTCAGAAGACCCGGCCTTGCGTCATCGTCTCGCCGAACGAACTGAACACCACGGTGCGAACGCTTCTGGTCGTGCCGATGACGACCAAGGGCTGGGTCACATCCTTTCGCGTGCCGGTCGTGTTCAACGGCAAGGACGGCTTGCTCGTGCCGGATCAGATGCGCTCGATCGATCGGCGTCGCCTGCGCAAGAAGTTGGGCGCGCTGGCCGCCGACGAGCTCGAAACTCTGCTCGGCGTCGTTCGGACGATCTTCGAAACTTGATCGTCGGGTCACGGCGCCCGCCTGGGCCGATGCGCCGCCGTCACCAGCACGTAGCTGAGCAGCATCAGCAGGTACCAGGCGCCCAGCTTGCCGATCGGCACCATCGACCAGCCGTGGCGCTGGCTGGGATAGGCCCAGGCGCCGGCCAGGGTGCCCAGGTTCTCGGCCAGCCAGATGAACAGCGCCACCAGGACGAAGCCGACCAGCAGCGGCATGCGACGCGGCGTCCGGTCGGGCGTGAACACGACCCAGGTCCGGCGAAACAGAACCGCCGAGGCCGCGAACAGGCCGATCCGGATGTCGGGACCGTAGTGGTGGGTGAAGAAGTTCAGATAGGCCAGCACCGCCAGGGTCCAGGTGGTCCAGACCGGCGGATAGCCGGTGAACCGGAAGTCCATCAGGCGCCAGACCCGGGCGATGTAGCTGCCGACGCAGGCGTACATGAAGCCGCTGAACAGCGGCACGCCGGCGATCTTCAGCAGGCCGGCTTCCGGATAGATCCACGAGCCGTGGGCGGTCTTGAACACCTCCATCACCGTGCCGACCACGTGGAAGACGCCGATCACCGCCGCCTCGTCCCAGCGTTCCAGCTTCAGAGCCAGCAGGCCGGCCTGGATGGCCACCGAGGCCAGGACGAGAAAGTCGTAGCGCGCCAGCACCGTGTCCTTGGGCCACCACAGGTGGGTGCCGACGATCAGGACCAGTATCAGCCCGCCGAACAGGCAGGCCCAGGCCTGCTTGAGGCCGAACAGCAAGAACTCGTAGGTCCAGCCGTTGAGACGCGAACGCTCGGCCCAGGGCCGCGCCCAGGCGTCCAGCGCCGCCACCCGATCCTTGATCCACGCTTTGACGCCCGGCGAGGGGGCGCCATATGTCGTCCCATGACCTCGCAGATCTTCCCGCCCGCCGCCGACAAGACCACCCTGGAGCGCGGCGCCGCGATCACGCCGCGCTTCGACGCCAACGGCCTGGTCGCCGCCATCGCCCAGCACGCCGACACCGGCGAGATCCTGATGTTCGCCTGGATGAACGACGAGGCGCTGAAGCTGACCCTCGACACCGGCGTCGCCCACTATTTCAGCCGCTCGCGCGACAGCCTGTGGAAGAAGGGCGAGACCAGCGGCCAGCTGCAGGTCGTCACCGAACTGCGGATCGACTGCGACCAGGACGCGGTGCTGATCAAGGTCCGTCCCCAGGGCGACGGCGGCGCCTGCCACGTGGGCTTCCGCTCGTGCTTCTACCGCGTCTGGGAGAACGGCGCGCTGGTCGAGCGCGAGGCTTAGGGCTGGTCTCATCGCGCCATCCTGGGTCGCCCGCATGGAGCCGGCGGCCAGGGCGCGTGCAGACCACGTCAAGAAATCCCCAAGGAACAGCGTTCGGCCAAAGTTGCGGGCGGGCGCGGATCCGTGTCATCGTCGCTCCGGGGTTTCGAGGGGCGGACATGGCCGAAGCGGCTTTGCAGACCGGTGCGCGGGCGAACGTCTCGCGCCAATTCTATTTCACCATGGCGCTGACCTGCCTGATCATCGCCGTGCTGGGCTTCATGCCGACCTATTTCATGCCGCTGGCCCAGGGCCGGTTCAGGGGTCCGCCGCTGGTCCATATCCACGGTCTGGTGCTGTTCGCCTGGATGGCGTTCTTCTGCACCCAGACCTGGCTGGTGGCGCGGGGCAAGACCCTGGCTCACCGCACCTGGGGCGTGCTGGGCGTGTCCATCGCCACCGCCATGGTGTTCGTCGTCACGGCCATTGTTTCATGGCGGATCTCCCAGGCCTCGCTGCCCGGCCAGCCCGAAGGCCTGGCGCACGGGGTGCGGGCGTTCGCCTGGGTGAGCATCGGCGGTCTGGCCTTCTTCGTCGGCGCGTTCGCCTTGGCGATCGTCGAGGTCCGGCGACCGGAGACTCACAAGCGCCTGCTTCTGCTGGCCACGATCTCGCTGCTGGGCGCGCCGATCGCCCGCTGGTTCCTGACCCTGCTGGCGCCGTCGGCCCCGCCGCCGCCCGCGCCGCCGACCGGCCTGCCCGCGGTGTTCGCCCCGCCGGTGTTCGTCGCCGTGCCGCCGGCGCTGATCGGCGACATCCTGCTGCTGGTGGCCATGTGGGTGGACTGGCGCACCCGCGGCCGTCCCCATCCCGTCTATCTGATCGGCGGCGCGATCATGGTGGTCCTGCACCTGACCCAGGTCCAGGTCGCCGAGTCGCCGGCCTGGCAGGCGGCGGCCGCCGCGATCGGCCGGATCATCAGCTGACCCTTGCGGCGATCGCGAGTGCGGCGGACAAGATCCGCATGACCACCGCCCAAGCCCTGATCGCCTTCGCCCTGGCCGCGGGCCTCCTGACCATCACCCCCGGCCTGGACACCGCGTTGATTCTGCGCACGGCCGCGGCCGAGGGCTGGCGGCGCGCCGCCGCCGTGTCGGTCGGGATCGGCCTGGGCTGCCTGGCCTGGGGCGCGGCGGCGGCGTTCGGGGCCGGGGCTCTGCTGGTCGCCTCGCACGCCGCCTATACGATCCTGAAATGGGCCGGCGCGGCCTATCTGGTCTGGCTCGGCGTCGACCTGTTGCGCCGGCCGCGCGAGCGCTTCGAGACCGGAGCGAGCGCGGCCCCGCCCGCGGGCGGTCTGGCCGCGGCCCTGGCCAAGGGGCTCTGGAACAACCTGCTCAATCCCAAGGTCGGGGTGTTCTACGTGTCGTTCCTGCCGCAGTTCATCCCGGCCGGCGCCAGCCCCGCCGCCTTCGGCCTGCTGCTGACCGCGATCCACGTGGTCATGGGCCTGGCCTGGGCCGGCGGCCTGATCCTGGCCACCGCCCCGATCGCCAGGGTCCTGCGCCGGCCAGGCGTGGTCAGGTGGCTGGACCGGGCGACCGGCGGGGTGTTCCTGGCGTTCGGCGTGCGGATCGCGCTGGAGCGGCGGTAGGGGCGCGCGCCTGCCGAAACCGCTTTCCATGTCGCCGGGCCGACTTGGGCGGCTGCAACGCCGTGCGAAACCCTCGTCCTTCGACAGGCTCAGGATGAGGGCTTTACCGAACCGTCGTTGAGTTCGTCCTCATCCTGAGCTTGTCGAAGGACGAGGACGAACCTGGGCGCCCATCATCCCCTCCACCGCCACCAAGCCCTCGCAGATAGGCCTGGAACATGTCGGCCATGGCGTCGCTGTAAGCCACGATCTCGGCCTCGGTCCGCGGCGTCTCCGAGAACGCCTTGCCAACCTGGCTGAGCGTGGCCTTGATCAGGTCGCCGGCCAAGGCCCGCTGGGTCTCCGAGGTTCCGGGCAGCACCTCGCGCAGGAAGCCCTGGACGATGTCGGCGCCCGCCGCCTTGGCGTCCTGAGCCTCGGGCGCGTCGCGATAGAGCGGCGCGGCGTCGTTGAGCGCCACGCGCATTTCGGCTTCCTCGCATTCGGAGCGGATGAAGGCGTGGACCAGGGTGCGCAACCGCTCGAACGGCGGGCGCTGGATGTCCTCAAGGATGGCTCGCAGCAGATGGGTGGTCTGGCGCCATTCGTCGCTCTGCAGCCGGAACAGGATCGCGGCCTTGTTGGGGAAGTACTGATAGACCGAGCCGACGCTGACCCCGGCCTTCTCGGCCACCCGCGCCGTGGTGAAGCGCCCCGCGCCCTCCTTGGCCAGAACCTGAACAGCCGCCTCCAGAATGGCGGAAACCAGTTCCGTCGAACGGGCCTGCTGCGGCTGCTTTCGCGAGGAAATCCGGGGACTTGGGCGCTCGGTCATCAGGGTCTGGGGCGATGCGAATAGTCAATCTGACGAATTAGTCGCATTTTTCGGGGCGGCGCAAGGACGCGCCTTTCAGACCGGAATTTCCCATGAACACCCTGACCGCCGCGCCGGTGGCGCCCCTGCTGGACCGTCTGTTCGAGGAGGCCGACGCCGCCTCGCCGATGAGCAGTCCCCTGGCGGCGGCCCTGTCGGTCGAACAGCATCGGCGCCTGATGCAGAGCAAGACCGACTATCTCGACTTCTACAGCCAGATGAAGGACTTCCCGCTGCCCGTGTCCCGCGAGACCGGCCTGCTGCTCTACATGCTGGCCCGCAGCCGCCACGCCCGGACGATCGTCGAGTTCGGGACCTCGTTCGGCGTCTCGACCCTCTACCTGGCCGCGGCCTTGCGCGACAACGGCGGCGGCGTGCTGATCACCAGCGAGTTCGAGCCGTCCAAGATCGAGCGGGCCCGGGGCAACCTGAGAGCCGGCGGCCTGATCGACCTGGTCGAGATCCGCCAGGGCGACGCCCTGCAGACCCTGAGCGTCGACCTGCCCGAGACGGTCGACCTGTTGCTGCTGGACGGCGCCAAGGCGCTGTATCCCGACATCCTGAGCCTGGTGGAAAGCCGCCTGCGGCCGGGATCGCTGATCGTCGCCGACAACGCCGACTACAGCCCCGACTACCTGGCCCGCGTGCGCTCGCCGGCCAGCGGCTACCTCTCCACGCCGTTCGCCGAAGACGTCGAGCTGTCGATGCGGATCGGGTGAGGGGGCGACTCAAAGATGCCAGATGAATCCGCTCATCCCGGCGAATGCCGGGACCCAGATGGGATGGCTTTGAGCCTGACGCCATGAGCGCCGAGCCCTTCCAATCATCCACGCGGCTTCGGGATCTGGGTCCCGGCGTTCGCCGGGATGAGCGGGTTTTTAAACCTAACCCTCGGCCAGCGCCTTGACCCCGCCGCCGTCGCCCGGCGTCACGACGAAGCGCTTGAGCACCCGGGTCTCGTACTGGGGATCGAGGATCGTCGACACCGCGATCAGCTCGCCAGTCGCCCGGCCGTGCTCGAGGGTCAGCAGCAGGAAGCCCTTGGCGGCCTGGTCGGTGAACTTCACCTCCTTGTTGCGCGCCACGTAGGCCGGGCCCAGCGGAACGCCGGGCAGGTAGTCGCCATAGCCGGGCGAGGTCACCGAGGTGACGCCGAACTCGGCCGCAACCCGCGTGGCGCCCGCGTCGTCCCACAGCTCGTTGACCCAGAAGGCGTGGCTGTCGCCCGACAGCACCACCGGCCGGGCCTTGTAGGCCTTGAAAATGTCGTGGACCCGGGCCCGGTCGGCCGGATAGCCGTCCCAGGCGTCCAGGTTGCCGGGCAGGCCGGCCTGGGACAGGGCCCGGCTCTCCTCCACCGGCTTGGCGACATAGGCGGGCAGCTTGGCCAGCAGGGCCGCATAGGCCGCCTCGCCCAGGGTCGCCTTAAGGTCGGGCGGGACCACCCGGGCCATCACCACCTGGTTGCCCAGCACCTGCCAGGCCGTGCCGGCCTTCATCGAGGCGTCGACCTCGCGGGCCAGCCACTGCTCCTGGCCCTGGCCCATCATCCGCCGGTCGGGATCGGCCAGCTTGGCGGCGAAGGCGGCCAGGTCGGGCTTGCCGTCGGCCCCGGCCAGGTCGCGGCCGTAGTCCAGCTGGTGGGTGCGGGCCGTCAGCCGGGTCTCGGTCATCAGCAGGGTGGCCACGTCGCCGAACTGGAAGCGCCGCCAGGAGGCCTCGGGCAGGGTCCCGGGCGCCGGCTCGCGGATCGGCATCCACTCGTAATAGGCCTTGATCCCGGCCGCCTTGCGCTTGGCCCAGTCGCCCTCCCCTCCTTGAGAAATCGGGCCGGGCTGGTGGTTCTCGGCCCCGCCGATCCAGCTGTTGTCGGCGGTCTCGTGGTCGTCCCAGACCACGATCCACGGCGCGCGGGCGTGGGCGGCCTGCAGGGCGGGATCTGTCTTGTAGAGGGCGTGGCGGCGACGGTAGTCGGCCAGGCTGAGCAGCTCGTGCGGCGGGTCGGGCGCGCGGGTCCTGGCGGTCGGCGAGGTCATGCCGTAGTCGCCGGGCGCGGCGCCGTATTCGTAGATGTAGTCGCCCAGGTGCAGCACGGCGTCGACGCGCGGCAGCTTGGCGATGGCGTCATAGGCGTTGAAATAGCCGTTCGGGTAGAGACTGCACGAGACCACGGCCAGCACCACGTCGCGGACCTGGCCCTTGGGCAGGGTGCGGGTGCGCCCGCCCACGGCCTTGCCGAACGGCTTGCCCTTCCGGACATAGCGGAAGCGGTAGAAGTAGTCGGTCGCCGGCTTCAGGCCGGTGACGTCGACCTTCACCGTATAGTCACGGGCCGAGACCGCGGTGGCCTGGCCCTGGCGGACGATGGCCTTGAAGCCGGGGTCGGTGGCCACGTCCCAGCGCACGGCGATCGGCGCGGTCGTGGCCTCGGCCGTGATCCGGGTCCACAGCACCACGCGATCCTCCAGCGGATCGCCCGAGGCGGCGCCGTGCAGGAAGGCGGCGCGGCCAGCGAAATAGGCCCGGGGCTTGGCCGCCACGGCCTCGCCGGCCGCGCCCGCGCCGCCCAGGCCGAAGAGGGCCAGGGCCCTGCGTCTGTCGATGGTCATGTTCAACTCCCCGGGGGCGCCGCTTGGTCGTCTCTCGCGCAGAGACAACAGTGGAATGATGATGTCTGTCCAGCCAGAGCCGGCTATCGCCGCAGCGAGAACGTCAGGCCGTAATAGCGCGGATTGCCGGCGATGAAGGTCGGGATCCCGAAGCTGTCGCCCGTGTTGCCGGCGTCCTTGACGTACTTCTCGTCGGTGGCGTTGGTCACGAAGGCCCCGACCTTCCAGCGGGCGAAGGACGGCTGGTACTCCAGGCGCAGGTCCAGCAGGCCGTAGCTTTTCTGGAACTCGTCCTGCACCAGGTCGGGGAGCAGGTTGTTCTTCTGCAGGGCCGGGATGTCGTTGTCGTCGTCGAAGAAGGTCTTGGACTGCCAGGCGTAGATCGGCGTGAAGGTGAAGCGGCCGTTCAGCAGGTCGGCGTGCAGGCTGGCGCCCAGCGAGACCTTGTTGTCCGGCGACAGGCGGAAGCGGTTGCCGTCGCGGATGCCGGCCTTGAAGCGTCCGTGGTTGTAGCCGTAGGTCGCGAACACCTCGGCGAAGCTGGCCGCCTGCCAGGTGGCCTGGCCCTCGAAGCCGTAGCTTTCCGCCTGGCCGGCGTTGGTGGTGATGATCTGGGCGCCTTGGCGCACCGTCGTCTGGAAGTTGTCGTAGCTGTAGAAGTAGACGGCGCCTTCCACATTGAGCCGCCCGTCCAGAAGCCGGCTCTTGGCGCCGGCCTCGTAGCTGTCGACGGTCTCGGCGGCGACCGGCGTGAACTTGCCCGGCGACATCGGCGCGGCGGGCGCGGCCGAGGACAGCACCTTGGGACGGCGGCCGCGAGCATAGGACGCGTAGAGGCTGGCGTCGGGCGTCACCTCGTAGCGGCCGACCAGGCGCCAGGTCAGGCCGTCGTCGGTGAAGTCCTGGGTCGAGACCTGGCCGTTGCCGGTGGTCGGCTGGGCGAACAGGCCGAACATCGGGACCGGATAGGCGGCCGAGGTCGGGATATTGGCCGCGCCCGGAACCGCCAGGGCCCCGAGGATCGCCTGGCGCGTCGCCGCCGGCAGGCTGAGCGCGCCGATCGTCCCGCCCAGGATCGAGCGCTGGCTGACCTGCGAGCCGACGCCGCTGGACTTGTCGTCCTTGGTGTAGCGCAGGCCGGCCGACAGCTCGAAGCGGTCGGTCACATGCCAGGTGGCGTCGCCATAGACGTCCCACGACCTCGTCGTGCCGTAGTTGGTGAACTGCTCGGTGTGGACGCCCAGATTGCTGGCGATGCCCTGGGCCACCGCCCCGCTCGCCGCGCCTTGGGTCAGGCCGGCGACCAGGGTCGACAGGAAGGCGGTGTTGGTCAGCACCGCCGTCGGTTGCGGATTGGGCTTGGTCAGCTGGCCGGTCAGCAGGGCCAGGGCGTAGCGCTCGTCGAACTGCAGCGGCACGCGGGTCCGGGCGTCCTCGTCGAAATAGCTGACGCCGCCGAACCAGCTGACCTTGCCGCCGTTGTCGTAGTTCAGGCGCAGTTCCTGGCTGTACTGCCGGCCGCGCGCGTCCTCGGCGAACACGAACATCGGCAGCGAGAAGCCGTCCGGGTCGAACACCTCGTCGCTGGCGAAGTGGCGGGCGGCGGTGATCGACGACAGGGTCCAGGCGTCGTTGAAGCGGTAGTCGACCAGGGCGGTCGCGCCCTGCACGAAGCGCTTGAGGCCCAGGGGCGCGCCGCCCTCGAAGCCGTAGCCACTGGACAGGCCGGCCGGGCTGTTGGGGTCGCGGTCGCCCAGGGCCTGGCCGGTGGCGATGTTGGTCGGGTTGAAGCTGTTGGACTTGAACGCCGTGCCGGTCGGATGGTCGGCCTCGTAGTTGAGGATCAGGTCGGCGTCGAGCTTGGCCGTCGGCGACCAGTGAGCCGACAGGCGCAGGGCGCCGGTGTCGGTCGAGCCGAGGTTGCGGCCGCCCAGCACGTTCGGGGTGGCGCCGTCGCGCTCCTTGTAGCGGCCGGCCAGGCGCAGGGCGAAGGTGTCGCTCAGCGGCACGTTGGCCATGGCCTCGAACAGGCCGTAGCCGTGGTCGCCCAGCTCGGCGCCGACCCGCCAGTCCAGGGCCTTGGGATCGGCCTTGTTCTGGATGATGTTGACCGCCCCGATCATCGCGCCGCGCCCGAACAGGGTGGACTGCGGGCCCTTGGCCACCTCGATCCGCTGGACGTCGAACAGCTCGACATACGAGCCGCGCGACTTGGAGATCGACACGCCGTCCTGGAACACCGAGACCCGCGGCTCGACCGTCGCCTCGCCGCTGTCGGAGGTGATGCCGCGCATCACGAAGCCAGGGTTGTTGGGCGACTGGTTCTGGACCTGGAAGCCGGGGACGAAGGCCGACAGCTTGTCGAACTCCTGCACGCCCAGCCTGTCGAGCATGGCGCCCGAATAGGCCGTCAGGGCGATCGGCACGTCCAGGGCCTTCTGCTCGCGCTTCTGGGCGGTGACGATCAGTTCCTCGACCTGGCCATCGACCGGTTCGGCGGCCAGAGCGCCGGGCTCGGCGGCGTGGGCCGCGCCGGCGCAGAGGGCCAGGCCGCTGACGGCGGTCATGAGCAAGGTGGTGCGGAACACGCGCATCGACTATCCCCTTCGGACGCAAGACTAGAACCTGAGCCGTTAGGCGCGGGCGGTGTCCGCGATACGACAGACCCATGACGGAGCCATGAACACGCCTTGATCCCGCCGCCCGCCCCGATCCCGCCGCTCGTCGACGACGAGGTCGACGACCTGGACGCCCCCGATGCGGGCGCCAGCGGCGGCGAGGTCCTGCGGATCGCCCTGGGCCCGGACCTGGCCGGCCAGCGGCTGGACAAGGCCCTGGCGACCGCCGCTCCGGACCTGTCGCGGGCTCGCCTTCAGGCCCTGATCGCCGCCGGCCAGGTGTCGCTGGTCGTCGAGGGCGCCGCGCCGCGCCCGATGGCCGACGGCAAGGCCAAGGCCCCGGCCGGACTCTACGCGGTGCTGGTCCCGCCGCCGGTCGCGGCCGAGCCCGAGCCCGAGGACATTCCGCTCAGCGTGCTCTACGAGGACGCCCACCTGATCGTCGTCGACAAGCCGCCGGGCATGGCCGCCCATCCCGCGCCCGGCTGCGAGACCGGCACCCTGGTCAACGCCCTGCTGTTCCACTGCGGGGCCAGCCTGTCGGGGATCGGCGGCGTGGCCCGGCCGGGAGTCGTCCACCGCCTGGACAAGGACACCTCCGGGGTGATGGTGGCGGCCAAGACCGACGCCGCCCACCAGGGCCTGTCGGCCCTGTTCGCCGCCCACGACATCGACCGCATGTACCTGGCCCTGACCCGCGGCGCGCCGCATCCTGCCGCCGGGACCATCGAGACCCGCCTGGGCCGCTCGCCACACGACCGCAAGAAGATGGCGGTGCTGAAGGCCGGCGGCCGCGAGGCGGTCACCCACTATCGGGTCGAGAAGACCTTCGGCGCCGCCGACAAGCCCCTGGCCGCGCGGGTGGCCTGCCGGCTGGAGACCGGCCGCACCCACCAGATCCGCGTGCACATGGCCAGCAAGGGATCGCCCTGCCTGGGCGACCCGGTCTACGGCGCCGGCGCCCCGGCCGCGCCGGTCAAGGCGGCGCTGGTCGGGATCGGTTTCGCGCGCCAGGCCCTCCACGCCGCCGTCCTCGGCTTCGTCCACCCGATCACCGGCCAGCCCCTGCGGTTCAAGACCCCGCCGCCGCCCGACATGGCGGCGCTGGAAGCCGCCCTTGAAGCGCTGTGACGGCGTCCCCAGCTAGACCTTGCCTGGCCGATACATTCAGGCCCTAATTCGGTTACAGATCGCGCCCAGTGTGACGGGGTCGGAGGTTTCGTCCATGGTCCCGTCCCGCATCGCCCTCGCCGCCGCGCTCCTGGCCCTGCCGCTGGTCCTGCCCGGGGCCGCGCTCGCCCGTTCGGCCGACGACGAGGTGGTGACCACCGCCGCCGCCCGCGCCACCCGTCCGCCGACCGAGGCCGAGCTGGAGAAGGCCAAGGCCGACGCCCAGGCCCGTGACGCGGCCGAACGCGCCAAACCGGCCGCCGTCGACCCGCTGTCGGCCTGGATGGCCGATGCGCCGCCGGTCCAGGGTGATCCGATCCACTATGCGCCGCGCGCCGAGCTCGACGTGAACGGCTACCCCCTGGACAAGGACGGCAAGCGTCAGGTGCACGGCGAAGTGGGCGTCAGCGTCGGCACCGGCGGCTATCGCAGCGGCTATGTCTCCAGTCTGATCCCGATCGGCGAGACCGGCACCCTGGGCGTCGCCGTCAGCCAGACCGACTTCGGCAAGCACGGCGGCTACGGGTACGGCGGCTATGGCGGCTACGACGGTTACGGCGGCGGATACGGCTACGGCTGGGGCCCGCGCGGCGGAACGTCCCAGTCCCTGGCCCTGTCGCTGGACATGCGCGGCGGCGGCGGACGCAGCCGGTCCGACACCCCCGAAGGCTGCGCCCCCGGCTTCCGCGACGGCGACCGCTATGTGGAGCCGGTCTGGGTGACGCAGATGCGCGGCGACAAGAGCTGCACGGCGGCGGCCCGCCCCTAGGGCGTCGCACGCAGCCCCGCCCCTGAGACCGATCGCCTCGGGGACGAACGGGCGGATCTTGTTCGCCGATACTTAAGAGCTTGCAGTCAAGGTGCCCGCCTCAGGGCGTCATCGGACCGATCTATGCAGCCGGAAATCACCGCTTTCCACCACCCCGCCACCGGGCGGGTGACCTATCTGATCGCCGATCCGGCCACCCAGCTCTGCGCGTTCGTCGACCCCGTTCTCGACTACGACCCGCTGACCCAGGCCATCGACACCGGCTTCGTCGACGCCATCATCGCCGATGTCCGCGCCAAGGACCTGGGACCGACCTGGATCCTGGAGACCGGCCTGCATACCGACCACCTGTCGGCGGCAGGCCACCTGAAATACGAGACCGGCGCGTCGATCTGCATCGGCGCCCCGGTGCTGGACAGCCTCAAGCGCCTGGTCCCCGTGCTGGGAAGCGACGGCGTCGACCTGGACGGCTGGGACTTCGACAAGCTGGCCCAGGACGGCGAGGCCCTGCCGATGGGCGGGATCGAGATCACCGCCATCGCCCTGCCCGGCCGCCTGCCCGGGGCCACGGCCTACCAAGTGGGCGACGTGGTCTTCGCCGGCTCGGCCCTGCTGCCGCCGGACCAGGGCCTGGACGACAGCGCCGCCCCCGGGGCCGACGCCGCCGGCCAGCACGCCGCCGCCCGCCGGCTGCTGGGCCTGCCGCCGCAGACCCGCCTGCTGGTCGGCCAGACCGGCGCGGCCGCCGACGCCTGGAACACCACCGTGGCCGACCAGAAGGCCCGCAACATCGACGCCGGCGACGCCGTGCCCGCCGAGGCCTTCGTCGCCCGCCGCGCCGCCGTCCTGGCTGCGCCCGGCCCGCTGGCCGCCCCGGCCCTGCAGGTGGGGATCCGCGCCTTTCGCCTGCCCCCGCAGGGCGAGGACGGCAAGCGCTTCCAGCCGGTCGACATCAGTTCTATTTAAAAACGGACTTGCCTCCCGTCCGACTGCGCGCCTAGATGCTTCGCATACGAAGAACTTGACGCGAAGCATTGGGAGACACCGCCGTGACCGAAGACCGAAGCGCCGAACTGACCGCCGCCCAGGCCGACAACCTGCCGGGCCTGCTGGGCCTGGAATGGACGCAGGCGGTCCCTGGGCGCGTGACCGGCCGCATGACGGTGGCCAAGCATCACATGGCCCCGAACGGCTTCCTGCACGCCGCCAGCGTCATCGCCCTGGCCGACAGCGCCTGCGGCTACGGCTGCGTGGTGTCGCTGCCCGAAGGCGCCAGCGGCTTCACCACCATCGAGCTGAAGTCCAATTTCCTGGGCACCGTGCGCGAGGGCGGCGGCGTGGCCTGCGCGGCGACCCTGGTCCACGGCGGCCGCAACACCCAGGTCTGGGACGCGGTCGTCACCGCCGAGGCCACCGGCAAGACCATCGCGCTTTTCCGCTGCACCCAGATGGTTCTCTATCCGAAAGCCTAGGCCGGCGGGTTCTCGCCCGGAAACCGCGTCCCGCGACACAAAAGCTTGTCACAGGCTCTTGCGCTCTTCGGGCGACGCCGCTAGGTATCCCGCCCTCACTCAAGGCGCGCCTGCGGGCGGCCTGCGAAGACCCCCTGGAGAGGTGGCAGAGTGGTCGAATGTACCGCACTCGAAATGCGGCGTGCCTGGAAGGGCACCGTGGGTTCGAATCCCACCCTCTCCGCCACTAACCCCATCGCGAAAATCGGTTAGTTTCCCCCGGGCTAGGCCTGGGAGACAGATCGCTCGTGCATGATGACCCACCGACGCCGCCCGCCGAACCGGGTCCCGGCCGCCCCTGGTGGAAGGACGCGGTCGTCTACCAGATCTATCCGCGCTCGTTCCTCGACACCAATGGCGATGGGATCGGCGACCTGCCGGGGATCACGGCGCGGCTGGACTATCTGAAGGACCTCGGCATCGACGTGGTGTGGCTCAGCCCGCACTTCGACAGCCCCAACGCCGACAACGGCTACGACATCCGCGACTACCGCAAGGTGATGGCCCAGTTCGGGACCATGGCCGACTTCGACGCCATGCTGGCCGGGATGAAGGCGCGGGGCGTCCGGCTGATCATCGACCTGGTGGTCAACCACAGCAGCGACGAGCACGCCTGGTTCGTCGAGAGCCGGAAGGGCCCCGGCAACCCTTATCGCGACTACTACATCTGGCGCGACGGCAAGGCCGACGGCGGCCCGCCCAACAACTATCCGGCCTTCTTCGGCGGTTCGGCCTGGACCCTCGACCACGGCGAGGATCCCGACGGCGTCGGCCAGTACTATCTGCACTATTTCGCCGCCAAGCAGCCCGACCTGAACTGGGAGAACCCCAAGGTCCGGGAGGAGGTCCACGACCTGATGCGGTTCTGGCTCGACAAGGGGGTGTCGGGCTTTCGGATGGACGTCATCCCGTTCATCTCCAAGCCCCCGGGGCTGCCCGACCTGACGCCGGAAGAGCTGCGCGCCCCGCAGTTCGTCTACGCCGCCGGCCCCCGGCTGCACGAGCACCTGCGCGAGATGCGGCGCGAGGTGCTGGACCACTACGACACGATGACCGTCGGCGAGGCCTTCGGGATCCGGCCCGAACAGGCGCGCGACCTGATCGACAGCCGGCGGCGCGAGCTGGACCTGGTGTTCAATTTCGACATCGTGCGGATGGACATCGACGGCTGGCGCAAGACGACCTGGACCCTGCCGCGGCTGAAGGCGCTCTATACCGAGCTCGACCAGGCGGCCGGGCCGTTCGGCTGGAACACGGTGTTCCTGTCCAACCACGACAATCCGCGCTCGGTCTCGCATTTCGGCGACGACGATCCGGCCTGGGTCGAGCGGTCGGCCAAGGTCCTGAACACCCTGATCCTGACCCAGCGCGGCACGCCGTTCCTCTACCAGGGCGAGGAACTGGGCATGACCAACTATCCGTTCCAGACCCTGGACGACTTCGACGACCTGGAGGTGGCCGGCCGCTGGCGCGACGTGCGCCACCGGGTGTCGGAGGCGGAATACCTGGCCAACGCCCGGGCCATGGGCCGCGACAACAGCCGCACGCCGATGCAATGGACGGACGGCCCGCACGGCGGCTTCACCACGGGCAAGCCCTGGCTGGCGGTCAATCCCAACGCCGCGACCATCAACGCGGCGGACCAGGCCGCGCGGCCGGACTCGGTGCTGGCCCACACCCGCGCCCTGATCGCCTTCCGGCGAGGGTCGGCCGACCTGCGCGAGGGCGACTACCGCGACATCGACACCGACCACCCGCGGGTCTTCGCCTATCGCCGGGGCGAGCGGACCCTGGTGCTGCTGAACTTCGGCCGCGAGCCGGTGCGCTACGCCGTTCCCGGCGGCCTGCGGGTCGAGGGCCCGGCGTTCGGGAGGGCGCAGGTCGCCGACGGGGTCGTGACGCTGGACGGCTGGGACTTCGCGATCCTGGCGGTCAGCGAGCCTTAGGCCGCCAGAGCCAGCGCCCGAGCCAGAAGATTCCAAAGCCGATGGCGATCGGCACGCCGCCGATGACCAGGGCCAGCAGCAGCATGCCGCCCGTCTCGCCGCCGCTGCTTCCGGCCGTGGAGATGACGAAGATCAGCGAGCACAGGCCGCACAGAGCCATCATCAGCGCCCCCACCGTCATCAGCAGCGCCCCGAACAGCCTGGCCACCGGATCGGGCCGGTCTTGATCCGGACGGTCCTGCTCCGAACTCATATCGCCCTCCCCTGCCCCCGCGCGAGCGCCCCAGCGCCCGCTGCGCCGGGGCGATAGAAGGTGTTGTAGGTGTCGAACGGAATGATCCGCCCGTCCGGCTCGACGAAGTGCACGCACGAGCGCTTCACCGTGCCGAGGTCGAAATTGTAGCGGTCCAGGAACTGCGAGACGACCACCCGGAAGGTGTGCTCGTAGGCCAGGCTCTGGGGCACGGCCGCCTCGGGCAGGCAGCAGAGCAGGGCCGCCAGCTTGTCGGAGGTGTCGGCCTGGGCGGTGGACAGCGACAGCAGGTCGAAGATCTTGCGCTGCAGTTCGGGATAGGCCTCGAACGTCACCGTGCTGGGCGCGGCGGCGACGAACAGCTCGCGCGGCAGCAGGGCGGTCACCGGCGCCACGTCCTGGCCGTTGCGCAGGCCATAGCCGATGCAGATCTGGTCGGGATTGCACGGCAGGGGGATCAGGTCCTCCAGGGCGAACACCCCCGCCTCGGCGATCCGGCGGCGCACTTCGGTCAAGACGATGCGGTGGTCGCGGGCGTCGAAGCCGTCGTTGCGGCCGGCGTCCTGGATCGGCTGGAAGGTCACGCCGCGCACGCAGCGCCAGGTCAGGGCGAAGCGGACGATATCGGCGATCTCGTCGTCGTTGACGCCCTTCTTCAGGGTCACGACCAGGGTGGTCGAGATATTGTTGCGCTCCAGCGCCTCCAGCGCCTGGGTGCGGACCTTGACTAGGTCGGCGCCGCGCAGCTGCATCAGGGCGTCGCGCCTGAGGCTGTCGAACTGCAGATAAACCTCGAACCTGGGCATGTAGGTCGCCAGGCGCTCGGCGAAGCCGGGCTCGCGGGCGATCCGCAGGCCGTTGGTGTTGATCATCAGGTGGCGGATCGGACGGGCCCGGGCGGCCGACAGGATCTCGAAGAATTGCGGATGCAGGGTGGGCTCGCCGCCGGACAGCTGCACCAGGTCGGGCTCGCCCTCGGAGGCGACGACGGCGTCCAGCATCCGCTCGACCTCGGCCAGGGGGCGATGGGCGTCCAGGCCGGTCGACGAGCCGGCGAAACAGACCGGGCAGCTGAGGTTGCAGGCCTCATTGATCTCCAGGATCGCCAGACAGGAGTGCTGCTCGTGGTCCGGGCACAGGCCGCAGTCGTAGGGACAGCCGTGGTCGGTGCGGGTCTGGACGGCCAGCGGCCGGTCGCCCGGCTTGAGCCAGTCCTTCTGGGCCTTCCAGTAGCCCAGGTCGTCGCTGATCAGGGTCTTCTGGACGCCATGCTCGCGACAGCGCTTCTGGTAATAGACCCGCTCGCCCTCGGCGATGATCTTGGCCGGGACCAGCGTCAGGCAGGTCTCACACAGGCTGGTGGTCTGGCCCAGGAACAGGTAGGGCGCGATCTTCCGCGCGGCGCTCTCGTCGCCGATCGGCGCGGTAATAGACCCATCCATAGATCACCAGCCCCAGGCAAAGCAGATGGAAGAGGTTAAACGGCCCGATCAACCGGGGATAGGGCTTTAGGAACTCCCAGCAGAACCGCTGCAGGCCGTACCAGCCGCACATGACATAGAAGCCGCGGCGCATCGCCCAGTCCTGCCGGCCCGCCAGGCCCGACAGGTAGACGGCCAGGAACAGGGCCATGCTGGCCGACTCGTAGAGCTGCACCGGATGGCGACCCACGCCGTCGCCCAGGTCCACCGCCCACGGCAGGCGAGTCGGCGCGCCATAGGTGTCGTCCGGCAGGCCCGCGAAGAAACAGCCCAGCCGCCCGACCACCACGCCGAGGCTGAAGGAGCCGACGAAGATCCCGCCGGTCGAGCCCTTGACGCCCCGCAGCGCCTTGTAGGCCTCGACGCCGGCGATCGCGCCGGCCAGGGCCCCGGCCACGCTGTGCGACAGGACGGGCGCGTGCTCGCGCAGGGAGTTGAAGGAGCCGGCCAGCCAGGCGCCGGGAATGGCCCCCAGGGCCAGGAACAGGAAGTAGCCGCCATCGACCCGCGCCGCCACCGGCCGGACCTGGTCCTTGAGCCGCCAGCGATAGACGACCACCGTCGAGGCGGTCCCCAGGCCCCAGGCCAGCAGGTCGAAGGGCAGGTGCGCCCAGGGGGCCGTCGCGACGGGGATCATCGGACCAAACAACCCCCATCGCGCGCCGCTTCGCAAGCCCGCCGGACGCGAAAAAGGGCGTCCGCCGAAGCGGACGCCCTCTTCGGGTTTCCGAAAGGTCCTAGGCCTTGATGAAGGCCAGCAGGTCCGGATTGATGATCTCCGGGTGGGTGGTGCACATGCCGTGCGGCAGGCCCGGATAGGTCTTCAGCGTGCCGTGCTTGAGCAGCTTGATGCCCAGCTTGGCCGAGTCCTCGATCGGCACGATCTGGTCGTCCTCGCCGTGCATCAGCAGCACCGGCACGTCGACCGACTTCAGGTCGTCGGTGAAGTCGGTTTCCGAGAAGGCCTTGATGCAGTCGTAGTGGGCCTTGGCGCCGCCCATCATGCCCTGGCGCCACCAGTTCTCGACCGTGGCCGGCGAGACCTTCGCGCCCGGACGGTTGTAGCCGTAGAACGGACCGGCCGCGACGTCGTGGAAGAACTGGGCGCGGTTGGCGTTCTGGGCGGCGCGGAAGCCGTCGAACACCTCGATCGGCAGGCCGCCCGGGTTCTTGTCGGACTTGACCATGATCGGCGGCACGGCGCCGATCAGCACCACCTTGGCCACCCGGCCCGGCTTGGCGCGGGCGGCGTAGTGGATGGCCTCGCCGCCGCCGGTGGAGTGGCCCACGTGCACGGCGTTCTTCAGGTCCAGGTGGTCGGTCAGGGCGATGACGTCGGCGGCGTAGGTGTCCATCTCGTTGCCGGTATCGGTCTGGGTCGACCGGCCGTGGCCGCGACGATCATGGGCGATGACCCGGAAGCCCTCGCCCAGGAAGAACATCATCTGGGCGTCCCAGTCGTCGGCGCTGAGCGGCCAGCCGTGGTGGAACACGATCGGCTGGGCGGTCTTGGGACCCCAGTCCTTGTAGAAGATCTGCACGCCGTCCTTGGTGGTGACGAAGCCGCTGCTCATTTTGGTGTCTCCTGGGGATTTGGACGAAGCCTGGGGCGTCGCCGCGGACGATGGGGCGGGCGCGAGGGACGGCAGGACCGCCACCAGGGCCAGGCTGAGGCCGCTGACGACGACGCCGCGCCGCGAGGCGCCGTCCGGGTCGTTGGAAGATGTGGTCATGCCCCGCCCTCTCTGCCGGTCCGGCGGAATGGACCGCCAAGTTCGGGCCGGAGGCTAGGCCGTTCGCCGGCCCGGGGCTTGGACATGTCTGCCGTGACTTGAAGGTTCTGCGCGCCTGACAGCGTTGGCGCCCAGGTCGTGCGCGGCGGGCGAGATCAGCCTTCCGGGCGGAAAAAGGTGTTGGCCGTCAGCCGGCCCATGCGGGGGTCGGCGCTGGCCGGGCGGTCGGCCAGCACGCCGGCGTGCAGCAGGTTGCTGGCGTAGACCACGATCCTGTTGAACCCCGGCGCCACCACGGCCGTCTGTTCGTAGTGGGCGTCGGAGGCCGTGATGTAGCCGCCCTGGCCGCCCGCGCCGTCGGCCAGCTCCTGGCGCACGGCCGCCAGATAGGCGGGACCGCGCGCGGGGTCGATCGCCTCGAACCCGGTGGCGCGGTGGCGATAGAAGGCCGTGCCGCCGTGCGGGGGGCCGCACAGATAATGCAGGATCGCCAGCTGCCCCGGCGCGGTGGTGTCGATGTGCGGCAGGCGCTGGGGCTGGGTCGCCTGGTCGGCCGGCAGGGTGGCCATCGACAGGGCGCAGGTGACGTGGGCGCGGCCGTCGAGCGGCGCGCCGAAGGTCGTCGCCAAATGCGGCCGCAGGGCGGAGATAAGCGCCTGGACATAGCCGGCCGGCGCGGGGGCCCGGACGCCGGGATAGAAGTTGGCGGCGGTCCGGACCGGCGCCAGCCTGGCCGTCTCGGCCGCGAACGCCACCAGGTCTTCCGCGCCCGTCAGCAGGCCGTCGATCACCAGCACGGGATGGCCTTCGCGGCCGATCCGCAGCGCCTCGACGCGCCGATCCGGACCTGGCGCGAAGGCGGGTCCGTTCACCGCCGGGGCGCCTCGCCGGCCTCGGCCGTGGCCAGGCCGGGGGCCTGGGTCGAGAAGCCGCGCGTATAGATGTCGGTCAGCAGGGCGCGATGGTCGGGCAGGCTGGCGGCGGCGCGCAGGCCCGCTTCCCGCACCCGCGCGAAGTCGGCCCGGGCCAGGTCGCCATGCACGTGGGCCGCCGGGTCGACGGTGGTCTCAAACCCCATGCCGTACAGAATGTACTGGTAATTGAAGTACTTGAAGCTCTCGTGCAGGTTCGGGAAGTCGAACACGTTGGGCGGCCGGTGCTTCCACATCGCCAGGTGGTCCAGCAGCGTCTCGGGGATCGAGGCCGGGTCGGCGTTGTCGGTCCAGAAGCGGTTGTCGGTGCGCTGGCTGAGGCAGTAGTGCAGCTTGATGAAGTCGATGGCCCGCAGGTAGCGGTCGGTCATGGCCGCGTTGAACTGGCGGGCGGCGGCGTCCATCCCGCCCCGGCGCGGCAGGTTGCGGGCCAGCATGTAGGCGGCGGCCTCGATCAGTACGACGCCGGTCGATTCCAGCGGCTCCAGGAAGCCGCCGGACAGGCCCACCGCGACGCAGTTCCCGATCCAGTGCGCCTGGCGATGGCCGACCTTCAGCTTCAGCAGCCGGGGCGTCAGCCCGTCGCCGGCCCGGCCGACATAGCCGCGCAGCACCTGCTCGGCGCGCTCGTCGGTGGTGTGGCGGCTGGAATAGACATAGCCCGTGCCCCGGCGGTCGGGCAGGCCGATGTCCCAGGTCCAGCCGGCCTCGTGGGCGGTGGAGATCGTGGTCGTGGCCACCGGGGCGTCGGGGCGCTCGTAGGGGACTTGCAGGGCCAGGGCCCGGTCGACGAACAGGGTGTCGCCCCTGTCGATCCAGGCCGAGCCCATCGCCTCGCCGATCAGGGCCCCGGCGAAACCCGTGCAGTCGACATAGAGGTCGGCGACCAGGTCGCCGTGCTCGCGCGTCGTCACCGAGGCGATCGAACCGTCCTCGGCCTTGTTCACAGTCAGCACGTTGCCCAGCAGGTGCTTGACGCCCGTGGCCTTGCCGACCTCGCGCAGCAGGCTCGCCAGCTTGCCGGCGTCGAAATGGTAGGCGTAGGCCATCGGCCCGCCGTACTGCGGATCGTCCAGCCGCTTGGGCCCGCGCATCGCCTCGCAGACCTTGTCCTGCAAGGTGACGGCGTCGGAGAACGGGATGTCCCCCGCCTCGCCCATCAGCCAGTAGGGCGCCAGGTCCAGGCCGCCATTCAGCAGCCGGGGCTGGGCGAACGGGTGGTAGTAATGGCTGTGGACCCCGTCCCTCGGCGCGGTCTTCCAGTCGACGAACCTGATGCCCTGCTTGAAGGCCGCTCCGGCCTCGCGCATGAACCGCGCCTCGTCGACGCCCAGCGTGCGCATGGTGTTCTGGATGGTCGGGAACGTGCCCTCGCCCACCCCGATGATGCCGATCTCGCTGGACTCGATCAGGGTGATGCGCACCCCGTCCGGCCGGGTCGAGCCCAGCCGCCGGGCCAGGTAGGCGGCGGTCATCCACCCGGCCGTGCCGCCGCCGACGATCAGGATGTCGTTGATCGCCTGGCTCATGGCCTCACCCCGGCAGCAGGCAGCGCACCGCCTCGCCGATACGCTCGGCGTCAGGACCCAGCACCACGTGCACGGCGCGGGCGCCGACCCGGACGACGCCGCGCGAGTCCAGGGCCGCCAGGGCCGCCTCGTCGACGGCGGCGTTGTCGCGCACCACCAGCCGCAGGCGGCTGGAGCAGGCCCCGACCGCCTCGACATTGGCCAGGCCGCCCAGGGCGCCGACCAGGGCCTCGGCCCGGGCGTCGTCGGCGGCGGTCGGCAGGGCGACCGGGGCCGCGGCCTTGGCGACGGCGGGCTTCACCGGCGCCGGTGCGGAGACGGCGCCTCCAGCCATCGCGGCGCGGATCTCGCCGGCCACGCCGTCGGCGATCGGGCCGAGCACCACCTGCAGGGCCTTGTCCGAGGGCTTGACGATCCCGCGCGCGCCCAGGGCCTTCAGGGCCGGTTCGCTGACCGCGCCCTGGTCGGCGACGATCAGGCGCAGGCGGGTGGTGCAGGCGTCGACCGAGACCAGGTTGGCCGCCCCGCCCAGGGCCGCGACGAAGTCGGCCCCGCGCCCGCCGCCCGTGGTCGCCGCCTCGGCCGAGACCACGTCGTCGGCCTCGCGCCCCGGGGTCTTCAGGTCGAACTTGACGATGAAGAAGCGGAACAGGCCGTAATAGACGGCCGCGTACAGCGCCCCCAGCGGCAGCAGCCACAGCGGATGGGTGGCCTTGCCGAAGTTCAGCACATAGTCGAACAGCCCAGCCGAGAAGGTGAAGCCCAGCTTGATGTCCAGGGCGTTCATCGCCGCCATGGCCACGCCGGTCAGCACCGCGTGCACCGCATAGAGCAGCGGGGCCAGGAACATGAACGAGAACTCGATCGGCTCGGTCACCCCGGTCAGGAACGAGGTCAGGGCCAGCGAGGTCAGCATGCCGCCGACCGCCTTTTTCTTCTCCGGCCGGGCCGTGTGGTACATGGCCAGGCACGCGGCGGGCAGGCCGAACATCATCACCGGGAAGAACCCGCTCATGAAGCCGCCGGCGCTGGGGTCGTCGGCGAAGAAGCGCCGCAGGTCGCCGGTCGCGCCGTGATAGTCGCCGATCACGAACCAGGCGATGTTGTTGAGGATGTGGTGCAGGCCGGTGACGATCAGGATCCGGTTCAGGAAGCCATAGACCAGCAGGCCGAACTCGCCCGAGCCGACGATGGCCCGGCTGGCCCCGTCGACCGCGCCGTTGATGCCGTCATAGCCCAGGCCGATCAACACCGCGATCAGCAGGCCCGCCAGGCCGCTGACGATCGGCACGAAGCGCCGGCCGCTGAAGAAGGCCAGGTATTCGGGCAGCTTGAAGGTCGAGAAGCGGTTGTAGAACATCCCGCCGACCAGGCCCGAGGCGATGCCGATCGGTACGCTGAGCTTGGCCAGGGCCTTGGCCTTGTAGGCGGCCGAGGCCAGGTCGGCGTGAGCCTTGATCAGGCCGGCCGTGACGTCCGGCGGCACGTGCAGCAGGGCCTTGGCGCCCTCGGTGGCGATCAGGAAGCAGACCACGCCGGCCAGGCCGGCCGCGCCGTTGTTCTCCTTGGCGAAGCCGACGGCGACGCCGATGGCGAACAGCAGGCCGAGGTTGGAGAAGATCGCGTCGCCGGCCGCGGCCACGAAGGCGATGTTCAGCAGGTCCGGCTGGCCCAGCCGCAGCAGCAGTCCGGCCACCGGCAGGACGGCGATCGGCAGCATCAGGGCCCGGCCCAGGGGCTGGAGGAATTCGAGCGGGGACTTCATCGCTTTTAGGCTCCAACCTTCGAATGGAAGGCTTTGCAAAGATCTCGGACCGCCTCGGGCGAGGTCTGGTCCAGCGCCTGGCGGGCCAGGGCCTGGCAGGCTTCGACGTTCAGGGCGCGGACCAGGGCCTTGACCTCCGGCACAGTGGCGGCCGTGGCCGACAGCTCGGTGACGCCCAGCCCGACCAGCACCGGCACGGCGACCAGGTCGGAGGCCAGGCCGCCGCAGACGCCGACCCAGCGGTGGTGCTTGGCGGCGCCGGCGCAGGTCTGGGCGATCATCCGCAGCACCGCCGGGTGCAGGGCGTCGATGCGGGCGGCCAGCTCCGGATTGCCCCGGTCCATGGCCAGCACGTACTGGGTCAGGTCGTTGGTGCCCACGGACAGGAAGTCGGCCTCGGCGGCCAGCAGGTCGGCGGTGACGGCCGCGGCCGGGGTTTCGATCATCACCCCCAGCTCGACCCGCTCGGTGATCTCCAGTTCGCGCTTGGCCTCCTCCAGCACGGCGCGGACGGCGCGCAGCTCGTCGAGGCTGGCGATCATCGGGACCATGATCCTGCACTGACCCAGTGGCTTGACCCGCAGGATGGCCCGCAGCTGGGTCTTCAGCAGGTGCGGCCGCCACAGCGAGACACGCACGCCGCGCAGGCCCAGGGCCGGGTTCTCCTCGGCCGGGATCGGCAGGTAGGGCGCGGCCTTGTCGCCGCCGACGTCCAGGGTGCGGATGATCAGCGGACGGCCGTCCAGGGCCGAGGCGATGGCCTGGTACTGGCGGGCCTGCTCATCCTCGTCGGGCGGGGTCTCGCGCTCCAGGAACAGGAACTCGGTGCGCAGCAGGCCCGAGCCCTCGGCGCCGTTGGCGGCGGCGGCCAGGGCGTCGTTCAGCGAGCCGACATTGCCGAACACCTCGATCCGCGTCCCGTCGGCGGTGCGGCTTTCCTGGTGGGCGGCGGCCTTGGCGGCGGCCTTGCGCTCGTGGCGGGCGGCGATGGCGGTCTGGGCGTCGGCCAGCTGGCCGGCGTCCGGCCCGACCCGGAGCGTGCCGTTCTCGGCGTCGAGGATCAGGCTGGCGCCCTCGGTGACGTCCAGCACGCCCGGACCGGCGGCGACGATGGCCGGGATGCCCATGGCGGCGGCCAGGATGGCCACGTGCGAGGTCGGCCCGCCCTTGGCGGTGCAGAAGCCCGCCACCTGGCCGGCCTCGACGCCCATCAGCTGCGAGGGCAGCAGTTCGTCGGCCAGCAGGATGGCGCCGGGCGGCAGGGCGCGGGCCTCATCCTCCTCGCCGCTCAGGGCGCGCAGCACCTGGCGCTCCAGGTCGATCAGGTCGTCGACCCGCTCGGCCAGCCGCCGGTCGCCCAGGCCGCGCAGGGCCTCGACATAGCCGCCGACCGCGCGCCGCCAGGCGAAGCCGGCGCTCTTGCCCTCGGCGATCAGCCGGTGGGCCGAGGCGGTCAGTTCGGGATCCTCCAGGAAGGCCAGGTGGGCGCCGAGGATGGCCTTGCGGGCGGTGTCGCCCCCCAAGGCGCTTTGGGCCGCGGCCTGCTCGATCCGGGCCCGCACCTGGGCCAGGGCGCTCTCAAGAGCGGCGCGCTCGACGCCCGCGCCGGCGCCGGCCTCGACCACCGCGATGTCGCTGGACACGAAGCGCACGGCCTGGCCGATCGCCAGCCCCGGCGCGGCCATCACCCCGCGCAGCAGGCCCGGCTCGCTGGGCGGCGCGACACGGACGGCCTCGACCACGGCGGCCGGGGCGGCGGCCGGCGGCGGGGCCGCGCCCTCGCCCATGCCGCCCTCGATCAGCTCGACGACGGCGGCGACGGCGAAGTCGGCGTCCGGGCCGCTGGCCACCACGCTGATGCGGTCGCCGTGGCGGATGGCCAGGGACATCACCCCGACCGGGCTCTTGGCGCTGGCCCGGCGGTTGACCGCGACCAGGGCGACCTCCGAGGCGAACTTGCGAGCGGTCTCGGCGATGCGGGCGGCGGGCCGGGCGTGGACGCCGTGCTGCAAGGGGACAATGACCTCGCGCGACACCTCGCCCTCGGCGACGGCCAGGGTCGCGCCGGCTCCGGCGATCGGGGCCAGCTCCATCAGGAAGTCGCCGACCGCGGCGGCGTGGTCCTGCTCGCGGCGGACGATCTGGAAGGCGTCGGGATTGGTGATCACCACCGGAGTGATCAGGCTCTTGGCGCGTTGCGACAGCAGGTCCAGGTCGAAGCTGATCAGCTTGTCGCCGGCCTTGACCGCGTCGCCGTCCTTGACGTGGACCTCGAAGCCCTCGCCGCCCAGTCCGACGGTCTCCAGCCCTACGTGCATCAGGATCTCGGCGCCGTTGCCGGCCCGCAGGGTGACGGCGTGGCGCGTGGCGTGCACGGAGATCACCCGTCCGTCGCAGGGGGCGTGCAGGGTCGAGCCCAGCGGGTCGATGGCCAGGCCGTCGCCCAGCATGCGCTCGGCGAACACGGCGTCGGGCGTCTCGTCCAGCGGGGCGATCCAGCCCTTGAGCGGCGAGGACAGTACGAGATTGGGCACCGATACGCTTCCTGCTTCTTGGAGGGTCTAGTAGGGGGTGGGGGCCAGCGTGACCTGGTCCAGCACCAGGGTCGGCTCGACCGTGCGCGCTGTAAAGGTCAGGCAAAGGTCGTGGACGCCCTCGCGCTTGGGCAAGGGGCCCGACACCGTCCCCAGCCCGGGGCCGCGCGCGGCCGCGCCCAGCGGGATGGCGGCGATCGGCTCGCCCGCGCAGCCGTCGATCCGCACCTCCAGCTCGCCGGCCCGGGTGGCGGGCGGACGCAGCGGGATCTTCTGGCGGTCGGCGCCGATCTGGAAGTTGAACGGGACCTGGCCGATGCGGGCGGTCAGCGTCAGGCCCGCCGACAGGTCCGCGTCCTTCCACACCCAGCAGGGATTCATCAGGTCGACCGCGAACACCGCGCGCGGGCCGTTCCCGGAGCCGCTCTTCGGAGCGTCATCCTCAAGCGACAGGTTGATGCCGCTGCCGCAAAGCTCCAGCTGGTGGCTGTCGCGCGTGCGGGCCGCCCGCAGGCTGACCGGATAGTCGCGGACGCGGCCCAGGGCGTCGTCGCCCAGGAACGTCCGGGTCCGGACGGTCTTGCCGGGCGCCACGGCCAGGGGCGCCGCGTAGAGGTCCGAAGCCTTGGTCGGGGCCTTGCCGTCGGTGGTGTAGCGGATCTCGCCCAGGCCCAGGCCCGAGGCCAGGGCGACCGAGACCTGGCCGCCGTCGGCCGGGCTTAGGGTCGCCTGCGGCTCGTACGGCACGGTGTCGTGGGCCACGCCCAGCACGTCCAGCCGCGCGGTCTCGGCCGGCAGGCGGGCCGCAAAGTTGCTCCAGTCGTGCTTGTCGACGGGGGTCCAGCCGTTCTCGGCCACCGCGACCAGGCGGGGGAAGGTCATCCGTTCCAGCCGTTCGTCGGTGCGCATGTGCTCGGTGAACGAGGTGGCCTGCAGGCCCAGGATGTGGGCGCGCTGGGCCGGGGTCAGCGCCGCCGGGGCGGCGTCGAAGTCGTAGACGTCCCTCAGGCTGATGATCTTGATCCGACCCGGCGGCTCGTCGGCCGAGGCGCTCTGGCGGCGGTCCAGGTAGAGGGTGCTGTCGGGGGCCAGCACCGCGTCGTGGCCCTGCGAGGCGGCGGCGACCGCCCCGTCGATCCCGCGCCAGGACATCACCGTGGCGTTGGGCGCGAGCCCCCCTTCCAGGATCTCGTCCCAGCCGATCATCCGCCGGCCGCGGGCGTTGATGTGCTTTTCGGCCCGCTGGATGAACCAGCTCTGCAGGCCGTGCTCGTCCTTGACGCCCAGGGCCTGGATCTGGGCCTGGACCTCGGGGCTGGCCTTCCACTGGTCCTTGACCGCCTCGTCGCCGCCGACGTGGATGTACTCGGATGGGAACAGGTCCATCACCTCGTCGAGCACGTCATTGAGGAACGTGAACGTCTCCTCGCTGGGCCGGTAGAGGTAGGGGAACACGCCCCAATCGCCCATCGACGCGCGCGGCGGGGCCTTGGTCATGCCGAACTGCGGATAGGCCACCAGCGGCGCCAGGGCGTGGCCCGGCATCTCGATCTCCGGGACGACGGTGATCCCGCGCGCGGCGGCGTAGGCGACCAGGTCGCGCACCTGATCCTGGGTGTAGAAGCCCTGATAGCGGATCGCCTTGCCGGTCCGCGGATCCCGGCCCGCCGCCCCGGCCGGGACGCGCCAGGCGCCTTCGGAGGTGAGCCTGGGATATTTCTTGATCTCCAGCCGCCAGCCCTGGTCGTCGACCAGGTGCCAGTGCAGGACGTTCAGCTTGTGGGCGGCCATGGCGTCGAGGATCGCCTTGATCGTCTCCACGCTCTGGAAATGGCGGGCGCTGTCCAGCATGAAGCCCCGCCAGGCGAAACGCGGGCTGTCGTCGATGGCGACGGCCGGCAGCTGGGCCGGCCCCTTGGCCGCGTCCTGGACGGCCAGCTGCCAGACGCTGACCGCGCCGTAGAACAGGCCGGCGCGTTGGGCGGCGGTGATGGTCACGCCGGTCGGGGCGACCCGGAGGGCGTAGGCCTCGGCCTTGTCGCCGCCAGCCTGGCCGCGCGCCAGGACGATAGCCGCCTCGCCGGCGGGCGGCGCGCCCTCGACCACGGCGAGCTTCAGACCCCGGGCCTTGAACAGCATGTCGGACAGCTGGCCGGCCACGACGCGGGCCTCGACGTCGCCCCGGGGGACAAAGATCCGGGTCCGGGCGGTCAGGGCGAAGACCCCTTGTCCCATCGTCGCCTGGGCAGGCGCCGGCGTCAGGGTCAGGGCCGGTTCAGCGGCCCAGGCCGCCGAGGCGAAGGCCAGGGCGGCGGCCGAAACCGACAGGGCGCCGGCCAATCTCCGGGCAGCGCGGGTGAAGGACAGGGCTGGGATCATCAACGAAGGCTCTCCAGCCGACCGGAAGCAAAAAGCGGGCGGAGCGTTTTACCGCTCCGCCCCAGCTCCATGCTTGCAGTCAGGAGGACTTGGGTCGCGATCGGCGGCGGGCAGGTCATGAAGCGATCCTGGACCATGCCGCCTCCGACGCGACAATCTGAAAAACAAGGACTGGCTGAAAAACAAGGACGGGGCCCGCGGCCCGGATGCCGATGACCCCGTCCATGCCGGCTAGAACTTGAACCGGACGCCGCCAAAGACCATGCGGCCGTTCTTGTAGATACGGGCCGGACGGTTCTTGTCGTTGTCGTAGTTGTCGGTCTGCTTCTCGTCGGTGAGGTTCACCGCGTCGAGGCTGAGCGAGATCTGGTCGGTCAGGTTGACGCTGGCCGACGCGTCGAGCGAGGCGATCGAGTCCGACCACAGCTGCCGGTAGCCGCGCTCGGCGTCGTAGTCGACGAAGAACTTGGACCGGTAGTTGTAGGACAGGCGGGCGCTGAAGCGCTCGTTCTCGTAGTAGCCGCTGACGTTGAAGATGTTCTTCGAGTTCGACGGCACCGGCACGCCCGACGACGAACTGGCGTCGGAATAGGTGTAGTTGGCCAGGACGCCGAAGCCGTTCCAGACGGGCATCTGGAAGTTGACCTCGAAGCCCTTGGTCTCGCCGCCGGCCACGTTGACCGGACGGCCGACATTGTAGTCGCAGCTGTAGAGGCCGGCCGATTGCAGGACGCAGTTGTTGGCCGGGTTGACGACCCGCGGGTCGTTGGCGGCCGCCTGCAGCGGCAGCTTCTCGACCGTCGCGCCCTGGACGATGTAGGTCGAGATGTCCTTGTAGAAGAAGTCGACCGACAGGATCGACTGCGGCGCGAAGTACCACTCCACCGTCGCGTCGTACTGGTTGGCGCGATAGGGATCCAGGTCCGGGTTGCCGCCCGAGGCCGTCAGCAGGGACTCGGTCAGCGAGGTGAAGCCGGCCATCTGGGCGTAGTCCGGACGCGCCAGGACACGACCGGCGGCCAGACGGATCACCACGTCGTCGCGGACGTCGAACGAGAAGTTCGCCGACGGCAGGATGTCGGTATATTCCTTCTCGCCCGTGGTCGGGGCCATCAGGCCGAACGGGTTGTTGATGGCGCCCGGCGTGCCGGCCGACACGCCCACCCGCCAGGCGTTGGTCTCGATCTTGGTGTTGACGACGCGGACGCCGACATTGCCGCGCCAGCCCTCGCCCTTCAGGTTGCCCATCACGTAGCCGCCGAAGGTCTTCTCGTTGAAGTCGAAGCTCTCCAGCGGGCCGAAGTGGTCGCAGTTGCTCAGGCCGATGCAGCCGCCGACATTGGGGTTGTTCGGGTCATAGACCGTCGCCGGCCCCATCGCGGCGTAGATCGCCTCGATCTTGTCCTTGCTGGCGGTCAGGTACGAGCTGAGCACGCCCGGCCCCTTGATGCCGTCCAGATAGTCGCCCGGCGTCACGCCATTGGCCACGTCGGCCAGCGAGCAGGCATGGCCGCCGCACGCCGTCGCGCCGAACAGGGCCCGACGCTGACCGTAGGTCTGCACCACGTCGCGGTCATGGTCGGTGTATTTCAGGCCGAACTTGACCGAGCTGAAGACGCCGCCGTCGAGGAACTTCTCGCCGTCGACGAAGGTGTAGAACTCGTCGTCGTCGTTGACCGTGGTGTTGGCCGAGACCCAGCCCAGGGTCATCTCGTCGTCGGCCGTGGTCGGGGTGATGTTGGTGAACGCCACCTTCGGCAGGCCGTTCGACAGGTCGTAGGTCAGGCCGGTCGGGGCGTTGGTCTCCCAGAACGGCTGCAGGTCGGTGGCGCCCTTGGCCTTGGTGTAGCCGACGCGGCCGCTGAACTCCCAGCCCTCGGACGGACGCCACTTGCCGGCCAGGTCGATCGAGCCGACGTTGGTGTGGGCGATGCGGTCGATGGCGTCGAACACCACGCCGTTGCCGCCGATGGCGTTGAAGTTGCCGGCGGTGGCCGTGCCGTTCTCGACGCGGGTGATGTTGAACTGCGAGCCCGGCGAGGTGGAGAGGGCGCCGATCTTCTGGCTGATCCAGGCCATGTAGTTCTGGTTGAAGTTGTCGGCGTCCATCTTGGAATAGAGGCCGGTCAGGTTCAGTTCGAACTTGTCGGTCGGCGCGTACTGGATGGCGAAGTTGGCGCCCTTGCGCTCGCGCGTCTGGGTGAACAGCGACGAGCCGATCAGGCTGGGCGCATAGACCGTCTGGTCGGGCGTGATGCCGCTGATGTTCGTGCCGTCGCCCGAGGCGGTGGTCACCGCCTGGTAGCCCAGCACCTCGATGCCGTCGCGGCGGATGCGGCGCTTGTCGTAGATGCCGCCGACCAGGACGCCCAGGGTCTTGTCGGCGTTGTGCCAGCTGAGCATGGCCGAGGCGGTCGGATCGGTGTTGCCCGACTTCTCGTCATGGAAGGCCTGGACCGAGCCGGAGACCGACAGCGGCGCCAGGTCCAGCGGGTTGCGGGTGTGCACATTGACCGTGCCGCCCACGCCGCCTTCGTCGATGTCGGCCATCGGGCTCTTGAACACCTCGACCTTGCCGACGATTTCCGACGGCAGCATCAGGTAGTTGAAGCTGCGGCTGGCCTTGAACTGGTCGAGAATGAACCAGTCGGCCGTGGCCACGGCGTGGCCGTTCAGCAGGGTCCGGTTCAGGGTCGGCGCGGTGCCGCGGATCGAGATCCGCTCGCCTTCGCCGAATTCGCGCTGGATGGTGACGCCGGGAACCCGTTGCAGGGATTCGGCGACGTTCTTGTCCGGGAACTTGCCAATGTCCTCGGCGGTGATCACGTCGATCACCGCATCGGCGTTACGCTTGGCCTCGACCGACGCCTGCAAAGAGGCCCGGATGCCGGTGACGACCACTTCGTCGACTTGCGTTGAGTCCTGCGCGAAGGCGGGCGCGGCCAACGCAACCGCCAGGACGCTGGCGGACGCGGTCAGTATGGTTTTATGGATTCTTTTCATCTTCGAATTCTCCCCGTGTTCCAGGCCTCTGGCTCGGAGCGAACTCCAAGTCCAATCTGATACCAATCATCTGCGGACATCCGTAGAATGCGGTACTTCTCGGGCCTCGGAGGGCGACTGTGACGGAAATCTGTCGGATGACAAGGCCAAAAAAGAACCAATTCCAGACCAGGTTCTTATTGGTACGGAAATGGTCATATGCTATCTCCCGGGTCACGGGGTGGCGCGGTTTTGAGCGGGGGCGTGGAATTGGCGATGTTTTCTGAGAAGATCGGCGGCCTCGCCGGCGACGATCACGCCCCGCTCTACAAGCAGCTGCAGCGCGCCCTGCGCGAGGCCATCCAGACCAAGGTGCTGTCGCCCGACGACGCCCTGCCGGCCGAGCGCGACCTGGCCGAGGAATTCAACATCTCGCGGATCACCGTGCGCAAGGCGCTGGACGGCCTGGTCAGCGAGGGCCTGCTGACCCGCCGCCAGGGCGCGGGCACCTTCGTCGCCGCCCGGGTGGAGAAGAGCTTTTCCAAGCTGTCGTCGTTCACCGAGGACATGATCTCGCGCGGACGCACGCCGCGCAGCGAGTGGATCAGCAAGGCCGAGGGCTCGGTCACTCCCGAGGAGTCCCTGACCCTGGGCCTGTCGCCGGGCACCCAGGTCTATCGCTTCGCCCGGATCCGCTACGCCGACGGCGCGCCGATGGCGGTGGAATATTCGACGATCGCCGGCTTCGCCCTGCCCTCGGCCGAGGCGGTCGGGGTCTCGCTCTATGAGGCGCTGGCGGCCACCGGCCACCGGCCCGCCCGCGCCCTGCAGCGGCTGCGCGCGGTGCTGTTCACCGCCGAACACGCCGAGCTGCTGGGCGTTCCGGCCAAGGACGCCGGCCTGCTGATCGAGCGCCGCGGCTTCCTGAAGGACGGCCGGGCCGTCGAGGTGACCCAGTCCTATTACCGCGGCGACGCCTACGACTTCGTCGCCGAACTGAACGCCCTTTCCTGAAGGGTCCGTACTGAACGGGGCCCGCCCCGCGCTTATCTGAAGGAACGCCCGTCTTGGAGGCCCATGTCTTGACCCGATCCGTCCCCCCCGCCGAACCTTCCTCCACGCGTGGGCCTCTGACGGCGGAATCGACCCGCATGTTCCTGGAGGCCGGCCAGGCCTCGCAGGTGGTCGCCGCCCAGCTGGGGGCCAACGCCGCCCGCGCGGCCAGGATCGCCGAGCGCCTGCGGGCCAAGCCGCCGCGCGCCGTCGTCACCTGCGCGCGCGGCAGCTCGGACCACGCCGCCACCTTCGCCAAGTACCTGATCGAGACCCGCACCGGGGTGCTGACCTCGTCGGCCGCCCTGTCGGTCAGCTCGGTCTACGCCGCCCAGCAGGACCTGGGCGAGGTGCTCTACCTGGCCATTTCGCAATCGGGCAAAAGCCCCGACCTGCTGGCCTCGGTCCAGGCCGCCAAGGACGCCGGCGCCTTCGTCATCGCCCTGGTCAATGTCGTCGACTCGCCGCTCGCCGCCCTGGCCGACGAGGTCCTGCCGCTGCACGCCGGGCCCGAACTGAGCGTGGCGGCCACCAAGTCCTACATCGCCGCCCTGTCCGCCATCGCCCAGCTGGTCGCCGCCTGGACCGGCGACGACGACCTGACCGCCGCGCTGTCCACCCTGCCCGCCCTGCTGGCCGAGGCCTGGACCCTGGACTGGACCCCGGCCGTCGAGCGCCTGAAGCTGGCCCGCAACCTCTATGTGCTGGGCCGCGGCGTCGGCTTCGGCGTGGCCCAGGAGGCGGCCCTGAAGTTCAAGGAGACCTGCGGCCTGCACGCCGAGGCCTTTAGCGCCGCCGAGGTGCTGCACGGCCCGATGGCCCTGGTCAAGGAAGGCTTCCCGGTGCTGGTGTTCGCCCAGAACGACGAGAGCCGCGACAGCGTCGACGCCATGGCCAAGGGCGTGACCGAGCGCGGCGGCGACGTGCTGCTGGCCGGCGCCGGCGAAACGGGGGCGGGCGTACTCCCCGCCCTGGCCGCCCATCCGGTGATCGAGCCGATCCTGATGATCCAGAGCTTCTACCGCATGGCCAACGCCCTGTCGGTGGCCCGCGGCTACGATCCCGACAGCCCCCCGCACCTCAACAAGGTCACAGAAACCGTCTGATGCAGTCCGTTCTCGTCAATGGCCGCATCCTGACGCCGCAGGGGATCGTCGACGGCAAGGCCGTGGCGATCCGCGACGGGCGGATCGACGGCCTCATCGACCCCGCCGCGGCGCCGGTCGGCGTTCAGCGCCACGACCTGGACGGCGGCCTGCTCGTTCCCGGTTTCATCGACACCCAGGTCAATGGCGGCGGCGGGGTGCTGTTCAACGACTCGACCACGGTCGAGGCCATCGCCGCCATCGGCGCCGCCCACCGGCCCTATGGGACCACCGGTTTCCTGCCGACCCTGATCAGCGACGACCTGGCCGTGGTCGACGCGGCCATGCGGGCGACCGAGCAGGCGATCGAGGCCGGCGTGCCCGGCGTGCTGGGCGTGCACATCGAGGGCCCATTCCTCAACGCCAAGCGCAAGGGCATCCACGACGCCAGCAAGTTCCGCACCCTCGACGACGAGGCCGTGGCCCTGCTCAGCTCGCTCAAGCGCGGCAAGACCCTGGTGACCCTGGCGCCGGAGACCACCACGCCCGAGCGGGTGCGGCGCCTGGCCGAGGCCGGGGTGATCGTCGCGGCCGGCCACACCAACGCCGCCTATGGCACGGCGCGCAAGGCGCTGGACGCGGGCCTGACCGGCTTCACCCACCTGTTCAACGCCATGTCGCCGCTGACCAGCCGCGAGCCGGGCGTGGTGGGCGCGGCCCTGGAAAGTCAGACCGCCTGGTGCGGGATCATCGTCGACGGCCGTCACGTGGATCCCGCCGTGCTGCGCATCGCCTTGCGCACCCGGCCGCTGGACCGCTTCATGCTGGTGACCGACGCCATGCCCACCGTCGGCATGGCCGACAAGAGCTTCGACCTGCAGGGCCGGCATATCCGCGTGGTCGACGGGGTCTGCGTCGATGACCACGGCACCCTGGCGGGCTCGGACCTGGACATGATCGGCGCGGTGCGCAACGCCGTGGCGATGCTGGGCCTGTCGCTGGAAGAGGCCGTCTCGATCGCCGCCTCCGCCCCCGCCGCCTTCCTGGGCCTGGGGGGGCAGCGCGGCGCGATCCAGGCCGGCCAGACCGCCGACCTGGTGCTGCTGGACGAGGCGCTGAATGTGCGCCGCACCTGGATCGACGGCGCCGTGAACGCATAGTCCTCCCGACGGGACGCGGGCGAGGACCAAAGAAGAAGGGCGCTGGCTTGCACCAGCGCCCTTCGGTCGTTTCGGGAGGGCGGCGACCTAGAACTTGTACCGCACGCCCAGATAGAACTGACGGCCGAAGTGCACGTACTCTTCCGAGCTCATGCGCGTGGAGTCGTCGACCTTGCTGTCTTCCTGGTCGGTCAGGTTGATCGCCTCGAAGGTGACCGTGAACTTGTTGAACTCGTAGCTGACCTGGCCGTCGAGGTTGAAGGTCTTTTCCTTGATCCGCACGTCGTTGTTGTTGGTCGCCGAGGGGGCCACCTGGATCAGGTACTGGTCGCGGTATGAGCCCGAGATCCGCGCCTTGAAGCCGGCGTTCTCGTAGTAGAGCGTGGCGTTGAAGGCGTCGGGCGACAGGTTCAGCAGCGGCTGGGTGACCAGCACCGCCGGGGCGGTCTGGACCCGGGGCGTGCCGCCGAAGGTCGGCGACTTGATGATGTAGTCGATGTCGCTCTTGACGTGGGTGTAGTTGACGATCGCGCCGAACTTGTCGAACGGGGCCGGCAGGAAGGTGAACGGACGCTGGGCGCTCAGTTCGAAGCCCTTCAGCTTGCCGCCGGGACTGTTGATGTTCGTCGTCACCGTGAACGGCGTGGCGCTGGTGTTGCCGTTGCTCAGCAGGCTGTTGGGCAGACCGGTCTCGGACCAGGCCATGACCTCGGCCGTCTGCTGGATGTAGGACTTGATGTCCTTCTGGAAGAAGCCCGCCGACAGCAGGGTTTCCTTGTCCGGATACCATTCGAAGCTGAGGTCCAGGTTGTTGGCCAGCATCGGATCGAGATCCGGGTTGCCGCGCGTCAGGGTCTGGGCGCTCTGGCTCATGGCGGTGAAGCCCGGCGTCAGGTTCTGCAGTTGCGGACGGGTCATCACCTTGGCGGCGGCGAAGCGGATGAAGAAGTTCTCCATCGGCTGGGCCGAGATGTTCAGGGCCGGCAGGGTGTTGGTGTATTCGCGGTTGACGGTCTGGATGGCGTCGGTGGCCATCTGCTCGGAAATCGTGCCGAACGGCGTGGCCACCGGCGTGGCGACGTTGCCGGCGTTGTAGTGGCCGGTCGCCGACTGCTCGGTCTTCACGTAGCGGACGCCCAGGTTGCCGCGCACCGGGATGTTGAAGATGTCGTAGTCGAAATCACCCTGGATGTAGAAGGCGGTGTCCTTCTCGGTGATCGCCCGCAGGGCGCCCAGCTGGTTGAGCACGCTGAGGCGGAAGTCGCCGTTGGCGTTGATGCAGTTGCAGTCGTAGCCGATGGCCTTCTTCAGCTTGTCCAGGTCGGGCGCGATCCACGAGGTCGGCACGCCGGAGGGCAGGTCGAGACCGCGGCCGAAACCGGTGATCAGGCGCGAGACGTCGGCGACGGTGACGCCGGCCGGCAGCGGGAAGCCGGCTTCGGCGGTGAAGGTCGTGCCCGTGGCGGCCAGGTTGCGCGAGAACAGGCGCTTTTCCCACGAGGAGAAGCCGTATTCCTTGTAGTCGCCGCCGTAGCGCAGCTTGAAGCCGTCCAGGATCTCGTAGTCGACGTCGGCCCGGAAGGTCTTGAAGGTGTTGACCGCCTTGCTGGGCCGCAGGCGCAGCAGCGACGCGTCGCCGTTGGCGTTGCTGGCGCTGTAGGTGAAGTTGGCCGGGTTGGTCGGGTCGAAGCCGTAGTTGAAGTTCGGCAGCTTGTCGTTCTGCGAGTAGTCGTAGCTGTAGCCGTCGCTGTTGTAGCGATCGAACGAGAAGGTGGTCTGGACCGGGTTGTCCTGGATCGACCGCGACTGGCCGTAGACGACGTTCAGGTGGCCCGCGTCGCCGAACCGGGTGTCGTAGGTCAGGGTGAACTGGTTGAACTCGGTCTTCAGGTCGTCGTGGCGGTACTCGACCCGGGCGTCGACGTCGTCGAACGTGCCCTTGATCAGGTGGCCCTTGTCGTCGGCCTGGAAGTTGACCACGTCGGTCTGAGGCAGGCCCGCGCCGCTGCGGCTAAAGGAGATGACTTCCAGATAGGTCTCGTCGCGGTTGTTGGTGAACTTGGCCAGCAGGGCGTCGAGGGTCAGGGTCGAGTTCTCGGTCGGGCGCCATTGCAGCGAGCCGGTCACGCCCAGGCGCTTCTGGTCATATTGCAGGCGGCCGTAGCGCGGAATGCGCGGGTGCCACAGATTGTTGGCGGTGCCGGCGGCGGCCGTCGTCGTCGGCGTGGTGCCGCCCACCACGGTGCCGATCTGGGCGCAGGTCAGAGGCGGGCCGCTGACCGGATTATAGGCCGCGCCCGTGCAGGGGAACGCGGTCGAGGAGTTGAAGGCCACGCTGGGGTTTTCCCAGCGGCCGGTCGAGGAGCCCTCTTCCAGCGTCTTACGCTCGGCGTAGGCCACCGAGATCAGGGCGCCGATCTCGCCGATGCCGGTGTCCCAGCGGTTGCTGGCCAGGAAAGTGAAGCGCGGGTCCTTCTTCCGCGACAGGTCGTTCCAGCCGATCTTGGCGCCCATGCTCAGGGCGGGGCCGCTGAAGTCGAACGGACGCGAGGCCTGCAGGTCGATGATCGCGCCCAGCGAGCCTTCCTCGTTCATGGCCGAGGTCGACTTGCGCACGGTGACGCTGTTGAACAGCTCCGAGGCGAAGATCGAGAAGTCGAACTGGCGGCCGCGGTTGGCGCCGCCCGAGCTGTCCTTGCCGCCGGTGGTGGCCAGGGCTTCCAGGCCGTTCAGGCGCACGACGGTGAAGTCGGGACCCAGGCCGCGCACGGTGATCGTCCGGCCTTCGCCGCCGTCGCGGTCGATCGACACCCCCGGCACGCGCTGCAGCGACTCGGCCAGGTTCAGGTCGGGGAAGTCGGCGATGTCCTGGGCCTTGATGACGTCGACCAGGTCGTTCTCGCGGCGCTTGATGTCCAGGGCGTTGGCCAGGCTGGCCCGGAAGCCGGTGACGACCACTTCCGCGACGGCGTTGTCGGGTTCGGTCGCCGGAGCGGGCGCGGGCGTTTCCTGCGCGGCGGCGGCGCCGGCCAGCGCCAGCGCCATCAGCATGGCGCCGCTGGACGCACCGAGCTTCAGCGCACGGACGCGCTGCTTAGAGACCTGAGACATGGATCCTCCTCCCGTGACCACATTCTTTTTGAACGACGCTTTCGCATCGCCCGGCCGAAGAGTGCGTACGCGCTTCCTTCCCGCGCGGCCGTTCTTGGGCCGTCTATTCTGACACCGGTGTCAAATCTGCTCGAAGCATTGTCCTGACACCGGTAGCAATGCAAGCGGTATCAAATGAAACCGCCGATCACAAGATGGCTGAAGCGTGGCGGAATGTAGCGGCCCGGAAATCGTGTCGTTTGGGCCACATCAAGGCCAAGCTTGTCTCCAAGCGTGGCTTCAGGCCTCGTCGATCCGCCGTTGACTGACCTTGTTGAGGCCCTCGATCACCGCGCGGCGCTGGTCAGGACCGAGGTCGGCGGTGCGCAGCAGGCGCAGGGCGTTGATGTGCACGTCGACGGCGTCCCAGCGCCAGGCGCCGGCCTCGGCGCAGTTGTCGACCAGGGCGCAGAACGAAACCGCCGCCTGGTCGACGCACGAGCCCGGCAGGAAGCCGGACACGTCGATGATGCGCAGGGCCAGGGCGTAGAGGTCCTCGAAGACCCCGGCCGCCCTCGTCGCCGCCGCCGACCGGCCGAACCGGGCGTCGATCTCGGCCAGGGCGGCGTCCAGCACCGCCAGCGACTCGGCGCGCAGCGGCTCCAGCGCCGCGTCGGCGGCCGCCAGGGCCTCCTTGGCCGTCACGCCGCCATTGGCCCGCACCAGCATCGACAGGCGGTTGGGGGCGCGGAACTTGCGGACGGTGCTCATGATTTCACTTTCTCGAGGTCGAGCCCGGCCTGGGCCGCGACCGCGCCCGGCGGACGCAGCGCCTCGGGCGGGTCCTCGCGTCGCCGTCCCTTGACGCCAGCCGGCGGGCCGTCGTTCTTGAACCGGCGATCGGGGCCCAGATAGCTGTCGCACTCGACGAACTGGCGATCTTCCTTGGCCGCCCACAGGATCCGCTCCAGCACGATCTTGGGGGTGATCGGCTTGGCGATCGTGAAGTTGGCCCCCGCGTCGCGGCCCTTGAACACCTGCGAGGGCGGGGTGTGGCCCGAGACCAGGATCACCGGCAGGTAGCGGTTGGCCTCCAGCGCGCCGCGGCGCTGCCACTTGACCAGTTCGTAGCCGTCGACCCCGGCCATGTTGGTGGCGCTGACCACCAGGTCGAAGGTGCGCTCGCGCAGCATCGCCTGGGCCGCCTTGGCGCTTTCGGCCCGGGTCAGGTTCTTGATGCCGAAGCCTAGCAGCACCTGGGCCAGCAGGTTCAGCGACGGAAGGCTGTCGTCGACGAGCAGGACGTCGACCTTTTCGAGATTGATCCGGGTGGCGGCTTGGAGCGGTTCGCGCATGGCCTAGAAGAAGTCGAGCTCGCCGGCCATGGCGTCCCAGCCCTCGTGGTTCTGGGCGTCGCGCAGGCGCACCACCAGGTCGGCCAGGCCCAGGCCTTCGAGCAGCGGCTCGACGGCCATGCTCCACTCGCCCGAGGCGTGCTGGCCGATACGGGCCAGGACGTCGGACAGGCCATGCAGGCGCTGGCTCAGCTCGTCCAGGGCCTGCAGCCGCGACAGGTTCTCCAGGGCCGCGCCGCCGCTGGCTAGATCGCCGGCGATGTGCTCGCAGTCCCGGCAGATCGCCGCCGCCGCCATCAGCTCCGCCGCCAGCCGACGCGAAAGCTCGCCCACGGGCAGCTGCCCGGGTGCGGTCTCGTCGGTGTCGGTCAGGGCGAGCGGCTGGACGGTCATGGGCGTCAGAACAGGTCCACGTCGCCGCTGGACGCGGCAGGCATCGGGGCGGGCGCGGGACGGCGGACGTCCTGCGGGGCGTTGTCGACGGCCACCAGGCGCTGGCGCACCCGGCCGGACGCCGGCCAGAACTCGACGCGGCGGGCCGACAGGCCGCCGGTGCTGGACGAGACGATCGGAATCCCTTCGTCGCGCAGGAAGCGCTCGGCGAAGGCGGCGTTGCTGGCGCCGACGTCCGAAAGGCCGTCGAACAGCTTGCCGCCGCCGAAGATCTTCGCCTCCAGACGGTCGCGGCGGGCGCCCTTCTTCAGGAGGCCGTTGATCAGCAGCTCCATGGCGTAGGCGCCGTAGCGGACGGCGTCGCCGCTGTCCTTGCTGCGGTCGCCGGAGTCCGGCAGCAGGAAGTGGTTCATGCCGCCGATGCCCGTGGTCGGGTCGCGCAGGCAGGCGGCGATGCACGAGCCGAGCACCGTGGTCATGACCACGTTCGGGTCGGCCGACACATGGCTCTCGCCCTGGGTGACGTGAACCTTGATCGCGGGACCCGCTTCGTCTGGATAGGGCTCTCGACCGATCATGTCAGCTGGCCAAAGACCTGTTCGATCTTTTCCTTCAGGCCTTGGACGGTGAACGGCTTGACGCAGTAGTTGTTGACGCCGAACTGCACGGCGCGCTGGACCAGCTCGCGGTCGGCCCGGCCGGTCAGCATCACGAAGGCCGTCTGGCGGATCGGCGGGTGCGAGCGCACCGCGCGCAGCAGGGCCAGCCCGTCCATCTTCGGCATGTTGAAGTCCGAGATGACCAGGTTGGCCGGCTTGGCCAGGAGGTTCTTGAGCGCCTCCTCGCCGTCGGGGGCCTCGCGGATGTCCTTGAAGCCGATCTGCTGCAAGGCGTTGCGGATCAACGCCCGCATGGTCAGCTGGTCATCGACGACGAGAACGGAAATGGAGCTTGCTTGGGGCATGGGTTCATCGCCTCGCGGAGGCCAGATCGAGGATGGTTTGGCCCATGGAGGACAGGGGGACCTGCTTCTCCACGGCGCCGAGTTCAAAGGCCGTGCGCGGCATGCCGTAGACGACGCAGCTCTGTTCGTCCTGGCCGATCGTCCGGGCGCCGGCCTTGCGCATGGCCAGCAGGCCCTGCGCGCCGTCGCGGCCCATGCCGGTCAGGATGGCGCCCACCGCCTTGTCGCCGACCGCCTGGGCCACCGAGTTGAACAGCACGTCGACCGACGGCCGGTGGCCGCTGACCGGGTCGCCCTGGACCAGGCGGCAGCGCAGCCCGGCCGAACGGACGACCTCCAGGTGGGTCGCCCCGCCCGGCGCGACATAGACCTTGCCCGGCTCCAGCAGGGCGCCGTCGACGGCTTCCTGCACCTTGGCGCCGCTGGCGCGGTCCAGGCGGGCGGCGAAGCTGGCCGTGAAGGTGGCCGGCATGTGCTGGGTGATCACCGTCGGCGGGCCGGTCTCGGGGAACTGGCTGAGGATCGACAGCAGGGCCTCCACCCCGCCGGTCGACGAGCCGATCGCCACGATGTCGCCGGACGGCAGGTAGTTCAGGCGGCGGGCCGTGGCCGGTGCGGCGTCGGCCTTGGTCCGCACCGAGGCGCGGGCCGCGGCCTTGACCTTGTCGGCCACCTCGGCCAGGGCCTCCGCGGTGCCGGTGGCGTTGGTCGGCTTGCCCACGCAGTCGACCGCGCCCAGCTCCAGCGCGCGCAGGGTCATCTCGGCCCCGGCCTGGGTCAGGCTGGAGACCATGACCACCGGCATCGGCCGCAGGCGCATGATCTTCTCGAGGAACTCAATGCCGTTCATGTTCGGCATCTCGATGTCGAGGGTGACGACGTCGGGATTGAGGGCCTTGATCATGCCCCGGGCCTCGAACGGGTCGCCGGCGGCGCCGACCACCTCGATCTCGGAATCGCGGTTGAGAGCGGCCGTGATCAGGCCGCGCATGGTGGCGGAGTCGTCGACGACGAGAACGCGAATCTTCGCCATCAGCGGCCTCCCACCTTGCGATAGGCGGTCAGGCCGGCGCTTTCAAAGGCCGTGACCGACGCGCCCACGCGTTCGGAGTGGCCGACATAGAGCTTGCCGCCCGGCGACACCAGCGGCGCGAAGCGCTGCCAGACCCGCTCCTGGGTGGGCTCGTCGAAATAGATCACCACGTTGCGGCAGAAGATGGCGTCGAACGGCCCCTTCATCGGCCAGCTGGGACCGTTCAGGTTCAGCTCGCGGAACGCCACCAGCTGGCGGGCCGCCTCGCAGACGCGGAAGCTGCGGCGGTCGCTGGCGTCGCGTTCGAAATACTGGCTGCGCATGTTGGGGGGGATGCCCTCGAGGAGCTGTTCCTCGTAGACGGCCGCCCGGCCGGTGGCCAGCACGTTGGTGTCGATGTCGGTGCCCAGGATCCGGATGTCCAGCTCGGCCGCGTTCGGCCAGACCGACAGCACGGTGAAGGCCATCGAATAGGGCTCCTGGCCCGACGAGCAGGCCGCCGACCACAGGCGCAGGCGCCCGCCGGCCCGGACCTTGTCGGCCACCGGCTCCAGGATGTTGGCGCGCAGGTCGTCGAAATGGTGCGGCTCGCGGAAGAACCGGGTGACGTTGGTCGTCAGGGCCCGGAGCATGTGCTGCTGCTCGTCGATATTGCCGTCCTGGGCCACGAACGCGCAGTACTCGGCGAACGACTTCAGGCCCAGGGTGCGCAGGCGCTTGGCCAGGCGCGAATAGACCAGCGTCGCCTTGCTGTCGGGCAGGCTGATGCCGGCCTGGTCGTACAGCAGGCCCGCGATCCGCTTGAAGTCCGCGCTCGTGAAGGCGAACTCGCCGTCGACGAGGGCCTCGCGGCGATCGGAAAAGGAGGTCGAGGGGGTGGTCATATCAGGCGGCCAGGGCCTCGCGCTCGGGGAGCAGGCGGTCCAGCGAGATCTCGCTGATCATCCGCCCTTCGATGGAAATGATGCCGCGCACGAAGTGGCGGACGTTCTCGCAGGCGATGTCCGGGGTCGGCTGGCACATGTCGTCTGTGATCGACAGGATGTCGGACACCGCGTCGACCAGCAGGCCGACGGTGCGGTCGCCGGCCTGGACCACGATGAACACGCTGCGCACGTTCGGTTCGGTGGTCGGCATGCCGATGCGGGCGGCCAGGTCCATGATCGGCAGGACCGCGCCGCGCAGGTTGATCACGCCGCGCATGTAGGCGGGCGACTGCGGCAGGGTGGTGGCCGGGCTCCAGCCGCGGATCTCGCGGACGGCCATGATGTCCACGCAGTATTCCTGCTCGCCGACGCGGAACGAGATCAGTTCGCGGGTTTCGGTGCTGGACGTGGGTGTGGGTTCGGTCATCGGGCTATTCCGCGGCGATGAGGGTGGGATCGGAGGGCAGCGGCGGACCGCGGCGACGCAGGTTGATCACCGCGTCGACGTCGAGGATCAGGGCCACCCGGCCATCGCCCAGGATGGTCGCGGCGGCGACCCCCTCGACCTGCTGGTAGTTCTGCTCCAGCGACTTGATGACCACCTGGCGCTGGCCGTGGATGGCGTCGGCCACCAGGGCGGCGCGCGAGCCGTCCTCGCCCTCGACCAGCAGGACCACGCCCTCGGTCGCGGCCGGCGAGCGGTCGCGGTAGTTCAGGGTCAGTCCCACGTCGATCAGCGGCACGAAGCTGTCGCGCACGGCCAGGACCGAGCCGACCGGGCCCAGCGGCCGGATTTCCTCGGCCTTCGGGCGCAGGCTCTCGACGATGCAGGCCAGCGGGATGACCAGGGTCTCGCCGGCGACGTCGACCACCATGCCGTCCAGGACGGCCAGGGTCAGAGGCAGGCTGAGGGTGAAGGTCGAGCCTTGGCCCGGACGCGAGGCGATCGAGATGCGGCCGCCCAGGGCCTGCACCGAACGCTTGACCACGTCCATGCCGACGCCGCGGCCCGAGACGTCCGAGATCTTGTCGGCGGTCGAGAAGCCGGGGAGGAAGATCAGGTTGTCGATCTCTTCGTCCGTCAGCTGAAGATCCGGCGAGATCAGGCCCTTCTTGACCGCGATCGAGTGGACCCGCTCGCGGTTGATGCCCTTGCCGTCGTCCTGGACCTCGATGACGATCCGGCCGCTGCGATGCAGGGCGGCCAGGCGCACCACGCCTTCGGGATTCTTGCCGGCCGCCTTGCGCTCCTCGGGGCTTTCCAGCCCGTGGTCGATGGCGTTGCGCAGCATGTGGGTGATCGGGTCGGACAGGCGCTCGATGACCGTCTTGTCGACCTCGGTGTTCTCGCCGTCCATCACCAGGCGGGCCTGCTTGCCCGTCATGTTGGCGACTTCGCGGACCAGGCGCGGCATGCGCTGGAACACCGACTTCACCGGCTGGGCGCGGATGGCCATGACGCTGTCCTGGATCTCCCGGGTCAGCTGCTCCAGCTCGTCGAGACCCATGGCCAGGTTGGAGGACGGGGCGATGCCGTATTCGCCGACGCGCTGGGCCAGCATGGCCTGGTTGATGACCAGCTCGCCGACCAGGTCGATCAGGCGGTCGATGCGCTCGGGGTCGACTCGGATCACCGACTGGCCGGGACCGGGGACGTCGATCTGGGCCGGCTTGGCGGCCGGAGCGGCGGGGGCGTTGGCGGCCACGGGGGCGGGCGCCGGCGCGGACACCGGAGCCGGCGCGGCGGGCTCGGGCGCCGGCGCGGCGGCGACGACCGGCGCTTCGACGGGGGCTTCGATCGCGGCGGGCGCCAGCTCCGGCGCCGGGGCGGCCACGTCCAGCAGGCTGGCCAGCACGTCGGCCGCCGGGGCCTCGCCGCGGGTGATCTCCAGTTCGCAGTCGCCGTCGACGAATTCGAAGACTTCGCGGATGGCCTCTTCGCCCTGGTCCGTCTCGAGCCGGACGCTCCAGGTGACGTAGGCGGCTTCGGGATCGATGAATTCCAGGGCCGGCAGGGCGCTGTCGTCCAGGGTGGCCTGGATCGGACCCAGGCGGCTCAGCTCGCGCAGCAGCAGGGCCGTTTCGTTGGCCTTGCGGTACAGGTCCGACTTCGGACGGATCGACACCGTCCAGACATTGCCGTCGAGCACGGCCGCGTCGGCGGCCTGGGCGTCGAGGGTGATGGTCATCGGCTGGAAGTCGAAGCCCAGGTCGTCGTCGTCCAGGGCGTCGTCAGCCCCGATGACGATCGGGGCGGCGTCGACATACTGGGGCGCGGCGTCCACCGGCGCGGCGGCGACGGGGGCAGGCGCGGCCGGAGCCGCGTTGGGGTCGGTGGCGATCTTCAGCTCGGCGGCCATGGCGGCCGAGACGTCCATGTCGACGACGCCCAGGCCGCGGGCGGCGCTGACGTGGTCGGCCAGCACGTCCGAGGCGCGCAGCAGCAGGGCCGTCAGGTCCGGCGTGCCCGGGATCTCGTTCGACCGCAGGGCGTCCAGCAGGGTCTCGAACACGTGGGCGAAGCGCACCAGCGGTTCCAGGCCGAAGGCGCCGGCGCCGCCCTTGATCGAGTGCACGGCCCGGAAGACGGCGTTGACGGTGTCGCCGTCGTCGTTGCCGTCCTGCATGGCCAAGAGCCCGCCTTCAAGATCGGCGAGCAGTTCCTCGCATTCCTGAAAGAAGGTGACCTTGATGGCCTCTAGCTCGTCCATTCCCCGACTTCCTACAAAGGTATTTCAGTACCTAGAGCACTTGGACGATCAGGCCGCGACGCGGCGGATCGCCTCAACGAGCTTCTCGGGATTGAACGGCTTGACGATCCAGCCCGTCGCGCCGGCCTCGCGGGCCCGCTGCTTCTTGCTGGGGTCGCTTTCCGTGGTCAGCACCAGGATCGGGATGGCGCGATAGTCGTCGTCGACCCGCACCGCCTCGATGAAGCCGAAGCCATCCAGCTTGGGCATGTTGATGTCGGTGATGATCACGTCGGGGCGATGGGCGGACAGCACTTCCAGCCCGTGTTCGCCGTCGACGGCTTCGACGACGTTGAACCCGGCGCCGGCGAGGGCCATGCGCAGCATGTCCCGCATCGTACGCGAGTCATCGACCGTGAGGACAGTACGCGTCACGATGCAGCTCCTTGGATTTCGGCCTGAAGCAGGGCCCCTTCGGCCCCGAAAAGACGGATGGTTTCCACGAACGCCTCGGAAGGCGCGGTGATCGAAAAAGGCTTGCCGTCCTCGGCCCAGGCCTTGCGGGCGGCCAGCAGGACCTGCAGGCACAGCCCGCCGAGACGGCGCACCTGGTCGGCATGGACCTCGATGTCCTGGCCGCGGCGTTCGACGAACGCCTGCTTGAGCGGCCCCGAAGCCTTCAGGTCAAGGGTTTCGGGCAGAGCGATCGCTGTCGACATCAGAACTCCTCCCAGCCGTCGCTGGCCGGGGCGGCCGCGGTCGCGGTCGCCGCGCCGCCGCGTCCGGGACGGGCGAAGGCGTTGAGGCGGGCGCGCTGCTCGGCCACCGGATTGGCGGCGGGAGCGTGGTAGGCGGCGTCGGCGACCTGCGGACGCTCGTAGGACGCCGTCTGCTGGCGGCCGTCGCCGACCCGGAAGCGGCCGATCAGGCGCACCAGCTCGCCGGTCTCGCCCTTCAGCGAGTGGGTGGCGGCGGTCGACTGCTCGACCATGGCGGCGTTCTGCTGGGTCACCTGGTCCATCTGGTTGACGGCGGTGTTGACCTCGTTCAGGCCGGTGGCCTGCTCGGCGGCCGAGGCGGCGATCTCGGTGACCAGGGCGTCGATCTCGCCGACCTTGGTGACGATCCGCTGCAGGGCCTCGCCGGTCTGGCCGACCAGGCTGACGCCCTGGCTGACCTGCTGGGTCGAAGACGAGATCAGGGTCTTGATCTCCTTGGCGGCCTCGGCCGAGCGCTGGGCCAGGGCCCGGACTTCCTGGGCCACGACCGCGAAGCCTCGGCCAGCGTCACCGGCCCGGGCCGCTTCGACGCCGGCGTTCAGGGCCAGCAGGTTGGTCTGGAAGGCGATCTCGTCAATCACGCCGATGATCTGGTTGATCTGCTTGGACGAGTCCTCGATGGCGCCCATCGCCGAGACGGCCTCGTGCACGACCTGGCCCGAATGGGTGGCTTCGCCGCGGGTGCTGGAGACCACTTCCGAAGCCTGCTTGGCGCCGCTGGCGGTGCGGCGCACCGTGGCGGTCAGCTCGTCCAGGGCGGCGGCGGTTTCTTCCAGCGAGGCGGCCTGCTGCTCGGTGCGGCGCGACAGGTCGTCCGAGGCGTGGGCGATCTCGTCGGCGCCGGTGCGCAGGCCGTCCGTCGAGGCCGCGATGACCTTGATGGTTTCCTGCAGCTGGGTGATGGCGGCGTTGAAGTCGTCCTTCAGCTTGCGATAGTCGCCCGGGAAGTCGGCCTGGACGCGATAGGTCAGGTCGCCCTTGGCCAGGTGCTCCAGCGCGTCGGCCAGCGACGACACCACCAGGGCGTTCTCGCGGGCGGCGGCGGCGGCGGCTTCTTCCTTGGCCCGGCGCTCGTCCGCGGTCAGGGCGGCCGACTTCTCCTGCTCGGCGCGCATCTGCTCCAGGTGCAGCTGGTTGTCGCGGAAGACCTTCAGCGAGCGGACGATGGCGCCCAGCTCGTCGCCGCGGGTCATCTTCTCCAGGTCGATCGTGTTGTCGCCCTTCGACAGCTTCTCGGTGGCGCCGGCGATGTCGCCGATCGACTTGCGGGTGGTCATGACGGTCATGAAGGCCAGGCCGGCGACCGCGCACAGCGTGATCAGCGACAGGACGATCGTGGCGCTCATCGCCGCATTGGCCTCGGCCTGCTTCTTGGCGGTCTCGGTCGCGATGCGGGTGTTGGCGGCGGCCACGACCCCGTCCAGCTGGGCGGTCATCTTGGCGTACTGTTCTTCGAACGGGGCGATGAAGCCGGCGGCCATGTTGAAGTCGACGCCGATCATCCCGCTGACCGTGTCGATGGCGCTGCGGCACTCGTCGAGCGACTTGATCAGCTCGGCGATCTTGCCCTGCTCTTCCTTGGGCAGCTTGCCCTTCAGAGCGGTCAGGTCCTTCTTGATCGCGTCCGTCTCGGTCAGGATCGCCGCCATGCGGGCGTCGTTCTTGTCGACCTCGATGTTCCCCGCCTTGTGGGTCATCACGGTGAACAGTTCGCCGTTGATGTTGGAGATCCGCTTGGAGATCGCCTGGATCTCCATGTTCTCGCGCATGTCGTTCTCGACGACCTGCCTGAGCGCGGCGGACTGGCTCTTCTGCACGACGACCGCGCCGCCGGCCATCAGGGCCAGCATCAAAAGCGCGAAAGCCGGCGCGAAGCCGATTTTGATGATCAACGGAAGATCGACGAGCCGGAAGCGCTTCATCGGATTGGGTCCCCTCTTGCGGTGGTCCGTGCGCACGGATCACCAACGTCGAGGGCGATCATCACGACATATTCCTAATAGTTCCTGACTTTGGTTAAGGGCGTTTGCCGCAGGGTGTGTCGCACCCTCGGATTCCGCGCGAGGCAAGGCCTTCCATCCGGCGGCCCCGTTATCAAGGACCGGGCGCGCGCGTGAGTCACGCCCATGCAAGGGTCGAGTCGTCGACGATGAAATCTGAGTGTAGTTTCAAGTGAAACTGGCGTATTCGCCAAGTAAGCGTGGTTACCAATAAATGAAGAAAACTATCTTCCGCTGACTCAGAATATTTTAACTCGCTTCTGCGAAAAAGCTCAGGCGTCCGGACGACGCGACGTCCAAGGGGCGAGACACACTACTAGGAGCAGCGGGATGAAATATCCGATCGCTATTGCCGCGGGAATCGCTGGCAGCTTTTTCGTCGCTCAAGCCGCCTCGGCGGCTGGCGGCTTCGAAGACCAAATGGGCCGTTGCCTGCAACAATTCGCCAACACGCGCGACGCCGCCCAGGTCATGCTGGAATGCACGGCCGACGCCGGCAAGCTGACCGAGTGCAAGGTCGTCGACAACAGCGCGGCCGGCAAGGGTTTCGACAAGGCCGCCATGTGCATCGCTGAAAAGCTGCCGATGGGCGCCAAGACCGGCACCGTGAAGGTTCCGTTCCGCTTCCCGGGCGGCGCGTAAGTCTAAAAGCTCCCCACTCCAGGCTTTCCTGGGGGGATCTTAATACGCCTCCGCTGGCTCCGCCGGAGCGTCCTTACAGGGGACGTTCCGGCCCGGGGCCGGCGGGGGCGTTTTGCGTTTGGGGGGCCGTGCGCCGATTGGGGACAGGCGCATGCGCCTGTCCCCAGCAGCCCTACCCGCCCCGCTTCAGCGTCTCGCGGGCGATGACCAGCTGCTGGATCTGGCTGGTGCCTTCGTAGATCCGGAAGATCCGCACGTCGCGGTACAGCCGCTCGATGCCGTAGTCGGCCACATAGCCGGCCCCGCCGAAGATCTGCACCGCCCGGTCGGCGACCCGGCCGACCATTTCCGAGGCGAACAGCTTGGCGGCCGCCGCCTCCAGGGTAACGCCCTGGCCGGCGTCGCGCTTGCGGGCGGTTTCCAGAACCAGAGCCCGGGCCGCCAGGGCCTCGGTCTTGCTGTCGGCGATCATCGCCTGGATCAGCTGGAAGCTGGCGATCGGCTGGCCGAACTGCCTGCGCTCGCTGGCATAGGCCACGCAGTCGGCGATCAGCCGTTCCGCCACGCCCACGCACACCCCGGCGATGTGCAGCCGCCCGCGGTCCAGCACCTGCATGGCCACTTTGAAGCCCTCGCCCTCCTGCCCCAGCCGGTTCCAGGCCGAGACGCGGACATTGTCGAAGGTCACGTCGTGGATGTGGGCCCCCTGCTGGCCCATCTTCTTCTCGGGCTTGCTGACGCTCAGGCCCGGCAGGTCGCGCGGGACCAGGAAGGCCGAGACGCCCGAACCGCCCTTGGCGGCGGGATCGGTGCGGGCCATCACCGTGAACAGCGAGGCCTTGCCGGCGTTGGTGATGTAGCGCTTGGAGCCGTTCAGCACATAGTCGTCGCCGTCGCGCACCGCCCGGGTCTGGACCGCCGCGCTGTCCGACCCGGCCTCGGGCTCGGTCAGGGCGAACGAGGTGACGATCTCGCCGGACGCGATCCCCGGCAGCCACCTGGCCTTCTGCGCGTCCGTGCCGAACATCACCAACCCCTGGCTGCCGATGCCGACATTGGTGCCGAACACCGAGCGGAAGGCCGGCGAGGCGCGGCCCAGCTCGATCCCGACCAGGCACTCCTCCTCCATGTTCAGCCCCAGGCCGCCGAAGTCTTCCGGGATCGACAGGCCGAACAGCCCCAGCCCCTTCATTTCCTCGATGATCTCGGCCGGCACGGCGTCGTCCTCGGCGACCTTGGCCTCGATCGGGCGCAGCCGTTCAGCGACGAAACGCCGCACCATGTCGATCAGCTGCTCGCGGGTCTCGAGGTCCAGGGCCATGGCGTTCCTTCCGCTTCAAACATCTGTTTTGAGCAGACTGTAGCGGCGGCCGGCCGGAAGGAAAGAGGCGGCGGCTCTAGGCCCGCGCCAGGACGCTCCGTCGCACCCCGTACAGCAGGTACACCGCCGCCCCGATCAGATGGGCGTACAGGAAGTAGAGCTGGGTCTTGGCCGGCAGGCTGGAGAACAGGTAGAGGCAGCCCAGGATCGCCCCGGGCGCCACTACCTGCCACAGCGGGGTGGCGAACACTCGCGGCCGGCTGGGGTCGCGCACCCGCAGGATGATCACCGACAGGCCCACGGCGATGAAGGCCGCCAGGGTGCCGGCGTTGGCCAGCTCGGCGATGTCCTTCAGCGACAGCCAGCCCGACAGCACCGCCGACAGCACGCCGGTCAGCAGGGTCATCAGCACCGGCGTGCCGGTCTTCTGGTTCACCCGCGACAGGGCCGGGGGCAGCAGGCCGTCGCGGGCCATCACGAAGAAGATCCGGCTCTGGCCGTACATGAAGGCCAGGATCACGGTCGGCAGGGCGACCACCGCGGCCAGGGCCACCAGCTGGGCCATCCGCGGATGCTTCAGGGTCTCCAGGATGAAGACCAGCGGCGCTTCGCTCTTGGAGAACACCTCGGCCCGCGAGGCGCCGATCGCCACCGCGGCCACCAGCATGTAGATCAGGGTGCAGGCCAGCATCGAGCCGACGATGCCGATGGTCAGGTCGCGCTTGGGGTTCTTGGTCTCCTCGGCGGCGGTCGACACCGCGTCGAAGCCGTAGAAGGCGAAGAAGATCAGGCTGGCGGCGGCCATCACCCCGACCTTGACCCCGTCCGGGCCAGCGCCCGCGACCGTATGGGCGGCGAAGCCCTGCGGCATGAACGGGGTGAAGTGGCTGGCGTCGAAGGCCGGCAGGCACAGGGCCACGAACACCGCCAGGGCCGCGATCTTGATCACCACCAGCACCATGTTGACCGTGGCGCTCTCCTTGGTGCCCAGGGCCAGCAGACCGGCCACCGCCATCGAGATGATCACCGCCGGCAGGTTGACGACCCCGCCCTGGTGCGGCCCGGCCAGCAGCGCCGGCGGGAAGCCCGCCATCTGGAACAGCCCCTGGGCGTGGGCCGACCAGCCCACCGCCACGGCCGCGCAGACCAGGGTGTATTCGAGGATCAGGCTCCAGCCGACGAACCAGGCGACCGGCTCGCCCATGGCCACGTAGCTGTAGGTGTAGGCGCTGCCCGAGGCCGGGATCAGGGTCGACAGTTCGGCGTAGCACAGGGCCGCGCAGGCGCAGACCGCCCCGGCGACCAGGAACGACAGCATCACCCCCGGCCCGGCCAGCCCCGCCCCGACCCCGGTCAGGGTGTAGATGCCGGTGCCGACGATGGCCCCGACGCCCAGGGCGACCAGGTGATACCAGCTCAGGGTCTTCTTCAGGGCGTGGGCGGCGTCGCCGCTGGCGGTGTCGATCGCCTTGCGGCGGTTCCAGATGCTCAAGTTTCGTCTCCCGACTCCAGAGCGTGGCAGCCGAAAGTGGATGCCGGTTTCGGCGTCCGCCACGCTCTGAATGCTTGATTCGCGCCTGTCCCTTGGGGACAGGCGTGGGCGGGACCTTGGGGCAGCCGGAAGCCGCCGCCAAGGGGGAGAATTTGCTCCGGAGGCGACGAATTCTGACAAGCTTGTACGGCGACCGCTCACAAGCGGGGTGAACGGCGCCCAACGGGGACATGCCCTTGCGGCGTGTCCCCAACCGCTTGGCGCCATGCGACGTCTGGGGACACGCCGCAAGGGCATGTCCCCGGCCGGAGTCTCGGATTCAGATCACCGCGTCGAACGCCGCCCAGTTGGGCAGCTCGGCGTCGGGCCTGCGGCCGCGGTTGGCGATCCGGGTGTAGAGCAGCTTCACGCAGCGGCTGCCGGTGGTCTCGAACAGGAACGGGAAGATCCCGTGGACGAAACAGGCCAGGCCGCCCAGCAGCATGGGAAAGGCGAAGCTCCAGGCCATGGCCAGGTGCTGGCCATAGGTCTCGTCGACCGAGCGGGGGTGGCGGGTGAACAGATCGAGCATGGCGGGCCCCAGGTAAACCTCGTTCCATGATGCCGCGCTTGGCGAGAATGACATGGTCTCATTCGCCACGCCGTGCCAGGTTTGGAGAACTCCATTCTTCAGTCACGGCCGCATAGAGAATGATTTCGCTGGACCAGATCGACCGCCGCCTGCTGGCCATCCTGCAGCAGGACGCCACCGTCCCGATCGCCGAGCTGGCCGAGCGGGTGGGGCTGTCGCAGACGCCGTGCTGGAAGCGCGTCAAGCGGCTGCAGGACAGCGGCGTGATCACCGCCCGCGTCGCCCTGATCGACCGCGAGGCCCTGGACCTGCCGCTGACGGTGTTCGTGGCGGTCAAGACCGGCCGCCACGACGAAGAGTGGCTGGCGACCTTCGCGGCCGGCGCCAAGGCCCTGCCCGAGGTGGTCGAGTTCTACCGGATGAGCGGCGAGGTCGACTACCTGCTCAAGGTCGTGGTCCGCGACATCGCCGCCTATGACCGCTTCTACCGCCGCCTGATCGCCACCGCCCCGCTGACCGACGTGTCGTCGTCGTTTGCGATGGAGCAGATCAAGTTCACCACGGCCCTGCCGATCGCGACGGGGTGAAGTTATCCACAGGGTTGTTCTTCAGAAGCCCTTCAGCCCGTCATCCCGGGCCGTGCCCGGGAACTCTGGTTCAGCTGACGGTGAGAAGCCATGGCGCGTTAGCGCGCCACACAATTGCACCGGCGGCGGACGGAGGGGTCCCGGGCACGAGGCCCGGGATGATGGTTGGGAGGCCGCGTCGCGGTCGCTTATCCCCGCCATTTCCGAAATCGCCCCCAACGAAATCAACGCCCTACACGAAAACGCACGTTTCCTGTCCCCACCCTCCAGGACGGGCGCACACTTCTGGACATGACCCAGACCCAACACGCCCCCGCCCCGTCGCTTGCCTGGTCCCAGGCCCTGCAAGCCAAGCTCATGGCCGCCCTCGACGCGGCCTGGGCGACCCTCGAACGCAGCCACGACCCGGCCGAGATCCGCAAGGTCCGCGACAAGGCCAAGGCGATCGGCGAGCTGGCCGCCATGGCCCGCAAGGTGGCGCTGATGACGCCGACGCCGCGCAAGCCGCCGGCCGGCGCAGACACCGCCCCGGCTTTCAGCGCCGCCCTGGCCCCCGTCGCGGCTCAAGCCGACCACGCCCGCCGGGCGCTGGACAAGCTGAAGGGCGGCGGTCGCGCGCGGTTGTGACCTCCAACGACCGCTCATCCCGGCGAAAGCCGGGACCCAAGCGGGGTTGGCAGTTCCTGGCTCAGCGCGAAACTTCGAACTCGGCTTGGGTTCCGGCTTTCGCCGGGATGAGCGGAGTTCAAAGAACGCCGCTTCGCCCTCCGCCCGCAGCGGCGAGGCCTCACCTTAAGACCTTGATGGCGAGCCTGCGTTGGCGTCTGGCCGTGTCAAGGACCGGCCTCTGGCCGGCCGCGCCGCGGCGGCGCCCTGCACCGTCCTTGACACGGCCAGACGCCAGAGCTCCGATCCACCAAGGGTTTAAAGTGAGGCTCCATCCGCTGGGGCGAATGCATCTTTCCCTCAAGGCACGCGAATTCGTAACAACAGTTGACCCAGAGTTAGAACTTGGGGGCACGCCATGTCCAACAAACTAACTGCGAACATCGAAAGAATTGCAGCCTACACCGCCGAACACGCCGAGTTGCTCGCCGCTCACCATTTTCTCTACGACCTTCGGCAACCTCCCAGCGGGACGCCCCGGTTCGTAGTGATGGGCGTCAATCCTGGAGAGACGCCATACGACTGGAAAATCTCGCCCAAGCCGACCGAGGAAACCAGTCGGTTCGACTTTCATGTCGCGCTCGGCGGCGGCCGTAGCGCGATCAGGTGGTCAAAGGCAGCAAAGTATTTTCTGGATGACAGCGACTACGTTCTGGCGGAGCTGTTCTTCTGGAGTTCACGCGATAGTCGCGCCTTCAACGAGCGTTTTGGGCGACTCGCCACTTCGAAGCACTTGCCGCTCTGCGTGGGAATGAATCGAGATTTGATCGACCACTACCAGCCAAGGGCGGTGGTTCTTCCTGGCCTAACGAATATGCCTCTGGTTCGAAAGCTCTATGAGCTCACGCCTCTCAACGTCGTAAAATATCAAGCTGCTCGCGTCGCAGAGCACTACACCGACGGCAAACGTCCTTGGGTCTTCACCAAACATTGGACGGCGGCGTTTGGCTTTTCGAAGGTGCAACGGGAACTGGCGCGGGAAGCCGTGCGGGCAGCAACGATCTGAGAATAGGCGGACAGACGTCCCGCCCCCTCAATCCGGCCAAAGATCCTGCACGTCGCCCTTGCGGTTGAGCATGTGCGTGGCCCGCTTGATCAGCGTCAGCAGGCGCTCGCGCCGGCCGTCGCTGTCGTAGGTCAGCGAGGCCCGCGCCAAGCCCTCCAGCATGAACCGCGCCAGGTCGCGCGAGGCCTGGAACCTCGGGCCGGCGCCGGCGTGGAGGATCTTCAGGAAGTGGTCGCCCGCCTGGGCGCGGTCGAACTCGGCCTGGGCCGGGGCCAGCAGGGCCTGGACGGCCGGGTCGGTGCGGCCGGCGGCCTCCAGCTCGGCGAAGGCCAGGAACGGCACGGTGTGCAGCAGGTCCCAGTAGCTGTCGATGGCGTGCTCGGTGACGTCGGCGCCCGGCGGCAGGCTGTCGGCGGCGGCGCGGAACAGGGCCGAGCGCTCGGCCTGGACGTGGGCCACGGCCGCCTCGACCAGGGCCTCGCGGCTGGGGAAGTGGTAGAGCATCGCCCCGCGCGTCAGGCCCGCCGCGTCGGCGATCACCGGGTTGGTCGCGGCGTAATAGCCGATCTCGGCGATCAGCCGCATCGCGTGGTCGAGAATCCGCGCCCGGGTCTTCAGCGACTTGGGCGTATCCTTGGCGAGGCGGGCGGCGTCCATGGCCCTGGTCTAGTCCAAAGCCATGTTGCGCTGCAACAGCCGAGCGCCGGCAAAGCCTCGCCCGTCCGGCAAGTTTCATCCGATGGTCAAAAATCGGGCGGCGCTGCGGCGCCGCGCCACGTGACGGGCGGGGCCCCGTTTCATGAAAGCGACATGCAATCAGCTTAATCGCCGCCCTGAAGCGCCCGGACAGGACCGGGGCCGCGACCGGTCCGGAGGGGGACCGGACGGGAACGCCGACCAGACCGCCGGAGGGGCAAGCCATGGTCACCGACAACGACATCGAGATCCGCCGCTACCGCTCGATCTTCATCAGCGACGTGCACCTGGGCACCCGCGGCTGCCAGGCCGAGCTGCTGCTGGACTTTATCCGCCACATCGAGTGCGACAAGCTCTACCTGGTCGGCGACATCATCGACGGCTGGAAGCTGCGCAGCGGCTGGTACTGGCCTCAGGCCCACAACGACGTGGTGCAGAAGATCCTGCGCCTGGCGCGCAAGGGCGTGGAGGTGATCTACGTCCCCGGCAACCACGACGACCGGGTGCGCGACTTCTGCGGCGTCCACTTCGGCGGGGTGGTGGTGGCCCGCGACATGATCCACGAGGCGGCCGACGGCAAGCGCTACCTGGTGGTGCACGGCGACGAGTTCGACGGGGTGGTGCAGCACGCCAAGTGGCTGGCCTTCCTGGGCGACTGGTCCTATAGGACCATCCTGATGCTGAACACCTTGCTCAACCGCGCGCGCCGCAAGCTGGGGTTCGGCTACTGGAGTCTTTCGGCCTATCTGAAGGTCAAGGTGAAGAACGCCCTGCAGTTCATCGAGAATTTCGAGGCCGCGGTCGCCGACGAAGCCCGTCGTCGCGGCGTCGACGGCGTGATCTGCGGCCACATCCACAAGGCCGAGATGCGCGAGATCGACGGCGTGCTCTATGTGAACGACGGCGATTGGGTGGAAAGCTGCACCGCGCTGGTGGAACATATGGACGGACGGCTCGAAATCCTGGAATGGTCCAAGCTTAGGTCCTGGTCGGTGATCGACCGGGCGCGGGCGCTCACCCTCGAGCCCCCGATAGCGGAGCCTGCCGCCGCCTGATGCGGATACTACTCGCCACCGATGCCTGGGAACCGCAAGTCAATGGCGTGGTCCGGACCCTCACCAAGGTGATGGCCGAGCTGAAGGCCATGGGCCACGAGGTCGACGTCGTCAGCCCCGACCAGTTCCCGACCTTCCCGCTGCCGACCTATCCGGAGATCAAGCTGGCCATCGGCGCCTACGAGCCGGTGATGGAGCGCTTCAAGTCGTTCGAGCCCGAGGCGATCCACATCGCCACCGAGGGGCCGATCGGCCTGGCCGCCCGCCGCATCTGCCTGGAATGGAAGCTGCCGTTCACCACCAGCTACCACACGCGCTTTCCGGAATACGTCTCGGCCCGCCTGCCGCTGCCGCTGTCGGCCGGCTACACCTACATGCGCTGGTTCCACAAGCCGTCGGGCCGACTGATGGTGGCCACCCCCACCATGCGCGACGAGCTGATCCGCCACGGCTTCCGCAACATCTCGCCCTGGACGCGCGGCGTCGACACCGACGTGTTCCGCCCGCGCCAGGACGGCGAGCCGGACGTGTTCGAGGGCCTGGCTCGGCCGATCTTCCTCAATGTCGGCCGCGTGGCCGTCGAGAAGAACATCGAGGCCTTCGCCAGCCTCGACCTGCCCGGCACCAAGGTCATCGTCGGCGACGGCCCCCAGCGCGAGGAGCTGGCCGAGAAATATCCCGACGTGGTGTTCACCGGCGCCAAGTTCGGCGAAGAGCTGGGCCGCTATTTCGCCTGCGCCGACGTCTTCTGCTTCCCCTCCCTGACCGACACCTTCGGCCTGGTGATCCTGGAGGCCATGGCCGCCGGCGTGCCCGTAGCGGCGTTCTCGGCCCCGGGCCCGATCGACATCATCCCCGGCTCCGGCGCCGGCGTGCTGGCTCCCGGCCAGACCGACGGCCTGCGCGAGGCCTGCCTGGCCTGCCTGGAGATCGACCACGCCGCGGTGCGCAAGTTCGCCGAGGGCTTCTCGTGGCGGGCCTGCGCCGAGGAGTTCTACAAGAACCTGCAGCCCTATCCCGAGCCGGAAAAGACCCGCTTCTGGCGCCGGCTGCGACGCCTGGCGCGGCTGAGGCGCAAGCCGGCGGCCTGAGGCGACGGGGCTGGCCCACCTTTTCGCTCCCTCTTTCGGCCGTCATCCCGGGCCTTGTGCCCGGGACCCCTTTGTCCATCGCAGGTGCGGAGGTGTGGCGCGCCAGCGCGCCAAGGCGCTTCACCGTCAGTTGAACCAGGGATCCCGGGCACAAGGCCCGGAATGACGAAGGTTGGGGATATGAACACTGGCGCTTGAGCGCCAACTCACACCACGAACACCTCGCTCCGCGCCATGCGCACGTTGCGGACGGCGCGGCAGGCCTCCTCGTTCGCCCGGTCGCGCTCGGGCTTGAAGCTCAGCAGCAGCGAGCGGCGGCGCGCGCCGGAGCGGTTGCGGGTGGCGCCGTGCAGCAGGTCGGCGTCGAACACCAGGACGTCGCCCGCCTCGCCCGCCAGGACCTGGGCCAGGGCCTCGTCCGGCCGGCCCGGGTCGAGCGGGCGCGGCACCAGGCGGGTGGCGCCGTTGTCGGGCCCGTAGGGATCGAGGAAGACCAGGGCGGCCACGGCCTTCTGGCCGGCGCCGTCGCGGTGCAGCGGCTGGTGGCCGGCGTCGGCCAGCGGCTCGCGGCCCTCGACCTGGGCGAGGAAGAACGGACCGCCCAGCATCCGTCCCGCCGCCGCCAGCAGGGGCGGCAGCCGGCAGGTCCGCAGCACGACGGGATCCAGGTCGACCAGGGCGTGGCGCCAGCCGGGACTGCGCGGCGCGGCCCACTGGTCGGGCGTCCCCACGCCGTCGTCGAAGGCCTCGCGCAGGGCGGCGCGCCAGGCCTCGGGCACGGCGCCGCGCAGCAGCAGATAGCCGTCGCGGTCCAGGGCGGCGGCCATGTCCGGCCTGAGCGGGGCGACCTTGGCGGGCGTCAGGGTGTCGCTCATGGCGCTCCGGGATCGACGGGAAGTCGCCGCGATCCTGCCTCCGCCGCCCCGCGCCGTCCACCCAGGGGGCCGGCTTCGAACTACCCCCGCCGGAACAGCGCCGAGCGCTTGGCCATGAACGCCGCGATCGCCTCGCGGTGGTCGGCGCTGGCCACCAGGGCCGGCAGCTCCTCCTCGACATAGGAGCGGCCGTCGACGACCCGCTTGGTGGCCTCCACGGCCAGGGGCGCGCGCGAGGCGATCCACTCGGCCAGGTGGAAGGCTTCGGGCAGCAGGCGCTCGGGCGGGTGCACGGCGGTGACGACCCCGTCGGCCAGGGCCCGCTCTGGGCCGAACTGGGCGCCGGTCAGCAGGTGGGCCTTGGCCCGCGCCAGGCCGATCAGCCGGGGCAGGCGCGCGACCGAGGCCATCAGCCCGATATTGACCCCCGAGGCGGCGAACGCCGCGCGGTCGCTGGCCAGGCGGATGTCGCAGGCCAGGGCCAGCTCCAGCCCGCCGCCGAAGCACCAGCCGTCGATGGCGGCGATCAGCGGCACGCGCAGGGCCTCGATCCAGTCCATCAGCCGGTTGAAGTTCTCGACCGCCGCCAGGGCGTCGGGCGCGGTGCGGCCATGGGCCTCGCGCAGGTCGTCGCCGGCGCAGAACACCCCGCCCCGGCCGGTCAGCACCACCGCGCGGACCTCGTCGTCGGTGGCGATCTCGTCGAGGATCTTCACCAGCTGGGCCCGCACGGCCAGGCCCAGGGCGTTGGCCGGCGGGGCGTCCAGCTCCAGCAGCAGGATCGAGCCGGTGGGGCGGCTGACGTGGATCATCGCGCTCATCGGTGGAACGTGGCCGATAGGGGCGGATTTGGAAAGCTGAGCCTTTGCCGCTTTCGGCCCGCCCTCCTCGCCTCCGCGCGTCCGGGCAACGCCGAGATGCGCGGATCAGAAGGAGTCGTTTCACGCGCAACCATGCTGCGACGCAATAGATTCCCGCTTGCCAGAGTCAAACGCTTGTCACAGCTTAGGCGGGCTTCGGGGAGAAACTGCCCTCCAGGAGCCCGGGAAAGATGGGTCCACGCCGCGCCGAACGATCCACGGAGCGCAGGAAGCTGTTCGGGCGTTTGTGTTGCAGCGCCGAAGAGACTGGGGAGAGACATGAGCACCGCGACGCTGGACCCGACGCCCGGGCTGAAGGACCTCTACGAGATCGGCGAGATCCCGCCGGCTTTCCATGTGCCCAAGACCATGTACGCCTGGGCGATCCGCAAGGCGCGTCACGGCAAGCCGTCCCAGGCCATGCAGGTCGAGGTCGTGCCTACCTGGGAGATCGGCGAGGACGAGGTGCTGGTCCTGGTGATGGCCGCGGGCGTCAATTACAACGGCGTCTGGGCCGCCCTGGGCGAGCCGATCAGCCCGCTGGACGGCCACAAGCAGCCCTTCCACGTCGCCGGGTCCGACGCCTCCGGGATCGTCTGGAAGGTGGGCGCCAAGGTCAAGCGCTGGAAGCTGGGCGACGAGGTGGTCATCCACTGCAATCAGGACGACGGCGACGACGAGGAGTGCAACGGCGGCGACCCGATGTACTCGCCCAGCCAGCGGATCTGGGGCTATGAGACCCCGGACGGCAGTTTCGCCCAGTTCTGCCGGGTGCAGTCGCGCCAGCTGATGCCGCGCCCCCGCCACCTGACCTGGGAGGAGGCCGCCTGCTACACCCTGACCCTGGCCACCGCCTACCGCATGCTGTTCGGCCACAAGCCGCATGAGCTCAAGCCCGGCCAGAACGTGCTGGTCTGGGGCGCCTCGGGCGGTCTGGGCGTCTTCGCCGTGCAGCTGGCCGCCGTGGCCGGAGCCCACGCCATCGGCGTCGTCAGCGACGACGACAAGATCGACTTCGTCAAGAGCATGGGCGCCAAGGCGGTGCTGAACCGCAAGGAATTCAACTGCTGGGGCCAGCTGCCCAAGGTCAACGGCCCGGAATTCGCCGACTACATGAAGGAAAGCCGCAAGTTCGGCAAAGCCATCTGGCAGGTCACCGGCAACCGCGACGTCGACCTGGTGTTCGAGCATCCGGGCGAGTCGACCTTCCCGGTCAGCGTGTTCGTGGTCAAGCGCGGCGGCATGGTGGCCATCTGCGCCGGCACCAGCGGCTTCAACCTGACCATGGACGCCCGGTTCCTGTGGATGCGCCAGAAGCGCGTCCAGGGCAGCCACTTCGCCAACCTGATGCAGGCCAGCGCCGCCAACCAGCTGGTCATCGACCGCCGGGTGGACCCCTGCCTGTCGGAAGTGTTCCCCTGGAACGACATCCCCGCCGCCCACGAGAAGATGCTGGCCAACCAGCACCTGCCCGGCAACATGGCCGTGCTGGTCTGCGCCCAGCGCCCCGGCCTGCGGACGTTCGAGGAGGTGGTGGAGCTGGGCGGGGGCGGCTGACGCCCGCCGGGCGAGGATGGTCGATCTCACCACGGCGCGGCGCGTCCCAGGGTGGAGAATGACTGTTCAGCCCGTTCCCGACCGGCTAGACCCAAGCGGGAGTGTGGACGGGGGCGTCGCGTGATCATCGGTATCGACCTGGGCACCACCAACAGCGCGGTGGGCGTTTGGCGCGACGGCAAGGTGGAGCTGATCCCCAACAGCCTGGGCGCGGTCCTGACGCCGTCGGCCGTCGGCATCGACGACGACGGGGCCCTGCTGGTCGGCCTGGCTGCGCGCGAGCGCCGCTCGACCCACCCGGCCCTGACCGCCACGACTTTCAAGCGCTACATGGGCTCGACCCGGACCATGCGACTGGGCAAGCAGGATTATCTGCCCGAGGAGCTGTCCGCTCTGGTGCTGGCGCGACTGAAGGCCGACGCCGAGGCCTATCTGGGCCAGCCGGTCACCGAGGCGGTGATCACCGTGCCGGCCTATTTCAACGACAAGCAGCGCAAGGCCACCCGCCGGGCCGGCGAGCTGGCGGGCCTGAAGGTCGAGCGCCTGCTGAACGAACCCACGGCCGCGGCCCTGGCCTACGGCATCCACGAACTGGGCGACGAGACCCGCTTCCTGGTGTTCGACCTGGGCGGGGGCACCTTCGATGTCTCGGTGCTCGAGATCTTCGAGGGCGTGATCGAGGTCCGCGCCTCGACCGGCGACAACCAGCTGGGCGGCGAGGATTTCAACGCCGTCCTGGTGCAGATGATGCGCGAGGCGCATGGCAAGGCCTGGGGCAAGGCCGAGGCCGACTTAGGCTTCCGCCAGCGCCTGCAGGTCGCCGCCGAGAAGGCTCGCCGAACCCTGACCGACCAGCCGGCCGCCAAGATGACGGTCACTTGGGAAGACGAAAGCTGGACGCTGGACGTCACGGCCGAGGCGTTCGAGAGCGCGGCCGCGCCCCTGCTGGCCCGCCTGCGCGAGCCGGTGCTGGGAGCCTTGCGCGACGGCTCGGTGCAGGCTGTCGCCCTCAAGGAGATCGTCCTGGTCGGCGGCGCCACCCGCATGCCGATCGTGCGTCGCGCGGTGACCCGGATGTTCGGCCGCTTTCCATCCAACGCCGTGCACCCGGACGAGGCGGTGGTGATCGGCGCGGTGATCCAGGCGGGCCTGAAGGCGCGCGACGCCGCCCTCAAGGACGTGGTGATGACCGACGTCTGCCCCTATTCGCTGGGCGTCGACGTCGCCGAGACCGGGCCGGGCGGCACGTTGCGCGACGGCATCTTCTCGCCGGTCATCGAACGCAACACCGTCGTGCCGGCCAGCCGCATGAACGTGTTCAGCACCATCCAGCCGGGCCAGCGCAAGGTGGTGTTCAACGTCTTCCAGGGCGAGTCGCGCCTGGTCGCCGACAACATCCGCCTGGGTCGGATCGAGATTCCCGTGCCGCCGGCTCGGGCGGGCGAGATCCAGGTCGAGGTGCGCTTCAGCTACGACGTCAACGGGCTGATCGAGGTGGACGTCCACGTTCCACACACCGGCGAGCGCAGGCAACTGGTCATCGTCGACGACGAGGACGGCCCGCCGCCCGACCTGGAAAAGCGCCGCGCCGCCCTGGCCGCCCTGAAGGTCAACCCCCGCGACCAGGACGCCAACCGCGCCGCCAGCGCCCGGGCCGCGCGCTGCTATGAACTGTTCCTGGGCGAACGCCGCGCTCACGTCGCCGAGTTGATCTCGCGCTTCGAGGCCGTCCTGGACCGGCAAGACCCGCGGGCGATCGACGCCGCCCGACAGGAGCTGATCCAGGGCCTGGACGCGCTGGACGGCGAGACCTTCCTGTGAACTCGGAGATCTGGCAGGTCCTGGGCCTGGAACCGGTCCGCGACCGCGACGCCATCCGCCGCGCCTATGCCCGCCGGCTGAAGGTCACCAGCCCCGAGGACGACGCCGAGGGCTTCAGGATCCTGCGCGAGGCCTACGAGCAAGCGCTGAGCGCTCTGGACTGGGATTGGGCGTGGGAAGACGACGACGGCCAGCAGAACCTGGAGCAGCAGGAGGGCGAGCCTCCGCCCGTGGCCGGCGTCTTCGCCGACGCCGCGGACGTGCTGACCCTGCTGCGCGGCGGCGTTCCCGCGTTCGAAGCCGCGCGGCGTCCGGATCCATCGGCGCTGCACGGCCACGACGCGCACGAGCGGCTGCTGGCCGAGCTGGAGGGGCTGGTCGCCGATCCGACGGACGACGCTCCGGCCCGCCTGGAGGCCTCCCTGGCTGCGATCGTCGCCTCGCCGGCCATGGAGGTGCTGGCGGTGGCGGTTCACACCGAGCAGCACATCGCCCACCTGATCGCCGACAACGCGCCGCGTTCCGATCCCCTGGTGCGCCCAGCCATCAACGCCTTTCGCTGGAGCCGCGATCGCACCGGCCTGCATGGCGGCGGCGTGATCGAGGCGGTGCTGGACCGCGACGCCGACATCATCTTCCGCTCCGGCCTGCTTCGCGACCAAGGCCCGCGGCGCCCGGCCTTCCTGGCCCTGACCCGGCCGCTGAACCGGGGACCAAGCTGGCGTGACCGGTGCTGGCCAGGCTTCGAACCAGCCATGCGCGCGGTGCTGGCCGAGATCGGCCGCCGGCCCAGCCTGCGCGCCGACGTCGATCCCGAGACCTTGACGGCCTGGGAGGAGCGCCTGACTCGCCCCCACCTGTCGCCTCTGGTCCTGTGGATCGCCGCCCTGATCCCCCTGATCCCCGCGCCGCTCGGCCTGATGACCAGCCCGCTGACGGCGCTGGGACTCTACATGATGGGCGCCGCGGCCTGCCTGGCCGTGTCCAGCCTCTGGATCTTCGGCGTGCTCCCGCTTCGCCGGGCGTGGGGCGAGACCTGGGCGTGGCGGGCGCCGATCTGGGCGCGCGCCGGCTGGGCGCCCCTCAGCCTGGCCTTGCTGCTCCTGGCCAGCCTGGCCCCCGCCAACGCCTGGGCGACGGCTGGGATCGGCCTTTGCGCGGCCGCCCTGGCGCTGTGGGCGGTGGTCACCAGCGAGGTCGACGCCGACCCGTCACCGAAAGCTTGGCCCCTGCCGCTGAAGCTGCTGGTCGGCCAGAGCGTCCTGGTGGTCTGGTGGGGCTTCCTGATGACGGTCGCTCCGGAAGCGACGCCGCCCGCCGCCACCGTGGCCTTCGCTGGCGCGATGATCGCCAGTGCGGCCGGCGCCTCAAGCCTGCCGATCCTCTGGTACCGCTGGACTATCCGGCCTCTGCGCTTCGCCCTGATCCTGGCCCTGGCCGGCGCGGCGATCTGGACCGCCCTGCAGCTCCTGGACCCGCGCGAGGCGACCGGCGGCGCGGCCATGGCGGCTGCGGCGACGGCGGCGGTCATCCTGGCGCACCGCCCCGCCGCCGGCGGACTGGGCCCGACCGCCCTGCAATGGCGCTATCGGGTCCAGGCCTTCTCGTTCATTCCCGTCATCGGGGCCGGGACCGAACTGGGCTGGCTGAAGGTCAGCGGCCTGTGGCTGCTGGCGGGGGTGGCGACCGCCCTGATCGGAGCGATCGTCCTGGAAAAGGACCTTTAGCGCCCCATCTCGTCGGCCACGGTCCGGGCCAGCGCTTCGTCGAAGTCCGTCACCTCGGCATAGCCCAGCCGGCGGCGGATCTTGGCGTTGTCGACGAACAGCGGGTAGCCGAGGTCCAGGCCCGAGACCGCCTTGGCCAGGGCGCCGCGCGCCACGTCGGGATGGGCCAGCTGGACCTGGCCGGGCCAGTTCAAATGTTCGGCGAAGGTCGCCGCCCAGGCGATGTTGGTCGGGGTGTTGGCGCGGCCGAGATTGAAGGTCTCGCCGCCGGCCCGAGGATGGACGGCCGCCAGGGCGATCCCCGCCGCCACGTCGTCGACATAGCCGAAGGTCGCCCGCCAGCTGGCCCACGGATGGGGGATCACGAACCGCGGCCGGCCCTGGACCATCGGCCGGATGGCCCACGAGAACCGCCGCTGGCGGTCGCCGGGCCCGAACACCATCGGCAGGCGCAGGATGGCCGTTTCGAACCCACGGGCGGCGCGCGCCGCGTCTTCAAGAGGAATCTTGTCGTAGTCGTCCATCCAGGCCTGAGGATCGCCGGCGGCGCGCGGCCGGGCCAGTCGGTAGGGAAAGCGGCTGTCGCGCAGCGGGGCGTCCTCGGCCAGGCGGTCCCAGATCGGCGTCGGCCGGCCCTTGCGGTGCAGGCCCTCGTAGTTGCGATAGACGTCGACCGAGCTGACCAGCACATAGCGAGCGATCCGGCCCGACAGGGCGTCCAGCAGCGGCAGGGTGTCGGCCGCGGTGTAGGCGATCAGGTCGACCACGGTGTCGGCGCCCAGCGCGCGCACGGCCGCCAGCACCGCCGCCGAGTCGCGGCGGTCCAGCACCACCGACGCCGCCCCGGCCGCGACGGCCCGCGCCCCGTGGTGGGCGACGCCCGTCTCGACGCCGTCGGCCAGCAGCCGCGCGGCCACCGGGCCGCCGATGAAACCCGTCCCTCCAAGGACCAGGACGCCCATGCCGCTTCTCGAAACTCCTGACTCGCGAGCGCCAGCCTATGCGCGAGGCCGGGCCGCAAGGCAAACGCGACCGCCGCTTGCGTCCCTTGGAACCGGAGCGCGGGCCCCCGCGAACTTGGCGGTTGGCACGCTTCTCAACTCGTCGCACAGTCCTCGAAACAGATGTTCGGGGGAACGGCCATGGGCTGGACGGGCAAGGCGGCGCTGACGGCCGTGGGGCTGGTGCTGGCGGTCGGGGCCGTGGTGGCGGTGCGGACGGCGACCTTCAAGGCGCCCGTGGCCGACACCTCGGGCGTCCACCTGGCCTCGGCCCGTCCGGTCGACGCCGGCCTGGCCGCCCGGCACCTGGGCGAGGCCGTGCGCTTCCGGACCGTCAGCCACCAGGACCCGGCCGAGGACCAGCCGGCCGAGTGGGACAGGCTGCACGCCTGGCTGCAGGCGACCTATCCCGACGCCCACCGGGCGATGGGCCGCGAGGTCGTGGCCGGCCAAGCCCTGGTCTACACCTGGCCCGGAACCGACCGGAGCCTGGCCCCGATCGTGCTGATGGCCCACCAGGACGTGGTGCCGGTCACCCCCGGCAGCGAGGGGGCGTGGACCCATCCGCCGTTCGACGGCGTGGTCGCCGACGGCGCGGTCTGGGGCCGGGGCGCGATCGACGACAAGGGCAGCCTGGTCACGCTGTTCGAGGCGCTGGACGGCCTGGCCAAGGCCGGCTTCGTCCCCAGGCGCACGGTGATCGTGGTCAGCAGCCACGACGAGGAGGTGCGCGGCGGCGGGGCTCGGGCGGCGGCGGCCCTGCTGAAGTCGCGCGGCGTGAAAGCCCAGTTCGTGCTCGACGAGGGCATGGTGGTGGTCGAGGACCATCCGGTGACCAACAAGCCCGTGGCGCTGATCGCCACCGCCGAGAAGGGCTACGCTACCCTGACCGTGACGGCCCCGGCGGTCGGCGGCCACTCGTCGGCCCCGCCGGCCCGGACCGGGGTGACCACCCTGGCCAAGGCGGTGCTGGCCATCGCCGATCATCCGTTCCCGATGCGGTTCAGCGGCCCGGGCGCGGACATGCTGAAAAGCCTGGCGCCGCACAGCTCGACGACGATCAGGATGGCGGCGGCCAACACCTGGCTGTTCTCACCGCTGCTGGTCAGCCAGACCGCCAAGACCCCGGCCGGGGCGGCCATGCTGCACACCACCATCGCCCCGACCATGCTGAAGGGCTCGCCCAAGGAGAACGTGCTGCCGCAGGACGCCACGGCCTGGATCAACTACCGCATCGCGCCGGGCGACAGCTCGGTGCAGGTGATGGCCCGGGCCAGGGACGCGGTCGGCGACCTGCCGGTCAGGCTGGCCTGGGTGAAGACCCCGGACGAGCCCAGCAAGGTGTCGTCCACCACCTCCGAAGGCTGGAAGACCCTGGCCGCCCTGGCCGGCGACGAAAGTCGCGCCCCCGTCGCCCCGGCCCTGATGACCGCCGCCAGCGACAGCCGCTACATGGGCCCGATCGCCGACGACATCTACCGCTTCCAGCCCCTGCGGTTGTCGGTCAAGGACACCGAGATGATCCACGGCACGAACGAGCACATGACCATCGCCAATGTCGAACGCATGGTGCGGTTCTACCAGCGCCTGGTGGAGACGGCGGCGAGCCGGTAGGGGGGCCGGTGGAAGAGACGAGATTGCGGCGGCGGAGCTAGTTGAGGACGCGGACTCAAGGAACGCTTCCCCCATCTCGCCGTCATCCCGGGCCTTGTGCCGGGAACCCTGTATCCACCGCAGGTGCGGGGGTTTGGCGCGCTGGCGCCATTTCGCTTCACCGTCAGCTGGACCAGGGTTCCCGGGCACAAGGCCCGGGATGACGGTTCTATAAGAACGCTCAGTCCTTGCGATCAGGCAGTTTGGTGACCGCCAGGAGACATAGCCCGCCGACAAGGAAGACGACTGCTAGTCCAAGCCAGATCGAAAGATCGATCCCGGTTTCCTGCACCCACTCCCGTGCGGTCCGGTGCCGGTTGCCGAAGGGCCATATGAACATGCCGGCGCCGACGGCCATCAAGATGAACGCCGCCCAATCGCCGATCTTTCTTGTCAGGCTCTTCATTGACGCGGGGCGCTTTCTTTCGACAGGCCCACGCCCTACTCCTTCGCCACGCAGCGCAGGATCAGCTTGTCGATCCGCGAGCCGTCCATGTCGACGACCTCGGCGTCGAAGCCACCCAGGGGCACGATCTCGCCCTCGCGGGGGATGCGGCCCAGGCGGTCGAGGATCAGGCCGGCCACGGTGTGGTAGCCGCCCTCGGCCTCGAAGCTCTCGCCCAGGGCGTCGTTCAGCTCCTGGATGTCGAGGCGGGCGTCGACCAGCCAGGTGCCGTCCTCGCGGCGCAGGATGCGGCTGTCGCTCTCGTCGTGGTTCTCGGGGAAGTCGCCGGCGATCATTTCCAGCAGGTCCAGCGGGGTGATCGCCCCCTGGATCGAGCCGAACTCGTCGACCACCAGGGCCATGTGCAGCGGCGTCGACTTGAACACCGCCATGGCCCGCAGCAGCGACATGGTCTCGGGGATGGCGATCGGCTGCTGGACGTGGGCCTTGATGTCGATGGCCTCGCCGCCCAGGCAGGCGTCCAGCAGGTCCTTCTTGAGGATCACGCCGATGTCGCCGTCCAGGTCGCCCTGGCTGGCCACCACGATGCGCGAATAGGGGCAGTCGCGGATCTCGGCCAGGATCTGGTCCTGGCTGTCGGTCAGCGAGATCCAGAACAGGTCGCGGCGCGGGGTCATGGCCACGCGGACCGGACGGTCGCCCAGGCGCAGCACCTCCTGGATCATCGAGCGCTCCTCGGGCTCGATCAGGCCGGCGTCGGCGCCTTCGGCCAGGACGGTCTCGACCTCCTCGGCGGTGATGTCGTTGGTCCGCTCGTCGCGCACGCCCATCAGCTTGAGGATGCCGGCGGTCGAGACCGTCAGCAGGGTGACGAACGGGCGCAGCACCGTGGCCACCACGGCCAGGAACGGCGACATCCGACGGGCGATCACGTCCGGGAACAGCAGGGCCAGGCGCTTGGGCACCAGCTCGCCCAGGATCACCGAGACATAGGTCAGGCCGATCACGACGATGGTGGTGGCGATCGCCTCGGAATGGGGCCCGACCACCGGCTTGTCCTTCAGCCAGGCGTCCAGGGCCCCGGCGATGGTGGCCTGGCCATAGGCGCCGGCCAGGATGCCGATCAGGGTGATGCCCACCTGCACGGCCGACAGGAACCGGGTGGGATGCTCGGCCATGGCCAGGGCCAGCTTGGCGCCCTTGTCACCGCGGTCGGCGAAGGTCTGCAGCCGGGCGCGGCGGGCCGAGACCACCGCCAGTTCGGACATGGAGAACACCCCGTTCAGGAGAACGAGGAGCAGGACGACGGCGAGCGCGAGGAGGATCATGGCCCTTCAGGGTTGGCGCGACCCAGGCGGGCGCGGTGGCCCAGTATACAAAAGAAAACGCCGCGGCCCACTGGGGACCGCGGCGTCGCCTTGTCGGACGCTGTTTCGGCCTTACTGAGCCGGACGCGCCATCGCCGTCTTGTTGGCGGCGACTTGCTTCTGGGCTTCGTGCTGGCCGGGGGGCAGCGGGATCAGGCCACGGCCTTGCAGATAGCCGCCGCGACCGGTCGCCGCGTCGGAGGTGAACTCCTGCACGAACTCGGCCAGGCCCGGCGTCACGCCGATATTGGCCTTCTTGACGTAGATGTAGAGCGAGCGCGACAGCGGGTAGGAGCCGTCGGCGATCGTCTGGGCCGAGGGACGCACGCCGTTGACCGACGCGCCCTTGATCTTGTCCATGTTCTCTTCGAGGTAGGACCAGCCGAAGACGCCCAGCGAGCCGGGGGTCTTGGTCAGGGTGCCGACGATGGCGTTGTCGTTCTCGCCGGCGTCGATCCAGCCGTCGTTACGCAGCGGGTCGACCAGGGCCTTGAACTTCTTCTCGTTGTCGCCGCGGATCGCGTCGGCGGTCGGGAACTTGCGGGCGCCGGCCTCGATGGCCAGTTCGACGAACGCGTCGCGGGTGCCCGAGGTGGGCGGCGGGCCGTAGACGTTGATGCGGTTGCCCGGCAGGCCCGAGCCGATCTCGTCCCAGGTCTTGTACGGGTTGGCGACGAACTGGCCGCCCTTCAGCACTTGCTTGGACAGGCCCAGGTACAGGTGCTCGGTCTTGAAGTTGTAGTCGGCGCCGTCCTTGTCGGTGGCGATCACGATGCCGTCGAAGCCGATCTTGATGGCCACGATGTCCTTGACGCCCTTGGCGGCGCAGGCGTCGAATTCCGACTTCTTCATCGGGCGCGAGGCGTTGGCGATGTCCGGGAAGCCTTCGCCGGCGCCCGAGCAGAACAGCTTGATGCCGCCGCCGGTGCCGAGGCTTTCGACCTTCGGAGCCTTCTTGCCGGTCTTCTTGGCGAAGTTTTCGGCGGTGCGGGTGGCGAACGGGAACACGGTCGACGAACCGGCGGCCCAGACGTAGTCGCGGGCGGCGTGGGCGGGGGCGGCGGCGAGGCCCGACAGGGCGACGGCGGCGGCCGCGCAGGAAAGCAGCTTCTTCATGGAGGACTCCTGGAGTCTCTGGAGCGTTGTGAGAAGGTCGGGCCGCCCCGGAGAGGGCGGCCCGTGGGTCTTAGAAGTCCAGCTGGGCGCGCAGCTGGAATTGCTTGATGTCCGTGCCGCGGCCGACGACGACCGGATCGACCGAGCCGTCGGTGTAGTTGGCCTGGAAGCGGACATAGGCGGTCGGGTAGTAGTTCACGCCCAGGGTCCAGGCGGTGTACTTGCCGGCGTCCTGCGACAGGGTCTTGCTGGCCGCGGTCGAGGCGGTCTTGTAGGCCTCGGTCAGGTCGGCGTAGTCGTAGCGCAGGGCCAGTTCGACGCCGCCGAAGCCGCCGGCGGTGATCGGGTTCAGGATCTTCGGACGCTTGATCTCGCCGGCGACCGGATCGTAGTTGCGGGTCTCGCCGGTCGGCCAGAAGCTGACGAAGGCGTAGCCCACCTTGATGTCCGGGTTGGAGCCCGGGGCCGTGGTGGCCAGGCGCTCGACCGAGATGTTCGAATATTCGCCCTGGACCGAGAACGGACCGTGGATCCAGGCGCCTTCGGCGGCCAGGGTGGTGTCGCGGTCGGCGATGGCGCCGGTCTTGTAGTACAGGCCGTTGGTGCCGTAGTTGGTGTCCGGGCGGCCCTGGTAGTTGAAGGCGCTTTCGTTGCCGTGGTTGCGGTAGCGGGCCGAGACGGCCAGGTGGACCTTGTCGGTGTCGCTCAGCAGCGGGGCGTAGTGGACGCGGCCGGTGAAGCCCAGGCGCTCTTGCGAGTTCTGGTTGGTGTTGGTGGCCGACGAGGTGTTGTTGATGTCGGCGTTGTTGATGCTGTCGCCCTGGACGGCGCCGGTGACGCTCCAGTTGGGGCCCTGCACCTTGCCCACGACGCTCAGCAGGTAGCTGTCGACGCCGAAGTCACCGTACGGACCGCGGTCCATGAAGGTGGTGAAGCGGGTCGAGGTCAGGTTTTCCAGGCCGGTGGCCTTGACGTTGCCGATCAGGATCGACGTCATTTCGGTCGGCTTGACCTCGATGACCACGTCGTCCCAGGTCGGGTTGTTGCCGTTCACCCAGCCGCCTTCGGCCTTGTAGGCGATATAGTTGTTCAGCTTGCCTTCGACGCCGAGGAACACCTGGCGACCACGGATGTTGCTGGTCTTGTAGTCGGTCGCCGCGCCTTCGCGGTCGACGTCCTGGAACACGCCGTCGATCAGGATCCGGCCGCGGACCTTGAAGTAGACGTCGTCGTTGGTCCATTGCGGAGCGCCCTTCCAGGCGATCGTGTTGTCTTGCGCGTGAGCCGCGACGCCGAGGCCGCAGGCCAGCATGGCGCCCAGCGCCGCGCCGCAGACCAGCGAGGTCTTGTTCCGCATGTGAGAATTCCCCTTAAGGCTTTGCCCCCTGCCCGTTGGTCCGGATCAGGTAGGAGCGCTTTACGGGGGTCCCGTGACGGTTCCGCCACCCTTTGATGACAGACCGATGACAAGCCTTTTCAAGGCGTTAATTGTGGCCCCCGGGCCACAGAACGGTCCCTAAAGCAGACGTGTGCGGATGATCTGCGACAACAGGTCGATCAGCGAGACGGCCACCACGATGACGAGAACGATGCAGCCGGTCTGGTCGTACTGGAAGCCGTTGATCGAATCGAGCAGCACCTGGCCCACGCCGCCGGCCCCGATCAGACCCAGGACGGTCGCCGACCGGCTGGAGCTTTCGAAGCGGTAGAGCGCATAGCTGGTCCACAGCGGCGCGACCTGCGGGATCACCCCCCAGACCACCTCGGCCAGCTTGATCGCGCCGGTCGCCCGCACGCCCTCGACCGGACCCTTGTCGATCGACTCGACCGCCTCGGCGAACAGCTTGGCCAGCACCCCGCCGGTGTTGAACATCAGGGCCATGACCCCGGCGAACGGGCCCAGGCCCACGGCGGTGATGAAGATCAGCGCCACCACCAGGTCGGGGATCGAGCGGATCAGGTCCAGCAGGCGGCGCACCGGCTGCTGGATCCACCACGGGCTGATGTTGCGCGCCCCCAGCAGGCCCAGCGGGATGGCCACGACGATGGCCAGGGCCGTGCCCCACAGCGCCATCTGGATCGTCTGCCACATCTTGCCGATGTACAGCTCCCAGTCGGCGGCCATGAACGCCTTGGGATCGCCGAACGGCGAGAAGAAGCCGCTGGCGAAGCCCTGCATCTTGCTGGCGTCGGTGAACAGCTGCGGGAACTTGTCGATCTCGGCCGGCTTGAAGCTGACCACCAGCAGGGCGATCACCCCGCCCCACAGCAGCAGGTCGAAGGCCCGCGCCGAGAGCGGCTTGCTGGGCGGGGGCGGGATCGTGTCGCTCATGGCTGTTGGCTCATGGGAGGCTCAGGCTTCTCTCCTTGAAACCCCTTTGATCCGCTCATCCCGGCGAACGCCGGGACCCAGATCATAAGACGGGGTTTCTCGGATGAATCCTGGAGGCTCAGGCTGGATCTGGGTCCCGGCGTTCGCCGGGATGAGCGGATGGATGTTGGTGCATCAGAGCATCGCCCCCTAATTGGCCGGCGCGGCCAAGCCGGCCTTGCCTTCGGCGGCCAGGCGCTCGGCCTTGATGCCGGCCAGGGACTTTTCCGCCGCCGCCAGCTTGGCCTTGTCGCCGGACTCGCGGGCCAGGCCCACGTTCTCCAGCGCCTCCATCTCGCGCACCACCAGCAGGTGGGTGTCGTCGGCCGGCTTGAACCCGCCCATCGACAGCCGCGCCAGGTTCTTGCGCTGCTGGGCCGCCACCGGGGTGTCGCCCTGGCCGTAGGTCAGGAAGAACTGGCGCAGCTTTTCCTTGACCACCGGGTCGAGGTCCTTGCGCCAGACGATCGGGTCCTCGGGCAGGGTCGGCGACTCCCAGATCACCTTGACCTTCCTGGCCTGGGCCCCGCCCTTGGCGTACTCGTTCAGGCGCAGGGCCGTGGTGTTGTTGGTCGCCGCGTCCAGCTTGTGGTTGGCCACCGCGAACAGGTTGGCGTCATGGCTGGCGCTGAGCACGGTCTTGAAGCAGGTCTCGGGCTTCTTGTCGGCCGGGATGAACAGGTAGGTCATCGGCGCCAGGGTGCCCGAGGTCGACTTCTTGTCGCCGATGCCGAAGTTCAGGCTCTTGTCGCACTTGAGCAGGCCCTCGACCGTCAGCTTGCTGTCGGCCGGGACGATGATCACCGACTTGTAGCCGTCGACCCCCGACGGGTCGAAGGTGCGGGCGAAGACCTCGCCGCCCGAGCGGCGCACCGCCTCCAGGCCCGAGGCGTTGGAGAACCAGCCCACGTCGGTCTGCTTGGCGCCCATGGCCACGATCAGCGACGAATAGTTGGACGAGAAGAACGGCTTCACCTTCATGCCGGTCGACGTCTCCATGTCGGCCAGGATGGGCTTCCAGTAGCTCTCCATGTTCTGGGCCGACTCGGTCGACAGGATCGAGAACACGATCGTGTCCTTGGGCGCGGCCGGGCCGGCGGCCTTGTTGTCCCCGCACGCGGCGAGCGTCAGGGCGGCGAGGAGGCCGAGGCCGGCGACCCCAAGGCGCGAGATTGCGGTGCGGCGGATCATTGCGGGGCTCCTTCCCAGAACACGTCCTCGAATTCCGGGCCGTAGATGTCGATGAGTTTCGCGCGGTCCAGGCCCGCGGTCGGGCCGTCATAGACCTTCCGGCCGGCCTTCAGCGCCACCACCCGGTCGCAGTAGCGCAGGGCGTAGTCGACCTGGTGCAGGGTGACGACCACGGTCAGGCCGTCGGTCTTGTTCAGATCACGGAGGATTTCCATGACCTTGCGCGCCGAGACCGGGTCCAGCGAGGCGACCGGCTCGTCGGCGAGGATGATCTTGGCCTTCTGGACCAGGGCCCGGGCGATGGCCCCGCGCTGCTGCTGGCCGCCCGACAGGGTGTTGGCGCGCTGGGCGGCGTAGTCGGCCACGCCCACCCGGTGCAGGGCGGCCATGGCCGCCGCCTTGGTCTCGGCCGGCCAGGCCCCGAACAGGCCGCGCAGCGTGCCGATCCGCCCCAGCGAGCCCAGGGCGACGTTGGTGAACAGGGTCAGGCGGCCGACCAGGTTGAACTGCTGGGCGATGAAGCCGATGCGGATGCGCGCCTTGCGCACCTGGTCGCTGACCTTGCCCCGGGCCTGGACCGGTCCGCCGAAGGCGGTGATGACCCCGTCTCCCGCATTACCCTCCGGGGGGGCGTCCACGGTCTGCAGGCCGTCGATCGAGCGCAGCAGGGTCGACTTGCCCGAACCCGACGGGCCGATGAGGGCGATCATCTCGCCGCGACCCACGTCGAGCGAAACGGCGTCCAGCGCCCGGCGCGACCCGAAGGTCTTGGAGGCGGCGCGGATCGAGAGAACAGGGTCCGACGTCATGGTCGGGGCGAATCCTTACCGTGGTTTCAGGCGCTGGGAAATGCGTTCGTCGGTTTGGGGCATGGACGCAACGGATTTGTGACGGACGGTGGATCGATTACCCAGCCCGGCCTGGGCGGGGCGGGATGCAAACCGCGCCGAAAGCTTGGCCGGGACGGCGGCTTGCCCGTGCGCAAGGCCCGCGTCCAAAAGACTCTTTACATCCTCTGGCTATGACCCTATTTCGCTCGCTCCGGCGGACCCGAAGTCCTCATAAGCGCTGCTAACGCCGGCCTGGGTTTAACTTCTGCAGGGGTCTACGTGAATTGCACACGTACCATAATCCCCTGGACCTGGTCCGTGAGCGGTCACCGGAACGTCCCGTCGCACTCGTGCGGCCAGACGCGGTTTCCGTAGCGGCGCGCTGGTTCCAGGCTGAATTCAAAGGCGATGTCTTTTACGCGGTGAAGGCCAACCCTTCGCCATGGGTGATCCGCGAGCTGGCGGACGCCGGCGTCCGGTCCTTCGATGTCGCCTCGCTGAACGAGGTCGAGCTGGTCACCCAGCACGCCCCCGGCTCGCGCATGGCCTTCATGCACCCGGTGAAAAGCCGCGTGGCGATCTCGGCCGCCTATTTCGATCACGGCGTGCGGACCTTCTCGTTCGACACCCATGAGGAACTGGCCAAGATCCTGGACGCCACCGGCCAGGCCAAGGATCTGAACCTGATCGTCCGCATGGGCGTCCAGGCCGACGGCGCGGCCTACAGCCTGGCGGGCAAGTTCGGCGTCGAGCCGCACAACGCCCCGGCCCTGCTGCTGGCCGCCCGCCGTTCGACCCAGGACCTGATGGGCGTGTCGTTCCACGTCGGCAGCCAGTGCATGCGCCCCACCGCCTACCAGGCGGCCATGGCCCAGGCCTCGCGCGCCCTGGTGCGGGCCGGCGTACTGGCCGACGTCGTCGACGTGGGCGGCGGCTTCCCGTCGATCTATCCCGGCATGGTGCCGCCCGACATGTCCGAATACCTGGCCGCCATCGACCGGGGCTTCGCCGACATGATGGTCCACGAGACCACCGAGCTGTGGTGCGAACCGGGCCGGGCCCTGGTGGCCGAGGCCTCGTCCCTGCTGGTCAAGGTCGAGCTGAAGAAGGGCGACGCGCTGTATCTGAACGACGGCTCGTACGGCTCGCTGTTCGACGCCGCCCACATGAAGTGGCCTTTCCCGGTCAAGCTGTACCGCAAGAACGGCGAAGTGGTGGAAGAGGGCCTCAAGCCCTTCCGCTTCTACGGCCCCACCTGCGACAGCGTCGACCACATGCCCGGCCCGTTCTACCTGCCGGAAAGCGTCGACGAGGGCGACTATATCGAGATCGGCATGCTGGGCGCCTATGGCGTGGCCATGTCGACCCGCTTCAACGGCTTCGGAGAAACCGACACCGCCCAGGTTTCGGACGCCCCGATGGCCTCGATGTACGGCCTGGCCAAGCGCTCGATCGCCACGCCCCGGCCCGAGGCCGAGGAACGCAAGATCGTCCGCTTCTCGCGCCCCAAGGGCGCGGCCGGCAAGAAGCGGCGGCGTCGATAGGGCTGCTCCGCCGTGCGTCCTTCGAGGCTCGCCGGCGGCGAGCACCTCAGGATGAGGACCTCACCGCACTGAATTCCTCATCCTGAGGCGCCCACGCAGTGGGCCTCGAAGGACGCACGACGCGAAAACGTCACTAAGCGCCGTGACAAATCTGAGTTAAACCGCGCGCCGCATCCATCGCTTGAGCGTTTGGACACGAACCGCATTTCCCCATTACCCCCGTCGGTCGCTCCGTCCCGGCGAAGGGTTCCTATCAACGACGGGCGTCCAAAGTCAGGGAAACCGAAGCGATGAACGCTCCCGTTCCGAACAACACCAAGGCCGAGCTTCTCCAGACCGTCGTCGAGCATATCGACATCACCGCGTTCGACGCCCGCCCGATCATCGACTCCATGCGCAAGATGTCGTTCAGCTCGCGCGACACCGCCCGCGCCGCCGACATCTTCAACATGGCCCTGGCCGACAAGGACTGCTCGCCGTGGCTGATCCTGGCCGGCTCCACCTCGGCCGGCGGCTGCATGCACGTCTACCGCGACATGGTGAAGAACGGCATGATCGACGCCGTGGTCGCCACCGGCGCCTCGATCGTCGACATGGACTTCTTCGAGGCCCTGGGCTTCAAGCACTATCAGGCCGCCGGCCCGGTCGACGACAACGTGCTGCGCGACAACTATATCGACCGCATCTACGATACCTATATCGACGAGGAAGAGCTCCAGAACTGCGACCACACGATCCTGGAGATCTGCAACCGCCTGGAGCCGCGCGCCTATTCCTCGCGCGAGTTCATCTGGGAGATGGGCAAGTGGCTGTCGGAAGGCAACGCCAAGAAGCCCGGCTCGCTGATCCAGACCGCCTATGAAGAAGGCGTGCCGATCTTCTGCCCGGCCTTCGTCGACAGCTCGGCCGGCTTCGGCCTGGTCAAGCACCAGAAGGAGCGCATCGCCGCCAAGCAGCCCTATCTGATGATCGACGCGGTCGCGGACTTCCGTGAACTGACCGACATCAAGATCGCGGCCGGCACCACCGGCCTGTTCATGGTCGGCGGCGGCGTGCCCAAGAACTTCGCCCAGGACACCGTGGTCTGCGCCGAGATCCTCGGCGTCGAGGCCGACATGCACAAGTACGCGGTGCAGATCACCGTGGCCGACGTGCGCGACGGCGCCTGCTCGTCGTCGACGCTGAAGGAAGCCGCCTCGTGGGGCAAGGTCTCGACCACCTATGAACAGATGGTGTTCGCCGAAGCCACCACCGTGGTGCCGCTGATCGCCTCGGACGCCTATCACCGCGAGCACTGGAAGGGCCGCGAAAAGCCGCGCTGGCAGAAGCTGTTCGGCAAGTAGGCTTGATACGGAAGAACCGAGACTGCAGGGTCCCCGAAGTTTGCTTCGGGGACCTTTTTCATGCGCGTCGGCTTGATGATCGGGATGACCGCCCTGGCGCTGGCCGGCTGCGCCAGCCTGACAGGGTCCCAGGCCGATCCCTACCTGGCCAAGGGCGCCTATGACGCGCGCCAGGCCGTGCCGCCGCCCCCGCCCGCCGGATCCGCCGCCGACCAGCGGGACCGGGCGGTGTTCCTGGCCACGCGGCGGCTGAAGGACACCCCCCGCTGGTCGCTGGCCAGGCAGGACGCCCACAAGGCCGGGATCGTCGACGCCTACAGCTGCGCCCTCGGCGTGACGCCCAGCCGCCAGGCCACGCCGCGGCTGGCGGCGCTGCTGCAGCGGGTCGGTCGCGACGTGCGCCCGGCCGTGGCGGCGCCCAAGCGGCTCTACGACCGCAAGCGTCCCTACCAGGTCCAGCCGGGCGCGATCTGCGTGCGCAGCGGCCTGGTCACCGCCCTGACGCCCGACTATCCGTCCGGCCACGCCACCTGGGGCTGGACCGTCGGCCTGGTCCTGGCCAAGGCCCAGCCGGAGCGGGCCGAGGCCATCCTGGCTCGCGCCCGGGCCTATGGCGAAAGCCGGGTGGTCTGCGGCGTGCACAACGCCTCCTCGGTCGAGGCCGGCCGGCTGAACGCCGCCGCCCTGGTCAGGACCCTGGATACCTCGCCCGCCTTCACCGCCGACCTGGCCGCCGTCGGCCGCGAGCTGGACGCCGCCCGGGCGGCCGGCCTCGTCCCCGATGCCGCCCGCTGCGCGGCCGAGGCGGCGGTGCTGGCCCAGCGACCGTACTGACCGGGGACGCCAACGCGGTTGCAACGGGCCCTCACCGGCTCTACCTCTTGGCCATGGCCCATCACGCCGCGTGCGATCACGACCACCACAACCACGGCGTCGCCGGTTCCGCCCTCGCGGCCGAGCTGGACGCCGCCGAGGCGCGCTGCGGCGCCGTCGACCAGCGCCTGACCGCCCCGCGCCGCCGGGTGCTGGAACTGCTGCTGCAGGCGGGCCAGCCGGTGAAGGCCTACGACCTGATCGCCAGCTTCGCTGTCGACGGTCCCCCCGCCAAGCCGCCCACCATCTACCGGGCCCTGGACTTCCTGGAGAAGCAGGGCTTCGCCCACCGGATCGAGAGCCTCAACGCCTATGTCGCCTGCCGCAAGGAGGCCGACGGCCACGCCGCCGCCTTCCTGATCTGCGACTGCTGCGGCGCTACCCGCGAGATCGAGCCCAAGGCCAGCGCCGAGATCATCGCCGCCGGCGCCGCCGCCGGCTATGCCCTGACCGGCGTGACCATCGAGGCCCACGGGCTGTGCGCGGATTGCAAGGGGTGACGCGGGCGCGTTGAGCGGCGGACGGAAGACATTTGCTCCCTCTCCCAAAGGGAGAGGGTTGGGGAGAGGGGTTACCGCGTCGGACGGAGCGCCGGCACGCCGTCCAGCCTCGTAACCCCTCTCCCTCCCATCGCTTCGCGACGGGCCCCTCCCTCTCCCAAGGGAGAGGGTGAACCAAAGGCTCGATTGCGGAATCTCGACAAACCCCGCTAGACTCGAACATCCGTTCACCCGCACCGAGACGACGCCATGACGACCGAACAGGCCGCCTTACCCGGCGTCGAGATCTGGCGCGGCGGGGTCAACACCTGGGACTGCGACGAGATGGGGCACATGAACGTGCGCTTCTATGTCGCCCGGGCCATGGAGGGGCTGGCCGGGCTGGCGGCCGAGCTGGGCCTGCCGCACGCCTTCTCGCCCTGGGCCAACGCCACCCTGATGGTCCGCGAGCAGCACATCCGCTTCCTGCGCGAGGCCCATGCCGGGGCGGCGCTGCACATGCTGGGCGGGGTGATCGCGATTTCCGAGACCGAGGCCCGGGTGCTGCAGCTGCTGGTCCACACCGCCACCGGCCAGCTGGCGGCCACCTTCCAGACGACGATCGCCCACGTCACCCCGCGCGAGGGCGAGGCCTTTGCCTGGCCGCGCATCGTCCACGAGCGGGCGGCGGCGCTGAAGGTCGAGCCGCCGGAGCAGGCCCAGGCCCGCAGCCTCGACCTGTCGCCCTTTACCCCGACCGCCAGCCTGGCCCGCGCCGAGGCCCTGAACCTCAAGCGCATCGGCCTGGGCGCCCTGTCGCCGGCCGATTGCGACGTGTTCGGACGAATGCGCGCCGAGTACTTCATCGGCCGGGTCTCGGACGGCATCGGAGCCTTCATCGGTCCGTTCCGCGACATCGTGGTCGGCCACGCCGAGCCTCGGCCGGCCCGGGTCGGAGGGGCGGTTCTGGAGTACCGCCTGGCTCAGCTGGCCTGGCCCCGGGCCGGCGACCGGGTCGAGGTGCGCTCCGGCCTGGTCGGGACCCAGGGCTCGGCGATGCACGTGGCGCACTGGCTGCTGGACCCGACCACCGGCCAGCCCTGGGGCACGTCGGAAGCCGTGGCGGTCACCTTCGACCTCGACGCCCGCAAGGTGGCGCCGATCAGCGACGCGGCGCGGGCCGAGCTGATGACCCACGCGGTGGCGGGGCTGGCGCTGTAGGCCGAACAAGGATCAGGCGCAGCGCGCGGTCCTTGTCCTTCGCGCCCAGGTCGGATGACGATAGGCCCTAGCCCGCCGCCATCTCGAAGATCGCCTCGCGCGCCAGGTCGGGACGCTCCATCGGCAGGAAGTGGCTGGCGCCGGTCACCGTCTCGACGCGGATCGACGGATGGCGGCGCATCACGCCCGCGCCGTCGCCGACGTGGCAGGTCGAGCCCTTCTCGGCCTTGAGCACCCGCGCCGGGCAGCGGATGCGGCCCATGGCCCGCCAGGGATCATGGGCCTGGGCGGCGTAGTTGGAGGCCTCCCAGGCCGGCGCGCAGGCCAGCTCGACCTTGCCGTCGTCGCGATCCTTGAAGCCGCCGCCGACATAGTCGGCCAGCATGGTCTCGGGCCAGGTCCTGAACGCCCCACGGCCGCGATAGGCGGCGAAGGCGGCCTCGCGGTTGTCGAACACCGCCCGGCGGCGCAGCGCGCCCTGCACCAGCGGCAGATGCCGCCACAGGGCGCCGGACGTCCAGGGCATGTGGGCGTAGAAGGCCAGGATCCGCGGCATGATCACCGGGTCGAGCAGGACCAGGCCGCGCACCTTTTCCGCCGCCGCGGCGGCGGCCAGCAGGCTGACTGTGCCGCCCATCGAATGGCCGGCCAGCACCACGGCCCCCTGGTCCAGCACGGCCAGCAGGGCCAGCAGATCGTCGCGCAGGTCCAGCCAGTTCCGGCGATGGTCCGGATCGGCCGCCAGGCGGCTGGAGCCGTGGCCGCGCTGGTCGACCGCCAGGATCCGCAGGCCGGCCGACAGCGGGGCCAGCAGGGCGCGGTAGGTCTGGCCGTTGAAGCCGTTGGCGTGGACGAAGACCACGTCCACCGGCCGGTCGGCGGGGCCGAACTCCAGCACCGCCATCTCGCCGGCCCCGGCGCGGCTGGCGATCGGGATGAAGCGTCGGCGAGGTTCCCGGAAGACGGCCGCGTCCATGGCGGAAGGGCTCCTGTTGCGGCGGCTGGTTCCTAGGTTAGGCCCGCGGGGCGACCTCGTCCATGGAGGGCCGACGAAACCGGCATGGGCCATGCCCTTGCCCCCACCTGGCCGCTGCGCGGCCTGTCCGCCCCCACAGGGGGCGGAGCCTTCACCGCGCGGCTCTTCCCCCTATGGGGGAAGACGACCGCGCAGCGGTCCGTAGGGGGCAAGGAATCAGCCCCCGATCAGGCCGCCGTCAGCCGCCACTCGCCGCGGTCGTCCTTGCAGGCGCTGTAGCGCTCGGTGGTCGGGCGGTCGCCCCGGGTGCTGATCGAGGCGTTGATGATCCGGCAGCTGGGCTCGGGGCCGTAGCCGCTCTGGTTCAGCAGCGCGGCCGAGACATAGCCGACGCCGTAGCCGTCACGTCCCACCAGCAGCCAGTTGCTGCCCGGCGCCCCGCCCAGCACCTCGACCCGCTGGCCGGCCGACAGCTTGCCGACCACCTTGCCGGTGGTCGAGGGGCTGGAGCGCAGGTTGGCGGTCCCGCGGGCGGTGTAGTCGCCGCCGACCGCGTCGTAGCTGCGCAGCACCAGGACGCCGCGCTCGAAGCGCAGGGTGTCGCCGCTGATCGGCGGGCCGTAGGACGAGGACACCACGTCGATGCGGCCCGAGGCGCCGGTGCGCGAATTGCTCCAGCTCTCCGAGCGACCGCTGTCCAGGGCGCGCTTGGTGGCCTGCTGGGCCATGGCCTGGTCGGTCGACTGCATCCGGCAGCCGATATAGGCCCCGGCCGCCGCGCCGGCCGCCGCGCCCAGCACCGTGCCCAGGGTCTTTTCGTTCTTGCTGACCGCACGGCCGACCAGGGCCCCGGCGGCGGCGCCGATCAGGGCCCCGCCCTCCTGCTTCTTGCCCGAGCCTTCGCAGCCGAACAGGCCGCTGATCCCCCGCGACTGGGCCGCGGCCGGCGGCGGCGCGGCGACCAGCGAGGCGAGGACGGCGCCGACGCCGAGCGTGGCGGCGAACGAGTGTTTGGCCATGGGGAAGGTCTCCTTTGGAAAGCGGCGGGCCCTCGACGGAAGGCCCGTTGGCGCCCGACGCCCCCGTGATACAAACTGATCAACGATAAGGGAGAAATGAGCGTGCCGGACAAGCCAGACTATAGCTGCTTCGATGTCGAGATCGAGACAGGCGTGGCGCATCTGCGCCTGAAACGCCCCGAGGCCCTCAACACCATGACCCGGGCGTTCTGGAACGAGCTGCCGGCCATCATCCGCGACATCGACGACAACGCCCGCGCCCGCTGCATCGTCATCTCCTCGACCGGCAAGCATTTCTGCGCCGGCATGGACCTGTCGGTGTTCACCGACGGCGAGGGCGTGACCAATCTTGTCAATGGGGGCGGCGAGCCCGCCGACCGCTTCGTGGCCGCCGAGAGCTTCCGCCGGCATGTGCACCACCTGCAGGGCACGTTCAGCTGCCTGGACGAGGCGCGGATGCCGGTGATCGCCGCCATCCAGGGCGGCTGCATCGGCGGGGCAGTCGACTTCACCAGCGCCTGCGACATCCGCTACGCCAGCGCCGACGCCTTCTTCACGATCCACGAGATCAATATCGGCATGACCGCCGACGTCGGCACCTTCCCGCGCCTGTGCAAGCTGATCCCCGAGGGCTGGGTGCGGGAGCTGGCCTACACCGGCCGGCGGCTTCCGGCCGCTCGGGCGCGTGACATCGGCCTGGTCAACGAGGTGCTGCCCACCCACGAGGAGGTCGTCGCCCACGCCCTGGCCACCGCCCGCGAGATCGCCAGCAAGTCGCCCCTGGCCGTGGCCGGCAGCAAGGTGATGATCAACTACGCCCGCGACCATTCGATCCGGGACGGGCTGGACTACATCGCCACCTGGCAGACCGGCATGTTCTCGCCGCCGCACATGCTGGAAGCCTTCCAGGCCAAGGCCCAGAACCGCGAGCCGGTCTATCCGGACCTCGTGCCGGTCAGGAAGCGGATGTAGGGGGCTGGGGGGCGGCTTCGGGTCACTGCCAGATGCTGGGCCGCCTCCAAAACGCGACCTTCGCCAGCGATACCGTCCGGCGGGGAGGCTGCATCCGCTATCGAAAGGCCGACAGGTCCGGGAGCGGATGGGCCTGGAGTTCGGCGTCGTCGCCGATCGCCCGTATGGACGCGTTGGATCCATCGAACGCCGGCCACGCCGGCAGCCCCTGGCCCGCCGGGCTTCCAGTTCGCGCGAACTGGATCACGGTGTCGGCCAATTGGTTCGCCAGCCGCCGATCTTCCGCGGTCCAGGCCCGCGGGTCCACGGCGAGATTGTCGAGCAGGTACTGGATTTCGACACCGTGACCGGCGCCGCAGCCCCAGGAGCACGGGGTCGGCGGTTCCGCGGGACGGTGGGCGAAGTAGTAGACATAGGACTTCGAGCGGCCGTAGTTGGCCTGCAAGGCCGCCCAGCGCACCATTCGCCAGCCCCACCAGTCATTGGTCAGCTGGTTGATGGAGGCAAGAGCCTCGGCGTCGGTCGCGCCGGGATAGGCGGCCAGCATTCGATCGGACGGCGGATAGCCTAGGAGCTTGGCCATCTGGTCGCGGCGACCGGCGGCGGTGGACGCGCCGGCGTCCAGGTAGAACGCCGTCAGGTCCTTGCCCTCCTCGGCGGTCCATCCCACCAGCAGGGGCACGTCGTTTTGGTCGTGGTTGCGGTAGGTGGTGGTCAAGTCGGCGCGCAGCAGATGGCCGTCGACATGCACGCGCGGCGTCCAGGCCTGCTTCTGCAGTTCCCCAACGCTCAGCTTGCGTAGATCCGCCAGGCGTTCAGCCCCGACCGCTCGGGCGAAGGCCAAGCCCTTGGCTTCGGCGGCGGGCGTGCGGTCGAAGCGGTGATCGTCCTCCGGGCTAATCGGCATCGCATCGTTGCCGCTCTCGGCGATGGCGCGCTGAAACAGGCCCTTGGCCAGGGGAGACGCCACCAACAGCGCGACCGATTCCCCTCCCGAGGAATTCCCCATGATCGTCACCCGTTCGGGGTCGCCGCCGAAAGCCGCGATGTTCGCCCTAACCCAGCGCAGCGCCGCGATCTGGTCGAGAATGCCTTGGTTTCCGGACAGATGTTCGGGCGACTCCGCGCTGAGTTCCGGAGACGCATAGAAGCCGAATATGCCCAGGCGGTAATTGATGGTGACCACGACGGCCCCGCGCTTGGCCAGGTTGGCGCCGTTCTGGACCGGCACAGCGGCGGCGCCGCTGTCCATGGCCCCGCCGTGGATCCAGACGATGACCGGCAGGCCCTTGGCCTTTGCCGGCGCCCAGAGGTTCAGATACAGGCAGTCTTCGCTCTTGGGATTGGGTATCCAGGTCGCCGTCTGGGCGCAGGCGGGGGAGAAGTCGCGCGCCGGCCTCTCGCCAGCCCACGCGACGACGGGTTGCGGGGGCCGCCAGCGAAGATCGCCGACCGGCGGCGCCGCGAACGGCACCCCGAAATAGGTGTTCAGAGGGCCGTCCTGCGAGCCGACGATCGCGCCGCCGGTCACCGTGACCGGAGCGGTGGCCGGCGCGGCCTGGCTGGCCTGAGACAGCAACAGGCTCAAAACGGCGGCGGCCACGGCCTTCGTCGGCAGACAGTTCACGATTTCGCTCCCCCGAACGCCAAGATCCTGGCGCACCGATTCCTCGGTTCGGAACCTCTATCGCGACTGGCCCGGGCCGTCCTCAAATTCACGCTCGTCGAAGACGTTTTGTCGCCCCATCGGCCCGCAAATGTGCGGGGTCGGAAGATCGTCGGCATGGACGGGCCCAGTCCTTCCGCCCCGGGCCGGCGATAAGGTCGGGAAAGCGCCAGATCGAGCCCTTGGTCTCCAGGCGGCGCCCGTCTCGGTCAAGACCAAACGCCCTTCCCCTCCGACCCTCGCGGCCTGTCCTACCCCTCCACCCCCTCCGGCAGTTCCGCGTTCGTCAGGTCGCAGCCCTCCAGCCGGCAGCGCGTCAGGTCGGCGTCGATCAGGCGGGCGCGGCGGGCGTCGGCGCCGCTTAGGTCGGCGCCGTGCAGGGCGGCGCGGCTGAGGTCGGTGCGCAGGACCCGGCCCTGGGCGATGGTCAGCGGGCCCAGCCGGGCGCCGGAGAGGTCGGCCCGCGACAGCCGGGCGCCGACCAGCCGCGCCCCGCACAGGTCGGCCCCGCGCAGGTTAACGCCGCGCAGGTCGGCGTCGACCAGGTTGGCGCCCTGCAGCTGGACGTTCTCAAGGTCCATGCCGAAGAACACCGCGCCCGGCGCCGACAGCCCGGCCAGCCGCCGGCCGCGCAGCCGCCGCAGCGGCCGGAAGTCGACCGCCGGGACCTTGGCCGGCGCCCCGTCGCGGCCGTCGCTCCCGACGTAGAGTTCGTGCGCCTCGAGGATCTCATGCAGGGGCGCGTCGTCGACATAGACGATCGGCGGCGGGGCGCGCAGCACCTGCGTCAGGTCGGCGCCCTCGAAGGTGGTCCCGGCCAGGTCGGCGCCGGTCAGCACCGCCCGGCGCAGCGAGGCGCCGCCCAGATCGGCGTTGTAGAGATTGGCCCGCGACAGGTTGGCGCCGTCCAGGGTGGCGCGGTTCAGCCGGGCGCCCTTCAGGCTGACCCCGGCCAGGTCGGCGTCGGTCAGGTCGGCCACCCGGGCGAAGCCGCCGCCCACCTGGGCGCCGTCCAGCCGCGCCCCGCGGGTCACGGCGTGCTCCAGCTCACCCTGGCGCGCCCGGTGCTGCAGGATCCGGAAGCCGTCGACGCTGTCCTGGGTGGCGATGACGCCCTCGCGCAGGTCGCAGCCCGACAGGTCGGCGCCGCCGAGATTGGCCCCGCGCAGGCAGGCGCCGCGCAGGTCGCAGCGCGCCAGGTTGGCCTCGCGCAGGTCTGCGTCGCGCAGGTCGGCGCCGTAGAGCGTGGCGCGGGTCAGCACCGCGCGGGCCAGCAGGGCGCCGGCCAGGCGCACGCCGGTCAGGTCGGCCTCGGAAAGGTCGACGCCCTCCAGGTTGACGTTGTCGAGATCCACATAGGAGAGGTTGGCGCGCGCCCCGCCCGGCAGCCCCTTCAGATAGCGCAGGTGCGCCTCGACCGCGGCCTTCAGCGCAGGGAGCGACAGGGCGCGGATCAGCGGCGGCTGAGATCGACCAGACAGGGCGGGGGCGGGCATGAGACGGCGCTCTTTTCCGGCGAACCGTGTCACGCCACCTTTAAGGAAACGTTCAATTCACCCGAAAGGTCAGAGCCATCCGCGTCGCTTGAACCACAGCAGCGGGCCGGCCGCGGCGACCACCATCAGGCCCAGGGCGAACGGATAGCCGTGCAGCCAGTTGAGCTCGGGCATGTGGGCGAAGTTCATGCCGTAGATCCCCGCCACCAGGGTCGGCGGCAGGAACATCACCGAGAACACCGAGAAGATCTTGAAGATCGCGTTCTGCTCGATGTTGATCAGGCCCAGGGCCGCGTCGAGCAGGAAGGTGATGTTGCCCGACAGATAGCCCGAATGGTCGGTGATCGACTGGACATCGCGCTGCAGCGACTTGAGATGGTCGCGCAGGTCCTTGTCGCCCTCGAACTGGTCGGCCAGCGAGGCGAAGCTGAGCAGGCGGGCCAGGCTGACCAGACTGTCGCGGGCCTTGGAGTTGACGATCTGGGCGCGGCCCAGGTGGTTGAGGATGGCCTCGAACGCCGCGCCGCGCGGCCGGCTGAAGATGATCCTCGACTGGGTCTCGACCTCGGCGGCGGTGCGCTCGAGGATGTCGGCGGTGCGGTCGATCACCGCGTCCAGCAGGCCCAGGAAGGTCTGGGCGCCGCCGGGGCACAGGCTGGGCTGGCGTTCGGCCTGGGCAGCGAACACCGCGAACGACTTGGGCTCGACATAGCGGATGGTCACCAGCCGGTCGCCGGTCAGCACGAAGGTGATCGGCGCGGCGGTCGGCAGGTCGCCGTCGGCGTTGACCAGCACCGTGGCGGTCATGAACGTGCCGCCGTCTTCCTGGTAGAGGCGCGAGGAGGCCTCGATCTCGGCCATTTCCTCGCGGGTGGGCAGCAGCAGGCCGATCGACTTCTCGACCGCCACCTCCTCGGCGCGGGTGGGGCTGACCAGCTCGATCCACACCGCGTCGGCGGGCAGAGCCCAGTCGGCCGTCAGGCCGCCCGGCTCGAAACCCGGCGCGCCATGGCGCAGCACCCTCAGCATGTGGATCTAGCCTCGCTCACGCCCACGAAGTCGAGCCCTGGGCATGGCCCAGAGCGCGCCCGGCGTCAACGCGGCGCTTGCGGCTTGTCGGCGTCCTGCGCCTGGCCCGAGGCCTGCGACTGGGAGATCAGGGCGGCGATGCGGTCGGTGGAGTCGGCGGCCTGGTTGATCATGTCCAGCGGCGAGCTGACCCGCACGGAGGCGGCGACCTGGTTGGCGGCGGACTTGGCCAGCGAGACGGCGGCGTTCTGGGCCAGGGCCAGCTTGCTGGTGGCGGCGGCGATCGTGACCGCCTGGTTGTTCTGGTAGATGAAGCCGTGGGTCGGATAGACGGTCGAGCCGAGATCGCGGATCGGATCGTACCAGACCTTGACCTGGCTCCAGTCGCCGGCCGGCGAGACGTCGACGACGGTGACGTCCTTCTCGATCTGGCCGCGGCCGCCGTCGATGATCGACCAGTTGGCGTGGGTCACCTGGATCACCCGGTCGGTCAGAACCTGGCTGACGAAGGCCACGTGGCCGAGGTTCATGCGGGCGGTGGGCTTGAAGCAGAGCACGGCGCCCGCGCGGGGCACGAAGCCGGTGTCGTACTTGCCGATGGCTTGCGACCACCACGTCCGGGCGTCGCCGAAGATCTGGATGCCCGACATCAGACGCGCGAACGGGACGCATTGCCAGTACCCGTCGGCCATCGCGCCGGACATCGGCACGAGGCTGATCATGGCGGCGGCGGCCAGGGAACCCCAGAGGGTTCTCGTCCGTTTCGTCATGCTGTGGGTACTCCCCCGCGTCACTGGGCTAAGGGATAACCCTGACGGGGAAAGATGAAAAGTCTGTTTATCCGGCTTTCGCCGCGGCAGGTCGACGCTGTCCCCAGCTTTTTGCCCAAGCTTTCATCCGCTCGCGGGCCGGCTTTTCGATGATGTGATACGACATCGCCGACAGCGGGACCAGTGCCGCGACAATCAACAGCCAAGCATAGAGCGGCAGTTGATCACCCTCGATCTTCAGAAGCTTGAGCGCAGCGTTGACCGCGAGGATCTTCCACGGGATGCAGATCATGTAGGTCGAGTAGCTGATCTCGCCCAGATACACGAGCGGAGCCTGGGTGGCGAACCGCGACCCGGCCGCGGCCAGGGCCGCCAGCATGACGATCAGCGCCCCCAGGGTCATGACGATGACCGGGTCCGGCGCCCGCAAATGCACGGCCAGCAGCACGGCGGCGCCCGCAAAACAGGCGCCCAGGCCGGAGAACCGGCCGGTGACGGCCCCGGAACGCCACAGGGCGTGCAGGGCGCAGCCATAGGCGAAGCACGGGACGATGCGCAGGAAGCCCCAGCGGATCGTCGCCTCGGTCAGCGGGAAGCCCGCCAACGCCTGGAAGAGCGGATAGAGGGCGGCGATCAGGGCCAGGGCCAGGCCGACGGCCAGGCGCGGCCGCGCCCGCAGCCGCCAGGCGCCCCAGGCGAAGGCCGGGAAGCTGAGATAGGCGAACCACTCGGCCGAGATCGACCACGACGGGTGGTTCCAGCCCGAAACTGGCGCGAAGCCCCAGCCCTGGACCAGCAGCAGGTTGGCCGGCAGGGCGCTCCAGGCCAGCATGTTCTGGTCGACGGCGATTCCGGCCAGGCCGGCGGCGGCGGCCATCAGCCCGACGCCCGCCAGGGTGACCAGGTGCAGCGGATAGACCCGCGCCAGCCGGTTCCACAGGAAGTCGCCATAGCGGAACCTCCCGTTCCCGACGCCCTGCAGATAGACGTGGCAGAGGATGAAGCCCGACAGGGTGAAGAACGCCTCAACCCCCAGATAGCCCTTGCCGATCATCGCCGGCGGAACCGCCGCCGAGAGGTTCGGCCAATAGTGGTACATCACCACCCAGAAAGCGGCGAAGAACCGAAGGGCCGTCAGGGGCTTGATATTGGCGGCGTCTGGCATCATCTCGACTCTCGGTTCGGCGAGGCCTGGGGGCCTCCGTCGCGTTCCTTGCATGAACGGCGCCTACGGAGGGGTAGGCGGTGGCGCGTTTTCCGAACCAGAGCTTAGATCGGTACGATGAACGAACTCCTTCACCTCGTCGCGGACCCAGCCGCCTGGGCCGCCCTGGTCACGCTGATCGTCATGGAAGTCGTGCTTGGCATCGACAACCTGGTGTTCATCTCCATCCTCTCCAACAAGCTGCCGCCCGAGCACCGCCAGAGAGTCCGCCGGATCGGCATCTCCCTGGCCCTGATCATGCGGCTGGCGCTGCTGTCGACCATCGCCTTCATCGTCGGCCTGACCGCCCCGGTGTTCGACCTGGGCCTGGCCGGTCCGCTGTCGCATGGCGAGCCGACCTTCGAGACCGCCTTCTCGTGGCGCGACCTGATCCTGATCGCCGGCGGCCTGTTCCTGATCTGGAAGGCCACCAAGGAGATCCACCACAATGTCGACCCCGACGCCGACGAGTCCGCCCCGGACGTCAAGACGGCGGCGATCTCCAATGTCGGCGGGGCGATCTTCCAGATCATCCTGCTGGACATCGTGTTCTCGATCGACTCGATCCTGACCGCCGTGGGCATGACCGACCACCTGCCGATCATGATCGTCGCGGTGATCGTGGCGGTGACGGTGATGCTGCTGGCCGCCGACCCGCTGGGTAATTTCATCAACAACAATCCCACCGTGGTCATGCTGGCCCTGGGCTTCCTGCTGATGATCGGCGCGGTGCTGATCGCCGAGGGCTTCGGCGTGCACGTGCCCAAGGGCTACATCTACGCCGCCATGGCCTTCTCGGCCGGGGTGGAGGGGTTGAACATGCTGTCGCGGCGCAAGGGCGCGAAGAAGGGCTGACGGCGCTCCACCGCTCACTTGCCCCCTACTGGCCTTCGGCCGTCTTCCCCCATAGGGGGAAGAGCGCTCCGCCCCCTCTGGGGGCGGACAGACCGCGAAGCGGTCAGGTGGGGGCAAGTGGGGAACCCTGAAGCCTTCTGGTCCACCCCGCGTTCCGACTTGCGAAGGGCTCGTCGCGTCCGCATCTAGCGGCGCGGCGACACGCGGGGAAGACGATGACCACCCAGACCTTCACCGACACCGAGCGGCGGACCACCCTGGCCGGGCTGCTGATCGTCTTCCTGCTCAGCGCCCTGGACCAGACGGTGGTCTCCACGGCCATGCCGCGGATCATCGCCGAGCTGAACGGCCTGACCCTCTATTCGTGGGTGACCACCGCCTATCTGCTGACCTCGACGGTGATGGTGCCGATCTGGGGCAAGCTGGGCGACCTCTATGGCCGCAAGCCCATCCTGCTGGCCGGCATCGCCATCTTCCTGGCTGGCTCATGGCTGTCGGGCCTGTCGGGCGAGTTCGGCGAGGTCGCCGGAATGAGCGGCATGGTCCAGCTGATCGTGTTCCGCGCCCTGCAGGGCGTCGGCGGCGGGGCGCTGTTCACCACCGCCTTCGCGATCATCGCCGACCTCTATCCGCCGCGCGAGCGGGGCAAGTTCGCCGGCATCTTCGGCTCGGTGTTCGGCCTGGCCAGCGTGCTGGGGCCGCTGATCGGCGGCTATTTCACCGACCATGGGACCATCCACCTGGGCGGTCAGGTGATCGCCGGCTGGCGCTGGGTGTTCTATGTCAACTTGCCGCTCAGCCTGCTGTCGCTGTTCATGATCCTGGTGAAGATGCCGCCGCTGGAGCACCGGCGCTCGGGGGCGGTCGACTATGCCGGCGCCCTCCTGCTGGTCGCCGCCTTCGTGCCGCTGCTGCTGGCGCTCAGCCAGGGCGGCCACGACTTCGCCTGGAGCTCACCCCAGAGCCTTGGCCTGTTCGCCTTCGCGGCCGTCGCCCTGGCGCTGTTCCTCTATGCCGAGACCAAGGTCAGCAATCCGCTGCTGCCGCTGCGGCTGTTCGCCAACCGGGTGTTCGCCGCCGCCAACCTGGCCGGCTTCCTGATCTCCATGGCGTTCCTGGGCGTGGTGACCTTCCTGCCGCTCTACATGCAGCTGGGCCTGGGGGTGGACGCCACGACCTCGGGCCTGGCCATCCTGCCGCTGATGGCCGGACTGATCGTCGCGTCGACCGCCGCGGGCCAGCTGGTCAGCAAGACGGGACGCTACAAGCCGCTGATGATCGGCGGAGCTGTGCTGCTGATGATCGGCATCGGCCTGCTGAGCCGGGTGACGACCCACACCAGCCTGCTCGACCTGTGCTGGCGGATGGCGATCGTCGGCCTGGGCCTGGGACCCGGCCAGAGCCTATTCAACCTGGCCGCCCAGAACGCCGTCGAGGTGCGCGACATCGGCGTGGCCACCAGCTCCAACCAGTTCTTCCGCCAGATCGGCTCGACCATCGGGGTGGCGGTGTTCGGCGCCCTACTGACTCACCGCCTAGCCAACGAGGGCCAGGGGCTGGACCTGGGCGCGCTGCAGGGCCTGGCGCTGAAGGCCACCGCCAGCGGCGCAGCGCGCCACGCCGACCCGCTGCTGGCCCAGGCCCTGACCCACGCCATCACCGGGGTGTTCGCGGCGGGGCTGGTTGTGATCGCCGCGGGGCTGGTGGCGATCCTGCTGATCCCGGAGCTGCCGCTGCGCGGCCGCCAGCCGGGGCCCGAGCCCGTGCTGGAGAAGGAGGCGGTTTAGCCTCACATTCTCCGCTCATCCCGGCGAAAGCCGGGACCCAAGCCGGGTCGGCAAGGCGACCGCTGATTGCGCAGCCGCCCAACGGTCCTTCTGAGGTTCAGCTTGGGTCCCGACTTTCGTCGGGATGAGCGGATTTGGGGTCAGAGGAAGCTGTACGGATCCACGTCGAACACCACCCGCACGGAGTTCGGGACCTTGGCCCTGGCCCGCCAGGCCGCGAGAAAGCCCTGCAGGTCCACCGACCGCTCCGCGCGGACCAGGAAGCGCTTGCGCCGCCGCCCACGCACCAGGGCCAGCGGCGCGTCGGCCGGGCCAAACACCTCGACGCCATCGGCATTGGGCGTGGCGGCCGCCAGGGCCTGGCAATAGGCGTCCAGGGCGACAGGGTCCGGCCCCGAGGCGATCACCGCCGCCAGCCGGCCGAACGGCGGCAGGCCGGCCTCCTGGCGCATGGCCATTTCGGCCTCGACGAAGGCGTCGCGGTCCTGGGCCTTGAGGGCCTGCAGCACGCCGTGCTCGGGCGCGTAGGTCTGCAGCAGCGCCCGCCCCGGCTTTTCGTGCCGGCCGGCCCGGCCAGCGGCCTGGGCCAGCAGCTGGAAGGTCCGCTCGCCGGCCCGCAGGTCGCCGCCACGCAGGGACAGGTCGGCGTCGACCACGCCCACCAGGGTGAGGTTCGGAAAGTTGTGGCCCTTGGCGGCGGCCTGCGTCGCCACCAGGATGTCGATCTCGCCGGCCGCCATGCTGTCGACCAGGGCCCGCGCGCCGGCCGCGTCGAACACGGTGTCGGACGAAAACACCGCGATCCGGGCGTCGGGAAACAGGTGGCGGGCCTCCTCCTCGACCCGCTCCACGCCGGGACCGATCGAGGTCAGACTGTCCTTGGCCCCGCAGTGCGGGCAGGCCTCGGGCTTCTTCATCGAAAAGCCGGTCAGGTGGCAGACCAGGCGGCCGGTATAGCGGTGCTCGACCAGCCAGCTGTCGGTGTCGGGCGACTTCATCTTCTCGCCGCAGGCCCGGCACAGCACCAGGGGCGCATAGCCCCGGCGGTTCAGGAACAGCAGGGATTGCTCGCCGCGCGACAGGGCCACCGACACGGCCTTGACCAGCGGGGGCGACAGCCAGCGGCCGGGCTCCGGCGGGGTCTCGCGCATGTCGATCAGGCCGATGTCGGGCAGCTGGGCCGCCCCATGGCGGGCGCTGAGCCGCAGCCAGCGATAGCGGCCGGCCTGGGCGTTCCACAGGCTTTCCAGCGACGGGGTGGCCGAGGCCAGCACCACCAGCGCCCCCTCGATCTTGGCGCGGGCCACGGCCAGGTCGCGGGCCTGGTAGATGAAGCCCTCCTCCTGCTTGAACGAGCCGTCGTGCTCCTCGTCCACCACCACCAGCCGCAGCTTGCGGAACGGCAGGAACAGGGCCGAGCGGGCCCCGACCACGATCCGCGCCTGGCCGGTGGCCACGCCCTCCCAGGCCCGGCGACGGCGGGGCGGCGACACGGCCGAGTGCCACTCGACCGGGGCGACGCCGAACCGGGCCTCGAAGCGGGCCAGCACCGCCTGGGTCAGGGCGATCTCGGGCAGCAGGATCAGCACTTGGCTGTCGGGATCGGCGACCAGGGCGGCGGCCACGGCTTCCAGATAGACCTCGGTCTTGCCCGAGCCGGTGACCCCGTCCAGCAGCGCGGCCTGGAAGCCCCCGGCCGCCAGCATTTCGGCCAGCACGTCGGCCGAGGCCTGCTGGCTGGGATTGAGCGCCTGGGACGGCCGCGACAGGTCGGGCTGGGGGAAACTGGCGTCCGGTTCGATCCAGGTGACCGCCAGGGCGCTCTCGTCCACCAGGCCCTTGACCACGCTGGCCGAGACGCCGGCCGCGGCGGCCAGGGCGCCCGACGCCATCGGCCCCTGCTCGGCGGCGGCCAGCACCTTCAGCCGGGCGGGCGTCATGCGGGCCGGCTGGGTTCCGGTCAGGACCAGGGCCTTGTCGGGCTTGGCGGCCGGATGGCGCAGGCCGCGCAGGGCCATGGCCAGGGGCCAGCCGGGAACGTCGACCGAATAGCGCGCCGCCCACTCCACGAAGCTGAGGACGCCAGGCGGCAGCGGCGGGTCGTCGACCCGCTCCAGCACCGGCTTCAGCGGCCGGTTGCCGCCGGTCCCGTCGCGCAGGCCGGTGACCACGCCGCGAATCACCCGCGGGCCCAGCGGCACGGCCACATGGTCGCCGACACTGAGGTCCAGCCCCTCCGGCTCGGCGTAGTCGAACGCCTCGGGCAGCGGCATGGGCAGCAGGACGGAGGCGATGCGGGGCATGGGACCTGACATGGGGACGATCGGGTTCTGCCTTGGAAACGCCGGCAGGTCGAGAGCCGGCGGGCGACCATCAAGCGGCTGTTAACCGAACTGGGGCTTCATCGATCAGGTCCTCACACATGGGGACGGCCTGTGTAACGGAGTAGACCCGCCCCATGACCGACGCCACGCAAGCCAGGCTGTTTCCGGCGGTCGACCCGGCGCTGGTCCGCGACTTCCTGAGGGCCGAGCCCGACTTCCTGCACCAGGATCCCGACCTGCTCAGCGACCTGGGCCTACGCCCCGACGCCAGCAACATCGTCGACTTCGGCCCGGCCGCCCTGGCCCGGGTCTCGGCCGCCCACGAGCGCGAGGCCCTGGTCCGCCGCCAGATCGAGGCCACGGCGCGCGCCAACCACTCGGCCCAGGCCCAGACCCACGCCGCGGTGATCGACCTGCTGGACGCCCGCAACCATTCCGACTTGGCTCGCCGGGTCGACGAGATGGCCATCCTGCGCTTCGGCCTGGCCGCCGGGGTGGTCGTTCTGGAAGGCCCGGGCCGCGTGCCCGCCGGCTGGCACGCCCTGATCGCCGGCCAGATCGACATGACCATGGGCGACCACGGCGTCGCCCGCATGGGCTTCCACGCCCCCGCCCTGGGCCTGTTCGGCGACCGCATCGACCAGATCAGGAGCATGGCCCTGGTCCGCATGGCCCTGTGGGAGCCCTCGCGCCAGGGCCTGCTGGCCTTCGGCTCGGCCGACCCGGAAGGCTTCACGGCCGACATGGGCGCGGACCTGGTGGCCTTCCTGGCCCGCGTCGTCGAACGCACGGCCGAGCGCTGGCCGATCCTGTGAGCCCGCGCCTCCCCGCCTCGCGGGTGAGCCGATGACCGCCCGCGCGGCCCTTTCCGACTGGCTGGACCACCTGACGCTCGAGCGGCGCGCCTCGCCGCGCACCGTGCGGGCCTACGGCGACAACGTCCTGGCCTATCTGAACTTCCTGGAGCGCCATCGCGGCGAGGCGTTGTCGGTCGCCGACCTGGGCGGGATCACGGCGGCCGAGCTGCGCGCCTACCTGGCCTTCCGCCGCCAGCCGCCACCTTCCCAGAATGACGTCCGCGACGGCCTGTCGCCGCGCTCGCTGTCGCAGAGCCTGTCGTCGATCCGGGCCTTCCACCGCTGGCTCGACCATCGGCTGGACACGCCCAACGCCGCCATCGGCCTGGTGCGCGGCCCGCGCCTCAAGGTCGGCGCCCCGCGTCCGGTGTCCGAGGACCAGGCCCGCGGCCTGATCGCCGAACTGTCCCTCGACCCCGACCGCGAGGACTGGGAAGCGGCCCGCGACGAGGCCGTGCTGACCCTGCTGTGGGGCTGCGGCCTGCGGATCTCCGAGGGCCTGGCCCTGGCCCGCCGCGACGCGCCCCTGGCCGAGTCCTTGCGGATCACCGGCAAGGGTGGCAAGACCCGGCTCGTGCCGGTGCTCGATATCGTCCGTGAGCGGATCGACGCTTACCTGGCCGCCCTGCCGTTCGCCCTACAGGCCGACGATCCGCTGTTTCGCGCCAAGCGCGGCGGGCCGCTGTCGCCGCGCCATGTCCAGGCGACCATGCAGGCGCTCCGCAGCCGCCTGGGCCTGTCCGACCGCGCCACGCCGCACGCCCTGCGCCATTCGTTCGCCACCCACCTGTTGGGGGCCGGCGCCGACCTGCGGGCGATCCAGGACCTGCTGGGCCACGCCTCGCTGTCGACCACCCAGCGCTACACCCAGGTGGACGCCGCGGGCCTGCTGGCGGCCTACGGCAAGGCGCATCCGCGGGCTTGATCCCTTGATCCGCTCATCCCGGCGAACGCCGGGATGAGCGGGGTTTTTTTAAAGATCCCGCGCCTCCAGCTCGGCCAGCAGCATCGCCAGCCGGTCGGCCTCGGTCTGCACCGCCGCCGCCACGAACGGCGAGGGTAGGTCTGCGCGGGCGGTCGGCGGCGAACGCGTCACCTGCACCAGGTTGACGGTCTCGTTGGGATCCCGCTCCAGGTCGTACATCTCCCACTCCTGGGCCGCCTGGCCGGACGGGTCGAAATAGCGGCTGAGCTTGTGGCGGGCGGTGCGCACGCAGCGGACATGGTTGGGCTGGCGCACCGGGCCCGGCGCCAGGTTCACGGCCGGATGCTCCTGGTTCACCGTGTCGACCACGCGCCGATAGACCTCGAACTCCTTGTCGCACTTGAGGTTGGCCGGGTCGTCGTTCGACGGCGACGGGGCGGTGATCTCGTCGTCGGTGATGAACAGCACGCCTCGGCGCTCGCCGCCGTCGGGCTCGATCACCTGATCGGTCTCGCCCTTCAGCAGGCCCGACAGGTCCACCCCCGGCAGGGGCGGCACGGGACGGCGCCGGCCCAGGGTTTCGGCGATCGTCGCCCGCTGCTGCGGCGTCACCCCGGCCAGGCCCAGCACCGTGGGCAGGATGTCGATATGGCTGGTCAGGGCGTCGATCTGGCGCGGCGTGCAACCCAGCGGCCCGTCGCCCGTCCCCGGCTCGTCCTCGACCACCTGGGTCGACGGCGGGAAGCGCACGATGACCGGCACGTGCAGGGCCTCCTGGTAGGCCGTGTGCCACTTCTCGATCATCATGCCGTGGGCCGCGCCGTATTCGCCGTGGTCGGCCAGGAAGATGACGATGGTGTTGTCGGCCTGGCCGGTCTCCTCCAGCGTCTTCAGCACCGCCGCCACGTGGACGTCGACGATCGAGTGGAGCCAGGCGTAGAGCTGCAGGAATCCCAGCGCGTAGCACTCGGGATCCTCGCTGAGCTGGAACGGCAGCACGCCGTTCAGAGCCTGCTGGACCGCGACCTGGATCGACCGCTCGTCGTCCAGCAGACCAGGGCCCGGCAGGTTGGGGAACTTGTCGTCGACCTTGGTCTTGATGGTGTTGACGAGGTTGAAGCCGGTCTTGGCGTTCAGGGCCAGGCCCACCTTGTAGGCGTAGTCGTGCTGGCAGCTGGGCTTGTCGGCCAGGGACTCGTTCTGGGTGGGCGAGGGCCTGGCGCAGTCCTGCGGGAAGCCGTGTTCGTTCAGCGGGATCTGGATCGTGCCGGCGGTCGGCGGCGGCGTCTTCTGCCCGGCAAGCGGCGTCGTCAGCGGGCCGAAGATCGACTGCGTGCCCGAATTGTCAGGGGTCGGCAGGGCCTGGGCGATCACCGCCGGATAGGTGGCGATGTCGTGCGGGTTGGTGAACGAGGCCACCGCGAACCAGGGCGGGATGGCCTCGAGGTCGGGACCGGAGGCGTAGGGATCCTGGGCCTGCTCGTTCGCCTGGGCGCGGTTGTAGTTCAGGGCCAGGGCCTTGCGACGGAGGAAGGCGCAGGCCTGGTCGGTGAAGCCGGCGTCGCGATAGACGCCCAGATTGTTGATCGCCGCCCCGTGCGGCTCGGGATACGACTCCTCCCAGTCGTCGAAGCCGTAGCGGTCCAGCGAATGCTCGGGCGGGTTGCTGACGTGCCACTTGCCGAAATAGTGGGTGGTGTAGCCGGCCTCGCGCATCCAGGTTCCCAGGGTGGGGACGCCGTCGGCCGCCAGCCAGGGGAAGTTGTAGGAATCGCCGCTCTTGAACAGGCCGTCGGTCTGGGTGACCCCGGTCTTGGTCCCATACTGGCCGGTATAGATCACCGCCCGGCTGGGCGTGCAGGCGCTGGCGGCGATGGTGTGGTTGCGCAGCAGGGCCGCGTTCCGGCGCAGGGCCAGCAGGCCGGGGAAATACTGGGCGTAGGGGTTGTGGGCGTCGTCCTCGCGCTGGAAGCCCAGGATCCGCTTCAGCGGCTCGTCGAATCCCGCGTCCGCCCCATAGGAAAACCTCGGAAACCGGTACTGGTCGCAGGTGATCAGCAGGATGTTGGGCCGGCTCGCCTGGGTCATGGTCCCCTCTCCTTCGCGCGTGCAGATGGGCGCGATCGTGTCGCGGTACAGCGAAGCTTGGAGAATACACCATAAGGTTGCCGAGTCGATTCACGATTACTCAAGGGCGTAGATGTTCTCGAAGCGGGGCCGCCGCGCTGTGACATTCCGTCGCCCAATGCGGCCAAAACCTTGCGATTAACTGTGCTTTTACGGCGCTGGCCGCCTTCTGGACGCCAAGACCGGAGCCCGTCCCACCTTTTTGGGGGCGAACGGACATGGGGCCAGAGATGAAGTTCGACGATCTGAAGATCTCCACCAAGGTGGCCCTGCCGGCCGTCATCCTGACCGTGGTCGCCCTGGCGATCACCGGGGTCGGCGCCTGGCAGGCGAGGGTGGCGGAAGCCGCCACCAAGGTGATCGTCGAACAGCGCGCGCCGTCGGAACTGGAGGGCGCGCGGTTCAATCGTCGCGTCGCGCTCATCGGCTACGCCGCCTATCGCACCATCGCCTATGACGCCGCCTCGCCCGAGGCCAAGCAGGCCAGCGCCGACATCGACACCGCCTACAAGGAGGGCAAGATCGCCCTCGACAGGATCAAGCGCACCGACCCGGCCGACGCCAAGCTGCTCAACGATTTCGGCGTCCGCATGGACCGCATCTATTCCAGCGCCCGCCAGGGCGCGGACCTGGGCCTGCAGAACGCCAACGACGCGGCCAAGATGGTCATGGGCGTGATCGACCCCGACATCGCCAGCCTCGGCAAGGACATCGCCGCCTACACCAACGGCCACTCCGACGAGACCAAGGCCATGGTGGCCGAGGCCGCCAAGCACGCGCAGACCGGCACGCTGATGACCATCGCCTTTGGCCTGATCGCCTCGGCCGCCGCCCTGGTCTTCGCCCTGTGGATCGGCCGCTCGAAGATCGCCGCCCCGCTGACCGGCGTGGCCCGCACCATGGACGTCCTGGCCCAGGGCTCGGTGGACGTCGAGGTGGTCGGCGCCCAGCGCAAGGACGAGGTCGGGGCCATGGCCCGCTCGGTCCAGGTGTTCAAGGACAACGCCCTGGCCCTGCGCACCGCCGAGGCCGCCCAGCAGCGCGCCGCCGCCGAGACCGAGGCCGAGCGCCGCCGCAATCAGGAGGCCGCCGAGGCCGCCGCCCGCGAGCAGGCCTTCGTCATGGAGCACATCGCCACGGGCCTGAACCGCCTGGCCGACGGCGACCTGACCTATCGCGTCGACGCCGACTTCCCGCAGACCTACCAGCGTCTGCGCAGCGACTTCAACGGCGCCATCGCCCAGATGGAAGAGGCGATGCGCACCATCGTCCACGCCGCCAACAGCATCGGTTCGGGCTCGGACGAGATCGCCTCGGCCGCCGACGACCTGTCGCGCCGCAGCGAGCAGCAGGCCGCCAGCCTGGAGGAAACCGCCGCCGCCCTGGACCAGATCACCGCCACGGTGAAGCGCTCGTCGGCCGGCGCCGTCGAAGCCTCGCGCGTCGTCACCTCCACCCGTTCGGACGCCGAGCGTTCGGCCGTCGTGGTGCGCAGCGCCGTCGACGCCATGAACCAGATCGAGAAGTCGTCGCAGTCGATCAGCCAGATCATCGGCGTCATCGACGAAATCGCCTTCCAGACCAACCTGCTGGCCCTGAACGCTGGGGTCGAGGCCGCCCGGGCCGGTGACGCCGGCCGCGGCTTCGCCGTCGTCGCCCAGGAAGTCCGAGCCCTGGCCCAGCGCTCGGCCGACGCCGCCAAGGAAATCAAGACCCTGATCTCGACCTCCTCGCAGCAGGTCAGCCAGGGCGTGTCGATGGTCGGCCAGACCGGCGAGGCCCTGCAGGCCATCGTCGGCAAGGTCAGCGAGATCGACGGCCTGGTCAGCGAGATCGCCGCTTCGGGCTCGGAACAGGCCACCGGCCTCAACCAGGTCAACGCCGCCGTCAACCAGATGGACCAGACGGTGCAGCAGAACGCCGCCATGGTCGAGCAGTCGACCGCCGCCAGCCACGCCCTGAAAGGCGAGGCCAACGGCCTGATGGAGATGATCGGGCGCTTCCAGGTGTCGGGCGCCCAGGCCGCCGTGGGCTCCCCCGCCCGCCGCAGCGCCCCGGCCACCCAGGTGACCCGTCCGCCCCCCCGCGCGCCGGTCGCCCCGGCCACCGCCGCCAGCCGCCCCGGCGCCAACCCGGTCGCCGCGGCCCAGGCCAAGCTGGCCGCCTTCGCCGGCTCGGCCCAGCCCAGCAGCGACGACTGGGAAGAATTCTAGAGTTCAGTAAGCGTACCGCCCTCGCGTGACGGAGGGCGTTTTCCCCTCAAGGACGAAGCGTTAGACCCCGCCGGATTGCCCCCGGCGGGGTTTTCCATGTCCCTACCGCCCGGCTGGCCGATCCACGTTGAACCGGACCGTCGACGACACCGGGCAGCCGTCGATGCTGCGCAGCACGGTCAGGGTGTGGTTGGCCGGCGACAGGTCGCCGAGTTTCTTCACGGCGGCGCGGGTGGTCGGCGCGACGTTCATCGCATAGTCCAGGCCGGAGGTCTGGCAGGCCCTGTTCGTCGCGACGGCCTCAACGGCCTCAGGCCCTGAGCCGTAGAAAGTCGGCCGTCCAGCGGCGAGGCTCTCGGACGGCGTGGCCTGGACGGCGGCGACCAGCAGCAAGGCGGATAAAAGCATGGCGGGGCTCCGTTGCCGAAACCCCGCCACTCTACGTCCAGTCGAACGCGAACGCTCGTTAATTCAAGACGGGCCCGTTAGGCCTGCATCGTCCAGCCTTCCACGCCCATGGCCGCCTGGCGGAACGCCTCGGCGCGGGTGGGATGCGGGTGGCAGGTGCGGGCCACGTCTTCCGACGCGCCGCCGAACTCCATGGCCACGCAGATCTCGGCGATCATGTCGCCGACATTGGGGCCCACGGCGTGGGCGCCCAGGATGCGGTCGGTCTTGGCGTCGGCCAGCACCTTCACGAAGCCGTCGGTCTCGTGGTTGATCTTGGCGCGGCTGTTGGCCAGGAACGGGAACTTGCCGACCTTGTAGGCGACGCCCGCCGCCTTCAGGTCGTCTTCGGTCTTACCCACCGTGGCGACTTCCGGCTTGGTGTAGATGACGCCCGGGATGATGTCGTAGTTCACGTGGCCGGCCTTGCCCGCGATCAGCTCCATGCACGCCACGGCCTCGTCCTCGGCCTTGTGGGCCAGCATCGGACCCGAGGTCACGTCGCCGATCACCCAGATCCCGTCGACGCCGGTCTTGTAGTGGTCGTTGGCGATCACGCCGCGCTTGTCGGGCACGATGCCGACCGTCTCCAGGCCCAGGCCCTGGGTGTAGGGACGGCGGCCGATGGCCACCAGCACGTAGTCGGCCTGCAGGGTCTCGGCGTCGCCGCCGGCCACGGGCTCCAGCGTCAGCTGCACCTGCTTGTCGGTCGCCGTGGCGCCGGTGACCTTGGAGGCCAGCTTGAACTTGAAGCCCTGCTTGGTCAGGATCTTCTGGAAGGCGTTGGCCACCTCGGTGTCGGTGCCCGGCAGGATGCGGTCCAGGAACTCGACCACGGTCACCTCGGCGCCCAGGCGCTTCCAGACCGAGCCCAGTTCCAGGCCGATCACCCCGGCCCCGACCACGATCAGGCTCTTGGGCGCTTCCGGCAGCGACAGGGCGCCGGTCGAGTCGACGATGCGCTTGTTGTCGATGGTCACGCCCGGCAGCGGGGTGGGCTCCGAGCCGGTGGCGATGACGATGTTCCTGGTCTCGAGCACGGTTTCCGAACCGTCCTCGGCCTTGACCACCACCTTGCCAATACCCTGTGAGAATGGCCCGTCGATGCGGCCCCAGCCCTTGATGTAGTCGACCTTGTTCTTTTTCATCAGGAACTCGACGCCCTTGGTCAGGGCTTCGACGCTCTCGGCCTTCTGGGCCATCATCTGCGGCAGGTTCAGCTTCGGCTTGACCTCGATGCCCAGCTTGGCGAACTCGCCGCCGCTGGCCGCCTCGAACATCTCCGAGGCGTGCAGCAGGGCCTTGGACGGCATGCAGCCGACGTTCAGGCAGGTGCCGCCCAGCTTGCCGCGCCCCTCGACAATGGCGGTCTTCAGACCCAGCTGCCCGGCGCGGATCGCGCCATTGTAGCCGCCGGGGCCGCCCCCGATGATGACGACGTCGTATTGAGCCATGAGTCCTAATCCTCGGTTTGATGGCTGGCTGGTCTTGTCCAATCGACCACCCGCAAATTCTCGACGCGCGTATATTCGCGCAAATTGGCGCTGACCATGGTCCAACCCCGATTGAGCGCTTGGCCCGCGATCAGCAAATCATAGGCGCCGATCGAGCGTCCCGCCCTGCGCAGGTCCTGGCGAATTCGCGCGGCGGCCAGGCTGTCCTCGTGCGTCAGGTCCACAGGTCGTAAATCGGCCAGCAACGCCTGCGCCCGATCAAGATGGTGCTGTGGGCGCGGGCTGATCAGGCATCCATAGAGCAGTTCATGGCTCGCCACGGGGTTCACGACGATTTCGAAGCCGTCCTCGACCGCTTGATCGAAACGCTCTCGCACCCCAGCCCGACCATTACAGATGTCGATCATGACATTGGTGTCGAGGCTAAGGATCACGCGCCGAAATCCAGTTCCCGAATGATCGGCTGCTCCGGATAGGCCAAGGGCTCGGAGACTTCGATGGCGTCGATCCTGGCCCAAAGCTCCGCGCCGCCCTGGCGTTTGACCGCCGCTTCGGCGTCGGCGGCCGTCGGTCCTTTGAAACCCCGCCCCTCTTCCTCGAATCCCGGCAAGATCGCCTCCATAGCTCTATGAGATAGAGATGCGCCCGCCGGGACCCTGCTTCAATCCCTACAGCTCCAGCAGCAGGCGCTGTGGGTCTTCCAGGGCTTCCTTGACCTTGACCAGGAAGGTCACCGCGCCCTGGCCGTCGACCACGCGGTGGTCGTAGCTCAGCGCCAGGTACATCATCGGGCGGATCTCGATCTTGCCGCCGACCACCATGGCCCGCTCCTTGATCGCGTGCATGCCCAGGATGCCCGACTGCGGCGCGTTGAGGATCGGGGTCGACATCAGCGAGCCGTAGATGCCGCCGTTGGTGATGGTGAAGGTGCCGCCCTGCATGTCCTCGATGGCCAGCTGACCGTCGCGGGCCTTCTTGCCAAGGCCGCCGATGGCCTTTTCGATCTCGGCCAGGCTCAGCACGTCGGCGTCGCGGACCACCGGGACGACCAGGCCCTTGTCGGTGCCGACGGCCACGCCGATGTCGTAGTGGTTCTTGTAGACGATGTCCTGGCCGTCGATCTCGGCGTTGACGTCCGGCACGGCCTTCAGGGCGGCCACGACAGCCTTGGTGAAGAACGACATGAAGCCCAGCTTCACGCCGTGCTTCTTCTCGAACACGTCCTTGTACGCATTGCGCAGAGCCATCACCGCCGTCATGTCGACCTCGTTGAAGGTCGTCAGCATGGCGGCGTTGTTCTGGGCTTCCTTCAGGCGGCGGGCGATCGTCTGGCGCAGGCGCGTCATCTTCACGCGCTCTTCGCGCTCGTGGATCGGACGCGGCGCGGCCGGGGCGGCGGCCGGAGCCGGAGCGTTGGCGCGGGCTTCCAGGGCGGCCAGGGCGTCGCCCTTGGTCACCCGGCCGTCCTTGCCGGTGCCGGCCACCTTTGACAGGTCCAGGTTGTTCTCGGCGGCGATGCGGGCCGGGGCCGGGCTGACCGGAGCGGCGGCGGCCGGGGCAGCTGCGGCGGGCGCGGGAGCAGGGGCCGGGGCGGGGGCCGGCGCGGCCTTGGCGGGCTCGGCGGCCTTCGGGGCGGCCGGAGCGGCAGTCGCAGCGCCGCCTTCGGTCACCACGCCCAGCACCGCGCCCGGGGTCACGGTCGCGCCTTCCTCGGCGCTGATCGAGGCCAGGACGCCGTCGGCCGGGGCCACGACCTCGAGGCTGACCTTGTCGGTCTCCAGCTCGACAAGCAGTTCGTCCTTCTTCACCGCCTCCCCGGCCTTTTTGGTCCAGCGGGCCACCGTCGCTTCGGTGACGGATTCGCCGAGGGCGGGGGTCATGATGTCGGCCATGTGGGGTTCCGATGTCTCTTGTTTGGTCCGGGCGGTTCGGTTCAGGGTCTGAGCGGAGCGATCAGGCGAAGGCTTCGTTCAGGAAGGTCTCGAGTTCTTTCAGGTGGCGGCTCATCATGCCCGCGGCCGTGGAGGCCGAGGCCGGACGGCCGACATAACGGGCGCGCTTGGCCTTGACGTCCAGCTTGGCCAGGCTGAGCTCCAGCCACGGATCGACGAAGGTCCAGCCGCCCATGTTCTTGGGCTCTTCCTGGCACCAGACCAGCTCGGCGTTCTTGAACCGTCCGAGCACGGCCAGCACCGACTTCAGCGGCCACGGATAGAACTGCTCCAGGCGCACGATGTAGACGTCGTCGCGGCCGGCTTTCGCCCGAGCGTCGATCAGGTCGAAATAGACCTTGCCCGAGCAGGCGATGACGCGGGTGATCTTGTCGTCGCTCTTCAGGGTGACGCCGCCGACGTCGCAGCCGGCCTCGGCCCCGTCGACCATCACGCGGTGGAAGCTGGAGCCCTCGGCCATGTCCGACAGGTTCGACACCGCCTTCTTGTGGCGCAGCAGGCTCTTGGGCGTCATGACGATCAAGGGCTTGCGGAACTCGCGGTGCATCTGGCGACGCAGGGCGTGGAAGTAGTTGGCCGGGGTGGTGCAGTTGACCACCTGCATGTTGTCTTCCGCGCACGATTGCAGGAAGCGCTCCAGGCGGGCCGAGCTGTGCTCGGGCCCCTGGCCTTCGTAGCCGTGCGGCAGCAGCATGGTCAGGCCGCTCATCCGCAGCCACTTGCGCTCGCCCGAGCTGATGAACTGGTCGATCACCACCTGGGCGCCGTTCACGAAGTCGCCGAACTGGCCTTCCCACAGGGTCATGGTGTTGGGGTCGGCCAACGAGAAGCCGTATTCGAAGCCCAGCACCGCCTCTTCGGACAGGGCCGAATCGATGACTTCGTAGTGGGCCTGGCCGGGACGCAGGTTGTTCAGCGGCGTGTAGTGCTCTTCGGTCGTCTGGTCGATGATGTCGGAATGGCGCTGGGTGAAGGTGCCGCGCACGCTGTCCTGGCCGGACAGACGGACGGGGAAGCCTTCGTCGAGCAGGGTGGCGAAGGCCAGGTGCTCGGCGGTGCCCCAGTCGATGTTCTCGCCCTTCTCGATCACCTCGCGGCGGTTCTCGATGACCCGCTTGACGGTCTTGTGGACGTTGATGCGGTCGGGGATCGTGGTGATCTGACGGCCCAGCTCCAGGAGCTTGGTCCGGGCCACGTCGGTCTTGCCCTTGCGCTCTTCGTCGCCGGGCAGGGCCAGGCCCTTCCACTTGCCGTCCAGCCAGTCGGCCTTGTTGGCCTTGTAGCTCTTGCCGGCCTCGAACTCCCGGTCGAGGAAGGTCTCGAACTCGCCAACCCAGGCGTCGGCGTCGGCCTGGGTGATCACGCCCTCGCCGACCAGGCGCTGGCTGTAGAGTTCGCGGGTCGAGATGTGGTCCTTGATCTTGGCGTACATCAAGGGCGAGGTCATCGTCGGGTCGTCACCTTCGTTGTGACCGAACCGGCGATAGCAGAACATGTCGATGACCACGTCCTTGCCGAACATCTGGCGATATTCGGTGGCGACCTTGGCCGCGAAGACCACGGCTTCGGGATCGTCGCCGTTGACGTGGAAGATCGGGGCCTCGACCATCAGCGCCACGTCCGACGGATAGGGCGAGCTGCGCGAATAGCGCGGGCTGGTCGTGAAGCCGATCTGGTTGTTGACGATGAAGTGGATGGTGCCGCCCGTGCGGTAGCCCTTCAGCCCCGACAGGGTGAAGCACTCGGCCACCACGCCCTGGCCCGCGAAGGCCGCGTCGCCGTGCAGAAGCAGCGGCAGCACGTGGCCGCGGCCGGCGTCCGGCTGCTCGCGCAGGGTGAAGGCCTGCTTGGCGCGGGCCTTGCCGATCACCACCGGATTGACGATCTCCAGGTGCGAGGGGTTGGCGGTCAGCGACAGGTGGACCTTGTTGTCGTCGAACTCGCGGTCCGACGAGGCGCCCATGTGGTACTTCACGTCGCCCGAGCCCTCGATGTCGGAGGGCACCGACGAGCCGCCCTGGAACTCGTGGAAGATCACGTGATAGGGCTTGCCCATCACGGCGGCCAGGGTGTTGAGGCGGCCGCGGTGCGGCATGCCGATGACGATTTCCTTCACGCCCAGGGCGCCGCCGCGCTTGATGATCTGCTCCAGCGCGGGGACCGTGGCCTCGCCGCCGTCCAGGCCGAACCGCTTGGTGCCGGGGAAGCGCTTGTGCAGGAAGCGCTCGAAGCCCTCGGCCTCGATCAGCTTCTTGAGGATGGCGACCTTGCCCTCCTTGGAGAACACGATTTCCTTATCGCGGCCCTCGATGCGCTCCTGCAGCCAGGCCTTCTCGGTCGGGTCCGAGATGTGCATGTACTGCACGCCGACATTGTCGCAGTAGGTGCGGCGCAGGATCGACAGGATCTCGCGGATCGTCGAGGTTTCCAGGCCCAGCACGAAGTCCAGGAAGATCGGGCGGTCGTAGTCGGCTTCCGAGAAGCCGTAGGTGGCCGGATCCAGTTCGGGGGCGGCGGGCTTGGGCTCCAGGCCCAGCGGGTCGAGATTGGCGGCCAGGTGACCGCGCATCCGGTAGGCGCGGATCATCATGATGGCGCGCAGGCTGTCCAGCGTGGCGGCGCGGACGGCCTCGGCGGAGGAGCCGGGCGCCTTGGCCTCGACGGCCTTGCTGATCTTGGCTTCGACGGCGGGCGCCACGGTCGGCCACTGGCCGTCGATGGCCGACAGCCATTCGGGGCGGACGGCCGGCGCCTGGCGCGGCGTCCAGGCCGGATCCTTGGCGGCCGCCTTGACCTGGTCGGCCTGATCCGAGAGCGTGGCGAAGAAGGCGGCCCAGGAAGGCTCGACCGATCCGGGATTCTCCGCCCACCGGGCGTAGAGATCTTCCACGAAGGCCGCATTGGCCCCGTAGAGGAACGAGGTCTCGGTCAAGACCTGATTGATGATGCCTGCGTCGTCCGCCATCGTCTTCGCCTTAGATCCTTTTACGCCACCGCTTACCTGCGTCGCGTAAATATAGTCTCTCAATCACCGGACGCCCGTAGAACGAACGGGGCCCAGGTGATTTTTTCGGATCGTCGACTGGCGGTCGCAAAAAACCTGGGCCCCGCGCGGGGCGGGGTTTCGGTGTCTAGTTAGCCCTTGAGCACCTCGAGCAGGGTCTCGCCCAGCTTGGCCGGCGACGGCGAGACGCGGATGCCCGCCTCTTCCATCGCCGCGATCTTGTCTTCCGCGCCGCCCTTGCCGCCCGAGATGATCGCGCCGGCGTGGCCCATGTGGCGGCCCGGAGGGGCCGTGCGGCCGGCGATGAAGCCGACCATGGGCTTCTTGCGGCCGCGCTTGGCTTCGTCCTTCAGGAACTGGGCCGCTTCTTCCTCGGCCGAGCCGCCGATCTCGCCAATCATGACGATCGACTTGGTGGCTTCGTCGGCCAGGAACAGCTCCAGCACGTCGATGAACTCGGTGCCCTTGACCGGGTCGCCGCCGATGCCGACGGCCGTGGTCTGGCCCAGGCCGGCGTTGGTGGTCTGGAACACGGCTTCATAGGTCAGGGTGCCCGAGCGCGAGACCACGCCCACCGAACCTTCCGAGAAGATCGAGCCCGGCATGATGCCGATCTTGCACTGCTTGGGCGTCAGGACGCCGGGGCAGTTCGGGCCGATCAGGCGCGACTTCGACCCTTGCAGGGCCTTCTTGACCTTGACCATGTCCAGCACCGGGATGCCCTCGGTGATGCAGACGATCAGCGGGATTTCCGCGTCGATGGCTTCCAGGATCGAGTCGGCCGCGAAGGGCGGCGGGACATAGATCACCGAGGCGTCGGCGCCGGTGGCTTCCTTGGCTTCGCCGACCGTGTCGAACACCGGCAGGCCGATATGGGTCTGGCCGCCTTTGCCGGGGGTGACGCCGCCGACCATCTTGGTGCCGTAGGCGATCGCCTGTTCCGAGTGGAACGTGCCCTGGGCGCCGGTGAAGCCCTGGGTGATGACCTTGGTTTCAGAACCGATGAGGATGGACATGAGAGTTACGCAGCCCCTTTGACAGCGGCGACGATCTTCTCGGCCCCGTCCGACAGGTCGTTGGCGGCGATGACGTTCAGGCCGCTTTCCGAAATGATTTTCTTGCCGAGCTCGACGTTGGTGCCTTCCAGGCGAACGACGAGCGGAACCTTCAGGCCCACTTCCTTGACGGCGGCGATGACGCCTTCGGCGATGATGTCGCAGCGCATGATGCCGCCGAAGATGTTGACCAGGATGCCTTTGACGGCCGGGTCGGCGGTGATGATCTTGAAGGCCGCGGTGACCTTCTCCTTGCTGGCGCCGCCGCCGACGTCCAGGAAGTTGGCCGGCTCGGCGCCGTACAGCTTGATGATGTCCATGGTGGCCATGGCCAGGCCGGCGCCGTTGACCATGCAGCCGATCTCGCCGTCCAGGGCGATATAGGCCAGGTCGTACTTGCTGGCTTCGATTTCCTTGGGGTCTTCCTCGCTCTCGTCGCGCAGGGCCCGGATGTCGGGGTGGCGGAACAGCGAGTTGCCGTCGAACGACAGCTTGGCGTCCAGGACCCGCAGGTGCTCGTCTTCCGTGACGATCAGCGGGTTGATCTCCAGCATGGCCATGTCCTTGGCCAGGAACGCCGTATAGAGCTGACCCAGCAGGGTCGCGGCTTCCTTGGCCAGGCCGCCGGTCAGCCCCAGGGCCTTGGCCAGGGCGCGGGTGTGGGTCGGCCACACGCCGGTCGCCGGGTCGATCGAGAAGCTATGGATCTTTTCGGGGGTGGCGTGGGCCACGTCCTCGATGTCCATGCCGCCTTCGGTCGAGGCGACCACCGAGACCATCGAGGTCTCGCGGTCGACCAGCAGCGACAGGTAGAATTCCTTGGCGATCGCCGCGCCTTCCTCGATGTAGAGGCGGTTGACCTGCTTGCCCTTGGGGCCGGTCTGGTGGGTCACCAGCACGCGGCCGAGCATCTCGGCGGCGTTGGTCTTGACGTCTTCCACCGACTTGACGACGCGGACGCCGCCCTTGGCGTCGGGGCCCAGGCCCTCGAACTTGCCCTTGCCACGCCCGCCGGCGTGGATCTGGGACTTCACGACGAACACCGGTCCGCCCAGCTTTTCAGCGGCGGCGACGGCCTCCTCGACGGTAAAGGCGGGATAACCGCGCGGAACGGGAGCGCCGAACTCTGCGAGGACGGCTTTGGCTTGGTGTTCGTGGATGTTCATGAGGGACCGGTCTCGACGACGGCTTCTGAAAATTGTGGCCGGGTTATAGGAGCGTGATTTCGCAGGCGCAACCGCGCTGGGCCCGATTGTTCAGCTCAGGCGAAAAAGTGGGGTGGACTCCAGCGAGCCCGAAACCCATTGGACTTTTTCACCGAACGCGGGGCTGGGACAGGGTCAGGCTGACCCCCGATCGACGGAAAAAAGGTACCGCTACCATCGTTGAAAGCGAATGACAGCCTTGTCACGCGGGCGCCGCGCAGACCGCCTGCCCATCCGTTGCTCACCCCCTGCCCATTACTTGAGCGTCGCGGTCGCGCGGCGCTCTAGCTTGCCCCAGCCCACCCGTCCGCCGCGGGCCGCGGTCAGCACCGACTTGACCACCACGTAGTACATCAGTTGGCGGTAGCCGAAGCGCTGGACCGGCAGGTACGGCAGGTCGGCCCAGGGCGCGCGCTTCTCCAGCGCCATGCCCAGGGCGCCGGCCGACAGGTCGACCAGGATGAACACGCCCCAATAGAGCAGGCCGCGAATGGTGTCGTCGGGCGACCACTCCACCGGATGGGCCAGCGCGCCGTAAAGGCCCGAAATCAGGCTCCAGACCACCGCCAGGTCGACCAGCGGCGCGGCGACGGCCAGCAGGATCTGGAACAGCCAGATCTGCGGCAGGGCGATGAAGCCGAGGGCCGGGGTCTTGGGGTTGAACAGGGCCGCGCGGTGCTTCCAGACGCACTGCAGGGTGCCAAACGACCAGCGGAAGCGTTGCTTTAGCAGGCCGCCGACCGTGTCCGGGGCCTCGGTGAAGGCCTGGGCGGCCGGGTCGAAGGCCACCTTCCAGCCGGCGCGCTGGCAGGCGATGGTCAGGTCCTGGTCCTCGGCCAGGGTGTCGGACGGATAGCCGCCCAGGGCGTCGAGCACGCTCTTGCGCCAGGCGCCGACCGCGCCGGGCACCACGGTGACGGCTCCCAGGGCCGCCAGGGCCCGGCGCTCCAGGTTCTGGGCGGTGACATATTCCAGGGCCTGCCACCGCGTGACGATGTTCAGGCGGTTGCCGACGATGGCGTTGCCGGCCACCGCCCCGATCGTCGGGTCCTGGAACCAGCGGACAAGACGTCCGATGGTCTTCGGCGGAAACAGCGTGTCGGCGTCGAGCGCCACCACATAATCGCCCTTGGCCACCGCCAGGCCGCGATTGACCGCCCGCGCCTTGCCGCCGTTCTCGAAGCTCAGCAGGGTCACGCGCGGGTCGGAACCGTGGGCCCGGCGCACCGCCTCGGCCGTACCGTCCTTGGAGCCGTCGTCGAGGACCAGGACCTCGATGTTCTTCCACTCCGATTCCAGGATCCGCGACACCGAGGCGGCGATCACCTTCTCCTCGTTGAAGCAAGGGATCAGCACGCTGACCAGCGGACCGTTCTGCGGGTCCAGGTTGGCGGGGCTCTGGTGAGTCCAGCGATGGACCAGGGCCAGGCCGGCCAGGAACACCAGCCGCGCCAGGCCCAGGGCGATGGCGGTGATGAACAGCGCGCTCAGCATGAACTTCAAGCCGCGGAACAGGCCAAAGCCCACGCGGTCCAGGGCCAGGGCGAAGGGATCGCGGTCGCTGACCGGCATGGCCTGGGCCGGGGTCAGGCCGGCCAGCTCGCCGACCGTGACCAGGCGATAGCCGCGCGCCCGGATGGCGTCGATCAGGCCCGGCAGGGCCTCCACGGTGCGCGAGCGGTTGCCGCCGGCGTCGTGCAGCAGCACCACCTGCCCAGGCCTGTCGCCCGGATGGTCCAGGCGCTCCAGCGTGCGGTCGATGATCGTCTGCGGCGAGGGCTTCTGCCAGTCGTCGGTGTCGATCCGCAGGCCGACGATCAGGTAGCCCAGCTCCTGGGCGATCACCAGCGGGGCCACCTCGTGCGGGGTCGACGGCTCGGCGTCGCCGAAGAACGGCGGCCGGAACAAGCGCATCGAACGGCCGGTGATCACCTCGAACAGGCGCTGGGTGGCGTTCAGCTCGACATCGGTCTGGGCGATCGGGATTTCGCCGATATTGGGGTGGGTCCAGGTGTGGCCGCCCACCTCGTGACCCTCGGCGACCTCGCGCTTCACCAGGTCGGGCCGGGTCTGCATGTTCTCGCCGATCACGAAGAAGGTGGCCGGGGCCTTCTTCGCCTTGAGGATGTCGAGGATCTTCGGCGTCCAGCGCGCGTCGGGGCCGTCGTCGAAGGTCAGGGCCACCAGGCCCGGCTTCTGGCCGTAGCGCTCGATCACGTACGAGCTGGGCAGGACGTCGTAGGTCTGGTCCGAGATCAGGCCGGTGTCGGGATCGAACGTCACGCTGCGCTTGCCCGGCGTCGGCAGGTTGGCCACCCGCAGCACCTCGCCGCCGCCGTCGAAGTCGACGCTGGTTCCGGCCGGGATGCGGGTCAGGCCGGCGGCCGAGGCCTGGCCATAGGGCTTGCCCAGCACGCTCCAGACGCCCGGATCCTCCATGCCCATCCGCCACAGGCCATAGCCCCGCGGCTTCCATTCGTCGGTGACCTTGACCTGGTTGAACAGGGTGGCGGCGTCCAGGAACCAGACCTCATGGCTGTCGCCGTTGTCGTCGACATAGTCGTAGGTCGGGTTCAGGGCGTCGTCGTCCATGTCGATATTGGCGCCGGCGTCCTGGGCGTTGCGGATCGCCTCGTGGAAGGTCGCCGGCGAACCCGCCACCGCCTTGCCCGCCTTGTTCAGGGTCCAGTCGTAGCCATAGGCGCCCAGGGCCATGACCGTACGAGCCGGATCCAGCTTGGCGAAGCGCTTGGCCAGCTCGCCCTCGTACCAGTCCTGGCCGGCGTTGGGCCCGGGATCGCCGCCGGCGTAGTGCTGGTCGTAGGCCATCAGCACCAGGGTGTCGGACGCGTCCTGCAGCGCCTTCAGCGGCCAGCCCTGGCCGTCGAACGGCGCGGTGACCCACACCTCGCGGCCCTGCGGCCTGAAGGCCGCGCGCGCCTCGTTCAGCAGCTTGGGATAGTTGGCCAGGCCGGCGGGCGACAGGTTCTCCAGGTCGAAGACATAGCCGCCATAGCCGCGGCGGACCGCCAGGTCGGCCAGGCCGGCGATCAGCTTGGCCCGGGCCTGCGGATTGGCCAGCAGGGCGTCGGCCAGCGGCCCGTTGAAGGCGGCGTTGGCCGAGTTGTGGACCAGGGGCAGCACGGCCGGATGGTTGGGCGCGGCGGCGATCCGGGCCACGCCCTGCGGGTCGTCGTCGATGGCGATGTCGCCGCCGGGGCCGCGCAGCGCCACCCACTGCGGCGAGACCACGTCCAGCTTGTCGATGTTGCGGCGCAGGGACTCGCGGGAGTCCTCGTCCCAGCTGACATAGAAGCCGACGCTGATCGGCCGGGACTGGGACGCGCCGGTGGCCGCGGTCGTCGGGCGCGGCACCTTGCGCCAGTCGAGGTTCCGCTTCAACCGATGCGCCGACTCCTTGTGCAGGGACGACAGGACGTGCGGGTCCTTCAGGGTCACGGCCGGCAGGCGCGGCGCGAAGGCCAGGGTGGCCAGGAAGGCCGCCACGATCGCGGCCAAGGCCGACAGGGTGATCCCCAGGATCAGTCGCATCCTCCGGTCCCGCCGGCCGGTGGGGTCGTGGAAGATATGCCGGTCGTCGCCGCCCATGCTCGCAGTCCCGCGTTCGTCAGCCGGCTCTTGTAACCTGAACGTGTCGGAACAGTGGCGCTTCTTTGGGTGCGGTCAATCGCCCCATCGGGCGTCCGTCGGACGCGCCATGCTAATCCACCCAGTCGCGGGCCAGCCGGCGCGAGGCCAGGAAGAACAGCAGGGCCGCGACCAGGTAGAAGCCCATGCCGGTATAGATCGACCAGCGCAGGGATTCCTGGCCGAACACCGGCTTCAGCAGGTCCGAGACCAGGCCGAAATAATAGGTGCCGACCGCGATCCCCAGCAGGTTGTTGATCAGCAGGAACAGGGCCGAGGCTGTGGTGCGCATCGGCGCGGGGGCCAGATGCTGCACGGCGGCCGTGATCGGTCCGAGCCAGGCCAGGTTCAGGCCCGTGGGGATCAGGAAGATCGCGAAGGCCAGGGCCAGGGCCGCCCAGTTGCTCCCCATTGGGCCGCCCAGCCCGCCGACCAGCGACCCGCTGTTCATCGCCAGCAGGAAGCAGGGCACCGAGATCAGGAACGCCACCGCCGGGGTCAATGGGTAGCCGGCCTTGGACTTCGCGCCCAGCCGGTCGGCCACCACCCCGCCCAGCCAGATGCCCAGCAGGCCGCCGAAGAAGGCGATGCCGGAATAGTACCAGGCGGTCTCGCGCAGGGTCAGGCCCAGGCTGCGCATGAAGAACGACGGCAGCCACAGCGCCACGCCGTAGCCGCAGACCGAGGACGAGGCCGCGCCGAACGACAGCAGCCAGAAGCTGGGCTTCCTGGCCAGCACGCCCACCACCTGGCCCAGCGGCGCGGCCGGGGCCTGGACGGTGGTGGTGTCGCCCGCCGCCATGTCGGCCCCGCCCCGGCGGGGATCCCGGACCACCAGCCGGAAGACCGGAGCCAGCAGCACGCCGACCGCGCCCACGGCGATGAACGCGGTCCGCCAGCCGAAATGCACCGCCAGCAGGCCGCCCACCAGGGCGCCGGCCGCCGTGCCCAGCGGAATGCCGAACGCGTAGGCCGCCAGGGCCCGGGCCCGCTGCGACTTGGGGAAATAGTCGGCCAGCATCGAATAGGCCGGCGCCACACCGCCCGCCTCGCCGATGCCCACGCCCATCCGCGCCAGGAACAGCTGCGAGAACCCGCCGGTGAAGCCGCACAGGGCGGTGAAGCCGCTCCACAGGGTCAGGGCGGCGGTCATGATCCACACCCGGCTGAAGCGGTCGGCCAGCCAGGCGATCGGGATGGCCAGGGTCGTGTAGAGCAGGGCGAAGGCCAGGCCGCTCATCAGGCCGAACTGGCCGTCGGTCAGGCCGAACTCCTCCTTGATGGGCTTGGCCAGGATGCCGAGGATCTGCCGGTCCAGGAAGTTGAGCGTGTAGACCAGGATCAGCATGGCCAGCACGACATAGCGATAGCGCGAGCCGGCCTGGACTTTCTGAATCTGTAGGTCGCTCATCGGGTCCCGCCGCGAATCGTCAAGATGGACAAGGAAACGGCGACGGCCCGTTGCAGCAAGCCGTCGCCGGTCAGGTCGAGGATCGAAAGGGGCCTAGAACTTGACCTCGATCGAGGCCGAATAGGTGCGCGGCGGGCCGTAGAAGCCGATCACCGAGTTGTTGTAGGTGGCGACCCCGAAGTTGTAGCCGCCGGTGCGATAGCGCTCGTCGGTCAGGTTCTTGCCGGCCACCGAGATCTTGTAGCGACCGCCTTCCGGCGCCCAGCTGGCGGTCAGGTCCACCAGGGTGAAGGCCTTCTGGTCCAGCAGCGGCAGAGGCTGCTCGAACTGCTGGTAGTCGTCGCGATAGCTGACCATCGGCGTGATCTGCAGCTCGCCGCCGGCCACCGTTCCGCGCCAGGTCAGGCTGGCGTTACCGGTCCATTCCGGGGTGTTCTGGAAGCCGTAGAGGTCGGCCACGTTGACCACCTGGCCGCCGGCCGGGATGGTCTGGGACGGATTGACCGGGTTCGGCGCCCCGGCCGGCACGAACCGGCTGAAGGTGTCGTACTTGGCGTGGATGTAGCCGAGGGCCACCGTGCCCGACAGGTGCTGGCTGAACCGGGCGTTGGCCTCGAACTCCACGCCGTACAGGGTGGAGGCCCCGGCGTTGTCGACCGAGCTGGCGATGCCGGTCGGCACGACCACCTGGGTGGTGACCTGCTGGTCCTTGTACTTGGACAGGAACGCCGCCGTGGCGAACGACACCCGGCGATCGAACAGATTGCCCTTCAGCCCCACCTCGTAGGCGTTGACGGTCTCGGGGTTGTAGCCGTTGACGGTCTGGGGCGTCAGGAAGGCGTCGCCGCGCATGTCCCAGCCGCCCGACTTGTAGCCCTTCGAATAGGAGACGTAGGTGTTCAGGTCGTCGGTCAGCGCGTACGAGGCCGACAGGCGCGGGGTGAACTCCTCGAAGGTCTTCTCGGCGCTGTAGTTGGTGCGCACCTGCAGGATCGGCCGCGCCGTCCCGCCCTGGTAGGGCGTGCGCGTGGCGCCCAGGTAGAAGAACCGGAAGGTGTTGCTGCGCTTGTGGTCGCGGGTGGCGCGGGCGCCCAGCGAGACCTTGAAGCGGTCGGTGAAGCTGGCCGAGACGTCGAAGAAGGCCGCGAAGCTCTGGGTGCTGACCTTGCCGCCGTCGGCGATCGCCACGCCCAGGTTGCCGGCGATGGTGTCGAACTCGCCGGAGGCCTGGCTGTTCATGTAATAGAGGCCGAACACGCCCTGGACGGTGTCGTCGGAATAGACCGCCTGCAGTTCCTGCGAGAACGAACGGTCGTCATAGGTGGCCGGCACGTCCAGGGTCGGCAGCGGCGTGCCGTCGAAGTCGATCAGGGTGTCGGTGTGGCCCTTGCGGCCGGCGGTGATCGACTTGAAGGTCAGATAGTCGCTGGCGTGGTACTCGCCGGTCAACGACAGGCCCTCGGTCTCGACCGAGTTGGAATCGCCCAGGCCGGCCTGGGTGTCATAGACGTCCAGCACCTTGTAGCCGCCGACCAGGGCCGGCAGTTCGCGGTGGCCGTGGCGGGGATTGGAGTCGTCCTTCACCTTGTCATAGGCCAGGCGGAAGAACAGGTCGTCGCTGGGCTTGTACTCGGCGCTCAGGCGGTAGGCCTGGACGTCCTTGTTGTACTGCTCGGCCCCCGTCGTCAGGTTCGTGCCGTAGCCGTCGCGCTTGTAGAGCGCGTAGGCGCCGCCCACCGACAGGCCGCCGGCGACCGGGGTGTGGCCCTCGACCAGCAGGTCGGTCTGGTTGAAGCTGCCGTAGGTCCCGCGGATCTTGCCGCCGGCCTCGTCGCCCAGGCGGTTGGTCACGTACTTGATCGCGCCGCCGATGGTGTTGCGGCCGTAGAGCGTGCCCTGCGGGCCGCGCAGCACTTCGATCCGCGAGACGTCGAACACGTCCAGCACGGCGCCCTGCGGACGGTAGATGTAGACGTCGTCGACATAGAGGCCGACGCCGGGCTCGTAGCCCCACAGCGGGTCCTGCTGACCGATGCCGCGGATGTAGGAGATCAGGGTCGAGTTCGAGCCGCGCGCGGTCTGCACGGTGATGTTCGGCGTCGTCTGCGACAGGGTGGTGATGTCGTTGGCGGCCTGGCGCTCCAGCGTCTCGGCGCTGAAGGCCGAGACGGCGATCGGCACGTCCTTGAGGGTTTCCTCCCGCCGGCGGGCGGTGACGACCAGTTCGTCGACCGCCACCGGGCTGGCGGCGGCGTCGGCGCCGGCGGGCGCGGCGTCCTGGGCGATCGCGGTCGTCGCGGCCGCCGACCAGGCCGCGCCGGCCAGCAGCGCGAGCTTGAGCATCATCTTCATGGGTTTTCCCCTCCCCTATGCGTTCCGTCCCGTGCCGGACAGCGCCGTCGAACGGACGCATTTCCCGGCTTCCGCGAATTCATTCGCCCGCGAATTGGAGAACACTGTCACCCAGAGTTGCGGTTTGCGCCAGCCTTTTTTCATCATCTGATGAAATGAAGACATGGAACGCCGCAAGGCTCGGGAAAGCCTGGGAAATCAGCCTTGGGGGGCGCGGGCGATGACGGCCTCGAAGCCGGCCGCGCAGTAGGCGAACAGTCGGGCCCGCACCGCCCCCAGGTCGCTGGAATGGCATTCGCCATTGGACAGGGAGTCGATGCGGCCGGTCTCCGACAGGGCCAGCATCATCGAGCCGGTCAGGAACTGGTAGCTCCAGTAGAGGTCGCGATATTCAGCATCCGGACGGACCGCCTTCAGGGTCTCGACCAGGCGGTGGACGACGGGGTCGAAGAACCGCGCCATGGTCTCGCCGCCCCAGGCTGGGGTGTTGTTCACCTGGGCCACCAGAGCGAAATAACTCTTCCAGCCCTGGCCGCCGTCCTGGGAGATGCGCAGCAGGGGCTCGATGAAGGCCTCGATCACCCCCTCGACGGTCATGGTCCCGGGATGGTTCTTCTCGTAGGCGTCCATCGAGACGCTGCGGGCGGTGTTGAGGATCTCGGCCCGGCGCAGGAACACCGAGTCGAACAGCTCGCGCTTGGCGCCGAAATAGTAGTGGATCAGGGCGGTGTCGACGCCGGCCTCGGCGGCCACCTGGCGGATGGTGACGCCGTGGAAGCCGTGGCGCGCGAACAGCCCCTCGGCGGCGTCGAGGATGGTCTCCTTCAGGTCCCGCCCCGTGGCCTTGGACGGCCGGCCGCGGCCGGCCGGCTTGGCGCGAGGGACGGGCTGGGCGCGAGGGGCTCGAACTTGCGAGGTCATGTTCCGGGGTCCGCGCTTTGCTTGACCGTTCGTAGGCCTCCCGGCGCGGCTCTGGCAAGCGGCAGGGCTCAGCCGAACACCATCTGCCACATCAGCCGGCCGGGCAGGAAGGCGAAGGCTCCGGCGATCAGCAGGCCGCCGACGAACAGGCCGGTCATCGTCCGGCCGTGCAGGCGGACCTTGTGCTTGCGGGCGGCGAACACCCCCATGGGCAGGGCGATCAGGGTCCAGCCGGCGAACAGGTGCAGGAAGCTGTAGCCGCCGGGATTGGACCGGTGGATGAACAGCGACGAGATCGCCGCCGTCGCCATGGCGACCACCCAGATCCAGCCCAGGGCGCGGTGGATGGTGGTTCCCTTCAGGCCCAGCATCAGGACGACGCCGATCGCCAGGGCGGTGCTCACCGCCGCCACATGGACCTGGATCTGGAGCGGCGCGGCCGCCAGCAGGCCCAGGTGAGGCGCGTGGAGCTGGCCCTTCAGGTGCAGGAAACCGCCGAGCACGGCGGCCGGTCCATGGCCCTGGGACGCACCCGTCGCCAGGATCAGGCCCACGGTGACGGCCAGGGCGATCAGCGCCGTGCGGATAAAGCGAGCCGGGCCGATTGACAGGCTGGTGTCGGACATCTTGTTTCTCCCGAAGCGATCGCGCCAGAGCTGGGGCGATCCCAGATGGGCGATAAGGTCGGGTCCGGCTTAGGATCGGCGGCGGCGGGGGTCATCCGAAGGTGCGTGAGAAAGCGTCGGCAGTTCGTGAACGGCGGGCCGCCGCCATTGGCGAAGCGCCAACGGACACGCCTGTTCCGGCCTTCCTGCGAAGCTATCTGCGCCCGCTGGCGGTGGCCGTGGTCGCCGGCGTCTTCCTGGCTCTGGTCGGCGCGCTGGGCACCAGCGACACGCCCCTGGTTCCGCGCCTGGCCTACTGGATCGGCCTGTCGGTCCTGGGCGCGGTGCTGGGCACGACCGTCGCCCAGGCCGTCGGCGGCCTGTGGCCGGGCCTGGCCTCGACCTGGTGGCGCGCCCTGATCATCGTCGTGGTGCTGACGCCGCTGTTCACGGTGCTGGTCTGGCTGGCGGGCGGCCGCTCGCCCCTGACCCCGCGGGTCGCGGCGACCTATTTCGGCGTCACCCTGCTGATGACCAGCGGCATGACCGCCCTGATGACCCTGGCCACCCGGCGCGCGATCGAGACCCACGCCGCGCCGCCGGAGGCGCCCCCGCCCCGCTTCCTCGAACGCCTGCCCCCGCGCCTGCGCGGCGGCGAGATCTACGCCGTCGAGGCCGAGGACCACTATCTGCGCCTGCACACCTCCAAGGGCCAGGACCTGATCCTGCTGCGCCTGTCCGATGCGGTGGCCGAACTGGAGGGCATCGAGGGCGCCCAGACCCATCGCTCCTGGTGGGTGGCCAAGGCGGCGGTTCAGGACGCCAAGCGGGGCGACGGCCGCGCCACCCTGACCCTGAAGAACGGCGTCGAGGCGCCCGTCAGCCGCGCCTACGCCCGCACGCTGCGCGAGGCGGGCTGGTACTGAGCGGCTTCCGTTCTCAGTAGAAGCTGTCCCCCGCCACCAGCCGATCCTGCCGCGCCCCGTCGCACAGGGCGTAGGTAAAGCCCTTCTGGATCGCCCAGGCCCCGACCTGGCCCTGCTTGTTCACGGCCAGGAAGCCCACCTGGATGTCCTTGGCCTGCGGCTTCTTCTTCAGGATCCGGGCGACGGCTTCCTTGCAGGCGTCCTGCGGCGAGCGGCCCTGGCGCATCAGCTCGACGACCAGGAAGCTGCCGACGTTGCGGATCACCTCCTCGCCGACTCCGGTCGAGGTGGCGCCGCCGACGTCGTTGTCGACATAGAGCCCGGCGCCGACGATGGGGCTGTCGCCGACCCGGCCGCGCAGCTTCCAGGCCATGCCGCTGGTGGTGCAGGCTCCCGACAGGTTCCCCTGGGCGTCCAGGGCCAGCATGCCGAGGGTGTCGTGGTTGCCCGCCCCGCCGGGCGTGCCCAGCTGGCCCGAGGTCTTGCCGTAGTCGCCGACCTCGCTGTTGGCCTTGGGGGCGTACTTGGCGTCTTTCTTCCACGCCTCCCAGGCGGCACGGGACTCCGGGGTCAGCAGCTCCTCGCGGGGGAAGCCCTGCTCCTGGGCGAACTGCAGGGCCCCGGCTCCGACCAGCAGGACGTGCGGCGTCTTCTCCATCACCGCCCGGGCCACCGAGATCGGGTGGGCGATGTGCTCGAGGGCGGCGACGGCGCCGCAGTTGCCCTGCTCGTCCATGATGCTGGCGTCCAGCGACACGTGGCCGTCGCGGTCGGGGTAGCCGGCGCGGCCGACGCTGTGGTTCTTCAGGTCCTGCTCGGGGACGCGGGCCCCGGCCTCGACCGCGTCCAGCGCCCGGCCGCCCTTGCCGAGGATCGCCCAAGCCGCCTGGTTGGCCGGCACGCCGAAGTCCCAGGTGGAGATCACGCAGGGCCTGGTCAGCTGGATCCCTGTTCCGCCGGCCGGCGCGGCGGCGGTCGCCCGGGCGCCCGCCAGCCCCGCTCCGATCAGGGACGCGCCGATTAGGCCTCTGCGATTCAGCATGGGTGTGCTCCAAGAACGCTGCCGACAACCTTGTCGGCGAATCCCCTAGCACGAGCCTGGAAGAGGCGAAGATGCCCGACCGCATTATCCTGGAAGTCTGTGTCGATACGCCCGCCGGACTGGCGGCGGCGATCGCGGGTGGCGCGGATCGGATCGAACTGTGCTCGGCCCTGGCCCTGCAGGGCCTGACCCCCGCGCCGGGGCTGATGGCGATCGCGGCCGAGGCGGAAATCCCGATCTATCCGATGATCCGGCCGCGCAACGGCGATTTCGTCTATGGCGGCGAGGATCTGGACGCCATCCTGCGGGACATCGACGCCGTCCGGGACGCCGGCCTGGCCGGCGTGGTGATCGGCGCCAACGCCCCGTCGGGCGAGCTGGACGTCGACGCCCTGGCCCTGCTGGTCGCCCACGCCGAGGGCCTGGGCGTGACCCTGCACCGGGCCTTCGACCTGACGCCGGACCCGCCCGTCGCGCTGGAGACCGCCATCGACCTGGGCTTCGAGCGGATTCTGACTTCGGGCTGCGCCCTGAACGCCATGGCCGGGGCCGAGACGATCGCGGCCCTGGTCGAGCGCGCGGCCGGCCGCATCGCCATCCTGGCCGGCGGCGGGGTCAATCCGTCGAACGTCGCCGAGCTGGTGGCGCGGACCGGCGTGCGCGAGGTGCACGGCTCGTGCAGCGGACCGATGACCTACGGTCTGGGCCAGGGGCACGAGGACCGCGCCTACAAGCTGGGCTTCGTGCAGGACGGTCTGCGGGACACCGACCAGGCCGTGGTGGCCGCGGTGGTCAAGGTGCTGCGGGGGCTCGGGTAGCGATTACTTGCCCCCACCTGGCGGCTTCGCCGCCTGTCCGCCCCCATAGGGGGCGGAGCCCCCCTGCCGGGACCGCTCTTCCCCCTCTGGGGGAAGACGACCGCGAAGCGGTCCGTAGGGGGCAAGTGTCGGTCCTAGAACCGCGTGTCCATCGCCGGGATCGCGATGATCCCCGCCTCGCCGTCCTCGTCGCCCCAGGCCAGCCGAGCGCCGTCGGCCGAGACCGAGAGCGCGCTGATCGCCGCGCCCTTCTCGGCCTTCAGGGTCTCGATGCGGCCCGAGCGCATGTGGGCGCCCCAGATCTTGCCGTTGTCCTGGCCGGCGACAGCCACCGGCAGGGCCTCGACCCCGGCCACCCGCACCACCATAGAATCGCGCGAGAAGCCGATCTCGGCGGCTTCCTTGCCCATCGGGCCGCTGGCGCCGGCGAACGGCCAGACCACCGCGCCGTTGGCGCCGGCCGTGACCATCAGGTTCCCCTTGTCGAAGAAGGCCAGGCTCTTGATCTTGGCCGGATAGCCGCCCATCCGCATGTCCTTGCCGTCCGCCAGGCGCCAGCCGTGCAGCTGGTTCTCCTGCATCGACGAGACCAGGAACTTGCCGTCGGGACTGAACACGACGGCGATGTGGCTGCCGGCCCATTTCATCACCTGCGGCTTCTGGCCCTCGATCTTGGCCCACCACAGCGAGACGCCGCCGTAGCCGGCGGTGGCCAGGCGGCGGCCCTTCGGGTCGAAGGCCAGGCCCGAGACGGTCTTGTCGTGGGCGAAGACGCGCAGGAACTTAGGATCGGCCGAATCGCGGACGTGGGCCTCCTTGCCGGCCGTGAAGGCGATCAGGCCGGAGGCGGCGCTGGCGGCCACGTGCTCGATCCAGCGGCCCTTGACCTCGGCGACCAGGGTGGCGGCCACCTCGTCGCCCTCGACCCGGCTCCAGACCACCTTGCCGTCGTCGCCGCCGGTGACGATCCCGCGGCCGGACGGGTGGACGGCGGCGGCGAGAACCGCGCCCTGGTGGGCCTCGACCGTGACGAAACCGCCTTCGGATTCGAATCGGACCGTGCCGTCGCCCAGGGCGAAGGCGGCGCGGCCGGCGCGGTCGAACAGGGCGGCGGTGACATAGGCGTCGAACGAATAGATCATCCGCGCGCCATACCGCGCCGCGCTGCGGGCGCCTAGTCGCGCGTCAGTTCGCGCCCCACGCGAGCAGGGCGCCGGGAACCCGCCGCTTGAACGCCGTTCCGCCAAAAAGAGTCACAAAAGGGGTTGCCATCGCGCCGCGTCGTCGGGCTTTACTTCCGCGCCCGTCTGCGCCAGACGTGGCCATCTAACATTTTTCGGGACCGCGACAGCCGCGGCCCTTGGGAGACAGTCAGGCTATGGCGGCTAAACTTGCTGGCGGTGGGGGCGGTCGTTATTCGCTCGGCCAGAACTCCGAAATCAACGTCACGCCCTTCGTCGACATCCTGCTGGTGCTGCTGATCATCTTCATGGTCGCCGTGCCGATGGCGACCGTGGCGATCAAGGTCGACCTGCCGCCGGCGGTGCCCTCGCCGCAGCAGGAAAAGCCGAAGAAGCCGATCTTCATCTCGATCCAGAAGTCGGGCGCCCTGTACATCGCCGAAAAGCAGACCAGCCTCGACAACCTGCAGTTCGACCTCGACGCCGCGTTCACGGCCGAAGGCCAGGCCGGCCCGAAGGACGACCAGCGCGTCATGGTCCGCGCCGACGCCGACGTGACCTACGCCGACTTCATGGGCGTGCTGAACGCCCTGCAGACCGCCGGCTGGTACAAGGTCGGCCTGATCAACGAAGACATCCACTAGGTCTTCGCCGATCGGCGAAAACATCAGGGGCCGGACGCCAGCGTCCGGCCCCTTTTTTCGTGTCCTCTTCGCGCCCGGGACGAGCCGCTTTACAAATGTAAGAAACAGGTCAGTCTACGCCTGTAACTTCCGAACAGGAGATCAGGTCATGGCGGTGAAACTGGCCGGCGGCGGGGGCGCCTATGCGATCCGGCAGAACGCGGACATCAACGTCACGCCGTTCGTCGACATCCTGCTAGTGCTGCTGATCATCTTCATGGTCGCCGTGCCGATGGCGACGACCTCGATCAAGCTGGACATGCCGCCGGCCAAGGAGACCGCGACTCCGCCCAAGCCGCCCGTGCTGATCACGATCCAGGACTCGGGGGCGCTGTTCCTGGCGGGCCGGCCGACCAGCCTGCAAACCCTGGCCCAAGACGTGAGCGCCCAGTTCGTCGCCGACGGCCAGGCCGGCCCGCGCAAGGACCAGCGCCTGATGGTCAGCGCCCAGGCCGACGTGCCCTACGAGGCGCTGATGGGCGTGATCGACCGGGTCCACGCCGAAGGCTGGACCCAGATTGGGATCGTCAACGAGGACCTGCGCTAGGCGTCGAGCCGGCAGCCACTTGCCCCCTACGGATCGCTTCGCGATCGTCTTCCCCCAGAGGGGGAAGAGCCTGAACGCGAAGGCTCCGCCCCCTCGCCGCGACAGACCGCGAAGCGGTCAGGTGGGGGCAAGTATGCTCACCCGCCCTAAGCCGCCGTCGCCTCGAACCCCGCCTTCAGTTCGGTCTCGTCCAGGTCGCGGCCGATGAACACCATGCGGCTGTAGCGGTTGTCCTTGTCGGTCCACGGGCGCTGGAAGTCGCCTTCCAGGATCATGTGCACGGCCTGGAACACCAGGCGGCGCTCCTCGCCCTTGACGTCGATGATGCCCTTGGCGCGCAGGATGTCCGGACCGCGGCGGGCCAGCAGCTCGTTCAGCCAGGTGGTGACCTTCTGGCCGTCGACCGGCTTGTCGAGCGTCAGGGAGATCCCCTTCACCCCGTCGTCGTGGATGTCGCTCTTGTGGTCATGGCCGTGGTGGTGGTCGTGACCATGATGGTCATGGTCGTGATGGTGGTGGTCGTGGCCGCAGTGCTCGTCGTGCACGTGGCCGTCCTCGCCATGGGCCGGGTTCAGGAACTCCGGCTCCAGTTCGGTGATCCGCTCCAGATCGAAGCTGTGCTTGCCGATGATGGTCGACAGCGGGACGTTCGAGCGCTGGGCGCGGTGGATCGGGGCCAGGGGGTTGATCCGCTTGATGCGGGCCTCGACGTGGCGCAGGTCGTCTTCCGAGACCAGGTCGGTCTTGTTCAGCACGATCTGGTCGGCGAAGGCGATCTGTTCGACGGCCTCCTTGCTGTCGCCCAGGCGCAGCAGGATGTGCTTGGCGTCGACCACGGCGGTGACCGAGTCCAGATAGGTGCGGGCCTTGACGTCGTCGTCGACGAAGAAGGTCTGGGCCACCGGACCAGGATCGGCCAGGCCGGTGGTCTCGACCACGATGGCGTCGAAGCCGCCCTTCCTTTTCATCAATCCCTGCAGGACCCGGATCAGGTCGCCGCGCACCGTGCAGCAGACGCAGCCGTTGTTCATCTCGAACACTTCCTCGTCGGCCCCGACCACCAGGTCGTTGTCGATGCCGACCTCGCCGAACTCGTTGACGATCACGGCGTAGCGCTTGCCGTGCTCCTCGGTGAGGATCCGGTTGAGCAGGGTGGTCTTGCCGGCGCCGAGATAGCCGGTCAGCACGGTGACGGGGATCTTGCCGGTTTGCGCGGGGGTCTGGGTCATGCGCGCTATTTAGGAGGGATGGGCGGCTTGTGAAAGCACCCTGCACGCCCTCAGGTCTTCAGGAACGCCACCGCTGCGCCGATCAGGATCAGAGCCGCGCCGAGGATGATCTCCTCATATTGCTCCAGCCGCTCCAGCCCCAGGCGGTTGAAGCCCGCCAGGCTGAGGCCCGTGAACACCAGCATGCCGGCCGCGGTGGCGGTCATCAGCACCGCGCTCAGGACCACGAAGCCGATCACGCCGTGCTCCATTCCCGCCAGGTAATAGGGCAGGAAGGCCTCGCACGGCGACAAGGTCAGCAGCACCACCAGGGCGGTGATCGCCGCCCGGTCGGAGGCGAACTTGCGGGTTCTGTCCAGGGTCGCATGCCGATGACGGCCCCGCATCAGGTAGAAGACGCCGATCGCCGCCATCAGCGCGCCGACGATCCAGTGGAAGGAATCGCCGAAATGCGGCTGGGCCACCAGGCCCGCGGCCACCACGGCCAGGCCCAGCAGGATGGTCAGGCCCACATGGCCCAGGCCCGCCAGCAGGGTGACGCCCAGGGTGCGGCCCGTGGTCCACCTCTGGGCGCGCCCGACCAGCACGAACGGCAGCCAGTGCGTGGGCAGGGCGGCGTGCAGGAAGGCCACGGCGAACCCGGTGGCGGCGACGGAGGCGAAGAAGGTCGTGTTCACGCCATCGGCTATAGCCTGTTATAAAATAACATGCCAGCACCTCTCGCTCGCTTCGCCCGCGGCCCGGCGCCGCCATCGACGTCCCGCCGCGTTGCGCCGCGATCTTCGTCAAGCCCAAGGCCCCGTTCGCCGTTGACTCCGGGACTTTCGACGGTATAAGTGCGCCCCTCTCGCCCGCAGGGTCTCCCAGCGGGCGTTCCCCATTTTGCGAACGCACGTTTCTTAAGGCGCTAACCTATGTACGCGGTGATCAAAACCGGCGGCAAGCAGTACCGGGTCCAAGCCGGCGACCTGCTGGTTGTCGAAAAGCTCGACGGTGAACCGGGCGCGGAAGTCGCTTTCGGCGAAGTTCTGATGCTTGGCGAAGGCGAGGCCGTGACGGTCGGCGCCCCTCTCGTGGACGGTGCTGTCGTCTCCGGCACCCTGCTCGAAACCCGCAAGGGCGAGAAGGTGAAGATCTTCAAGAAGATCCGTCGCCAGGGCTATCGTCGCACCCGCGGCCACCGCCAGACCGAGTCGGTCATCCGCGTGACCTCGGTCGCCGGCGGCGGCAAGGAAGCCAAGTGGGACGGCGCGATCGACCTGACCCCGAAGGTGATCCTGAACGCCCGCGCCCGCGGCCTGGGTGACGCCGCCGTCCCGGCGACGATCCCGACCGCTCCGGCCAAGGCCGAAGCCGCCCCCGCTCCGAAGAAGAAGGCCGCGCCGAAGAAGGCCGCCGCCGAGACCGCTCCGGAAGCCGAAGCCTGAGACCCTCACGGGGCTCGATGAACGATTAGCTTGATCCAGGTCTCTTTCGAGACACCAGGTCAAAGGAACTAGGAGGCCACCATGGCTCACAAGAAATCTGGCGGTTCGTCCAGCAACGGCCGCGACTCGGCCGGTCGCCGCCTTGGCGTCAAGAAGTTCGGCGGCCAGAAGGTCGCCGCCGGCAACATCATCATCCGCCAGCGCGGCACCAAGTTCTGGCCGGGCGCCGGCGTGGGCATGGGCAAGGACCATACCCTCTTCGCGCTCGTGGAAGGCGCGGTGGCTTTTGTCACCAAGCGCAACAATCGGACCTACGTGAACGTGGCTCCGGCGGCCCAGGCCGCCGAATAGCGCGAACCGCGTAGAAACCGGGTCGCGCTTTCCAAAAGAAAGACGATCCGGACAGACGAGACCCAAGCGGGGAGTCCGGACGCCGGGCTCCCCGCTTTTGTTTTGTCCGCGCTCGAAATTTCTTGGCCGCAAAAGGACCCCAGGCCTGAAATCCGAGCGACACGGTCCCCACCTAGAAGGACCGAGAACGGGAGACGCGCCATGTGCGTGATCGAGAAGGCTCCGATCATCCAGACGCCGCGCCTGAGGCTGCGGACTCCTGGAAGCCAGGACGCGCCGCGGATCGCGGCGCTGTGCGGCGACTATGCGATCGCCAAGATGACCACCCGCATGCCCTGGCCCTACAGCCAGGGCGACGCCGACGGCTTCGTGGCCCGCTGCCAGGTCCAGGACCTGCGCAAGGACGCCACCTTCGTGATCGACCACGAGGACGAGGGCGTGGTCGGGGTGCTGGGCTTCTTCACCCCGCCGGTCGGCCACCTGGAGGTCGGCTACTGGATCGGCCGGCCCTACTGGGGCCGCGGCCTGGCGACGGAGGCCGCCCAGGGCGCCCTGGCCTGGGCGCGACAGGACTGGCGCAAGAAGCTGGTCGTCGCCGGCCACTTCGCCGACAACCCCGCCTCGGGCCAGGTGCTGATCAAGACCGGCTTCCTGTACACGGGCGTCGTCGAACACAAGCCGTCCGCCGCACGGGGCGAGCCGGTGCCGACGCGGATGATGGTCTGGCTGGCTTAGGGACTAGAGCGGGTTGAGGTTTAGCTGAATCGCGGGATTCCCAAATCAGCTGGCGTCTGATTCAAGATGCTGGCTGGGAAGGAGGCCAGCATGGATGG
>NZ_SLZL01000011.1 GCF_004342605.1 Caulobacter sp. BK020
AGGCCACCGGCTTGCTCCTCAACGCCTTCCCACCAGAAGAATGCGCCAACTATCTCAGAAACTCAGGCTACGCCGCCTAATCTCAACAGGCTCTAGTCGCCGAACACCAGGCCGCCCAGGGACGCGGCCCGGGCGAAGATCGCCAGCACCAGGATCAAACTCAGCGGGAACAGCACACGCACCGCGATGACCAGGCGCGACACCAAGGGATCGCCGACCTGTGCGTGGCGGCCGCTGAACGCGAAGCCGAACACCGCCCAGATGTCGCTCGGCGCGATCGCCCATTGCCGGAACTCCAGGCTGGGCGCGTCGAGCCCCGGCCGCTGGACCTTCAATCTTCCCAGGCGAAAGCCCACACTGAACAGCGCGGTCACATACGCCACGACGATCAGCCAGGTCACGCCGAACTGCACCAGGAAGTCCACAGGGATCATAGGCGCTCCAAACTCAGGGCGCCGGGACGCCGACCCGGAACACCTTGCCCGTCGCCGGCTCGCGGATCAGGTCCACGCGGTCGCCATCCCAATGATAGTCCAGATGCCGGCCCTGGACGGGGTTGGCGGCCAGGTCCGGATAGAACAGGCCCACGCACTGGCCGCCCGGGTGGCGCTGGCTGGGGTAGGCCACGCCCTCCGAGCCGGCGGCGCGCAGCTGGTCCCCCAGGGCCTGGCCCGCTCGGTAGTCGTCGGGGTCGAGCACCGGCGCGAAGGCCGGATCGCCGCCGCGCAGGTCGTGCAGCGCGCCCCGGACATCCAGCACGATCTCGCGGAACTGCGAGGTCCAGCCCGGCGCCTGGGCGGTGGCGGCCATGAACAGGGCGTGGTGGTGGATCGTCTCCGACAGGGCCACCTCGAAGCGGTCGGCGACATACAGCACCCCGAACGCCCCGGCGCTGAACCGGCTGGGGCGGTCGGGACCGACATGGGTGAACGGCGCCATCAGGAAGCTGGCCCCCGCCCCGGCCACCCGCCGGTCTGGCGGGACCAGGTCCAGGGCGCCGATCGTCTCCATCAGGCGCGGATTGGTCTTCTGCTCGGCGGCGATCAGAAGCGGCCAGTCAGCGGGGTCGGCGATGTCCTCGAACAGGTCGATCGGCGGCCAGGCGCTGCGGATGATCCGCACCGCGCCGCGCCAGGCGATGTCCGCTCGCGGGATCGCGGCGAGGTCGATCACCAGGCGCCGCGCTCGGCGTCCAGGTAGCGGCGCACCCGCATCAGGTCGGTCAGCTCGCCGCCCAGCATCACCCGCAGGGCCGAGCGGCCGCCGAACGCGGCGTTGGGGGCCTTGATCCAGTCATAGCCGCGCTGGGGTTCCTGGAAGATCAGCCGCAGGGCCTTGTGGACCCCCATCAGGTTCGACAGCCGGGCCTTGCCGTCGCGGTCGACCCGGCCGATCTCGCCGGCCTTCCAGCGGCGATAGGACCGGACCGGCATGTCCAGCAGCACGGCCGCCTCCTCGTCGGTGACGCCCCACAGCTTCAGCAGGTTGACCGTGGCCCGGAACATGGCGGCGGCCTCCTCGTCCGAGATCGGCTCGGGAACGAAGGCCTTGGGTTCGGTGTCGACCAGGGTGACGAGGGACATGAGGCTACCTCTTTGGCCGAATATAAAACTTCCGCTGCCAAATGGCAACTCGTCAGCCCACAGGCGCCTTGATCCGTACCCGCGCCGAAGCCGCGCGGCCCTGGCCGTCCACGACCTTCAGCCGGTAGAAGCCCGGCGCGGCGGGGCGCCAGATCACCTTGCCGCTGACCGGGTCGGCCGACAGGGGCGCGCCGGCGACGTACCAGGTCAGGTCCTCGCCGCCGGCCGCCATGACCAGGCCCCGCGAGCCTGGGCCGACGCCGTCGACCTGCACCGTCGCCCCGTCGGGCGGGAAGATCAGGCGCGGGCCCTCGGACGCTTGTTGCAGGCGCTGCAGGGCGCCCGGCGCGGCCTTGGGGGCGATCGGGCGGGGAGCCAGGGTCGGGGCGTTGATCACGTCGGCGACGTCGAACAGCAGCGGCAGGGCCGCGTCGCGCCCGGTCAGGCCGCCCCGCGCCCCGCCGTCGGCCCGGCCGGTCCAGACGATGACCGCGTAGCCGCCGACCACCCCCGCCGCCACCGCGTCGCGGAAGCCGTACGAGGTGCCGGTCTTGAAGGCCATGGCCGGTCCGCCGCGGGTCAGGGCCGACGGCGCCCGGCCGCGCGGGGCGGGGGCTTCGCGCAGGATGTCCAGCACCTGGGCGGCGGCCTCGGGACGGACGATGCGAGTCCCGCCCATGCGCTCGCGCGCCTTGGCCTCGGCCTCGGTGAAGGCCAGGGGCTTGGCGACGCCGCCGTCGCCCAGGGCCGCATAGAGCACGGCCATGTCGCGCGGCGTGATCCCCGCCCCGCCCAGGGCCAGGGCCAGACCCGAGGCCTTGATCGCCGTCTTGGGCCGCACCAGCCGCACGCCGCCGCTCTCCAGCCGGGCGGCGAAGGCGTCGGGGCCGATCTTCTCCAGAGTGGCGACGGCCGGCACGTTCAGCGAATAGGCCAGGGCCTCGCGGGCCGTGACCTTGTCGTGGAACACGTGGTCGAAATTCTCGGGCTGGTAGTCGGCGAAGCGGGTGGCGGCGTCGTCGATCTGGGTGTCGGGGGCCAGAGCCCCGTCGTCGAAGGCGAAGGCGTAGATGAACGGCTTCAGGGCCGAGCCGGGCGAGCGGACGGCGCGGGTCAGGTCGATCCAGCCGCCGGGCCGGTCGCGCCCGGCCGAGCCGAGCAGGGCCCGCACGGCCCGGCCCTTGATCTGGACCACCAGGATGGCGGCGGTGACGTCCGGACCCTGGGACGCGGCGACGGCGGCGGCCATCGGCTCCAGCCGGGCCTGCAGGTCGGCGTCGATCGTCGAGACCACGCTGGGCTGGCTGGCCGGCGCGGCCAGGGCCAGCTCGCCGGCGGCATGCCAGGCCAGGGTCGGGAACGGGGCCCGGCGGGGGATCGGCTCGGCGTCGGCCTCCGAGGCGGCGGCCTCGGTCAGGACGTGGGCGCGGACCATCTTGTCCAGCACCGCGCGGCGAGCGGCGCGGGCCGCCTCGGGGCGGCGATCCGGGCGCCGGGCCTCGGGCGACTGCGGCAGGGCGATCAGCAGGGCCTGCTCGCCGTCGGTCAGGCTGGACGGCTCGTGGCCGAAATAGGCCAGGCTGGCGGCCCGCACCCCCTCCAGGTTGCCGCCATAGGGGGCCAGGGTCAGGTAGAGGGCCAGGGTCTGCTTCTTGGTCAGCCGCGCTTCCAACTGGACCGCGCGGACCATCTCGATCAGCTTGGAGACCAGGTTGCGCGGCCGGGGCTCCAGCAGGCGGGCGGTCTGCATGGTCAGGGTCGAGGCGCCGGAAGTGGCTCGGCCATGGACCGCCGCCGACCCGACCGCCCGGACCAGGGCCAGCGGGTCGACGCCCAGGTGCCCGTAGAACCGCGCGTCCTCCACCGCGATCAGCCGCTTCTGAAACGTGGGATCGGTGCGCTCGAGGTCGGCCCGCACCCGCCAGCGCCCGTCCTCGACCGGCAGGGCCCGCAGCCAGGCGCCGCGAGGGTCCAGCACCACGGGCGAGGAGCGCCGGGCCCGGACCATGTCCGGCGGAAAGGCGGCGCTAAGCGCGTAGAGCCCGACCTGGACGGCGACGAAGGCGACCAGCAGGCGGGTGAAGCGGGGGATGGTGATCATGGTGCTTCGCAGCGAACACTTGCCCCCTACGGACCGCTTCGCGGTCGTCTTCCCCCATAGGGGGAAGAGCGCTCCGCCCCCCTATGGGGGCGGACAGGCGACGCAGTCGCCAGGTGGGGGCAAGTGAGCGAGCCGCCTATCCTCCCGGCGTCACATTGATCCGCCCGGCCTCCGACCGGGCGTTCAAACTCGGCCGGTACATGTCCTTGGCGACCGCCCCGGGCAGGAAGAACTCGCCCGGAGTCACGGCCCGCGCCACATAGGCCATGGCGAACGGCTTCTCGCCGCCCAGGTCCAACGCGGCGATGTAGCGGTCGTCGCGGCTTTCCTGGACGTCGGGGTTGGTCAGCTCGCCCAGGAACTTGAACGGCCCGTTCTGGGCGTCGTCGGCGCCGAGGGTCGTCTCGATCTCGAAGCCGGCCGGCAGGGCGTCGTCGACCACCAGGGCGGTCGAGCGGGCCTGCATCGAGCGGCCGGAGACCAGCACGATCACCCGGTCGCCCTGGCGGATCTGGGCCGGATCGATCGCGCCGCCGTTCATCGAGAACAGCCGCTTGGACACCGACAGGCCGTTGGCCTCGGCCCCCGGCGCGGCGACCGGCGTGCCGCGCACGCTGACCGTCCGCCACAGGGCGCCCTTGCCGCGATTGACGAAGCGGGCGTCGGCCAGCTTGCCCACCGCCCAGCGCGGCGCGCCGCCGGCCGGCGGCAGGGCGGTCACGCCCTGGGCGTCGATGGTGATCGGCCCGGCCGCCTTCAGCAGCTGGTAGGCCGCCGACAGCACCGCCGCCTGCTCCTGGGTGTTGAGGGCGTCGGGATCCTTGACCACGTTCTCCAGGCGGCCCTGCAGCTGGCGGGCGACATCGCCCTGGCCGGCCTGGACGGCGAGGGCGGTGACCGCGGCGACGTCGCGCAGCGGGCTCTGGTACCAGTCGGCGTCGTCACGCCAGCCCAGCGAGCGGACCGCCTGGCGCATGGCCGAGCGGGCCCGGGCCTGGTCGCCCATCAGGGCCAGGCCGGCCGCCACCTGGGCCTTGGCCAGGGGCTGGTCCTCGTCCTTCATCTGCACGTCGTGCCACCAGCGCAGCCGCGCCAGGTCGCCGCGCCCCGCCTTAGCCATCACATAGAGAGCGTAGGCGCTGGCCCGGCGGCGCATGCGCTCGGTGGCCTTCTTGGACTCGTCGGGCGTCCGGCCCCACCACTCCGGATAGTCCAGGCGGTAGGACACCGAGCTCCAGCCGTCGGGGCGGCTGATCTGGCGCATGGCGTTCAGGGCCTTGTCCATCGCCTCGTCCGGCACCGCGATCCCCTGGGCCTTGGCCTCGACCAGGAAATCGGTGGCGTAGGCGCCCAGCCAGGCGTCGGCCTCGCCGTCGCCGACCCGCCACAGGCCGAACGCCCCGTCCAGGGTCTGGCGATCCAGCAGCTTGCCCACCGCCCCGGCCAGGATCGCCGGATTGCGCTTGAGCTTGGGATCGCTGGAGACGCCCTGGGCGTACAGCAGCGGATAGGCGGTCGAGACCAGCTGCTCGGTGCAGCCGTAGGGATAGCGCTGCAGGGCCACGGCGATCGCCGAGGGGTCGAAGCCCCGGAACGGCGAGTAGCTGACCTGCAGGGTGATGTCGCCGGCCGCCAGGCCCGACAACAGCTGGGCGTTGGGCGTGTAGCTCATGCCCGGCTGCTGCAGCTCGGTGGTGGTGCGCACCACGTCGCCCCAGCCCAGGCGGGTCTGGATCGGATAGTCCTTGGCCGTCTGGAAGCCGGGGCCGGACACCTTGAAGCCGACCTTGCCGATCCCGGTCACGGTCGGGGCGAGGAAGGGGATCTTCTCGGCGATCCGCTGGCCCAGGACCAGGGTGATCACCTTGCGGAAGGCCACGGCGATGCCGTTGGTGGCGTTGGCCTCGACCGTATAGGCTCCGGCCTTGCCCTCGACATTGTGCAGCTCCAGCGTCGCCATCGGCTTGTCGCCGGGGGCCAGGAAGCGCGGCAGGTTGAGGTCGGCCACCACCGGCTGGCGCACGGTCATGGCCTTGGAGCCCGAGCCGACGGCGGTGTCGGTCCAGGCCACGGCCATGATCCGCAGCTCGCCGTTGAAGTCGGCGGCCGGCAGCTTGACGATCGCCTTGCCGTCCAGGCCGGTCTCGACGATGCCCGACCACAGGGCCACGGTTTTGATCGGCGTCACCGTCAGGCCCTCGCCGCCCAGCTCGTCGGCGCCGAAGTTGACGTTGGCCGGCGCGCCCATGTTCGGATCCAGCAGGCGGCCGTAGTCGTCGCGATAGTTCAGGGTCAGGGCCCGCTTGCCGAAATACCACTTGGCCGGGTCGGGGCTGTCCTGGCGGGTCAGGCGCAGAATGCCCTCGTCCACGGCCGCGATCGTGACCTTGGCCCTCTGACCGAAGCCCAGGCCCTGGACCTTGATCGGCACGTCGACCGGGGCCTTGCTGTCCAGCTTCACCGGCGTGCCGATGTCCACCGTCAGCTTGCGGCCCTTGGGCTCCAGCGGCACGTAGATCAGGCCCAGGGCCCGCTTGGGCTTGGGCGAGCTGACCGGGTCGCGCGGCTGGATCACCGTGACCATCACATAGGCCCCGCCGCCCCAGGCGGCCGAGGTCTTCAGGCGCACGGTCGTCCCGTTCTCGCCGACGCTCATCGTCTTGAAGTCGATCAGCCGGTCGGTGGCCACCGCCACCTGGGCCTGGCCGGCATAGGGCGACTTCAGGGTGATCTCCACCGTGTCGCCCTGGGCGTAGGCCTTGGTCCCGGCGCTGACCCGCACGAAGTCCGGCGCCTCGCCCTCCTTGGCCGGTGAGCCCCAGCCCGACGAGAACTTGGTCACCGTCTTGGCGCCGTCCGGCCCCTCGACCACCAGGCGGTAGTCGCCCCAGCCCAGTCGGCGGTTGAAGCGCGCGGGCTGGCCGGCGCCGATGTTCACCGTGGCCTTGGCCACCACCGCGTCGCGGCTGGTGCGCCGCCACTGCCAGCGGCCATCCTGCTGGAACCAGTCGTAGTTCCAGTTCTCGCTGATCAGGGTGTAGGTCGCGGTCGAGGCGATGCGGGCGCCGGCGGCGTTGACCGCGATCATCTCCAGGCTGACCGGCGGATCGCCGTTCCCGGCGTCGCCCTGCTCGACCTTGACGCCGTAATAGACCGGCTTGCCGCGCACCTTCAGCTCCAGGCCCTCGCGGACCGGGCGGCCGCCGGGCTCGAACACCGAGGCGGTCACCGCCGCCACCAGCGGCTGGGCCGTGTCGCCGGCCTCGGTGGTCGCCAGGTTCAGCATGGCGTGGCCGTCGCCGTCGGTGACGGTCGTGCCCAGCTCGATGAACTTCTCGTCGAAGGGCGTCAGGTCGTCGCCCCACTGGTAGCCCTTGTGTTGCGGGAAGGGGTCGGTGTCGGTGCGCAGTCGCGCCTCGCCCTGGGTCTGCAGGCCCGCGCCCGGCGCGCCGTAGAGGAAGCGGGCCGAGACGTCAATCTTGCGCTCCTGGCCGGCCGCGACCGGCACGGACTCCTGGCCCGTGGCGGTGACCGCCAGCCGCTGCGGGGCGAAGTCCTCGACGCTGAAGCCGAACGACCCGGCCTCGGCGTCGCTGCCTTCCATCTTCAGCACCGCCGTCCAGCGGCCACGCGGCGCGCTGCGCGGCAGGGCGATGTCGGCCAGCACCGCGCCGGCGTCGGCGCGAGCGAAGTTGTAGCGCTTGAACTCCACGCCCGAGGGCCGCTTGACCAGGATGTAGCCCTTGCGGTCGTTGACCGCCTTGGCCAGGCGGTCGCGGACCATGGCCGTCAGGTGCACCGTCTCGCCGGGGCGGTAGATGCCGCGATCGGCGTAGAGATAGCCGTCGATGTCGGTGGAAAGCGCCCGCCCGCCGTCGGACTCGGTGCGGCCGCCGACGCCCTGCTTGGACAGATCGACCGGCGAGCGGTCGAGGTCCAGCACCGCCAGGTCGCCCTGGTCTCCATAGGCCATGACCATCTTGGCCCGGGCCGCGCCGTCGCCCTCCAGCAGGGCGTGGGCGAAGCGCGCCCGGCCGTCGGCGTCGGTCTTGGCTGCCGCCAGGTCCTCGCCGTCCTTGGCCACCAGGGCGACGCGCACGCCCGACACCGTCTTGGCGGTCTTCAGCGAGCGGACCACGACGTCCAGCGACTCCGCGCCGTCGTAGCCGATCAGGGCCATGTCGGTGAACATGATCCAGCGGCGAGCCTGGGCCGGGGTGGGGTCGCCCTCGCCGTCCGGGTCGCGGCCGCCCGAGGCGTCGCGCGCCTTGATCACATAACCGCCCGGCTTCATCTCCTTGAGCACCGCGCCCAGCGGGAAGACGGTCGTGGCCTTCTGGCCGGCCTGGCCCTCGACATTGATCACGCCCTTCCAGACCTGGCGGCCCTCGTCGTCGGGACTGTCGTCGCCATAGTCGCTGGCGTAGTCGCCCTCGCCGGTCGGGTCGGGGGCGCTGATCGACTTGCGCACCAGGTTGCGGTCCGACACCCGCCAGACCTCGATGGCCAGCTTGGAGACGTTCAGGGTCTCCAGGGCCACGCCGTCGGACTCCTCGCGCGGCAGGATCACGCCGTCGCCGGCGAAGCCGACATACGGGGACTTCTCGCCGAAGGTGAAGTCGACGTCGGCGTTGGCGGCCAAGGTCTCGCCGCCTCGGCCGGGCAGGCCCTTGAGCAGGGTGACGCGGTGGTCGGTGAAGCCGACGCCGCCGATGCACAGCTCGTCATCCTTGACCCGCACGGCCGGCTGGCGGCCCAGGTCCGGCGAGATCAGCACGAAGTCGGCGTAGGCCTTGGACGGGTCCAGCGGCTTGCTCATCTGGACGCAGGCCATCGGCTCGGCGCCGGAACTGTCGATGCGGCTGCGCCAGACGGCGAAGCCTTCAGGCTTGGGGATCCCGCGACGTGGGGCGTTGGCGGAACGCGGCTTGCCGAACAGCGACCAGGCCTGGCCCTTGGGCGCCTCGGCCGTCGCCGCCTTGTCGCCGAACCAGCCGAAGTCGGCGACCTTGCCGACCGCGAAGCCGCCGCCGAAGCCGGCGACCAGGGCGGCCGCCCCGACCGCGACCAGGGGCGACTTCAGGCCGGCCGGGATCCGGGCCTTGAAGGCTTCCCAGCGGGACGTCTTGGGCTCATGGCCGCCTTGCGGCGGCGTCTCGTCCGTCGACATCCCTGCCTCCCAACCTTAGCGTGTTGAGGGGGACTTGAACCTAAGCCGGGGAAGGGGTCAACGGGGTCTAGGCGTCGAACGCCACCAGGCCGCTGGCCAGGTCGTAGGTGGCCGAGACGATCTTCAGCCGGCCCTCCGCCAGCTTCTCGGCCAGCACCCCGTCGGCCACCTTCAGGCGAGCGGCGACGTCGCGGACGTTCTGGCGGATGGCCGCGTCCTGCAGGTCGGCCGGATGCTTCTCTTCCGCCTCCAGCACGGCCGGGATGATCGGCAGCACCATGTTCAGCAGCGCGCCGTGCAGGTCGCTGTGCTTGGTGGCCACGTCGACCGCCGCGCCGACCGCGCCGCACTTGCTGTGGCCCAGGACGACGACCAGTGGCGCGCCCAGGTGCTCGACGGCGTAGACGATCGAGCCCAGGCCCTCCTGGCTGACGGTCGATCCGGCGACGCGCACGACGAACAGCTCGCCCAGATTGCAGTCGAAGACCAGTTCGGGGCCGACCCGGCTGTCGCTGCAGCCGACGATCACCGCGAACGGCTTCTGGCCCTTGGACAGCTCGGCGATCCGGACCGTGGTGGGCAGCATGATGCTGGCCCCGCCGCGGGCGAAGATGGCGTTGCCCTGCTTGAGGCGGCCCAAGGCCTCGTCCGGGCTGACCAGCTGAGGCGGATGCACCTCGGCCGGCTCGACCGCGTTCGGATCCTCCAGCGGCTTGACCTGGGCCAGGGCCTTGTCCAGCGCCGCCTTGTCGGTGGGCTGGGACTTCAGGGCCCGGCGCGTGCGGCGGCCCTTGCGGGTCAACACCGAAGGCGTGGCGGGACTGTCGCCCTCGGCCCAGGCCAGGGCGGGCGCGGCGAGGCCGGACGCCAGGGCGCCCAGCAGCAGACGTCTCGAAACCATCTCATCCCCCGACGAGTGCAACGCAGTGGCCTACAGTCCTGCCAGGGGAAGGTTAACTCCGCCGCAACGGCGGGCTCGCCTCAAAGCGGCAATTCGACACGCTTGACCACCGTGCGCAGGGCGATCGACGAGCTGACCCGCACGACCCCCGGGATCCGCGTCAGTTCCTGGGCGTGCACCCGCTCCAGGTCGTCGACGTCGGCCACCACCAGCCGCAGCAGATAGTCCGAGCCGCCGGTCATCAGGTAGCATTCGGCCACCTCGCGGACATTGGCGATGGCCTTCTCGAACACGCTGAGCGTCGCCTCGGCCTGGGACGACAGGGTGACGGTGACGAAGACGCTGAGCGGCAGGCCCACCGCCCGCTCGTCGATCACCGCGGCGTAGCGGCCGATCACCCCGACCTCCTCCAGCAGCTTCACCCGGCGCAGGCAGGCGGATTCGGAAAGATTCACCGCCTCGGCCATTTCCACATAGCTGGCCCGGCCTCGTCTCTGGAGCACGTTCAGCAGCTTGCGATCGAAGGCGTCGAGATTGGCCGCAGGTTTCTTCACCATAAAGGCTCCGTTGCGATGGAATCCTGCATATCACGGTTACGGACGCATGAAACTCCCCAGGAACCTGCGCGGACTCGGGCGTAAACCAGCGTCAAAAGCCATTTGGAGGAGACTATCATGCGCGTTGGCGTGCCTTCCGAGATCAAGCCGGGCGAACACCGGGTCGGCCTGACCCCCACCGCCGTGCGCGAATATGTGGGCCATGGTCACGCCGTGCTGGTCCAGGCCGGCGCGGGCCTGGGGGCCGGCTATGGCGACGACCTCTACGTCAAGGCCGGGGCGACCATCGCGCCTGACGCCGACGCGGTGTTCGCCGGGGCCGAGCTGATCATCAAGGTCAAGGAGCCCCAGAAGGTCGAGTGGGAGCGCCTGACGCCCCGCCACATCCTGTTCACCTATCTGCACCTGGCGCCCGATCCGGCCCAGACCGAGGGCTTGCTGGCCTCGGGCTGCGCGGCGATCGCCTACGAGACCGTCACCGACGCGCGCGGCGGCCTGCCGCTGCTGGCCCCGATGTCGGAAGTGGCCGGCCGCATCGCGGTGTTCAGCGCCGCCGAGACCCTGCTCAAGCACAATGGCGGCATGGGCCTCTTGCTCTGCGGCGTCCCGGGCGTGCCCCCGGCCCGGGTGGCGGTGCTGGGCGGCGGCGTGGTCGGCTCCAACGCCGCGCGCATGGCCGCCGGCCTCGGCGCCGAGGTCGTGGTGCTGGAACGCTCGATCCCCCGGATGCGCGAGCTGGACGACCTCTATCAGGGCCGCATTCTCACCCGCTATTCGACCCTGGCCGCCGTCGAGGACGAGATCCTCAAGGCCGACGTGATCATCGGCGCGGTGCTGACCGCCGGAGCCGCGGCGCCCAAGCTGGTCAAGCGCGAGCATCTGTCGAAGATGAAGCCGGGCTCGGTGCTGGTCGACGTGTCGATCGACCAGGGCGGCTGCTTCGAGACCAGCCATCCGACCACCCATGCCGAGCCCACCTATACGGTCGACGGCGTCGTCCATTACTGCGTGGCCAACATGCCCGGCGCCGCCCCGCGCACCTCGTCCGAGGCCCTGGGCAACGCCACCCTGCCGTTCGGCCTGGCCCTGGCCGACCACGGCCTGGACGCGCTGAAGAGCAACATCCACCTGGCCAAGGGCCTGAACGTCCTGGCCGGCCAGCTGACCCATCCGGCCGTGGCCGAGGCGCTGGGCAAGCCGTCGGTGGATCCGTACGGAGCTTGGAAGTAGGGGCCCGCGGCCCCTCCGGCCTAAGCCGCGAACCGGCCAAGGTCCTGGTGGCTCTCCACCAGGTCCAGCACGTCGTGCATCGAGAAGCCCGGATCGGTCGGGTACAGCGCGTCGTAGATCGAGCGGGCGAAGGCCAGGTCGGCCGGGGTCTTGACCCGCCAGTCATAGTGCGACCAGTCGCGATGGGTCTTCAGGTGGGCCTGGCGGAACCGGTCGGGCCGGGCGCGGATGGCGGCGGTCGGCGAGATCATGGCCAGGGGGTCGCGAACCTCGGCGGCGGCGATCCGCAGGGCCTCGACCGTGGCCACCTCGACCTCGAGCCCGGCCGGGAAGGTCCGTTCCACGCGGTTGGAGGTGTAGGCCGCGCCGGTGGCCAGGGCCAGGCGGACGGCCTCGTCGATCACGGCCGGATCGACGAACGGCGCGTCGCCCTTGATGCGGACGATGTGGCTGACCGGGCCGGCGGCCTCGGCGCAGCGGGCGATGCGGTCGAGGATGTCGCTGCCCGCGCCGCGATGCACGGCGTAGCCGCGCGACACGACCAGCCCGGCCAGGCCGTCGTCGGCGGCGTCGCTGCTGGTGGCGACGATGATCTTGTCCAGGCGCCGGGCGCCGCGCAGCCGCTCCAGCTGGCGCAGGATCATCGGCTGGCCCTGGAGGGTGGCCACGGCCTTGCCGGGCAGACGCTTGGAGCCCATGCGGGCCTGGACGACGGCGAGGATCATGGCGTTCGGCTCCCTCTTAAGTTCCTCAGCTCTTGGTCCCAGGCTGAGCTTAGATTCGCCCGAGCGTCAGGCGACCCAACGTCGCGGGTCCAGGGCCACCGGGTCGTCGATGGCCATGTCGTCCCAGTCGAGGTCGGGCGGCGGGCTGGAAGCGGCCGCCACGACGGCGGAAAGCTCGGCGGCCGAGGTGACGCCCACCAGGACGGCGCTGGCCTCGACCCGCGACAGGGCGAAGCCCAGGGCGGCCTGCAGCGGGTCGGAACGACCCTCGGCGATCATCCGCCGCACCTTCGACAGGCGGCCAGAGGCCCCCTTCAGCTGGGCGGGCACCCGGTCGGGCGGCAGGAACAGCAGGCCGTTCAGGAAGATCGAGCGCAGCTGCACCTCGATCCCCATGCCGGCGATACGCTGCAGCGAGCCGTCGGCCAGCAGGCGCTGGTCCAGCAGGCTGGCCGGGGCTTGCAGGATGTCGGGCTTGAAGCGGCGGGCGACGCCCACCGGGTCGTCGCTGGCGTGGGCGGCGACGCCGACCTTGGCGAACAGGCCCTCGTCGCGCAGCCGGGCCAGGCGGTCCCAGACGGCCGCGCCGTGCGGGCCGAACAGCTCGGCGGGCGAGGAGACGATGATGGCGTCGGCGCGCTCCACCGCCAGGCGGCGCAGCGAGGCGCGGGCCTCGGCCTCGACGAAGTCGGGACCGCGATCGGCGCGGGCGGCCGACAGGGTGACGCGGAACGGCACGGGGCGCGGGATCAGGTCGCCCAGCACCTGCTCGGCGCGGCCGTAATTGCCCGACACGTCGAGAACCGACAGGCGGGCCCGGGCGGCGATATTGAGGATGTCGCGGGCTTCGGTTTCCGGCGAACGGGCGCGCGGCGACGCGCTCATGCCGTCCAGTCCGAACTGGGCGGCGGCGAGACCGAGCTTGGAAACCGAGAGCGACATGGAAATCCGTGCGGATGGAACACCAGTGTCGATGAGCCTAAGCCCCAAGGCTGAAGAAGGCGTTTCTGGAAACTTGCCGAGGCGTTAACATGCTTGGCAATGGACCTGCCCGATCACGACGCCGCCGACGTGTCTTCCGCGTCCTTCGCCACGCCATCGGACTGGCCGCTGCACGGCCTGGCCGAGGACATGCGGCCCGCCCTGGCCCAGGCCCTGGCGCACGGTCCGGCAGGGCTGGCGACGATCGTTTCCCTCGGCGACGGCGGGCCGCGTCCGGTCGGGACGCAGATGGTGTTCGGGACCAACAGCCGCGCCGGATTCCTGTCCGGCGGCTGCATCGAGGCCGATGTCGAGGCCCACGCCCGGGCCGCCATGGCCGACGGACGGCCTCGCCGCCTGGTCTATGGCGAGGGCAGCCCCTGGCCCGACATCCGCCTGCTGTGCGGGGCGCGGATCGAGATCCTGGTCGAGCGGATCGCCCCGGACGACGCGGCGGCGAAAACGCTGCTGGACCTGGCCCGGGCGCGGGTCCCGGCTGCCTGGATCAGCGACGGCCAGCGGCGGCTCTGCGCCCCGCTGGCGGAGGCCGCCCCGGCCTGGCCGGGCGCCTTCGCGCGGCGATTCGACCCGCCGCCGCGGCTGGTGGTGTTCGGCGGCGATCCGACCGCCCTGGCCGTGGCCAGCCTCGGCGCCCAGTCCGGTTTCCAGACCGTCCTGGTCCGCCCCAAGGGCCCGACCGCGCCGCCGCCCCTGGCCGGCGTGGCCTATCGCCGCGACGACGTCGCCGGCGCCGCGGCGGCGGTCGGCCTGGACGCCTGGACGGCGGTGGCGGTCTGCGGCCACGACGAGGCGGTCGACCACCAGGCCCTGCTGGCCGCCCTGCCCTCGGCCGCCCCCTATGTCGGCCTGCTGGGCGCGCGGCGGCGGCTGGGCGAGCGGCTGGACCGCCTGCGGGCGGCGGGCGTGGCCGAGCAGGACCTCCGGAAGCTGCGCGCGCCGATCGGCCTCGACCTCGGCGGCAAGGCCCCGTTCGAGGTGGCCGTGGCGGTGATCGGCGAGATCATGGCCGCCCGCCACGGCCAGCCGGCCCTGGCGCGCCGCGAGGCCTGACGGCTCCGCCCCCTCCGGGGGCGGACAGACCGCGAAGCGGTCAGGTGGGGGCAAGTGTTCGCGGGCACGATCTTTCGGCCTCACGCGGAAACCCGCTGAGCTGATGGGAAGGGTGCGAAGCGCCCGGGCCTCGCCCGGAGGATTTGCAGTTATGGGTACCGTTTCGACGAAGACGAGCGCTTCGCGTGGAGCCGTTATCCGGAAGCCTTCGGGTCGCGGATTCTTAACCCGCTCCGATGGAGGCCCCCGACGGGCGGAGCGTTGGCGCACTCCGGACCGCCCGGGCGATTTCAGCCCGGGCCTGCTGGCCGCATCCGCCTATCCCGGGCGCCGAAGCTTCGTCGCGACTGAGGCGAACCTGCTGCGAACCAACCTGGGACGCTTCCGAAGAAGCACGACGGACAAGGCCTTCCCGCTCGTCCACCCCCGAAAGCCGCATCGGTCGCCGTACGTGCGCCCTCCCCATGCCTTCAGGTGAGATCATTATGGGGGCGGTCTGAGAGGGTGAGGATCGATTGGGGTCGAGATTTTTCAAGGCATTGATTTTACGGGAGTTCATTGGCTGAACGCGGAGGATAAGTCCAAAAAACTCCACTCACGCCGGCGAAGGCCGGGGGCGACCGGATCAAGAATGGAATGCCGGCCCTCGCCGCCCACCCGGACGGAGAAGGGTCTGACAGCGGAAGTTTCAGACGACAGCTAGACGCCAGTTGCAGACTCTCAGACGCCTGCGGAAGGCAGACCCTTGAGCAGCTCCGGCCGACCCGTCGCCATAGTCAGGTCAGCCCCAGCTCCGCCCGATACGGGAACAGCGGAATGAGGCAGAGCCGGAAGATCAGCCAGCAGCCGTAGATGGCGTCCACGCCATAGGGACTGCCGTCGTGCAGCAGCCCGTGCGCGACGCCATGCCGAATCGCCGGCCCAGGCCGGCCGAGGAACACATGAGAGATGTCCTCGGTGATGTCGCGGCCGAACACCGCGTCCAGCTCCGACCGCATGCCGTCGAACAAGGAGGTGATGGTTCGGTCCTCCTGCGTCTGCCCGGCGTTGTCGAAGGTCGTAACGTCGTGGCCGTGCTGTTTCAAGACATGGCGCAGCGAGTTCTCCAGCAGCGGCGTCAGGATGTAGAGCGCGCTGGTGAAATCGCCCTGGAAGAAGCGGTTAAACCCGCGCGCGAAGGTCTGCGCGAGGTCCTGCGGCACGAACGGGCTCTGGCTCGTCAGGGCGTAGAAGGTGTCTTCGGACAGGTAGTGGCCCGAGGTCATCGTGCGCCGGGCCGGCTCGATCTGGCCCGACACGCTGATGTGCCGGCGGATGCCTTCGGCCTGGGCGATCTGCTGGGCGACCACCGAATCGTCCGGATCGCCAAAGCCGCCGGCGCCGCCGGTCCGGTGGATCACCTTGCCCTCGTCGTCGAGGTGCGCCGCCCCGAACAGCGACGACAGCGGGTGCTTGCGGATTTGCTCGATGGCCTCCGTGCGCAGCTTCTCTGGGTCCGGGCTCTGGTCCAGCACGGCGAAGACGAAGAGGCTGTCGTAGACGCTGAGCGGCTTGATCCTGTTCTGGATGGACTCGACCAGCTCGGTCAGGTCGATCTCCTGCGAGAAGGTGCCCATCTCCTCGCCCACGTTCGCCTGGACCTCGACCAGCTTGTGCCGCAGCTCGGTGCGGCGCGGTCGGGCGCTTGCGATGCCGTGCAAGGCGGCGATGGCGTTGCCGAGCAGGTTGGACGCCAGCATGGGCGACGCGATCTTCTCGGCCTCGGCGACCATCACCTCGGCGGCGGCGATCTGGCACCGCTGCCTGTCGTCGTCCTTCTTCCCCGCCTGATAGGCCCGCGACGCCAAGCGCCAGAGGTCCACGACCACATGGTGGTTGGCGTCGGCCGGCAGCTTGGTCAGGACGTCTTCGATCTCGGCGGCTACCTCCAGCGGGTCGGACACCCGCATCTGCAAGTCCAGCTCGCAATACCAATGGACGGGCACCGGGTCCCTTGCCGCCACGGCGCGCTTGCGAACGGCAACGAGCTGTTCGCGGACCGGCTCGGCCTCCGGCTTGGCCCAGCCGAGCATCCGCGCCAGGCCCAGGGCGCGAAGGAGATAGTCCTTGGTGTCGGGGTGGAACGGCCAGTCTTCATCGCCGTGGCGGAACTTCAGCTCGCCGGCCTCGATCCGACGCACCAGCTCGACGTAGGCCTTCAAGGCCTCCACCCCGCAGGCGGCCTGCTTACGGTCCAGCAGCCAAGCGACGTCGTTCAGCCGCGCCCGAAGGACGACGTTCGCGGCCTTGCCGGCCACGAATTGCAAGACGTCGCCGTGCTCGCGGAAGTCGGAGGGCGCCGCCGACCGCCGGCCATCCCCCATCACCAACATTGGGCCGAACGGCTCGTTGGTGTCCTCCGGCTTGAAGTGCATGCCGGTCACACCCCAGAGGAAGTCCCAGACCCGGACCCGCGCCGGGTCGTTCGTCCCGTCCTCGCCAGACCCCGCAGCGCCAGAAGCAGCGCGGTAGAGGTCGCCGAGTTCCTGGCTGTCGGCCGCCGTCGAACCGGAGATCACCTGCTCGAAGTCCAGGCCGTCGACGTCCGCCATCGTCACCCTGATCCAGGGCGAGACCTGCGGCTCCTCGCGCTCCTCTGTCTCCGGCGGCGTCTCGGTCATGTTCAGTCCTTGGGCATCTCCACAGCTAAGCCGAAATGTAGGTATCGACAGCCGTTCGGCTACCAGGTGACTCGAAGGTCGTCGTCGTAGCGACCCGTCTCACATAGTCGATCACCGCTTCCGGGATGTCGGCGAACGTCATAGCAACTGCCGCTCTTTCTCGCGCTGGCCGCCCATCTCACGGCCAAGGTGAACATTAGCGGCCCGCAACTCTCGCGCCAGGGTACGCGCAGCTATCCGGCGGGATTTCGGAATGAGCCTTCAAGAACGTCTTCCGGGGCCGCCTCAACCTCCCTTTCAGAAAGCGGACTTTCCCAAGGTCAGCGAAGAGTCAAAACCGCCCACCTACTCCGCCCGCCAATCCCCCGACTTCCCACCAGTCTTCTCAACCAGGCGGACGGCTTCGATGACCATGCCCTTTTCGGCGGCCTTCAGCATGTCGTAGATCGTCAGGCAGGCGACCGAGACCGCGGTCAGGGCCTCCATCTCCACGCCCGTCTGGCCCTTGAGCTTGACGCGGGCCATCACCGCCAGGCCGCCCTCGGCCGGCTCGACCGAGACCTCGACCTTGGACAGGGCCAGGGGGTGGCACAGGGGGATCAGGTCGGAGGTCTTCTTGGCCGCCATCACCCCGGCGATCTCGGCCACGGCGCGGACGTCGCCCTTGCGGCCGGTCCCGGAGAGGGCCAGCTCGCGGGTCGAGGGCCGCATGCGCACGAAGCCGACGGCGATCGCCTCGCGGACGGTCTCGGCCTTGTCCGAGACGTCGACCATCCGGGCGCGGCCCTGGTCGTCGATGTGGGTCAGGCGGGTCACGGTTCCAGCAGCCCTAGTGTTCCAGGAGTCGGGGCATCAGTTCGACCATGTTGCAGGGCTTGTGGCGGCTGTCGAGCTGGGCGGCGATGACCTTGTCCCAGCCGTCGCGGACCGCCCCGTTGCTGCCCGGCAGGCAGAACACGAACACCCCGCCGATCAGGCCGGCCGTGGCCCGGCTCTGCAGGGTCGACAGGCCCACCGAGGCGTAGCTGACCAGGTGGAACACCACCGAGAAGCCGTCGATCTTCTTATCGAACAGCGGCTCCAGGGCCTCGACCGTGACGTCGCGACCGGTCAGGCCGGTGCCGCCGGTGGTGACGATGGCGTCGACCTGGCCGCCGGCGATCCAGTCGCGCACGGTCTGGCGGATCGTCTCGATGTCGTCGCGGACCACCGCCCGGCCGGCCAGGTCGTGGCCGGCGTCCCGGACGCGGTCGACCAGCAGCTGGCCCGAGGTGTCGGTGGACTCGTCGCGGGTGTCCGAGACGGTCAGAATCGCCACTCGCACCGGCTTGAACGGAAGCTCCGGCTTGATCCCGCCGCCCGGGGTGAGGCCTGCCGACATCGTGTTCTCCTAATCCCAGCGTTCGGCGTCGGTCCTATCGCGCGCCGTCGGCTCGATCCAGCGCTCGCCGTCCGGGCCGTGCTGCTTCTTCCAGAACGGCGCGCGGCTCTTCAGATAGTCCATCAGGAAGTCGCAGGCCTCGAAGGCGGCGCGGCGGTGGCCGGCCGCCGTGGCCACGAAGACGATCGCCTCGCCGGGCGCGATGCGGCCGATGCGGTGGACGATGCGGTAGTCCTGCAGGTCGAACCGGGCCTTGGCCTCCTCGGCGAAGGCGGCGATCGCCGCGTCGGTGAAGCCGGGATAGGCCTCCAGCTCCAGGGTCGTGGCCTGGCCTCGCTCGGCCCGCGCCAGGCCGACGAAGCTGGCCACCGCCCCGGTCTCGTCGCGGCCGGCGCAGAACGTCGTCAGCAGGGCCCCCGGCTCGAAGGCCCGGGCGGTCAGGCTGATGGACGGCAGGGTCGTCATCCGCCGCTCATCGGCGGCAGGAAGGCCACCTCGGTCCCGGCGGCCAGGACCGCTTCGCCCCGGACGATGGCCTTGTCGACCGCTACCTGCACGCCCGGCCCGGCCAGGGCCTCGCCCAGGGCGGCGTCGCCGTCGGCCAGGGCCCGGCGCAGGTCGGCGATCGAGCCGGCCTCGACCGTGCGGTCGCGCCAGCCGGCCTGGTCGGCCAGGCGTCCGAACAGCAGGACCCGCGCCACCGTCAGCCCCCGGTCGTCGACATGTGGCGGGCCACGGCCGGCCGCGCGCCGTCGATCCGGAAGTCGTGGCCCTGGGGCTTGGCGCCGATCGCCGCGAAGATCGCCTGCTCAAGGGCCGCGTCGTCGGCCCCGCCGCGGATCACCGCCCGCAGGTCGCTGGCGTCGTCGCGGCCCAGGCAGGTGTGCAGGGTGCCGGTGCAGGTCAGGCGCACCCGGTTGCAGGCCTCGCAGAAATTGTGGCTCAGCGGCGTGATCAGGCCCAGGCGGCCGCCCGTCTCCTCGACCCGCACATAGCGGGCCGGACCACCGGTGGCGTAGGCCAGGTCGGTCAGGGTCCAGAAGGCGGACAAGTCACGGCGGACGTCCTTCAGCGACAGGTACTGGTCGGTGCGGTCCTCGTCGATCTCGCCCAGCGGCATGGTCTCGATCAGGGTCATGTCGGCGCCCAGGCCGTGGGCCCACTGGATCAGGGCCGGCAGCTCGCAGGCGTTGTCGTGCTTCAGCGCCACGGCGTTGACCTTGACCTGGATCCCCGCCGCCAGGGCCGCGTCGATGCCGGCCAGCACCTTGGACAGGTCGCCTCCGCGGGTCAGCCGGCGGAACAGGTCGGGCTTGAGGGTGTCGAGCGAGACATTGATCCGCCGAACCCCCAGCCGGGCCAGATCGGCGGCGTGGCTCGCCAGCTGGGTGCCGTTGGTGGTCAGGGTCAGCTCGTCCAGGGCCCCGGACCGCAGGTGGCGCGACAGGCCCTCGACCAGGGTCATGATCCCCTTGCGGACCAGGGGTTCGCCACCGGTCAGCCGCAGCTTGCGCACGCCCAGGCCGACGAAGGCCGAGGCCAGGCGGTCCAGCTCCTCCAGCGACAGCACCTCCGCCTTGGGCAGGAAGGTCATGTGCTCGGCCATGCAATAGGTGCAGCGCAGGTCGCAGCGATCGGTGACCGAGACGCGCAGATAGGTCACCGCGCGACCGAAGCCGTCTATCAACCGGCTGGGCGGGCGCGGGGCGCGGGTTGCCGCTTGCGCGGGGCTGGCGTCATAGGGCGTCATGTCGGTGGGTAAGATAGGCGCGGGACGGCATGGCGGAAAGCAAAAGCGCAGGGTGCGACGCCGTGATCCTGGCGGCGGGGGCCGGACGGCGCTTCGCCCGGCGTCCGGGCGAGCGCAAGCTGCTGGCCGCGTTCGAGGGCCGTCCGCTGGTGGCTGGCGCCCTGGACGCGGCCTTCGCCGCCCCGGCCCAGCGGGTGCTGCTGGTCACCGACGGCGATGCGGAGCTGGCCGCCTTCGCGGTCGCCCAGGCCCGGACGTCGGGCCGGGACGCCGATTTCGAGATCGTCGTGGCCGCCGACGCCGCCGCGGGCATGGGGGCTTCGCTGCGGGCAGCGATCCAGGCTCTGCCGCCCCACTCGGACGGCGCGTTCGTGTTCCTGGGCGACATGCCGCGCGTTCCGGCTGGCCTCGCCCGCGAGCTGGCCCGCGCCCTGGTCCCTGGCGTGGACGCCGCGGCGCCGCGCTTCGAAGGACGGCGCGGCCATCCGGTGCTGTTCGGCCGCGCCTGTTTTCCCGCCCTGCTCGCCTTGAGCGGCGATGTCGGAGCGCGCGAGCTGCTGGCCGGGCTGGGCGATCGTCTGGCGCTGGTCGACAGTCCCGACGCGGGCGTCCTGTTCGATGTCGATCGGCCTGCCGACTTGGCCTGACGGCGCCGGCGGATCAGGAGGGCGCGTGGCCTCGCCCTTGGCGGGCGGCCCAGGTGCCGAAGGCGATGCAGGCCAGGACGCCATAGCTCCACATGGCCATGCCGATGAACAGGGTGCCCAGCGTCACCCGAAGGTCGATCATCACCGCCACGTGCGAGGCGACGATGATCGCCATGAAGGCCGAGGCGACGACGGTCCAGATCCGCCGGGTGCCGATGGAGATCCAGACGAAAAACAGCAGGGTCACGGTGTCGACCGCCAGGATGCCGTAGTCGGCATGGTAGGGGTCTCGCCGATAGACCAGCAGGGAGCCCAGCCAGTCGGCCAGGAACGCCGCGCCGACCCAGCGCGCGGCGCGGTCGCCGCGCCACATGGCCAATCCGCAGACCAGGATGGCCAGGATCAGCGAGATGAGGGTGTGAAGCTGCACGAGGGTGACGCCCGGTTAAGGTCAGGCGTCACCATGCCTCAGTCGCGGCGGTCGGAGAAGCAACCCAAGGTCGGTCAGTGTCGCGTGCGACGACCTTCCCAGAGGATCGTCTTGACCTCCTCGATGATGCTCAGCGCGCCGTCGCAGTCGCCGGCCTGCTCCAGCGCGACCAGCTGGGGCATCAGCACCGACAGGATGCGGCGCTGCACGGGACCGAGCGTTCGCAGGTGGCGACGGAATTCATTCACTTCATCAGGCGTCGCGCCCTGCTGCAGCTCGACGATTTGGGCGGTGCTCATTTGCACACCTCTATTCAGGATCGAAGGGCGGCTTGCGCCGTGGACGGACGGCGGCCAGGGATCAGGCGGCCAGACCGCCCGGAACGGCGTGCAAGCCGCTGGTGCGCGGCGGATCGCCCGGCTTGTCCATATCGCCGCCAGCCAGGGCGCCGCAGCCGATCTGGGCTCGCACGACGGCCAGGGCGCTATGGGTTTCGATGATCGTCCGGCGGGCCGACACGATATGGGCCAGGGTCTCGCCCAGGTTGGCGACGGCTTCCTGGCCGAGCACCGCCGATAGCTTGGTCTCCAGCCGCAGCGCGGGCAGCAGGCCCATCAGTTCGGCGGTCTCGCGCAGGGCGGCGTCGATCGCGGCCTCGGCGCGCATCAGCTTTTCAGCGCCGGCTCGGGCGGCTTCTGTGCGTTTCATGGCATGACTCTCCCGGTCGCACGGGTCCCCCCCGCACGTTCAAGTCTATGAAGATGTTTCTGGAAGCTCGGCGCTCAGGGCGCCGGGGGCGGGCTCCAGCCCTCGCGGAACCGCTGGAGGGCGTAGAGGAATTCATGGGCGCCCATGGTGACCGTCCCGAGCAGGATTCCGCCCAGGGTAGCGACCGCCAGGATCAGGCCCAGCCATTGCAAAGGAGTCAGGTCATCGCGCCAGCTCCTTCCATGCGAAGCGGCGTGTCGTCCGCCAGGAAGGCCGTCGCGGCCAGGACCCTCAGCAGCAGCTTGCCCGGAGGATCGCCCGCCGCCTGCGCCTTGCGCAGGGCCGAGACCGTTTCCGCCACCAGCCGGCCGCGCTCGGGCGTCCCCGCCATCAAGGTCAGGCCCTCTTCGAGGGACTGCCAGCTCGCGATGAAGAAGGCCGAGGCCGGGTTCGGGCTGTGGGTGGAAGGTTTGTTCGTGGAAGGCTTGGTCATGGCTGCTCTCGCTGTTGAAACGAGAAGAGCCCTCCAACTGGGCCGTGGCTAGCTCGGCCGATTGCTTACGGTAGTCATTACCGGGGTCGGTTTCCCAGGCGATGAACGCCAGGGCGGCGTCGCGGCGGTTCAGGCCGGACAGCCGGCGGCGCGCGCTGAGCACGTGCATCTCGACCGTCTTCGGCGAAAGCCGCAATAGGCGGGCGATTTCCTTGGACTGCCGATGCTGGGCGATCAGCCGCAGGATCTCCCGCTCGCGGGGAGTCAGCCGCTCGAAGCCCAGGTTGTCGCCGGAGTCCACCATGCCGCTAAAATGGTTCGCGGCTCGCCTCACGTCCAGCAAGACTTGACTGATCAGGCCACCAGAGGGCGCATCCCGTCAAAACCGTATCGAATTTCGCTAAGCCGTCCGGGTTTCACCGTCGCTGGGTCCCGAGGTTCAGGCCCCGGCGCGGACGAACGGCAGGCGCGTGGTGGGCGTCCGGGACAGGGCCAGAAGCGCGTTGGCCACCGCCGGGGCGATGACCGGCGTGCCCGGCTCGCCCACGCCGCTGGGCGGATTGCCCGACGGCACGATGTAGGTCTCGACCGTCGGCGCCTCGTTCATCCGCAGCACGCGGTAGGTGTCGAAATTGCTCTGGTCGACCTTGCCGTCCGTCAGGGTGATCTCGCCGTACAGCGCCGCCGACAGGCCAAAACAGGTTCCGCCCTCCATCTGGGCCGCGACCTGGTCGGGCGAGACCGCCACGCCGCAGTCGATGGCCGTGACCACCCGGCCGACCCGCGGGCGGCCGTCCACCAGCCTGACCTCGGCCACCTGGGCGACCACCGAGCCGAAGCTCTCATGGACGGCCACGCCGCGCGTAAAGCCCGCGGCCGGCGCCGGGCCGGCCTTCTCGACCGCCAGGTTCAGGGCCGCCAGGTGCCGCTGGGCCCCGGCCTTGGCGTAGAGCGTCCGGCGGTAGTCGACGGGATCCTTGCCGGCCTTGAGCGCCAGCTGGTCGATCGTGTGCTCCATGACGAAAGCGGTGTGGGTCGCGCCCACCGACCGCCACCACAGGACCGGCACGCCGCCCTCGGGCAGGGCCAGCTGGGCGTCGACGACCGGCGTGGCCTTCAGATAGGGCGAGCCGGCCGTGCCCTCGATCGCGGTCTGGTCGGGCCCCTTCATCGGCATTGGCGAGCCCTTCATGATCGACTGGGTGACGATCCGGTGGCGCCAGGTCGCCGGATAGCCGTCCTTGTCCAGCGTCACCCGCACGGCGTGATGGACCAGCGGCCGGAAGAAGCCGGCCTGCATGTCGTCCTCGCGGGTCCAGACCAGCTTCACCGGCCGGCCCTTTCCGACCTTGTGGGCGATGGTCACGCACTCGGCCACATAGTCGGACGGGAAGTTGGCCCGCCGGCCGAACGAACCGCCGGCGAACAGGGTCTCGACCTCGACCGAGCCGGGCAGGGTCTTGACGATCTTGGCCGCGTTCATCTGGTCCAGGGTCTGGGCCTGGGAACCGTGGATCAGCTTGACCTTGCTTCCGTCGACGATCGCCACGCAGTTCATCGGCTCCATGGTCGCATGGGCCAGGTAGGGGAAGTCGTAGGTGGTCTCGAACACCGAAGCGCCCTTGCCGGCGGAAGCCGCCGCCGCGTCGCCTCTCGAGTCGAACGCCTCCCACTTCAGGTCGGAAGGTCCCTTGCCGGCGGCGATGTCGCGCCACTGCTGGGCGATGGTCGACGAGCTCCGGGTCTCGGCCTTGCCCTCGTCCCACTCGACCTTGAGCGCCTCGCGGCCCATGCGGGCGGCGTAGGTGGTGTCGGCGACCACCGCCACCCCGGTCGGGATCTCGAAGACGTCGACCACGCCGGGCGTCTTCTTGGCGTCGTCGGCGTTGAAGCCCTTCACCACCGCGCCGAAGCGCGGCGCATGCGCGACCACCGCCACCAGCATGTTGGGCAGCTGGACGTCCTGGGTGTAGCGTGCCGCGCCGGTGCTCTTGGCCAGGCTGTCCTTGCGGCGCACCCGGTCCGTGCCGATCAGGCTGAAGGTCTTTGGATCCTTCAGGGTCGGGGCCTCGGGCGGCGTCACCTTGGCGGCGTCGGCGATCAGGTCGCCGAACCCGGCGCTCTTGCCGCCGCCGCTGACGACCCCGTCCTTGACGGTGATCTCGCCGGCCGGGACGTTCCAGCGGCTGGCCGCCGCCTGCACGAACATCGCCCGCGCCCCAGCCCCGGCCTTGCGCAGCTGCTCCCAGGAATTGGAGATCGCCGACGAGCCGCCGGTCAGCTGGATGCCCGCCGTGGCGTTGCCGTAGAGCTTGGCGTTGGCCGGGGCGTGGATCACCTTGACCCGGCTCCAGTCGGCGTCCAGCTCCTCGGCGACGATCGCCGCCAGGCCCGCGTGATTGCCCTGGCCGAACTCGATGTGCTTGGACAGCACCGTCACCGCCCCGTCCGGGTCGATCCGGATGAACGGGCCGAAGGCGCCGGGCTCGACCTTCGAGCCCATGCTCATCAGGTCGGCCGGCGAGCAGCCGACCAGCAGGGCGCCGCCGACCAGGGTCGCGCCGACCACCACGTCGCGGCGGCTGACGCCGTCCTGGCGACGGAGCTTTTCGAAGGGCCCGTTCATTGGCTTGCTCCCCGGCCGGTCGAGCCCGAGGCGGCGGCGATCTCGTCGTCGACGTCGTTCGAGGCCACGGGCTTGGCGGCGGGCGCGGCGACCACCGGGGCCGCGGTCAGGCCGGCGGCCTCCTTGATCGCGGCCCGGATGCGCTGGTAGGTCCCGCAGCGACAGATGTTACCGCTCATGGCGTTGTCGATGTCCTCGTCGCTGGGCGCCTTGGTCTGGGCCAGCAGGGCGGCGGCCGACATGATCTGGCCCGACTGGCAATAGCCGCACTGCGGGACGTCGTGCTTGACCCAGGCCTGCTGCACCGGGTGGACTCCGCCCAGGCTCTCGATCGTGGCGATCTTGGCGCCTTCCAGGGCGGCGATCGGCGTCACGCACGACCGCACCGGGTCGCCGTTGACGTGGACCGTGCAGGCCCCGCACTGGGCCATGCCGCAGCCGAACTTCGTGCCGGTCAGGCCCAGCTCGTCGCGCAAGACCCACAGCAGCGGCGTCTCCGGCGCCGCCTTCACGCTGACCGTCTTGCCGTTGATGTCCAACATCGACGCCATGCTTTCGCCTCCCAAGCGAAAAGGGGGGCCTGACGACCCGGTTTGCGCGAACCTAACACTGCTCAGACCCCATCCCGCCAGTGAAATCTTGCGTCAGCCAGGCTAGCCTGACCGGGATCTTCACCGGCTTCCGCCTTCAGGACCCGCGCCCTTGGATTCCTTTCCCGCCTATTTCCCCCTGGCCGGCCGCAGGGTCGTGATCGCCGGCAGCGGCGAGGCCGCAGACAACAAGGCGCGGCTGTTCGACGGCTCGCCCGCCACGGTGGTGCGGGTGGACGGCCACGCGGCCTTCCTGCCGGGAACCTACGCGGGGGCGGTGCTGGCCTTCGTGGCCGGCGACGACGAGGTGTTCCTGCAGGCGGCGGCCAGCGCGGCGCGGGCGGCGCGGGTGCTGGTCAACGTGGTCGACAAGCCAGCCATGAGCGACTTCAACACCCCGGCGGTGATCGACCGCGGCGAGGTGGTGGCGGCGGTCGGCACCGGCGGCGGCTCGCCGACCCTGGCCACCAAGCTGCGCAACGACATAGAGGCCCAGGTCCCCGAAGGCGCGGGCCGGGTGGCGGCCCTGCTGCGCCGGTTCCAGGACGAGGTCCGCGCCGCCCTGCCCGTCCTGCACGAGCGTCGGGCCTTCCTGCGCGACGCCGTGACCGGCGAGGCCGCCCAGGCCGCCATGGCCGGCGACATGGACAGGGCGGCCGAGCTGTTCCGCCAGGCGCTGGCCAAAGGCGTCGCCGGTGACGGCAAGGTGCGGTTCATCGCCGGCAAGGGACCGTCGGACCTGTTGACGCTGAGGGCCCTGCGGGCCCTGGGCGCGGCCGACGTGCTGGTCGCCGACGACGGCGCCGACCCCGAGATCGTCACCCTGGCCCGCCGCGACGCCCAGCGGCTGGACCCTTCTCAGGTCTCCGCCGAAACCCTGGTGACCCTGGCCCAGGAGGGCAAGCAGATCGTGCGGCTGATCGTGGCCCCGGTCGATCCGGCCATCGTCCAGGCCCTGGCGGCGGCGTCGGTGGCGGTCGAGGTGCTTTGAGCCCGTCAGGAATTGGGGACAGGCGCATGCGCCTGTCCCCAGCAGGTCAATCCAGGCTGCGGTGCCTGGTCTCGGGCAGCAGGAACAGGGTCGTCAGCACGCTGATCAGGGTGAAGACCACCGGATACCAGAGCCCGGCGTAGATGTTGCCCACCGCGGCCACGATGGCGAAGGCGCTGAACGGCACGAAGCCGCCGATCCAGCCCGTGCCGATATGATAGGGCAGCGACAGGGCGGTGTAGCGCACCCGCGTCGGGAACAGCTCGACCAGGCAGGACGCCAGCGGGCCGAACAGGGCGGTGGCGGCGATCACGAAGACCAGCAGCACGCCGAACATGCCCCACCCGTTCATCCGCGCCGGATCGGCCTTGGCCGGGTAGCCCGCCTTGGCCAGGGCCGCCTTGATCGCGGCCTCGCCCTCGGCCTTGACCGCCTTGGCCTGCTTGGCCGGCAGGCCCTGGGCGCTCTTCGACACGATCCGCGCCTCGCCGACCTGGACCACGGCGGCCGAGCCGGCGGGGCCGGGGTGGTTGGCGTAGGAGATCCCGGCGTTGGCCAGGGCGCTCTTGGCGATGTCGCAGGACGAGACGAAGGCCGCCTTGCCCACCGGGTCGAACTGCAGGGCGCAATCCGCGGGATCGGCGGTGACGCTGACCGGGGCGCGGGCCGTGGCCTCGGCCAGGGCCGGGTTGGCGGCGCGCTCCAGCAGGTGGAAGCCGGGGAAATAGAACAGCAGGGCCAGCGTCATGCCGCCCAGCATCACCGGCTTGCGGCCGATGCGGTCCGACAGCCAGCCGAACACCACGTAGAACACCGCGCTGACCGCGGTGGCGGCCATCATCAGGCCGTTGATCGTTCCCGGCGCGACCTTGAGGAACTTCTCCATGAAGGTCTGGACGTAGAAGAAGCTGGTGTACCAGACGGCCCCCTGGGCCGACATCATGGCGAAGAAGGCCAGCAGCACCAGCTTCAGGTTCTTCCACTGGCCGAAGGCCTCGGCGTAGGGAGCCTTGGAGGCCGCGCCCTCGGCCTCCATCCGCGCGAAGGCCGGGCTTTCGGTCAGCTTCAGCCGCATCCACACCGACACGCCCAGCAGGCCGATCGAGACGGCGAACGGGATGCGCCAGCCCCAGGCGTCGAACGCCCCGGGTCCGGCCGCGTGGCCCAAGGCCCAGCGCGTCGCCAGGATCACCAGCAGCGCGCCGAACAGGCCGAACGCCGCCGAGGTCTGCACCCACGAGGTCGACCAGCCGCGCTGGTCCGGCGGCGAATGCTCGGCCACGTAGATCGCCGCCCCGCCATATTCGCCGCCCAGGGCGAAGCCCTGCACGCAGCGCATCAGGATCAGCAGGATCGGCGAGACGATCCCCGCCTGCTGGTAGGTGGGCAGCAGGGCGATGGCGAAGGTCGCCCCGCCCATCAGCAGCACCGTGGCCAGGAACGCGCCCTTGCGCCCGGCCTGGTCGCCGATCTTGCCGAACACCAGCGCGCCCAGCGGGCGGAACGCGAAGCCGACGCCGAACAGGGCCAGGGCCGCCACATAGCCGGCCGTCTCGGACAGACCCGTGAAGAAGGTCTTGGAGATCACCTGGGCCAGGCTGCCGAAGATGAAGAAGTCGTACCATTCGAAGGCTGTGCCCGCGGACGACGCCGCCACCACGGTGCGCATCGACGCGCGGTCCTCACCCTGAGCCTGGGCCGTCATGCGTGGTTTCCCCCGGTGTCGTCGTCAGGAGCATTAGCGGTTTTCGGCGAGGAGGAAAGCTAGATCCTCCCCTCCGGGGGAGGTGTCGCGGAGCGACGGAGGGGGATTTCTGACTCGGCGGGTGAAACCCCCTCCGGCCCTCCGGGCCACCTGCCCCGGAGGGGGAGGATCGGGTCCTCAGGCCACCGCCGCCTCGGTCTCCGCCTCGCCGCCGGCCAGCCGGACGATCTCGCCGATCAGGGCGGCCGGGGCGATGGGCTTGGCGGCGACGCCGTCCATGCCGGCCGCCAGATAGGCCGCCCGCTGGTGCGACAGGACATTGGCGGTCAGGGCGATGATCGGCGTCTTGGCGGCGGGGCCGGGCAGGCTGCGGATCCGGCGGGCGGCCTCCAGGCCGTCGATGCCGGGCATCTGCACGTCCATCAGGATCAGGTCGAAGCCCCGCGCCGCCGTCGTCACCCCGTCCAGCCCGTCCTCGGCCGTCTCGACGCTGGCCCCCAGCTGCTCGAGAATGCGGCGGGCGACCAGGCGGTTGGTGGCGTTGTCCTCGACCACCAGGATCTTCAGCCCCTGCAGCAGGCCGTCGGCCATCTCGGCCTCGGCCGCGCGGTCCTGGGCCGGCGGGGCGGCGATGGTCAGCAGGAAGGTCGAGCCGACGCCCTCGCGCGACGTGAACACCACCTCGCCGCCCATCATCTGGGCCAGCCGCCGGGTGATGGCCAGGCCCAGGCCCGAGCCGCCGAACCGGCGGGTGGTGCTGGCGTCGGCCTGCTGGAACCGCTCGAACAGCCGCGCCTGGGCCTCGGCGGCGATGCCGACGCCCGTGTCGATCACCTCGAAGGCCACCCGCGGCTCGCCGCCTTCCAGGCGCCGCACCTTCAGGGTCACCGAGCCCGACAAGGTGAACTTCACGGCGTTGCCCACCAGGTTGAACAGCGCCTGGCGCAGCCGGCTTGGATCGGTGAGGACCAGGCCGATGTCCGGTGCGTCGACGTTCAGCGCCAGCCCCTTGTGCTCGGCCTGGGCCCGCAGCAGCCGCGCCACGCCCATCGCCAGTTCGCAGGGATCGACCGGCTCCTGGGTCACGTCCAGCCGCCCGGCCTCGATCCGCGAGAAGTCGATCACGTCGTCCAGCAAGGTCGACAGCATGCGCCCGCAGGCCAGGGCCTCGCCCAGCAGGTGGTCGGCCTCGCCCGGCAGCTTCTCGCGCTTGAGCAGGTGCATGACCCCCAGCACCCCGTTCATCGGCGTACGGATCTCGTGGCTCATATTGGCCAGGAACTGGGCCTTGGCGTCGTTGGCGGCCTGGGCGGCGCGCTCGGCCTCGACCAGGGCCAGTTCGGCCCGCTTCTTGTCGTCGATGTCGAGGATCAGGCCGAACGCCTTGCGGATGCGGCCGCCGGCGTCGGTGCGCACCTCGTGGAAGATGCGGATCCACTTGCCGTCGCCGTCCGGCGTCATCACCCGCACGTCGAACGAGCGCTCCCCCGACTCGCGGTCACCGCTGTCGGCGCGGCGGCGGGCCTCGGCGGCGGCGTAGACCGCCGCGACGTCGGCGGGGTGGATCATCGGCCAGACGGCGCTGCGCACGTCCTCATAGGTGACCTTGCGGCCCAGGATGCGGTGGAACTCGGGCGATCCCCAGAAGGCCTTGCCTGCGTGGTCGATCTCGTAGACGCCGGCCTGGGCCGCGCCCAGCGCCACGCGCAGCCGCCGGGCGTTGGCCCGGGCTTCGCGCCGGGCGTCCGACAGGGCCGTGACGTCGTCCATATAGGTGATGACGCCGGCGATCGCCCCGTCGGCGTCACGCCAGGGGCGAGCCTCCCAGCGCAGGGTGTGGCTGCGGCCCAGCCCATCGTGCAGCTGGTCCTCGCGCCGCACCACCGTCTGGCCGGTCAGGGCCCGCTCGACAGCCCGGACGAACCGCTTGCGCGACCCGGAGGTCAGCTCGTGCAGGCTGCGGCCGATGACCCGCTCTTCGGTGGCCTGGAAGATCTCCAGGAAGCGCGGGCTGACCACCCGCAGGCGCAGGTCGCGGTCATAGAGCGCCACGGCGAACGGGGCCTCCTCGACCAGCCTCCGGGCCTGGCGCTCGCCCCAGACGGCCGCGTCCCGGGTCCGGGCCACCTCGGTGACGTTCTGCGAGATCCCCTTCAGGGCGAACAGGCCGCCGGCGCGGGGCTCGGTGCGGAAGGTGGCGCGATAGGTGAACCACTGGCCGCCGGCCCCGCGCAGCCGGTGCTCGATCGTGCCCCCCTCGCCGGTGCGTACCGCGCGCTCGAACGCCTCGATCAGCGCCTCGCGCTCGGCCGGGTCCAGGCGGTCGTAGAACGGCTCGGGGCGGGCGATGGTCTCGGCCCCAAGGCCGGTGGCCTCCAGCAGGTCGCGCGACCACTCGATACGCCGCTCGTGCGGCTCGTAGCTCCACATGCCGATGCCCGCCGAGGAGGCCAGAAGTTCACGGGTCTGGCGCGCGGCGGCGATCTCGGCCCGGCGGGCCATGTCGGCGGTGACGTCCCGGAAGGCGCCGACCATCTCGCCGTTCGGGCCCAGGCGCGACTGGCCCTCCAGCCACACCCAGCCGCCGGCCTTGCAGGTCACCTTCAGACGGTTGACGGCCTCGCCCGTGGCGCGGATCAGGGTTTCGGTCTCGATGAAGTCCTGCCGCGACTCCGGGTGCACGAAGCGCAGGGCGGGCTGGCCGATCAGCTCCTGACGGGTCCAGCCGGTCACCCGGGTCCAGGCCGCGTTGACCGTGGCGAACCGGCCGCGGGACACCACGGCGAACAGGTCGTGCGAGTGGTCGAAGAACCACCGCGCGCTCTCGGCGTCGCTCAGCCGTGCGGACTTCGGGGGCGAGGGCATCGCGGCTCCAGGAATGGAAGCCCCGATGGTGAAGCTGAAAGGGTAAACTTATGGTTGGCGCCAGCGATCATTGTTCGCTGGCCGCGTGTCAGACCTCGGCCCACATGCGCAAAAGATTGTGATAGGTCCCGGTCAGCGACAGCACCGACGGGTCGGTGGCCCCCACCGCGCCCGCCAGGCGCTGGATCGCCACGTCCATGTCCAGCAACAGGGCGCGCTTGCCGTCGTCGCGCACCAGGCTCTGGATCCAGAAGAAGCTGGCCGTGCGCGCGCCGCGGGTCACCGGCGTCACGTGGTGCAGGCTGGAGGCCGGATAGAGGATCGCCGCCCCCGCCGCCAGCTTGACCAGATGGCTGCCATAGGCGTCCTCGACCACCAGCTCGCCGCCGTCATAGTCCTCGGGATCGCTCAGGAAGACGGTGATCGACAGGTCGGTGCGCAGCGGCTGGCCGGTCGAGGGGTCGCGGCGGATGGCGTTGTCGACATGGTCGGCGAAGCCCATGCCGACGCCGTAGCGGTTGAACAGCGGCGGCAGGATCGTGCGCGGCAGGGCGGCCGAGACGAACAGCGGGTTGGCCTGCAGGGCCTGGACGATGATCGCCCCGACCTCGCGGGCCGCCGCCCCGTCCTGCGGCAGCTGCAGGTTGGTCTTGGCCATCGCCGCCTGGAAGCCCGAGGTGGCGTTGCCGTCGATCCACGCGGCCGCGTCCAGCACGGCCCGGCAGTGGGCGACCTCGTCGGGCGTCAGGACGTCGGGGATCTGGATCATCATGACCCGACTCCTAGCAGAAAGATGCCCTCACCCGGGAGGGGCCGCTCCCGGGCGAGGCTTGGACGTCAGAGACGATCAACTCCGGGGAGGAAGAGGATCAGTACTTGACGTTCAAGGTCAGGATCGCCTGGCGACCGGGGCCCGGGTCGGCGTGGTGCACGCCGTTGGTCTTGGCGATGTAGCGCTCGTCGCCGACGTTCTGGACGTTGAGCTGCAGGTCGACGCGGTCGTTGACCACGTAGCTGGCGAAGGCGTCGAAGCGCCAATAGTCCGGCGCATAGACGCGGTTGGTCCCGCCACCGGCCCCGCCCTGGTTGCCGCCGAAGCTCTTGGAGACGTAGTAGGCGCCGCCGCCCAGCGACAGGCCGCGCACGACGCGATAGGTCGAGAACAGGCTGAAGGTGTGCTTGGGGGTGTTGGCCAGGGGATCGCCCTGGTTGACGCCGTTATAGGCGCCCCGGACCAGTTCGCTGTCCATGTAGGTGTAGCCGCCGAACGCCTGCCAGCGCGGCGTGAGGTTGCCCGAGACGCCCAGCTCGAAGCCCTTGACCTCGACCTCGCCGACCTGGGCGTAGATGCCGGCGTCGATCTGAATCTGGGCGTTCTCGCGGGTGGTCTTGAACAGGGCCGCCGACAGGGCCAGCGTGTCGTTGAAGACGTTGGCCTTGGCCCCCAGCTCGAAGCTCTTGCTCTCTTCGGGCTCCAGGGTGGTGGTCAGCAAGGTGCCCGTGCCGACGCTGGCGTTGGTGTTCTGGTCGCCGCCCGACACGCCGGGCGGGGTCGAGGCGGTGCCGTAGGAGACATAGAGGCTGGAGCTCTCGGTCGGCTTGTAGACCAGGCCGGCCTGGTAGTTGGTGAAGTTCCACTCGCCCTGGCGCGCCGCGATGGCGGTGACCCTGAACACGCCGTTGGCGTTGGTGGTCGTGTAGTCGTAGCCGGAGGTCTGGTAGTTGTCGCGGCGAACGCCGAGGTTCAGCAGCCACTTGTTGCCGAACTTGATCGTGTCGAAGCCGTAGACCGCCGCGGTCTTGGTGATGTTGTAGTTGGCCGGACCGCGATTGACGATCCCGGTCCAGGGATCGTCGGCGTTCGGCGCGAAGACGTTGGTGCAGTCGCCGGCGCCGAGGGTCTCCCTGGTCGTCACCGCGCCGCTGGCCGCGTAGACATAGCCGGCGGGGCAGGCCGAGCCCGCGGTGGTGAAGGTCGAATAGGTGGCGTTGAGGTTCTTCTCGCGGCTCAGCTCCAGGCCCAGGTCGAAGCTGTGCTCGATCGCGCCGGTGGCGAACTGGCCGTGCAGGTCGGTCACCGCCGCGATCGTGGTGGTCGGGTTCCAGCGGGTCTTGGTCCCGCGCTTCATCCACCAGACGCCGTCGATCAGCTGGGCCGGGCCGGCGTCGCCGGGATTGGTCAGGATGTAGTCGTTCAGGGTCTTGGAATAGCGCAGCACCTGGCGGACGCCGAGGTTGTCGTTGATCTGGTGATTGACCGACACCGTGCCGATGTCGGCCTTGGTCTTCTGGTAGTCGCGGTCCTTGAGGCCGTAGAAGGTGTCGCGATCCACCTGCAGCACGCCCGAGGCGTCGCGGGCCACGCCCGGGACCTTGGTGAACAGCGGGATCCCGTAGTCGGGCATGTTGTTCCCGTCGAGGTGGTAGTAGCTGGCCACCACCTGGGTCGGGCCGTTCAGGCCGAAGGCGATCGACGGCGCGATCCCCCAGCGGTCGAAGTCCACCGCCTTGCGGCCCGGCGTATTGCCCTGCGTGCCCAGCAGGTTCAGGCGCACCGCGACGCTGTCGTTGATCTTGTGGTTCAGGTCGACCGTGGCGCGGACATATTCGTCCGTCCCGACGCCCACCGAACCGGTGGCGAAGTCGTCAGCCTTGGGGGTCTTGGAGGTCAGGTTGATGCTGCCGCCGCCCGAACCGCGGCCGCTATAGGCGCTGTCGGGGCCCTTCACGACCTCGACCTGTTCGAGGTTGAACACCTCGCGCGTCTGGCCGCCACTGTCGCGGATTCCGTCGACGAAGACGTTGTTGCCCGAGGCCTGGCCGCGGATGAACGGCCGGTCGGCCAGGGGCTGGCCGCCCTCGCCCGCTCCGAAGGTGATGCCCGGCGAGGTGCGCAGGATGTCCTGCAGCGAGGTGGCGGCGGTCTGCCGGATGATCCGCTCGGGAATCACAGTGATCGCCTTGGGGGTGTCGACCAGCGAGGCGGTCAGCTTGGGCGAGTCGACGGTCGGGGTCTTGCGGGCCCCGTCGACCTGGACGCCGGAAACCTGGTTGTCCGCGACGGAGTCGGCCGGCGCCGTGGCCAGCGGGGCGGCGTCGGCGTCGGGCGCGGCGGCGGCGAACGCGGCGGGCCCCAGGGCCAGGCCGGCCACGCCGGCGACAGCGGCGGCTCCGAGGGCGCGGCGCGCCTGGCTGCGGACGCCGGCGACGGCGGGCTTGGAAAGCTTTTGCATATGGAACCCCAGCAAGGCCGTCAGCGAAGCGCGGCCCTTCTTCGTAATTGCGAGGCGTTCTTAGCTGGGGCGTTGCAAGCTTGCAATGATAATCATTCTCAGAAATTCACGCAGGCCGAACCGCCCTTGCCCCCTACGGACCGCTGCGCGGTCGTCTTCCCCCAGAGGGGGAAGAGCCATCCGGTGTGAGCGCTCCGCCCCCTCTGGGGGCGGACAGGCGGCGAAGCCGCCAGGTGGGGGCAAGTGTTCACCGGCGCGACCTCCCGCTTTCGGCTAAACCTTCACCGCGAACCGGTGTATCGAGCGCTCGTCCGCGTGACTGGCGATCGCAGGGAGCACCCTGAGGGAGCGCGGACGTCATGAGCCGTTCGCCTGGGCGCCCATCCTTTGCAGCGGAGTTCGCCCATGCCCGAAGCCAAGACCTGGATCGCCTTCTGTCTCGTCTGTCTGGGCATGGCCCTGACCCCGGGGCCGAACATGCTCTATCTGGTCAGCCGCTCGATCAGCCAGGGCCGCTGGGCCGGGATCGTGTCGCTGGCCGGCACCGCCGCGGGCTTCGTGGTCTATCTGGTCTGCGCGGCCCTGGGCATCACCGCCCTGCTGATGGCCGCCCCGATCGCCTACGACGTCCTGCGGTTCGGCGGCGCGCTCTACCTGGCCTGGCTGGCCTGGCAGGCGATCCGGCCCGGCGGCGCCTCGCCGTTCCAGGTGCGCGAGCTGCCCAAGGACAGCCCGGCCCGGCTGATCAGCATGGGCTTCCTGACCAACCTGCTGAATCCCAAGGCGGCGATGCTGTACCTGTCGCTGCTGCCGCAGTTCATCGACCCGCATCGCGGCGCGGTTCTCGGCCAGTCCCTGGCCCTGGGCGGCAGCCAGATCGTCATCAGCCTGACCGTCAACGGCTGCATCTGCCTGGCCGCCGGCACGATCGCCAGCTTCCTGGCTGCGCGCCCCAGCTTCGCCCTGGTCCAGCGCTGGTTGATGGCCTCGGTGCTGGGCGGGCTGGCGGTGCGGATGGCGACCGAGGCGCGGCGGTAATTCTAACTCCGCTCATCCCGGCGAACGCCGGGACCCAAGCGGACTTGGCCGTTTCAGGCTCCGAGCGTAAATGACGGGCTCAGCTTGGGTCCCGGCCTTCGCCGGGATGAGCGGAAGCAAGGGTTGGCCGATGCCGTCGAAGATCACCGCAATCGTGGCGGCCCTTGCCGCCCTGGCCCTGGCCGGCGCCGCCCAGGCGGCGTCCAGCCTCAAGGCCTGCGCGGTCCCGCCCAGCGTGATCCCGGCCCCGGCCGAGGTCCCGCCCGCCGACCAGATCCACACCGACGTGCCGACCGCCGCCTACCTGCTGGCCCTGTTCTGGTCGCCGGAATCCTGCCGGGCGGGCATCCCGGAGTCGGACAAGACCATCCAGTGCCGCAACAACAGCTTCGGCTTCACGGTGCACGGCCTGTGGCCGAACGGTCCGGACAAGGTCCACCCGCGCTACTGCAAGCCCAGCCCGCCGATCAGCGCCGCCACGGTGATGGCCAATCTGTGCATGACCCCTTCGCCCTGGCTGCTGCAGCACGAGTGGCAGGCCCATGGCACCTGCCAGTGGGACACGCCCGAGGCCTATTTCAAGAAGGCCCGCGAGGTGCGCGAGCGCCTGAACGTGCCGGACCTCAAGCCCGGCCCGAACGGGACCATGACCGCCGGCGAGGTCCGGGCCGCCTTCCTCAAGCGCAATCGCGGCATGACGGCCGACGGGCTGAACGTGCGGGTCAACAAGGACAACCGCCTGACCGAGGTCTGGGTCTGCATGGACCTGAGCTTCAAGTTGGCGGCCTGCCGGGGCGGAAACGGCACGCCGGACCCGGTGACGATCCGGGTGACGCCGAAGGGGTAGGGTCCGACCATCGGTAGCAACATGCGTGGCGACGAAGCCGCCACGCACGCCTTCACGCTACTTACATTCCGGCAAGCTCAGCAGATTGTCCGGCTGTTCGCCGTCGGCCTGGGTCTTCAGATATTTATTACCGTAGCGGCTTACCGCCACGATTACCCAGACGCTTTCACCAGCCACCGAGACGTAGAACTTCCATTCGCCACGCTCGATCATGCCGATGGCGTCCGTTTGGGTGATACGCCACCCGCCGCCAGAATTTCCGCCAACATGAGTAATGCGCTCGTGCGGATTGTAACGATCCGACTTGTTAACGCATTGAATTTGAGCGGTCTTGGTTTGCAGTAATTGCGACATCGTTTGTCTTTCGCATCAAGGTAAATCCCCTTGATTCTACGGACAAATTCACCTAATCTGGCCACGTCATAGCGATCCAGACTTTGGCTGTATCCGCAGCCTTTGTCAGCGGCCCCGGGGAAACCTAAGGCAGCTTCGGACCGATAGATAGACGGCTCAGAGCGGTGGTGCGCTCTGGGCCGTTTTTCATTTCGGCATCTTAACCCTATCTACCGCGAACCCCGCTGACTCGCAAGCGCCATTGCAGTGACTGACTGTGGAGTGTTATGTAGCGTCAGTCGATGGAGCACAGAACATGCCCACATCAAAGGCCGAAGCGGATCTTGCGCGAGCTCAAGCCGAAATCCGGCGGCTGGAAGGCCAACTTCAGGATGCGCGCGCTCGGGCGGTGAAAATCGCGCACTATATTGAAATGGCTAAACTTTATGAATCTGGCGCGAGCCCTCTTCCAGAGACTAAACGGGGCAGCGGCGGGCGCGCTGTCGCTGCCGCCCAAATGGCCGTTGAGGTGCTGCGGGAGGAACGACGCCCACTTCACACTCGCGAGCTACTTGAGGCGCTCGGAAAGCGCGGGCTCGTTTTCGACTCCCAAAACCCTATTACGAACCTATCTTCGGCGCTCTCTCGTTCCGATGAATTAATCGCTGACAGATCAACAGGTTGGAAACTTCGCGAGTGGGCAAAGCCAAAATCCTTTGCCGAATTTGATGCAGACGACCTGGATGACCTACTGGGCACAGTTTCCAATGCGGAGCCCGACACAGCCACCGACGAATCAGAGTCCGACACCGAAGAGGCATTTTGACGCAAAAACGGGCGGCCCCTTTCGGAGCCGCCCGCTGCTTTTCAGGTCGCCCTGAAGCCCGTCATCAGGTGGTGACGGCTTCCTCCGGGGTCACTTCGGTCTTCTTGGACAGGTCTTCGCCGGTCACCTGGTCGACGACCTTCATCGACAGCTTGGTCTTGCCGCGATCGTCGAAGCCCAGGAGCTTGACCTTCACGATCTGGCCTTCCTTCAGCACGTCCGAGGGCTTGGCCACCCGCTCGTTGCTGATCTGGCTGACGTGGACCAGGCCGTCCTTGGCGCCGAAGAAGTTCACGAAGGCGCCGAAGTCGACGACCTTGACGACCTTGCCGTCGTAGATCGCGCCGACTTCCGCTTCCTGGGTGATCGACTTGATCCAGTCGACGGCGGCCTTGATCTTGGCGCCGTCCGAGGCCGAGACCTTGACGATCCCTTCGTCGTTGATGTCGACCTTGGCGCCGGTGGTGGCGACGATCTCGCGGATCACCTTGCCGCCGGTGCCGATCACTTCGCGGATCTTGTCGGTCGGGATGGTGATGGTCTCGATCTTCGGAGCGAAGTCGCCGACCTCTTCACGCGGGGCGTCCATGGCCTTGTTCATCTCGCCCAGGATGTGGGCGCGACCGTCCTTGGCCTGAGCCAGGGCCTGCTTCATGATTTCCGGCGTGATGCCGGCGATCTTGATGTCCATCTGCAGCGAGGTCAGGCCCTCGCTGGTGCCGGCCACCTTGAAGTCCATGTCGCCCAGGTGGTCCTCGTCGCCGAGGATGTCGCTGAGCACCGCGAAGCCGTCCTTTTCCAGGATCAGGCCCATGGCGATGCCCGAGACCGGACGGATCAGCGGAACGCCCGCGTCCATCATGGCCAGCGAGCTGCCGCAGACCGTGGCCATCGAGGACGAGCCGTTCGACTCGGTGATCTCGGAGACCAGGCGGATGGTGTAGGGGAAGTCTTCCTTGCTCGGCAGCATCGGGCGCAGGGCGCGCCAGGCCAGCTTGCCGTGGCCGATTTCGCGACGGCCCGGGCTGCCCATGCGGCCGGTCTCACCCACCGAATAGGGGGGGAAGTTGTAGTGCAGCAGGAAGGATTCCTTGTAGGTGCCTTCCAGGGCGTCGATGAACTGCTCGTCGTCGCCGGTGCCCAGGGTGGCGACCACGATCGCCTGGGTCTCGCCGCGGGTGAACAGGGCCGAGCCGTGGGTGCGCGGCAGGATGCCGACTTCGCCCAGGATCGGGCGGACCTTGTCGACGGTGCGGCCGTCGATGCGCAGGCCGGTGTCCAGGATGCCGCGACGCACGACGTCGGCTTCCAGTTCCTTGAAGATCGCGCCCAGCTTCAGCGGGTCGTAGCCGGCCGGGTTGGTGTCCGACTGGCCCAGGGCCGCGAGGGCCTTCTTCTTGGCCGCGCCGACCGCCTCGTAGCGGTCCTGCTTCTTCTGGATCTTGTAGGCGGCGGCGATGTCGGCGCCGACAATGCCCTTCATCTCGGCCTTGATCGCGTCGGTGTCTTCGGGCTCGAACTCGAAGGGCTCCTTGGCGGCGTGCTCGGCCAGCTCGATGATCGCGTCGATCACCGTCTGCATTTCCTTGTGGGCGAAGTTGACGCCGCCCAGCACGATCTCTTCCGACAGTTCCTGGATTTCGCTTTCGACCATCATCACGGCGTCGGCGGTGCCGGCCACGACCAGGTCCATCTTGCTGTCCTTCTGCTCGTCGAGCGTGGGGTTCAGCACATACTGGTCATTGACGTAGCCGACGCGGGCCGCGCCGATCGGGCCCATGAACGGGGCGCCCGACAGGACCAGGGCGGCCGAGGCGGCCACCATCGACAGGATGTCAGGATCGTTCTCAAGGTCGTGCTGCAGCACGGTGCAGACCACCTGGACTTCGTTCTTGAAGCCCTTGACGAACAGCGGGCGGATCGGACGGTCGATCAGGCGGGAAACCAGGGTTTCCTTTTCCGACGGACGGCCTTCGCGCTTGAAGAAGCCGCCGGGGATCTTGCCGGCCGCGAAGGTCTTTTCCTGATAGTTGACGGTCAGGGGGAAGAAGTCCTGGCCCGGCTTCTGGGTCTTGGCGAACACGGCGGTGGCCAGGACGACGGTTTCGCCCATGGTGGCCAGAACGGCGCCGTCGGCCTGACGGGCGATGCGACCGGTTTCGAGGACCAGCGTCTTGCCGCCCCACTCGATCGTCTTGCGCTTGATATCGAACATTTTTCTTCTTTCGGTTCCCGCGGGCGGATTCCCGTCGGGGCGGACAGGGGGCGGACGGCCGTGCTTTCAAAGCATTTGGAGCGGCCCGATGATCCTCATCCAGTTCGACAGGCGGGTTTGAGGATGGAAAACCCTCGGACGGACATTCGGATGCTTATCCGCGGGCGGAAGCGATCCGGATCGACTTCGGGTCTCGGCCTGTCTCGAGCCCCGGAGCCTGAAAAGCGTTCCGCCGCCCTACGGGAGTAGGACGGCGGAATTGCGTCTTAGCGGCGCAGACCCAGCTTCTCGATGAGGGCCGCGTAACGGCCTTCGTCGGACTTCTTCAGGTGGTCGAGGAGCGAGCGACGCTGGGAAACCAGCTTCAGCAGGCCACGACGGCTGTGGTTGTCCTTCTTGTGGGTCTTGAAGTGCTCGGTCAGGTTGGCGATGCGCTCGGAGAGGATCGCGACCTGGACTTCGGCGCTGCCGGTGTCACCCTCGGAACGAGCGTGCTCGACGATAAGAGCGCTCTTGCGCTCGGCAGTGATCGACATCGTGTTGTCTCCGCTCAGGTGAGTTGGAAGACCCGCACCGGATTGAGCTTTCCGGCGCGCATCTCGCACAAGGCCACCAGCCTGTCCCCCGACATGGCGGAAACGGTGCGATCGCCGGGCGTGAGCTCGGCTTTCAGCGATTCCACCTGCCTTGGGAGCAGAACGATGGCGCGTCCTTGCGCAAGCCGGAAGGCGTCTTCGTCGGTCACGGCCAGCGCCGGGATGTCGTCCAGCGCGGTCTCGACCGGAAGCAATGCCTCCGACAGCCGCGCCTCATAGCTCAAATTCTCGAGGGTTTCCAGGCTTATCGCCGAATCCTCGCTGAACCGGCCGACTCGCGTCCGGCGCAGCTGGTCGACGTGGCCGCAAGCCCCCAGCATTTCAGCCAGGTCGCGGACCACGGCGCGGACATAGGTCCCCTTGCCGCATTCCATCTCCAGCACCACGCGGTCCGGATCGGGAACCTCGACAACGCGGAGGTCGTGGATCGTCACCTTGCGGGTCTTCAGCTCGAACTCCACGCCCTCGCGGGCCAGGTCGTAGGCGCGCTCGCCATCGACCTTGATGGCCGAATAGTTCGGGGGAACCTGGTCGATCTCGCCGATAAAGGCCGACAGGACGGCCTCGACCTGCTCCCGCGTCGGGCGCAGGTCCGAACTGGCCGTGGTCTCGCCTTCCCGGTCCAGCGTCGTGGTGTTGCGACCCCATAGGATCGTGAAGCGATAGGCCTTGTCGGCGTCCATCAGGAACGGGACGGTCTTGGTCGCCTCGCCCAGGGCCAAGGGCAGGATGCCCGTCGCCAGAGGATCCAAAGTGCCGGCGTGCCCGGCCTTCTGGGCGTTGAACGCCCGCCGCACGCGGGAGACGGCGCTGGTCGAGGTCAGGTCGTAGGGCTTGTCCAGGCACACCCAGCCGGAGACGGCCTCGCCCTTCTTGCGGCGGGCCATGACCTAGTCCTCGTCGTCGGCGATGTCGGACAGGCGACGGGTGTCCTGCTGCACGCGCGGATCCAGGAACAGGCGGTCCATATAGGCGGCCGAGCTGAAGCTCTCGTCGTGGATGAACTTCAGGTCGGGCGTGAACTTCATGTCGATCGACCGGCCCAGGCGTCCGCGCAGGAACTTCGCGGCGCCGTTGAGGGCCTTGATGATCTCGTCGATATGCTGGGCGCTCTCGCCGGTGACCCCGGCGCCCAAGGGCTCGACGAAGCAGATCGCGTGCTTGAGGTCGGGGCTCATGCGCACTTCGGAGACCGTGACGGAGACGCCCTGCAGGGCGGGATCGGCCAGCTCCTCCTCGCGCAGGATGTCGACCAGGGCGTGGCGGATCAGTTCGCCGGCGCGGAGCTGGCGCTGCGACGGGCCCACGGGCCCGCCCTTCTTGGTGTCGGAATGGCGCTTCATGGCGCGGTCGCCTCGATGCCCGGCCGGCGGATCGAACGCCGGTAGCGCGGGGAGAAATGGGAGGCGGGGTGTCTAGGCGCGTGGGAAGGGAATGTCCAGCACGGGTCAATCCCCGCCCGATCGGTCATATCCTCAGTCGACACCGTCGCGATCAAACTTGACGCGTCGCTTAAGCTGTCGATCCAGATGTTCGCTTAGTGTCGCGTCCGGCGATTTGGTCCATCCGCCGACCCGCGCGACGTCCTGACGGACAGAACTTTCCACCAGATCAGCCGCCGCCTCGTCCAATCTGTCGAGGCCTCGCAAGGCCTGGTCCGCCTCGTGACGGGCCTTCCGGTTCTCCTTGGCCTTGCGGAGGGGGATGCTCTTGCGCGCCGCGTGGGGGCTCTCGCCGAAATCGCTGCGACGGTCGTTGGCGTAGCTCAGCGCCTTCTTTTCTTGCGGTGTGCGGGGCTTCTTCGTCGTCATGGGCGCAAGGTTCCATAACGGAGCGATGGGCTCAATCATCAAGCCCCCGTCCGCTCCCGGAAGAAGTCCAGCACCCGCCGGTGGACCTTCATGGTCTCGCCGTCCGGGTCGTCGCGGTTCAGGTGGATCGTCAGCACCGAGTGGGGCGCGCGGCCGGTCCCCTGCCGCGCCGAGGCGTCGGGCAGGGTGTGCAGCTCGGCCCTAGGGCCCAGCTCGCGCTCCAGGGTCTGGAAGCGGGCGCAGGGCGACAGCTTGTCGTTCGCGAACCGCAAGGCGATCAGCGACAGGTCCTCGGCCTCCATCCGCGCCTTGGCGACCGCCAGCTCGGCCGGCGAGCAATCCAGGTCGACGCCCTTCTTGCGGCCGGCGGGCAGGGACGGCTCGGCCAGCACCGGGGCCACGACCGACGGCTCGGTCATCATCGCCAGGGCGAAGCCGCCGGTGAAGCACATGCCCACCACCCCCACGCCCTGGCCGCCGCACTCGACATGGACCTTTCGCGCCAGGGCTCGCAGCCAGTCGACGATCGGGCTGGAGCGTCCGCTCGCCCAGATCGTGAACTCCCGGCCCACGCAGGCCAGTTTCAGCAGGGTGGCGTTGACGTAGCCGTTCGAGGCGGGTTTGCCCGGCTTGCCGAACAGGCTGGGGCAGAACACCGTCATGCCCTCGGCCGCCACGTCGCGGGCGAAGGCCAGCACCTGGGGATGCAGGCCCGGGATCTCGTGGATGACGATCACCGCCGGGCCGGAGCCGATGCGGTAGACCGGCCGCGTCCATCGGCCGTCGTCGAACGCGAACCGCGTGAAGCCCGCCAGCGCCGCATCGTTACTTTTCGGCATGTCCGCCCGCCCCTGCCCTTTCGCTGGAGCATGGCACAGGGCGAACGCCGTTCTCAAAGGAAACCGCTCAGCCCGGCCCGTTGCCGCCGGTCCAGTCTTCCATCGGGTCGGGCAGGTTCCCGCCCGGCAGCTTCCACTCGCCCCGGTACGAGAAGTCCAGCGTGCCGCACAGCCTGGCCTGGCCGCCCTCAGGGGCGTCGCCGAACGCCTGGACGCGCAGGTCGCGATGGACGGCCAGCCGGCTGAAGCTCAGCCACAGCCGCTTGGCCCCCGGGCAGAAGGCGCGGATGTAGATCTTGCCCTGCTCGAACTTGGGATCGATCTCGTACAGCGCCGCGTCGGCGTCGACGTCGCTGATCGCCTTCAGCCCGCCGGGGCCGAGATCCTTCTCGCGGCCCTCGATCAGACGCCCCTGCACGGGCACGCCAGTGGCCAGCACCTTCATGACCCGCGTGCCAGTCAGTTTCTTGTCGAAGAGTACGGTCAGGCCCGCGCCGGTCAGCCGCTTGGCGTCGGCGGAGATCGGATCGTAGGAATACATCTTGCGCTCGGCGTGGGCCGCGCCCGCCGTCCCGACCGCCAAGCTCGCCGTCAGCCCGGCCAGCGTCAGGCCGAGCACGGTCTCCAGCTTGGTCTTTCCCGCGCGCCTAACCCCCGACACCAGCCACCTACAGCTTCAGACGCAGCTTCGCCGTTTCGGGATCGAAGCCCGACAGCCGCCACGTGCCGCCCTCGAGCGTGAAGGTCAGCAGGCAGGGCCCGTTCTTGTCCTTGGCCGCGCAGACCTGATCGGAGCCGATATAGCGCAGGCCGGCGGCGATGGTCAGGCGGTCGGGGATCGGCTTGTCCGGGGTGTAGCCATAATAGTTGGCGGCGTAGCGGAAGGTCTCGGGCTGGACCAGGGCCTCGCCGGCGATGTCGGCGGCCGGTCCGGCCAGGGCGACGGCCGCCGCCTGCCAGCCACCGCTCATGGCCGAGCCGCGCGCCTTGCGCACCAGCTCGCTTTCGATCTCGGCCTTCAGGGCCGGACGGTCGACGCGGGCGTCGAAGGCGGCGTGGTCGTTGTTGCGGATCGCCACCAGCAGGGCGTGGACGTCGCCGGCCGCGTCGTAGCGGGTGGCCGTGGCGCAGGCCGACAGCGAGACGGCGGCAAGGCTGAGGGCGAAGAGGGCTCGAATGCGCATGGACCTAGGGTTAGGCCTGAAATCGGGCGATTTCCAGTCCTGGAGGCGTCAGGCAGTCAGGACCTTCACCCCGCGCCGTCGGGCAGCGTCGACAAGCTCCTGGTCGAACGATGCAAGGCTCGACCCTGTCCTTATCGCCAATTCCAGGTAGGCGGCGTCATAAAGGGTCAGCCCCTCCTGGCGCGCGAGATCGAGCGTGTCGGTCCAGGCATGAAGATCCGTCTCGACGTCGATCGCGATGGACATGGCGTCGAGCCGTCCCAGGGACCGATCGACAAAGGCCTCGTCGCAGCGCTTGCGACGCACCGCCATGGCAAGAGCGTTGGCGACCTCCAACCGCCAAAGCGAGGGCGCGACGAGACCCTCGTCGATGGCGTTGAGAATGATCACCCGCGCCGTCTCGTGGTTTGGCTCCTCAAACAGGCTGGCCATCACGATCGAGGCGTCGAGCACGACGCTCATCCGCGCCCTTCGTCGATCAGTTCACGGATCGAAATACCGCCGAGGGTTCTGCCCTCGCTGTCGGCAATGATCTCGTCGAAGGCCGCTAGGGCGCGCGCCCGAGCCTCGGCCCGCACATCGGCGCGATGGATGACGATGTCGCCGTTCCTGACTTCGATCTCGACCTTCTCGCCGTCCGACAGGCCCGCAGACCGAACGACATCCAGCGGTATGCGAACGGCCAGACTCTTGCCCCATGTGCCGACGGTGGCTTCAGCCTTGGTCTTGGCTTGAGGTTTCGCCGCGCCGATCATGATCATCAGGCCCTAACAATGATATCACAGGATATCCTAAAATTCGCCTCCCGTCGACCAGCGGACCTGAACGAAAAAGGGCGCGGGTCTCTCGACCCGCGCCCTTCTCGTCAAAGCCTCAGTGGGACCTAGTCGAGCTGGCGCTTGATTTCCTCGACCGTGAAGCACTCGATCACGTCGCCGATCTTGATGTCCTGGAAGCCCGCGAACATCATGCCGCACTCCTGGCCGGACGGGACCTCGTTGACCTCGTCCTTGAAGCGCTTGAGCGTCTGCAGTGTGCCCAGTTCCAGCACCACGATGTCCTGACGGATGATCCGGACCTTGGCGCCCTTGCGGACCACGCCTTCGGTGACGCGGCAGCCGGCGACCTTGCCGACCTTGGAGATGTCGAAGGCCTGCAGGACTTCGGCGTTGCCGAGGAAGGTTTCGCGCTGGATCGGGGCCAGCATGCCCGAGAGCACGCCTTTGATGTCGTCCAGCAGGTCGTAGATGATCGCATAATAGCGGATCTCGACGCCCTCGCGCTCGGCCAGCGCCCGCGCCTGGGCCGAGGCCCGGACGTTGAAGCCGATCAGCGGCGCGCCGGCGCCCTTGGCCAGCATCACGTCGCTTTCGCTGATCGCGCCGGCGCCCGACAGGATGATCCGCGCGCGGACCTCGTCGGTGGCCATCTGCTCCAGCGAGCCGATGATCGCCTCGGCCGAGCCCTGCACGTCGGCCTTGATGACCAGCGGCAGCTCGCGCAGCTTCTTGTCCTGCAGCTTGGCCATCATGTCGGCCATGCTGGTGGCGCCCGCGCCGACCGGGTGCATCGACTTCTCGCGCTTGAGACGGATGCGGTACTCGGTCAGCTCGCGCGCCCGGGCCTCGTTCTCGACGACGGCGAAGCTGTCGCCCGGCGAGGGCACGCCGTCCAGGCCGAGGATTTCGACCGGGGTGGCGGGGCCGGCTTCGGTCAGCTGCTCGTTGCGCTCGTTCAGCAGGGCGCGAACCCGGCCGAACTGGCTGCCGGCCACGACGATGTCGCCGCGCTTCAGCGTGCCGCGGTTGACCAGCACGGTGGAGACCGCGCCGCGACCCTTGTCCAGCTTGGCCTCGATCACCACGCCGTCGGCGGTGCGGTCGGGGTTGGCCTTCAGGTCCAGCACTTCGGCCTGCAGCAGGATGCGCTCGATCAGTTCGTCCAGGCCCTGGCCGGTCTTGGCCGAGACCTCGACGATCTGGGTGTCGCCGCCCAGGCTTTCCACGACGATCTCGTGCTGCAGCAGCTCGTTGGTCACCCGGGTCGAATCCGAGCCCGGCTTGTCCATCTTGTTGACGGCCACGATGATCGGGACCTCGGCGGCCTTGGCGTGTTTGATCGCCTCGACCGTCTGCGGCATCACGCCGTCGTCGCCCGCCACCACCAGGATGACGATGTCGGTGATGTTGGCGCCGCGCGCCCGCATCTGCGAGAAGGCCGCGTGGCCGGGCGTGTCGAGGAAGGTGACCTTCTGGCCATTTTCCAGACGCACCTGGTAGGCGCCGATGTGCTGGGTGATGCCGCCGTGCTCGCCGCCGGCCACGTCGGCCTTGCGCAGCGCGTCCAGCAGGCTGGTCTTGCCGTGGTCGACGTGACCCATGACGGTGACGACCGGGGGCCGGGGCTCCAGGTGATCGTCGATGTCCTCGGCGCCGATGAAGCCTTCTTCGACGTCGGCCTCCGACACGCGCTTGACGGTGTGGCCGAACTCGGTGGCCACCAGCTCGGCTGTGTCGTTGTCGATGACGTCATTGATCTTCAGCATCACGCCCTGGCGCATCAGGAACTTGATGATGTCGACGCCGCGCACGGCCATCCGGTTGGACAGCTCCTGCACGGTGATGACGTCGGGAATGACGACCTCACGCGCGACGCGGGCCTGTTCGGCCACGCCGCCGCGGCGCTTTTCCTTCTCGCGTTCGCGGGCCCGGCGGACCGAGGCGAGCGAGCGCATGCGGTCGGCGGAATCCCCGTCGCCGGCCACGGTCTGGATGGTCAGGCGGCCTTCGCGGCGCTGCGGGGCGCCCTTGGCGCGGCTAACCGCCTTGCCGGGGGCCGCGGCCTTGCGACGATCGTCCTCCTCGTCCGGACGGCGGCTGACGTCGCCGCCAGGCCGGGGGGCCGAACGCGTGGCGCGCTGGATTTCCGGGGTGGCCGGAGCCGAGGCCGGGACGCCCGGACGCGCGCCGCGCGGACCGCCGGGGCCCGGACGGGCGCCGGGCGCCGGGCGCGGGGCCAGGGCCGAATAGCGCACGGTCTGGGTCGGACGGTCGCCCTGGGGTCGGTCGCCTTGCGGGCGGTCGCCCTGGGGTCGGTCGTTGCGGAACCCGCCCTCGGGACGGGGGCCGCGCGGCGGACCGCCGGCGTCGGGACGCGGGGTGCGCTGGTTGTACGGGCCGTCCTGGCGCGGGGCGCGCTGGTTGAACGGCCGGTCCGCGAAGTTCGGGCGATCGCCCTGGGGACGGTCGCCTTGCGGACGGTCACCCTGCGAGCCGGGGCCCGGACGGTAGGTGGTGGTCGACGAGCGGTCGTCGCGACGGTCGCGGCTGGGCTCGTAGGTGCGGGTCTGGCCGGGGGCCGGCGTCGGACGCGGAGCCGGAGCCTCGGCCCGGACCGGCGGCGCGGCGGGAGCCGGCGTCGGGGCCTGGGGCGCGGGCGCGGACGCCTGAGGCGGCGGCGCGGCGGGAGCCTGAGCTGCCGGTGCGACGGGCGCCTGGGCGGCGGGCGTGGGGGCCGGCGGCGCGACGGCGGCCTTGGCGGCTGCAGCGGCCTTGGCGGCGGCTTCACGCGCCGCGGCTTCGGCGGCCGCGGCGCGGGCCTCGGCGGCGCGGCGTTCCGCCGCCTGACGTTCCTGCTGCTCGCGAGCGGCCTCGATGGCGCGTTGGCGGGCCACCATCTCGCTTTGCGACAGGCCGCCGGCGGAGCCGCCGCCTTGCGACGACTGCGGACGCGGGGCGTCGCCCTGACGGCGCTCGGCCGAAGACGGCGCGGCCAGATTGCCGGCCGGCGGCGCGTGCGGACGCACGCGCTTGGTTTCAACCACCACCGTCTTGGTGCGGCCGTGGCTGAAGCTCTGCTTCACGACGCCGGCGCTGACCGACCCCTGACGGGGCTTCAGCGTGATGGGCGCTCGCCCGCCGGGGTTGGAACCAGGCCGACCGTTTTCGTTCTCGTCGCTCATGCGCTCGCTTGTACTTCCGCCGGCGGGGGCCGGCCAAAAACCGTTCGATCCATACGAGAAAGGGGCCCGGACGTACTTCCCGAAGGAAGCGCGTTTCCCGACCCTTCACTCAGGAGCGGATCACGCTCCTCATTTCAAGTTCCAGACCGCTGTCGCCGACGAATGTTAAGCCATTCGTCGAGGCCAGGGCCTAGGGCTCCTCGCGCCAACTCGCCGACCAACTCAAGGGAAGGAGTGGGCGAAAGCCTGATAACCGCTCGACGTCCAAAGTCCAGCGATCAGTGCCGCGCCCGGCAAGGAGCGCCGTGTGTATCACATTCTCCCCGCCCAAGGCCAAACCCAATTCGTCGGACGTGAACATCCCGCAGATTTTGGGATTGTTCGGGGCCTTGTGGACCGCGGTGAGAATCTTTCGGCGACCATCGTCGGCGCCATCGGACGCCTCGATCAACCAGGCGGTCTTTCCCGAGGCCAGGGCCGCGGAGACCTTTTCGAAGCCTGAGATAATCGTTCCGCCGCGCCGCGCAAGCCCCAGCCCGTCCAGAACCCGCCTGGCCAGCAGACGTTCCACCTGGTCGGCCAGGTCGGCCGGGGCGGTCAGCCTGGTCTTGGCCGAGCGCGAGAACAGGCCCTTCTTGGCGGCGGTCGTCACCGCCTCGCGCGTCGCCTCCACCCACATGCCGCGGCCGGGGAGCTTGCGCGCCACGTCCGGAACCACCGTCCCGTCCGGCCCGGCCACGAACCGCACCAGGCGCGCCTCGTCCGTCGCCTCGCCCAGGACGATGTCCTTGCGCTGGCGGCTGGCCTCGGCGTGGGTCCTGGCCACGGGGGTCTGGGGGGCGTCGGTCTCGGTCATGGGGATCGCAAAACACCGGGCCTCCGACTTTCGTGGGAGGCCCGGGTTTCAGGCTCAGTCTTCCTTGGCTTCTTCCGGCTCTTCGACCGCTTCGGAGACCTCGGTTTCGTCCGAAGCTTCGACCGACTCGTCCTCGAACTCGCCCTCTTCCTCGACATAGTCCGGCTCGGGCGGAGCCTCGACCCAGCCCATGGCGATGCGGGCGCGCATGATCAGCGCCTCGGCGTCCTCCGGCGACAGGTTGAAGCTGTCCAGGATGCCGGCCTCGCGCACGCGCTCGCCGTCCTTGGTCTCGAACCAGCCGCGCAGGTCGTCGGGGATCAGGCCGGCCAGGTCCTCGACCGACTTCACGTCGCCTTCGCCCAGGGCCACGGCCACCGGCAAGGTGACGCCCTCGATCTCCAGCAGGCCGTCCTCGACGCCCAGCTCCAGACGCTTGGCGTCCAGGGCGGCGGCTTCCTTTTCCAGGAACTCGCGGGCGCGGGTCTGCAGCTCTTCGGCGGTCTCGTCGTCGAAGCCCTCGATGGCCGCGATCTCGTGCGGTTCGACATAGGCCACGTCCTCGACGGCCGCGAAGCCCTCGGTGACCAGCAGCTGGGCGATGACCTCGTCGACGTCCAGGGCTTCCTGGAACAGGGCCGTGCGCTCGGAGAACTCGCGCTGGCGGCGTTCGCTTTCCTGGCTCTCGGTCATGATGTCGATCTGCCAGCTGGTCAGCTGGCTGGCCAGGCGGACGTTCTGGCCGCGACGGCCGATGGCCAGCGACAGCTGCTCGTCGGGCACCACCACCTCGACGCGCTCGTCCTCCTCGTCCATGACGACCTTGGAGACCTCGGCCGGGGCCAGGGCGTTGACGATGAAGGTCGCCTCGTCCTCGGACCACTGGATGATGTCGATCTTCTCGCCCTGCAGCTCGGCGACCACGGCCTGGACGCGCGAGCCGCGCATGCCGACGCAGGCGCCGACCGGGTCGATGCTGCTGTCGTTGGAGATCACGGCCATCTTGGCGCGCGAACCGGGGTCGCGGGCCACGGCGCGGATCTCGATGACGCCGTCATAGACCTCCGGCACCTCCTGGGCGAACAGCTTGGCCATGAAGCCGCCGTGGGCGCGGCTCAGCATGATCTGCGGGCCCTTGGTCTCGCGGCGGACGTCGTAGATGTAGGCGCGGATGCGGTCGCCGACGTTGAAGTTCTCGCGCGGGATCGACTGGTCGCGGCGCATGATGCCTTCGCCACGGCCCAGATCGACGATGACGTTGCCGTATTCGACGCGCTTGACACTGCCGTTGACGATCTCGCCGGCGCGGTCCTTGTACTCGTCGTACTGGCGCTCGCGCTCGGCCTCGCGGACCTTGTGCATGACGACCTGGCGGGCCATCTGGGTCTGGACCCGGCCGATCTCGAACGGCGGCAGGGTTTCCTCGTAGATCTTGCCGATCTCGGCGTCGCGCCAGGTGCGCTTGGCCGACGACAGCTGGACCTTGCCGATCTCGCCTTCCATCTCATAGTCGTCCGGCACGACCTCGATCACCCGCTTCTGGGTGGTCTCGCCGGTGCGCGGGTCGATCTTGACGCGGATGTCGTGCTCGGCGCCGTAGCGGGCGCGGGCGGCCTTTTGCAGGGCGTCCTCGATCGCCTCGATGACGACTTCCTTCTCGATGCCCTTCTCACGCGCGACCGCATCGGCGATCTGCAGCAGCTCAAGGCGGTTGGCGGAAATGCCGATTGCCATGGTCAGTCCTCTTCACTTTCGGACAGGTCAATATCGTCTTCGGCGTCGTCGCCGAGGTCTTCGGAATCGGCGTCAGCGCCGACGCGGGCGGCCCGCTGCTGGGCGCCGCGCTTCATCAGTTCGTCATTCAACACCAGCTTGGCGTCGACGATCCAGTCGAACGGGAAATAGACGGTGGTGTCGTCCTCGCCCTCAAGGTTCAGCCCCACCTGGCCGTCCTCGACGCCGGCCAGCTCGCCCTTGAAGCGCTTGCGGCCCTCGGCGACGCGGTCCAGCTCGATGCGGACCTCCAGGCCGGCATAGGTGTCGAAATCCTTCAGCCGGGTGAGGGGTCGGTCGACGCCCGGGCTGGAAACTTCCAGGGTGTACTCGCCGGCGATCGGGTCGGCCGCGTCCATGATCTCGGAGATGGCGCGCGACAGCCTGGCGCAATCCTCGACGTTCATGTCGCCGTCCGGACGTTCGGCCATGATCTGCAGCCGGCGCTGCTCGGCCCCGCCCATCAGGCGCAGGCGAACGATCTCGTAGCCGACGGACTCGGCGACGGGATCGAGCAGTTCGACCAGACCGATATCTTCCTGCGTCTTGCCGCGCACGGTTCTCTCAACTCACTGGGCCGACACGCTCAAGCTGGCGAGCGGCCAAAGAAAAAGCGGCAGCCTTTCGGGCCGCCGCTCGAAAGCGCTATCAGCGCTAACGGACGATGTAGGGCCTATATAGCGCGATGTTCGGGCGGTTGGAAGCCCCCTGCCGTCGCCAGGCGTCGTCGCCTCTTCCGCAGTGCAGCACTTGTAGGCTACAAGCGCCCCGCGCAGGCTCGCCTCCCCGCGGGACCTATCCCAAACGAAGAGTCACGATGGACCTCTCCAAGATCGCCGTCGGCGTGAACCCGCCGTACGACCTGAACGCCGTCATCGAGATCCCGCAAGGCGGCGAACCGGTGAAGTACGAGATCGACAAGGCCAGCGGCGCCCTGATGGTCGACCGCTTCCTGCACACGGCGATGTTCTACCCGGCCAATTACGGCTTCATCCCGCACACCCTGGCCGACGACGGCGACCCGGCCGACATCATGGTCGTGGGCCCGACCCCGGTGGTGCCCGGCGCGATCATCCGCTGCCGGCCGATCGGCGCCCTGATGATGGTCGACGAGGCCGGTTCGGACGAAAAGATCCTGGCCGTGCCGGTCGACAAGCTGCACCCGTTCTATACGGGCGTGTCCAGCTGGCGCGACCTGCCGGTGATCCTGACCGAGCAGATCGCCCACTTCTTCCAGCACTACAAGGACCTGGAAAAGGGCAAGTCGACCAAGATCACCGGCTGGGCCGATCCGGAGGAAACCGCCGAGATCATCCGCGCCGCGATCAAGCGCCACGACGAGAACTACTGAGGCCTGATGGCCAGGATTGATCTCACCTTGAGGATCGTCCTGGCCGACCCGCCCGAGGGCGTGGTCTTTTCGCTGCAGGACGCCAGGAGCCGGCCGGTCGATCCGGCCATGGCGGACGGAGGCGATCTTTCCTTCGACGTCGCGATCGCCTTGACCGACACGCCGGACGGCCCTCGTCCCGGCGGCGGTTTCGTGCGATCCGACGGCCGGGGACGCTTCGTCTATATCGCCTCCGGCCGACAGGCGGGCCAGCACTCCGACTGGTCGCGGCGGATCAAGGTCTATCTGCACGACCTGCCGGCCGCCGAGGCGGGAGCGGTGCTGACCGCGACCATCGCCGGCCGCGACAAGGACGGCGGCCCGGCCTGCGCGACCATTCCGCTGCTGTCGGGATGGCGGCGGATCTAGAGCATCGTGCGGAAAAGTGGACGCCGGTTTTCCGCAAAAACGATGCGAAAACAAAAATCTAGAGCAAGTCGCGTGATTCCTATATCGCGCGACTTGCTCTAGGAGCTCGCTCCGGACGAACCGAACTCATCTTTCGACCCAACTCAGACGTTGCCGAACGCACGCGAGAGGGTGGCGCCAACCTGACGTGTTGACCCCGGCGCTGAGGCCTCAAGCTGCCTGGCGCCCTCCACGATCGTCAAGATCGCGGCGGCCGCATCGCGCCTCTCGGTCACGCTTCCAAGATCCAGCCGGTGCTCAAGCCAGTCCAGCCAGCGCAGAACGGTGTACCCTGCGATGCGTTGAAATGGCTCTTCGCCCCGGTTACCCCGTGCGATGATGTCAGCCCAGACGGTCATTGCGGGTGTAAACGCATCTGAGCGCAGTAGGGCTAGAAGCGTGAGAAGCAACTCTGCGGGCTGGGCCCTGACGCTCGGCACAACCGCGTCCAGCATCCCCGATAGTCGCGAGGCAATCACTTCGAGTGATGCTTCTACAAGGTCGCTTTTGTCCCTGAAGTAATACAGCAACATCCGATCGCTCGTTCCGAGTTCGGCCGCGAGGTCTCGAAGCGGGATTTGGGCTGCCCCGACGGCGAGCAGACGCTCAGCCACACGCTCTATCAACTCGGCTCTCTTCGCAGCTTTGGTTGTCATGCCGAAATATGTAGCGCGCGCTACGCGCTTGCGCTATGTAGCATGTGCTACATTTCTGACCGGAGGGTGTGATGCCAAGCAAAATGCAGATCGCAAAGCTTGTCGCGCTTAGCTTGGGGTTTTGGGCGTTGGCGACACTTTACATCCGCCTTCTGCCGAACGCGTTGATCAACCCGCTTCAAGGCTCAATGGGATTTGTCACCACCCTGCCCGTTGCGTGGCTCAGCGTCTGGCTAACGAAAGTCTTGGCGCGGCTCGCGCCCAATCAGTTGCTCTCCGGCGTAGCGTTCGTGGGAGCGACAGCAATGATGATTGATGGTGTGGCGCTCAGATGGTTTTCGGACCTCTACGGCTCGGACCCCCTCGCTGTCCGTCTGGGGGCGGCGTGGCTGCTGTGGGGCTATGGAGTAAGCATGGCCGTCGCGCTCACAATGGTGCTGAGATCGGAGTTCCGCGCCCGGTGACCAAGGTCGACTCGCCACCCTCAGCCGATGCTCGCAAAGGCTGCTGTCGGCATCGATTGGCTGCAAAGCGACGACCTCGTAGCCCGCCCTAGAGCATCGCGCGGAAAAGTGGATGCCGGTTTTCCGCAAAAGCGATGCGAAAACAAAAGGCTAGAGCAAATCGTGCGATTCCTATATCGCGCGATTTGCTCTAGACGCGGACGAAGTCCAGGAAGACCGGCGCGCAGTCGCCCAGCTTCTTTTCCTCGTAGCGCGTGGTGACGTGGTCGGCGGGGGCGGCGTTGCGGTCGGCGGTGTCGTCGGCGAAGCGGAAGGCCGGGTCGGCCAGCACCCGCTCGATCGTCCAGTCGGCGTAGTCAGCCCAGTCGGTGGCGAAGCGGAAGGCCGCCCCGACCTTGAGCACCCGCGCCAGTTCGGCCACGAAGGCCGGCTGGACCAGGCGGCGCTTGTTGTGGCGGGCCTTGTGCCAGGGATCCGGGAACATGATGAACAGGCGGTCGATGCTGGCTTCGGGCAGCCAGCCGACCACGTCGCGGGCGTCGCCCTCGTGAATGCGGACGTTGGCAAGCCCCTGTTCCTCGACATGGCGGACGGCGCTGGCCACGCCGTTGACGAAGGGCTCGGCCCCGATCACCAGCACGTCGGGGCGCCTGCCGGCCTGGGCGGCCATGTGCTCGCCGCCGCCAAACCCGATCTCCAGCCAGACTTCCCTGGCCTCGGGCATCAGGTCGCGGGGCTCGAACGGCGCAGTCGGCACGGCGATCGTCGGCAGCAGGGTGTCGAGCAGCGCCTGCTGGCGCGGCTTCACCGGCCGCGACTTCAGGCGGCCGAACGAGCGCAGCGGCCCGTGGGGCTGTTGGGGATTGGTCATGGGCGGGGTCTTAGAGCTTTGAAGTCGAAATGAAAACGGGCCCCGATCGCATGATCGAGGCCCGCATCACGGTCGGGGACACACACTCGCTCCCCAACCGAGCCAGATCGGCATGAGCAGCGGGGCGAGTGTGTGTCCCCAGATGTTGTCTGGCCTCAGGCCAGGCCCTTCAGTTCCGACACCAGGTCGGTCTTCTCCCACGAGAAGCCGCCCTCGTTGTCCGGCGTGCGGCCGAAGTGGCCGTAGGCGGCGGTGCGGGCGTAGATCGGCTTGTTCAGCTGCAGGTGTTCACGGATCGAGCGCGGGGTGGCGCCGCCGATCAGCTGGGGCAAAAGCTTTTCCAGCTGGGCCGGATCGACCTTGCCGGTGCCGTGCAGGTCGACGTGGAACGACACGGGCTGGGCCACGCCGATGGCGTAGGCGATCTGGATGGTGCAGCGGTCGGCCAGACCCGCGGCGACCACGTTCTTGGCCAGGTAGCGGCAGGCATAGGCCGCCGAGCGGTCGACCTTGGTCGGGTCCTTGCCCGAGAACGCGCCGCCGCCGTGCGGGGCCGCGCCGCCATAGGTGTCGACGATGATCTTGCGGCCGGTGACGCCGGCGTCGCCGTCCGGGCCGCCGATCTCGAAGCGGCCGGTCGGATTGACCAGCCACTGGGTCTTCTTGGTGATCAGACCGTCCGGGAAGATCGGCAGGATGTGCGGCTTGATCAGGTCCAGCACGCGCTTGGAGGTCGCGGCCTTGCCGTCGATCTTCTTCTTGTGCTGGTGCGACACGACGATCGAGACCACGCGGACCGGCTTGCCGGCGGCGTCGTATTCCAGGGTCACCTGGCTCTTGGCGTCGGGCTCAAGCTCCGACAGCTCGCCCGAGTGGCGCAGCTGGGCCAGGCGGCTGAGGATGTTGTGGCTGTACTGCAGGGTGGCCGGCATCAGCTCCGGGGTCTCGGTGCTGGCGTAGCCGAACATGATGCCCTGGTCGCCGGCGCCTTCGTCCTTCTTGTCCGAGGCGTCCACGCCCTGGGCGATGTGGGCCGACTGGCCGTGCAGGTAGCAGGCGTACTTGGCCTTCTCCCAGTGGAAGCCCTTCTGCTCGTAGCCGATATCCTTGATCGCGGCCCGGACCTTGGGCTCCAGCGACTTGATGATGTCCTTGGTCAGCTGTTTGTTGGCGGCCTTGTCGCCGCCCGGCTTGCCGGCCCGCACCTCGCCCGCCAGGACGATGCGGTTGGTGGTGACCAGGGTTTCGCAGGCGACGCGGGCTTCGGAGTCGGCGCTCAGGAAGGCGTCGACGACGGTGTCGCTGATCCGGTCGGCGACCTTGTCCGGATGGCCTTCGGAAACGCTTTCGCTGGTGAAGATGTAGGAAGAACGGCTCAAGGGTCAGCTCCGGACATGACGTCGCCCGCTCGGACGGTCTGCCCGAGGGAACTAGTCGCGAACATATAAAGATATGTTTATGTCCGCAAGCCGCCCTGGCCTGCTTTCGCCGATCAGGCTTCCGCCTCTTCCTCGATCAGCTCGTCGGCCATCGACCGGACGAGGTCGAGAATGCGCCGGCGGACGCGGGACTTGCCGATGCGCGGAAACAGCGCGGCCAGTTCCAGGCCTTCCGGGGTCATCAGGAAATCGTGCACGAACTGCTCGGAGCCGTTTTCCTCGAAACCGTCGACATCGGTCGGGTCGGCCAGGCCTTCGAAGAAGTAGGACACCGAGGACTGCAGGCTCTTGGCGATCTCGTACAGCTTGGAGGCGCTGACGCGGTTGGCGCCGCGCTCGTACTTCTGCACCTGCTGGAAGGTCAGGCCCAGATCGTCGGCCAGACGCTCCTGGCTGACGCCGAGAATCTTGCGCCGCATGCGGATGCGGGCGCCGACGTGCAGGTCGATCGGGTTGGGGGAGCGGTCTTGGTCAGAGGTCGTGTTCATGCCGTTCAATCACTTGGGGGAAAAAGCCACGGGAATCTGGAAGCCTGTCTGTTTCAGTTCGGGACTTTTTCCAAGCGCCGACCCCCTGGAACGCGAATCGCGGCGGCGAATGAAACCAAAAGCAGCAGTCCGAATGGCCAGTGCCCAAGTCTGGAGAACAGCGTCGGAAAGCCGACATTGGGCACCTTACCGTCGATCACCCCTGATTCGCCAAGATTCAGGCGGGCGTGGGGCAAGATCCGCCCTCGGGCGTCGATCAGGGCGGAAACCCCCGTCGGCGTCGCCCGGATCAGCGGCAGGCCCGTCTCGATCGCGCGATAGCTGGCCAGGTTCAGGTGCTGCAAGGGTCCGGACGTCACGCCGAACCACGCGTCGTTGGAGACATTGACGATGGCGCGCACGGCCGGCGCCGGCTCGGCCAGGCGCGGGAACAGGCTCTCATAGCAGATCAGCGGCTGGACCAGCAGGTTCGGGGCGATCCGCAGCGGCCTGGGGGCCGGCCCCGTGGCGAAGCCGTCGCCCAGATGGGCCATGCTCTTGACGCCCAGCTTCGTCATCAGGGCGTCGGCCGGCAGGTACTCGCCGAACGGCACCAGCCGGTGCTTGTCGTAGATCCCGACCACCTCGACATCGCCGGCCGTGCGGCGCAGGGCGACCAGGCTGTTGTAATAGACTGGTTTGTCGGGGGTCCCTTCGTAGCGATAGCCGCCCAGCAGCATCACCTGCCCCGGCTTGAGGGCGTCGACGATGGCCTGCCGCACCCAGCTGCCCGGAACCATGTAGTCGTTGATCGCCAACGGCAGGGCGCCCTCGGGCCAGACGACGAGATCGGCGGGCTTGCCGGCGTAGGGCCTGGCGGTCAGCGAGACATAGGCCTGGACGATCTGGGCGAAGCGCGCCTGGTCCCACTTGGATTCCTGCGGGATGTCGGCCTGGATGATGCGGACGGTCGTGGGCGCCTGACCAGCGACCGGCGTGGGCGCGGCGCGCAGCAGCCATCCGCCGGCGAAGAGCACCCCCAGGCCGGCGAGCGCCGCCCCCACCGCGATCCGGCCGCGCCTGCCGTCGCGCCAGACCGCCGGGGCCGCGGCGATCGCCAGGGTGAACCAGGTCAGGCCGTAGGCGCCGACCAGGGCCGCGACCTGCGACACGGCCGAGCCGGCCTTCCAGGTCTCGCCGGGCAGGTTCCAGGGAAAGCCGGTCAGGATGTGTCCGCGCGTCCACTCCAAAGCCGCGAAGGCGCCGGCGAACACCAGCACGCGCCGCGCGCCGGGCGGGCGGACCAGGCGGTAGAGCACCGCCGCCAGACCCCAGAACAACGCCATGCCCGCGGCCATCGCCGCCACCGCGAACGGGGCCATCCAGCCCTGGTTGGCGGCGTCGACCATGAAGGCCTCGGCGATCCACCAGGTGGAAAGGCCGAAATAGGCGAGCCCCGTCAGCCAGCCGCGAAAGAAGGCCGAGCGCAGGGGTCGAGGCCCGTCGGCCGCGTCCAGCAGCCAGAGAAGCGCGGCGTAGCCCAGCAGGCCCGGCAGGATCCCGAACGGCGGATGGGCCAGGGCGGCGGCCAGGCCCGCCAGCAGGGCCAGACCCCGGGCGCGCCACGGCGTCAACTTCGACGGGACCGGCAGGGTCACGAAGCGGCCACGCGTCCGGGCGGGTCGGAGGCCTCGGCGTCGGGCGCGACGACGGGGCGCACCCGCACCCGGCGCACCCGCCGTGGATCGGCCTCGACGACCTCCAGGTCGAAGCCGGCCGGATGGGCGATCACCTCGCCGCGCTGCGGCACGCGGCCAGCCAGAGCCACCACCAGGCCGGCGACGGTGTCGATGTCCTCTTCCATGTCCGGCGGCGCCAGGTCGCAATCGAGCGCGGCCTCCAGGTCCTCCAGCGGCGCGCGGGCGTCGACCTCGAACAGGCCGCCGGGACGGGCGACGATGTTGGACACCTGGGCGTCGTCGTGCTCGTCGTCGATCTCGCCGACCACCGCCTCGATCAGGTCCTCCATGGTCACCAGGCCGTCGGTGCCGCCGAACTCGTCGATGACCAGGGCCATGTGGATGCGGCTGGTGCGCATGCGCAGCAGCAGGTCGGCGGCCCGCATCGAGGCCGGCACGTACAGCGCCTCGCGCCGCAACCGGTGCAGGATCTGGTCGGCGGCCCCCGGACGCCTGTCGTCATCGGCCAGCAGGCGGAACACGTCCTTGACGTGGACCACCCCCACTGGATCGTCCAGGGTCTCGCGATAGATCGGCATCCGCGAGTGCTCGGCCTCGGTGAACTGGGCCACCAGCGCCTCGAACGCCGTCGACACCTCGACCGCCACGATGTCGGCGCGGGGGGTCATCACGTCGGCCACCCTCAGGCTCTGGAACGCCTCGGCCTGGTCGACCATGTCGACCTCGTGGACCAGGGCCGGGTCGGCCGGACGCGTCTCAGCCGACGGGACCAGCCCGCCCGGGGCCAGCCCCTTGCGCATCCTGCGGAAGAACGCCCGCACGCCCCGGCTCAGGCGAGCCGGGCCGGCGGGCGTGGAACTCTGGTCGTCGCTGGGCATGCCCTGGCTTGGTTATCCCTCTGGTGACGTGGGTTCGGCGTAGGGATCGGGAATGTCCAAACCCGCGAGGATCTCGCGCTCGAACGCTTCCATCGCCTCGGCCTCGGCGTCGTCCTGATGATCGTATCCTAAGAGATGAAGCACCCCGTGCGCCACCAGATGTTGCAAGTGGTGCGCGAGGGGCTTGCCCTGCTCGGCCGCTTCGCGGGCGCAGACCCCGAACGCCAGGGCGATATCGCCGATCTGGCCTTCCGGATTGCCCACGGGATCTTGAGCCGAGGGGAAGGACAGGACGTTGGTCGCATAGTCCTTCTGGCGGAAGTCGCGGTTCAGCGCCTGGACGCTGTCGTCGTCGGCCAGCAGGATGACGATGCCGTTCCCTTCGATGTCCTCGTGAGCGTCCAGCACCGCCTGGGCGGCGCGCCAGACCAGGGCCTCGACCTCGGGCTCGGCCCTGATCCAGGCCTCATCCTCGATCTCGATGTCGACCGTGACGGTCATCAGCGCGTCGTCGTCTGCAGGGCGTCGGCGTCGTAGGCCTTGACGATGCGCTCGACCAGCGGATGGCGCACCACGTCGGCCGAGGTGAAACGCGACACCGCCACGCCCTCGACCCCCTCCAGGATCGACACGGCATGGGCCAGGCCGGAGTCTCGCGGGTTCAGCAGGTCGACCTGGGTCGGATCTCCGGTGACCACCATCCGCGCGCCCTCGCCCAGCCGGGTCAGCACCATCTTCATCTGCAGCCGCGAGCAGTTCTGGGCTTCATCGACAATGACGAACGCATGGGCCAGGGTGCGACCGCGCATGAAGGCGATCGGGGCGACCTCGATCTCCAGCTTCTCGCGGCGGCGGCGCAGCTGGTCGGCGCCCATGATGTCAGTCAGAGCCTCCCAGACCGGGGCCATGTAGGGGTCGACCTTCTCGTTGAGGTCGCCTGGCAGAAAGCCCAGCTTCTCGCCAGCCTCGACGGCGGGCCGGGTGACGATCAGCCGGTCGACCTCGCCGCGCAGCAGCATGCCCGCGCCCTGGGCGACGGCCAGGAAGGTCTTGCCCGTGCCGGCCGGGCCCAGGCCGAAGCACAGCGGATGGCTGGCCATGGCCTCCATGTAGCGGGCCTGGCCCTTGGTCTTGGGCGACACCGAGCCCTTGCGCACCGCGCGAGGCGAGGCCTGGCCGCCGGCGCTGTGGGCCTCGCCGACCGCCACCCGCACGTCGGCCTCCACCACCTCGTCCTCGGCGTCGGCCCGATCGGCCAGGGCGACGATCACCCGCTTGGCGCTTGAGCGGCCCTTGACGTCGCCGGTGATCGTCACCCCGCCGCCCGGCGTCTCGATCAGCACCTTGAAGGCGTCCTCGATCAGGGCGGCGTGACGGCCGTTCGGGCCGGAAACGGCGCGCACGGCGGCAGCGGACAGGGGCAGGAACTCAGGCGTGCGGCTCAAGCGGACTCCAGCAAAGATTGGTTCTCGAGCACGCCGCCCAGGCTCATCTTGGCCGACGACTCGATGCGAACGGGAACGATCTGGCCCAGCAGGCTGTCGGGGCCCACCGCGTGCACAGCCTGCAGATAGGGACTGCGGCCGACGATTTGACCGGGGTTGCGGCCTTTTTTCTCGAACAGCACCGGCAGGACCTTGCCGACCTGCAGGGCGTTGAACGCCTTCTGCTGCGCGTCCAGCAGGGCGTTGAGGCGGTCCAGGCGCTCGGCCTTGACCGCTTCGTCCACCTGGCCCGGCATGGCCGAGGCCGGGGTGCCGGGGCGGCGCGAATATTTGAACGAGAAGGCGCTGGCGAAGCCGACCTCGCGGACCAGCTCCAGCGTCTTGTCGAAATCGCCGTCGCGCTCGCCGGGGAAGCCGACGATGAAGTCGCCGCTCATGGCGATGTCGGGCCGCGCGGCGCGGATCTTCTCGACCAGCCGCACATAGCTCTCGGCGGTGTGGTCGCGGTTCATGGCCTTGAGGATCTTGTCCGACCCGGCCTGCACGGGCAGGTGTAGATAGGGCATCAGCTGCGGCAGTTCGCCGTGCGCCGCGATCAGGTCCTCGCCCATGTCGCGCGGATGGCTGGTGGTGTAGCGGATGCGGTCCAGACCGGGGATCCTGGCCAGGCGACGAACCAGCTTGGCCAGGGTATGGCCGCCGCCGTCATAGGCGTTGACGTTCTGGCCCAGCAGGGTGACCTCGCGCACGCCCTGGTCGGCCAGGCGCCGGGCCTCGTCCTCGATGGCCTCGGGCGGCCGCGACCACTCGCCGCCGCGCGTATAGGGCACCACGCAGAAGGTGCAGAACTTGTCGCAGCCCTCCTGCACGGTCAGGAAGGCGGTGACGCCGTTCACCTGGCGCTCGGCCGGCAGGGCGTCGAACTTCTCGTCGGCGGCGAAGTCGGCCGACAGGCGCTCTCCGGTCGCCCGGTGGGCGCGGGCGATCAGTTCGGGCAGCTGGTGATAGGCCTGCGGCCCGACCACCAGGTCGACGGCCGGCTGGCGATGCATGATCTCCTTGCCCTCGGCCTGGGCCACGCAGCCGGCCACGGCGATGGTCATCTTGCCGCCGGCCTGCGCCTTCCGGCCCTTCATCTGCTTGATGTAGCCGAGTTCGGAATAGACCTTCTCGGTGGCCTTCTCGCGGATGTGGCAGGTGTTGAGCACCACCAGGTCGGCCCCTTCCGGGTCGTCGACCACGCCATAGCCCAGCGGACGCAGGACGTCGGCCATGCGCTCGCTGTCATAGACGTTCATCTGACAGCCGTAGGTCTTGATATAGAGGCGCTTTTGCGGGGTCTCGCTCATGGGGGCGTTATGAGCGCGGGGGCGTTAACGCGCAAGGCCGTGGGGAATACACTTGCCCCCTACTGGCCTTCGGCCGTCTTCCCCCGGAGGGGGAAGAGCGCTCCGCCCCCTATGGGGGCGGACAGACGGCGAAGCCGTCAGGTGGGGGCAAGTTCGAGGCTCACTCCTCGATCGGAACCCCGTACAGCTCCAGCCGGTGATCCACCAGCTTGTAGCCCAGCTTCCGCGCGATGGCGTTCTGCAGGGCCTCGATCTCCTCGTCCACGAACTCGACGACCTTGCCGGTCTTCATGTCGATCAGGTGGTCGTGGTGATGGTCGGGGGTCTCTTCGTAGCGCGAGCGGCCGTCGCGGAAGTCGTGGCGCTCGATGATGCCGCTCTCCTCGAACAGGCGGACCGTCCGATAGACCGTGGCGATCGAGATGTGCGGGTCGACGGCGTGGGCGCGGCGGTGCAGTTCCTCGACGTCCGGATGGTCGGTGGCCGCCGACAGCACGCGGGCGATGACCCGACGCTGGTCGGTCATGCGCATGCCCTTATCGATGCAGAGCTTTTCGAGGCGATCCACGGCGACGTCTCCGGAAGATGAATCCAAGCCAGATTCGCGGGCAAGATAGGGGTTTGGCCGCTAGCTGTTAAGCACCCGACGCATCACCACCGCGTCCTTGGCCCCATCCGCATGGGGATAATAGCCTTTTCTCAGGCCCACGCGGGCGAAGCCGGTGGTCTCGTAGAGCCGGATCGCCGCGACATTGTCGGCCGCGACCTCGAGAAACATCTCGAAGGCGGCGGCTTCCCTGGCGACGCCGGCCGCCATCTCGACCAGGGCGGCGCCCCAGCCGCGGCGGCGGGCGGCGGGGTCGACGGCCACGGTCAGGATCTCGGCCTCGCCGGCGATCGCCCGGCACAGGATGAAGCCCTTGGCCTCCTCCGGTTGGCCAGCCTCGCCCAGCACCGCGAAGGCGCCGGGGCTGTTGAGCAGGGTCTCGAATTCCTCCGCCGACCAGGGCCGGTCGAAGGCCCGGTCGTGCAGATCGGCCAGGGTGAAGCAGGCTTCCAGCCCGACAGGACGCAGGATCATGCCGCGGGCGCCACGGCGTAGGGCGCGCGCAGATAGAGCGGCCGGGGCGAATGGCCGGGGATCGGCTTGGCCGCCGCCAGGCGGGCGATGGCCACGGGATCGGCATAGGCCGGCGTCAGCACGGTGGCGCCGGGCAGGACCTCGGCGACCAGCGGCGCACCGGACCCGATCAGGGTGGCCGGTCCGCCCGAATAGAGCTCGGCCAGGCGCGCGGCGGCCACCCCGACCTCCAGGGCGTCGGGAGCCATCAGCGGCCTTCCGCCGTCGAAGACCTGCAGATAGACTTGGCCCATCTTGGCGTCGAGCACACCGGCCACGAGGCCCACCGCCTGGGCCGAGGCCGCCAGGGCCTCCAGGGTGTTGACGCCGACGCAGGGGATCGACAGGGCCGTGGCCAGGCCCTTGGCGAAGGACAGCCCGACCCGCAGGCCGGTGAACGAGCCGGGGCCGACGGTGACGGCGACGCGGGTCAGCTCGGCGAACGTCACCCCGGCCTCGGCCGCCACTTCGCGGGCCAGGACGGCGATGCGCTCCTGGTGACCGCGAGTCATCGGCTCGCTGCGGGCGGCGCGGACGACGTCGCCGTCCAGGATGGCGACGGAGCTGGCGTTCAGGCAGGTGTCGATGGAAAGGATCAATTCGTCACCGGAGCTACGGGCGCGCCCCCCCGCCAGAGGAATTCTCGCAAGGTCGCCTTGTCGCGCAGCACCGCCTCGGGCGGCGTTGCGTCCACCGTCCAGCCGGGCACGGCGAACACGTAGCGCAGCACCGGCTCGCCGGGCTGGGTGCAGATCACAGCGTGGGCGTCGCGGTCCTTGCCCATCCAGCAGCGCGGATAGTCCATGTCGGCGTCCGCCCATTTCAGGCCGAGCGTCTCGCCGCGCGGCCCCTGGGGCGCGCCGCCGGTGACGCGGATGTCGCCGACCGTGCGGGCGCCGGGATTGCCTTGAATCTCGATCACGCCGCCGTCCTGTCGAACCGTGATGATCGGCGTCTCCGCGCCCTGGGCGTCACGCAGGACGCCGGCTTCGACCTGGGCCTTGGGAAACCGCGGCCTGATGGCGTCGAGCGAAAACTCGGTCAACGACATCAGCGGGCCGACCGAGAACTCGTCCAGAGCCAGCGGACCACCGACATACGGCGTGAAGCGATCGACCCCGCCGTCGGCAGCCGGCCGGGTGACCATGGCGGGAGGGGGCGTGGAAGCGGCGGGGGCCGAGGCGGGCTTGCCGGTTTGGGCGTTGTCCGCCGGCCCGCAGGCGGCCAGGACCAGTAGCGGCGCGGCGGGGATCAGGTGTCGGATCATCGATCAGGCCGCCCCGACGGCCGCCTGCTCGGCCGGACGCCAGACGAATTCGTTCAGCTGGCCTTTGGCCTTCAGGGTCTCGACCGGCGGCAGGCCGCCCCTGGCCCAGCCGGGCACGCCGAACACGTAGGACACCGTCGGGGCCTCGGGGCGCACGCAGACGGTCTGGTTGACGGTGCGGCCCTCGCCGGCCCGGCACTGGGCGATGTCGAACCCGAGATCGGCCCATTTCCCTAGCAAAGCCTCGCCCTTGGGACCCTCGACTGGCCCGCCGGCCAGCCGGATCTCGCCGATGCCGCCCTCGGCGCCCTTGCCGATCTCCAGCAGCGGGACATTGTCCTGCTCGACCGTGATGATCGGCCCGGGCGGGCCCTCGCCGACGTGGATGAAGGCGCTCTTGACCACGGCCTTGGGGAACAGGGCCTTGATGGTCGCCAGGTCGAAGGCCGTCTCGCCGGTGACCGGGCCCACGCCGTCGGCGCGCACATGCAGCGGCCCGCCGACATAGGGCGTCACCGCGATGGCGACCGGCCCGGACTTGGGGACGTCCGACGACGCGGCCGACGGCGGGGCGGCGGTGTCGGCTTGCTTGGCGGGGCCGCAGGCGGCGAGCAGCAGCAGAGGAACGGCGATCAGGGCGAGGCGCTGGGTCATCGGGCCGTTCTAGCATCGGCCGCGTGCTGTTCGCCACCAGCGCGAACCGTCGTCATTCCGGCCGGGGCGAAGCGAAGCGCCGGGATGACGACTTTTTCGAGTGTCAGGATCTGATCACAGAATCTTCGCAGCTTTCTCGAAGTCCAGGCGCGGATTGCGCGGGAACAGGTTTTCGTCCGTGCCGTATCCGATCGAGGCGATGAAGTTCGACTTGATATTGGTCCCGGCGAAGAATTCCTGGTCGACGCCGGCGTTGTTGAAGCCGGACATCGGCCCCACGTCCAGGCCCAGCGCCCGCGCCGCCAGGATGAAATAGCCGCCTTGCAACGAGCTGTTGCGCAGCGCGGCGATTTCCGTGGCCGCGGGATCGCTGAACCAGGTCTTCACCCCCGGGAGGTTGGGGAACAGCGTGTCGAGCGTTTCGGGGAAGTCCAGGTCGTAGCCGACGATCACCGTCACCGGGGCCTTGAGAATCTTGGCGGCGTTCGAGCCAGACGACAGGGCCGCCAGCCGGGCCTTGGCCTCGGGGCTGGTCAGGAAAAGGAAACGGGCCGGCGTAGCGTTGAAGGCGGTCGGGCCGAACTTCACCAGGTCGTACAGCTCGCGCAGCACCGGTTCGGGGATGGGCTGGTCGCTCCAGCCGTTGCGCGTGCGCGCCTTGGTGAACAGTTGGTCGAGAGCCGTGTCGGCGAGCTTGGCCATCAGCGATCCTTATGGGCGATATAACTGCAACTTATACAGTTACAATAAGGTCGCCGAAGGGCTCTGGCAAGGCGTCTACAGCGTCTGCTCGACCCGGGTCACTTCCGGCACATAGTGCTTGAGCATGTTCTCGACGCCCGCCTTCAGCGTGGCCGAGGACGACGGGCAGCCCGAGCAGGCGCCGCGCATGTGCAGCCAGACCACGCCGGTGGCCCGTTCGAACTTGGAAAACACGATGTCGCCGCCGTCCTGGGCCACGGCCGGACGGATGCGGGTGTCGAGCAGGTCCTTGATCTCGGCGACGATCTGCGCGGTTTCGTCGTCATAGACGCCGTCCTCGTCATGGCCGCTTTCCGCCTGGTCCAGCAGCAGGGGCCGGCCGCTGGTGAAGTGGTCCATGATGGCGGCCAGGATCGGCGCCTTCAGGTGCGGCCACTCCGCGCCCTCGGCCTTGGTCACGGTGAGAAAGTCCGGGCCGAAGAACACGCGGTTGACGTCGCCCAGGCGGAACAGGGCCTCGGCCAGGGGCGAGGCGTCGCCCTCCTCGGCGGTGCGGAACTCGCGCGCGCCCTCGCCCAGCACTTCGCGGCCGGGCAGGAACTTCAGGACCTCGGGATTGGGCGTGGTTTCGGTCTGGATGAACATGCCGGAGAAATGGACCCGGGAAGCCCCCAGGACAAGTGCCCGGCTGCCGCTTGCGTCATCGTGACAAACGAACCGTGTTATGGCTCCATCGTCAAAACAACTGTTTCACCCACTGTTCCCAGGGGAGGTCGCCATGAGCGACGGAGCCATCGACCTGTCGAGCGAGGCCCAAAGGGACGCGGCGAGGGCCAAGGCCTACGCCATGCCGCTGGACGAGATCGACGTCGCCGATCCCGCCCTGTTCCAGGCCGACGCCCACTGGCCCTATTTCGAGCGGCTGCGGGCCGAGGACCCGGTGCACTACTGCGCCCACAGCGAGTACGGCCCCTACTGGTCGGTCACCCGCTACAACGACATCATGACCGTCGACACCACCCACCAGGTGTTCTCGTCGGACTCCAGCTTCGGCGGCATCACCATCCGCAACTTCGACGAGGACTTCGTCCTGCCGATGTTCATCGCCATGGACCCGCCCAAGCACGACATCCAGCGCAAGACCGTCAGCCCGATCGTCTCGCCGGTGAACCTGGCGTTGCTGGAAGGGACGATCCGCGAGCGGGTGGGCGGGATTCTCGACGGCCTGCCGATCGGCGAAACCTTCGACTGGGTCGACAAGGTGTCGATCGAGCTGACCACCCAGATGCTGGCCACCCTGTTCGACTTCCCCTGGGAAGAGCGCCGCAAGCTGACCCGCTGGTCGGACGTCACCACCGCCATCCCGGGGGCCGGCGTCGTCGACAGCGAGGACCAGCGCCGGGCCGAGCTTCTGGAGTGCCTGGCCTATTTCACCGAGCTGTGGAACCAGCGGGTCAACTCGACCGAGCCGGGCAATGACCTGATCTCGATGCTGGCCCACGGCGAGGCGACGCGGAACATGCCGCCGTTCGAGTATCTGGGAAACATCCTGCTGCTGATCGTCGGCGGCAACGACACCACCCGCAACTCGATCACCGGCGGCCTGCTGGCCCTCAGCCAGAACCCCGCCGAGGAGGCCAAGCTGCGGGCCGACCCGTCGCTGATCCCCAACATGGTCTCGGAGATCATCCGCTGGCAGACGCCGCTGGCCTATATGCGCCGCACGGCGGTGGCGGACTTCGAGCTGTCGGGCAAGACCATCAAGAAGGGCGACAAGGTGGTGATGTGGTACGTCTCGGGCAACCGCGACGAGACGGTGATCGACAATCCCGACGCCTTCCTGATCGACCGCCCCCAGGCCCGCCGCCACCTGTCGTTCGGCTTCGGCATCCACCGCTGCGTCGGCAACCGCCTGGCCGAGCTGCAGCTGAAGATCATCTGGGAAGAGATCCTCAAGCGCTTCCCGAAGATCGAGGTGATGGGCGAACCCAAGCGGGTCTATTCCAGCTTCGTGAAGGGGTATGAGAGCTTGCCGGTGCGGATTCCGGGGAGGCTGTAACTTGCCCCCTACTGGCCTTCGGCCGTCTTCCCCCAGAGGGGGAAGAGCGCCAGCGCGGAAGGCTCCGCCCCCTATGGGGGCGGACAGACCGCGAAGCGGTCAGATGGGGGCAAGTGTTCAAGCCCCCCAGAACCCGACCAGCTTCTTCACCTCGGCCACCGTCGGCGCCGCCACCTCGGACGCCCGCTCCGCCCCTGCCTTCAAGATCCGGTCGATCTCGGTCGGATCGGCCAGGAAGCGGCGCATGGTCTCGCCGACCGGGGCCAGTTTCTCGACCGCCAGCTCGGCCAGGGCCGGCTTGAAGGTCCCGAAGCCCTGGCCCGCGTAATCGGCCAGCACCTCGGCCTTCGAACGGCCGGCCAGCGCCGCGAAGATGCCCACCAGGTTGTCGGCCTCCGGCCGGGCGGCCAGGTCATCCAGGGTCTCGGGCAGCGGCTCCGGATCGGTGCGGGCCTTCTTGACCTTGGCGGCGATGGCGTCGGCGTCGTCGGTCAGGTTGATGCGGCTGTAGTCCGACGGGTCGGACTTGCTCATCTTGGCCGAGCCGTCGCGCAGGCTCATGATCCGAGCGCCGGGCCCCTGGATCAGCGGCTCGGGCTGCGGGAAGAAGCCCTGCACGCCGAAGTCGTGGTTGAACTTGCCGGCGATGTCGCGGGTCAGCTCCAGGTGCTGCTTCTGGTCCTCGCCCACCGGCACGTGGGTGGCCTTGTAGACCAGGATGTCGGCGGCCTGGAGCACCGGATAGGTGTAGAGGCCGACGCTGGAGCGCTCCTTGTGCTTGCCGCTCTTCTCCTTGAACTGGGTCATGCGGTCGAGCCAGCCCAGGCGGGCCACGCACTGGAAGATCCAGGCCAGCTCGGCGTGCTCGCGCACCGCCGACTGCGGGAAGATCGTCGCCTTCTTCGGATCGAGGCCGGCGGCCAGGTAGGCGGCGGTGATCTCGCGGGTCTGCTGGGCCAGGGCCTCGGGGTCCTGCCAGACGGTGATGGCGTGCAGGTCGGCCACGAAGATGAAGGTGTCCATCTCGTGCTGCAGCCGAGCGAACTTCACCAGGGCGCCCAGATAGTTGCCCAGGTGCAGGGCGCCGGACGGCTGGACGCCGGAGAGCACGCGGGTCGGACCCGCATAGGGGACGGGGGTGTGGTCGGTCATGGCTTCAGCCCTGGATGTCGAAAGCGGTATGGCGGATGCGCGGAGCGCGCGCCGCGTGCTGGGCGCGGCGGTCGGAGTCAGAGAAAGCGGCGCCATCGCGGCGCGTAAGATCCGATCGAAGCCATGCCCGCTGGTTACCGGGCGCGGCGTCGGAGAGCAAGCGGGGACATGCCCCTGCAGCGCCGTCCCCATCGGCGGGCGCGGCGCTTGAACTTGGGGACACGCCGCAAGGGCATGTCCCCGACCCTTACTTGCCCCGCCTCAGCACGCCCTTCAGCTCGGCCGGCGTCACCCCGCCGAACAGGAAGACCAGCGGCGGATAGAGCGCCGCGCCGACCAGCACGGTCAGCAGCAAGGCGAACTCCTTGGCCCCCAGGGTGTGGCCACGCAGGCCCAGTTCCCGCAGCGGGGCCTCGATCAGCGGCCGCCAATGCGAGGCCGCGGCCAGGGCCCCGCCCATGGCGACGCTGGCCGCCAGGATCCGGCTGACCCGCGACCAGGTCCGTAGCGAAGGGCTGTAGTGGCCCTTGCGCGACAGGCCCCACACCATCTGGCCGACATTGATCCACGAGGCCACGGCCGTGGCGGCGGCGATGCCCTTCACCCCGATCAGGTTGAACAGCAGGATGCCCAGGCCGATGTTCATGGCCACCGAGATCAGGGCGAAGCGCATCGGGCTCTTGGTGTCGCCCCGGGCGAAGAAGGCCCGCGAATAGAGCTGCTGCAGCACGAAGGCCGGCGTGCCCAGGCCGTAGAAGAACAGGGCCGAGGCGGTCTGGCTGGCGTCGAAGCTGGTGAACTGGCCGCGGGTGTAGAGGGCGTCCGACAGGAAGCCCGGCATGGCCACCAGGGCGGCGGCGGCGGGAATCGTCAGGGCCATGGCCAGGGTGATGGCCTGGTCCATGGCGGTCTGGGCGTCATCGCCGTCGCCGGTGTTCACGGCCCGCGACAGGCGCGGCAGCAGCGCCACGCCGATCGCCACCCCCACCAGGCCCAGCGGCAGCTGGTACAGGCGGTCGGCGGTGGCCAGCCAGGAGCGGCCGCCGGGCACGTGGCTGGCCAGATTGCCGGAGATGAAGATGTTGACCTGGGTGGCGCTGGCCGCCAGGGCGCCGGGAATAGCCTTGCCGATCAGTTCGCGCACCTCCGGCGTCAGGCGCGGCAGCCGCCAGTGGACCTTGGCTCCGGACTTGTTGACGCCCCAGGTCAGCAGGGCGGCCTGGGCCACCCCGGCCACGATCACCCCGACCGAGCCCCAGGTGGCGGCCCCGACGGCGCTGGTCTGGGGCAGGATGAAGACCAGGGTGGCGACGTTCAGCAGGATCGGCGCCCCGGCCGACAGCACGAAGCGGTCGCGAGCGTTCAGCACCCCCGACAGGTGGGCGACGATGGCCATGCACGGCAGGTAGGGCATGGTGATCTGGGTCAGCAGCACCGCCAGCTTGTACTTTTCGGTGCCCCAGCCGAAGCCCGGGCTGATCAGCATCATCAGCCAGGGCATGGCCAGCTGGCAGACGATCGTGATGACGATGGTGGCCGCAGCCAGGCTGGCCATGGCGTCGGCGGCCAGGATATCGGCGGTCTCCTCGCCGTCGCGCTGCAGCGACTTGGCGTAGGCCGGCACGAAGGCGGCGGCGAACGCCCCCTCGGCGAAGAACCGGCGGAACAGGTTGGGGAAAGCCAGGGCCGCGTTGTAGGCGTCGGCCGCCGGGGTGGCGCTGGCCCCCATCCGGTACGAGACCGCCAGGTCGCGGGCGAAGCCCATGAACCGGCTGACCAGGGTCAGGCCGGAATAGATCGCCGACGATTTCAGCAGGCCGCCGGCCTTCTTGGCGGAGGCGGGCGCTTCGGCGGGCTTTTCGGGGGGCGCGATGTCGGTCACGAACGGCTTCTGCGGGCTGGGCGGCGAGCCGTCAAGGCGAGGGTTGGGCATGGACCGAACTTGGCCGGCAATCTGGGAGCCTCGTCCGTGCCCAACGTGGATTTTCGGCGAGATCGCGGTGCAGGGCCGCCGAGGGACGCGCGGCGAGCCACGCATCCCTCGCGACGCCTACCAGAGGATGTCCGACGCCTTCACGTTCGGCGTGGCGAACAGGACCTGCAGGTCGTTGTCGGGATTACCGGCCAGTTGCACGAACAGGTACGAGGCGTTGGCGTCGGACACCAGGGTGAACTTGTCCAGTGGGTTGGTGTGCAGGGCGGTCAGATCGATCTTGTCCACGCCCGTCTGAAAATCGTGGATGATGTCCGACGCGCCAGGAGCCGAGTCGGACTTGTCGAGGAACTTGAAGGTGTCCGCCCCCGCGCCTCCAAACAACGCGTCGGCCGCCCCGCCGCCGATGATGATGTCATTGCCGCCGCCGCCGACGATGCTCTCGCTGAGATAGCCGCCGATCAAGGTGTTGGCGGTGTCGTCCCCGACCACATAGGCGCCGCTGGTCAGGCCGATCATGTCGGCGGGGTTGATGTCGTGGGTCGAGGCGATCTGGAAGGCGCCGGCCGTCGAATTGCCGAAGATGAACGTGCCGCCGTTGGAGCGGATGACGCTGACGTTGGTCGCCCCCATGATCCCGTTTAAGTACACCCTGTCCACGCCCGTCTCGAAGTCGTGGATGATGTCCATGCCACCCGGCGCGCCGTTCGAGTCGGTACCGGACTCGTACATGAAGGTGTCCATGCCGCCGCCGCCGAACAGGGCGTCGCCCGAACCGCCGGCGTAGATCGCATCGTAGCTCGAGCCGCCGATGATCGTGTCCGCGCCGGCGCTGCCGTACAGGGCGCCCGCCACGTTTTCGCCGACGACATAGAGGCCGCCGGTCAAGCCCAGCAGGCTGATGCCGAAGACTTTGTCGATCGACGCGATCTGGAACGCGCCGTCGGCCGCGCCGCCGTTGATGAAGGTTCCGCCGTTGTAATAGACGATGCTGACGTTCGACGGATTCATCGCCGAGAGGTCGATCTTGTCCACGCCGGTCTGGAAGCCGTGGATGATGTCCAGGTTCTGGTTATTGGACTCCGACGCCGACCGGTAGGTGAAGACGTTGCGGCCGCCATTGCCGTACAGGGCGTCGCCGCCGCCGCCGCCGATGATGACGTCGTTCCCGCCGCCGCCGACGATGCTGTCGGGATTGTCGCCGCCGATCAGGGTCATGCCGCTGTCGTCGCCGACGATGTAGTAGTTGGTGGTCCCGCCCGTCAGGATGTCGTTGGCCTCGACATCGCCGACGGCGGCGATCTGCATCTGGCCGCCCGATGTCGAGGGGAACAGGTACGAAGCGCCCTGCGCGTGCAGGATGCTCATGTAGGTGGGCGCCACCGCCGACAGGTCGATCTTGTCCACGCCGTGCTGGAAGTCGGAGAGGATGTCGTAGCCATCGCCATGGGAATCCCCGGCGACTTCATAGCGGAAGATGTCGACGCCGGCGCCGCCCGTCAGGTTGTCGCCCGCCCCCTTGCCGATAAGCACGTCCGCCCCGTCGCCGCCGACCAGCTTGTCGTAGCTCGGCGTGCCCGCCAGCGTCTGGCCAACAATGACCGTGATGACGTCCGACAGCGCCAGGACATTCGTCGAGCGGAGATAGAACGTGCCGGCGGCGGCGGTCGTCGCCGTCAGGGTATAGACCCCGTTCGCCTGGCCGATCGTGACGTTGGTCGGCTGCATCGCCGCGATGCTGATCTTGTCGACTCCGGTCTGAAAGTCGGTGATCAGGGTCGATGCGGCCAGCGTCGAGTCCGAGGCGAGCAGGAACTTGAAGGTGTCGGATCCGCTGTCGCCCGACACCGAACTTGCACCGACAGCGAGGATCACGTCATCGCCGTCGCCGCCCGAGATCACGTCGTCGCCGCCGCCGCCGTCGAGCGTGTCGTCCCCCGCCATGCCCAGAAGGATGTTGCCGTTGGCGTCGCCGCGGAGGAGGTCGGCGAAGCTCGAGCCCCGCAGCCCTTCGATCGAGGTATAGGTATCGCCCAACGCGTCGCCGGTATTGGTCGAGGGTTGCTGGAGCGAGGCGTGGACGCCCGTCGAGGCCGTGCCGTAGGCCGCGTAATCGACGCCCAGCCCGCCGTCGAGGACGTCGCTGCCCGTCCCGCCGTCCAGGACGTCGGAGCCGTCGGCGCCGTTGAGCTTGTCCGCCCCGCCGCCGCCCCTCAAGGTGTTGTCGTAGGCGTTGCCGGTGAGGATGTCGGCGCCGTTGGCGCCATAGGCGTTCTCGATAGCGACGCCTGCGGCCACGACCAGTCCGCCTTGGACCGCGCCAATGTACGAGACATAGCCGCCGCCGCCCGGGGCGTTGAGCAGAGTCGCCGGACGCAGGTCGATCACGGCGTTGCCGGAGCCCGACGCGCTGATGGTGTCGTTGCCGCCGGTGTCCCAGAGAGCCAGGTAGCCGACGGTCGCGCCGTTGGTCGTCGGCAGGGTGTAGACGTCGTCGCCAGCATGGCTGACCGTCGCGCCGTACTTCTTCTGAAGCACGGCTATATCCAGCGCCATCGGACCGCGCTGCATGCCGTAGTTGTATCCACTCGGGCCGCCGGCCGGGCCCATCGGCCAGCCGTCGTTATAGGACATCATCGTGAAGACGCCCTGGTTCAGCCCGGCCACCCCATAGGAATCGAACGGGCCGGTGACGCCTTCCATGATCTCCGAAGAACCGCCGGTGTCGTGCGGGTGGGACAGGCCCAAGGCGTGGCCCACCTCGTGGATCAACGTGGAGAAGGCGAGTCCGCCCGGTTGCAGCGTCGCGGCGTTCCAGACGTCGGCGGCGGGCGAGAACGTCCCGATGGCCGGCGTGAGGGGCGGCAGGCTCATGGAGCCTAGCGTCTCGTCGCCCAGCGCGTCGTCGAGCACCATGATCATGGTGGCGCCGGCCGCCGAGGCGGTGGTGGTGAAGGTGACGTTGGAAACCGCCGATAGGGTCGCAAAGGCGGCCATGACGCTGGAGATCTCGCTGGCGGTCCAGCTGCGGTCGGCCGTGTGGGCGTCGAAGGTCTGGCCAGCCTGGGCGAAATAGACGGTGATCGCCGTATTGGCGATGTTCGTACCCCAGTCGATCGTGTCGAGTGGATTCTGCGGCGCCACGGCCTCGGCGGAGACACGATAGCCGCCGGTTTCGCCTGCGGCCGCTTCGGCCGACAGATAGTAGACCCCCGTGGTGGTCGGCGTGAACCGCAGCGCGGAGTCATATCCATCGCCGTAGTCGTCGTTGAAGGTGATCAGGCTCCCGTTTGCGCCGAACAGCTGGAGGTAGGAGTCCGACAGCGGGGAAGCCGAAGCCCCGTCGAGGTGGAACATGTAGCTCTGCCCGGCGGTCAGCGAAACGCGATACCAATCCGCGTCGGTCGCGTTTTCGAGGACGCCGTCGACGTGTCCGCCGATCGCCAGGCTGACGCCGGTGCTGGTGTCGCCCGGCACGACATCCGGGACCGTGGCGGTGGTCTTGATCACAAGGAAGGAGAACCGGCCGGTCTGACCGTCGGCGCTGCCCGCCGACACGTAGATCAGTCCGGAGGTGGTCGGCGTGTACTGATAATTGGCGTCAAGGCTGTTGAGCGAATTGTCGGCCGTGCCGATCAGCTGGCCGCTGCTGTCATAGATCCGCAGAATGGGGTCGGGCAGCGCCGGCCCGCCGCCGGTGCTGCTGGAATAGCCCTTCAGGAAGATGGTGTAGGTCTGACCCACCTGCGTCTGCAGGCCGTACCAGTCGGTGTCCGTGGGCGTGTTGATCCAGCCGAAGGCGCTTCCCAACGAGCCCGACAACACCTCGGTGGTGGAGGTGTCGCCCGGCACGGTGTCGCCCGGGGGAACGTCGGCGTTCTCGAACCCCTGCGTCAACCGCGCCGAGCTGTCGTCAGCCCAGCTTCGCATCGATTCAGAATAAGCCACGTGAACATCCCCCGAAACCAACGACAGTCGCCGACGCGACCTCGCCGACGTCTAAACCTGTCATTGAAGACGCGTGACGCACCTGGCGATAGTCGTCAAGGTTGATTGGATATCGACGAGAGGCATTTAGCGGCGCGGCGTTCAGAGGGGCGCGCCGAGGTAGGCGGCACACGGAGGGCTTCGGCGTCGTCCTACCGCGCCACGCTGGCCCGCGCCCGCTTCAGGCCCGGCCGCGTGTTCGGCGCCCCCGCCTCGTTCTGCTCGAGCGCCGCCAGCAGGTCGGCCTTCAGCGCCGCGACCTTCTTGGCGTCGGCCACCTTCCCCCCCTCCGGAGTCTGCACGTAGAAGGCGTCGACCGCCCGCTCGCCGTAGCCGTCGATGTGGGCCGACTGGATGGACAGGCCGTTGTCGGCCAGGGTGCGGGCCAGGGCCTGCAGCAGGCCGGGGCGGTCGCGGCCCGAGGCTTCGACCACCGTGGCCTCGTTGGAGGCCTCGTTGTCGATGACCACCGAGGGGGCGATCGAGAAGGCGGCGGTGCGCGACAGCTCCGCGCCGCGACGGGGTTCGACGGCGATGGGCTCGCCGCGGCCGGCCGCCTCCAGGGCGTCGGCCAGGCGGCGCAGGGCGCGCGGGTTCTCGCAGCCCAGGGCCGCGCCGGTCACGTCCTGCACATGGAAGACGTCCAGGGCCTGGCCCTGCCGCGAGGTGAAGACCCGGGCCCCGACCACGTTGCCGCCCAGGGAGGAGATGGCGAGCGCCAGATCGGCGAACAGGCCGCGGCGGTCCTTGGCGGCCACCACGATCTCGGCGGCGTTGGCGCCGACCGGCACCCGGCCCTCGGCGGCGGCCCCACCCTGGATCGCGGCGCGACGGGCCAGTTCCGCATGGGCCTTCAGGTCGTCCAGCGAGAAGGCGCCGAAATAGGCCGCCTCCATGGCCTGAGCCCAGCCCTTGGCGGCGGGGTCGGCCGCGACCAGGGCCGCGCGCGCGGCCTCGGCGGCGGCTTCCTGGTGGCGCTGGACATTGGCGGCGGCGTCGCTGCCCCGCCCGCCGCGGAACACCGCCTCGGTGGCGTTGTAGAGCTCGCGCAGAAGCTGACCCTTCCAGCCGTTCCAGACGCCCGGGCCCACGGCGCGGATGTCGGCGACGGTGATCACCAGCAGCAGGCGCAGGCGCTCGGGGTTCTCGACGATGCGGGCGAAGGCCGCGACCGTGCCAGGATCGGCCACGTCGCGCTTCTGGGCGAAGTCGCTCATGACCAGATGGTTCTCGACCAGCCAGGCCACCAGCTCGACCTTGGCGCGCTCGACGCCCAGGCGCTCGCAGGCGCTGCGGGCGCTGCGGGCCCCGGCCTTCTCCTGGCCGCCGACCCCGCCCTTGCCGGTATCGTGCAGCAGCATGGCCAGGAACAGGGCCTCGCGGTCCTCGATCAGCGGCATGATCGACACCGCCAGCGGGTGGTCGTCGACCAGCCGGCCGGCGGCCATGTCGCCGATCAGGCCCACGGCCCGCAGGGTGTGCTCGTCCACCGTGTAGGAGTGGTACATGTTGAACTGCATCTGGGCGACGACGCGGCCGAACTCGGGGATGAACCGGCCCAGCACGCCGGCGTCGTTCATCAGGGTCAGGGTGCGGTAGGACCGCTTGCCCTTGGCCAGCAGGTCGAGGAACGCCCGGGTCGCCAGCGGGTCGCGCCGGACCTTGGAGGTGATCAGGTTCAGGTTGCGGGTCACCGCCGTGAAGGCGTCCGGATGCAGGTCCAGGTCGCGGTCGTCGGCGGTCTTGAACAGCCGGATCAGGTTGACCGGGTCGGCCTCGAACACCTGGGGACCGTCGATGTTCAGCCGGCCGCCGTCCTCGTAGAAGCCGGCCACGTCCAGGGCCTTGCGCTTGGGCCGGCCGCCGCCGGGCAGGAAGCGGGAAATGCCCTTGGGTTCGTGCTTGAAGTGCTCGGCCTCCAGCTTGGCCGAGAAGGCGCGGGTCAGGGCTCCGACCTCCTTGGCGACCAGGAAGTAGCGGCGCATGAAGCGCTCGACGGCCGGGGCGTCGCCGCGGTCGCCATAGCCCATGCGGCGGGCGATCTCGGGCTGCAGGTCGAAGGTCAGGCGCTCCTCCGGCCGGCCGGTGGCGAAGTGCAGGTGGGCGCGCACGGCGTGCAGGAAGTCGAAGGCCCGGATGAAGCCCTTGGCCTCGCGGCGGTCGAACACCTCCAGCAGGAAGACGTCCTCGGGCCGGTCCACGGGGTGCAGGTATTCGGCGATCCACATCAGGGTGTGCAGGTCGCGCAGGCCGCCCTTGCCCTCCTTGACGTTGGGCTCGACCATGTAGCGGCTGGCGCCGGCCCGGGCCTGGCGGTCGTCGCGCTCCTTGAGCTTGGCCGCGACGAAGGCCGCGCCGGTGCCCTTCATGACATCGTCGCGAAACCGTTTCTTCAGCTCCTCGGCCAGGCGCTCGTCGCCGGTGAGGCGGCGGGCCTCCAGGATCGAGGTGCGGATCGTGTAGTCTTCCCGGGAGAGCTTGACGCACTCCTCGATGGTCCGCGAGGCGTGGCCGACCTTGAAGCCCAGGTCCCACAGCGCATACAGCATGAACTCGATCACGCTCTCGGCGTGCGGGGTCTGCTTGTAGGGCCGCAGGAACAAGAGATCGATGTCCGAGAACGGCGCCAGGGTGCGGCGACCGTAACCGCCGACGGCCAGCAGGCTCAGGCGCTCGCCCTCGGTCGGGTTGCGGGCCCGGAACACGTGGACGGTGGTGAAGTCGTAGAGCGCGGTGATCACCTCGTCGGTGACCCCGCTGAGCAGCCGGGCCGTCTCCAGGCCGCCGGCTCCGTTCTCCAGCCGCTCCTTGGCGATCATCCGGCCGCGAAACAGCGCCTGCTTGAGGATCTCGATGGCTCGGGCCCGCTGGCCGGCCTCGTCGCCGATCAGGTCGAGGGCGGCGGCCGACAGGCGGGCGCGCAGGGCGTGGCCGTCGACGACATGTTCCAGAGGCGTGGGGCGAAGACGGCGGGGCATGGCGGCTATATGGGGTTCCCGGGCGCGCGCGTCGAACCCGTCAAGCCGGTCCGCCGCGCCGCCGCCTTCACTATACGATGTCAGGTCTTGAGCAGAGCCTTAAGACGGTAGAGCGCGTCCAGCGCCTCGCGGGGGCTCATGCCGTCGACATCCAGCTCCGCCAGCGCCGCGTCGGTGCGGCTGGGCGCCGCCTGGATGGGCGCCGAAACGGGCGCGGAGGCGGCGAACAGCGGCAGCTCGTCCAGCTTGGCCGGTGATTCGGTCTTGCTCTCCAGCCGGTCCAGCACCGCCTTGGCGCGGGCCACCACCTGGGGCGGCACGCCGGCCAGCTTGGCCACCTGGACGCCGTAGGAGCGGTCGGCCGGACCCGCGGCGGCCTCGTGCAGGAAGACCAGGTCGCCGTTCCACTCCTTGGCCCGCAGGCTGAGGTTCGAGACATGGGCCATCCGCGTCTCCAGCGTGGCCAGCTCGTGATAGTGGGTGGCGAACAGAGCCCGGCAGCGATTGACGTCGTGCAGGGCCTCGGCGCAGGCCCAGGCGATGGCCAGGCCGTCATAGGTGGCCGTGCCCCGGCCGATCTCGTCGAGGATCACCAGGCTGCGCGGGCTGGCCTGGGTGAGGATGGCGGCGGTCTCAACCATCTCCATCATGAAGGTCGAACGGCCCCGGGCCAGGTCGTCGCCGGCCCCGACCCGGCTGAACAGGCGATCGACGACGCCCAGGCGCAGGGACTTGGCCGGCACATAGCAGCCGGCCTGGGCCAGGATGGCCAGCAGGGCGTTCTGGCGCAGGAAGGTCGACTTGCCGGCCATGTTCGGTCCGGTGACGATCGACAGCCGCGCGCCCGCCTCGCCGGCCGCGTCCAGGCGGCAGTCGTTGGGGGTGTAGGGATCGCCGGCCCGCTTGACCGCGGCCTCGACCACCGGGTGGCGAGCGGCGCGGGCCTCGAAGGCCAGGGACCGGTCGACGGTGGGACGCACCGCGCCGGCGTCTTCCGCCCATTGGGCCAGGGCGGCGGCGACGTCCAGCCGGGCCAGGGCCTCGGCGGCCAGCTGAATCGACTCGGCCAGGGCGACGGCCTCGGCGCGCCAGTCCTCGAAGGCCGCGACCTCCATGGCCAGGGCCCGCTCGGCCGCCTGGGCGATGCGGGCGTCCAGGTCGGCCAGCTCGACCGTGGTGAACCGCACCTGATTGGCCAGGGTCTGGCGGTGGATGAAGGTGGCGTTCAGCGGCGGCTGGAACAGCGGGTCAGCCTTGCCGGCCGTGGCCTCGACGAAATAGCCGAGCACGCCGTTGTGGCGGATCTTCAGCGGCACGCCGCTGTCCTGGATCAGGCGGGCCTCGAGGGCGGCCACCACCCGGCGGCTGTCGTCGCGCAGGGCGCGGGCCTGGTCCAGCTCGGGCCGCACGCCGGGAGCCACGAAGCCGCCGTCGCGGGCCAGGGCCGGCAGGTCGGGGCCCAGGCCCACCTCCAGCGCATCGAGCAGCCGCGACAGGCCGACCTGCAGCGACGGGGTCAGGGCCTTCAGCGCCGCCTCCAGCTCGGTCGGCGGCGGCGACAGCGGGTCGCTGGTCCCGCCGACCATGCCGGCCAGCTTCTCGCCGGTCTTCAGGCCGTCCTTCAGGCAGCCCAGGTCGCGCGGGCCGCCCCGGCCCAGGGCCAGGCGAGACAGCGCGCGGGCCATGTCGCCGGCCCCCTTCAGCACCTCGCGCAGATGCTCGCGCAGGCTTCGGTGGTCCACGAACCATTCCACCGCGTCCAGCCGGGCGTCGATGGCGGCGGGGTCCAGCAGCGGCCGGGCCAGGCGCGAGGCCAGCAGGCGGGCCCCGCCCGCCGTCACCGTGCGGTCGATGCAGGCCAGCAGCGAGCCGTTACGGTCGCCGCCCTGGGTGCGGTCGATCTCCAGGCTGGAGCGGGTGGCCGGGTCGATGGCCATCACGTCGGCCTCGGCCGCGCGGCGCGGGGCGCGCAGGGCCGGCAGCTTGCCGGCCTGGGTCATCTCCAGGTGGGCGGCGATCAGGCCCAGAGCGCCGATCTCGGCCGATGAGAGCCCGCCGAACCCGTCCAGGGTGTCGACGCCGTACAGCCGCTTGACGCGGGTTTCCGACGCCTGGGGCTCGGACAGGGCCGAGGGCATGGGCTGGATCAGCCCGCCGCAGATCTTCAGGGTCTGGGACAGATGCTCGTCCGACAACAGCCGGTCGGCGACCAGGGTCTCGGACGGAGCCAGGGCCGCCAGGATCGCCGCGACCGCGTCCTTGGCGACCAGGAAGCACTCGACCTCGCCGGTGGACAGCTCGACCGCCGCCACGGCGGCCTGGCCGGCCCGCACCGCCACGGCCGCCAGGCGGTTGGCGCCGCGCGCGTCCAGCAGGCCGTCCTCGGTCAAGGTGCCGGGGGTGACCACCCGGACGATGTCGCGGCGGACCACCGACTTGGAGCCGCGCTTCTTGGCCTCGGCCGGATCTTCCATCTGCTCGCAGACGGCGACCTTGAAGCCCATGCGGATCAGCTTGGACAGATAGGCCTCGGCCGCGTGCTGCGGCACGCCGGCCATCGGGATCGGCTGGCCGTTGTGCGTGCCGCGGAAGGTCTGGCTGATGCCCAGGGCGGCGGCGGCCTTGTAGGCGTCGTCGAAGAACAGCTCGTAGAAGTCGCCCATGCGGAAGAAGATCAGGGCGTCGGGCTGGCGCGCCTTCATCTCGAAGAACTGCTGCATCACCGGCGTCGCGCCGGTGGCGTCATAGGTCTGGACGGCGGGGGAGGCGGGGGCGTTCATCCCGCCGGAAGGTATAGGGCGTCGCGCCTTCCGTTAAGACTCCGGCAACGGATATCCACAAGCCCTGGGGACTAATCCCGCGAAAACCCACCGATGGAGCTTTCAGCCCATGGGCGGCGATGCGGAAGGGCGACGGCCGCCGCATACGCGACGACCGCGAAAGCCTAGGCGGCCTTCTGCAACTTCTTCAGCTTCTGAAGCGGCAAGGCTTTGGGCGCACGATCCGCGACGCACTGGTTGGAACCGTTCTCGATGCAGCCGTTATAAACGCAGTTGGCGATGTAGTTATCGACGCAGGCCCACCATTCGGTCGAGCCGCGCGTAAACGACGGATCGCAGAACCACCAGGCCTGCTGCTGGCAATAGGTCGGCGCGGCGCTGACCGGCGCGCTGACCATGGACATGCCCGTGGCTAGGCCGATGGCGACTCCAAGCAACGCCAATTTACGACGAATTTTCACTGAACACCCCTTTTAGTGTGCGCCAAGCGCGCACGCCATGAGAGTGTGCACCCTAAGGTTTTTCAACCCCAAATTTGCAACGATGAAAATAGTCGCGGGGGTGACTAGCTCCCCGTCACTTCTTCCCAGAAGCGCTTGGCCTTGCCGACGAAGTTGGCGGACTTGGGATTCTGTTTTTCGCCGCACAGGCCGGCCAGCTCCTGCAGGAGCTCCTTCTGCCGGGCCGACAGGTGGGTCGGGGTTTCCACGAACAGCTCAACCACCAGGTCGCCGCGCTGGCGGCTGCGCAGGGACGGCATGCCCTTGCCCTTCAGGCGGACCGTCTTGCCGGTCTGCGAGCCCTCGGGAACCTTGACGGTCATGCGGTTGGAGCCGTCGCAGTTCTCGCCGCCCAGCAGGCAGGGGGCGTCGATGTCGCCGCCCAAGGCCGCGACGGTCATCGGCACGGGCACGGTGCACAGCAGGTCCAGGCCGTCGCGCTCGAACAGCTCGTGCGGGATCACCGACAGGAACAGGTAGAGGTCGCCGCGCGGACCGCCGCGAACGCCGGCGTCGCCTTCGCCCGCCAGGCGGATCCGGGCGCCGTCATCGACGCCGGCCGGGATGCGCACCGACAGCACGCGCTCGCGGCGCACCTGGCCATGGCCGTGGCAGTTCTGGCAGGGGTCGAGCACCAGGCGGCCCGTGCCGCTGCAGCGGGGGCAGGCGCGTTCGACCGCGAAGAAGCCTTGGGTGGCCCGCACGCGACCCGCGCCGCCGCAGGTGCCGCAGACGGTCGGGCTGGTGCCGGGCTTGGCGCCCGAGCCCTCGCAGACCTCGCAGGTGATGGCGGCGGGAACCTTGATCTCGACCTCGGCGCCCGCATAGGCCTGCTCGAGGGTGATCTCCAGGTCGTAGCGCAGATCCTGGCCGCGCTGGGGACCGTTCGACTGGCGGCGGCCGCCGCCGAACATCTCGCCGAACACGTCGCCGAACACGTCGTTGAAGATGTCGCTGGCGTCGGCGCCGCCGAAGCCGCCAGGCCCGCCCTGGCCGTTCACCCCGGCATGGCCGAAGCGATCGTAGGCGGCGCGCTTCTGGGCGTCCGACAGCACCGAATAGGCTTCGTTGATTTCCTTGAACCGCGAGGAGGCGTTCTCGCAACCGCCGTTGCGGTCGGGATGGTGCTCCATCGCCATCTTGCGGAAGGCGGCCTTGAGGGCGGCGTCATCGCAGCCACGGGCCACGCCCAGGACTTCGTAATAGTCGCGCATCGTCAGGGTCGATCACTAGCCATGTTGGAATAGGAGGTGGGAGCGCCCCCGCCCGACCGCAAGCGGCGGGCAGGAGCCTTGTTCCCCAAAGGCGTCGCGGGGGAAACCTTCGTCAGGTGTTCAGCCCCGCGACCCATGGTCACGCCGACGGCTTGGAGTCGTCGACTTCTTCGAATTCGGCGTCGACGACGCCGTCATCGGCGGCGGCTTCCTCGCCGCCTTCAGCGCCTTGCTGGGCGCTGTACATCGCTTCGCCCAGCTTCATCGACGCCTGGATCAGGGCCTGGGTCTTGGCCTGGATGGCCTCGACGTCCTCGCCTTCCAGCGCCGACTTCAGCTCGGTGACGCCGGTCTCGATCGCGGTCTTCTCGGCCGCGCCGACCTTGTCGCCGTGCTCGGCCAGGGCCTTCTCGGTCGAGTGCACGATGGCCTCGCCCTGGTTCTTGGCCTCGACCAGCGCCTTCTTCTTCTCGTCCGCGGCCTTGTTGGCCTCGGCTTCCTTGACCATGCGCTCGATGTCGGCGTCCGAGAGGCCGCCATTGGCCTGGATGCGGATCGAGTGCTCCTTGTTGGTCGCCTTGTCCTTGGCGTGGACATTGACGATGCCGTTGGCGTCGATGTCGAAGGTGACCTCGATCTGCGGCACGCCGCGCGGCGCCGGCGGGATGCCCTGCAGGTCGAACTGACCCAGGAACTTGTTGTCGACGGCCATCGGACGCTCGCCCTGGAAGGCGCGGATCGTCACGGCCGACTGGTTGTCGTCGGCGGTCGAGAAGGTCTGCGAGCGCTTGGTCGGGATGGTGGTGTTGCGCTCGATCAGCGGGGTGAACACACCGCCCAGGGTCTCGATGCCCAGGGTCAGCGGGGTCACGTCCAGCAGCAGCACGTCCTTGACGTCGCCTTGCAGCACGCCGGCCTGGACGGCGGCGCCCAGGGCCACGACTTCGTCGGGGTTCACGCCCTTGTGCGGCTCGCGGCCGAAGAAGTCCTGCACGGCCTGCTGGACCTTGGGCATGCGGCTCATGCCGCCGACCAGGATCACTTCGTCGATGTCGCTCTTCTTCAGGCCGGCGTCCTTCAGGGCCTGTTCGCATGGACCGATGGTGCGGGCGATCAGGTCTTCCACCAGGGCTTCGAGCTTGGAGCGCGACAGCTTGATGTTCAGGTGCAGCGGGCCCGACGCGTTCATCGAGATGAAGGGCAGGTTCACTTCGTACTGAGCCGTCGAGGACAGCTCCTTCTTGGCCTTTTCGGCCTCTTCGCGCAGGCGCTGGAGGGCCAGCTTGTCCTTGCGCAGGTCGACGCCCTGTTCCTTCTTGAACTCGTCGGCCAGGTAGTCGACGACGCGCAGGTCGAAGTCCTCGCCGCCCAGGAAGGTGTCGCCGTTGGTCGACTTCACCTCGAACACGCCGTCGCCGATCTCCAGGATCGAGACGTCGAAGGTGCCGCCGCCCAGGTCGTAGACGGCGATCTTCTTGCCGTCGTTCTTTTCCAGGCCGTAGGCCAGGGCCGCCGCGGTCGGCTCGTTGATGATGCGCAGCACTTCAAGGCCGGCGATCTTGCCGGCGTCCTTGGTGGCCTGGCGCTGGGCGTCGTTGAAATAGGCCGGGACGGTGATGACCGCCTTGGTCACCGGCTCGCCCAGGTGGGTCTCGGCGGCTTCCTTCATCTTCTGCAGGATGAAGGCCGAGACTTCCTGCGGGCTGTAGTCCTTGCCGTGGGCCTTGACCCAGGCGTCGCCGGTCGGACCCTTGACGATCTCGTAGGGCACCATGGCCTTGTCCTTCTCGACCACCGGGTCGGAGGCGTTGCGGCCGATCAGGCGCTTGATCGCGAAAAGGGTGTTGGTCGGGTTGGTGACGGCCTGGCGCTTGGCGGGCTGGCCGACCAGGCGCTCGCCGTCCTCAAGGAAGGCGACCACCGACGGGGTGGTGCGCGCGCCCTCGGCGTTCTCGATCACCTTCGGCGACTTGCCGTCCATGATGGCCACGCACGAGTTCGTGGTGCCAAGGTCGATACCGATAATCTTGCTCATGTTGAGACCTGCAGCTCCTGATTGGCGGACGGCGGTGACAAGGGCCTTAAGGCAAGCGCCCCGGTTTTTCTCGAGCCGTCCCCGTCTGGTCGCGTTCTAACGGTTGATCCAAATCCTCGCCCTCCAGACGACGCCCGAAGGCGCCGACCGAAAGGAAAGCGTTCGTTCAATCGAAGTTGACGAGCCCGTCAACCCCGCTTCGATGCCCGATATGGGGGATAGGCGCCAGCCTGCAAGCCCAATCCCGCAGGGAATGAAGGGGAATCGTGACCTGCGACGAAATAGGCCGCGCCCGAAAAAGCGCGGCCCTTTCGTCAGATCGGCGTCGAGCGCGGCCCGAAAGCTTCAACTCGCGTTCGCTGAATCCGCTCGTCGAGCGAGCTCAGCGTCATGTCTCAGCCCTTCCGGGTCGCCCAGGCGGTGATCTGCGGCAGCGCCGCCTTACGGGTCTTGATCCGATCGGCGATCGAGGCCGCCGACTTTTCGGCCTCGCCGCGCGAGCCGGCCGGCAGGTTGGCGGCGGCGTAGGCCCGCACCTTGTCGATCATCGCCGGGTCGGCCGAGGCCTTGCCCAGGGCGGGGATGAACTTGGTGCGCGAGGCGGCGTCGACCTTGCCGTTCACCGCGTCCTTGTGGGCGACGGCGAAGTCGAAGGCCAGGTCCGGATGCAGCTTGGCCACCGTCGAGATCATGTTGGCCGACAGGGTCTCGCTGGGCTCGCCGGTCAGGGCCAGGTCCAGAGCCTTGGCGGCCAGGGCCGGATCCTGGGCCGCGGCCAGCTGGGTGTAGAGCTGGTCGCGGATCAGCGGCGTCTTTTCGGCCTTGGCCTGTTCGTGCAGGGCGTCCCAGGCGGCCGCGTCGGCGTTGCGGCCGACCGAGGCCAGGATCGCCTTGCGCAGCGGGCCGGGCACGGCGGTCGGGTCGGTCTTGTCGGCGGCGTAGCGGCGCTTGGCCTCGGCGACCACGGCCGGATCGCCCAGGGTGCTGAGCGCGCCGATCAGGGTGGTGCGCAGGTTGGCGACCGGAGCCGGCTCCCCGGCCTTGGCGGTCCAGCCCACCTGCTGGAACACCGGCGACAGGCGGGCGATGGCCAGCTTGCGGAAGGCGGCCCGGTCAGCCGGGGCGCTGTCGTACATGCCGTCGACATTGGTCAGGACGCCCGCGACCTTGGCCCAGACCTGGGGATCGGCGTCGGCCGGCGTGGCCATGGCCAGGTCCAGGGCGTCGGTGACGGCCTGCTGGCCGTTCAGGCCCAGGGCCCAGGCGTCGGAAATCACGCCCAGCTGGTCGATGGCCGGCAGCTTGGCGAAGCTGGCCGAGACGCCGGCGAAAGCCTGGGGCGTGTAGAGGGTGCGGAAATAGCCGGCCTGGCCGGCGTTGACGACCACCGGGCCGCAGCCGTCGACGTTCAAGCTTCCCTTGCCGCCCTCGACCAAGGTCTTGGACACCGTGCTGGAGCCGGCCACCTGGGCCGAGACCGGCACGCGCCAGGCCAGGGGGGTCTTGGTCGGCCTGTCGCGGCTGAACTCGCCCTGGGTCAGGGTGACCGGGGTCTTGCCCGCCACACAGGCGCCGGCCTCGACGGTGATCAGCGGGATGCCCGGCTGCAGGGTGAAGTCGTGGGCGATGGCGGTGATCGGCTTGCCGGCGGCGACCTCGACTTCGCGCCACAGGTCGTCCGTCTGGGTGCCGCCGTGGGCGTTGGCCTTGATGTAGCGGCGCACGCCGTCGCGCCAGGCCTCGGGACCGACATAGGCCTCGAGCATGCGGATGACCGCCTCGCCCTTCTGGTAGGTGATGCCGTCGAAGGCCTGGCTGGCCTGGTCGACCGTCTCGACGTGCTGGACCACCGGGTGGGTGGTCGCCAGCGAGTCCAGGCCCATGGCGTATTCACGGCCGCCGACCGCGCCCAGCCGGCTGTTCCATTCAGGATGGAACCGCTCGGTGGCCCGGCCCTCCATCCAGGACGCGAACCCTTCATTGAGCCACAGATCGTCCCACCACGACATGGTGACCAGGTCGCCGAACCACTGGTGGGCCATTTCGTGAGCCACGGTGGTGTAGATGTTCTGGCGGTCGCCCTGGGTGGAGATCGCCGGATCCTCCAGCAGGGCGTATTCGAAGTAGAAGATCGCGCCCCAGTTCTCCATGGCGCTGAAGAACTGGCTCTGGCCGGGGGCGGCGATGTGATCCAGCTTCGGCAGCGGGTAGGGGACGCCGAAATAGTCGTTGTACCACTGCAGGATCGGGCCCGACGACTTCAGGGCGAAGTCGGCCTTGGCCAGGTCGCCCTTCTTGGTGATCACGCCCATCTCGACGTCGCCGACCTTGGCGGTGGCGCGGTCGAAGTCGCCCAGGCCGAAGAACAGCAGGTAGGTCGACATCTTGGGCGAGGTGGCGAAGGTGACCTTCGTCTTGCCGCCGCCGAGATCCTGCGTCTTGCTGACCGGCATGTTGCCGATCGCCATCTGGCCCGTCGGCACGGTGACCTGGACGTCGTAGGTGGCCTTGAAGAACGGCTCGTCCCACGAGGGGATGAAACGACGGGCGTCGCTGTTCTCGAACTGGGTGTAGAGGGCGCGCTTCTTGCCCTGGTCGGTGTCATAGTCCAGGGCGAACAGGCCGGCGGCCTGCTTGTAGATCTTGCCGCTGTAGTCGATGGCCAGGACGTGGGCGCCCTTGGCGACCGGCTTGTCGAAGGTGAAGGTGGCCGTCTGGGCCTGGGCGTCGACGCTGATCTGAGCCGCGCTTCCCTTGGCGGCGCCTGGGCCGGTGATCTGCGCCTTGGCGAAGGTCAGGTCGGCGGCCTGCAGGGTGATGGTCCGGGTCGGGGCGGCGACATTGATGTCGATCTTCACCGAGCCGGTGAAGGTCAGCTTGTCGGCGTCGGGCGTGAAGGCCAGATCATAGTGGGTCGGAACCACGCCGCGCGGCAGCTGGCTAGTGACGGTGGCGGCCGTGACGGCCGACCGCACGGGAGCGACGGTTGCGGCCAGGGCGGATCCGGCGGCAAAAACCAGCACGGCGCCAGCCGCGGAAGAGAGAAGTCGACGCATGAACGGCCTTGGATTGCAAAATTTGTTCGGCCGGCCTGCCCGGCGGCGCAAACCAGCACAGTCGCGGCGCATCTGGCCCATTAAATCTGTGTAATGTTCAGATCAATCAAGGTTCTGCCCGGTTTCGACCTGTGGCCCGGCGCGCTGGACCCCGCGGCGCAGGCCGATCTGCTGCGCCGGGTGCAGGCGGCGTTCGAGGTCGCGCCGCCGGCCCGCTACGAGACCGCCTACGGCAAGGCCATGAGCGTGGCCATGTCCAGTTTCGGCCCGCTGGGCTGGACCAGCGACAAGGCCGGCTATCGCTACGCCGACCGCCATCCGGAGACGGGCCAGCCCTGGCCGGCCATGCCTCAGGCGCTGCTCGACCTGTGGGCGGCGCTGGGCGACCCGGAGACCCCGCCGGACTCGGCCCTGATCAACCTCTATCGCGGCGACGCCCGCATGGGCCTGCACCAGGACCGCGACGAGGCCGATCCGCGCTTTCCGGTGCTGTCGATCTCGCTGGGCGACACGGCGGTGTTCCGGATCGGCGGGACGTCGCGCAAGGATCCGACCCGCTCGCTGAAACTGGCGTCCGGCGACGTCTGCCGGCTGTCCGGCCCGGCGCGGCTGGCCTTCCACGGCGTGGACCGGATCCTGCCGGGATCCTCAGGGCTCGTGCCCGGGGGAGGGCGGGTGAACATCACGCTGCGGCGGGCCTCTGCGGCTCTGCCACTTGCCCCCACCTGACCGCTCCGCGGTCTGTCCGCCCCCAGAGGGGGCGGAGCTTTGGCGCCGGGCGCTCTTCCCCCTCTGGGGGAAGACGATCGCGAAGCGATCCGTAGGGGGCAAGTGGTCACCGGCGCAAAAAAGGCGGCTCCGGGAAGCCGCCCTTTGTTCCTCCCGGAAAACCGAAACCCTCAGCCCCGCAGCTTGCGGGTGATCGTCTCCAGATCCTGGCTCAGGGTCGGATCCTCGGCGCGCAGGGCCTCGATGCGACGCACGGCGTGCAGAACCGTGGTGTGGTCGCGGCCGCCGAAGCGCCGGCCGATGTCGGGCAGCGAGCGGGTGGTCAGCTGCTTGGCCAGCCACATGGCCGCCTGGCGCGGGCGGGCGATGGCGCGGTTGCGGCGTTCGCTGAGCAGGTCGGCCTGCTTCATGCCGTAGTGCTCGGCGGCGGCCTTCTGGATGTCGTCGATGGTGATGCGCTTCTCGCCGGCCCGCAGGTGCGGCCGCAGGATCGCCTGCACCTCGTCCAGGGTCAGGCGCGAGACACCTTCACCGGCCCGGGCCGACAGGGTGTTAAGCGCGCCTTCCAGCTCGCGGACGCTGTCGGTGAAGCGGTCGGCCAGGAAGTTCAGCACCTCGGTCCGCATGGTCGGCTCGAAGCCGTGCTGGCGCGACAGGGCCTGAAGCTTGCGCTCCAGGATGCCCAGGCGCAGGGCGCGGTCGGCCGGCTCCAGGCCGCAGACCAGGCCCGCCGACAGGTGCGAGCGCAGGCGGGCGTCCATCTCGGTCATCGCCGCCGGGGCGCGGTCCGAGGAGAACACCACCCGGCGGCCGTCCTCGACCAGAGCGGTCAGGGTGTGGAACAGCTCTTCCTGGCTGGACTGCTTGCCGGCGATGAAATGCACGTCGTCGATGATCAAGAGGTCGGCGCCGCGCAGCTCTTCCTTGAAGGCGGCGGTCTGACGATCCATCACCGCGCGGACGAAGGTCGACAGGAAACGCTCGGCGGTCAGATAGACCACCCGCTTGGTCGGGGCCTGGCGCATGGCCTCCCAGGCCAGGGCGTTGAGCAGGTGGGTCTTGCCGAAGCCGTAGGGGCCGTGGAACAGCACCGGGTTGAAGTGGCCGTCGGCCCAGCTGGCCACCCGGCGCGCCACGGCGTGGGCGAACTCGTTGGCCGGTCCAGGCACGAAGGTGTCGAAGGTGAAGCGTTCCTGCAGGCCCTGGACCGGCGAGGCCTTGGCGCCATTGGCCGGCGCGGGGGCCAGGGCCGGTACGTCGCTGGACACCGGCAGCACGATCTCGATCGGCTCGGCCTTGGCCTCATAGCTGGTGGCGGCTCCGCCGGCGGCTTCGAATTCCAAGCGCGACTTCAGGTCCAGCCGGCGCGCGGTGGGGTCGTTGGCGGCCCACAGCTCGCTGACGCGACGCCAGGCGCTGCGGCGAATCCAGTCGCGCGCGATCCCGGTCGGCGTCACCACCACCACGTCGCCGACGGCGCTCTCGCGCAGGACGGCGGGCGCGATCCACGAGCCGAAAGCCGCGTCGCCCAGCTCGCGCTTCAGCACCACGCAAACCTTGTTCCAGACGACGCCCGCAGGCTCGCAGGCAACCGTCGAGAACGCAGCCGAGAACTCTTGGGTCACTACCCCGCCTTTGGTCGTCATCGGTCACCGCCTCGGTATTATGTCGTGTCATCTTCGATCGCCGCCCCCCATGGCGCACGACCGCGTCTCAAAACTCGTCATTGCCCAGCAGACACAGGGGCTTAATCGGCGAACGCAAGGGTTCGGCCGCCGCCAGTGATCTCCATGGACTGGAAGAGCGTTGAGACGCTTAAACTAGCCAGCGCCCCCCGCCGGTCAAACGGAAAACTTGCGTCCGTCGGCGGATATTTCTGTTGACTCGACAGACCTCCTCGCGGGCCAAGGGAATGCTATTTCGGAGCCCGATGTTCACCCGACCGAATGTCCCGGGGACAATCTTCAGTTTGAAAAAAAGCAATAGAAAAAGCCGACCGAGTTTCCTCGATCGGCTTTTCTAAGTCTTTGATTTCGCTAGCCGAACGGCGTTCGGCGAGAAACTGGATTAGGCAGCGGCCTGATCAAGCTTCTTCAGGCGAGCCGCCAGGCGCGAAACCTTGCGCGAGCCGGTGTTGGGGTGAACGACGCCCTTGGAGACGGCGCGCATCAGTTCCGATTGCGCTTCGATGAACGCGGCCTTGGCGACGGCCTTGTCGCCGGCGGCCAGGGCGTCTTCAAACTTGCGCAGGAAGGTGCGCACGCGCGAGCGGCGAGCAGTGTTCACTTCGGTGCGACGGGCGATCTTGCGGATCGCTTTCTTGGCGCCGGGATTATTGGCCATGAGTTGGACCTTCAAACGGACAGCCGCGCGGGCGGCCGCGAAGCAGGAGAAATCAAGAGCGCGCGGATATACGGGAACGGCCGCCCGGGGTCAATCCACAGGAGCGCCAGAATTTATCGCGCGCGTGCCCGGACCGTTCACGACCCCTTGAACGCCGGTTTGCGCTTCTCGACGAAGGCGGCCATGCCTTCCTTCTGGTCGTCGAAGGCGAACAGCGAGTGGAACAGCCGCCGCTCCAGCTGGACGCCCGTCGACAGCGTCGTCTCATAGGCGGCGTTGACCAGCTCCTTGTTCATCGCCGTGGCCAGCGGCGACTGGGCGGCGATCCTGGCGGCCACGGCCAGGGCCTCGTCGACCAGGGTGTCGGCGGGGAAGATCCGCGAGACGAGGCCGGCGCGCTCGGCCTCCTCGGCGCCCATCATCCGGCCGGTCAGGATCATGTCCATGGCCTTGGACTTGCCGACCAGGCGGGTCAGGCGCTGGGTGCCGCCGATGCCGGGCGCGACGCCGAGATTGATCTCGGGCTGGCCGAACTTGGCCGTGTCGGCGGCCAGGATGAAGTCGCACATCATCGCCAGTTCGCAGCCGCCGCCCAGGGCGTAGCCGGCCACCGCGGCGATGATCGGCTTGCGGGTTCCCTCGATCGCCCGGGCCCCGGCGGCGAAGAAGTCGTCCTTGAACATCTGGGCGTAGGACTTGTCGGACATCTCCTTGATGTCGGCCCCGGCCGCGAAGGCCTTCGCCGAACCGGTGACCACGACACAGCCGACCGCCTCGTCAGCCTGGGCCGCCGCCAGGGCCCGGGCCAGCTCGGCCAGCAGGGCGGTGTTCAAGGCGTTCAGCGCCTCGGGCCGGTTGAGCCGGATCAGGACCACGCCGGGCGCGGCCTCGGGGCTCTCGACGATCAGGGTCTGGTAGTCGGCCATCGGCGGGTCTCCTTTGAGCGTCGCCGTTATAGAGGGGCGGGCGGCTTTGGGGAGCCCCCGGCGGGGCGTCGCCTCGACCAACCCTTACAGCGCGATGAAGGCGGCCAGCTCATGCGGCTCGCCGGTCGGAAAGGCGGACTTGAGGTGATCAAGGAACGCCGAGACCCGCGCGCTGAGCAGCCGGCGCGACGGATAGAGCGTCCACAGGGTGGTTTCGGGCCCCTCGACGTCGCCCCAATGGGCCAGGCGGCCCGCCGCCAGGTCGTGGCTGACCAGCGACACCGGAAGGCGCGCGACGCCGACCCCTGTCCGAACCGCGTCGCGGACCATGATCATCGACGACAGGCCAAGGACGGGGTCGACCACCAGGGTCGAACCCCCGGTCGCGGTCGTGATGGTCCAGGACTCCGTTTCCGATCCTGTCCCGCGCACGACGGCCGGAACGGCCGAGCCGTCCATGGGCCGGACCAGACGGGGGCTGGCCACCACCACCAGCCGGTCGCGCAGGAACGGCCGTCCGACGAGGGTCTCGTCGGGACGCGGATTGACGCGGATCACCAGGTCATAGCCCTCCTCGACCATGTCGACGGCCCGGTCCTCCGTCGTCACCTCCAGGCGGACTTCCGGATATTTCAGGGCGAACTCGGCGGCCAGCCGCCCCATCGCCAGCTGCGAGAACAGCAGCGGCGCGCTGATCCGCAACACCCCGCGCGGGGTGCTGGCGCCCGAGGCGATCCCAGCCGCGGTCTCGTCGAGCTCGGTCAGCAGGGCGGCGGTTCGCTCATGGAGCGTCCGTCCCTCCTGGGTGAGCCTCAGCGTCCGGCCGCCGCGCTCGAACAAGCGCAGGCCGAGACTAGCCTCCAGCTCGGCGACCCGGCGCGACAAGGTCGCCTTGGGCCGCCCCGCCGCGCGGGCGGCGCGGCCGACCCCGCCGTGCCGAGCGACCAGGTTGAAATCCGCGAGGGCCAGCCAGTCCATGTGTTCCACCAGTGAGACGTATTGTCCAGATATAGCGGCTATTGGCCTTCGGATGGATCTCTAATTTCCGGAACGTTCCCTCGAACCTTCGGAGATTTTCCCATGACCATCCTCGTTACCGGCGCCACCGGCCGTGTCGGCGGCCACGTCGTCCAGCAACTCGTCCAGCGCGGCGCCGACGTGCGCGTGCTCGTCCGCGATCCCGCCAAGGCCGATTTCCCGGCCAGCGTGGACGTCGTCCAGGGCGACTTGCTCGACATCGACGCCGTGCGCGCCGCCTTCAGCGGCGTGCGCACCCTGTTCCTGCTCAACGCGGTGGCGGCCGACGAATTCACCCAGGCGCTGATCGCCCTGAACATCGCTCGCGAGTCCGGCGTCGAGCGGGTCGTCTATCTGTCGGTGATCCACGCCGACCGCTTCGTGAACGTGCCGCATTTCGCGGTGAAGTCCGGCGCCGAGCGGATGATCCAGCAGATGGGCTTTTCCGCCACCATCCTGCGCCCGACCTACTTCATGGACAACGAGCTGACGATCAAGGACGTCGTTCTGAACCACGGCGTCTATCCGATGCCGATCGGCGGCAAGGGCCTGGCCATGGTCGACGCGCGCGATATCGCCGAGGTCGCCGCGATCGAGCTGATCCGCCGCGACCAGGCGCCCGGAAAGCTGCCGACCGAGACCCTCAACCTGGTCGGCCCCGACACCCTGACGGGATCGGACGTGGCGGCGATCTGGTCAGAGGTCCTGGGCCGCCCGGTCGCCTATGGCGGCGACGATCCCAGCGGTTTCGAGCGGAACCTGGCCAATTTCATGCCCAAATGGATGGCCTACGAGATGCGCCTGATGGCCGAGCGCTTCGTCGGCGACGGCATGATCCCCGAAGCGGGCGACGTCGAGCGCCTGACCGGCCTCCTGGGCCGGCCGCTGCGCATCTATCGCGATTTCGCGACCCAGATCGCCGCGACCGCGGCGGAGGGTGCGCTTTGAGCCTGACAGGCTCGGCGAGGGACCGTCTTCCCGGAGGCGGTCCCTACAGCTGACAGACCGGACAGAAGAAGGTCGAGCGGCCGGCCTGGACCTCGCGGGCGATCGCGCCCTTGCAGCCGGGCGTGGGGCAGGGCTGGCCTTCGCGGTCATAGACCCGGAAGCGATGCTGGAAGTAGCCCAGCGCTCCGTCGGCGGCCGCGAAGTCCTTCAGGGACGAGCCGCCGACCTCGACGGCCTCGGCCAGCACCGCCTTGATCGCCGCCGCCAGCGGGCCCAGCCGCTTGCCGGCGATCAGCCCCGCCGGCTTGAACGGCGAGATGTGGGCCCGGTGCAGGGCCTCGCAGACATAGATGTTGCCCAGGCCAGCCACGGTCTTCTGGTCCAGCAGAAGGGTCTTGGGACCCTGCTTGCGGCCGGCGAAGGCCTTGACCAGGGTCCTGGCGTCGAACGCCTCGCCCAGCGGTTCGGGGCCCATGGTCGCGAACCAGGGATGGCGGTCCAGCCGGTCGGTGGCGACCAGATCCATGAAGCCGAACCGGCGCGGGTCGTAATAGGTGACGGTCGCGCCGTCCTCCCCATTAATGGCTTCGGTCTCGAAGACGACATGGGCGTGCTTGTCGTCGGGCGTCACTTGGCGAGCGAAGTCGCCGGGCCGGGCGGAACCCTCAGGCGCGGCGATTTCGAAGCGCCCGGTCATGCCCAGATGCATCACCAGGGTGTCGCCCCGGTCCAGAGGGGCCAGCAGGTACTTGGCCCGGCGGTCCAGCCGCAGGATCCTCGCCCCGGTCAGGCGCTGGACGAAGCCGTCGGGCAGGGGGAAGCGCAGGTCGGGGCGATTGGCGCGGACGCAGGCCAGGCGCACGCCGGCCAGGACGGGCTCCAGGCCGCGCCGCACGGTCTCGACTTCAGGCAGTTCGGGCAAGGCGGGACCTCGGCTAGGTTGGGGGCGCCAGATATCGATCATGCGCGGACCGGTTCCTAGGGCCGAGGTGCGCAAAACCGGTGACGGGGGGACGGTGAGGGCTATAAGAGCGAACCAAACCGGGCCGCGCCCCTTTCGATTTCGAGCGATTGCATGACCAAGGCCTCCGCCACCTTTGGATTCAAGGACGTCGATCCCTCGGCCAAGGCCGGCCTGGTGCGCGGGGTGTTCGACCGGGTCGCCAAGAACTACGACCTGATGAACGACGTGATGAGCGGCGGGGTGCACCGACTATGGAAGGACGCAGTCGCCGCGCGCCTGAACCCCCAGCCGGGCGAGATCATCATCGACTGCGCCGGCGGCACCGGCGACATGGCCCGCCGCTTCGCTAGGATGGCGCGCGCGGCCCAGGAGCGCCGGGGCGGCCCGGACGCGGCCGTCCACATCATCGACTACAACGCCGAGATGATCGCGGCGGGGATCGAGAAGGGCGGCGCGCCCGAGATCACCTGGACCGTGGGCGACGCCCAGCGCCTGCCGCTGCCCGACGCCTATGCCGACGCCTATGTGATCTCGTTCGGCATCCGCAACGTCACCGACATCGACGCGGCCCTGCGCGAGGCGCGGCGGGTGCTGAAGCCCGGCGGCCGGTTCCTGTGCCTGGAGTTCTCCAAGCCGGTGACCGAGCCCCTGGCCAAGGCCTACGACGCCTATTCGTTCAAGCTGATCCCACAGTTCGGCGAGTGGCTGGCCAAGGATCGCGACGCCTACCAGTACCTGGTCGAGAGCATCCGCCGCTTCCCCGACCAGAAGACCTTCGCCGGGATGATGGAGAACGCCGGCTTCAAGCGGGTGACGGTCACCAACTTCACCGGCGGCGTCGCGGCGATGCACCAGGGCTGGGCGCTGTAGGGGCGGGCGGCGCCTGGCAGCGACTAGCCTTCGGCCCCTTCGAGGAAGGCCAGCGCCGCGTCGACGAGGCCCGGGGCGTCGGACATTTCGTAGTGGGTGACGCCGGGCAGGATCGCCAGCCGGTGACGGACCATGCCGGCCCCGTCCCAGCCGGCGTCGCCCAGGCCCCCGCCCAGCAGCTGGTAGAAGCGCACGATGTGCTCGGGTTCGAACATGTCGCTGTCGCCATAGACCAGCAGGGTGGTCGGTTTCAGGGTCTTGGCGTCCTCCGACCAGTCGTAGGGCCTGCGGATCGCCTCGCCCATGCGGGCGACGAACTCCGGGAAATCCTCCACGCGGGGCGCCACCGCCTTGTAGGCGCCGTACATCGGCGTCTGCATGAACAGGGCCGCGCTCTCGCGGGTGACGCCCTTCTGCTGCTCGCGGATGTCTGGATAGAAGCCCGTGTCGGCATAGGGCGCGGAGGCCAGGACCAGCTTGCCCACCACCTCCGGGTGCTGCACGGCCAGACGGAAGGCGACCATGCCGCCGAACGAGAAGCCCAGCACATCCACGCGCTCGAAGCCCAGCGCGCGCACCACGGCGGCCAGGTCGTCGCCCATGGCGACGGGGTCGATCGGGCGCTCGGTCAGGGCGGTGCGGCCGTGGCCGTAGAGGTCGACGGCGATCACCGGGCGGCGCTCGGCGAGACGGCCCAGCACGGGACCGAACATCTCCATCGTCCCGAACCCGCCGTGCAACAGGAGCAAGGGCGCGCCGGCTCCCTGAACCTGGGGGCCGTGGATTTCGTAGCCGTAGCGGACCCCGCCCGCCTCGACCTGTCCCTTGTTGATCGGGTTCATCGTCAGTTCTCCGCTGTTCGCCCTTCCAGGACGTGGCCGGAGGTCGCGACCCGACAATCGCCCGTAGACTTTTCGAAGGGCGGGCTCCGCGACCGTCACCCGGCCGGCGGGCCTTTTGCCCCGCGCCCGCTTCCGGAGGGACGCCATACTGGCTGACGCGGGGCCGTCGCATATGGGTTTGCTCGGAAACAACCTGTCATCCCGGACAAGCTCGGCAAAGCCGAGCGCCGATCCGGGACCGCCGCAAACGCTGAGTTCACGGCCCGGTCCCGGATCTTCGCGCTACGCGCTCGTCCGGGAAGACACTCCGCCTTGTCATCGCGCCTCAAGCGCGTCGGGATGATTGGAACTCGATCCGCGTTACCCTTGCGGGCCAGCGGTCATCACAACGACCGCATCAACAGGCCGAATACATGACCGCTCCAGACTGCTCGCCAAAAACAGCCCAACGCCCCTTGCCCAATGGGGACCGTCCATACATGACGATCGCTTCTGGCCATACGCGATAGCCCTGCTGTTCGACGCAGGTCGGCAGGAAGCCGGCCTTCCTCCCGCCTTGATGACGTCCAGGCTCCGCTTTTCGTGACGCGCGGCCCCCTCGAAGCGAAAGCGGCCTTGACCGGGGCGCCCGGAGCGGGCTTTCAGGCCGGGACATGACGTTCCTTGCGCCTCCACGCCGCCGGTCGCCGATCGGGATCCTCGCCGCATGAGCCGGCTCGCCGCGGGCCTGCGCCTGATCGCCGCCGGCTGGGCCCTGGTCCGGGCCGACGCCCTGGTCCCGCGTGAGCTGGAGCCGGCGCTGCCGCCGTCGGCAAAGCTGGCGGGGCGTCTTCTGCGGCTGCTGGCCGGCGGGGCGGCGCGCAAGGGCCGGCCGGGCGAGCGCCTGGCGCGGGTGCTGGAGCGCGAGGGGCCGGCCGCCATCAAGATGGGCCAGTTCCTGTCGACCCGGGCCGACATCTTCGGGACCGCGTTCGCCGAGGACCTGTCGCACCTGAAGGACCGCCTGCCCGCCTTCCCACTGGAGGTCGCCAAGGCCGAGATCGCCCGCGGCCTGGGCCGGCCGCTGGACACCCTCTATGCCAGCTTCGAGGCCTCGATCGCCGCCGCCTCCCTGGCCCAGGCCCATTCGGCCACGCTGCGGGACGGGACCCGCGTGGCGGTCAAGGTGCTGCGGCCCGGCGTCGAGCGCCAGGTCGCCCGCGACAGCGCCGCCCTGCGCCTGGCCGCCGCCCTGGCCGAGCGCCTGGTCCCCGCCGCCCGTCGCCTGCGGCCGCGCGAGTTCGTCGAGGTGGTGATCCGAGCCCTGGACCTGGAGCTGGACCTGCGCTTCGAGGCCGCCGGCTGCGCCGAGCTGGGCGAGGCCATGAAGGTCGATCCCTACATGCGCGCCCCCGAAGTCGTGTGGGACGGGGTCGGCAAGCGGTTCCTGACCCTGACCTGGGCCCCGGGCCTGGCGCTGTCAGACCCCGCCGCCCTGGACCAGCCGGGCCTGGACCGCAAGGCCCTGGCCGAGGCCGTCACCCGGGGCTTCCTGGCCCAGGCCCTGGACCACGGCCTGTTCCACGCCGACCTGCACGAGGGGAACCTGTTCGTCAGCGTCCCAAGTCAGGGAGAGGGGGCTTCGATCGTCGCGGTCGACTACGGCATCCTGGGGCGCCTGGGTCCGGCCGAGCGCAAGTACCTGGCCGAGATCCTGTACGGCTTCCTCAATCGCGACTATCCGCGCGTGGCGGCGGTCCATTTCGACGCCGGCTACGTGCCCGCCCATCAGGACCGCGACGCTTTCGCCCAGGCGCTGCGGGCGGTGGGCGAGCCGGTGTTCGGCCGCGACGCCAGCGACGTGTCGATGGGCAAGCTGCTGGCTCAGCTGTTCGAGATCACCGCCCTGTTCGACATGGCCCTGCGGCCAGAACTGGTGCTGCTGCAGAAGACCATGGTCACGGTCGAGGGCGTGGCCCGCCGCATCGATCCCACCCATGACCTGTGGGCCGCCGCCGACCCGGTGGTGCGCCGCTGGATCGCCCGCGAGCTGTCGCCGGCCGCCAAGCTCCGCGACTTCGCCGACGAGGCCGCCCGAGCGATCAAGGCCCTGGCCCGCCTGGCCGAGACGCCGACGACTCCCGCGGTCGCCGTGGTCCAGCCCCGCCCTGCCCGGCCGCTGCTGTGGTTCCTGGCCGGCGCGGCGGTGGTGATCTTGGCCTTCGCGGCGGGGGTGTTCGCGGCGAGGCTGTGGCTGGCCTAAAGGCGGGTCCCCGCAGCAGACGCTGTCGCTCCATAACGGCGCGGCCGCTGCAAGCTCTGAGCCTAGGCCGGTCCCGGATCTTCAAGCTGCGCGCTCGTCCGGCGGACAGCCGTTTCTGGACATGGACGATCGTCCTGCCCCGCCTCGAAGAGGCGACTGGGGCCCACAACCTTCCGCAAGCTCGCCCAGGGGCGTTGCGCACCGCCCCTGGGTCCCGGGTCGCCCATCGGGCCGACCGGGGTGACGAGGCGAATCGGCGCCGCTCGCGCCTTGCCCTCGCCTCGGCGCCTTCCCCCAGGCGCGCTTGTGGGGAACCGCCCTAGCTGTCGGTGCTGGCCGGTCGATCCCGCGCCGCCGTCCGTCGCGTCTGGCCGGTCTTCTGCGTGGCCCAGTAGGTCGCGCCGTCGTCGGGCTTGAACATCGTGCGCGGCGCGCCGGTCTTGGTGACCACCGCAAAGACATTGGCCTTGGGATCGTAGATCAGGGTGTCGCCATTGGCGCGCGTCAGGGTTTCGGCCCCGGCCGGCGGATGGGCGACGAAGGCGTGGGTCTTGCGGACATAGTCGTCGACATCGGCGGCGGCGAAGTCGGCGCCGTAGCGCTCGAACCCGCGCTGGGCGTTCTCCTCGGCCGTCCGGGTGCGGTTGGCCGCCCACATCGGCTTGCCCGCCACCTTGCGCACCGGGGCGTCGCGCGGATCGGGCCGGGTCGGCGCGCTGTCGTAGCTCCCGCCGCCATAGGAGGGCGCGTCGCGGTCGGACGCCGGCTGGGCGGCCGTGGCCACATCCCCCGCCTTGGGCGCCTTCACGGCGGAGGCGCCGCCGTCGCAGGCGGCGAGACCCAGGGCCAGACCCGCGGCCGTCAGGGCCGGAAACCAGGGCATACGCCGTACCGTCATGATCGATATCCCGATGTTTCCTCTACTTTTGAGAGTAAGAACGAAGACGGAACGAATGTCGAGTCCCCGTTAAGCTTTTTTGCATATGGGGCTTACGCTGGACGCCGCGTCGCTCTATGCGCCTGGGAGCCAGATGCGCCGGAGGCCGATGACATGACCGGGAAGCGGGTTCTTCTGATCGTCGGCGGCGGTATTGCCGCCTACAAGGCGCTGGAGCTGACACGGCTGCTGCGCAAGGCCGGGGTGGCCGTGCGGCCGATCCTGACCAAGGCGGGCGCCGAGTTCGTCACCGCCCTGTCGCTGTCGGCCCTGGCCGAGGACAAGGTCTATGGCGAACTGTTCTCGCTGACCGACGAGGCCGAGATGGGCCATATCGAGCTGTCGCGCTCGGCCGACCTGGTGGTGGTGGCCCCCGCCACCGCCGACCTGATCGCCAAGGCCGCCCACGGCCTGGCCGGCGACCTGGCCTCGACCACCCTGCTGGCGACCGACAAGCCCGTGCTGATGGCCCCGGCCATGAACGTGCGGATGTGGCTGCACCCCGCGACCCGGCGCAATATCGAGACCCTGAAGACCGACGGCGTGCTGTTCGTCGGGCCCGACGAGGGGGCCATGGCCTGCGGCGAGTTCGGCCCGGGCCGCCTGGTCGAGCCGCCGGTGATCTTCGAGGCGATCATGGACGCCTTGAGGGGACCCGCCGCCCGGCCGCTGGCCGGCCGGCACGCCCTGGTCACCGCCGGCCCGACCTTCGAACCGATCGACCCGGTGCGCGGGATCACCAACCGCTCCAGCGGCCGCCAGGGCTACGCCATCGCCGGAGCCCTGGCCAGGCTGGGCGCCCGGGTGACCCTGGTCAGCGGACCGGTCGCCCTGCCCACTCCGCTCGGCGTGGACCGGATCGACGTCGAGACCGCCCGTGAGATGCTGGCCGCCTGCCAGGCGGCCCTGCCCGCCGACGTCGGGGTCTTCGTGGCCGCGGTCGCCGACTGGCGCATCGACGAGGTGTTCGGCGCCAAGCTGAAGAAGGAGAAGGGCGGGCCGCCGGCCCTGACCTTCGTCGAGAACCCCGACATCCTGGCCGCCCTGGCGGCCTCCGGCCCCCAGCGCCCGAAGCTGGTGATCGGCTTCGCGGCCGAGACCAACGACGTCGAGGCCCACGCCCGCGCCAAGCTGGCGCGCAAGGGCTGCGACTGGATCATCGCCAACGACGTCACAGAGCCCGGCGTGATGGGCGGCGACGAGAACGCCGTCCTGCTGATCTCCAGGGACAAGACCGAACGCTGGACGCGGGCCGCCAAGGACTCCGTGGCCCGCGACCTGGCCCAACGCATAGCCCAAGACCTGACAGCGAGCCCTTCATGACCGCACCGCATATCCCCGTCGTCCAGCTGGCCCACGCCCAGGGCCTGCCCCTGCCCGCCTACGAAACCAACGGCGCGGCCGGCATGGACCTGCGGGCGGCGGTGGCCGAGGACGCGCCCCTGGTGCTGAAGCCGGGCGCCCGGTTCATGGTCCCCACCGGCCTGGCCTTCGCCGTGCCGCTGGGCTTCGAGGCCCAGGTGCGGCCGCGCTCCGGCCTGGCGGCCAAGGCCGGCGTCACCTGCCTGAACACCCCCGGCACCATCGACAGCGACTATCGCGGCGAGGTGAAGGTGATCCTGATCAACCTGGGCGAGGAGGACTTCACCATCCGCCGCGGCGACCGCATCGCCCAGCTGGTGATCGCCCCCGTGGTCCAAGCCTCGTGGGGCCTGACCACCAGCCTGGACGAGACGGCGCGCGGCGCGGGCGGCTTCGGCTCGACCGGCGCGAAATAGCGCGGCGAGGCTTGGCGGCGCCAAGGGGGCTCGCGCGACCTGATGACGCGATCTTGAGCTTTCTCTCCGGACCCGGTTGATTTTTGGACGAGTGCGTCCATTTATCCCTTGCCCGGGACGAAGGTCCGATATATCGCCCCGGTTCACGGGTTGATTTCGGGATCCCACCGCCATGGCCGCCGCCTCGAACAAGAAGCTTGTCCCCCTGATCGTCGGCGGCGCGGCCGTCCTCGCGCTGTTGGTAGGCGGCGGGCTGTGGTTCATCGACAAGCAGCGCTACGAAACCACCGACAACGCCTTCGTCCAGGCCGACACCGTGCAGGTCAGCCCGCAGGTGTCGGGCTATGTCGCCGAGGTGCTGGTGGCCGACAACCAGCGGGTCGAGGCCGGCCAGGTCGTCGCCCGCATCGACCCCGCCCCGCTGCAGGCCAAGCTGGACCAGGCGATCGCCAACGCCCAGGCCCTGGAAGCCGCCATCAAGGGCGTCGACGACAAGGCCGTCCTCGAGCAGGCGATGATCGCCCAGCGCGCCGCCGGCGTGGCCAGCGCCCAGGCCGACCAGGGCCGGGCCAAGGCCGATCTGATCCGCTACGACGCCCTGGCCAAGCAGGGCTGGGTCTCGACCCAGAAGGTCCAGACCACCCAGGCCAGCGCCGCCCAGTCGGCGGCCGCCGTGCAGAGCGCCCAGGCGGCCCTGGAGGCCGAGCGCCGCGCCGCCCAGTCGCTGGGCTCGGCCCGCGCCCAGACCGTGGCCCAGGCGGCCGCGGCCAGGGCCGCCGTCGAACAGGCCCGCATCGACCTGGACCGCACCGTGATCCGCGCGCCCGTCGCCGGCGTGGTCGGCGCCCGCTCGGTGCGCCCGGGCCAGCTGGTGCAGCCGGGCGTGGCCCTGATGGCGGTCGTGCCGGTCGGCCAGGGCTATATCGTCGCCAATTTCAAGGAGACCCAGGTCGCTCGCCTGCGCGTGGGCCAGCCGGTCGAGATCAAGGCCGACGCCTTCGGCAAGAACGTGATCCACGGCAAGCTGGACAGCTTCGCCCCGGCCACCGGCCAGGAGTTCGCCCTGATCCCGGTCGAGAACGCCGTGGGCAACTTCACCAAGATCACCCAGCGCCTGCCGGTCAAGATCGTGGTCGACAAGTCGCCGCTGGGCTCGGCCCTGCGCCCCGGCCTGTCGGTCGACGTCAAGGTCGACGTCCGCGATCGCTCGGGCCCGACCTTCGCAGAGGCCGGCCTGCCCAATGCGGCCCAGTACGCCCAGCAGGGCCAGGCGCGCTAGGGCGCGGTCCGGGTTCGCCGCCATGACCGACGCCGCCCTCCCCGCCCCCTCCGCACCGCCCGCCGCGAGGCCGGCGACCGCCCCGTCTTCGACTCAAGGGGTCGACTGGAACAAGCTGCTCCTGGGCTTCGGGGCCATGGTCATCGGCCAGTTCATGGCCATCCTCGACATCCAGATCGTGGCGGCTTCGCTGCCGCAGATCCAGGCCGGGGTGGGCGCCAGCGCCGATCAGGTCAGCTGGATCCAGACCGCCTACCTGATCCCCGAGGTCGTGATGATCCCGCTGTCGGGATACCTGTCGCGGCTGTGGGGCACCCAGCGGGTCTATCTGATCTCGTGCGCCGGCTTCGTAGTCATGAGCGTGCTGACGGGCCTGTCCTCGTCGATCGACATGATGATCCTGACCCGGGCCCTGCAAGGCTTCATCGGCGGGGCGATGATCCCGACGGTGTTCGCCGTGGCCTTCACCGCCTTCCCGCCCGAGCGGCGCATCACCGCCAGCGTGATCATGGGCCTGATCGTCACGCTGGCCCCGACGGTCGGCCCGACCCTGGGCGGCCACCTAACCGAATGGCTCAGCTGGCGCTGGCTGTTCTTCATCAACGTGCCGACTGGCCTGATCGTGCTGTTCGGCGTGGCCCGCTGGGGCCAGTTCGACAAGGGCGACCCCAGCCTGGCCAAGGGCTTCGACTGGTTCGGCCTGGCGGTGATGGCCACCTTCCTGATGAGCATGCAGTTCGTGCTGGAGGAGGGCTCCAAGGACGGCTGGTTCGAGGACAGCGGCATCCTGGGCCTGACCGTGCTGGCCTGCGTCACCGGCGCGGTCTTCATCTGGCGCTCGCTCAGCTACCGCAACCCGATCGTCGAGCTGCGCGCCTTCGCCAACCGCAACTTCTCGATCGGCGTGATGATGACGGCGGTGTCGGGGGCCAGCCTGTTCGGCGGCACCTTCCTGCTGCCGCAGTTCCTGGGCCGGGTGCGGCACTATTCGGCCTCGGAGGTCGGCACCACCATGGTGGTCTCGGGCCTGTCGATGTTCGCCACCGGCCCGATGGCCGGCCGGCTGGTGCGCCAGATGGACCCCCGAATCCCGATGTTCATCGGCTTCATGCTGGCGGGCTTCGGCATGTACATGGCCCACGGCGTGACCAAGGACTGGGGCTTCTGGGAGTTCGCCGGGGTCCAGGCCTGCCGGGGCGTGGGGGTGATGATCGCCATGATCGCCACCCAGCAGGTGACGATGAGCACCCTGCCTCCGCACATGGTCAAGAACGCCTCGGGCCTGGTCAACCTGTCGCGCAACACCGGCGGCGCGATCGGCCTGGCCCTGCTGGCCACGACGATCACCAACCAGACGGCGCTCTACTACATGGGCCTGTCGGACGAGATGGGCCAGGGCGACGCCCGGATCGCCGGCATGATGCAGGGTCTGGCCGCCCGCATGGCCCAACTGGGTGTCGCCGACCCCGACGGCGCGGCGCGCAAGGCGATCGGCGGCATGCTGAGCCAGCAGGCCACGGTGCTGGCGTTCGGCGACAGCTTCACCCTACTGGCCTACGGCTGCTTCGTCGCCGCCGCCGTCTCGCTGTTGGCCAAGCCGGTCAAGAACGCCCCTCCTCCACCTTCGGACGCCCATTGATGCCCATCCAAAAACCGCTGGGGGCCGCCCATGCCTAGAGTCGCCGGACAGATCGATGTCGCCAAGACCGAAGCCATTCTCGACGCCGCCGTCGAGGTGATCGGCCAGCGCGGCCTGGGCGCGCCGATGGAGGCCATCGCCAAGCGGGCGGGCGTCTCCAAGCAGACCGTCTACAACCACTACGGCTCCAAGGCCGAGCTGGTCCGGGCTCTGATGGCCCGGCGCGTGGCGGCGATCACCGCCCCGCTGCGGGAATCCGGCGCGATCGACAATCCGGGCGAGGCGCTGGAGGCCTATGCCCGCTCGATGCTGGAGACGGTGACCACCACCAAGAGCTATTCGATCCTGCGGGTGATCATCCAGGGCGCCGGCGAAATGCCCGACGTGGCCCAGGAGGTGTTCGAGGCCGGGCCGCGCCAGGCGCGCCGCCAGCTGGCGGCCTTCCTGGAGATGGAGACCCAGCTCGGCCGCCTGAAGGTCGAGGACTTCGATCAGGCGGCCGAGTTCTTCTCGGGCATGGTCATGGGCCACAGCCAGCTGCGCGCCCTGCTGCGCCTGCCGTCCGACAAGACGACGGCGGAGTTCGACGGCGTCGCCCGAGAAGCCGCCCAGCGCTTCATGCGGGCCTACGCACCGTAGAGGGTTTAGCCTTCCACCTCGTCGGGCATGCCCATCATGTGGAAGCCCGCATCGACGTGAACCACCTCGCCGGTGGTGGAGCGGCCCAGGTCGGAGACTAGCCACAGGGCGGCGCCGGCGACGCCTTCCATCGAGGTGTCTTCCTTCATGGCGCTGAAGGCCCGGCCCTGGGCGATCATGCCACGGCCGCCGGCGATGCCGGCCAGGGCCAGGGTGCGCATGGCACCGGCCGAGATGGCGTTGCAGCGGATGCCCTTGGGACCCAGGTCGCGGGCGATGTAGCGGGTCGCCGCCTCCAGGGCCGCCTTGGCCACGCCCATGGTGTTGTAGTTGGGGATGGTCCGCTCCGACCCCAGATAGGTCATGGTGATCAGCGAGCCGCCGTTCGGCATCAGCTTGGCGGCGCGCTTGGCGACATCCACGAAGCTGAAGGCCGAGATGTTCATGGCCATCAGGAAGCCGTCGCGCGTGGTGTTGTCGACGAACGAGCCCTTCAGTTCGTCCTTGTTGGCGAAGGCCACCGAGTGGACCACGAAGTCGATCGTGCCGAACTTTTCCTCGATGGCGGCGAAGGCGGCGTCCATCGAAGCGTCGTCGGTGACGTCGGCCGGGACCAGGGTGGTGACGCCGATGCTTTCGGCCAGGGGTCGCACGCGGCGCTCCAGGGCCTCGCCCTGATAGGTGAAGATCATCTCGGCGCCCTGGGCGGCGAGCTGCGAGGCGATGCCCCAGGCGATGGAGTTGTGGTTGGCCACGCCCATGACGAGGCCCTTCTTGCCCCGCATCAGCTCGCCCTTGGGGAATGCGTAGTCGTCGGCCATGGCTTGGCTCTCCTGGAATCCTTGAGCGCTAGCTAGCAGGACGGGTCCGCCTACGGAACCCTTCAGACGGGGTCGATGTCGAAGCCGTCATGCGGCAGATCCGCGACCAGGCGCAGCGTCATCGTCTCGAAAGCGTCCTCGAGGCGGTCGGTGAAGGCCGCCGGATCGAACACCGCCGTCGCGCCCAAGGCCTTGCCCAGGCGGACTTTCAGCGCTTGCAGGGCGGCGCGGTCGCCGGCCAGGCGGACCGCGGCGGCGACATAGGCCTCGACGTCGGCCGCGATCAGGTCCCGCAGGCCCAGGGACGCCAGCAGGCTGGCGGCCACTCGGCTGGCGAAGCTCTCGCCCGGCAAGGTCAGCAGCGGGACGCCCTTGCCCAGGGCGTCGCTCGCCGTGGTGTGGGCCCCATAGGGCCAAGTGTCGAGCATCAGATCGGCCAGGCCTTGGCGCGCCAGGTGTTCGGCATGCGGCGCCGGAGCGGCGAACACCAGGCGAGCCGGCTCGACGCCCGCCTGTCGCGCCCTCGCCCGCAGATTGTCCGCGACGCCGGGCGAGCCCTCGTACAGCCACAGCACCGTATTCGGCGCCCGGTCCAGGATCGCCATCCAGGCGGCGAAGACCTCCGGCGTGATCTTGGTCGGATTGTTCAGGCAACCGAACACGACGGCGTCGTCCGGCAGGCCCGCGGCCCGGCGAGCCGGCGACGGGACGCCCGGCGACGGGACGTCGTTGGGCTGATAGAGCGGCAGGCGAACCACCGCCTCGCTCCAGTCGGCCTCGGCCCCAGGCGGCAGAACCACCGGGTCGGCGATCACGTAGTCGACATAGGCGCTGGCCAGGGTGCCGGGATAGCCCAACCAGCTGACCTGAACCGGCGCGGCGCGATGGGCCAGAATCCCAGGCCGGCCATCCTGTGTGTAGCCCTTCAGGTCCACGAGGATATCGACGCCCAGCGCCCTGGCCAGGGCCGCGACCTGGGCGTCGGACATCTGGCGCACGTCGATCCGACGATCCAGCGCCGCGTCGATCCGTCGGCGCAGCGGTCCGCCCAGGTCGGGGCCGTAGGACAGGGCGACGATCTGAAATCGCGCCCGGTTGTGCGCTTCCAGGACGCCGGCCAGCAATCGGGCGGTGGCGTGGTCGTGCAGATCGGCCGACAGATAGGCCACCAGCACTTGGCTTCCGGGTATGGGCCGCTCAACCGGCATCGGGACGGCGGGAGGAGCGGCCAGGCTGGCGGCGACGCGATGCAGCGCCGGGTCGTCGAAGGCCGACAGGGCCGCGAACGGGCCGATGGCCGGCCGCCCCGCCGCCAGCTCAGCCCGGATCGCCGCCAGCAGGGCCGCGTCGTCGCGCCAGTCGCAGACCTGGCGTCGGGCGTGCAGCAGGTCGCCCAGGGCGCGAGGATGGCGGGGATCCAGGGCGACGACCCGCTCCAGGTCGCGCGCCGCCTCGCCCGGCCGGCCCAGCAGCATCAGCAGCGCCGCGCGGTTGGCCAGGGCCTGAGGGTAGTCCGGCGCGGCGGCGCAGGCCTGGTCATGGGCGGCCAGAGCCAGCTCGAACCGTCGCAGGTCGGACAGCGCCACGCCGCGATTGCACAGGGCGTCGACGAAGCCGGGCGAAGCGGCCAGGGCCTTGTCATAGGTCGCCAGCGCCTCCGCCGGACGGCCCAGGCGGCGAAGGGCCACGCCCCGGGCGTTGAGCACCGTCGCATTGTCCGGATCGCGGGCCAAGGCCGCGTCGCTGGCCGCCAAGGCCTCGTCGTCGCGGCCCAGCGCGACCAGGGCGGCGGCCCGGGCCGACAGCACGCCGGCGCGGACCGGATCCAGCGCCAGGGCCCGGTCCAGGGCCGCCAGGGCCGAGGCCGGGTCGCCCAGGGCCAGGCGCGCCGCGCCCAGCAGGTGCCAGGCTTCGACCGAGCCCGGATCGTCGGCCGCCACCTGCTCGCACAGAGCGGCGGCCTCGGCCATGCGGCCGCCACGGTAGAGATCGTAGGCCTTGCGGGCGGTCATCGGGGATCCGGGAACCGCCGCGCCGGGTCAGTCGGCCTTGCTGAAGATCAGCGTGCCGTTGGTGCCGCCGAACCCGAAGCTGTTGGACATCACCGTGGTCAGCGGCTTGTCGGAGCGCTCCAGCAGGATCGGCAGGTCGGCGAACTCGGGGTCGAGGTTTTCGATATGGGCGCTCTGGGCGGCGAAGCCGTCGTCGAGCATCAGGATCGAATAGATCGCCTCCTGCGCCCCGGCCGCGCCCAGGCTGTGGCCGGTCAGCGACTTGGTCGACGAGATCAGCGGAGCCTTGTCGCCGAACACGTCGCGCACCGCGCCCATCTCCTTGCTGTCGCCCACCGGCGTGGAGGTGCCGTGCGGGTTCAGGTAGTCGATGGTCCGGCCGCCGGCCTGGGCCATGGCGATCTTCATGCAGCGCGCCGCGCCCTCGCCCGACGGGGCGACCATGTCGTAGCCGTCGGAATTGGCCGCGTAGCCGACCAGTTCGCCGTAGATCTTGGCTCCGCGCGCCTTGGCGTGCTCGTACTCTTCCAGCACGACGATGCCGGCCCCGCCGGCGATCACGAAGCCGTCGCGGTCCTTGTCATAGGCGCGGCTGGCCACGGCCGGACGGTCGTTGAAGTTGCTGCTCATCGCGCCCATGGCGTCGAACAGGTTGGACAGCGTCCAGTCCAGCTCCTCGCAGCCGCCGGCGAAGACGATGTCCTGCTTGCCCATCTGGATCTGCTCGGCCCCGGCCCCGATGCAGTGGGCGCTGGTCGCGCAGGCCGAGCTGATCGAATAGTTGATCCCGCGGATCTTGAACCAGGTCGACAGCACGGCCGACGGGCCCGAGCACATGGCCTTGGGCACGGCGAACGGACCGATGCGCTTGGGACCCCTTTCCCTCGTGGTGACCGCGGCCTCGGCGATCACCCGGGTCGACGGGCCGCCCGAGCCGACGATCAGGCCGGTGCGCTCGTCCGAGATCTTCGACTCCTCGAGGCCCGAATCCGCGATCGCCTGTTCCATGGCGATGTGGGCGTAGGCCATGCCGGGGGCCAGGAAGCGGGCGGCGCGGCGATCGACCAGCGACTCCCACTCGATGTTGGGGGCGGCATGGACCTGGCAACGGAAGCCCAGCTCGGCGTATTCCGGCGCGGAGACCACGCCCGACTTGGCTTCACGCAGTGAGGCGAGCACCTCATTGGCGTTGTTGCCGATGGACGAGACGATCCCCAGTCCGGTGACGACGACGCGACGCATGAACAATCCTCTTTTCTTCCCCATGGTCCAGACGGGGCGGCTCTGGACGGCCGCCCTACAGGTGGATCAAGACGCCATTTGGTCCGCGGTGAACAGACCGACCTTCAGGTCCTTGGCTTCGTAGATGGGCTTTCCGTCGGCCTCCACCACGCCATCGGCGATGCCCATGACCAGCTTGCGCATGATCACGCGCTTGAGATCGATCTTGTAGGTGACCCGTTTCACGTCCGGCGTGACCTGGCCGGTGAACTTCACCTCGCCCACGCCCAGGGCGCGGCCGCGGCCGGGGGCGCCCGACCAGCCCAGGAAGAAGCCGACCAGCTGCCACATGGCGTCCAGGCCCAGGCAGCCGGGCATGACCGGGTCGCCGATGAAGTGGCAGGCGAAGAACCAGAGGTCGGGATTGATGTCGAACTCGGCCTCGACATAGCCCTTGCCATACTTGCCGCCCTCAGACTCGATGCGGACGATGCGGTCGAACATCAGCATCGGCGGCACGGGCAGCTGGGCGTTGCCGGGGCCGAACATCTCGCCGCGGCCACAGGCCAGGAGCTCGTCGAAGGTATAGGAACTTTGTTGCATGGCCTCGCCCTAGCACGGCGGCGGGCCGCGCCTCAATGTTACTTTCAGTAACGCCCGTGAACGCCCGGCGCTCCGGCGATGCGAAAACACCCCTATTCCTTGCACTGGACCTGGGGGGCGGCCCCCCAGATCTCGGCCTGGGGAGCCCAGCCCGACTCGCCGCCCGCCTTCAGCTTGCACCAGCCCTTTTCACAACGGTCGAGATTGGCCGTCGAGCGTCCCGCCAGATAGGCCTCGACCCGGGCGTTCGCCTTGGGCTGGGCTCGCAGCGGCAAAGGCGTGGCCTGCACCCGCATGGCGGTGCGCCGCCCGTCGGTGGTGCGCTTGTGCACCCAGGCCAGGTTGCCTTCCGGATCGCAGATCCTGCGCCACTCGCGGGTTTCGGCCACCACCTGCACCGGCAGGCCCTTGACCTTGTAGATCCACAGCAGGCGGTGCGCCTCGTCGGGCCCGACGCGGGCGTTCACCTCGCCGTACTTCAGCGACACGTAACGCGGCACCTCCATGCCCGACGGCGTGACCTTCGGGGTCTGGGCCCAGGCCCCGCCGCCCAGGCTGGCCGAGCCGAGCGCGACCAGGGCCAGGGCGCCGAGCGAACGATGTTTGCGATTCCTCGGCATGTTGCTTGGCCCGATGGGGCCCCTTTGCTACAGATTTCGAACACCCGCCTGGGAAACACCCAATTGGGGAAGGCTTTTCGAACCGCTCATGTCAGCTCGCAAGCTCAAAGTGATCGTCACTCGCAAACTCCCCGACCCGGTGGAGACGCGGATGTGCGAGCTGTTCGACACCCAGCTGAACGTCACCGACAAACCCTTGACGGCCGATGAACTGGTCGAGGCCATGAACCAGGCCGACGTGCTGGTGCCCACCATCACCGACCGCATCGACGGCCGCCTTCTGTCGCGATCCGGCGACCGGCTCAAGCTGATCGCCAATTTCGGGGCTGGCGTCGACAATATCGACGTCGCCACCGCCAACGCCCGCGGCATCATCGTCACCAACACCCCCGGCGTGCTGACCGAGGACACCGCCGACCTGACCATGACCCTGATCATGGCCGCCTCGCGCCGGGTGGTGGAAGGCGCCGAGGTGGTCAAGGCCGGCGGCTTCCATGGCTGGTCCCCGACCTGGATGCTGGGCCGGCGGCTGTGGGGCAAGCGCCTGGGGATCATCGGCATGGGCCGCATCGGCCAGGCCGTGGCCCGCCGCGCCAAGGCCTTCGGCATGCAGGTGCACTATCACAACCGCAAGCCCGTCGGCCCGCGCATCGCCGAGGAGGTCGGGGCCACCTACTGGGAAAGCCTGGACCAGATGCTGGCCCGCATGGACTTCATCTCGGTCAACTGCCCGCACACCCCGGCCACCTACCACCTACTGTCGGCCCGCCGGCTCAAGCTGCTGCGGCCCCAGGCCATCATCGTCAACACCGCCCGCGGCGAGGTGATCGACGAAGGCGCCCTGGCCAACATGCTGGCCCGCGGCGAGATCGCCGGGGCGGGACTGGACGTCTACGAGCACGAGCCGGCGATCAACCCCAAGCTCCTGAAGCTGCCCAACGTCGTGCTCCTGCCGCACATGGGCTCGGCCACCGTCGAGGGCCGCATCGACATGGGCGAGAAGGTCATCGTCAACGTGAAGACCTTCATGGACGGACACAGGCCGCCGGATCGGGTGATCCCGTCGATGCTGTAGGCGACACAAGCTTGACCTTGACTTCCCGATGCGCTGACTACGCAGAGGTTGTGTCAGGAAGCCTAAAGTATGATTTCGCGTCGTCGAGCCATGGCGGGCGCCCTGGCGTCTCCGTTGTTCCTGCAAGCGGTCTGGTCGCACGCCGCCGAAGCGGACGCTCCGGCCTCGCCGCCGACCATCGATGACTTCCTCAGGCCGGCGATCGATCGCGACGTCGCCCTTTCGCCGGACGGCAAACAGATCGCCATCCTCTCGGCCCGCACCGAAGGCCAGAAGACGATCGCCTCCGTCACGATCATGGATGCCGACAATCCCGAAAAGACGTCGGTCATCCAGATCGGCGAATTGGATGTCGAAACGGTCGCTTGGGCCAACGACCAGCGCCTGCTGATCCGGATCCGCTACGATCTCGCGCCCAAGCGCCGGGATGCGGCGACGGGGACGCTGCTGCCGCCCAAGCCGGATTCGAACAAGATCTCCGTGCGACGGATCTTCGCGATCGACACCGATGGGCGGCGCGGCGTCATGCTGTTCAAGGACGGCCTTTTCGACGCGGACTACATCTACGACCTGAGCATCGTGGTCGACACCCTGCCCGACGACCCGCGTCACATCCTGATGCACGCCTGGCAACCGACCACCAGCGTGGCGATCCTGTGCAAGGTCGATGTCGATACCGGCGCAGCCGAGATCGTCGAGCGCGGCACGGCCAAGACCTGGAAGTGGCAGACCCAGAACGGCGTGCCGGTGGTCCGTTACGACACCAACCCTCGCGGCACGGTCACCACCCTCTATCTTCGCGCGCCCGGCAGCACCGACTGGACCTTCTTCCGCAAGCTGCGGCGCGACGATTGGACCAAGCAGGAATTCTGGCTGCTAGGCCCCGCCGAAGAGCCGGGCGTCATGCTGGTCTACGCCTATCTTGAGGGTCAGGACGTTCTGGCGGTCCGCAAGTTCGACCTGCGGACCATGGCCTTGGGCGACGTGGTGGCCAGCCGTCCTGGTCGCGACATCGAGGATGTCGTCGTCGCCCCAGACGGGCGTGTGCTGGGCAGCCGCTACGTCGACGACCGCACGGCCTATCAGTTCATCGATCCCAAGATGACCGCCCACTTCCGGGGACTGAACAAGTATCTGAACGACGCGTGCAACATCGACATCGTCGACGTCAGTCGCGACGCCAATCGCTATCTGACTCGAGTCACCGGGCCCCAGGAATCGGGCGCTTTCTACTACTATGACAGCGCAGCCAAGCGTTTCGGCGGTATCGGCCAGTGCCGGCCCTGGTTGACCCGTCAGCGCCTGGCGCCCGTCGAGACCCTGTCGATCAAGACGCGGGACGGCGCCATCCTGACCGCCTACCTGACCGTGCCCCTGGCTTCCGGCCCACGCCCGCTGGTGGTCATGCCGCACGGCGGCCCGGAGTCGCGCGACCAGATCGATTTCGACAACTTCGCCCAGGTCCTGGCCGCCCAGGGCTGGATGGTGCTGCAACCAAATTTCCGCGGTTCCAGCGGATACGGCAGGGCCTTCGCCAACGCCGGCAAGAAACACTGGGGCGACCGCATGCAGGAAGATGTCGAGGACGCCCTCGCCCAGGTCCTGGCGACCGGGCGGGTCGACAAGACCAAGATCGCAATCTGCGGCGGCAGCTACGGCGGCTATGCGGCCCTGATGGGCGCCGTGCGCAACCCCGGCCTCTACAAAGCGGTGGTGTCAATCGCTGGCGACGCCGACCTGCTTGAGTCGATCGCCTTCGCCAAGTCGGAGGACGGGAAGGACTCCTCTTCCTACCTCTACTGGCTGGGCTCGATCGGCGATCCGGACACGGACCGGGCGATGATGGAGGCCGCCTCGCCCGCCCTCCACGCCGACAAGATCACCGCGCCGGTGCTCCTGATCCACGGTCTCAATGACACGATCGTGGCTCCGAGGCAGTCGCAGATCATGGCCAAGGCTCTGCGCGACGCCGGAAAACCCGTCGAACTGATCGAGATGAAAGGCGTCGGCCACCGTGACCTGCGGCCAGACAACTGGCGGGTCGTGTACGAACGATCCGTGGATCACATCGGCAAAGCGTTCAAGGCCTAGACCTTGCCGCCGCAAGTCGGGCACGCCGGGTCGGCGCTGATCCGCACCGTCCGCGTCTCCGCCGCCAGGGCGTCGTAGATCAGCAGGCGGCCCGCCAGGCTCTGGCCCGCGCCGGTGATGACCTTGACCGCCTCCAGCGCCATCATCGAACCGATCACCCCGGCCAGGGCGCCGACCACGCCGACCATCGCGCAGGTCTCGGCGTCGGGCGGGATCTCGGGCACCAGGCAGCGGTAGCAGGGCTTTCCCTGGAACACCCCCACCTGGCCTGTCCAGCGGCCCAGGGCGCCGCTGACCAGGGTCTTGCCCTCGGCCAGGCAGGCGTCGCTGACGGCGAAGCGGGTGGCGAAGTCGTCCGTGCCGTCCAGCACCAAGTCATACCGCGAAATCACCTCGCGGGCGTTGTCCTTACCCAGCCATACCGGATGGGTCTCGACGGTCAGGTGCGGGTTCAGGGCGGCCAGATGCTCAGCGGCGGCCTCGACCTTGGGCCGGCCCGCGTCGGCGGTGGAAAACAGCACCTGGCGCTGCAGGTTGGACAGCGACACCGTGTCGGCGTCGACCAGGCCCAGGGTCCCGACCCCGGCGGCGGCGAGGTAGAGGGCGGCCGGCGCGCCCAGCCCCCCTGCCCCGACCACCAGGACGCGCGCCGCCTTCAGCTTCTGCTGACCCGGCCCGCCGATCTCGCGCAGCACCAGATGGCGGGCGTAGCGTTCGACCTCGGCCTCCGAAAAGCTCATCGCGCTTGATCTCCACGCCAAGCCTCGCCACATGCGAAGCCATGCAAAACAGCAACTCCTTCCCCGACTGGCACGGCACGACCATTCTGGCGGTGCGCAAGAACGGATCGACCGTGATCGCCGGCGACGGACAGGTCTCCATGGGCCCAACCGTCGTCAAGGGCAACGCCCGCAAGGTGCGTCGCCTGGCCGGCGGCAAGGTGGTGGCCGGCTTCGCCGGGGCCACGGCCGACGCCTTCACCCTGATCGAGCGGCTGGAAGCCAAGCTCGAGCAGTATCCTGACCAACTGGCCCGGGCCTGCGTCGACCTGGCCAAGGACTGGCGCACCGACCGCTACCTGCGCCGGCTGGAGGCCATGCTGCTGGTGGCCGACGCGGCCTCGATCTACACGGTCACCGGCGTCGGCGACGTGCTGGAGCCGGGCGAGAGCCAGGGCGGCGGCTCGGTGGCGGCCATCGGCTCGGGCGGCAACTACGCCCTGGCGGCGGCCAAGGCCCTGATCGACCAGGACCTGAGCGCCGAAGAGATCGCCAGACGTTCGATGGCCATCGCCGCCGAGATCTGCGTCTACACCAATGGCAATCTGACGGTCGAAACCCTCTGATTTCGTGGCGTTACGCGGAATTCACGAGCCAAGACCTTCGCGCGGCGCTTAGCTCGGCGCGGGAGGCTTCGCCATGCTCAAGACCGCTCTGATCGCCTGCGCCCTGCTGGCCGCCGCGCCAGCCCTGGCCGCGACGCCCTCGCCGGCCGAGATCGAGACCGCCGAACGGGCCTTCGCCGCCGACGGCCTGGCCCTGGGGGTCCGGGACTCGTTCCTCAAGCACATGGCCGACGACGCCATCGTCTTCCGGCCCGGCCCGGTCAGCGCCAAGGCGCTGTACGAAAGCCGGCCGTCCAGCAAGGCCGTCCGTCTGGAATGGTGGCCGCAGAAGGTGGTGATCGCCCGGTCCGGCGACCTGGGCCTGTCGGTCGGCCCCTCCGCGATCAACGGCAAGCGCGGCGGCTACTACGCCACGATCTGGCGCAAGGGTCCGGACGGCCAGTGGAAGTGGATCTACGACGGCGGCGCGGAGGCTGACGCGGGCAAGGCGCCGGGCCAGGACACCCCGGCCCTGCGGGGCCCGGTCGCCAAGACGGGCGCTAAGTCGCCGGCGGACGCCTTCGAAGCCATTCGCCAAGCCGAGACGGCGCTGGCCAAGGCCGCCGAAGACAATGCGCCCGGCGCCTACCGCGCAACCCTGGCCGCCGACGCCTGGCTGACAGGGCCCGAGGGGACCGAGAGCCTCGCCCCCGACGCCCTGGCCGAGCGCGTCGATGCGCGTCCCGGGCGCATGGCGTTGACCCTGCGGGGCGGCGGCGCCTCGGCGGGCGGCGACTTCGTCTGGACCCACGGAACGGCCCGCTGGACCGATCCGTCTGACACCCCCATCAACACGCACTATATGCATGTCTGGCAAAGGCGCCCCGAAGGGTGGCGCCTGATCTTCGAGACCTTGAACACGGACACATGACCGAATTCTCCCCCCGCGAAATCGTCTCCGAACTGGACCGCTACATCGTCGGCCATACCGAGGCCAAGAAGGCCGTCGCCGTGGCCCTGCGCAATCGCTGGCGTCGTCGCCGGGTGCCGGCCGACCTGCGCGACGAGGTCACGCCCAAGAACATCCTGCTGATCGGCCCTACCGGCGTCGGCAAGACCGAGATCGCCCGCCGGCTGGCCAAGCTGGCCCAAGCCCCGTTCCTGAAGGTCGAGGCCACCAAGTTCACCGAGGTCGGCTATGTCGGCCGCGACGTCGACCAGATCGTCCGCGACCTGGTGGAAAGCGCCCTGGCCATGGTCCGCGACAAGCGCCGGGCCGGGGTCAAGGCCAAGGCCGAGGCGGCCGCCGAGGAGCGCATCCTCGACGCCCTGACCGGTCCCGGCTCGACCGCCGCCCGCGACAGCTTCCGCAAGAAGCTGCGGGCCGGCGAGCTGGACGACAAGGAGGTCGAGCTGCAGCTGGCCGACACCGGCGGCGGCGGCCTGTTCGAGATCCCCGGCCAGCCGGGCGCGTCGGTGCTGAACCTGTCGGAGATGATGAAGTCGTTCGGCGGCGGCCGCACCAAGACCCACAAGACCACCGTCACGGGCGCCTGGGCCCCGCTGATCGCCGAGGAAAGCGACAAGCTGCTGGACCAGGAGGCCCTGACCCAGGAGGCGCTGGAGCTGGCCGAGAACCACGGCATCGTCTTCCTGGACGAGATCGACAAGGTCGCCTCCTCCAGCCAGCGCGGCGGGGCCGACGTCAGCCGCGAGGGGGTGCAGCGCGACCTGCTGCCCCTGATCGAGGGCACGACGGTCTCGACCAAGTACGGCCCCGTGAAGACCGACCATATCCTGTTCATCGCCTCGGGCGCCTTCCACGTAGCCAAGCCGTCGGACCTACTGCCCGAGCTGCAGGGTCGTCTGCCGATCCGCGTGGAGCTGAAGGGCCTCAGCCGCGACGACCTGCGCCGCATCCTGACCGAGCCGGAAGCCAACCTGATCCGCCAGCACCAGGCCCTGATGCTGACGGAAGGGGTGACCCTGGCGTTCAGCGACGAGGCCATCGACGCCGTCGCCGACGCCGCCGTGGCGGTCAACGCCTCGGTCGAGAACATCGGCGCCCGCCGCCTGCAGACCATCCTGGAAAAGGTGGTCGAGGACATCAGCTTCACGGCCGCCGACCGTTCCGGCGAGACCGTGACGGTCGACGCCGCCTATGTGAACGACAGGATCGGCGCCCTGGCGGGCAACGCCGACCTGAGCCGGTTCATCCTGTAGGGCCGAGCCCCGTCTGCGAGCCGAAAACCTCGTCCTTCGACAAGCTCAGGATGAGGTTTTCTGTCGCCCAAGCCTGCGCAATGGTCCTCATCCTGAGCTTGTCGAAGGATCTGGACCACGCACGGACGCCGATCCGCTCTAATCGAAGGCCGCCTGATCCGCCTCGACCTGGCGCGCCATCGCCTTGGCATGGTCGCGCAGCCAGTCGGGTGGCAGGCTCCGCAGATGCGCCGACAGGGCCGGCGCGCGATCAGCGTCCCCTGCATGGCAGTTGGCGATCTCCCGGCCCATCGCGACCAGCATGTCCGGCGACAGCAGGTCGTCGATCGAGTCCTTCGCCTCGATCTTGCGGCTGTTGGGCGACAGGCGGCGGACGACCAGGCCGTCGGCGACGCGGTAGTGCGGATCGACGGCCCGGAGCCGACCTCCGGCGACCTCGCCTGCCCGGATCGACGGATCGCCCCCATGGCGCAGCGTCCAGGCCGGGACGACCACCGCCTTGACCTCGCGCAGCACCGGCCCGCCTCGCCAATCAGCCCGGGCCACGAACCGCGGCCGGCCCAGGCTGCCGACCCCGGCCGTGCGCGGGAAGGTCTCGAAAGCCGCGGCGGGATCTGGCAAGGCCGCAGCCAAGGCCGAGCGATAACGCGGCGGGATCGGCCGCGATGGCGGCGCGGCGAACCTGGCCCAATAGGCGGCGCGGTCGGACTCGGGCAGCACCACCGCCTTGCGCAGCCACTTGTGGTCGCGCTCCAGGATGAACGGCTGCGGCGCGGCCAGGCCGGCGGCGTAGCCCTTGAGGACCGCGTCGCAGATCTCCCGTGCGCCGGCCGCCTCGTCCTTGTTGGCCAGCAGGGCGCTGGCGGCCAGGCGCACCAGGTCCAGCGGCCAGGGCATGACGGCCGCCTCGTCGAAGTCGTTGACGCCCCACACCAGCCGCCCCTCGGCGTCGCGCCAGCAACCGAAGTTCTCGACATGGGTGTCGCCGATCGACAGGACCGACGGCGCCGAGGCCAGGTCGGGACAGGCCTCCAGGACGGTCTCGGCCCAGCGCCAATAGGTCGCCCGCAGGAACGGGAACGGGCCGTCCCGCATCTTCTTATGCTTCTCGGACAGGTCGGCCTCGACCAGGTCGCCGCCCAGGGCCGTGGCCAGCCACGCCTCATAGGCCTTGGCCGAAGCCTTGATCGAGGCGGTCATGCTCATGTTCCCCGAGACGACGGCCAAACCGGCCACTGTCCGAGACTAGACGCTGACGTTCCCGCCCGGAAGCCGGGCGCCGGCCTGCACCGCCTCCAGGCCCAGCATCGCCGCCTTGCGCCCCAGGCCCCAGTGGTAGCCGGTTAGCCGACCGTCCTTGGCGATGGCGCGGTGGCAGGGGATCAGCAGCGAGATCGGATTGGCCCCGATCGCCCCGCCGGTCGCCTGGTAGGCGCGCGGACTGCCGGCCCAGGCGGCGATCTCGCCATAGGTGCTGGTCCGGCCCGGCGGGATACGCAGCAGGGCCTTCCAGACCTGGACGTTGAACGGCGAGCCGATCAGCACCACCGGCAGGGGTTGCTCGCCGCCGGCGAAGGCGTGGATGGCGGTGCGGACCGCCGCCTCGTCGTCGCGGCGCCAGTCGGCGGCCGGAAAGCGCCGGTACATGTCGTCGAACGTCGCCTCGTCGTCGCCGTCGGAGAAGGCCAGGCCCGCCAGGCCGCGCGGGGCCATGACGAACAGGCCCCTGCCGTACGGCGTGGGCGCCCAGCCCCAGGCCAGGCTGATCCCCTCCCCGCGCCGGCGCACGTCGCCGGGGGTGACCGCCTCCTGGGCGATGAACAGGTCGTGCAGGCGCGAGGGACCCGACAGGCCGGCGTCATAGGCCGCGTCGAGCACGCTGGCCCCCTCCTCCAGCGATCGCCGGGCCTCGGCGTGGGCGATGGCGGCGACGAAGGTCTTGGGACTGACCCCGGCCCAGCGGCTGAACACCCGCTGGAAGTGGAACGGCGACAGGCCGACGGCCTGGGCGGCCTCGTCCAGCGACGGCCGCTCCTGCCAGCGGTCGGCCAGCCAGGCCAGGGCCTTGGCCATGCGGTCGTAGTCGGCCGACCGCTCGGTCAGGTGGGCGAAGGCTTGCGAGGGGGAGATATCCAGAGCCATGGGGAGAAGATAATGCGGCAGCCGACGCTCGTCCGCCCGGTTCTTGCGGCTCTCGGGTACGAACCTCGTCCTTCGACAGGCTCAGGATGAGGTTCTACTGAACCGCCGCATCAGTCGTCCTCATCCTGAGCTTGTCGAAGGATCAGGACGGCCGCTCAGCCATACCGTTCGGACCGAGCCTCCAAGATCGCCCGCTCCAGCGCCCGGGCGAAGTCGACGCGCTCGGGCGGGCTCAACGCCCGGCCCAGGGTCAGGCGCTTGCGCGACATCATCAGCCGCACCCGCGTCTCGTGCTCGCCCGGCTGGTCGACGCCCACCCGGGTAAAGGCGGTCGGCGAGGTCCAGACCACCCGGGCGCCCTTTTCGTCCTCGCGGCTCACCGTCACCGCCTCGGCCGTGACCCGGATCCGTTCGGCCCGCTCGGCGGCCCGGAAGCTGGCGCGCAGGGCCAGCCATACCGCCAGGACGTCCAGCCCCAGGAACGGCAAGACCGGCGGCGCGCCCAGCACCAGCAGGAACACCGCGACCATCAGGTTGAAGGCGATCATCACGCCCAACACGACATGCAGCCCGCGCCGGCTCATCGACCGGTTGGGCTTGATCACGGCGTCCATGTAGAGCGGCAGGGCCATGACGCTGGTTTAGGCCTGGCGGAGGGGCCTGGCGAGACCCCGGCTTGGCGAACCCGGCGCATCACGGCATGGTCGCCGCCCATGGCCTCCCCCGCTCGCAAGCCCCTGACCAGGAAACGTCCCGCCGCCAAACGTGTCTCGCCCGCCGAGCGCGAACGGGTCGAGGTGCTGTTCTCGCGGTTCGAGAGCCTGGAGGACCACCCGAAGACCGAACTGCACTACTCCAATCCCTACACCCTGGTCACCGCCGTGGCCCTGTCGGCCCAGGCCACCGACATCCAGGTCAACAAGGCCACCGGCCCGCTGTTCGCCAAGGTCGACAGCGCCGCCAAGATGCTGGAACTGGGGGAAGAGGGATTGGTCCCCTATATCGCCTCGATCGGCCTCTATCGGACCAAGGCCAAGAACGTGATCGCCGCCGCCCGCATCCTGGTCGAGCAGTACGGCGGCAAGGTGCCCCTGAACCGCGCGGCGCTGGAAAGCCTGCCTGGCGTGGGCCGCAAGACCGCCAGCGTGGTGCTGAACGAGCTGGACATCGAACCGGCCATCGCGGTGGACACCCATGTGTTCCGCGTCTCCCACCGCCTGAAGCTGTCAGCCGGCAAGACACCCGACGCGGTCGAGGACGACCTGATGCGGGTGGTTCCCGACCGCTTCAAGACCCGCGCCCACCACTGGCTGATCCTGCACGGACGCTATGTGTGCGTGGCCCGAAAGCCCAAGTGCGAGATCTGCCGGATCGCGGACCTGTGTCCGTCCCGGGAGCTGTTTCTGGGGGCTTAGGCGGCCAACCATTTGCCCCCTACTGGCCTTCGGCCGTCTTCACCCGGAGGGGGAAGAACGCTAGCACTTGAGGCTCCGCCCCCTCCGGGGGCGGACAGACCGCGTAGCGGTCAGGTGCGGGCAAGCGAGCGAGCTACAGCGCGCCCATGACCGCCGTCGCGAACGCCGCCCCGTCGTCGTGGGCGTGCTCCAGGAACAGGTCCGGTTCGATGACCTCCAGCTCCATCAGCTGCGGCGTCCCGTCCAGCCCGCGGATCAGGTCGACCCGGGCGTAGGTCAGGGGCGCGCCGGCCGCCGCCAGGACCATCTCCGCGGCGTGCAGCGCCTCCGGCTCGGGCGCGACGCCGCTGACCTGGCCGCCGAACTGCGGCTGAACGCGGAAATCGCCGGCCACCGCCACCTTGGTCACCGCGTGGCTGAACACGCCGTCGAAATAGAACAGCGACAGCTCGCCCTCCTCGCCGACAGCCGGCAGGAACGGCTGGATCAAGGCCGGGCCCGCCGTGCAGCCGGCCAGACCGTCGGCGTGGCGCAGCTTCACCGTGTCCTGCGAGCCGCCGGAGATCTGCGGCTTGGTCACCAGCACGTCGACGCCGAACGCGTCGCGAGCGTGGTCCAGCGCCTCCATCGTCAGCCGGTCGACCGCGTGGGTGGGCACCACCGGCGCGCCCCTGGACGCCAGGTCGGCGAGATAGGTCTTGGTGGTGTTCCAGCGCAGCACCGGGGCCGGATTGGCCAGGCGCGCGCCGGCCGCTTCCAGGGCGTTCAGCCGGGCGAACCATTCGCCGGCCCGCAGGTGGTAGCCCCAGCTGAGCAGCGGCAGCACCAGGCGGGCGTCGTTTGTGTCGGCGTCGACCCAGCTGGCGGCCTGCACGCTCAGGCCCCGGGCGCGTAGCGGCGCGGCCAGACGCTCGAACAACGGCGACCAGCTACCGGCGAAGCGCGGCTCATCCGGCGCGGGGGTCAGGATCAGGACGTCGGTCAAGGCTAGGGTCATGCCCCTGGCGGTAGAACGCCGCGACCCCGGGAGCAAGGCTCGCGTTGCCTTGCGGCCCCCGATCCGCTACTCCGCGCGCGTCACGCTATCCGGAAAAGACCTTTCATGACCGCTCTCTACGACGTCGCCGCCATCGGCAACGCCATCGTCGATGTCATCGCCCAGTGCGACGACGCCTTCCTGGAGCGGGAGGGCCTGGTGAAGGGCTCGATGGCCCTGATCGACCCAGCCCGCGCCGCCAGCCTGTACGAAGTGATGGCCGCCGGCATCGAGGCCTCGGGTGGTTCGGCCGCCAACACCGCCGCCGGCGTCGCCAGCTTCGGCGGCAAGGTCGCCTTCATCGGCAAGGTCGCCGACGACCAGCTGGGCAATGTGTTCCGCCACGACATGAAGGCCATCGGCTGCGACTTCACCACGCCGCCCCTGGCCGAAGGCCCAGCCACGGCCCAGAGCCTGATCAACGTCACCGCCGACGCCCAGCGCACCATGTCGACCTATCTGGGCGCCTGCGTCGAGCTGAACCCGGCCGATGTCGATCCGGCGATCATCGAGGCCGCCCAATACTCCTATCTGGAAGGCTATCTGTTCGACCCGCCCGAAGCGCGCCGCGCCTTCGCCAAGGCCGCCGCGCTCAGCCACGGCGCGGGCCGCAAGATCTCGATGACGCTGAGCGACAGTTTCATGGTCGACCGCCACCGCGGCGCCCTGCTGGGTTTCATCGAGACCCAGTGCGACGTGGTCTTCGCCAACGAGGACGAGATCTGCTCGCTGTTCGAGACCACCGACTTCGACGCCGCCGTCAAGGCCCTGGCCGAGCGCGTCGAGATCGCCGCGATCACCCGCGGCGAAAAAGGCTCGATCGTCGCCTCCGGAGGAGCCTTGCACGAAATCTCGGCCTATCCGGTGGAAAAAGTCGTGGACACGACCGGCGCTGGCGACCAATACGCCGCAGGTTTCCTCTACGGCCTCAGCCAAGGCCGCCCGCTGCCGGTCTGCGGCCAGCTGGGCAGCCTGGCCGCCGCCGAGGTGATCGACCACTACGGTCCGCGTCCGCAGGTTTCCCTGCGCGAGCTGGCCGTGAAGAACGGACTCTAAGGAAGCCCATGGCCCGCACCGCTGAAGTGGTCCGCGAGACGAAGGAGACCCAGATCCGGGTCTGGATCGATCTCGACGGGACCGGCGCCTCGACGATCTCCACCGGCATCGGGTTCTACGACCACATGCTGGAGAGCTTCGCGCGCCATGGCGGCTTCGACCTGAAGGTCGAAACCAAGGGCGACCTGCACATCGACATGCACCACACGGTCGAGGACACCGGCATCGTGCTGGGCCAGGCGATCCACAAGGCGCTGGACGGCTTCAAGGGGATCCGTCGGTTCGGCCACGCCTATATCCCGATGGACGAGACCCTGACGCGCTGCGCCATCGACCTGTCCAACCGGCCCTACCTGATCTGGAAGGTCGACTTCAAGCGGCCCAAGGTCGGCGAGATGGACACCGAGCTGTTCAAGGAGTTCCACCACGCGTTCGCCATGAACTGCGGGGCGTGCGTGCACCTGGAGACCCTCTACGGCGACAACACCCACCACGTCGCCGAGAGCGGGTTCAAGGCCCTGGCCCGGGCGCTGCGTCAGGCGGTCGAGATCGACCCCAAGACCGGCGGCCATGCCCCTTCCACCAAGGGCGTGCTGTAGGAAACTGATTTCATGCAGACCGTCGCCCTGATCGATTACGGGTCGGGCAACCTGCGCTCGGCCGAGAAGGCCCTGCGCGAGGCGGCCCGCCGCCACGGCGTCGACGCCGACATCGTGGTCACCGCCGAGGCCGGGATCGTGGCCGCCGCCGACCGGGTCGTGCTGCCCGGCGTCGGGGCCTTCGCCTCATGCCGCGCGGGTCTGGACGCCTCGGGCGTCTACGAGGCCATGAACCAGGCCGTTCACGGCCGGGGCGCGCCGTTTCTGGGCATCTGCGTCGGCCACCAGCTGCTGGCCACCGAGGGCCTGGAGTTCGGCGTCACGCCGGGCCTCGACTGGATCCAGGGCCAGGTGAAGAAGCTGACGCCGAACGATCCGGCCCTGACCATTCCGCACATGGGCTGGAACGCGATCGCCTTCGCCCGCGACCACGCCCTGTTCAGGGGCGTCGAGACCGGCGCCCACATGTACTACGCCAACTCCTTCGCCCTGACCCCGGCCGATCCGGCCGACGTGCTGGCCACGACCGATCACGGCGGCCCGTTCACGGCCGCTGTGGCCAAGGGCAATGTCGCGGGCGTACAGTTCCACCCCGAAAAATCCCAAGCCGCGGGGCTCGCCCTGCTCGCCAACTTCCTGGAATGGCGCCCATGATCCTCTATCCCGCCATCGACCTGAAGGACGGCCAGTGCGTGCGCTTGCTGCACGGCGACATGGACAAGGCCACGGTGTTCAACACCAGCCCCGCCGACCAGGCCGAGCGGTTCGTCAAGGACGGCTTCTCGTGGCTGCATGTGGTCGACTTGAACGGCGCCATCGAGGGCAAGTCGGTCAACACCGCCGCCGTGCAGTCGATCCTGGAAGCCATCTCGATCCCAGTGCAGCTGGGCGGCGGCATCCGCACCCTGGCGGGCGTCGAGGCCTGGATCGAGGCCGGCGTCTCCCGCGTGATCCTGGGCACGGTCGCGGTCCACGACCCCGACCTGGTCCGCAAGGCCGCCCGCCTGTGGCCCGAACAGATCGCCGTGGCCGTCGACGTGCGCGACGGCAAGGTGGCGGTCGACGGCTGGACGGGCCTGTCGGACCTGGACGCCATCACCCTGGGCAAGCGCTTCGAGGATGTGGGCGTGGCCGCGCTGATCGTCACCGACATCAGCCGCGACGGCGCCCTGACCGGCGTCAATGTCGAGGGCGTGGGCGAACTGGCCGACGCCGTCTCGATCCCGGTCATCGCCTCGGGCGGCGTCGCCTCGGTGGCCGACATCGAGCGGCTGAAGGCCCGTCCGGGCGTCGAGATCGCCGGCGCCATCCTGGGCCGCTCGCTCTACGCCGGCACGATCAAGCCGGCCGAAGCCCTGACCATAGCGGCCGCCTGATGCTGAAGACCCGGATCATTCCTTGCCTGGACGTCAAGGACGGCCGGGTGGTCAAGGGGGTCAATTTCGTGGCCCTGCGCGACGCCGGCGACCCGGTGGAGCAAGCCCGCGCCTATGACGCGGCCGGAGCCGACGAGCTGATGTTCCTGGACATCACCGCCTCCAGCGAAGGCCGCGGCCTGATCCTCGACGTGATCGCCCGCACGGCCGAAGTCTGCTTCATGCCGGTGTCGGTCGGGGGCGGCGTACGCCAGGTGTCGGACATGCGCCGCCTGCTGCTGGCCGGCGCCGACAAGGTCTCGGTCAACACCGCCGCCGTCGAGAATCCCGACCTGGTCGCGGCCGGGGCCGACGCCTTCGGCGCTCAGTGCGTGGTGGTGGCCATCGACGCCAAGGCCCGCGCGGACGGCTCGGGCTGGAATGTCTGGACCTATGGCGGCCGCAAGGACACCGGCATCGACGTGGTCGACTGGGCCGCCAAGGTCGTCGAGCGCGGGGCGGGCGAGATCCTGCTGACCTCGATGGACCGCGACGGGGCCAAGATCGGCTACGATATCCCGCTGCTGAAGGCCGTGACCGGCGCGGTGACCGTACCGGTGATCGCCTCGGGCGGAGCCGGCAACACCGACCACCTAGTGGAAGCCGCCCGCGACGGCCACGCCGCCGCCGTGCTGGCCGCCTCGATCTTCCACTTCGGCGAGATCAGCGTCGGCGAGGCCAAGCGGGCCATGGCCCAGGCCGGCATTCCCGTGCGCCTGGACGACCTGAGGGGGGCCGCCTGATGGACGCTCAAACGCGCACGCTGTTCGAGGTCCTGGAGCGCCTGGCGACGACGATCGAGACCCGCAAGGGCGGCGACCCGGCGACCTCCTACACCGCCAAACTGCTGAACGACCCGACCCTGGCCGCCAAGAAGCTGGGCGAGGAAGCCGTCGAGACGGTGATCGCCGCCGTGGCCTTGAATTCTGAGCGAGGGGGACCGGACGCCCTGGCGGCCGAGAGCGCCGACCTGCTGTACCACTGGCTGGCCCTGATGGCCGCCTCGGGCGTGTCTCTGGATGCGGTGGCCGAGAAGCTGGCGGCCCGCGAAGGCACGTCAGGCCTCGCCGAGAAGGCTTCGCGGAAGTCCTAGAGCATCGCGCGGAAAAGTGGATGCCGGTTTTCCGCAAAAGCGATGCGAAAACAAAAATCTAGAGCAAGTCGTGCGATTCCTATGTCGCGCGATTTGCTCTAGCCCAGCAGCTTGCCGAGCCAGGCCGAGTGCAGGCTCCAGCCCAGGAAGCCGGCCAGGCCCATCACCACGCCCAGCGCGCCGAACGCCCAGGACGCCCACAGCGCCGCCGGCGTCTCGACCAGCGCCGCCACCGCCGCGATCGAGACGGCGATGGAGATCAGGGCGTCGGAGGCGTCGAACTGGTCGTCATGGACGTTCAGCGCGTCGTACTGGCCGGCATAGCCCTCGGCCCTGGCCTTGAGCGACGGGATCTCGGCCCTGTACTTGCCGATCTCGGCCTCCAGCCGGGCGGCTTCGACGGTCGCGGCGGCGCGCGTCGCCTCGCCGCCCGACAGCGCCAGCAGCCGCGCCTGGGTCACGGCCGTTTCATCGATGTGCAGCTTGGTCTTGGTGGCCTGGTACTCGTTCCAGGCGTCGACGCCGTCCGACTGGGCCTGCTGCATGGCCTGGACGATGTTGCCGTCCTTGACGCCGCACAGGCCCATGAAGATCGACAGGACGACCACCGTGATCGCCACCTGCCGGTTGAGGCGCTTGTCCTTGGCCTCGGCGCCGATTTCGATGTCCATGTCGCCTCTCCGGAACCGGTGAAGCTTGACGCCGAGATTTTGGCGAACCCGCGGCGATGCCGGGTCAGATCTTCGGCGGTCGCCGCTTCAGGGCCACGTACAGCGCCCCGTCGCCGCCATGGCGCTTGTCGGCCGGCGACACCCCGGCGACGATGTCGCGCAGGGCCGGGTCGGCCAGCCATTCGGGTGTGCGCGCCCGCAGGACGCCGACCCCCAGCTTGCCCTTGCCGGTGACCACCAGGGCCGCGCGGTGGCCGTCCTCCCATGCGCGGCGCAGGAAGGCCTCCAGCACCGGCCGGGCGCGGTCCTGGTCCAGGCCATGCAGGTCGAGGCGGGCGTCCAGCGGCGCCTGCTCGCGGACGATCTTGCGGCGGCGGTTGGGCTCGATGCCCTCCAGCGGACCCGGCGCGCGCTTTGTCTCCACCGGCTTGGTGGTCGTGGGATCGACCAGCAGCGGAGCGATCGGCTGCAGGCTGGTCGGTTGGACCAGCGACTTCTCGGCCTTGGGCGTCCAGCCCGCCGCCTTGCGGGTCGGCTTGGCCTTGACCGTGGCCGTGACCATGCCCCACAGGCGCATTTCGTCGTGGCGCGGGGGGCGCTTCACCGCCTTAGCCCCCCCCTGATCGAACTCGGGGAACCAGGCGATAGAGCCGCAGGTCGTGGCGCACGCGGCCGGCTTCCGCCCCGGCCGCCGGGCCCGTGCCGGTGTAGAGATCGGCCCGCACGTCGCCCTTGATCGCGCCGCCGACGTCCAGGGCCACCGCCAAGCGGCGATAGGTCGGGAAGGCGCCCGCCAGTTTCGGCGCACTGGCGTCCAGCCAGAACAGCTCGCCCATCGCGTGCTTGCCGGGATCCACGGCGATCGCGCGGCCGGGCGGCAGCGGCACGCCCGCCGCGCCCACCGCCTGCTTGCCGTCGTCCGGCAGGGTCTGGAAGAACACGTAGCGCGGGTTCAGCCGCATGATCGCGTCGGCCTCGGGTCCGCGATGGTCGGCCAGCCAGGCGCGGATCGCGTCGCCGGACGTGTTGTCGTCGGGCAGCAGGCCGCGGTCGCGCATGGGCGTGGCGATGCCGACGAACGGCCGGCCGTTATGGGCCGCGAACGCCGCGCGCACCCGCCGGCCGTCGGGCAGGACCAGCACGCCCGAGCCCTGGATCTGCAGGAAGAACAGGTCCTCCGGCCGCATCCAGGCCAGGGGACGGGACTCCGGCATGGCCTCGATGGCCGCCCGGTCGGGATAGGGCAGCACCTGGCCGCCCTCGATCTCGCCGGCCACCTTCTTGCCGACGAGGCCCGGATCGAACTGGGCCAGGTCCAGGGTGACCAGGTCGGCCGGCTTGCCGCGCATCGGGGCGCTGAACTCGGCCGAACGCGACATGCGCGCCTCGTATTCCGGCGCGAAATAGGCGGTCAGCAGGCCTTGGCCGGGGATGGCCTCGGGACGGAAATTGGCTTCCAGGAAGCGGCGGGCGTCATCGTCGTTCCAGGCCGGCTCGGCCCGGGCCTTGCGGCAAACCTCGGCCAGGGCCGGATCCTTGGCCGCGCCGCAGCCCTGGCGGAAGGCGTCCAGGGCGCCCAGATGGTCTTCCTGCGCCCAGCCGGCCAGATCGCTGAACGACACGGGCGTCGCAGGAGCGGTGTGCGTGACCAGCGGCGGGGTCGTCCCCGGCGTGACGGGACCCGCCGGCCGGACCGGCGCGGTCGTACAGGCCGCCAGCGCCAGCAAGGCGAAGGCGACGACCAGGACCTGACGCGGCATCACGCCTCCGCGACGTCGACGCGGACCAGGGTCCAGTTCGGGTTGCGGCTCTTCAGATCGCGCTGGAAGGTCCACAGGTCGGCGGTGCGGCGATCGTCGACCGCTTCGCCCTCGGCGCTGGTCGAGCGGGTGCGGATCTCGGCCAGGATGCGGACCACCGCCTTGGCGGCGTCGCCCTCGACAGTCACGGAGTCCAGGTCGGTGCGCGGCGTGACCAGGAATTCGGCCGTCTCGGTGCGGTTCTGGGCCTCGCGGGCGGCGATGGCGGTCTCGAAATTGGTCATGACCTCCGCCGACAGCAGCGGCCGCAGCGTTTCGCGGTCGCCCGCGGCGAAGGCCTTGACGATCATCTCATAGGCCTGGCGCGCGCCGCCGAGGAAATGGCCGACGTCGAAGTCGGTCTGGCGCGCCCGCAGGGCGGCGATGCCCGACAGGGCTTCCGGCGGCGCTTCGGGAGCCTTCAGGTCACGCTGCGGCGCGTTGGCGGGAACCACCGCCGGCGCGTCTTCGGGCTGGCGTCCAACCCGGCGCCCAAGGGTGGCGTAGAGCTGGTAGAGGACGACCGCGGCCAGGGCCGCCAGGATAATCCATTCAAACACGATATCTTCCGCTCATTCGGCCTAGGCCCCCGGTCCGTACCTATATAGGCCATAACGGGCTCGCGCGTCAGGCGCCTGGCGTTGCGCGCCAGCCGCCCCCGTGTTAGCAGCCCGGCTCTCTCCTAGCGGCCCATTTCGACGCCGAATACGGATTTATCGCTCATGACCGACACCACCGCCGCTCCGCCCGCCGCTTCCGAAGACGGCGCGCCCGGCGAAACCGGCATCCGCATCATCGCCCAGTTCGTGCGCGACTTCTCGTTCGAGAGCCCGCATGCCCCCGACTCCCTGCGCGCCGGCGGCGCGCCGCCGGCCATCGACATGGGCGTCGAGATGAACGCCCGCGGTCGTCCGGACGGCCTGTTCGAGGTGGATCTGAAGCTGTCGGCCCGCGCGACGCGCGACGAGCAGCCGGTGTTCCACGTCGAGGTGATGTACGGCGGCCTGTTCCACATCGCCGGCGTGCCGGAAGACCAGCTGGAGCCGGTGCTGCTGATCGAGTGCCCGCGCTTCCTGTTCCCCTACGCCCGCCGCCTGATCTCGGACGTCACCACCGAAGGCGGCTTCCCGCCGTTCCTGATCGACCCGATCGACTTCGCCGGCGTCTACGCCGCCCGCAAGGCCCAGGCCGAGGGCGTGGTGGTCGGCAACGCCTGATCACGGCCAGAGCCAGAGCGCTGAATTGAAAAGCCCCGGCCGTTTCGAGCGGCCGGGGCTTTTTCTTTGGCTGGGTCTGGGGACAGGCGCATGCGCCTGTCCCCAACCTTGCTCATCAGGGCTGCAATCGGTAGCCGCCCATCTCCGTGATCAGAATCCGCGCCACGGCCGGATCCGGCTCGATTTTCTGGCGCAGGCGGTAGACGTGGGTCTCCAGCGTGTGGGTGGTGACGCCGGCGTTGTAGCCCCAGACCTCGGTCAGCAGCTCCTCGCGCGACACCGGCTTGGAGCCGGCGCGATAGAGGTACTTCAGGATGTTGGTTTCCTTCTCGGTCAGCCGGACCTTCTTCTGCTTCTCGTCGATCAGCAGCTTGGCCGATGGCCGGAACTCATAGGGTCCGATCCGGAACAGGGCGTCTTCCGACGCCTCGTAGCTGCGAAGCTGGGCGCGGATGCGGGCCAGCAGCACGCCGAAGCGGAAGGGCTTGGTCACATAGTCGTTGGCGCCCGACTCCAGGCCCAGGATGGTGTCGCTGTCGCTGGCCGCCGCCGTCAGCATGATCACCGGCGCGGTGACGCCGTTCTTGCGCATCAGGCGACAGGCCTCGCGGCCGTCCATGTCGGGCAGGTCGACGTCCAGCAGGACCAGGTCTGGCTTGAGGTCCCGGGCCATCCGCACGCCTTCGCCGGCCGTGGGCGCCTCGGCGACCGCGAACTCCTCGTGGAGGGCGAGCTGCTCGGCCAGAGCCCCGCGCAGATCATCGTCGTCGTCGACCAGGAGAAGGGTTTTGCGTTGCGCCATAGCCGCGAACATGCACCGCTGCGGCCCCCGGCGCCAAGGGCGGTTCTCGCTCGCCGCGCCGCAACGTCCCTGGAGACCCCGTCTTGACGATCTTTCGCGCCCGCCCCGACGGATCCAGCCCCTGGGACGGCCGGATCGACTGGGACGGGGGCTCCGCGCGCGCCGCCTTGGGCAAGGCCGGCGTCGTCGCCGCCACCGACAAGCGCGAGGGCGACAACCGCAGTCCGGCGGGCGTCTGGCCAATCCGTCTCGTGCTCTACCGACCCGACGTCTATCCGGACGGCCCAGCCACCGCGCTGGACGCCAGGCCGGTCGCGCCGGATGACGGCTGGTGCGACGCGCCGGGCGACCCGGCCTACAACCGCCCCGTCAAGCTGCCCTACCCCGCCAGCGCCGAACGGCTGTGGCGCGACGACCCTGTCTACGACCTGGTGCTGGTGCTGGGCCACAACGACGACCCGCCGGTCGCGGGCCTGGGCTCGGCGATCTTCCTGCATCTGGCGCGTGACGGCTATCCGGGCACGGAGGGCTGCGTGGCCCTGGCCCGGGCGGACGTCGAGGCCCTGCTGGCGGCGGCCCGGCCCGGCGACGCGGTCGAGATCGCCGAGGATTAGGCCCGGCTTCCGAACAAGGCCGACCCCACCCGCACCGAGGTGGCGCCGCAGGCGATGGCGGTCTCGAAGTCGTCGCTCATGCCCATGGACAGCCTGGAAAGCCCGTTGCGGGCCGCGATCTCGGCCAGCAGCCGGAAATGCGGGGCGGGGTCGCCTTCGGCCGGGGGAATGCACATCAGCCCCTCCACGGGCAAGTCCAGGCTGCGGCACAGGGCGATGAAGCCGTCGGCCTGATCCGGTCCTATCCCGGCCTTCTGCGGCTCCTGGCCGGTGTTGACCTGGACGAACAGACGCGGCGCCCGGCCCTGGGCCTGGATTTCGTCGGCCAGCGCCCGGGCCAGCTTTTCGCGGTCCAGGCTTTCGATCACGTCGAAGAACGCTACTGCGTCGCGGGCCTTGTTGCTCTGCAAGGGGCCGATCAAACGCAGTTCGACTTCGGACCGGCGTTCGCTCCAGCGGCCCAAGGCTTCCTGAACGCGATTTTCGCCAAACACCCGCTGGCCCGCGTCGAGAACAGGCGCGATATGGTCCCAGGGCTGCAGCTTGGACACCGCCACCAGGGCGACCGCGTCGGCCGGCCGGCCGGCGGCCAGGGCGGCGGCCTGGATGCGGCGCTGGATAGAGGCGTAGGCGGAGAGGACTTCCGGGAGCATGGGTTTCGAACACGCGATCGACGAGATGGACGCCCTGTCTAGAACGGCGGCGCGCCTTCGCCCATGGCTGGTGCGCGGAAAGCCGCTGCCGAACCTGCTGTTCTTCACCGATCCCGCGCGGACGCCCGATCCCGAACGGGCCGCCGAGCGCCTTCCCGCCGGCGCGGCCGTGGTGTTCCGGGCGTTCGGGGCGCCGGACGCCGCCATCCAGGGTCGTCGACTGCGCGAGATCACCCGGCGCAGGGGTTTGCCGCTGCTGGTCGGCGCCGACCCGGTCCTGGCCCTGGCGGTGGAGGCCGACGGTCTTCACCTGCCCGAGCGGCTGGCCTCGGCCCTGCCCGATCTGCGCGAGTCCCATCCGGACTGGCTGATCACGGTCGCCGCTCACGGCCTCGACGCGGCCCGCACCGGCGCGGCTGCTGGCGCGGACGCCGTGATCGTCTCGCCGATCTTTCCCAGCCGCAGCTCCTCGGCGGGCGCGCCGCTGGGTCTGGAGGGTCTGAAATGGATCGTGGAAACCGTGGAGGGGCCAGTTTATGCGCTGGGCGGCGTGCGGGCGGGCACCGTCGCCGGGCTGCTGGACATAGGGATTGTCGGGATCGCCGCGGTGGAGGCGCTGAGCGCGGCCTAGAACTTGAACGCGGTTTCCAGCTTCACCCGCGGGGCGGGTTCCTGGATCTCGTTCTTGCGGGCGGCCAGGGCGGGGTTCTGCTCGCCCAGGGCCACCGCGCCGCCGACGCGGATCGACGGGGTGACGCTGTAATAGGCGCCGGCCTGGACGTCTCGCGCCTCCATCTCGCGGCCCACGGGCTGGTCGAGATCGAGCTTGAGGCCCCACTTGCCCTTCTTGTCGTCCCACTTCAGGGACTTCTTCGGGCCTTGCTGCGGATTGAACGGCGCGATCGGGGCAGGGTTGCTGAAGTCGCTCTTGACGGCGAAGTCAGGCGTGGTCGTACGCGGCTTGCTCTGGGCATAGACGCCCGAGGCCGATCCCAGGAGGATCAGCGTGGCGGCCCCTGCCATGACATACCGTGCGGCGAACATGTTACTCGAACCCAATCCCCAACCCGAACCTCGATAGAGTCAAACCCTATATAGGAGCGGGGTCCCTCAATATCGATTAAAGGTTTCGATACAACGCGGTCAACCGCGCTTGGATTACGCAAGACGTCGCAGGAGTCGATTCAAGCGGCGCCTGTGGCGGTCCTGCCACGCGATTCCTGTTTTGACGCAGCGCGGCCATGCTATAGACCGGCTTCCGGCTGCGGGGGCGCGCCACAGATGCGCGTCAAGGATGCGCGAACGCGTCGGCGAGACATTGGAGCGAGGTACTATGGCGTTTGAGCGTGGGTCGGTGTTGCGCGGCGTCGCCGCTGGCGTTCTGGCGCTGACCGTTCTGACCGGTGTGTCGGCCTGTGGCGGCAACAAGGGCGGCGGCCAGTTCACCACCCAGGACAACGAACCGGGTTTCAACCTGTTCAAGGGGCGCGGCGGCGGCAAGTCGGCGCCCCAGGCCGGCGCGATCGGCGTCAACGGCTTCCTGTGGCGCGCCAGCCTCGACACCCTGGCCTTCATGCCCCTGGCCTCGGCCGACCCCTACGGCGGCGTGATCGTCACCGACTGGTACACCAATCCGGAAAAGCCGGACGAGCGCTTCAAGGCGACCGTCTACATCCTGGACACCCGCCTGCGCGCCGACGGACTGAACGTCACGATCTTCAAGCAGGTCAAGGACGCCGGCGGCGGCTGGACGGACACGGCGGCCACAGACCAGACGGCGACCGACATCGAGAACGCCATCCTGACCCGCGCCCGTCAGCTTCGACTTTCCAACATCAAGAACTAGGGTCTTAACCCGGGTTCTTCGCGGGAGCCCATTTGTCCGCGCGACAAATGGCTCCCGTTCGTACTTTAGAGAAGCGCGCCAGGGCCGAAACCGCTTAAGACTTCCGCGGACCGCGCCCGAGGCGTGCGTTTCCGTTCCCAACAGTCTGGTTTCATGGCCCGCTACAACCCCAAAGACACCGAGCCGAAGTGGCGCGCCGCCTGGGCGAACGCCAACACCTTCCTGACGCCGATCACCCCCGACGCGCGCCCGAAGTACTATGTGCTCGAGATGTTCCCCTACCCGTCGGGGCGCATTCACATGGGCCATGTGCGCAACTACGCCATGGGTGACGTGGTGGCCCGCTACAAGCGCGCCCAGGGCTTCAATGTCCTGCATCCGATGGGCTGGGACGCCTTCGGCATGCCGGCCGAGAACGCCGCCATGGAGCGCGGCGTCCACCCCAAGGGCTGGACCTACGACAACATCGCCGCCATGCGCGAGCAGCTGAAGGCCCTGGGCCTGTCGGTCGACTGGTCGCGAGAATTCGCCACCTGCGACCCGGACTATTACGGCAAGCAGCAGGCCTGGTTCCTGCGGCTGCTGAAGCGCGGCCTGGTCTATCGCAAGGAAGCCTCGGTCAACTGGGACCCGGTCGACATGACCGTCCTGGCCAACGAGCAGGTGATCGACGGCAAGGGCTGGCGCTCGGGCGCGACCGTGGAGAAGCGCAAGCTGACCCAGTGGTTCCTGCGCATCACCGACTATGCCGACGCCCTGATCGATGGCCTGAAGACCCTGGATCGCTGGCCCGAGAAGGTCCGGATCATGCAGGAGAACTGGATCGGCCGGTCCAAGGGCTTGCGGTTCACGTTCAAGTTCGACGGTTCGGCTCCGGCCGGCCATGAGGGCGGCCTGGAGGTCTACACCACCCGTCCCGACACCCTGTTCGGCGCAAGCTTCGTGGGGATCGCCCCGGAGCATCCGCTGGCCGAGCAGCTGGGGGCGGCCGACCCGGCCGTGGCCGCCTTCGTCGCCGAATGCCGCAAGGGCGGCACCTCGGAAGCCGACATCGAGGGCGCCGAGAAGCTGGGCCGCGACACCGGCCTGCGCGTGGTCCATCCGCTGGACCCGACCCAGACCCTGCCAGTCTGGATCGCCAACTTCATCCTGATGGACTACGGCACGGGCGCGATCTTCGCCTGCCCGGCCCACGACCAGCGCGACCTGGACTTCGCCCGCAAGTACGACCTGCCGGTCAAGCCGGTGGTCCTGCCGCCGGGCGAGGACGCCGCGACCTACCAGGTTGGTAAGGAGGCCTATGTCGGCCCCGGCGCCATCTTCAATTCCCAGTTCCTGGACGGGCTGGACATCGAGGCGGCCAAGACCGAGGCGGTGCACCGCATCGAGGCCATGGGCCAGGGCCAGGGGGCCACCGTCTATCGCCTGCGCGACTGGGGCGTCTCGCGCCAGCGCTACTGGGGCTGCCCGATCCCGGTCATCCATTGCGAGGCCTGCGGCCCCGTGGGCGTGCCGGAGGACCAGCTGCCCGTTGTGCTGCCGGACGACGTAGCTTTCGACAAGCCGGGCAACCCACTGCTGCGCCATCCGACGTGGCGCCACACCACCTGCCCCAGCTGCGGCGGCAAGGCCGAGCGCGAGACCGACACGCTGGACACCTTTGTCGACAGCTCCTGGTACTTCGCCCGCTTCACCGACCCGACCGCCGCCGAGCCGATCAGCAAGACCGCCGCCGACCACTGGATGCCGGTCGACCAGTATATCGGCGGCGTCGAGCACGCGGTTCTGCACCTGCTGTACGCCCGCTTCATCACCCGCGCCCTGAAGGACGAGGGCCTGGTCTCGGTGGAGGAGCCGTTCGCCGGCCTGTTCACCCAGGGCATGGTCACCCACGAGGCCTACAAGAACGCCGCTGGCGAATGGGTCGAACCCTCGGACGTGGTCGTCTCGGTGGAGGGTAACGCCCGCTCGGCCAAGCACGCCGCCACCGGCGAGCCGATCATCATCGGCGACATCGAGAAGATGTCGAAATCCAAGAAGAACGTCGTCGCCCCCGAGGACATCTTCGAAGCCTATGGCGTCGACGCCGCGCGGCTGTTCGTGATGAGCGACAGCCCGCCCGAACGTGACGTGCAGTGGACCAACAGCGGCGTCGAGGGCTCCTGGCGCTTCACCCACCGGGTCTGGAACGAGTTCGAGAGCCAGCCGGCCGGCGACTTCGTCCATGACGACGCCGATGCGGCGGCCCTGGCCCTGCGCAAGGGCGCTCACCGGCTGATCGGCTTCGTCACCGACTCGATTGAAGGTTTCCGCTTCAACAGCGGCGTGGCGCGCCTGTACGAGTTCCTGAACATGCTGAAGGCCGCGCCGGCCGAAGGCGCGTCGCAAGGCGTCCTGGCGGCCCGCGCCGAGGCCCTGGAGATCCTGGCGCGCCTGATCTCGCCCTTCACCCCTCACCTGGCCGAGGAAGCCTGGGCCCATCTGGGCAAGGCCGGCATGGTCGTCGATGCGCCCTGGCCCAAGGCCGACCCCGCCCTGGCCGCCGATGACGAGCGCGTGCTGCCGATCCAGATCAATGGCAAGCGCCGCGGCGAGATCAAGGTCAAAGCCGGCACGGCCGAGGCCGAGGTCGAGAAAATCGCTCTGGCGGACGCCGCCGTCATGGCCCACCTTGAGGGCTTGACCGTTCGCAAGGTGATCGTGGTGAAAGACCGTATCGTCAACATCGTGGCCGGCTGATCCATGAAGCGCTTTCCGCTCTCCAAGACTGTTCCCGCCGCCTTCCTGGCCGTGGCGACCCTCGCCCTGTCGTCCTGCGGTTTCACGCCCCTATACGGCGCCCAGTCGGTCACCAAGGGGCTCAGCGCCATCGAGGTGGTCGCGGCCGACGGTCGCGCCGGCTACCTGCTGCGCGAGAAGCTTGACGACGCCTTCGCGCGAAACGTCAACCTGCTGCCGTCGCACCGCCTAGTCTACACGATCGAGGAAAAGCGTTATGCGCGCGGCGTCCGCGTCGACAATGTCGCCAACCGCTACGAGCTGAGCCTGACGGCCAAATGGCGGCTGCTGGACGCCAAGACCGGGCAGCAGGTGCGGGCGGGCACGACCAGTGCGGCGGTGACCTATGATTCGGCCGACCAGCCCTATGCCTCGATCGCCGCCCAGCAGGACAGCCAGGAACGCGCCGCCACCGAACTGGCCCGCCGGATTCAGCTGGACCTGGCCACCTGGCTGGCGGGCAAGGCCAAGGCTTAAGGTCCCGGCATGATCCTGTCGAAACGGCCGGACGTCGAACGCTTCCTGCGGGATCCGGCCGCCGACGTTCGCGCCGTGGTCATCTATGGCCGCGACCGCGGCGTGGTCCGCGACCGCGCCGACCAGCTGGCCAAGCGGTTGTTCGAGCGTCCGGACGACCCGTTCGACACCGCCCAGCTGACCGAAAGCGACCTGGATAGCCAGGCGGGGAAGCTCGAGGACGAGCTGTCGGCCTTGTCGATGATGGGCGGCCGTCGCCTGGTGCGCCTGCGCCTGACCGGCGAAAAGAGCGGACCCGACAAGCAGGCCGCCGAGGCCTTGGCCCGGCACGTCGAGGGCCAGCTGAACCCCGACGCCTTCTTTCTGATCGAGGCAGGCGCCCTGGGCCGCGACTCCACCCTGCGCAAGGTCGCCGAAAAGGCCGTCGGCGCGGCGGTGATCCCCTGCTACGAGGATGAGGCCGGCGACCTGGCGCGTCTGGCGCGGGAGACCCTGGCCAAGGACAAGGTCAGCCTGAACGGCGAGGCCCTGGACCTGTTCGTCTCGCGCCTGCCCAAGGAGCGCGGCGTGGCCCGGGCCGAGGTCGAGCGCCTGGCCCTCTATCTGGGCCCTGGCAGCGGCGTGGTGGCCACGCCGGCCGACCTGACCGACTTCCTGGGCGTCGAGCCCGAGGCCTCGCTGGGCGACGCCGCCGTCGACGCGTTTGGCGGCCGGGTCGGCCCCGCCCAGGCCGGGCTGCGCCGCGCCGCCGCCGAGGGAGAGGGCGGCCCCGCCGCCGTGCGGGCCATGGGCTACCACCTGGGCCGCCTGCGCCGCACCCTGACCCTGCACAAGAACGGTGTCGACCTGGCGGCCGCGGCCAAGGCTTCTGGCGTGTTCTGGAAGAGCGAGCGCGAGTTCCTGCGCCAGGCCCGGGCCTGGACCCTGGATCAGCTGCTGCTGGTCCAGGCCGAGATCCTGGCGGCCGACAAGGCGTGCAAGACCTCCGGCTCGCCCGACCAGTTGATTTCCGAACGCCTGGCCCTGCAGATCGCCGGCAAGGCGCGGCGGCTGGGGCTGTAGCGCGCGGCCAAGCTTTGGAATCCCCGCGCTTGGTCTATCCTAGGCGTTGGAGACCCAGTACGAGGCGTCATGGACCTTAACGTGCCCTACGCTGAGAGGAACCAGGCCGAGGCCCTGGGCGCGCGCTGGGAGCCTTCGCGACGCTGCTGGTATGTTCCAGACGGCATGGACCTCCTGCCCTTCCGGCGCTGGTTTCCGGAGCAGGATCCCGGCGTTCCGGGACTGAACCTCCGGTCCCTTGAGACCTATGTGGTCACCGCGCCCCATCGGTGCTGGCGTTGCGAGAAGGACACGGTCGTCGCCGGCTTCCTGATGGCCCCCGGCTTCGAGGACTTCAGCGTCTGGGAGGACGACCCCGACGGCCAGGGCCATTGGGGCGGCGGCGAGGGCTGGCGCTTCGCCTTCCACATCGACACCCTTCCCTCCTCGATCGCGGCCCAGGCGATCATGCGGACCCCACGCTATCGGCGCGCCTTCAGCCAGGCGACCCGGAGCGCCTACTGGGCGAATCATTGTTCGGAGTGCGAGGCGCCGCAGAGCGACCTTCAGCTTTTCGAGAAACCGGGCGGCCCCTTCGTCCCACGCGACGGCGATGATTGGCCCGGTCACCGGGCGTTCCGGGTGAAGGGCGCCTTCGAGGCCGCCGGGTCGTTCGGTCGATCCGTCGTCGACGCCACGGCGATTCCGGGGGTCCGCGCCGGATCGAACTCCGGTCCGCCGGTCGCGATCGCGAGCCGGCCGACGGCCAGGCCGACGGGCTTCTCGATCCTGCGGACGGTCCGTCGGTGGTTGGGCTTGGCCCCGCAAACCTAGGGCGCCTCTCATCGAAGCGCCCCAGCTCTACTGGCCACCGCGGGCCTTGAGTCGGCTCCTTTGTCAAAAAATATCTGGGCCGCGCCGGCGATAGGCTGTGGAAATCAAGGCCGCCAAGACCGTCCGAATTACGACCCAAAAACGAAGTTTCTTCTTCTAGGTCAGAGGCTTAACCTAGATTTCGCCGACCCAGACCGCGTCCCGTCGCGAATTCGGCCGGCAGGACTACGGCCAGGCCCTCCTCCGCGCGCCACAGAGGACCCTCCTGCGAAGCCTCACGCCCCGCGGGTCAGTCGGTTGCAGAGGTCGTCCAGCTGTTCGAGCGTGGCGTAGCGGATGGTCAGGGCGCCGGCTCCGCCGCGGTCGTCGATCTCGACGTCCAGACCCAGCAGCGACGACAGGTCGGCTTCGAGGGATTGGGTGTCGGTGTCCTTGGATTTCGGCGGCCGGCCGCCGCTCGACTTGGCCCGCACCTCGCCGGCCGCGTTCGGCGTGCGGCGGGCCAGGGCCTCGGTGTCGCGGACCGACAGGCCCTTGTCGATGACTTCACGCGCCAACGCCGCCGGGTCGGCCGCCGTGGCGATCGCCCGGGCATGGCCGGCGGTCATCTCACCGGAAGTCACATAGCCCTGGACCGAATCCGGTAGGGCCAACAGCCGCAGGGTATTGGCCACGTGGCTGCGGCTCTTGCCCACCGTCTGGGCGATCAGCTCCTGGGTCTGGCCGAACTTCTCGATCAGCACCTTGTAGCTCAGCGCCTCTTCGATGGCGTTCAGGTCGGCGCGCTGGACGTTCTCGATGATGCCGATTTCCAGCACCGCCAGGTCGTCCAGCTCGCGGACCATGATCGGCAGGGTCTTGAGGCCGGCGCGCTGGGCGGCGCGCCAGCGACGCTCGCCAGCGACGATCTGGTACTCGCCAGCGGCCCCCGGCGCCGGTCGCACCAGGATCGGCTGCAGGACGCCCTTCTCCCGGATCGAGTCGGAAAGTTCTACCAGGTCCTCCTCGCGGAACGACCGGCGAGGCTGGTCGGGATTACGGCGGATCAGCTCGATTGGGGCTTCCCGCGAGCCGGTGCTGGCGTCGCCGGGCGCCTGGGCAGGAGCGGAATCGACCTCGCCGAGCAAGGCGGAAAGGCCGCGACCCAACCCACGACGACCTTCAGACATCCCCGGCTCTCCTGCCACGACCGACTCCTTCACGCGCTCAACACTCAACTTTGACAATGACTTGGCTGGTTATCCTCAGGCCGCGCTCACGCTGCCTGGGATAGTCGCGACTTCTCACGGCTGATCACCTCGCGCGCCAGCCGCAGATAGGCCTGGCTGCCCGCGCATTTGAGGTCGTAGAGCAGCACGGGCTTACCGAACGACGGCGCCTCCGACACCCGGACGTTGCGCGGTATGACCGCGTCATACACCTTGTCGCCGAAGTGGTCCCGGACATCCCGCGCCACCTGGTCCGACAGGCTGTTGCGGCGATCGTACATCGTCAGCACCACGCCCTGGATCTCGAGCTTGGGATTGAGGCTGCCGCGCACCCGCTCGATGGTCCGCATCAGCTGGGTCAGGCCTTCCAGGGCGAAGAACTCACACTGCAGCGGCACGAACACCGCGTCGGCCGCGGTCATGGCGTTGACGGTCAGCACGTTCAGCGACGGCGGGCAGTCGATCAGCACATAGGTGTAGGGGCCGCTGGCGCGAAGCGGCTCCAGCGCGTCGCGCAGGCGGTAGGAACGCCGCGCCTGCTGGCCCAGCTCGATCTCGACGCCCGACAGGTCGGCGTCGGCCGGGATCACGTCCAGCCCCGGCAGCTCGGTTTTGACCGCGGCGTCGACCACCGGTGCCTCGCCCATCAGGACGTCGTACAGGGTAGTACGGCGCTGCAGGCGGGTGATGCCCAGCCCCGTCGAGCAGTTGCCCTGCGGATCGGCGTCGATCAGCAGCACGCGCTCGCCGCAGGCGGCCAGGGCCGTGCCCAGATTGATCGCCGTCGTGGTCTTGCCTACCCCGCCCTTCTGATTGGCGATGGCGAGAACGCGCAGCGGTTGGTCAGACTTTGCGGACACTCTTAAGCCCCTTCACTTGCACGATCTGGCCCCGCGGGTCGCTCCGGGATGGCCGCAGGTCGGACTCGAACTTCCAATATGTGGCGGCTTCCGCCAGTTCGGACGCGACATCTTGTCCCTTCAGGAACCAAGCGGTCGCACCACGCTTCAGGTAGGGCTGGGCATAGCCCAGCAGTCTGACCATCGGCGCGCAGGCCCGGGCGGTGACGACGTCGACCTTCAGGTCCAGGTCCTCGGCGCGGGCGTTGTGGATCTCGACCGGCAGGACCAGCTCGTCGGCCACCACGCGCAGGAAGCGGCAGCGCTTGGCCATGCTCTCGACCAGATGAACCTTGGCGCCGGGCGTGTCCTTAAGCAGGATCGCCAGCACAATGCCCGGCAGGCCGGCGCCGGCGCCCAGGTCGGCCCAGACCTTGGCTTCAGGGGCAAGCGCCAGAAGCTGGGCGCTGTCCCAGGCGTGACGGTTCCAATAGGTAGCGATCGTCGCTGGCCCTACCAGGTTCATCACTTCGTTCCACTCGGCCAGCAGGGCCTGGAACCGCGTCAGGTCGGCCAGCTGCGTATCCGAACAACAGGTCAGCCGCTGGAAGGCGGCGGCGTCCACCGGATCCAGCTCCTCGATGACCAGGGGCTCGGCGCCCAAGGACTTTAGCGCGGACATCAGGCGGCCTTCGACCGGCGGACATGGGCCAGCAGCGCGGTCAGGGCGCCGGGCGTCACGCCCTCGATCCGGGCCGCCTGGCCCAGGGTCAGCGGCTTCACCCGCGTCAGCTTCTCGCGCACCTCGTTCGACAGGCTGCCGACCAGGCCGTAGTCCAGGTCGGCCGGCAGGCGTAGGTCCTCTTCCTTGCGGAAGGCCTCGGCGTCATTGCGCTGGCGATCGAGATAGCCGGCATAGGCCGCTTCGATCTCGATCTGCTCACGGGCCACCGCGCTCCACGTGGAAATCTCGGGCCAGACCGACGCCAGCCGCTCCAGGGTGACATCGGGCAAGGCGAGCATGGCCAGGACGTCGCGGCGCTGACCGTCGTGATTGACCTTGAAGCCGGCCCGGTTGGCCTCGGCCGGGGTGAGGGTGACCGAACGCGCAAAGGCGCGCACGGCGTCCAGCTCGGCCTTCTTGGCCGCCCAGGCCTCGGCCCGGACAGGACCCACGACGCCCAGGGCCAGGCCCTTGTCGGTCAGGCGCTGGTCGGCGTTGTCGGCCCGCAGGATCAAACGGAACTCGGCCCGGCTTGTGAACATGCGATAGGGTTCGGTGACCCCCCGGGTGACCAGGTCGTCGATCATCACCCCGATATAGGCCTCGTCGCGGGCGAACACGGCGGGCTCCCTGCCCTGCGCGGCCAGGGCCGCATTGAGCCCCGCCATCAGGCCCTGGGCGCCGGCTTCCTCATATCCCGTCGTGCCATTGATCTGGCCGGCCAGGTAGAGCCCCGGCAAGCGCTTGGCCTCCAGAGTCGGGTAGAGCTCGCGCGGGTCGACATAGTCATACTCGATCGCATAGCCGTACCGGATGACCTCGACGTTCTCGAGGCCGGGCATGGTGCGCAGGAACAGCAGCTGGGTTTCGGCCGAGACCGAGGTCGAGACCCCGTTCGGATAGACGGTGGGGTCGTCCAGGCCCTCCGGCTCCAGGAACACCTGATGGCTGGTCTTGTCGGCGAAGCGAACGACCTTGTCCTCGATCGAGGGGCAGTAGCGCGGGCCGATTCCCGTGGCGTGGCCACCGTAGACCGCCGACTCGCCCAGGCGCTCGGCGATGATCCTGTGGGTCTCCGCCGTGGTGTAGGTGATGCCGCATTGAATCTGCGGCACGTCCACGTGCGACGTCAGGAACGAGAACGGCTCGGGCTGCTCGTCGGCGGCCTGCATCTCCAGGCGATCCCAGGCGATGGTCCGCCCGTCCAGCCGCGCCGGGGTGCCAGTCTTCAGGCGGCCCATGTCGAAGCCCAACGCGTAGAGCCGGTCCGACAGGCCGATCGACGGCGCCTCGCCGACCCGGCCGGCTGGGATGCGGGTCTCGCCCTGGTGGATGACGCCCTTCAGAAACGTGCCGGTGGTCAGGACTACGCGTGAAGCCCGATAGGCGCCCCCCTCCCCGTCGATCACGCCGGCCACGACGCCGCCCTCGACGATCAGGTCCTCGGCCGCGGCGGCGATCACGTCGAGGTTCGGATAGGCGAACAGTTCGGCCTGCATGGCCTGGCGATAGAGCTTGCGGTCGATCTGCGACCGCGGGCCGCGCACGGCGGGGCCCTTCGAGCGGTTCAGCAGGCGATACTGGATGCCGGCCTTGTCGCCGATCCGGCCCATCAGGCCGTCCAGGGCGTCGATTTCACGGACCAGGTGACCCTTGCCCAGGCCGCCAATGGCGGGGTTGCACGACATCTCGCCGACGGTCTCGCGCTTGTGGGTCAGCAGCAGGGTACACGCTCCGGCGCGGGCCGACGCGGCCGCCGCCTCGCAGCCGGCATGGCCGCCGCCGATGACAATGACATCCCAGGTATTGGACAAGACGCGCCTCAATGCGAACGCCCCCGTCGCGGCGGGGGCGTGATCGACCTTATACGTGGAACCTCCCGGATCGGCGAGTCGGTCCCGAGTGTTTCACGTGAAACACCGCCGAGACATCTGTGATCAGCCTGTGGATGATTCAAGACGATGTTTCACGTGGAACATCATTTGCCGATGCAGAAGCTTGAAAAAACACGATCCAGCACGTCCTCCGGATCGATCCGCCCGGTGATCCGCGACAATGCACGCGCGGCCAACCGGACGTCCTCAGCCGCGAGTTCAACCTCAAGACTCACGTCGGACAGGGCGCGCTGCAGATAGGACTGTGCTTCGCTCAGGCTTTCCGCATGGCGAATGCGGGTCGCGGCGGGGAACTCCGCCCCCGACAGCGCGTCAACCACGTGGGCGGTCAAGGCCCTCCTCGCCGGCTCCGCGCCGCCGGGCTTGCGGGCGGCGAGCTCGATCACCTTCAGGCCGCGCGCCCCGAACTCCGCCCGCAGCTCTTCCAGACGGTAAGCATCGACCAGGTCGATCTTGTTGATCACCGCCCAGTCGCCGGGAAGGATGGCCGATGCTTCGTCCGCCTGTTTCACGTGGAACATCGCTGCGTCGATCACCCATAACCGCAGGTCCGCCTCGGCGGCCCAGGCGCGCGCGCGGCGTACGCCCTCGGCCTCGATGGCGTCCTCGGTTTCCCGCAGCCCCGCAGTATCGGCCAGCAGCGTTTTGTAGCCCCCCAGAGTCAGGGCGACCTCGATAATGTCGCGCGTAGTGCCTGGCGTGGACGTCACGATCGCCGCGTCGCGCTCCGCCAGGGCGTTCAACAGCGTGCTCTTGCCGGCGTTCGGCGCGCCAATCAGGGCGACGCGAAAGCCGTCGCGCACCCTTCGACCGCGTGAGGCTTCAACCAGGGCGGCTGCGATCTCCGCCTCCAGGGCCTCTAGGCCCGGCCGGGCGCGAGCCGCAACGTCCTCTGGAAGCTCCTCGTCGGGAAAGTCGACCGCCGCCTCCAGCATGGCCAGGGCCTGCACCAGCAAGCCGCGCCAAGCGTCGTAGCGCTGGCTGAGCGCGCCGCCCAGCTGGCCGAGGGCTTGCCGGCGCTGGGCGTCAGTCTCGGCGTCGATCAGATCGGCCACGCCCTCGGCCTGGGTCAGATCCAGCTTGCCGTTCTCGAAGGCGCGTCGCGTGAACTCCCCGGGCTCGGCCAGGCGCAGGCCTTTCGCCGCGAGGGCGTCAAGCACCCCCTCGACCACGGCCCTACCGCCGTGCACGTGAAACTCGGCCGCGTCTTCCCCGGTATAGCTGGCCGGACCCGGGAACCAGAGCACCAGGGCTTCGTCGAGCGCTACCTCGTCTCGGACCAGCCGACGCAAAGCCGCGCGCCGCGGCTTGGGCAGATCGCCGGCCAGAGCCCGCACGGCGTCAGCGGCGCAAGGTCCCGAGACCCGCACCACCGCCACGGCCGCCCTGCCCGCCCCGGTGGCCGGGGCGTAGATCGTGTCGTTCATTCGGTCTTGCCGCCCATGCCGCCGACCGCCGCGCCGGCCGCCGCCGTCATCAGCTTGCGGAACTGATCCTGAGCCCCGGCTCCAAACGCCATCCAATTCTTCATCAGCTCCTCGGGCGCGAGCATGGCCATGTTGGAGGACATCCGGTCCTGCATCTCCTTGACCAGATGCTCATTCAGAGCGCTCACATCCGGCAGGCCCAGGAAGGCGCGAGCCTCCACCGGCGTGCAGTCAATCTCGATGGTCATCTTCATGATCTGGGGTTCCCTGTCACGGGGGCACGATATTGTTATGCCCTGACCGCATCGGCGCACGTTAGAGCGCTTCGGTCGAAAGTCCCATCGACGCTGAACGATCCCGCCAGCGACACGGAGAGCCCCATGTCCGAGACCCTCACGATCACCACTCCCGACGGCGCCTTCTCCGCCTATGTGGCCCGCCCGTCCTCGACCCCGGCGCCCGCCGTCGTCGTGATCCAGGAGATTTTCGGCGTCAACAAGGTGATGCGCGACATCTGCGATGACCTGGCCGCCCAGGGCTTCATCGCCGTTTGCCCCGACCTGTTCTGGCGTATCGAGCCCGGGATCGACATCACCGACCAGAGCGACGCCGAATGGAAGAAGGCCTTCGAACTCTATAACGCCTTCGATGTCGACGCCGGCGTCTCGGACATCGCGGCGACCATCGCCGCCGTTCGCGAGCTGCCCGGCGTCAACGGCAAGGTCGGCGCGGTCGGCTACTGCCTGGGCGGCCTGCTGGCCTTTCTGACCGCCACTCGCACGGACGCCGACGCCAGCATCTCCTACTACGGTGTCGGAACCGAGAAGCATGTGGCCGAGGCCGAGAAACTGGCCCGGCCGCTGCTGATGCACATCGCCGAGGAAGACCAGTTCGTCCCCAAGGAAGCCCAGAAGGTCATCCTCGACGCGCTTAAGGAGCACCCTCAGATCGAGGTCCACACCTATCCTGGCCGCGACCACGCCTTCGCCCGGGTGGGCGGCGCGCATTACGACGCGGCCGACGCCGGTAAGGCCAACGCCCGCAGCCTGGCCTTCTTCAAGTCCAACCTGGGCTGACCGCCATGCTGGCCATACAAGCCGTACGCGCCGGGAGCCCCGAGGTGCTCGAGGCCATCGACCTTCCCGTCCCTAGGCCGGGCCCGGGCCAGATCCTGGTCCGCCACCAGGCCGTCGGCCTGAACTTCATTGACACCTACCACCGCACCGGCCTCTACCCGCTGAAGATGCCGGCCGTCCTGGGGCTGGAAGCCGCGGGCATGGTCGAAGCGTTGGGCGACGGCGTCACCCGATTCCAGACAGGGGACCGCGTCGCCTATAACGGCACGCTCGGCGCCTATGCCGAAGCGGCCGTGGTCCCGGCCGACCGAGCCGTGAAGGTTCCCGACCAGGTCAGCCTTGAGACCGCCGCGGCGGTGCTGCTCAAGGGCATGACCGCCGAGTTCCTGGTCCGCCGCTGTCACAAGGTCGAGCCGGGTCAGACCGTGCTGATCCATGCGGCGGCCGGCGGCGTCGGATCGATCCTGGTCCAATGGGCCAAGACCCTGGGTGCGACCGTGATCGCCACGGTCGGGTCGGAGGCCAAGGCCGCCCTCGCCCGCCAGCACGGCGCCCACCAGGTCATCCTCTATGGCGAGGAGGACGTCGCGGCCCGGGTGGCCGAGATCACCGGCGGCCAGGGCGTGGCCGTGGTCTATGACGGGGTCGGCAAGGATACCTTCGAGGCCAGCCTCAAGAGCCTGGGACGGCGTGGCGTCTTGGCGACGTTCGGCAACGCTTCGGGCCCTGTTCCGCCGATCGCGCCGCTGGATCTGAGCGCCAGGTCGCTGTTCCTGACCCGGCCGCGCCTGTTCGACTATATCGGCACGACCGCCGAACTGGACGAAAGCGCGGCGGCGCTGTTCGCGGTTCTGGAGTCGGGGGCGATCAAGATCGAGGTCGGGCAGACCTTCCCGTTGGCCGAGGCCCGGGCGGCGCACGAGGCGCTGGAGGGGCGGCGGACGACGGGGGCGACACTGTTGATCCCGTAGACGGGCCGGGAGGCCCCCTCCGTCGGCTGCGCCGACACCCTCTCCCAGAGAGGGAGGATCACAAAAAAGGGCGGCCGATCCGCACCGGCCGCCCTTCGTGTTTCACGTGAAACATCAAGCTTAAGTGTTCATCGACTGGAAGAAATCGCCGTTGGTCTTCGACTGGCGCATCTTCTCCAGCAGGAACTCGATGGCGTCCGAGGCGCCCATCGGGTTGAGAATGCGGCGCAGGACGTAGGTCTTCTGCAGCTGGTCGCGCGGGGTGATCAGCTCTTCCTTGCGGGTGCCGGACTTCAGCACGTCGATGGCCGGGAAGATGCGCTTGTCGGCGACCTTGCGGTCCAGGACGATCTCCGAGTTGCCGGTGCCCTTGAACTCTTCGAAGATCACTTCGTCCATCCGGCTGCCGGTGTCGATCAGGGCGGTGGCGATGATCGACAGCGAGCCGCCCTCCTCCACGTTGCGCGCCGCGCCGAAGAAGCGCTTGGGACGCTGCAGGGCGTTGGCGTCGACACCGCCGGTCAGCACCTTGCCCGATGACGGGACGGTGGTGTTGTAGGCGCGGCCCAGGCGGGTGACCGAGTCCAGCAGGATGACGACGTCGCGCTTGTGCTCGACAAGGCGCTTGGCCTTCTCGATGACCATCTCGGCCACCTGCACGTGGCGGGTCGCCGGCTCGTCGAAGGTCGAGGCGATGACCTCGCCCTTCACCGTGCGCTGCATGTCGGTGACTTCTTCCGGACGCTCATCGATCAGCAGGACGATCAGGTAGCATTCGGGGTGGTTGGTCTCGATCGACTTGGCGATGTTCTGCAGCATCACGGTCTTGCCCACCCGCGGCGGGGCGACGATCAGGCAACGCTGACCCTTGCCCAGCGGGGCGACGATGTCGATCACCCGGCCCGAACGATCCTTGATGGTCGGGTCGGGCAGTTCCATGTGCAGCCGCTCCTCGGGATAGAGCGGCGTCAGGTTGTCGAAGTGGACCTTGTGGCGGACGTTGTCCGGGCTCTCGAAATTGATCTTCGAGACACTGGTCAGGGCGAAGTAGCGTTCGCCTTCCCGCGGCGAACGGATGGCGCCCTCGACGCTGTCGCCGGTGCGCAGGCCGAACTTGCGAATCTGCGACGGCGACACGTAGATATCATCCGGACCCGGAAGATAGTTGGCTTCCGGCGAGCGCAGGAAGCCGAAGCCGTCCTGCACCACTTCCATGGTGCCCGAGCCGAAGATCTCCACGCCTTCCTCGGCGAGGGTCTTCAGGATCGCGAACATCATGTCCTGCTTGCGCATGGAGTTGGCGTTCTCGACCTCGAAGGTCTCGGCGAAGGCCAGCAGGTCGGCGGGCGACTTTTCCTTCAGCTCCTGCAGCGACATCCGCGTCAGGCCCATGGCGGCCACGGCGGCGCTGATCTCGGAATCGTCGTCGCCGGCATCGTCGGCGGATGGGGTTTCGGCGGCCGGCTCGACCGTCGTGTCGACGACGGGTTCCAGCTCTAGGCCAGGTTGGTTTTCGGTTTGGTCGGTCATGGTGACACTCAACGTCGCTCGGCCCGCGAAGGCGCGAGCCGGGCCTTGGTTCTAGAACGGACTCGTCGCGACGAAGCGGCGAGCGGGTCGCGCCATGACGACGGCGCGTATCGATCGGGGGACAGACCTTCGAAGCCAGAGCTCCGGGGGCGCGTCAGGACGAGCGCCGGTCCGTAGGAGGCGGGAACAGGCCGCCAAGCGACCTATCTCCCGGATGGGAACCACAAGCGGCTCCGCGGGTCAAGCCGAGCCGGCTCAGTGTCCCAGGAACTTGGTCGTCACCGACAGCACGATAACGATGGCCGCCAGGAAGGGCAGCTCATTGGTCATCCGCCAGAATTTCTCCGAGCGGGTGTTGGTCCCCGCGGCGAACTGGCGGCGGGCCTTGGAGACGAAGCCATGCCAGCCGAACAGGAACAGCAGGGCGGCGATCTTGGTCAGCGCCCAGGGCTTCAGGTAGAAGTCCGGTCCCAGCCGCTGGGTGTCGATCATCGCCAGCAGCAAGCCCATCAGCAGGGCCAGGATCATGGCGGGATTGATGATGATCCTCAGGGTTCGCAGTTCGGCCAGCTTGAACGTCGCGTCCATCTCTGACCCCGGCTCGGCCTTCATGTGATAGATGAACAGGCGCGGCAGGATCAGCATCCCGGCGATCCAAGCCATGACGAAGATGATGTGCAGGCCGCGGATCAGGTCGAAATGACCGGCCAGGAAATCCATCATGCGCACGCTCCCTGGGTGTTTGGACATTGGGTGCGATCGCCACCGCAGCGCCAGGCGCAGGTCGTGACGATCCGGTCGGGCGCGCCGATAGCCGCCTCGACGGCGCGGCCCAGGCCTCGGATGAAATCGGGGGCGACGCCCAAAGCGGGGACGCGGACATAGGCCGGGCATCCCGCCTTGACCGCGACTTCCCGATACTCGTGGTCCAGCTCGACCAGGGTCTCGATGTGCTCGGAGACGAAGGCGATCGGCGTCACCAGCAGGGCCAGGCCCTGCTGGCTGGCGGCGCGGATCTCGTCCTCGGTCGACGGGCCGATCCATTTCATCGGTCCGACCCGGCTCTGGTAGGTCACCCGCCAGTCCCAGCCTTCACCCAGCCTAGCGGCCACCGCCGCGGCCGTGGCCTCGACCTGGCTTTGGTAGGGATCGCCGGCCAGGATCACCTTTTCCGGCAGGCCGTGGGCCGAGAACAGCAGGCGCGCCGGACCAGGGCGTCCGGCCTTGTCGTAGGCGGCCTGGATCAGGTCGGCATGCGCCTGAACCAGATCCTCGTCCACCGGATAGCAGCAGACTGTCGAGACCCGGCCCGGACCGTTGCGATAGCCTCGCGTCCAGGCCTTCAGCGACGAGCCGGTCGTGGTCGACGAATATTGCGGATAGAGCGGCAACAGCACCACCTCGTCCGGCGCGAAGGCCTTGACGGCCCCGGCGGTCTCTTCGGTCAACGGCTTCCAGTAGCGCATGGCGATGAAGCAGCGCACGGCGGAGTCGGGAAACCGGACGGCGAGATCCGCCTCGAGCGCCCTCGCCTGCTTCTCAGTCTCCGGCAGCAGGGGCGAGCCGCCGCCCATCAGGGCGTAGTTCTGCCTGGCCAGCTTGGCGCGAGTCCCGGCGATGAGGGCGGCGATCGGATAGCGCGCCACCGCCGGAAGGCCGATGATCGCCGGATCGCGGAACAGGTTGAACAGGAACGGCCGCACGGCGTCCGGCCCGTCGGGCCCGCCGAGGTTGAACAGGACGACAGCGACCTTGCGCCTCTTGTCCGTCAGGCTGGTCACTTTCCGGTGACCCGGGCCAGCACCGCCTCGACATGGGCGATCGGCGTGTCGGGCAGGATGCCGTGACCCAGGTTGAAGATGTAGGGACCCTGGCCCCACTGTTCCAGAAGCTGGTCGACCCGGACCAGCAGGGCGTCGCCGCCGGCCCGCAACAGCAGCGGATCCAGCGCGCCCTGGATGGCCTTGGTCTTCTGGATCGTTTGGCCCAAGGCCGCGGAGGCCTGGGTGTCCAGCGCCACCCCCTGGACCGGCGCGGTCCTGGCATAGGTCTCGACCAGGGTTCCAGCCCCGCGTGGGAAGCCGATCACCGGCGTCGTCACGCCCCGAGCCCGCAAGCCCTCGACAATGGCCGTGTGCGGCTTGGTCACCAGCCGGTCGAACAGCGGCTCGGACAGGCCCTCGGCCCAGCTCTCGAACAGCTTCAGCACCTGGGCGCCCGAGGTGACCTGCATGGCCAGGTAGTCGATGGTGGCGTCGACCAGCACCTGGATCAGGGCGTCCAGCTGGTCGGCGTGCTGGTAGGCGAAGGTCCGCGCGCCGGAACGGTCGCTGGAGCCGCCCTCGATCATGTAGGTCGCCACGGTCCAGGGGGCGCCGGCGAAGCCGATCAAGGTCCGCTCGGGCTCCAGGGCTGAACGCACGCGGCTGAGCGTCTCGCCGACCGCGCCCAGCGCCTGGCCGGCCTGATCCGTCAGCTCCCGCATGGACTCGATGGACGGCAGCTCGCCTAGCTTGGGTCCCTCGCCCGCCTCGAACCAGACCTTTTGGCCGAGGGCCTGAGGGATCAGCAGGATGTCGGCGAACACAATGGCCGCGTCATAAGGAAACCGTCGCATCGGCTGCAGGGTCACCTCGGCGGCCTTTTCCGGATTCAGGCAGAAGTCGATGAAGGTCGGCTCGGTGGCCCGGACGGCCCGATATTCCGGCAGGTAGCGCCCCGCCTGCCGCATGAACCACACGGGCGGACGCTCGGTCCTCGCGCCATCGAGAACAGAAAGGAGCTTGGGCATTTGGGACGTCGTCATGTCAGGCCTTAAATCCCGTCAGGCCCGTGGGCTCAAGCCCGTATCTCCCCGGAGGCCTTCTTCCCTTCTTCCTTCTTTCTTTAAGAAGATTTTAAGGAAGATTGTAGGAGATGGTGAGCAAGTGCCTAACGGGGAAAACCCGTTCGCGACGCTGCCTGTCACCTGCCCGTCACAAAACCATCCAAGCTCGACCCACATGTGTGCGCGGGCCTGTGAACTTTGGGGATAGGCTGCTAGCGCTTCGAAATTCCTAACGAAACGTTAAGATGGTGAACGGCGCCGTAACCATGAGCGTTCGCTCATCCCCGGTTTGGGGGAATCGGATTCTCACGGGCTGTGAAGACGATCCGAGACTGGGGATTGTCCGCGATCAACGCGACCGTTTAACACAGGGGCAGTTCGACGCACCGTAACGAGCCGGGATTCACCCCCGCTCATCCCCAGGGGCCAGGCCAGTGGTTAAGCAACCGTTAACGGATGATCCACAGGAAGCTGCCGCGCCTGAGGGCGAAAGGACCGCGCCGCGGTTCGCCACCTACTTCCATATCCACCTGGTGTCGGACTCGACGGGCGAGACCCTGAACGCCATGGCCCGGGCCGTCTGCGCCCGGTTCACCGACATCCTGCCGATCGAGCATATCTACGCCCTGGTGCGGTCCACCCGCCAGCTCGACCGGGCGCTGGAGGAGATCGCCGGCGCGCCGGGCGTGGTCATGCACACGATCATCGACGCCAATCTGCGCGCGGCGCTGGAGGAAGGCTGCCGGCGGCTGGAGATGCCGTGCATCGCCGCCCTGGACCCGGTGGTCAGCGCCATGTCGCGCTATCTGGGCGCGCGGATCTCCACCCGGGTCGGCGCCCAGCACGCGCTGAACAACGACTATTTCGACCGCATCGAGGCGCTGGACTACGCCATCGCCCACGACGATGGCCAGGGCGGCCAGGATCTGACCCAGGCCGATGTGATCCTGGTGGGCGTGTCGCGCACCTCCAAGACCCCGACCTGCATCTACCTGGCCCACCGCGGCGTGCGGGCCGCCAATGTGCCGCTGGTGCCCGGACGGCCGCCGCCCGACGAGCTGTTCACCCTGAAGAACACCCTGATCGTCGGCCTGATGACCTCGCCCGAGCGGCTGATCCAGATCCGCCGCAACCGCCTGCTGTCGCTGAAGGAGAACCGCGAGAGCGACTATATCGACACCGACGCGGTCCGGCAGGAGATCATCGCCGCCCGCCGGCTGTTCGAGCGCCAGGGCTGGCCGATCATCGACGTTACCCGCCGCTCGGTCGAGGAGACCGCGGCGGCGATCATCAACCTGCTGTCCGGCGGCCGCGGCCAGGTCGAGGTGCTGGGATGACCGGCTCATCGCCTCCCCTCGTCACTCTGGCGTCCAAGAGCGCGGCCCGCCAGGCGATCCTGCGCAACGCCGGCGTCGCCTTCGAGGCGGTCGGCTCGGGCGTCGACGAGGACGCCGCCAAGGCCGGCCTGCTGGCCGAGGGCGCCGCGCCGCGCGAAGTGGCCGACGCCCTGGCCGAGCTGAAGGCGTTCAAGGTCTCGACCAAGCGCCCTGGCCTGGTGATCGGTTCGGACCAGACGCTGGAGCTGGACGGCGCCCTGTTCGACAAGGTCGGCACCGTCGAGGGCGCCCGTGAGCGGTTGCTTCAGCTGCGCGGCAAGGTCCACAAACTGCACTCGGCCGTGGTCGTGGCCCGCGACGGCCAACCGATCTGGCGCGTGGTCGAGACCACCAGGCTGTCGGTCCGCCCATTCAGCGACGCCTGGCTCGAAAGCTATCTGGCCCGCAACGCCTCCGACATCCTGTCCTCCGTCGGCTGCTACTTCCTCGAGGGCGAGGGCGTGCAGATGTTCGACCGCATCGACGGCGACTATTTCGCCATCCTGGGCCTGCCGATCGTCGGCCTGCTTGATTTCCTTCGTCTGCATGGAGCCCTCCAGGCATGAGCGTCGCTTCTGGCAAGGTCACCGGCGCGGCCGTCGTCGCCGGCGTCTGCGGCCAGCCGATCCGCCATTCGATGAGTCCGGTGATCCACAACGCCTGGATCGCCGCGGCCGGGCTGAACGCCGCATACGTGCCGTTCGCCCCGGCCGAGGATCGCTTCGAGACCTTCGTCGACGGCCTGCGCGGCGGTGCGATCCGCGGCCTCAACGTCACCATCCCGTTCAAGGAGCAGGCCCTGGCCTGCGCCGACCGCTGCAGCGACCTGGCCAGGCTGGCTGGCGCCGCCAACCTGCTGGTGTTCGAGGCCGACGGCGCGATCACCGCCGACAACACCGACGGCCCCGGCCTGCTGGACGCCATCGCCGTCCAGGCCCCGGGTTTCGACCTGTCGGCCTCGCCGGTGGTGATCCTGGGCGCGGGCGGCGCGGCCCGGGGCGCGGCCGCCGCCCTGGCCCTGGCCGGAGCCCCGCGTGTCAGCATCGTCAACCGCACCTTCGCCCGGGCCCAGACCATCGCCACTTCGATCGGCGGCGTGGTCGAGGCCGCCTCGGACGACCAGCTCGACGCTTTGCTCGGGGAGGCCGGCCTGGTGATCAACGCCACCTCGCTCGGCCTGGGCGGCGGTCCGGGCCCGGCGGCGCGGCTGGAGCTGACCCCGCCGACGGCGGTGGTGGTCGACATGGTGTACAAGCCGCTGCGCACCCAGTTCCTGCGGCGCGCCGAGGCGACGGGTCGCCGGACGGTGGACGGGCTGGAAATGCTGCTGCGCCAGGCGGTTCCCAGCTTCGAGGCCTTCTTCGGCGTCGCGCCGCCAGCCGGGGTCGACGTCCGCGCCCTGGCCCTGGCCCAGCTGGGCGAGGCGGCCTCGTGATCGTCGTCGGCCTGACCGGCTCGATCGGCATGGGCAAGTCGACAACGGCCCAGATGTTCGTCGCCGAGGGCGTGCCGGTCTACGATTCCGACGCCGCCGTCCATGCGCTTTACGCCAGCGGCGGGGCGGCGGTCGCGCCGGTCGAGGCGGCCTTTCCCGGCGTGGTGGTCGACGGCGCCATCGACCGCGCCCGGCTCAGCGCGGCGGTGATGGGCGATTCCGAAGCCCTGGCGGTGCTGGAATCGATCGTCCATCCGCTGGTCGGAGCCCACCGCATCGGCTTCTTCGAGGACGCCCAGGCCCAGGGCGCCGAGATCGTCGTGCTCGACATCCCCCTGCTCTACGAGACCGGCGGGGAGACGAAGGTCGACAAGGTGGTGGTGGTTTCCGCGCCCGCCGACATCCAGCGCCAGCGGGTGCTGGCGCGGCCTGGCATGGATCCGGCCAAGTTCGAGGCCATTCTCGCCCGCCAGACGCCGGACGCCGAAAAGCGGGCCCGGGCCGATTTCGTGGTCGACACCGGCCAGGGCCTGGACGCCGCCCGCGACCAGGTCCGCGACATCCTGGCTCGCCTGCGCGCCTCGGCCCCGCTTGAAGGCGGCGGCGAACAGGCCCATTAAACCGCGATGGCGCGGGAAATCATCCTCGATACCGAAACCACCGGCTTCGACCCCAAGACCGGCGATCGCCTGGTCGAAATCGGCTGCATCGAGGTGGTCGACTTCATGCCCACGGGCCGGTCGTTCCACGAATATTGCGATCCCCTGCGCGACATGCCGGCCGAGGCCGAGAAGGTGCACGGCCTGTCGTCGGCTTTCCTGACCGGCAAGCCCAAGTTCCACGAGATCGCCGATCGCTTTCTGGAGTTCGTCGGCGACAGCCCGGTGATCGCCCACAACGCCGCGTTCGACCGGCAGTTCGTCAATTTCGAGCTGGAGAAGTGCGGCCGCGCGCCGGTGCCCGAGAGCCGCTGGGTCGACACCCTGGCCATGGCCAAGAAGCGCTTCCCGGGCATGTACAACTCGCTCGACGCGCTGTGCAAACGCTTCAAGATCAGCCTGGATAGCCGCGACAAGCACGGGGCCCTGATCGACGCCCACCTGCTGGCCGAGGTCTATCTCGAGCTGCAAGGCGGCAAGGAACGGGCGCTGGAGCTGACCCAGGTGGTCGCCGCCACCGCCGTCTCGGCCGCCCGCGCCGGATCGTACGGCACGAGGCCCCGGCCGCTGGCCCCGCGCTCGACCGAGGAAGAGCGCGAGATCCATGCGGCGTTCGTGCGCAAGAACCTCAAGGACAAGGCCGTCTGGATCCAGTTCGGCGTCGGGGTCGGGGTCGAGGGGTAGAGCTCTGCTCCTCTCGGGTGCTCCCCACGGGGGCAGGTGATCACCGGCACGGCTTCTCATTCTCACGCGATCACTCGCTGAGTGGATGGAAAGGGTCGCGGAGCGCCCGGACATCGTCCGGAGTTGTTTGAGTAGTTACCGTTTCGACGAAGCCAGGCGCTCCGCGCGACCGTTATCCGCAAGGCCGGGGCGCGCGGGCCTTTTCCGCCCTTCACCCCACCCGGTGGTTCCTCTGGATCTGTGCACCGCATGTATCAGAGGCGGGAGTGAGCCGTTTTAAGAGGACCGGAGCGAACCCCACGACGGGCGGGACCTTCCCAGCATGAAGATCCCGATGGGCGAGCTTACGTCCCTCGCCCTCTGTTTAAGTCTCTCTCCAGCCGAAGCCGGAAAAGGACCCCGCTCGATCGCCCCCCGCCGCCGCATCGGTCGCTGGCCATGCGCCCTTTCCCTGCGACGAGGTAGGATCAGGATAAGGGCGGTCTGGAGGGGTGAGGATGGATTGGGGTCGAGAAAGTTCAGGGCGTTGATTTTGCTGGGGTTCACCCCGGATAGGCCGAGGATAAACGCCGGGGACGCGCACTCACGGCAAGGCCGAAGCCGATGATCCCCAGCGATCGGGGTGAGTGCGTGTCCCCCACGTCGTCCACGGCGCTGGATCGTTCGTCCTGAATGGGGTTCAAGGCCGAACTCAGCGGATCAAGGAGGGGACACGCACTCACGCGAGACGCCCTGCAAACGATCCCACGCCTTGCCGCGAGTGCGCGTCCTCGCAATCGGGTGCGCGAGCTTTCCTCAACCCGGCGCGGAGCTATCGATCGCCCGCCAGATGTTCCGAACGTCGCGCATCGGCGGCGCGCCGAACTGGCGGGCGTATTCGCGACTGAACTGCGAGGCGCTCTCGTAGCCGACGGCGAAGGCGACATTGGATGCGTTGTGGTCGCCGGCAAGCAGCAGCTGTCGCGCCTCCTGAAGCCGCAGCTGCTTCTGATACTGAATCGGGCTGAGACCGGTCAGCGCCAGAAAATGCCGGTGAAAGCTGGCGCGGCTCATGCCGCTGGCGTCGCACAACGCCTCGATGCGCAGGCGCTTGTTGCAGTTGTCCCTGATCCAGCCGACGGCGCGACGAATCTGGGCCAGTGCGCCCTCGGGCCGAGCAATCTGACGGAGCAGCCGGCCCTGGGGTCCTTGCAGGAGACGATAAAGCAATTCCCGTTCCGCCATGGGCGCCAGAACCGGGATATCCTCTGGATGATCGAGCAGGGACAGCAATCGCAGGAGCGTGTCGCGCAACGGCGGCGTCACCGGATTGATCACGACGCCGACGCCTTGCGGCTCGGGATCGCGCGCAGGCGGCAGGGTCGACGCGACCTCGGCCAGCAGAGCCGGGTCCAGGACCAGCGACACGGCGACGTAGGGCCGACGGTCATCTTCGTCCACGATCTGTCCAGTGCCGGGCAGATCAAGGGCGCTGATGAGATACTGGGACGAGTCGTAGCTGAGGCGTTGGTCGTTGATCGCGACGTGCTTGGACCCCTGCAGGATGAAGCAGACCATGGAGCGATAGAGGCACGGGGCCCGATCCGCACCGCCTCGGCCGACGGTGATTTCAAGGCGCGGGATAGGCGTGTTGGTCAGCCCCACCCCGGCGTGGCGTCGAGCCAGATCAAGGTGGGGCAAGAACGGACTGGTCATTCCCCCGTATCGCACATTTTCCCGGTCCCCCAAACAGACTGAGACAATCGGGCAAGAAGCTGAGCGTATCGGGCGGGTGCGCGGCGCGGACCCGACCTACCTCGGTCTCATCGGAAGACCCGCCATTGCGGCTCCGTTGCAAACCAAGCCATCCCGCAGGGACAGACATGACCAACAAGATCGCAATCATCACCGGCGCCAGCCGTGGCCTTGGCCGTAGCATGGCGCTTCACCTGGCCAAGCGCGGCGTCGGCGTCATCGGGACCTATCGCAGCGGTGCGGCCGAGGCCGAGACGCTGCGCCAGGAGATCGAGGCGCTAGGCGGCAAGAGCGCGATGATCGCGCTCGACGTCAGTGCTTCGGCGGGCTTTCCGGCCTTCGCCGAGACGGTCGCCGACACCCTGAGGACGCAGTTCGGCCGTGAGCGGTTCGACTATCTGGTCAACAACGCCGGCCATGGCCTGCATGCGCTCCTGACCGACACGACCGAAGCGCAATTCGACTCGATCATCGACACCCATCTGCGCGGTCCGATCTTCCTGACGCAGAAGCTGCTGCCGCTGATCGAGGACGGCGGTCGCATCCTGAACGTCTCGTCGGGCTTCGTCCGCGTCACCATGGCGGGCTACGGCCTCTACGCGGCGGCGAAGGCGGCCATCCAGACGATGACCAAGTTCATGGCGGTCGAGCTGGGCGCGCGTCAGATCCGCGTCAATACGATCTCGCCGGGCGCCATCGAGACCGACTTCGGCGGCGGCGTGGTCCGCGACGATGAGCATGTGAACGCCTTCGTCGCCCAGACCATCGCGCTGGGCCGTGTCGGTCAGGCCGACGACATCGGCGGCGCCGTCGCGGCCATCCTGTCCGACGAGATGGGCTGGGCGAACGGCGCGACCTTCGACGTGTCGGGCGGCCAGGCGGTCTGATCCCTGCATCGCCCCACGCCCGCCGCCCTGCCGACACACCGAGAGATCATCATGCCTGAGACCAGCCTGACGCTCGTCAGCCACCCGCTTTGCCCGTTCGTCCAGCGCGCCGCGATCGTCCTTTTGGAAAAGGCGGTTCCGTTCGACCGGATCGACATCGACCTTTCGGCCAAGCCCGACTGGTTCCTGGCGCTGTCGCCGACCGGCAAGGTTCCGCTGCTCAAGGTCCGCCAGGCCGACGGGGAGGCCGCCATACTCTTCGAAAGCACGGCGATCTGCGAATATCTCGAGGAGACGCAGGGCGGCGCGGCCCTGTATCCGGACGATGCGCTGGCGCGCGCGCAGCAGCGGGCCTGGATCGAGTTCGCCACGCAAGCCTTGGCCGACGCCTGGCAGTTCCTCAACGCCGCCGATCAGCCGACCGCCGATGCAAGGCAGCGGGCGTTCCGGGGCAAACTCCAGCGCCTGGAGTCGGTGATGGAGTCGGGGCCCTACTTCCGGGGGGCCGCCTTCTCGATGGTCGATGCGGTGTTCGCACCGCTCTTCCGGTACTTCGACATCCTTGACCCCAAGGTGTCGCGGCCGATCTTCGAGGACCTTCCGCGCGTCTCGGCCTGGCGGGCGAAGTTGGCGGCCAGGCCCAGCGTCATCGCCGCCGTGGCGAAGGACTACGCCGAGCGGTTCCGAGAGCACCTTCGTCGGCAAGGGGCGATCCTGGCGGCCTGACGGGTTCGCCGGGGCGATCGTTGCGAAACCGCGCGGCGCGGCCCAAGCCCCGCCGGCGCTAAACCCGCAAGTCCGCCGTCACCGGGGCGTGGTCGCTGGGGCGTTCCCATTCGCGCACCGTGTCGTGGACCTTGGACGACACCTTGCCGTCGATGATGGCCGCGTCGCGCAGGCCGGGGCTGGCCAGGATGTGGTCCAGACGCAGGCCGCGGTTGGACTTGCGGAAGTCGGCGGCGCGGTAGCTCCACCAGGAAAACAGCTTTTCCGGCTCGGGCACAGCCAGGCGCGGCAGGTCCAGAAAGTCCATCGCGCCCATCAGACCGGCGAAGGCTTCCAGCTCAATCGGCGTGTGGCTGACGATCTTGGACATCTGCCGATGGCTCCAGACGTCGTTCTCGCCCGGGGCGACGTTCAGGTCGCCGGTCAGGATCAGCGGCGCCTTGGGGTCGCGCTTTCTCATCTCGGCGGTCAGGGTCTCGTAGAAGTCCAGCTTGTGGTCGAACTTGGGGTTCACCGCGCGATCGGGCACGTCGCCGCCGGCCGGGATATAGAAGTTGTGGATCTCGACACCGGCGACCTTGGCCGACACGCAGCGGGCGTGGCCCTCGCGGCAGGCGTTGAGGGCCGGGGCGTCGTCCAGCGGCAGGCGCGAGGCGATGGCCACCCCGTGCCAGCCCTTCTGGCCCATGATCTTGATGTGCGGCAGGCCCATGGCGACGAAGGCCTCGCGGGGGAATTCGCCCTCCTGGCACTTGATCTCCTGCATGCACAGCACATCGGGGGCCTGCTCGTCGACGAAACGGGCGGCCTGTTCGGCGCGCAGGCGGACGGAATTGACGTTCCAGGTGGCGATACGGAGGCGCATGCGGCTCCTCTAGAGCGTGGGGAGGCCTGGGCCAACGAAAAACGCCCAGACGCTAGGAGCGCCTGGGCGAAAGTCGGGTCTCTCATGCCGCCGCCGGGAGGGGATAGGTCCGGCACGGTTGCGAAGAGCGGGTCGGGCGCTCCTCGCCATGCGTGTTAAATCTGCCACGGCGAGAATCTAAGTCAAGTACAATCGCGTTAACAACTTGCATGTTGTGAAATTGTCGCATTCGGCCTGCGTCGGCGCCGCCTTGTGCAACTAGGGCTTGCCGACCCGGCGGCGCGGATCGGTAAGGACGAACAACTTCGGGTCGAGGCCGGCGGTGTTCTCGAAGTCGACCAGCCGCACGCGGGTCTCCCCGCCCTTGACGTCGGTGACGGTCCAGCCGGTCAGGGCCGGGGCGTTGCTGAAATTCAGGGCGATGCGGCCCAGGGTCTGGCGCTTGGCGTCGACGGCGGTGATCGTGAAGCCGTCCGCCAGCTTGCGCACCCCGGTGATGACCACCCCGCGGTCCAGCCGCACCTCGCGCGCCAGCAGCAGGTTCAGCGGCGTGCGGCTCAGCGGATAGCTCTCGAAGGTCTTCAGGCGGCTGTCGAAGATGTTGACGCTGCTGCCGTTGCTGACCACCAGCAGGCCGGCCGGGCCGTCATAGGCGAAACGGGCCTTGCCGGGGCGCTGAAGGTAGAAGGTCCCCTGGGTCTGGGTTCCGCGCGCGTCGGTCTGGACGAAGCGCCCCTTGGCCGAGCCCAGGGTCTGGATATAGGCCGTGGCCTTGTCGACCAGGGCCTGTTCCTCGGCCGTCAGCACGGGGGCCGGCGGCTTCGGCGCGGCGAGGACCGGACCGCCCACGGCGGCGGCCAGGCCGGCGGCCAGGACGAGACGGCGGGTCGAGGTGGCGTCGGTCATGCGATCTCCCAAGCTAGGCCCAACCTTTGCCCTGCCCGTGCGACGAGCGAAAGGCCGCCGCGGGACCATTTTCCGGCGCTCCGATGAAGCGCCGTTCAGGTTGGAGCGGAGAGAAACGCGGCCGGACGGCCGAGGTTGCGGTCGGGGACAGGCGGCCTGCGCCTATCCCCAGCAGCAGCAAGCGCCTACATCGGCGGCGGTGGCGGGGCCAGGATCTCGCGCTTGCCGGCGTGGTTGGCGGCGCCGACCACGCCCTCCTTCTCCATCCGCTCCATCAGCGAGGCGGCGCGGTTGTAGCCGATCTGCAGGCGGCGCTGGATGTAGCTGGTCGAGGCCTTGCGGTCGCGGGTGACCACGGCCACGGCGTGGTCGTAGAGGTCGTTGCCGCCGCCCTCGCCGGCGAAGGCGCCCTCGATGGCCTCCTCCTGCTCCTCGTCGCCGCCGGCCGTGACTTCCTCCAGGTAGTTGGGGATGCCCTGGTCGCGCAGGAACTTGGCCACCGCCTCGACCTCGCCGTCGCTGACGAACGGGCCGTGCAGGCGGGTGATGCGGCCGCCGCCGGCCATGTACAGCATGTCGCCCTGGCCCAGCAGCTGCTCGGCCCCCTGCTCGCCCAAGATGGTGCGGGCGTCGATCTTGCTGGTGACCTGGAAGCTGATCCGGGTCGGGAAGTTGGCCTTGATCGTGCCGGTGATCACGTCGACCGACGGGCGCTGGGTGGCCATGATCAGGTGGATGCCGGCGGCGCGGGCCATCTGGGCCAGGCGCTGGACGGCGCCTTCGATGTCCTTGCCGGCCACCATCATCAGGTCGGCGACCTCGTCGATCACCACCACCAGATAGGGCATCGGCTCGGGGCGGATCTTCTCGGTCTCGTAGATCGGCCGGCCGGCGTCGTCGAAGCCGGTCTGAACGGTGCGCTCGAAGTGCTCGCCCTTCTCCTGGGCCTCGACGGCCTTCTCGTTGAAGCCGCCGATGTTGCGCACGCCGATCTTCGACATCCGCCGATAGCGGTCCTCCATCTCGCGCACGGTCCACTTCAGGGCGACGACCGCCTTCTTGGGATCGGTGACCACCGGGGCCAGCAGGTGCGGGATGCCGTCATAGACGGAAAGCTCCAGCATCTTCGGGTCGATCATGATGAAGCGGCACTTCTCGGGCGGCAGCTTGTAGAGGATCGACAGGATCATGGCGTTGACGCCGACCGACTTGCCCGAGCCGGTGGTGCCGGCGATCAGCAGGTGGGGCATCTTGGCCAGGTCGGCGATGTAGGTGTCGCCGCCGATGGTCTCGCCCAGGGCCATGGGCAGGATGTGGCTGGCCTTGTCGTAGTCGGACGATGACAGGAGGTCGCGCAGATAGACCGTCTCGCGCCGCGAATTGGGCATCTCGATACCGATGGCGTTGCGGCCCTGGGCCACGGCCACCCGGCAGGAGATCACGCTCATCGAGCGGGCGATGTCGTCGGCCAGAGCCACGACCCGGGCGGTCTTGGTGCCGGCGGCCGGCACCAGCTCGTACATGGTGACCACCGGGCCGGGGCGGATCTGGTCGATCTGGCCGCGCACGCCGAACTCGGCCAGCACGCTTTCCAGCAGGCGGGCGTTCTGGCGCAGGGCCTCCTCGTCGAATTCGGCCGACCGCGGCTTGGGCTTGGCCAGCATGGCCAGCTCGGGCAGCTGGAAGCCGCCTTCGTCCTCGAAGTCGAAGGCCTTCTGCTGCTCGCGCTGCTCGCGGGTGTTGGACTTGGCCGGGACCTTGGGCTGGGCGATGGCCAGGGGGCGGACCTCGAAGCTGGGCTCGAAGGCGTCGTCGTCCTCGCCATGAGCCGACGAAGGCGGCGGCGGGGCCTTGGCCGGCTTGGCGGCCGTCTTGCGGGGCGCGGCCCCGGCGCCCTCGGAGGGCTCGATCTCGATGACGGGCGCGGCGGCCTTGCGCGGAGCCTTCGGGCGGGCGGCGGGCTCGGCGACCGGCGCCGGCTCGGGCGCGCGCTGGCGCGGCTGCATCAGGCCGTGGACCAGGTCGCCGACCGCCTCGGGATCGATGCGGCGGACGCCGATCGCGTAGCCCAGGGCCACGGCCGCGCCGATTGCCAGCAGCAGGGCGGCGATCAGGTGGGCGCCGGGCAGGCGGGCGAAGGCCAGCACGCCGGCCAGCAGGTTCAGAACCCCGTCGCCCCAGAACCCGCCCAGGCCCTTGGCCAGCGGCCAGGCGGCGGGGCGCGGCGGCGCGGCCAGCAGGCCGGCCAGGGCCAGCAGGCCCAGGCCGCCGACCAGGGCGCGGATCCGCAGGTCGCGGCGGTGGGCGGCCGGATCGGGCTGGGTGACGCGCGACAGGCCGAATACCAGCATCAGGGCCGCGGCCATCCAGCCGGCCAGGCCCATCGACTGCATGACGATGTCCGCCAGGGCCGCGCCGGCCCCGCCCAGGGCGTTGGTGGCCGGCAGGCCGGTGGCGGCGTTGAGGCTGGGATCGGCGGCGTTGTAGGTGGCGACCGACAACAGGAGGCCCGCCCCGATCACGCAGATCACCCCGCCCCGGAACCGGGCCGACCAGGGTTGGGCCCAGCCATAGCGCACCGCGTCCCAGACCAGTTCAACGCTCGATCGCCGCGCCGCTCGCGCCATCAGAAGTCACCTTGCACTCGTAGACCCGGATGTTTTGCCGCAAGAGGGTTAAGAGCCGTTTACGCTGATGGCGTGGCGATGCGGTTTGGCGTCGCAAGTCACGTTCCTTCTCCCCTTTCGGGAGAAGGTGGCGGCGAAGCCGACGGATGAGGGGTTTGAAGACCCGATCAACCGCGAGCGGCGGACAGGACGCGACCCCTCATCCGACCTCGCTCCGCGAGGCCACCTTCTCCCGCAAGGGGAGAAGGAAGACCGGATCGACGGATCCTCTTCGCAGAGATGTTGGTCATAGAACAAAACACGAACTACGTCCGGACTCGACGTGGCCGGGAGTCATTCTGGCGCGTAGCCCGCCGCTGTTGGCGGGTCAGTGGGTGCGGTCATGGACAAGGAGCTTTTGAGCCAGTTGCCGATCATTCTGTCGGCGGTCGCGGGGGTGTTCACCGCCCTGGCGACCTTGGTCTGGGCGTTCCGGCGGAAGCCTTGAGCTTCCGCCGGGGCGGCCGAGTTTTCAGGCTCAGGCCACGCCCAGATAGTCGCGCTTGCCGATCTCGACGCCGTTCTTGCGCAGGATCGCGTAGGCGGTGGTCAGGTGGAAAAAGAAGTTCGGCTGGGCCTGGGTCTGCAGATAGGCCAGGCCCTTGACCACGCTGGTCTCGCCGCGCCGGGTCAGGGTGACGTCGCGGTCCTCGGCCCCTTCGAAGCGGGCGGGATCCAGGCTTTCCACATAGGCGATGGCGCGTTCGACGCGGGCGATCAGGTCGTCGAAGCTCGTCTCGACATCGTCCCAGGCCGGAACCTCCTCGCCGGCCAGGCGCGCGGCGCAGCCCTTGGCGAAGTCGGTGGCGATCTGCACCTGGCGCAGCAGCGGGAACATGTCGGGGAACAGCCGGGCCTTCAGCAGGGCCTCGGGGTCCAGCTTGCGGGTCTCGACATGGGCGGCGGCCTTGGCCAGCACGCCCTTCAGGCCTTTCAGCCCCTGGACGAAGACGGGGACGCTGGCCTGGTGGATGGTGAGGGTCATGAAGGCTCCGAAAGATGGCTTTGGGCGGTGGTTAGCCTGTGTCGCCACCGATCCCAACGCCGTCTTTCCCGAGCAGGGCCGCGGATCAGGCCGCCGAGTCCTCCGCGTCGTAGCGCGCCCGGGCCTGGCGGATCTCGCCGTGATGGCGCTCGGCCCAGCCGACCAGCTGGGCCAGGGGCTCAAGCAGCGAGGTTCCCAGGGGCGAGAGGCTGTATTCGACGCTGGGCGGCTTGGTCGGAAACACCTGGCGCTCGATCAGGCCGTCGCGCTGCAGGTCGCGCAGTGTCTGGGTCAGCATGCGCTGGGAGATGTCGGGCACGGCGCGACGCAAGGCCCCGAACCGCAGCGGCCCGCCCGCCAGGGCGATCAGCAGCAGGGTGCTCCACTTGTCGCCCAGGTGATCGATGACGTCGCGCACCGGGCAGGCGTGGACGCTCAGTTCCTTGCCGACCCAGGCCTGGAACGAGGCCGACAGGACTTCGCCGGCCGACCGGTTCGCCGTCTTGGGTAGTTCCCTCAAGCTGCCTATCTCCCGCGAAACTGCCGTCTTTACGGCGAGGCCACGGTCTCACATCTACACGTGGTCTCATTTCGAGACCACTGCAAAAGGACAATCCGATGAGCGCCACCCCTCCCCGTCTGCTGGTCACCGGCGCCGGCGGCCAGCTGGGTCGCCGCGTGGTCGAGCTGCTGCTCGAGACCGGAACCCCGAACCTGATCGCCGCCAGCCGCGACCCGTCCAAACTGGCGGATCTCGCGGCCCGGGGCGTGGAGACCCGCCGCGTCGATTTCAACGACCCGGCCTCGCTGGCCGCCGCCTTCGCCGGCGTCGACCGCCTGCTGCTGGTCAGCACCGACAGCCTGGACGTCCCCGGCCGCCGCATCGCCCAGCACCGCGCGGCGATCGCGGCGGCGCAGGACGCCGGCGTCAACCACCTGGTCTACACCTCCGCGCCGGGCGCGCGGCCCCAGGAGGGCGGCGGGGTGATCGACGACCACTTCTGGACCGAGCAGGCCGTGGCCGCCAGCGCCATCCCAGGCTGGACCATCCTGCGCCACAACATCTATGCGGAAATCCTGCTGATGGGCGCTGGCCAGGCCGTGGCCAGCGGTGCGCTCTATTCGGCCACCGCCGGCGCCGGCCGGGCCTATGTCAGCCGCGAGGATTGCGCCCGCACCGACGCCGCCGCGCTGCGCCAGGGCGAAGGCCGCCGGATCCTCGACGTTTCCGGGCCCGCCGCCGTCACCCAGGACGAGGTGGCCGCCCTCTATGCGAAGCTTTCGGGCAAGCCGGTGACGCACCACGCCCTGCCAGCCGACGCCCTGTGCCAGGGCCTGGCGGGCGCGGGCCTGCCGCCCTCGCTCGTCGCGGTGCTGGTCGATTTCGACGTCGCGGCCGCCGAGGGCCAGCACGCCATCGTCACCGACGTGGTCGAGACGCTGACCGGCCAGGCGCCGGTCTCGGTCGCCGCCTTCCTGGAGGCCCATCGGGCGGCGCTGGTTTGATCCCCTGCGTCCTTCGAGGCTCGGCTTCGCCTCACACCTCAGCAACTGTGTTTTTCCACGATGAGGAGGGGCTGGGACAGGAAGCTGGCTTTGTCTCTGAAGGCGGCGTTGAGAGCGACCAGGAGCTTT
>NZ_SLZL01000012.1 GCF_004342605.1 Caulobacter sp. BK020
TAGACCACCACCGTGGCGATCCCCAGCCGACGGCACGTCTTGATCACCCGCACCGCGATCTCGCCACGGTTGGCGATCAGGATTTTGTCGAACATCCGCCGGTCCCTAAGCTTTTGTCGTTGTCTCTTGTCACAAGGGACTAGCAGGCCGTCGAAGGTTTGCAACGGCGCCCCGGCATGACATTGTCCCTGACACCGGTTTCCGAAGGGGACCGCAACGATGAGCGACGATTGGCGGCCAGCCCGTTGTTCGCGCCGCCTGAGAGGAAACTGTCGATGCTTCGTCCCGCCTTCGCGTTCCTGGCCCTGGCCGGCGTCCTGGCCGCCGGCTCCGCCCTGGCCCAGACCCCGCCGCCCCCCGCCCCGGCCGCACCGCACGCCCCGCCGCCGGCCCCGCCCTACGGCCGTCCGGTCACCCTGGCCGAGGCCAGGATCGCCGCGGCCGCCGCCGAGGCCGAGGCGCGCAAGCAGGGCTGGTCGATGGTCATCGTCGTGGTCGAGCCCAGCGGGGCCCTGGTGCTGAGCGAGAAGATGGACGGCGCCCAGTACGGCTCCAACGACGTGGCCCGCCGCAAGGCCGAGACCGCCGCCAACTTCCGCCGGCCCACCTCCTATTTCCAGGAGGCGGTGAAGGGCGGCACGCTCAATTCGATCTTTACCGGCGCCCTGGCCATCGAGGGCGGCGAGCTGTTGATCGTCGACAATAGGATCGTCGGGGCGATCGGCGTCTCGGGCGGGTCCGGCGCCCAGGACGGCCAGGTGGCGCGGGTGGCGGCGGCCACCCTGAAATAGGGGGCCGGGCAGAGACGATCGGGGACAGGCCCATGGGCCTGTCCCCAGCCGTGTCAGCCCTCGAACTCCCGGGCGAACATGGCCACATAGTCGTCGTGCTGGCCCTCCGGCGCCACCAGGCGGCAGATGGCGGCGCTGAAGGTCACCGGGGCCGAGCCCGCGGCGGTGACCAGCTTGCCGTCGGCCACCGCCTTGGGCGTGTCGACATAGCGCTCGATCCCGGCATAGGCCGGCGCGTGGCCCGCCAGCCAGTCGGCGCCGTTCGAGGTGTGGGCCTTGCCGGCCAGGAGCCCGGCCCGGGCCACGGCGACGGTCGCGCCGCAGATCGCGCCCACGATCTTGCCGTCGGCCTGGACCTGGCGCAGCAGGCTGTCGAACGCCGCGTCGCGATAGGCCGGCCAGGCGTCCGAGCCGATCAGCAGGAAGACGTCGGCGTCCGCCAGCACCGGGTCGGAGAAGCTGTAGTCGGCCGCGGCCAGCACGCCGCCGATCGAGGTCTGCGGCTCGCCGTCCGGCGTGGCGATCTCGATCTGGACGCCGTAATATTCGCGCAGGGCGGCCAGCACCGGCCCGGCCTCCCAGTCGGCCCAGCCCGGTTGCAGGAAAGCGACGGCGACGGTCATGGCGGGGTCCTCTCGACGGTTCGGAACGAACGTGATCGACCGTCTTATGCGCCGGCCCGACCGCCCTTGTCAGCAGGCCGCCGCCCCCTACCGAAACGCTCGCCAAGCGCCCATATTGCCGGTCATGACCGACACAGCCCAAAGCCCCGCCCCCCGCTCGTCCAGCGGCTTCGACCTGACCCCGCCGACCGAGCCGGAACGCCAGCGCCTGGAGGCCGACCTGACGGCCGAGGAAGCCCGGGTCCTGCTGCACCACGGCACCGAGGCCCCGTTCTGCGGCGGCCTGCTGGGCGAGAAGAGCCCCGGCGTCTACTGCTGCCGCGAGTGCGGCCTGCCCCTGTTCGAATACCGCACCAAGTTCGAGAGCGGCACCGGCTGGCCCAGCTTCTACGCGCCGTTCGACGCCGAGCACGTCAAGGAGGTGCGCGACACCTCGTACGGCATGGTCCGCATCGAGACCCGCTGCGCCCGCTGCGACAGCCACCAGGGCCACGTCTTCCCCGACGGCCCGGCCCCGACCCGGCTGCGCTACTGCATTAATTCGGTGTCGCTGCAGTTCGTGAAGGCCGGCGATCCCCTGCCCGACCCCCTGCACCGGGGCGACACGGTCGCGGCGTAGAGCGATAGCGGAGCGCCGACACCTCGCCGGCGCCCCGCCCTGCATCAGGCCTCGACCGTTTCGCGCGGCTTGGCCGTGGCGGCCAGACCGTTGCTGATGGCCTGGGCGTAGTCGGCGGGCGTGGGCTTGCCGCCGCCCCCGGCCTCGGTCGACCAGACGCCGCTGCTGTTCCACAGGAAGCCGCCGGTGATCCCGGTCCCGGCGAAGCCCGCGAAGGTCTCCTGCATCTCCTCGGGTCCGAAGCCGTCGGCCCCCAGCACCGCGAAGCCCGGGACGATGAAGGCGTCGGCGTCGGTCACGCCGGTGTTCGGCGTGGCGCGCACGGCGTCGGCCCAGTCGGTCGGCGAATTGCCGCCGCCGCCGGCGTAGCACTGCAGGTTCATCCACTTGACGACCTGCTTCTGGCCGTTCTGGGCGTAGACGTCGGCCAGGCAGCCGGTCCAGAAGCTGGTGGCCGTGTACGGACAATAGGTGGCGTAGAGCCCCATCGAACCGACGTCGAGCGTCAGGGCCACGATCATGGCCTGGTCGTCGCTGGTGTAGCCGTCCTGGGACTCGTAGTCGAAATCGACGCCGGTCACCCCGAACGCCGAGACCAGGGCGGCGAGGTTGGCCTTGACCTGGTCGCGGGCGTCCAGCCAGGCGGTGAAGTCGCTGGTGGTGCCCCAGGCACCGACCGAAACGATCAGGTCGCGGACGCTGCCGCCGCCGTTCATCAGCGCCTTGACCAGGGCCGGGAAGTTCGGATTGACCCCGCTGGTCCCGTCGGTGGCGTACTTGATCTGGCCGCCGCTGACGAACAGCGTGTCGTTCAGGTAGAGGTCGCCGCCCGCGTGGATGTGGATCGACCACAGGATGACCGTGGTGATCCCCGCGTTCAGCTGGGCCGCCTGCTGGGTGTAGGGCACGGGCGGATTGGGATAGCCGTCCTGGAACAGGCCGCTGCCATAGATGGCGATGGGATAGGCCGACATGGGAAACGCCTCCGCGCTCGGAATGAGCCGGCGGCACGTTAGCGCAGCGCGAAACTTATGCGCGTATTTTGATTTCACTATCGCGTTACGACGTTCCCACCCTCGGTGACCATCGAGCTGCTGTAGGTCAGGTAGCCGCGCTCGACCATGCGCCGCATGGCCTCGTAGACCTCGGCCAGCTCCTCGTAGGCGGCGCGCAGGGCCGCCAGGCGGGCCGTCTGTTCGGGGGTGATCGCCGAGCCGGTCTCGGTGATCGCCACGGCCTCGGCCACCCAGCGCGACCGGGCCAGGGCGGCGGCCACCGCCAGGCGCTGGAACTTGCCGCCGTCGCTCTTGCCCAGCACCTGGGCGATCACCGCGGTGTTGGAGGCGTAGGCGGTGTAGTCGATCTGCTCCAGATGGCCGCGCAGGCGGCGCTGGGTCTGGGGATCGGTGTCCTGGGGCTCGAAATGGTCGTGGGTGCGGCGAAAGCTGGAGGTCACGGTCGAGGACATGACGGTCTTCCCTGGGCGCCGCCGAACCGGCGGGTCGTGGGCCGGCGGATTGTGGAAAACTCTGCGCCAACAGCCTTAACGGCCGATTGAGAAGCGTCAGCATGTCAGCCGGACGCCTCGCCCAGCTGGGACAGCCAATAGTCCCGGTGCGTCATGGGATCATAGCCGCGCAGCATCCACGACGGCAGCTTCCAGTCCGGATCGTCGTCGCCGTACCAGGCGCCGGCGCCGCGCAGGGCCTCGACGAAGTTCCAATGCACGTCGGGCGGACTGCCGCGGCGGCGGCGGAACTCGACGCGGCGGGTCTCCAGCAGGGCGACGATGCGCTTCTTCAGCGCACGCTCGCGGTCGACCTCCGCCTGCCGAGCGTCGCGAACCGCTTTCGCGGCGGCGCGGCGTTCGGCCGACGTGGGCTCCGGCGGCGGCGGCGCGGGACCGTCCTGGCGGTGCGGCCGGACGCTGGGTGGATTGCGGCGTGGACCCTGGGTCATGGAGTTGTCCTCGATTGAACGCGCACGGCTTCGCCCCCACGGGCCGGGCGGCGCGCGGAGCGGAATGGAGAGGCGCGGGGCGCCGGGCCGCGCCCGGAGCGATGGAAGATGCGATACCGTTTCGACGAGACCAGGACGCCCCGCGCGACCGTTATCCGCAAGGCCGGGGCGCGCGGGCCTTTTCCGCCCTTCACCCCACCCGGTTGGTTCCTGCTGGATCTGTGCACCGCATGAAACAGAGGCGGGAGTGAGCCAGACGAGGACCGGAGCGAACCCCACGACGGGCGGCGATCCTCCGACGGACCGCCGATGGGCGAGCTTACGTCCCTCGCCCTCTGTTTCAGCCCCAGCGGCCACGCTCACGCGCCTCCGAGGGACCCCGCTCGATCGCACCCGCCGCACGCATCGGGCCGGATCCAAGCGCCCTCTCCCCGCGACGGGATGACGGTGAGTATGCGGGTGGTCTGGAGGGGTGAGGATAAGTTTGGGTCGAGAAAGTTTAGGGTGTTGAAAGGGCTGGAGTTTGGTGGCTATGAGCCGAGGAAGGACGCACGTTCGCCCTCCTCAGTTGCCATCCTCGGACTTGGAGGTCGCCCCGCCCGCAACGGCGAGGCCGCGCCTTAAAACCTTGGAGGCGAGCCTGCTCTGGCGTCTGGCCGAGTCAAGGACCGCCTCTGGCGGCCGCGTCGCGGCGACGCGGCGCGTCGTCCTTGACTCGGCCAGACGCCAGAGCTCCGATCCACCAAGGCTTTAAGGCGCGGCCCATCCGAGGCGGATGCGGGCTTTCGCCGAAGAGCGGACGTGGCGAGAGACCGAGAAGGGTGGAAAAGCAACCTTCCCTCCGCCAAGCTGGGGCGATGAAAATACCCGTCGGCTTCCATGAACTCTGCTCGGGTCTCCACCAGGACGCCCTCTACCTTGCGCAAGGAAGCGTGGAACGCCTCGCGGCTGATTGTGTGGAATTCGTCAGGCAAGATCACAAGGCTGATCTCCTTGAATTCCTGCGCAACGAACTGGAGGCGCGAACGGCAAGCGAAATGAAGGGAGCCATCAACCGGCAGAAGCCCGACATTCGCCTTTCGTCTTCCAATGCGAAGACCTTCTTGGAGAATGTCCTCCTGCGCCTTGGCTGATGCGATAACCGCCGCGAAAGCGGAGCCGATGAATGTCATCGGAGGGTCGGGAGCGCACATTGCTCCCTCTCCCAGAGGGAGAGGGTCGGGGTGAGGGGTTACGGCGTCAGACGGAGCGCCGGCACGCCGTCGGACTTTGTAACCCCTCACCCTCCCATCGCTTCGCGACGGGCCCCTCCCTCTCCCTCTGGGAGAGGGCTCCCAAATCCCTACCCCAACGCCTTCCACCCGAACGCCAGCAGCGGCCGTGCGTCGGCCACGAAGTCGGCGATCACCTCCGCCAAGCCCTCCCCGCCGATCTCGGCCCCGGTCAGCGGTCGCCGCACCAGCCAGCGGGTGCGCTTGAGGGCCGGCTCCAGCGGGCCGCCGGCGTGGTCCTCGAAGCCCTTGGGCATGCGCTTGGTCGGCTCGCCCGGCTCCAGATCAAGGCCCTGGGCGGTCAGGGCCGCCTCGACCGCCGCCCAGCCCCTGGGGTCGGCGGCGATAGCGCGGCGGAAGGCGTCGATGTGCGGGCGTTCGGTCAGGTAGAAGCCCGCCGCCGCGAACGGGCCGTGGCCGTAATAGCCCGCTTCGGCCTCTTGCGCCGACGGCAGGGTCGAGGGGTCCAGCGGGTCGATGGTCTCCGGATCGAAGGCCGGGGCCGGCCCGCCCTCCGGCTCGATGTGCACATAGAGCAGGCCCGGCGACAGCTTCTGGCCGTCACGGGTCAGGGTGGCCGAGACGTGGGTCTTGTAGGGCCGCTTGTCCTTGGAGAACCGCACGTCGCGATGGATGCGGAACACGCTCTTCTTGGGATCGCCGGCCAGCGGCAGGTCGCGGGCCGCCAGGGCCCCGTTCAGGGCCTCGATCAGGGCCGCCAGGGTCGGCTTGAGGCGATCGTCATAGACGGCGCGGTTGGCGGTGAACCATTCGCGGTCGTTATGGGCCGCCAGGCCGGTCAGGAAGGCCAGGTCGGCGGCGGCGAAGCCGGGGAAGGACGTGCGAGTCATGGCGGCAGGCTAGACCAGAAGACCGCCGCCTGTCCCTGCTGACACCCCCTGTCAGCAACCGCGCCGAACCTGAACATTTAGCGAACAAATGACCTTGCGCGAAGGCCCCGAACGGGGGAGGTTCCGCGCCGTTCATCCCCCTTAAGGAGCCTCCCCATGAGCATCCAAGACATCGCCGCCGACCTGGTGGCCCTCTGCAAGGCCGGCAAGTTCGACGAGGCCGGCGAGAAGTACTGGGCCGACGACGTGGTCAGCATCGAGGCCATGCCCGGCGACATGGCCCGCATCGCCGGCAAGGCCGCCGTGCGCGGCAAGGGCGAATGGTGGGCCGCTAACAACGAGGTCCACGGTTTTGAGATCACCGGCCCGTTCGTCAACGGCGACCAGTTCGTGGTCGGCTTCAAGATGGAGGTCACGCCCAAGGCCACCGGCGAGCGCACCACCCTGGACGAGGTCGGCCTCTACACCATCCGCGACGGCAAGATCGCCGAGGAGCGGTTCTTTTACTGAACACGGTAGAACCGCGATTATTCGATCCGGAAGACGTGCGTGAACTTGGCCAGTTTGCGCACGTCGTTCCAGCGCACGCCGTGATGACCGATTGTTCGCCTTTCGAAGAGCGGACCAATTGGGCAGACGAAGATCATGCACCGGCCGTCACCGGGATCGTAGACCATCATAAGATTGTCGCGCGCGTGCCAATCCGCCGAACCGAAGGCGTTGTCGTCTCGTCCGGGCGTGCTGATCATCGCCCCGTTGTCATCTGTATAGGCGGCGAAATGGCAGACGCCGTGGGGCTCGAACTCGACCGTTCGCTCGTCGACGACGCAAATCTCCGGCAGTTCGCGGCTCGCGACCTCAAGCGCCTTTCGCCTATTCGCGATCTGATGACCGTTTCCTTTGGCCAGAAATCTCTTCGCCATCCGATCCCCTCCGGGCGAGCAGGAAATCTCGCCCGGAGGGGATCGGATGGCCTTTCAAAGTATTGGTCAAGTTCGCTCTCAGAGTTCCAGAAACGGCGCGAACCCGCCGAAGATCATGCGTTTGCCGTCGAACGGCATGTCGGTCATGTACGGCTTGAGGCGTTCGTCGGCCATGACCTTGGCCATGATCTCGTCGCGCGACGCCTTGTCCTTGTAGGTGATCCACGAGAACACCACGACCTCGTCCTCCGTCGCCTGGACGGCGCGGGGGAACGAGGTCAGCTCGCCATAGGGCACGTCGTCGGCCAGGCACTCGACGTAGGACAACGCGCCGAACTCCATCCAGACCTGGCCGCCCAGCTGGGCCATCTTCTTGTAGGCCTCGATATTGGCCTTGGGGACCGCGAGCACGAAACCGTCGACATAGGACATGGCGTCCTCCCTTGTTGCTTCAGCCCTCCCAGGACGACTGAACGCGAACAAAGCCGACAACGGACTCGATTTTAATGGGATCAGTGGCCCAGCGCGGCGACCACGGCCTTCTGGTGGGCTGGGTCCAGGTGCTTGGACACCGCCTTGATGATGTCGCCCGAGACCTTGGCCAGGGCGCGGGCGTCCGGCGCCGGGTCGCCGCCGTGGATCGCCAGCCAGAGCTCGATGATCCACTGGGGATCGTTCCTGTGGGTGGCGGTGATCTGCCGAGGTTGAAGAGCCACGTTACATCCTCCCGGTTGCCGCGCCTTGGCGCTTGAACCTATGAGTGTATACGCGATCGACTCGACCGGTGATCACCACCCCGTGATGGCGCGGGGCGCGCCGGCGACGCGCCCCGCGCCGCCCTATTCCGTCTTCAGATAGATCTCCGACCCCTGCTCGCGGAACTTGTCGCTCATCTGCGCCATCCCCTGCTCGATCGCGTTCGGCGCCATGCCCGAGGCGAACTCGCGGACCTCCTGGCTGATCTTCATCGAGCAGAACTTGGGGCCGCACATCGAGCAGAAGTGCGCGGTCTTGTGCGCCTCCTTGGGCAAGGTCTCGTCGTGGAAGGCCCGGGCGGTCTCCGGGTCGAGGCCCAGGTTGAACTGGTCCTCCCAGCGGAACTCGAACCGCGCCCGGCTGATGGCGTCGTCCCACATGGCCGCGCCGGGATGGCCCTTGGCCAGGTCGGCGGCGTGGGCGGCCAGCTTGTAGGTGATGACGCCGGTCTTGACGTCGTCGCGGTCGGGCAGGCCCAGGTGCTCCTTGGGCGTGACGTAGCAGAGCATGGCCGTGCCGAACCAGCCGATCATCGCCGCTCCGATCGCGCTGGTGATGTGGTCGTAGCCGGGGGCGATGTCGGTGGTCAACGGGCCCAGGGTGTAGAACGGGGCCTCGTGGCAGTGCTTGAGCTGCTCGTCCATGTTGGCCTTGATCTTGTGCATGGCCACGTGGCCCGGCCCCTCGATCATCACCTGCACGCCGTGCTTCCAGGCCACCTTGGTCAGCTCGCCCAGGGTGCGCAGCTCGGCGAACTGGGCCTCGTCGTTGGCGTCGGCGGTCGAGCCGGGACGCAGGCCGTCGCCCAGCGAGAACGACACGTCGTAGGCGCGCATGATCTCGCAGATCTCTTCGAACCGCTCGTAGAGGAAGTTCTCCCTGTGGTGCGCCAGGCACCACTTGGCCATGATCGAGCCGCCGCGCGAGACGATGCCGGTCACCCGCTTGGCGGTCAGCGGGATGAAGGGCAGCCGCACCCCGGCGTGGATGGTGAAATAGTCCACGCCCTGCTCGGCCTGTTCGATCAGGGTGTCGCGGAAGACCTCCCAGTTCAGGTCCTCGGCCACGCCGCCCACCTTCTCCAGCGCCTGGTAGATCGGCACCGTGCCGATCGGCACCGGGCTGTTGCGGATGATCCAGTCGCGGATGTTGTGGATGTTGCGCCCCGTCGACAGGTCCATGACCGTGTCGGCGCCCCAGCGCGTGGCCCAGACCAGTTTGTCGACCTCGTCGGCGACGGTGCTGAGCACGGCGGAGTTGCCGATGTTGGCGTTGATCTTGACCAGGAAGTTGCGGCCGATCGCCATCGGCTCCAGCTCGCCGTGGTTGATGTTGGCCGGGATGATGGCCCGGCCGCGGGCCACTTCCTGGCGGACGAACTCGGGGGTCACGAAGTCGGGGATGCTGGCGCCGAAGTCCTCGCCGTCGCGCACGCACGGGGCGTTCTGCTCGCGGCGCAGGTTCTCGCGGATGGCGACATATTCCATCTCGGCGGTGATGATCCCGGCGCGGGCGTATTCCAGCTGGGTGACCAGCTTGCCCTGGCTTCCCTTGAAGATCGGCCGCTTGGCGGTGAACTGAGGGGCCAGGTGCTTGCCCTGGGCGAAGCCGTTGTCCTCGGGCTTGACCTCGCGCGGGTTGAGCACCGGCTCGACGTCGCCGCGGGCGACGATCCACGGCTCGCGCACCCGGTGCAGGCCCTTCTCGATGTCGATCTTAGCGTGCGGGTCGGTATAGGGGCCCGACGGGTCGTAGATGGTGACCGGCGGCTCGTTGGCGCTGGGGTGGACCTCGACCTCGCGGAACGGCACCCGGATGTCGGGGAACAGCGAACCGGCTTGGTAGACCTTGCGCGAACCGGGGCGCTCCCCGGTCGGGATCGCGCCGATGGCGTCTTTGATCGGCAGTTGAACGTTCATTTCGGGCGCTCCTCAAGCTTCAAGGAGACCCGGACGTGTCGCGCTAAGTCGGTCTACGGACAGGGTTTCGTCGCCTCATCCGCGTTCCCTCCCTTCGCCGGCATGACCCGGATCAGGTTCGACGGGTCAGGGCGAACGCCCAATCTCAGCCGCGCGAAGCGGCCCCCCGGTGAACGGGGGGACACTAGGCCGACTGACGCGAGGGTCAAGGGCGGCCTTGAAAGCGGGCTCAAAACGGCGCGCAAGCGTCACCATGCGTTCTTTCGCCGCACGAACGTCTGGGGCCCGCTAACACGCCATTGACCAAAAAAGGTGCAGCTTGGCGGCGTCAAGGTCACGAAAGGACGCGACAGAAATGGGAAAGCCGAGGCCCCACGGGCTCGGATCGGACGCGGGATCGGCGTCGGCGACCGCCGTGGGGCGCCACGGAGCCCCGGCCAAGCCGCGCCCGGCCTCCACGCCGACGAGCTTGCGCCGCGCCCAGGACAGGATCACCCAGGCCGCCGCCGAGCTGGCCTTGGCCGAACAGAACCGGCGGTTCGACGCGGCGCTCAGCAACATGCCCCACGGCCTGTGCATGTTCGACGACGAGACCCGGCTGATCCTGTGCAACGCCGCCTATCGGCGGCTGTACGCCCTGCCCGAGCGCCTGACCCGGCCGGGCACCCAGCTGCAGGACATCCTGAACCACCGGATCGCCACCGGCTCGGCCCCCGTCGACTGGGTCGAGTATCGCGACATCCCCATCGAGTCGGCGCTGCGGGGCGGCGACCTGATCAGCCGGCATGTCCAACTCGCGGACGGCCGGACCATCCAGATCACCCACAATCCGATCGCTGGCGGCGGCTATGTCGCCAGCCACGAGGACGTCACCGAGATCCTGGCCGCGGCCGCCGACCGGCACCTGGCCCGCCACGACCCGCTGACCGGCCTGCCCAACCGCGTCCTGCTGCACGAGCGGCTGAATCGGGCGCTGGCCCGCTCCAGGCCGACGAACCGGCTGTCGGTGCTCTGCATCGACCTCGACCATTTCAAGGAAGTCAACGACACCCTGGGCCATCCGGTCGGCGACGATCTGCTGCGGGCCGTGGCCGGACGCTTGTCGGCCTGCGTCCGGGAGAACGACACCGTGGCTCGCCTGGGCGGCGACGAATTCGTGATCCTGCTGCCCGACGGACAGGGTCGCAGGCAGGCCGAGACCCTGGCCCGGCGGCTGATCGAAACGGTCGGCACGGTCTTCGAGATCCAGGGCCACCGCATCAGGATCGGCGCCAGCATCGGCGTGGCGGTCTCGCCGGACGACGGCGACCACGCTGAACCGTTGCTGGCCAACGCCGACCTGGCCCTCTACCGCGCCAAGGCCGAGGGACGCGGAACCGCTCGCTTCTTCGAGCCCGGGATGGACGCCCTGGCCGAGGCGCGCCGCAAGCTGGAGCAGGATCTTCGCGACACAGTCCAGGCCGAGCGGTTCGAGCTGCACTACCAGCCCGAGGTCGACACGCGAACCGGGGCGATCGTCGGCTTCGAGGCCCTGCTGCGCTGGAAACGCCCCGGCCACGGCATGGTGGCGGCCGCCGACTTCATCGCCCTGGCCGAGGAAACCGGCCTCATCGCCCGCGTGGACGATTGGGTGATCGCACGGGCCTGCGCCGACGCGGCCAGCTGGCCCGAGCCGGTGCGGGTGGCGGTCAACCTGTCGCCGACGGCGTTCCGAAGCCCGGCCCTGGTCGAGGCCGTGGCCCGAGCCCTGGCGGACTCGGGCCTGGTCCCGGCGCGTCTGGAGCTGGAGATCGGCGAGGCGGCGCTGCGCGGCGACGAAGAGCGCGCCCTGGCGATCCTTCATCAGCTGCGCGCCCTGGGCGTGCGCATCGCCCTGGACGATTTCGGGACCGGCTATGCGTCGCTCGGCTGCCTGCGGCTGTTCACGTTCAACAAGGTCAAGATCGATCCGTCGTTCATCGCCGGCCTGTCGCAGCCCGGTCCTTGCGCCGCCATCGTCAAGGCCGTGGCCGACCTCGGCGCGGCCCTGGGCTTCGTCACCACGGCCGAAGGCGTCGAGACCGCCGACCAGCTGGCCCAGCTGCGCGAACAGGGCTGCGACACGGCGCAAGGCTATCTGCTCGGCCGCGCGGGACCGGCCGACGAGGTTCCGACGCAGTTCGCGGGGCGGCGGAGGCCCGGCTAGCGGTCGGCGACCGGGATTCGTCGCCGCGGACGCCTGCCGGCGTGAGCCCTACAGCGTCCGCGCGCCGAAGGTATCGCAGACGCCGGGGTCGCCGGCGTCATAGCCCTTGCCGAACCAGCGCATGCGCTGGGCCGAGGTGCCGTGGGTGAAGCTGTCGGGCATGACGCGGCCCTGGGCCTGCTCCTGGATGGCGTCGTCGCCGACCGCCGCCGCCGCGCCCAGGCCGTCCTCGATGTCGGCCCGGGAGATCTGGATGCCGCCGTTCGAGGCCTCCGGCGCATGACGGGCCCAGACGCCGGCGTAGCAGTCGGCCTGCAGTTCCAGCCGCACCGAGCCGCTCTGGGCGCCCCGAGCACCCAGCCGCCGAGCCTCGTCGGCCGCGCCGGTCAGGCTCTGGATATGGTGGCCGATCTCGTGGCTGATCACATAGGCCCGGGCGAACTCGCCCTTGGCGCCGAACCGGCTTTCCAGCTCGTTCCAGAAGCTGAGGTCCAGATAGACCTTGTTGTCGGCCGGGCAATAGAACGGCCCCATGGCCGACTGGCCCGTGCCGCAGCCGGTGCCGGTGGCCTGGTCGTACAGCACCACGGCGGCGGGCGGTCTGTAGGTCACGCCATGCTCGGCCAGCAAGGGGCCCCAGACGTCGGTGTTGGACGTCTCGATCACGTCGACGAACTGGCCTTCGCGGTCGCTGACCTGTCCGCGCGCGCCCTCCTGGGCGGCGGGCTGCTGCGCGCCGTTGACGGCGTTCATCGTGGTCTCGGGCGGAACCCCGAAGACGAAATAGCCGATGACCGCCAGCACCACCGCGCCGATGCCGCCGCCGGCCACGCCCACCGGGCCCAGGCCGCGGCGATCCTCGATATTGCCTTCGCGGCGTCCCCCACCCCATTCCATGCGATCGGTCTCCTGGTGTTGTGAGCGGCGTCAGGACGCCGGCTTGATGGCCCGCAGGCGGGCGTTGCCGGCCGCCAGGGCCTGGTCGGTCAGCCGGTCCATCCGGGCGATGTCGGCGGCCATGTCCTCGGCGGTGGGACCGCGCGGCGGGGCGGGCGAAAGGGCTGGCCGCAGCGAGGGCTGGGCCGGGGGCCGCGCGGTCTCGTCCAGGCTCCGCAGGGTCAGCTGGGTGTCGTAGCGGCTCTGGGCCGCCGATCGCTCGCGCTGGGCGGCCAGGGCGTCCCGGCGGGCGATGTCCCGCTGCTGCAGGATCTCGTCCCGCTCACGCAGGGCCCGCAGGTCGGTCTGGGCCAAGGCGGGCGCGCTCAGGGCCACGGCCAGGCCCGCCGCTACGCCCGTCGCCAGGATCTTCGCACCAAGAGAGGTCATGCCTTCGGCTCCGGTTCAGGACCCTGGATATAACGCTTTCAATGCGTCGCGTTCAGGGCCGCTCGACCGTAAAACGCGCGAGGCCGTTTTTGGGAGCCCTCTCTTTGCGGCGTCGCCTATGGCGCGGCGTCCCACGCCCCGCTATCGGATAGGAACGAAATCGCGCCGCCGCGGAGGGATCGCGCCATGTCCAAGGTTCTCGGCGTCCTCGGCGGCATGGGCCCCGCCGCCACCCTGGACTTCCTGGCCAAGCTGCAGGCCGCCACGCCGGTCGGGCGCGAGCGCGACCACCTGCGGGTGCTGGTCGACATCAATCCCAAGGTCGCCGACGGCGACGGCGGCTACGACGCGGCGGGGCCGGTGCTGGCCCAGATGGCCGTAGGCCTGCGCGACGCGGGGGCCCAGGTGCTGGCCATCGCCTGCAACACCGCCCACGCCCATGTGGACGCGGTCAAGGCCAGCGGCCTGCCCCTGGTCGACCTGATCGAGACCGCCGGCTTCGCCGCGAAGGCCGAGGGGGCTGAACGGGCGGGCGTGCTGGGCACGGGCGGGGCCCTGGCCCTCTACCGCCGGACCTTCTCGCACCTCGGGATCGAGGCCGTCACCCTGGACGACCACGAACAGGTCGAGTTCATGGCCCTGCTCTATCGCCTCAAGCACGGCGACCTGGGGCCGGAGTCCCGCCGGACCATGGCCGCCCTGGCCCACCGGCTGGTCGGCAAGGGCGCGCAGGTGATGGTGGCCGGCTGCACCGAGGTTCCGCTGGCGATGGACGCGGCCGACCTGGCCGTGCCGTTCATCGACGCGACCCAGGCCCTGGCCCGGCGGTGCGTGGAGGTGTGCCTGGCCGCCGAGTGATCGCGGTTATTGCGGCCGCTCAGCGCCCGCAGCAGCCGCCATGGCCGCCGGTGGAGCTGCCGCCGTAACCACCGCCGTGGCCGCCCCCATGGCCGCCATAATGGCCGCCGCCGGACACGGTCACGCTGGTCGAGGAACTGGCGCTGGAGCTGGCCCGGGCGCTGGACATGGCGCCGCCGCCCGCCCAGCCGCTGGAATAGCCGCCCGAATAGCCCCCAGAATAGCCCGAGCGGCCATAGGCCTGGCCGCCGAGCCAGCCGCCGCCGGAACCGTAGCGGGCGTTGGAATAGCCGTAATAGCCCCCGCCGCCGTAGCCGTTCAGCGACTGGGCGTAACCGTCCCCGGCCAGGTAGCTGCCCTGCGAGCTCCAGCCCTGGCCTTCCTCGCTGTAGCGGCTGGACTCCGACTCGTAGCTTTCCTCGGAGCGTTCGACGCTGCCCTGGACGCGGTCGTAGACGCCGCCGTGTTCGTAATAGCCGCGGTCGCCGTCGCAGTCGCAACCGCGACGCTCGACCCGCCGCTCCTCGTGCTCGACATAGACCGGCACGCGGACGATCCGCTCGACCGGCACTTCCACGCGCTTTTCGATGATGCGGTCGACGGGACGATCGACATAGACGGGACGATCGACCGGGATCTCGACCCGCTTCTCGATCACGCGGTCCACCGGCCGATCGACGTACACGGGGCGGTCCACCGGAACCTCGACGCGCTTCTCGATGACGCGGTCGACGGGACGGTCGATATAGACCGGGCGATCGACGGGCTTCTCGACGATCTTGACGACCGGAACCTCGACGCGCTTTTCCACGATGCGCTCGACGGGCACTTCCACCCGCTTCTCGACGATGCGATCCACCGGGCGGTCGATATAGACCGGGCGATCGACGGGCACCTCGGTGCGCTTCTCGATATAGACCGGCTGCTTGACGATCTTTTCGACATAGACCGGGCGCTCGACGATCTTCACCCGGGTCCTGACCTTGGGCCTGGGCTTGGCGGCGGTCGCGACGCTGGCCGGATAGCCGTCCGCCAGGACGGCGGTCGCCGATCCCACCGTCGCAAGCATCATCGTCGTCGCTCCGATCAGGAGCATTGCCTTCGCGTTCATTCCAAGCGCCTTTCCGACTACGCCGCCCAGCCCCTTTTCGACGGCGCCCCGGTGAGCGATCGAAAAGCGTCCCATTCTGGGTCGCGGCGCAGGCTTGGCAGCAAGCGGCGGGCCAGGGCGTTGGAAGCCGCGGATCTTCTGGTGGTATGGAGGCGCCTCTACAACCCGAAGAGCCGCCGGAGCCATTTCGGCACACGCCTGGGTCGCGGCGCGTCCTCGATCACCTCGGGCTCGGCGCGCGGCGGACGCTCGTAGCGCGGCTCCGGCGGGCCGTCCCGCGCCACCAGGCCGGCCTTCAGGCCACCCGTCATCACGTCGCGCCAGATGCGGGCCGGCAGGTCGCCGCCGACCATGCGGGTCATCGGCGAATGGTCGTCGTTGCCGACCCAGACCCCGACCACCAGGTCGCCGGTGAAACCGACGAACAGGGCGTCGCGATAGTCCTGGGTGGTGCCGGTCTTGCCATAGGCCTTCTGGCCCAGGCGCGCGGCGCGACCGGTGCCCTCCTCGACCACCGCGCCCAGCAGGTCGTAGAGCGCGGCCCGCTCGGCGGTGTCCATGTCGGCGGTCGCGATCGGCGCCGCGCGGGGACGGCCATAGGGCCTGACCGGCATCTTGCCCGAGGCGACGGCGGCGTAGGCGGCCGTCAGCTCCAGCAGGCTGGTCTCGGCCGTGCCCAGGGCCAGGGTGGCGTCGTCCTCGCGCAGCGGCGAGACGATCCCCAGGTCCCGCGCCGCCCGCACCACCTCGGGCCCGCCGGCCTGCTGGTACACCCGCGCGGCGATGATGTTGTTGGACTGGGCGAAGGCGTCGCGGATCGTCAGGTCGCGCCCGCCGCCGCCCTCGTAGTTGCTGGGCGTCCAGCCGCCGATCGTCACCGGATCGCCGATCACCAGGTTGTCGGGCGTGGCCCCGTCGCGCAGGGCGGCCAGATAGACGAACAGCTTGAAGGCGCTGCCCGGCTGGCGGCGGGCCTGGACGGCGCGGTTGAACGGCGTCTGGCGATAGTTCGTACCGCCCAGCATGGCCACGACCCGGCCGTCGGGGCGCATGGCGACCACGGCGACCTGCCCGACCCTGGCCTTGGCCGCGCTCTTCATGTCCTTGGTCACGGCGCGCTCGACGATCCGCTGCAGGCGGCTGTCCAGGGTGGTGGGCACCCGCACCTCGCCATAGCCCGGACCGTCGAAGGCCGACTTCACCTGCGGCGAGATCCAGTCGGCGAAATAGCCGCCCACCGGCAGGTCGGCCCGGGTGGCGTGCACCGCCACGTGGCCGGCGGCCTGCGCCTGCTCGCGGCTGATGGCCTTGGTCTGCACCATGGCGTCCAGCACCAGCCGGGCCCGCGCGCCGGCCGCCTGGGGATGGTCGACGGGGTCCAGGTCGACCGGCGCCTTGACGATGCCGGCCAGCATCGCCGCCTCGCCGATCGACAGCTGCTCCGGGGGCTTGCCGAAATAGTGCCGGGCCGCCGCGCCCAGGCCATAGACCCCGTCGCCGAAATAGATGCTGGACAGGTAGCGCGACAGGATCTCGTCCTTGGACAGCCGCAGTTCCAGCCACAGGGCGATCATCGCCTCCTGGCCCTTGCGGCGCAGGCTGCGCTCGGGCGTCAGGAAGGCGTTCTTGGCCAGCTGCTGGGTGATCGTGCTGCCGCCCTGGACCGTGCGATGAGCCTTGGCGTTGGCGACCAGGGCCCGCGCCGCGCCCTGGAAGTCGATGCCGATGTGGCGATAGAAGCGCCGATCCTCGATGGCCACGAAGGCGGCCGGCACGTGCCTGGGCAGCGCCGCGATGACCACCGGCGCCTCCTTGTAGGCCCCGCGCCGCGCGAAGGGTCGGCCCTGGTCGTCCAGCAGGATCAGGGCGCGGCTGGGCAGGGGCTCCAGGGCGCGCGAGACCGGCAGGCTGGCGCCCAGCCAGACCAGCACGATCACGAGCGGCAGCAGGGTCCCGATCCCCGCCGCGAACCACCAGCGATGGCGCGCGACAAAGACGCGCGACGCCGTCCAGGCGACCGCCAGCCCCGTCTTCGCCTGCCGTGGGATCATCAGCGACGCGCCTCCGCGACCTCAGCGCCGCTCAAGCTTGCACAACGGCCCAGCAGGATCGCGGTTCACGGTGTCGGGAAGTTGACCGCGCCGTCAGGCCAGCGGCATGAAGGCGTCGACCTTGTCCAGGGCCGCCAGCGGCGCCTGGATGCGGCAGCGCAGGCCTTCGGGGCGATAGTCGACGTCCACCTCGCCGCCCAGCTCGTTGGGCAGGGCCAGCTCGACGATCCGCGAGCCGAAGCCGCGCCGCTCGGGCGGGCGGACGGGCGGGCCGCCCTGCTCGGTCCAGGTGATGTCCAGCTGGCCGCCGTCCGCCACCGCCCAGCCGATGTCGATATGGCCGCCGGCCGACGACAGGGCGCCGTACTTGAGGGCGTTGATCGCCAGCTCGTGAAAGGCCAGGGCCAGCACGACGGCCGGCTTGGGCGAGACCCTCAGGTCCTGTCCGCTGATGGTCAGCTGCGAGGGATTGCTGCGATAGGGCGTGACCGAACCGTCGATGATCTGGCGCAGGCTGGCGGCCGACCAGTTCTCGTCGGTCAGCACGTTGTGGGTGGCGGCGATGGCCATCAGCCGGCCTTCGAACGCGCCGCGCACCGCCAGGTCGACACCCGCGTTGCGCAGCGACTGGCTGGCGATCGACTGGATGGTGGCCAGGGTGTTCTTGACCCGGTGGTTCAGCTCGTTGACCAGCAGCTGCCGCTGGGCCTCCGAGCGCATCTCGCCGGTGATGTCGCGCGAGGTGGCCAGGACCCGGATCACCCGGCCCTCGTCGAGGATCGGCGACACCGTGGTGTCCCACCAGCGGGGATCGCCCTTGGCCGTCGGGCAGGGCGCGCGGAAGGCGGCGGCTTCGCCGGCCAGGGCCGTCCGCAGGGCCTGCTCGACGGCGGCGCGGCTTTCGGCCGGCCACATGTCGGGCCAATAGCGGCTGCGGTTGCGGCCCGCGAAGTCCTCGATCTCGAACAGCGCCTGGCCGCGGGCGTTCATGTATTCGACGGAGCCTTCGGGGCTGATCACCCGGATGCAGTCGCGGCTGGCTTCCACGATGCTGAGGAAGTACGCCCCGGCGCCCTCCAGTACGGCCTTGTCCGATCCCTCGCCCGCCACCAGGGTCTCCTTGCTGGAGCCCATGTTCACCGAGCCGCGCAGCAATTCAAGCGACGCGTGTATCTGGGGGACGACTTTGCGAGGAAACGAGCGATCCACGCGCCCGATCAGCCGGGGTGTTCTTCGCGGCTGGCTTCCAGCATGGCGACCAGGGCGGCCGACAGCCGCGAGGTCTGAGCCATGCGGCGCAGCGCCTCACGGGCGTGATCGCTGTCGGCGAGCTCGGCTTGGCGCTCGAGATGCTCGGCTTCGTTCAGGTGGTCGTGTTGGCTGGGCATGGTGAATATTTACGAGGGATGAACACGGCGAACCATGCGACCCCTGGTCGCAGAACATTGTAATATAATGCGCAAAATCAATGGCATAGCTGTTATCGGTCTCAAAACTGAAAACGGCCCCGGATCATTGCTGACCCGGGGCCGTCGTCCTGTTCCCCAACAGGACGGCGTCGCGCGCTACCAGAACCCGGCGCGGCGGCGTCGCCTCAAAAACCGATGCCCCGTTCTCCTCCAAACGCCGTGTACGCACAACGTGACGGCCTGTCGCAGGAGCCTGACGCGGCGTCACGGAACAGAGCTCTACCAAAAGACGCTGGTCAAGTCATGACACCGGTATCATAACGAAGATCAAGACCGCGCCGGCCAACGGCGACAGGGGTTTCGGCAAGGACCGGCCGGGAGGACGACCAGGATCGAGGGGGACCAAGCGGCCCTCTTGCCCCTCCCCGGCCAGCCTGCCGCGTCCTTGCGTCGCGGGTCGCCCGACGCGAAGGTCCCCTGGGAGAGTACCGTCCATGCCGCTGAGCCCCCTCACCCGCCGCCGCCTGCTGGCGACGACCACCGCCACCTTCGCCGCCGCCGCGGCCATGGCCCCGTTGAAGGCCCTGGCCCAGGGCGCCGCGCCGTCCAGGGACCAGGTCCTGGCCACCATGAAGAGGGCCACGACCTTCATGGCCGAGAAGGCCGCCTACGAGGGCGGTTACGTCTGGAGCTACCTGCCCGACTTCTCGCGCCGTTTCGGGGAGATGGAGGCCTACCCGACCATGATCTGGGTCCAGCCGCCCGGCACGGCGACCATGGGCCACCTGTTCCTCGACGCCTATCACGCCACCGGCGACGACTATTACTACGAGGCGGCCAAGAAGGCGGCCCAGGCCCTGATCAAGATCCAGCACCCGGCGGGCGGCTGGAACTACATGGGCGACCTGGCCGGGCCGGAGTCGCTGAAGAAGTGGTACGACACCATCGGCAAGAACGGCTGGCGGCTGGAGGAATTCCAGCACTACTACGGCAACGCCACCTTCGACGACGAGGGCACCGCCGAGAGCTGCCAGCTGATGCTGCGCATCTATCTGGAAAAGAAGGACAAGGCCTTCAAGCCGGCGCTGGACAGGGCCATCCAGTTCGTCCTCGACGCCCAGTATCCGAACGGCGGCTGGCCCCAGCGCTTCCCGCTGATGAGCGGTTTCGAGAACAAGGGCCACCCGGACTACACCGGCTACATCACCTTCAACGACGGCGTGGTCGACGAGAACATCAAGTTCCTGATCATGGTCTGGCGGACCCTGGGCGACAAGCGCGTGCTGGACCCGATCCGGCGCGCCATGGACGTCTACATCGCCGCCCACCAGCCGATGCCGCAGCCCGGCTGGGGCTTGCAGCACACGGTGGCCGACCTCAAGCCGGCCGGGGCGCGCACCTACGAGCCCAAGGCCTTCGCCAGCCACACCACGGCCGGCAATCTCGAAAACCTGATGGACTACTACCAGCTGACGGGCGACCCGAAATACCTGGACCGCATCCCCGAGACCATCGACTGGCTGGCCGGCCTGAAGCTCGACGACAAGATCGCTCCCGGCAAGCCGCGCTACCCCACCTTCATCGAGATCGGGACCAACGAGCCGCTCTACGTCCACCGCCGAGGCTCCAACGTGTTCAACGGCGAGTACTTCGTCGACAAGCACTGGGAGAACACGATCGTCCACTACTCGTCGTTCCGCTCGGTCAACATCGACAAGCTGCGCAAGCGCTACGAGACGCTGAAGGCGACCCCGCCCGAGGTCGCCAGCAAGGACTCGCCGCTGAAGGCCAAGGGCGGCGGCCAGGCCCTGCCGCGCTACTTCACCACCAAGGACATCTCGGTGTCCGACCTCAATGTCGGGGCCCTGAAGGCCGCCGAGGGCAAGACCTCGCAGGCCCAGGTCGCCCAGCTGATGGCCGAGCTGAACGCCGAGGGCTGGTGGCCCACCCCGATGAAGGCGGTCAGCAACCCCTATATCGGCGACGGCTCGACCACCGTGACCCCGGGCGAGTTCTCGCAGACCCGCGTGGGCGACCCGACCGACACCTCGCCCTACCTGGCTGACGTCCCCAAGCCGGGCATCTCGACGGGCGCCTATATCGAGAACATGGCGGCCCTGATCCGCTATGTGACGGGGTAACCTGGGCCCTCCTTCACGGGGCGCCGGGCGAGTTCCGGCGTCAGTTCTCGGCGGTCGGGCTCGGCATGATCCCCGCTGCGATGGCCGCGCCGTAAGCTTCGGAAACGAAGTCCATCATCTGGTTGGCCGAGCCCGACACGGCGGCGAAGGCCGGCTGGTCGTGGGTTTCCCGCGCCACGGTCTTCATCTTCATCGTCAGGGCGGGGTCACCGCCCGTGGCCTCAAAGACCTTGCCCATCCAGCGGCGGGCGAGGTCCATCGCCGCCGGCGAGCGGGGGTCGCCCGCCTGCATCAGCCGGGTCGCTTCTTCGTGCAGCGCGGCCCAGTCGGCGTCCGGCTTGTCCATGCCCCGATAGCCGTTCGAGGCCAGGGTCGCCCGGTCGGAGGGCGTCAAGTGCTTGGCGGCGATCGCCTCATAGGCGGCGGCCAGATCGTCGTTGCGCTGATCGGTCATCGCGATCTCCTTGGTGAGGTTCATCAGTTCGTCCGACGAGAGGTCGCCATGCTCGGCCAGTCTGAGCCGCGCCGCCGACAACAGCCGGAGCGCCAGCTCGACCCGCTCTGCTTCCCGCCGCAGCACCTGCTCGTGCAGCTCCAGAAAGGCCGCCAGGTCGGGGAGTCCACCCGACAGCAGTTCGGCGATCCGGCTCAGCGGAAAGCCGAAGCTCTTCAGGGCGATGATCTGGTGAAGGCGCGCGATCTGGTCGGGTCCGTAGACCCGCCAGCCCGCCGCCGTCCGCTCGGCCCGCAGCAAGCCCTGCGCCTCGTAAAGGCGCAAAGCCTTTCCGCTGACGCCGAACCGGCGGGCGGCCTCGGCGGAGCGGAGATAGGCGCGGGTCCTGATCATGCGACGCCTCCCTCGAACGATCTCCCGTATCGGGCCTGCCCCTAGGGCCGGTGCAAGGAGAAATCGTCAAGCGAGGTTTGGCGGACGCCTACTTCCGCGCCGCCTTGATCGCCGTCTCCAGCGCCGCCCGCCGGGTCTGGAGCTCCTCGATCGCCGCGGCCTCTTCGGCGTCCAGGGCGGACCTTCGCTCGGCGAAGGCCAGCTCCGAGGCCTCGGCCTCGTCCTCGACGGCCTCCAGCTGCGCCTTCAGGGCCGCCAGCTTTTCGGCCCGGGCGGTTTCGGCCTTGGACGGCTTGCGCCGGGCCTTGGCGGGCAAGGCCTTCAGCGCCGCGCCCAGGCCGCCGGCCGGCGTGGTGATCACGGTCTGGGGCGCATCGAGCGCGGCGTCGCGGGCCGGTCCCTCGGCGATCTCCCGCGCCGTCCCATCCTTGAACAGGTCGCGGCCGACGTCCCAGGCCTCCAGCGCCTTGGCGCGCGACGAGGCGGCCACCGTGTAGTCGTGGAGCCCGTCGGACCAGCAGAACACTTTCAGCTTGCGCGCCATGCGCTTCGAACGGCCGATGGTTCAGCTTGTTCCGAAGGTCGCCCTCGGGGAACCTCGCGTCGAGACGACGGATTTTCCTCCCACAGCAGATGGAGGACGACATGCCCCAAGGCGACAAGTCCAAGTACACCGACAAGCAGGAGCGCAAGGCCGATCACATCGCCGAAGGCTACGAGAAGCGCGGCGTCTCCGAGAAGGAGGCCGAGCGGCGGGCCTGGGCGACCGTCAACAAGGACGACGGCGGCGGCAAGCAGCCCGGCGGCTCCGGCCGCGGCAAGTCCACGGGCCATCCGGCGGCCCACAAGGGCGGCGAAAAGGGCGGCCCAAAAGGCGGTCGGGCCGCGGCGTCGCGCACGGCGGCCGAACGCTCGGCCTCGGCCAAGAAGGCGGCCGCCACCCGCAAGCGCAACGCCGAACATCACACCCACCACTAGGAGCGCTCATGGGCCAGAAGAACAACACCGAAGGCCGCGAGGCCAACGACGCCCTGCCGCTGGGCGAGATCCCCGACAAGGACACGGCCAAGACGGGCCGCAAGGAACAGCGCACGGCCGGTCCGGACGGCGGCGATTCCCGCGAGGTCGGCGACACCTTCAAGAACGGCCCGGACAGGCGGGCCTAGACCCCATCGGGGACAGGCGCATGCGCCTGTCCCCGGCCGCATAGACTCCTACGACTTGCCCAGATCCATCCCCAGCGTCGGACCGATCCCCTCGGGATGCTCGCCGAACGGGTTGCTCGACCTCTGTTTCGCCGCGGCTTCGAGCCGGCGGCGCAGATCGTCGTCCAGGGCCAGTTCGGGCTTCGGCGCTGGATCGTCCTCGTCGACCGGGTCGTCGACGATCGAGGCGGCCAGAACCTGGCGCAGCCGCTCGCCGAAGCGGGCGTCGTCGGCGGTGCCCGGCGCGGGCGGATCGGCCAGGAAATCCATCACCTCTTCCAGGGCGGTGTCGTTATCGACGCGGTCGCTCATGAGGGATCTCCAGGCCGGTTTCATCGTGAGCGGAACGAGCGTCGCCCGATGGCGGTTGCGAAACCCGGCCCGCCCGCCCTAGACAGGCCCTCCCACCTACCTGGACGCTGCGACCATGGCCTGGACCCGCCTCTATGACGAAGCCGAGCCCCAGCGCGTCAATCGCTGGCTGGCCCAGAACGGCGTCTGCTCGCGCCGCGAGGCCGAGGCCCTGATCAGCCAGGGCCTGGTGTCGATCGACGGCCAGAGGGTCGACGACGTCGGTCGCAAGATCGAGCCCGGCCAGACCTTGGTGCTGTCCGACCGCGCCCAGGCCCAGCTGGAGGGCGCCCTGACGGTGATGATCCACAAGCCGGTCGGGATCGTCTCGTCGCAGCCCGATCCTGGCCAGGTCCCGGCCGTGCGCCTGCTGACCCGCGAGGCCCTGGTCGGCGCCAGCCCGGTCATCCCCGGCTTCGACAACAAGCTGGCCCCGGTCGGACGGCTGGACATGGATTCGCGCGGTCTGCTGATCCTCTCGGAGGACGGGGTGGTGGCCAAGGCGGTGATCGGCCCGGCCTCGGAGCTGGAGAAGGAATACCTGGTCTGGGTCGACGGCTGGATCACCGACGACAAGCTGGCCCTGCTGCGTCATGGCCTCGAACTGGACGAGCGCCAGCTGCGGCCCGCCCAGGTCGAGCTCGTCGGCCGCCAGCAGCTGCGGTTCGTCCTCAAGGAGGGCCGCAACCGCCAGATCCGGCGGATGTGCGAACTGGTCGAGCTGACCGTGGTCGATCTGCTGCGGATTCGGATCGGCGACCTCGCGCTGGGCGACCTGCCGGAGGGCCGCTGGCGTCCGCTGACCGCCGCCGAACGGTCCAGCCTGATCAGCCCCGCGCCCCGATAACCGGCCGTTGACCGCGCCCCCGGCCGGGGGCAGGGTCGCAATACCTCTTGGGAGATCGGGCCGGGAGGCTTAAGTCCTCGCCTGTCGCTTCGGCCCACCGCCTTCAGTCCACGACCATGATCGCCATCACCCCCGCCGTTCCTCGTCCCGTCCGCAAGAAGAACCGCAACCGCCATCGCGGGCCGGTGCGCGCGCTGCGGACCATCCTGCCCGCCGTCGCCATCGGCATGGCGGTCGCGATCGTCGGCCAGGGCGTGATCCGCGCCATGGAGGTCAAGTCCGCGCCGCCCGCCGCCGCCGCGCCGCTGCGCATGGACAATCCGCGCTTCACCGGCACCCTGAAGGACGGCCGGGCCTTCCTGATCACCGCCACCTCGGCGACACGCGACCTGAACAACACCGACCAGGTGTTCCTGAAGAACCCGCAGCTGACCCGCGGCTATGGCTCTGACCGGCCGACCCACGTGGTTTCGAAGGACGGGGCCTACCAGGAGGAGAAGGGCTCGCTGCTGCTGACCGGCGACGTCAAGATCGACAACGGCCAGGGCTACCAGTTCGCCTCGCAGAAGGCGCTGGTCGACACCCGCACCGGCGACCTGGTCGGCGGCGCCGCGGTCGAGGGCGCGGGCCCGAACAACCGCGCCATCCGCGCCGACAGCTATTCGGTCAGCGACAAGGGCGACCGGGTTGTGTTCAAGGGCCGGGTGCGCACGCGCCTCACGCCGCAACAGTGATCACGTCCGCCTCGAAGGGCCGTGGAAACCGGCCCAGCGTCTGCTTCCTCTACATCGCCCAGACCCACCAGATCCTCCACAGCCTGCCGATCGCCATCGCCCTGGCCCAGGGCTGGCCCGACATCGACGTGCACATCGCCACCACCACCCAGGAGCACCTGGACTATGTGCGGGCGCTGCTGGAGACCCTGAAGGTCCCGCCGATCCCCTCGCGCCTGCTGCCGCCGGCCTGGCTGCGGAACCTGCGGCTGAGGGGCGCGGCCACGCCGCCCAAGGCCCTGATGCTGGCCGCCAACGCCCGCCGCCTGGGCCGCTACGACGCCGTGGTCACCCCCGAGCGCACCACGGCCCTGCTGCGCAAGCTGGGGGTCAGGGAAACCAAGCTGGTCTATACGCAGCACGGCGCGGGCGACCGCGGCGGGCCGTTCGAGCCGCGCCTGAAGCAATTCGACCTGGTGATGGCCGCCGGCCCCAAGCAGCGCGACCGCATGCTGGCCGAGGGCTGGGTCACGCCAGAGACCTGCGCCATGGTCGGCTATCCCAAGTTCGACATCATCGACGCCCTGCCGTCCTCGCCGCTGCCGGCCTTTCCTCAGGCCAGGCCGGTGGTGCTGTACAATCCGCATTTCCACCCCACCCTGGGTTCCTGGCCGCGCTGGGGACGCGAGGTTCTCGAGCAATTCGCCGCGGACGAGCGTTACAATCTGATCTTCGCGCCCCATATCCGCCTCTTCGAAGGCGCGGACGCCGGGACGATCGAGGCCTTGGCGCCGTTCGTCGGCCACCCGCGCATCCATCTCGACCTGGGCGGGCCGGCGGCGATCGACATGACCTATACCCGCGCGGCCGACATCTATCTGGGCGACGTGTCCAGCCAGGTCTACGAGTTCCTGCGCACGCCCAAGCCGTGCCTGTTCCTCAACGCCAGCGGCGCGGCCTGGCGCGGCGACGAGAGCTTCCATCACTGGCGCTACGGCCCGGTGCTCGACCGCGTGGAGGGCCTTGTCGACGCCGTCGCCGCAGCCCAGCGCGGGCACGGCGACTATGTCGAGGCCCAGCGAAAGGGCTTCGCCGAAAGCTTCGACCTGCGGGAAACCCCCTCCTCGGTCCGCGCCGCCCAGGCGATCGTCGAGCGCCTGTCTCCGAGATCCCGACGCCTCCGATGAGCAGTGAAACCCATGTTCTCAAGCGGGTCCTGGCCAATGCCGGAACCCTGCTCGGCGGCCGTACGGTCAACGCCGTGGTCGGGCTGGCCTATATCGCCCTGACCGCGCGCGGCCTGGGCAAGGAACTGATGGGCGTGATCGTGCTGATCAACGCCTTTTCCCAGTTCCTGGGCGAGGTCGCCAAGTTCCAGTCCTGGCAGACCCTGTTGCAGTACGGCGCCTCGGCCCTGCTGCAGGGCGACCGCCCGCGGTTCCAGCAAGTGCTGCGCTTTACCCTGCTGCTCGACGGGCTGGGCGCGGCCGTGGGGGTGACCCTGGGCGTGGTCGGCGCCCTGCTGTTTGGCCACCTGCTGGGCTGGCCAGCCGCCCTGTCGCCGGCCGCCGCCTGCTACGCCCTGTCGATCGCGGTGATGGACTCGGCGACCTCGGTCGGCCTGCTGCGCCTGTTCGACCGGTTCCGCTTCCTGGCCGCCGAGCAGGCGGTCAGCTCCACCGTGCGCCTGATCGGCTGCGCCCTGTGCTTCACCCTGCACGCGCCGATCGAGGCCTATCTGGCCGCCTGGGCGGCGGGCACGGTCACGGCCTTCATCTATGTCAACAGCGTGGCCCTGTGGGACCTCAACCGCCGGCGGCTGCTGAAGGACTTCAGCCTGCGCGGTCCGCTGTCCGAGGGCCTGCCCGGCGTCTGGCGCTTCGCCTGGGCCACCAATTTCAGCGGCACGATCGACACGGCCTTCAGCCAGGTGATCACCCTGGTGGTGGGCTCGGTCCTGGGTCCGGCCCAGGCGGCCATGTGGCGCGTGGGCCGCCAGGTGGCCGACGGCATGGCCAAGCCGGCCAAGCTGCTGGTGCCGGCGCTCTATCCGGAACTGGCCAAGATGCGCGCCACGGGCGGCGAGGAGGCCATGCGCAAGCTGTCGCGCCAGATCGGCCTGATCGGCGGCGCGGTGGCCGGCGTGCTGCTGCTGGTCTCGATCCTGTTCGGCGACGACGTCTTGACCATCGTGATGGGCAAGCCGTTCGCCGCCGGCGCCGGCATCATGAACTGGCAGGTGGCCGCCGCCGCCATCGGCGTGCTGGCCATGCCGCTGGAGCCGATGCTGGTCTCGCTGGGCAAGGCGGGCCTGGCCCTGCGGGTGCGGGCCGTGGTCTGCGCGATCTATCTGGTCGCCCTGGTTCCGCTGATCCGCGCCGCGGGCCTGGACGGAGCCGGCGCGGCCCTGGTCGCCGTCGCCGCCGCCCTGGCGATCGGCATGTATCTGGCCCTGCGCCGCAGCCTGGCCGCCGAAACGGCCCGCCCCAAAGACGAACAAACTTGCGCCGAGGGTCAAAACGGCGCCAAAGGCCTCTCGCAATGATTACTCCGACGTCCTCCTCGCGAACGGTGAGATTCGCCGACTTCCCCACCCTGACGGCCGCGCTCGATTTCGCCGCGACCGGCGAAACCGGGATCAACCTCTACTCGCTGCGCGGCGAACTGGTCGAGGCCCTGCCCTACGCCCGGCTTCGCGAACAGGCCCTGGAGCTGGCCCCGCGCTTGCTGGCGACCGGCGCCAGGCCGGGAGCCAGCGTCGGCCTGATCGCCGACACCGAGGCCGACTTCGTCCGCGCCTTTTTCGCCTGCCAGTACGCCGGCCTGGTCCCCGCGCCGCTGCCCCTGCCCGCCCCGCTGGGCGGTCGCGAGGCCTATGTCGAGCAGATCGCGCGGATGCTGGACTCGGCCCACGCCAAGGTCCTGATCGGCCCGGCCGGCATGAAGGACTGGGTGGCCGAGGTCGCCGCCAAGACCCCGCTGGACTTCGCCGGAGCCCTGGCCGACCTGCCTGGCGCCGACAGCGACGCCCTGCCCCAGATCCTGCCGGACAACACCTGCTATCTGCAGTTCTCGTCGGGCAGCACGCGCTTTCCGACCGGAGTGGTGGTCACCCACCGGGCCCTGATGGCCAACGCCGTGGCCATCACCCGCGACGGCCTGCAGGTGCTGCCGACCGACCGCGCCGTCTCGTGGCTGCCGCTGTATCACGACATGGGCCTGATCGGCTTCCTGCTGTCGCCCATGACCAGCCAGATGTCGGTCGACCTGCTGCCCACCGGCGCCTTCGTGCGCCGGCCGCTGCTGTGGCTGGACCTGATCACCCGAAACGGCGGCACCATCTCCTACAGCCCGACCTTCGGCTACGAGCTGTGCGCCCGCCGGGCCGAGGTGGCCTCGATCGAGCACCTGGATCTGTCGAAGTGGCGCAGCGCCGGCCTGGGCGGCGACATGATCCGCACCGGCCCGCTGCGCGCCTTCGCCGAGCGGTTCGCCAGCGTCGGCTTCTCGGACACGGCGTTCGTGGCCAGCTACGGCATGGCCGAGGCGACCCTGGCCCTGTCGATGGCCCCGCTGGGCGGCGGCCTGAAGACCGAGCGCCTGGACGTCGAGCGCCTGGAGCAGCACGAGGCCGTGGTCACCGACGACACCGAGCGCTCGCGCGAGTTCGCCCGCAACGGCCCCGCCCTGCCCGGCCACCAGCTGGAAGTGCGCGACGAGAACGGCGCCGTCCTGCCCGAGCGCGGCGTGGGCCGCATCTTCGCCCGCGGTCCCAGCCTGATGCGGGACTATTTCGAACAGCCGCAGGAGACCGCCCGCGTGCTGTCGGCCGACGGCTGGCTGGACACCGGCGACCTGGGCTACCTGGTCGATGGCGAGATCGTCATCACCGGCCGCGGCAAGGACCTGATCATCCTCAACGGCCGCAACATCTGGCCGCAGGACCTGGAATGGACCGCCGAGGCCGAGGTCGAGGGTCTGCGCAGCGGCGACGTGGCGGCCTTTTCGGTGCCGGGCGACGGCGAAGAGACCGTGGTGGTGCTGGTTCAGGCGCGCGGCGGCGACGCCGACACCCGCGCGGCCCTGGTCGAGAAGATCGCCGGCGTCCTGCGCCTGCGCCACCAGGTCGAGGCCCAGGTCCGGCTGGTCGGGGCTCACGCCCTGCCCCAGACCTCGTCGGGCAAGCTCAGCCGCTCCAAGGCCAAGGCCGCCTATCTGGCCGGCGCCTATGGCGAGCGTCCCTGACGTGACCGGCGCCCGGCCGGGTCCGGTGGTCGCCGTCACCGGCGCCACGGGCTTCCTGGGCCGCCGCCTGGTCAGGACCCTGGCCGAGCAGGGCTGGACCGTCCGGGTCCTGGCCCGCCGCGACGTCACCGACCCGGCCTGGTCGGGCCTGGAGCCGCAGCTGGTGATCGGCGACCTGGCCAACGCCGGCGCCCTGGCCACGCTGTGCGACGGCGCCCAGACCGTCGTCCACGTGGCCGGCTTGATCAAGGCGCGGGACCGCGCCGCCTTCGACCGGGCCAATGTCGAGGGCTCGCGCCGCGTCGCCGCCGCCGCCAAGGCGGCCGGGGCGCGACTCATCCTGATCTCCAGCCTGGCCGCCCGCGAGCCGGATTTGTCCGACTACGCCGGCAGCAAGCGTGGCGGAGAAGACGCAGCGCGCGAGATTTTTGCCGGAGATCTGACCATCGTCCGCCCCCCGGCCATCTACGGACCGGGCGATGTCGAGACGCTCAGACTGTTCAAAATGGCCTCGGAATCGGCCTTTTTGCCGGTTTTGAGCCCCAAAACCCGCATGGCCTGGATCCATGTCGACGACGCGGCGGCGAAGATCGCGGCCCTGGTCAAAACGCCGCGCCCTGGGCTGCTCAGCTTGTCCGACAACCGCCCGGAGGGTTATGGCTGGGTCGAACTCATGCAGACCGCGTCCGACGCGGTCGGCAGGTCGCCAAGGCTGGTCCGGGTCCCCCCGGGCGCGATCAAGGCTTTGGCGCTGCTGTCAAAATGGGCTTCATTCGTCACCGGGAAGGACACAATTCTCACCCCGGGCAAGGCTCGGGAGTTGCTTCACACCGATTGGGGCCTATCTAGCAACGATCCGATTCCGGACTTTCCGCCGGTGAGCTACTCTCTCCAGGCGGGATTCGCGCAAAGCGTGCGCTGGTATCGTTCGGAAGGCTGGTTGAAGGATAAAAAGTCTCGGAAATAGTCGAATCCGGCGATTTTCGGTCGAGACGGCTGTTACAATTCGGTTATGTAGGACCTTGGTCGGGGATATCGTCGCGTCGATGGAAGCTGTTACGGATCTCACTTTGCGTGAAATCGGCTTGGCTACGAGCAAGGTGCTCGGGCGCTCTGTCGATGTGACTAACGACACCCATATCGGCCGCGATCTGGCCGTCGATTCCTTGGCCTTGATGAACATCATCATGGAGCTCGAAGACGCCTTCGACATCTCCATTCCTCTGGATCGCCTGGCTTCGGTGGAAACCGCCGGAGACCTGGCCTCCCTGATTAAAGACCTGCGGAATAGGGCCTAAGCCATGGGGCTGTTCGACAAGCATATCGCGTATCGCGACGCATATAACGCGATCCGGCAAGCCGGCGCCGATCCCTTCAGCGTGCGCTTCGACGCCGTCGTCTCGCCTACCGAAGGCTTGATCAACGGCAAACGCACGATCCTGCTGGGCACCAACAACTATCTGGGCCTGACCTTCGACGAGCAGGCGATCGCCTCGTCGGTCAAGGCCGTTCAGGAACGCGGCACCGGCACCACGGGCTCGCGCATCGCCAACGGCAGCTTCGAGGCCCACGTTGAGCTCGAGGAAGCCCTGGCCAAGTTCTACAAGCGCAAGCACGCCATGGTGTTCACCACCGGCTACCAGGCCAATCTGGGCGTGCTGTCGACGCTGGTCGGCCGCGGCGACCACCTGATCCTGGACGCCGACAGCCACGCCTCGATCTACGACGGCGCCCGTCTGGGCCACGCCGAGGTCATCCGCTTCCGCCACAACGATCCGGAAGACCTGTACAAGCGCCTGCGCCGCATGAAGGACGTTCCGGGCGAGCGCCTGATCGTCGTCGAAGGCATCTATTCGATGATCGGCGACACCGCGCCGCTCAAGGAAATCGCCGCCGTGAAGCGCGAGCTGGGCGGCTACCTGCTGGTCGACGAGGCCCATTCGATGGGCGTGCTGGGCGAACATGGCCGCGGCCTGGCCGAGCTGGCCGGCGTCGAGGAAGACGTCGACTTCGTGGTCGGCACCTTCTCCAAGAGCCTGGGCGCCATCGGCGGCTTCTGCGTCTCGGACATGGACGACTTCGACGTCATGCGCGTCACCTGCCGTCCGTACATGTTCACCGCCTCGCTGCCGCCGGCCGTGGTCTCCTCGACCGTGACCGCCCTGCGCCGCCTGGAGGAACAGCCCGAGCTGCGCCACAAGCTGATGGCCAACGCCCGCCGCCTGTACGACGGCCTGTCGGCCATGGGCTTCATGACCGGCCCGACCTCCAGCCCGATCGTGGCCATCACCATGCCCGACACCGAGCGCGCGATCGGCATGTGGAACGCCCTGCTGCAGAACGGCGTCTACCTGAACCTGGCCCTGCCGCCGGCCACCCCGGACAGCCGCCCCCTGCTGCGCACCAGCGTCAGCGCCGCCCACAGCTTCGAGCAGATCGACCAGGTGCTGGCGGTGTTCGCCGAGATCGGCGTCGCGATGGGCCTGATCGAAGCCCCGCTGAAGCGCGTCTCGGCCTAAGCCGAGCGTCCAGCGCCTGAATGCGAAAGGCCCGAGGGAAACCTCGGGCCTTTTCCTTTGCATTTTCCTACTCCGCTCATCCCGGCGAAAGCCGGGATGAGCGGAAGATTGGAGAGCGGCTCTCCTGAACGTCCTATCGCCTCTGCGCCTGGCGCTGTCGCCACAGTCGCCACAGCACCCCCGGAGCCGCCAGCACCGGATGGCGCTCGCGCCAGGGGGTCAGGGCCACGGGCATGCCGGTGTGGCGCTCGATCTTCCAGGCGGCGTAGCGCGCCGCCCCGTCGAAGGTGAAGGCGGCCTTGACCAGGCGGGCATAGTTCAGCGGCCGGCCCATCCGCCGGCGCAGGCGCCAGGCAGCCTGGATCCGCCGGCGCTCGGCCGAATCCAGGGCGGGCTGGACCACCCCGTCGGCCTCAAGGTCCAGCAGCCCTTCCTCGTGCCAGCAGGCGACCAGCAGGCGATGATAACGCTCGACGTCGAAAGCCAGGATCGAGCGCTCGCGCCCGCCCTTCTCGACGCGGAACTCGGCCGCGTAGGTCTCCTGGAACAGGGCCGACCAGTACGCGGCCGGCGGCCCCTCCGAAGGACCCAGGGCGGCGGCGAAGCGGGCGGCGGTGCGGGCGGCGTCAGCCACGGCCTCGACCACCTGCTCAGCGACGGCGGGGCCGGCGCTCCAGACCAGGCCGGCGGGCTGGACGAAGCGGGCCCAGATGGTGGTGTCGATCCCCTGCCCGCGCGTCGCCGCCTGGAACTGGGCCAGGGTCATGGTCGCCACCTTGGCCCGCAGCACCTGACCGTCCAGCTCCACCTCGTGATAGCTGACGTCGGGCCACAGCAGCCGGGTGGCCAGCCCCCGCAGGCCCGGACGCACGCGTTCGGTCAGGACGTAGAAATCCAGCACCCCGTCCAGGTCGCCGGTGCGCAGGATCGAGCCGTAGAACAGCACCGCCAGCGGGGCCTCGAACCGGTCCAGCAGCCGGGTCGCCAGGGCCACGGCCTGGGGCGGAGCGGGCGCCAGCAGCTCCTCGCCCACCAGGCTGGCGACGGTCCCGGCGATGGGCCCGCTCATCCCGCCAGGAACCGCAGGGTCGGTCCCAGGACCACGGTCACGCCGCCCGCGCCGTCATAGACGTCGCCATCGACGACCAGCGGCTGGTTCGTCGTGATCCGCAGCTTCTCGGCGTCGCCGCGCCGATAGCCATGGCGGCCGGACCAGGCCGACTCCTTGCCGGCCACCAGGGCCGGAAACGCGCCCGGCAGCCCCCGGGGCGGAGCGTCGACGTCCAGGAACTTCAGCCCTTCGCGCGGCGGGCCGAACGGCTTGACCCCGAACGGCAGGCGCTTGAGCGTGGTGGCCAGGACCAGGAAGCGGTCAGCGGTGCGGGTCTCCTCGCCGTCGATGGCCAGGCACAGCGGCACGCCGGCCCGCCACTGGTCGCGCTTGCCGCCCATCACGGTGCCGACCAGGGCGCCCAGCACGCTCATGGCCACGGCGATGCTGTGGAAGGCGCCGGTCTTGTGGACGGTCTGGGCCAGGCTGGTGGCGCGCACGAAGGCGCCCAGGCCGAACACGAAGCCGCGCAGGCTGGGCCGCCCGTCGTCCCAGCGCACCTCCAGCGGCGCGCGGTGCTTGATCACCGCGGTCTCGGACCGGGCGGCGGCCAGGGCCTTGGCCAGGGTCCAGTCGCGGGGCACGCCCAGGTCGATGGCCAGGACGTTGGTCTTGCCCGACGGGACCAGGGCGATCAGAGGCATCGCCTCGCCGAAGATGGTCGCCGCCCGGCTGAGCACGTCGCGGATGGTGCCGTCGCCGCCGTCGATGACCAGCATCTTCACCCCGCACTGGGCGAAGGCCTGCAGGTCCTGCTCCAGCGCCTCGGGCGTCGCCGGCTCGACCAGCAGCACCGCGTCGGGCGTCTGGCCGGGCCCGTCGGGCTCGGACCGCCCGATATTGGCGTGACTCATCGGATTGCGGACGACGCCCACTCGCATCAGCGCGACAACCAGGAAACGACGGCCCCCTTCGGAGCCGCCAGGCCTTGCAGGATCTGCACGGCGTGCACGACCAGACAGATCCCCGTCCAAACCGCCACCGCCAGGAACCCGATGTCGGGACGACCGGCCAGAACCGCAAGGGTCAGCAGGATCAGGTTGGGGTTGCGCCGGGCGGTGATCAGCCGGAAGAAGCTGTCGAACGGCCGCCAGGCGTGCATCTCGACCTTGAACAGGGCCAGGAAGATCCCCTCCTCCACCCGCTGCAGCACGTAGCCGCCGACGATGACCGCCAGGGCCAGCGCGCCATGCGGCATCGTCAGACCGACGGCCCCGACGCCGACATACCAGGCCCACCACCAGAACGGCGGATGGATCAGGTCGATGCCGTGGTCGAAGACGTTGCCCCACTTGGACGAGGTCAGGGTCACCCGCGCCAGCTTGCCGTCGACGGTGTCGAGGAAGGTCATGATCCAGGCGCAGACCAGGCCCCAGGCGTAGTGGCCGGTCCAGAACAGCCAGAAGGCCGCCAGCACCAGCAGGAAGCCGATCAGGGTCACCTGGTTGGGGGTCATCTTCGCCAGGGCGCACCAGCGGGTGACGATCCGGGCGGGCGTGGGCCAGACGTACTTGGTCACCAGATCCGTGACGCCCTTGTACGAGCCCTGGAACAGCCGCTTTTCGACCGCCACGCGGGTTTCGGGCGTCAGGCGCTCCAGCACCGGCGGCTCGCGCTTGCGCAGGGCGCTGTTGTAGGCCGAGCCCAGCTCCAGCGCGGTCAGGCGAATCGCGGCCAGGGCGGTGACGTCCTCGCCGGTGTCGAGCCGGACGATGGCTTCGCGGGCTCGGGCCGCGGGGACGTTGACGGCCACCACGCGGCCGGCCTCGTCGACCAGGGCCACGCCCGGACGGCCGGCCAGGGCCTTGATCAGCGACTCGTCGAACACCCAGCCGGCGTCGACCACCACCACGTCGCCGGCGATGAAGACGGTCTCGGGCCCGGCCTCGACCAGGCCCAGGCGACGGTAGATTCGCGACAGCCGCTCGGCGGAGGTCATCCCCCAGAGGCGGGTTTTCGCCTGGCCGACCGTGACGGCGGACGGACCGGCGGCCGCATTTGGCTGATTTTCCGCGCTCACGATAGACAACCCCTTGAAACCTGGCGCGATTGATAAGCAGCTTCGGCCCCTTCCGCCAGAATCCGTGAACCAAACTTGTCGATATTCCGCCTCGCCCACCTCTCGGACCTCCACCTGCCGCCGCCCAAGGGCGCGTTCGGCTGGCGGGACCTGCTGTCCAAGCGGCTGCTGAGCCGGATCGCCTGGCGGCGCAAGCACCGCGAGCACCGGCCCGAGGTGCTGGAGGTGGTGATCGCCGATCTCAAGGCCCACGCCCCCGACCACATCGCCATCACCGGCGACCTGACCAACTACGCGTCCCGGGCCGAGTACGAGGCGGCCCGCGTCTGGCTGGAGGCCCTGGGCCCGGCCCGTGACATCACCGTCAGCCCCGGCAACCACGACGCCCTGGTCGGCGCGCGCGACGGCGACTCGTTCGCGGCCTGGACGCCCTGGCTGGGCGACGACGGCGAGGCGATCTTCCCCCAGGTGCGGCTGCGGGACGGCGTGGCGCTGTTCAACCTGTGTTCGGCCGTGCCGACCGCCCCGCACCTGGCCACCGGCCGCCTCGGCCCGGCGCAGCTGGAGCGCCTGGACGCCCTGCTGGGCGACCCGGCCTATCGCGACGCCTTTCGCGTGCTGCTGATCCATCATCCGCCGATCCCCGGCGCGGTGGCCCGGCGCAAGTCGCTGGAAGACCAGGACGCCCTGCGCGCCCTGCTGGTCCGTCACGGCGCCGACCTGGTCCTGCACGGCCACGCCCATGAGGCGATGGTGTCGACCGCGCCCGGACCGGACGGCGCGGCGATTCCCGTGCTGGGCGTGCCCTCCGCCTCGGCCCTGGGCGAGCGCGGCCACCCGGCGGCGCGCTGGCACGGGGTCGAGATCGACCGCCAGGCCGATGGCGGGATCGAGGTCAAGCTGGTCGCCCGCGGGCTGGATCCCGCCACCGGCCAAGCCGGCGAATTGGGCCGCTACGTCCTGGTCCAGGCCTGTCGCCCGTGACGACGAAAAGGACCTGAACGGAAGCCCAGGGCGCGGATCGTGCTTCCATGGAAAAGACCGCGTCCCTATTGTAGGCGCAACGGCGGCGAACGCCCGGAGGCGAGGCCGACATGACCAATCCCACCGCAGAGACCTTCGGCTATCCGCGCACCAAGGTGGCCGAAACCGAAAGCTGGCTGATCCTGGTGCGGCCCAAGCAGCCGACCTTTGGCTCGCTGGTCCTGGTATGCAAGGAATCGGTCGAGGCCTTCTCCCAGCTGAGTCCCGCCGCCTTCGCCGACCTCAGGACGGCGACGCAGGGCGTCGAGCGGATGCTGGCCAAGGTCGTGGCCTACGAGAAGATCAACTATCTGATGCTGATGATGGTCGACAAGGACGTGCATTTCCACGTGATCCCCCGCTACGCCGGGACGCGCGAGCATGAGGGGCGCGTGTACAGCGACGCCGGATGGCCCGCCGTGCCGGCCCTGGGGTCCACGGTCGACCTGGACCTGGACGCCGCCGAGCGGCTGGCCCGGATCCTGGCCGAGGCCTGGTCCGCCGCGTGAAGAAGCCCATCCCCACGCCGCACGGCACCTCGCGCTTCCGGCTGATCGACGCCTATCTGCTGCGCATGCTGGTGTGGCCGATCGTCGGCTGCCTGGGGGTGACGGTGATCGCCCTCCTGCTGGAGCGGGTCCTGCGCCTGCTGGACGTGCTGTCGCAAAGCAGCGCCCGCTTCGGCTACGTCACCGAACTGGCCGCCAACCTGGTGCCGCATTATCTGGGCCTGGCCCTGCCGGTGGCGTTCTTCGTGGCGCTGTTCATCGTCATCACCAAGCTCAGCGACGGCTCGGAGATCGACGCCCTGCTGGCCAGCGGCCAGTCGCTCACCCGCATCGCCGCGCCGTTCGTCTATGTCGGCCTGTTCCTGATGGTCTTCAGCCTGATCGTCTTCGGCTACATGCAGCCCTACAGCCGCTACGCCTATCGGGCGGTGATGCACGAGGCGATCAACGCCGGCTGGAACGGCAAGCTGAACGGCGGCTCCTTCATCGACCAGCCCAAGCTGCTGATGACCGCCGACGGCGCCGACCCCGCGGGCCAGCAGCTGACGCGGGTGTTCATCCGCCGGATGGACGCCGCCGGGCGCGAGGAGGTGATCACCGCCGCCACCGCCGACCTGCGCTCGGCCCCTGACGGCAAGAACGTCACCATGCTGCTGCGCCGCGGCCAGCGGATCGGCCTGGACGTCCGCGGCGAATACCGCATCCTGGTGTTCGACCAGTTCACCACCAACGTCCCTCTGGCCGGCGCGGCCGCCCTGCTGCGCGACCGCGGCGGCGACGAGCGCGAGCTGACCCTGGGCGAGCTGGCCCGACAGGCCGAGAGCCCTAATCCCGTCGTGCCGCGCCCCACCCTGCTGGCCGAGCTCTACGGACGCCTGGCCCGGGCGGCGTTTCTGCCGTTCCTGCCACTGCTGGCCTTCCCGCTGGGTCTGGCCGCCAAGCGCGGCAACCGCACCCCTGGCCTGATCATCGCCGGCGTGCTGCTGCTGGCCTTCCAGCACAGCCTGCAGCTGGGCCAGAGCCTGGCCGAGTCGGGCAAGGCCATGCCGCTGGCGGCGATCGGCCTTCCGTGGCTGATCTTCACCAGCCTCAGCGTCTGGATGTTCGTCGGCAGCCGCAAGCGGCCCGGGCAGACGCCCGTCACCGACCTGATCCAGAGCTTCGGCGGCGGCATCAAGCGCTTCCGGCGGATGTTCCGGGACAAGTTCGAGCAGGCCGACGCATGAAGATCCAGCTCTATGTCCTGCGCACGGTCGGCACGCGCGTGCTCGGCGCGGCCCTGATCCTGTTCTCGATCCTGCAGATCCTCGACCTGCTGGAAGTGACCACCGACATCCTGGACCGCGGCCTGGGAACGGCCGGGGTGCTGTACTACGCCGCCCTGCGCTCGCCGCGGCTGATCGAGCAGGTCGCCCCGATCGCCACCCTGGCCGGCGGGCTGTTCGCCTTTTCGCAGCTGGCGCGCGAGAGCGCGATCATCGCCATGCGCGCCACCGGCATCTCGGCCTATCGGATCGTCGGCATGGCCCTGCCCGTGGCCCTGCTGGTCATGGCGGTCGACTTCGGCTGCGCCCAGCTGATCGCCCCGCGCACCGATCCGGTGCTGGCCGACTGGTGGCAGGCCACCACCCCGGTCGCCGACCGCAAGGTTCCCGGCCCCCGCAGCTTCCGGGCCGGCGACGACCTGGTGATCGCCGCCGGGGCTTCGGCTGACGGGGCGACGCTGAAGGCGGTCAAGGTCTATCGGCGCGACAAGGTCGGCCGGCTGATCGAACGCATCGAGGCGCCGTCGGCCACCTATGCTCGGGCCAGCGGCTGGACCCTGGTCAATCCCGTGATCGTCCGGTTCAACGGCGAGCAGGTGAACGTCACGCCCGCCGCCCGGATGAGCTGGCCCTCGCCCCTGCATCGGCAGGACGTCCAGGCCCTGTTCGCCGACAGTCCGGTGCCGACCGCCGCCACGGCCCGCCGGGCCCTGCTGAGCGGCGGCGGCGACCGTCCCAGCAGCTTCTACGAGACCCGCTTGCTGGCCGCCTTCGCCGGACCGTTCGCCTCGCTGGTGATGCTGCTGCTCAGCGCCCCCGTCGCCCTCGCCAATTTCCGCAGCGGACAGGGCGCGGTGCTGCTGACCGGCGGCCTGGCGGCCGGCCTGGTCTTCCTGGTCGTCAACGGCCTGCTGTCGGCGCTGGGCGAAGGCGGCTCGCTGTCGCCCGCCCTGGCCGTCTGGGGCGGCCCGACCATCTTCGCGGCCCTCGCGATCTACGCACTCGTCGTCCTGGAGGGCTGAATGCCGTTCGACACCACCGATTCCGACCTCACCATCGTCCCGGTCAGCTCCAAGGCCGAGCTGAGGCGGTTCATCGACCTGGCCAACCGCCTCAACGCCAAGGACCCCAACTGGGTCACACCGCTGATGTACGAGCGGATGGCGGCCCTGACGCCCAAGACCAACCCGTTCTTCCAGCATGCCGACGTGCAGATGTGGTTGGCTGTCCGCGGCGGTCGCGACGTGGGCCGGATCAGCGCCCAGATCGACCACCTGGCCACCGAGGTCGGGACCGGCAAGACCGGCAATTTCGGCATGATCGCCGCCGAGGACGACCCGGCGATCTTCAGCCTGCTGTTCCGCACCGCCGAGGACTGGCTGAAGGCCCGCGGCTGCGACCGGGCCCTGGGTCCGTTCAACCTGTCGATCAACGAGGAGGTCGGCCTGCTGGTCGACGGCTTCGACACCAAGCCGATGGTGATGATGGGCCACGACCCCCGCTACACGGCCGCGCGGGTCGAGGAGCAGGGCTACGTCAAGGCCAAGGACGTCTACGCCTATGTCTGCGATCCCCGCGCCGCTCTGCCGGCCGTGGTGGTGCGCCGCGTCAAGCGCGGCCTGCCCGAGGGCGTGACCCTGCGCCAGCTGGACATGAGCCGCTACGACGACGAGGTCAAAGCCCTGACCGAGATCCTCAACGACGCCTGGTCCGGCAACTGGGGCTTCGTGCCCACCACCGAGGCCGAGACCGCCCAGCTGGGCAAGGCGCTGAAGGACGTAATCGACAAGCGCCTGACCCTGTTCGCCGAGATCGACGGCGAGCCGGCCGGCTTCATCGTGCTGCTGCCCAACGTCAACGAGGCGATCGAGGGCCTGAACGGCAAGCTGCTGCCGTTCGGCTGGGCCAAGCTGCTGTGGCGGCTGAAGGTCAAGCGGGTCAAGTCGATCCGCATCCCGCTGATGGGCCTCAAGCGCAAGTTCGCCGACAGCCTGCGCGGCCAGGTCGTGCCGTTCCACCTGATGAACGCCGGCCGCGACGCCGGCATCGCCCTGGGTTACGACAAGTTCGAGTTCTCGTGGATTCTTGAGGACAATACGCCGATGCGCCGGATCTCCGAGGCCATGGGCGCGGAGATCTACAAGACCTACCGGATCTACGAGAAGGCGATCTAGCGCCGTGGCGGCCCCGTTCCAGGCCCTGGTGCTGGCCGGCTCGCGCGGCGGGGTCGATCCTGTCGCCGACTATGCCGGCGTCAGCCAGAAGGGCCTGATCGTCCTGGGCGGCCGGACGCTGCTGGCCCGGGTGCTGGGCGCGCTCGACCAGGCCGGGGCCGAGCGCATCGGCGTCTCGACCAACGACGCGGCCCTGGAGGCGGCCCTGGCCGACCAGACCACCCGCGCGGCGGTGTCGCGCCTGCCCTCGGCCGCCGGCCCCAGCCAGAGCGTCCACGACGGCGCCCAGGCCATGGGCACGCCGCTGCTGGTCACCACTGTCGACCACGCCCTGCTCCAGGCCGACTGGGTGACCGATTTCATGGCCGACACCCCGGCCGACGCCGACATCGCCATCCTGCTGGGCGAGGAGGCCCTGGTCCAGGCCGCCGCCCCGACCACCAAGCGCACCTACCTGGCGTTCCGCGACGGCCGCTATTCGGGCTGCAACCTGTTCTACCTGAGGACCCCGGCCAGCCTGCGGGCCATCGACCTGTGGCGCACGGTCGAAAAGCACCGCAAGCGACCGTGGAAGATCGCGGCCCTGTTCGGCCCGGTCATGCTGGTCCGCTATCTGCTGGGCCGGATGACCCTGGACGAGATGGTGGCGCGGATCGGCCGCCTGGCCGGGGTCAAGGCTGCGGCGGTCCGGGCCCGGCACGGCCTGGCGGCGGTGGACGTCGACAAGCCGGCCGACCTGGACCTGGTGCGGTCGATCGTCGAGGGTTGAGGCCCCTCGCGACGCGGCGCCGGCCTACTGGGTGGTGTCGCCGCGATAGAACACCCCCACCAAGGCGACGTAGAGCATTCCTGCGAGCGAGACGATGAACCCGAAGTCCTTCGGGATCGGGAACGGAGAGCTCGTCGGGCCCAGTGTCGCGGTCCAGATCAGGAACGCCACACACGAGATGATGATGCCCACGATCTGGGGGCCGTCGGCGTTCTGGGCGGTGCTCTTGACGCGCACGGCGATCAGGATGGCCAGACAGGCCACGGTGATCACGATCAGAATGATCAGCCGTATCGTGTCCTTTCCCTCCAAGCCCGGCAGGAGGCCGACGGCCGCGCCGTAGACGCCCAGGGCCTCGGCGGGGATGAGCTTGGCCAGCCGGGTGGCCCAGCCGTCGGCGGTGGCCCCGTTGGGGGCCTGGTCGCGGGTTTGGCCCAAGGGCAGGCCGTGGACTCTCAGTGACATAGGTCGCTCCCTCTCGTTGTGTCGATGAAGACATCTGTTTTTCGAGCAGGACGCCGACGTCGCGACTTTCCGACGCGATACTGAGCCATCCACGAGGAGCGTCCAGGCAAGAACCTGAATGAACTCGGCCTTCAACGCAATCATCGATAGAAACTTTCGTTTCTCACAACTCAGAGAGACTTCTGGCTCGCGGACGCGAAAAACCCCGCCGCCGAAGCCGGCGACGGGGTTTCAGGAGGTTCGACGAAGTCGCCGAAGACTACTTCAGCTTGGCGCTGACCGAGACGCCCACGATGCGCGGCTCATTGTAGACGGCGGCCATGTAGTTCTCGATGACGCCCTTGAGGTTCTTCTCGTTGGTGATGTTGCGGCCGAACAGGGCCACCTCGTAGGCGCCGTTTCCGCCCTCGTAGCCGAGCTTCAGCCCGCCCTCGAAGTTGCCCTTCGAGTAGAACTCGTCGGTCTTGTAGAGCACGAAGTTCGTATAGCCCTGCACGTTCCAGTCGGTGGCGACGAACAGCTTGCCGTCGGCGCCCACCGGCACGTCGTAGCGACCCGTGAAGCTGAGGTTGTACTTCGGCGCGTTGGGCAGCGGGTTGCCGTCGATCTGGGTGAAGTAGTTGGTGGCGAACGGACCGACGATCGCCTTGGTCGGGCTCTTCACGGTGCAGACCATCACGCTGTTGAGCGAGCAGACCTGGGCGTAGACGCGCTTGTCCTGGATCTCGCTGTGCAGCAGGCTGACGCCGGCCGTCAGGGTCAGGTTCTGGATCGGACGCCATTCGGCGTCGGCTTCCAGGCCGTAGGCCTTGGCCTTGTCGGCGTTGAACAGCACGCCGTTGCCGTTGGAGTCGTTGCCGTTCAGCTGGATGTCCTTGACCTCGTAGGTAAAGGCCGAGGCGTTCAGGCGCAGGGTGTTGTCCAGCAGCGTGCTCTTGAAGCCGGCTTCCCACGACAGGATCGTTTCGGAATTGGCGGTCGTGAAGTCGCTGTTGAACACCGCCGAACGGCCCTGGATGGTCGGGCCGCGGAAGCCCTTGGCCACGCGGGCGTAGAGGTTCAGATCGGGATTGACCTCGTAGTTGGCCGACAGGTCCCAGCTGACCTGCTCGTCCGACAGGCGCACGTAGCGGCGGCCGGTATAGGTGGAGACGTTGGCGACGGTGTTGGCCGTCTTGGCCAGCACCGTCTTCTTGGCGTCGTAGGTGTCGCGCAGGCCGCCGGTCACCGTCAGGGCGTCGGTCAGCTTGTAGCTGACCTGGCCGAACACCGCCCACGAGGTGTTGAGGTTGTGCAACTCGACCCAGTTGTTGGGGTTGCGGGCGGCGGTGGTGAGGAAATAGGCGCGCTGGAAGAAGTCGGTGGTGTCGCGCGAGTCGAAGTACAGCGCGCCGATCTGCCACTTCAGGCGGTCGTCGCCGTTGCTGGCCAGGCGGATTTCCTGGGTCAGCTGGTCGAGGTCGCGGACCTGGCCCATCGACTGGCCAAAGCCGTTGGGAACGCCGGCGACCGGGAAGTTGGCCGCCGCGCCGCCGTCGGTGTCGCCGCGGCTGTAGCCGCTGGTGGTCTCATAGGCGCTGATCGAGGTCAGGGTCACCGGACCGAAGTCGTAGGCGATGTTCAGCGACGCGCCTTGTGTGTCGTAGGCCTGCGGATTGTTGTTGGCCTCGTCGAAGGCGACGCTGTCGCGCGGGGCGGTCGAGCTGTTGGAGCCCTTCTTCAGCGCGCCGCGCAGGAACAGGGTCGAGGTGCCTTCGTAGTTGCGGGCGTGGGCCGAGGCCAGGACGGTCAGCTGTTCGGTCGGGGTGGCCAGCAGCTGGACCCGCACGTCCTTCTCGTCGAAGCCGCCCATGGCGTTCTTCTTCGGGGTGACGGTGCCGTCGGCGCTGGTCCCGGCGAAGGTGTTGTCGACATAGTCGTCGCGGTGCTGGTAGAGCGCCGAGACGCGGAAGGCCAGCTTGTCGGCGACGATCGGGCCGCCGATGCCGCCGTCGAAGGTGGTCGTGCCGTAGGTGCCGTAGGAGGCGCTGGCGCGGCCTTCCAGGGTCTGGGTCGGCTTGTTGGTGTCGAACTTGACGATGCCGGCGGTGGTGTTGCGGCCGAACAGCGAGCCCTGCGGGCCGCGCAGCACTTCCACCTGCTTGACGTCGAACACCGGGTTGGACTTCAGCACCACGTGCTCCAGCACGACATCGTCCTGGATGATCGACACCGGCTGCGAGGCGCCAAGGTAGAAGTCGATGTTGCCCAGGCCGCGGATGTAGAAGCGCGGGAAGATCCGGCCCGTGGTGCTCTCGGCGTAGAAGCTGGGCACCTTGCCCGACAGCGAGAGGATGTCGCTGCCGTCGGCGGTGACGGCGCGCAGCTGGTCGCCGCCGACCACGGCCACCGAGACCGGCACCTTCTGCAGATTTTCCGAACGGCGCTCGGCCGTCACGACGATCTCGTCGAGGGCGGTCGAGGACGCCTCCTGGGCGAGGGCCGCGGTCGCGAACGACAGGGCGGTGAGACCGGCGCCCAGCAGGAGCGCGCCTTTACGAGCATTGAAACGAGACATTGAACCCACCCCATCCGTGGTTGGAAAATCGGACCGACACGAGAGAATCAAAGCGCCGGTCGTTGAGTCCGCCAGCACTTGTAAGACCCCGCTTACTTCTTCGCGGGCCTGCGGCCTATAGGCATGTTGCATGACAGCGCCGTGACAGCGCCGCTTGCGGGTCGAATGGTCAGATTGTCGGCAGTCGACCGCGAGGCGTCAGCAGCGCCGGAGCCTTCCTCGCAGGGAAGAGGATTGAAGCCCTACTCGCCCGCCGCCACCCAGGCGGCCGCCAGTTCGCGGTTCTTCGGCAGGTCCTCGGGGAAGTCCATCTCGGCCCACTGCAGGCCCTCGATCGACTGGACCTGGACCACATCGTGCTCCTGGGCGATCTGGTTGATGACGCTGAGGTACCAGCGCTTGAGGCCTTCGGGCGTGCGCAGGGCCTGCTCGACGATGCGGGTGAACAGGGCCGCGCCCTCGGGGTCGAAGCGCAGGAAGCCGATCGACTCGGCGTCGTACTGGTCGATGGTCTTGCCGATGGCGCGCAGCGAAAGCCCCTCGGTCAGCACCTTCATGTCGTCGGCGTCGTAGCCGGCGGCCTTGCGGTCGATGGTGACGGTGATCGGGGCCGGCGGCGCGCCGATCAGGCGCTCGGCGATCGGCGCCTCGAACAGGGTGTCGCCGTTCAGCAGCAGGAAGTCGCCGCGCATCTCGCCCCGCGCCAGCCAGCAGGTGGCGAGGTTGTCGGTCAGGGCGTAGAACGGGTTGAACAGGGTGCGGACCGTCAGGCCCGGAATGTCGAGCCCCGCGACTTCCTTCTCGACCGTGTCGGCGGCGAAGCCGGTCACCACCACCGCCTCGGTGATCCCCGCCTCGGCCAGGTGCTTGAGCTGCCAATGCAGCACCGTGCGGCCCGAAAGCTCGACCAAGCACTTGGGGCGGGTGTCTGTCAGCGGCGACAGGCGCTTGCCCTGGCCGGCGCTGAGGATGATGGCTTTGGCCGGTTTCGCCACGGGCGTGGTCTCGTCTGTCTGGGAAAAGCAAGAGCGCGAAATAGCGACGACGGGGCGGACCAACAAGCCCGCCCCGTCGCTTCAGGGCGCCAGATATCAAGTTTCGCCGGGTCGGCGCAAGCATGGCCCCGCCCGCCCGCACGGTGCGGCGAACGTCGTTGGCTTCATCGAAGGATCTGGAGCGGGCGATGGGAATCGAACCCACGACATTCAGCTTGGGAAGCTGACGTTCTACCTCTGAACTACGCCCGCATTGGACGAATGGGCAAGCCGCGCCGTCCAAGCGCTGAGCCCGTCTAGCCGGTTCGCGCCGTCTTCTCAATGGCTTCTTTGGGCGGCGCGTTGACGACGTCCGGCGAGCGGCGCACGATCCGGTCAAACAGATGTTCGGGAGGACACCCATGGCCGATGGCCACCAGCATCCGGGAGAGCACGAACGCGCCCACGACCGGGCCAAGTTCCACGCCATGGTCGACGGCACGCCGCAGGACTGGGCGATCATCGCCGACGCCTCGGTCGCGTTCGGCCGCGACCTGCCCAAGCGCCTGGTCTCGCACTTGAAGCTGCTGCAGGGCGACTGCGGCGGCTTCGCCATCGACCGGCTGGACCACAGCCTGCAGACCGCCACCCGCGCCTTCCAGGACGGCCGCGACGAGGAATACGTGGTCTGCGCCCTGCTGCACGACATCGGCGACATCCTGGGTCCGCGCAATCACGCCGATATCGCCGCGGCGATCCTGCAGCCCTTCGTTTCCGAGGAGAACCACTGGATGGTGGCCCACCACGCCATCTTCCAGGGCTACTATTTCTTCCACCACCTGGGCCTGGATCGCGACATGCGCGACCAGTTCCGCGGCCACCCCAGCTTCGAATACACCGCCCAGTTCTGCCACATCTACGACCAGGAAGCCTTCGACCCGGCCTACGCCTCGATGCCGCTGGAGGCCTTCGAGCCGATGCTGCACCGGGTGATGTCGACGCCGAAACGGTCGATCTATCTGCGCGAGGCGAAGTCCTAGAGCAAATCGCGCGATATAGGAATCGCACGATTTGCTCTAGGTTTTTGTTTTCGCATCGCTTTTTCGGAAAACCCAAGGCCCTGGCGACGGTGCTGGAGGGCTTCGTGCACGGCGCCTGAGGCGACGGCCGCCGCTCGCCCTACTCCACCCGCTCCGTCTTGATCCCCAGCTTGGCCAGCTGGGCCTGCAGGCTGTCGGGTCCGGTCAGGTGCCCCGCCCCGACGGCGACGAAGCTGACGCCCGAGCCGGCCAGCTTGGTCTTCAGCTGCCTGGCCCAGTCCTGGTTCCGGTTGACCAGCAGCAGCCTGTAGAGGTCGGGATAGTCGTCCTGCATCTCGTCGACCATCTGGCGCTTCAGCTCGCCCTGGTCGCCGGCCGCCCAGGCGGCGACCAGGGCGTCGATCTTGGCCGGGCCGTCGTCGATCTCGTCCAGGGTGGAGTCCAGCAGCTCGGTCTCCTGGGCCGGCGTCATGTCGGCGAAAAAGCGGACCTGCTGCTCCATGGTCTCGAAGGCCGAGATCGGCTTGCCCGCCGCCTTGGCCTGGGCGGTCAGCAGCTTCTCGACGCCGCTCTCGGGATCGTAGCCGGCCTTCAGCAGCGGGGTCAGCGACACGGTCAGGGCCGCCAGCCAGGGGCGCATGGGCTCCAGGGCCTGGGGCGGGAAGCCCATGCCCTGGGCGGCGGCCTGCAGCTTGGCGTAGCGCTCCGGCTTGAGCTTGCCCGACAGGGGCGCGGCCCGGTCGACGCCATATTTCAGCATCAGGGCTTGCGTCGCCGCCGGGTCCTCCGGCTGCTCGATCTCCATGACCACGTCGTCGGCGTCCTGGAAGGCCTTGGCGATCTTGGGCGAGCGCCACTGGGTGCTCGGCTTGAGCACATGGACCGTGCCGAACAGGTAGATCGTGGAGTCCTTGTCCTTGATCGCCCACAGGGCCGGCTCGGCCCGGACGGAGCTCGCCCCCATCGCCAGCACGGCGACGAGGGCGGGCGCAACGAAGGAAAGGGCGAAGCGGCGGACGGATCCGAGCAGAATCATCATGCCGCCACTGTTCCGCTCCGGACCGCCACCGGCAAGCCGTCTCTATTTCAGGAAGCTTTCGACCTCGAAGGCGAAGGCCGCCGGCTGGTCCAGCATGATGAAGTGGTACGAGCCGTCGATGCGCTTGACCTTGGCCTGGGTCATCGGGGCGTAGGCGCCGGTATAGAGCTGTTCGAACGCCGCCTGCGGCGCGATGGCCGGGTCCCACGGATAGAGCATGGTCATGGGGGTCTTGATCGCGGCCAGCTCGCCGCGCAGGTCGGTGGTCAGGTCGTCATAGAGGGCGCGGCCCACCACCGAGCGGTCCGAAGCGATGGTCGCGGCCGTGGCGGCCTTCAGCCCCCCGGGCGACTTGACCAGGCGGGCCATCATCGCGGTCTCCATGGCGGTCCAGGCCTCTGGCGTGGCGTTGACCGTGCGATCGCGCATGGCGGCGGCCTGGGGCCTGATGGCCTCGACGGTGGCGGCGGGCGAGAAGACCATGGCGTAGAACGGCAGGCTGTCGACGACCATCAGCCGGCCGACGTCCTCGGGATGCTGGCGGGCCAGCATCAGGCCCATCAGCCCGCCCATGGAGTGGCCGATCACGGCCGGCGACTTCAGCCTGGCCGACCGGATGTAGCCGTCCAGGGCGTCGACCGTCGGCTGGATCACCGGTCCTTCGGCGTTGGCGCCGGCCGGCGCGCCGGCGAAACCGGCCACCTGGACCACGTGCAGGCGGTAACGGCCCTGCAGCTGCTTGACGGTGTCGTCCCAGACCGCGGCCGAGGAGGCCAGGCCGGGGATCAGGATCACGTCGGGCCCCTGCCCGGTCACCTCGACGGTGAAGCGCGGCGCGGCGGCCGAAGGGACGGCCGTGGGCGCGGCGTGCGCCCCGCCGAACACCCCCACGGCGGCCAGGATCGCCAGCAGGATGATCATCGGATGAAACGAAGGCCGGCGGCAGGTCATGAGGTTGGACTCCTTGGATTGCGGACGCACGGAAGGCTTCGGCGTCGCGCCGATGAATGGGATGGATGGATTGGGTGGGGCGTCTGGCGGCCGGCGTCACGCCGGCCGCCCCAGGTCAGGCTTCGTCCTGGAAGATGGCCTCGATCGGCAGGCCGAACAGCCGGGCGATCTTGAAGGCCAGCGGCAGGCTGGGATCGTACTTGCCGGTCTCCAGGGCGTTGATCGTCTGGCGCGAGACCTCCAGGCGCTCGGCCAGGTCGGCCTGGCTCCAGTCGCGCTCGGCCCGCAGGACCTTGAGGCGGTTCTTCATCAGCGGTACCGCCGGGCGATGAACGGCTGGGACAGGCCCATGGCCACGGCGAAGACCGGAACCACCGCCCAGGCGGGCGCGTGCGGCGCCTTGCCGAAGGTCTCCAGGAAGCCCCAGACGCTGGCCGCGCCCAGGGTCACGGCCATGCCCCACAGCAGGCTCTGGATCAGCACCTCGCGATGGAACTCGTCGGTCTCCTCGGCCAGGTAGAACCCCATGCTGGCGATCGTCCCCAGGATGGCCGCGGCCGGCGCCAGGGCGATCAGATAGCCCAGCGGCCCCTGGGTCAGGCCGTGGCGATGCAGCATCATCGCGCCGATCAACAGCACCACATAGGCCGACATCGAGATGCCGAACCGTAGCAGGTAGCGGCGCATGGGCGGGCGCAGGGGCTCGCGCCGGAACAGGCGGTTGGCGCCGTAGGCGAAGGCCAGCGAGGCGGCGACCGTGCCCAGGCCGCCGACGAACGACCAGATCCCGCCCAAGGCGCCGACGCGCACCGACAACAGCATCCCGCCGATGAAGCCGGCGATCAGCATGAATTTCTTGAGGGCGAGGTGATCGCCGCGCTCCGACGCCATGTCTTGGCTCCCTGTCTTTTTGACAAGGACACTTGTCTTCTATCGCCGCGACCATGTCAAGTGAGCTTGTCAAAAGATCAAGGTCGGCCGACAGGTCGCGGCTTCAGGCCGCCTTGCGCTGGGGCGCCGTGTCGAAGCGCTCGGCGTGGCTGACATGAACGGGCCGAGCGGCGGACAGGCCCAGGGTCTGGGCCAGGCGGTTCTCGCCGCGCGCGCGCAGGATCGTCCAGCCGTAGCGCGAGAAAGGGTCCTCATAGTCGGCCCAGCGGATGATCCGGCCTTGGTCGTCGCAGCGCCAGACCGCCTTGTCGCAGCCCGGGATCGGGGCGGCGCGGTTCCAGATCGCCACCCGCCGGGCATGGGTCGAATAGGTCCCGCCGAAGAGTGCGTTCATGGCCAAGGAAGCTCCACCGCCAGCGACTCGGTGAGTCGTTTCGCCGACAAAGGCAAACTAGCACTGGTGGAAGCGGAAATGGGGGCACACCACATCTGGTGCGACGCCGTGCCGCGCGACCGAATGGCCGATCAGAGAATGGATGAACGGCGGTCCTTGTCCAGCGCCACCACGATGTCGGCTCGAGCGGGCATCTCACGGGCGATGTGACGGGTCAGGCGTTCGTAGTGCTGGACGAAGAGGGCGATCTCGTCGTCGGTCATGGCCCCGCTCCGCCCCGTCGCCGCCAGCCGGTCCCGGAGCTTGGCCTCCTGCTCCCGCCGCCAGGCCAGCACGGTCTCGAAGTCGGGCGCCGTGAACAGCACCAGCAGGTCCAGGCGGGCGAACAGGGCGCGATAGGGTCCGGCCAGGGCGGCGTTGACATGGGCCCGCCAGACGTCATCCGGATCCCGCTCACGCTCCAGGGCGTTGACCGGCGCGGCCAGGGCCTGGAGCGGCTCCGGACGCGCCCCGACGCACCAGCCTTCGAACAGCACGATGTCGACGGACCCGGCGACCACCGGCCACGCCTCGACCGGCGCGCGGTCGTCGGCGGCCTTGTCGAAGCGCGGCAGGGCGGTTTCGCCTTCCCCGGCCAGGCTGTCCAGCACGGCCACGCCCAGGGCGACGTCGTGCGTCCCCGGGACGCCGCGCGTGCGCAGCAGCGGATGGACCTCGCGAGCCAGGGCCTCACGGTCGGCGCGCGGCAGGTAGAGGTCGTCCAGCGACAGGGTCGCCACCTTCAGCCCCCGCGCCGCCAGCAGGGCGGCCACCACCCGCACGGTCGTCGTCTTGCCCGAGCCCTGCGGCCCGCAGATCCCGACCACGAAGGCCGGCCCCATCGCCACCGCCGCGATCCGGTCGGCCAGCGGCGCGTGCAGCCGCTCGACTTCGGCGGCGAAACCCTCGGGAAGCCCCTCCTCCCGCAGGAAGCCGGCCAGCCAGCCTGGATCGACAGTCATCATCGGCGCCCCCCTTTCCTTCTCCCCTTGCGGGAGAAGGTGTCAGCGAAGCTGACGGATGAGGGGTCGCACGGCGGTTACGCAGCGGACAAGACATTTGCGGACAGGTTCATCGCTCCAACATCCGACCTGGCTCCGCGAGGCCGCTTCGTCCGCAAGGGGAGAAGGAACCTACTGCACCCGCCGCACCTGGAACCCGCGCGCGGTCATCAGGGCCGGCAGGCCGTCCTCGCCCGCCATGTGCAGGGCGCCGACCGCAACCAGCTCGACGCCGGGCCTGGCCATTTCCGCCGTCAGGGCCCAGGCCCAGGCTTCGTTACGGCGCTTGAGCAGGGCGTCGTACAGCGCCGGGCGGTCGCGCTTCATCACGTCGACCACCAGCGGTCCCAGCCTGTCCATGTCGCCGTGCAGCCAGGCCGACTGCAAGGCCACGCCGTGGCGCGGCGGCGACAGGGTCTCGGACGCCACGTCGTCCAGGTACTGCACCTCGACCGCCTCGGGCAGGCTGGCGAACAGCCGGATCTGCTGCTCCACCGTCTCGAAGGTGGCGATCGGCTTTTCGGCGGCGCGCGCCTGGCGGGTGACCGCGGCGTCGGCGCCGGCCGCGACCGAGGCGCCCTGCTGGGTCATGGGCAGGACCGACAGCATCATCGCCGCCGCCCAGGGCCGCAGACGGTCGACCTGGTCCAGCGATCCGCCGTCCCGTTCCAGCGCCGCTCTCAGGCTCGCCACCGTGCGCGGCGGCAGCTTCTCGGTCAGGGAACGGTCGGCGTCGATGCCGTAGCGGTCGACCAGGGCCCGGACCTCGGCCGGGTCGGCGTCGGCGCGGGTCTCGAACCAGACCTTGTCGGCCCGGGCGTAGGCGCGGTCGAAGGCGCGGGTGCGCCACTTCACGTTCGGCTGCAGGACGTGCATCGCGCCGAACAGATAGATCGTCGTGTCGTGGTCGCGCACTTCCCACATGGCCGGCGCGGCGTGGGCCGCGCCCCCGGCCAGGGCGCTAGCCAGGACGCAGGCGGCGACCAGCCTTTTGCGGAAACGAAACACCGACACCACGTCCCCCGACGCCTGGACTCAACAGGCGCCCAGGGTACAGAGCCGCCAGTTAACCGTGGAAGCGCCGCGCGTTGCGGCCTAACGCCACGCCTTGAAGTGCTTGGACAGCTTCAGCCCCTGGCGCTGGTAGTGGGACCCGCCCTCGCCGTACAGGCGCACGGGCCGCGCGGTCAGCGGCTCGTAGACCAGGCGGGCGACGATCTGGCCGTCCTCCAGCAGGAACGGCGTCTCGTGGCTGCGCACCTCCAGCACGCCCTTGGACCCGACGGCTCCGGCCTCCTCGGTGCCGAAGCCGGGATCGAAGAAGCCGGCGTAGTGCACCCGGAACTCGCCGACCGACGGATCGATCGGGGTCATCTCGGCCGCCTCCAGCACCGGGATCTCGACATCGTCCTTCGAGGCCAGGATGTAGAACTCGCCCGGATCCAGCAGCAGCTCGCCGTGGCGGGTCTCCAGGGGCTCCCAGAAGTCGCGCGGATCGTGGCCGTCCTCGCGGTCCAGGTCGACGACCCCGGCGTGACGCCGGCCGCGGAAGCCGACGATGCCGCCCTCGCCCGGCGTCAGGTCGACCCCGACGCTCTTGATCGCCAGCTTGACCGGCTCGCCACGCTTCAGGCGCAGCTGGTTCAGCCGTGTGCCGGTCCGCACCAGCACCGAGAAGGTCTGCGGCGCGATCTCGATATAGAGCGGTCCCTCATAGCCGGACTCGATGTCGTCGAACGCCTTGCTGTGATCGCTGAGCAGACGGACGAAGACGTCGACCCGTCCCGTCGAGCTCTTGGGATTGCCGCGGGCCGCCACGTTGCCGGGGAGGCTCAGGCGCTCCTGGATCTCGGCGATGTAGACGCAGCCCTTCTCCAGCACCGCGCCCTTGGTCAGGTCCAACTCGTGCATGGCCACGTCCTTCAGGCGCTCGGGCACGCGGCGGGCGACGCCGGGCAGGAACGAGGCGCGCACCCGCCAGCACCGCGCGCCCAGGCGCAGGTCCAGGCTGGCCGGCTGCACCTGGTCGGTGTCGAACGGGGTCTGAGAGGTGATCGCCTCTTGCGCGATCAGGTCCTCGATGGATTGGCAGGGCAGAATCCCCGCGGCATGGGCGTCGGTCATCGGGGCGACACTCGCTAAACCGCGCCATGAAGGCAAGGCTCGCGGTCCATCCGGCCGCCGCTTGTTCGCATGTGACAATTCTAATGTTGAAATCGGACTTGTCCGCCTTGACCCTTGGCCTCGCGAAACCCCTTATGCCGGCCGTTTCTGCGTAGACGAGGAAGAGACCGCCATGGCCGAGGATCCGAAGGACTGGGATATCGCCACCAAGCTGATCCGTGGCGGTCTGGCGCGCTCGCAGTACATGGAGACGGCCGAGGCCCTCTACCTGACCCAGGGCTTCACCTATGACAGCGCCGAGGGCGCCGACCGCCGGTTTTCCGGCGAAGACCCCGGCTTCGTCTATTCGCGGTTCAACAATCCGACCGTGAAGATGTTCGAGGACCGCCTGGCCCTGCTGGAAGGCGCCGAGGTGTGCCGCGCCCAGGCGACCGGCATGGCCTCGATCCACGCCGCGCTGATGGGCCTGGTCCGGGCCGGCGACCACGTGGTGGCGGGCCGCGCCCTGTTCGGCTCGTGCCGCTGGCTGATCGCCGAGTGGCTGCCGCGCTTCGGCGTCGAGACCACCTTCGTCGACGCCACCGATCCCAAGGCCTGGGAGGCGGCGATCCGCCCGAACACCAAGGCCGTGCTGATCGAAACCCCGTCCAACCCGGTGCTGGAAATCACCGACATCCGTGCGGTCTCCGAGATGGCCCACGCGGTCGGGGCCAAGGTCATCGTCGACAACGTCTTCGCCACCCCGATCTTCCAGCAGCCGCTGAAGCTGGGCGCCGACATCGTGGTCTATTCCGCCACCAAGCACATCGACGGCCAGGGCCGGGTGCTGGGCGGGGCCATCCTGACCAGCGAGGCGATCAACGAGGAGTTCTACCGCGACCCGCTGCGCCACACCGGCCCGTCGCTGTCGCCGTTCAACGCCTGGGTACTGGTCAAGGGCCTGGAGACTTTGGACCTGCGCGTGCGCCGTCAGAACGACACCGCCGCGGCCCTGGCCGACGTGGTGGCCGGGCACAAGGCGGTCAAGTCGGTGCTCTACCCCTTCCGCCACGACCATCCGGGCCACAACGTCGCCAAGTCCCAGATGACCGGCGGCGGCACGGTGCTGGCCCTGGACCTGGGCTCGCGCGAGGCGGCGTTCAAGTTCCTCAACGCCCTGGAGATCGTCGACATCTCCAACAATCTGGGCGACGCCAAGTCGATGGCCACCCACCCGCCGACCACCACCCACCGCTCGGTGCCCGAGGAGATGCGCCCGTCGCTGGGCGTGGTCGAGGGCGGCGTGCGGCTGTCGGTCGGCCTGGAAAGCCTGTCGGACCTGACCCGAGACGTGATCCGTGCGCTCGATCAGGCGTGAAACCTCTCCGCCGTTGAAGCGGATCCGTCGTCGTCGCGGCGCCGACGCGGGCATCTACGAGGCGCGCACCCGCGACATCGTCGTGCGCGTCTCGCCGGTCTACCAGGCCGAGGACTCCGCGCCCGACGAAGGCCTGTGGATGTGGGCCTATACGGTCGAGATCGAGAACCACGGCGTCGAGACCGTACAGCTGGTCGCGCGGTCGTGGACGATCACCGACGGCCTAAACCGGTCCGCCGAGGTCGAGGGTTCGGGCGTGGTCGGCGAGCAGCCGGAGCTGCGGCCCCGCGAGGCGTTCCGCTATGTCAGCAGCTGCCCCCTGCCCACCCCGTCCGGCGCCATGGTCGGCCATTTCCAGATGATGACCGAGGCCGGCGAGGTGTTCGACGCGGCGATCCCGGAATTCTCGCTGCACCTGCCCGGGGCGGCGCGACGGGTGAATTGACGCCGGCAAGCGTCAGCATGGCATTGCGCTCATCCGGAAATTGTTGAACCCTGTCGTTACAACCAACGCCAGGGAGCGCCGCCGTGACAACCTACACGATCCAGGTCTTCAACCAGAGCGGCGTCGCCAAGAGCTATGTGCTGTTCATGCAGCCGCCGCAGAGCGGCGGGACGCCTGTTTTCGCGAACGCCTGGGTCACGTTCAACAGCATCACCACGGGCGGTTTCGACAGCGTCATCTATGACGACAGCGTCTACGCCTATTGGGGAACCAGCGACACGCTCGCGCCGGGCACGGTGGTGAGCAGCGGCGGCGTGGCCCTGGTCGACCTGTCCAAGTCGGATCAGGTTCCTTTCGCGGGATCGGCGCCGACGGGTTTTGGCCCCGTCACTCAGGGCCAGGTCCCCCCTGGCAGCTTTTCGATCGTCGCGGGAGCGGACTTCACGCCCGCCAGCGGCTTCGTGTTCGGCTGGGCCAAGGCGGCGGCCTCGCCCATCCCGGTCCCCGTGGCGACGATCTCGGCCCAGCCGAACACCGTCTTCACCTTCACGCCGGGCAACCAGGTCTTCGTGACCGACTATGCTTCCGTTCCCGGCCAGGTGATCGACGTGACGGAGATTTCGGGCTCGATCGCGGTCGATTTCACGGGCAAGCCCCAGACCACCGCGACGGTGATCCAGAACGCCAGCGGGACCTTCGTCGTGGAGTACAGCTAGCCGGCGGCCGTCGTCGGCGCCAGCGCATAGACCCGCGAGCAGTACTCGCAGGTCACGTGGATCTTGCCGTCGGGCTCGACCATCTCGGCCACTTCCTGCGCTGTGAACGAGCCCAGCACCGCGCCGATGCGGTCTTCCGAGCAGCGGCAGAAGGCGCGCAGCGGCTTTTCCTCGAGCAGGCGCACGCCGTCCTCGTTGAACAGCCGCCACAGCAGGGTGGTGGTCGGCACCGTGGGATCGATCAGCTCGTCCTCGCCGGTGGTCTCGAACAGGGCCTGGACGTGGGTCCAGGCCTCCTTCGTCCCGCCGCGGCTCTCGTCGCCGGCGATGGCCTGGATCAGGATGCCGCCGGCCCGCCACTTGGGGCCGTCGCCCACGTCGGCCTGGCCGACCGCCAGGCGCACCCGCGTCGGGGTCTGCTCGGACTGGGCGAAATACTGCTCGGCGCACAGGGCCAGGGTCTCGCCCTCGATCGGGGTGATGCCTTGGTAGCGGTCCATGTCCGGGCCCTGGTCGACGGTCATCACGAAGGTGCCGCCGCCCAGCAGGGTCTTGGCCCCGGGCCGCGCGAAGCCTTCGGAGACGGCGGCCACCTCGTCGGGATCGAACCGGCAGTAGCCGCGCAGGCCGCCGCTGGTGTCGTAGTCGACCACCACATAGCGCACCGGGCCGTCGCCCTGGGCCTGGACGATCAGCCGGCCCTCGAACTTCAGGCTGGAGCCGACCAGGGCCGCCAGGGCGCAGGCCTCGCCCAGCAGGTTGGCGACGGGCTCGGGATAGTCGTGGCGGGTCAGCACCTCGTCGACCGCCGCGCCCAGGCGCACGGCCCGGCCGCGCACGGGCAGGCCCTCGATCTGGAAGGCGGAGACAAGGTCGTCGGGGGCGTCGTCAAGGGTGGTTTGGGCGGCGGTGTCGGTCATGGGGCGGTTAGATAGGCGGTTCGGCGAAAATTGCGAGGGGGTGCGACGATCACCTGCCCCCTACGGGCCGCTGCGCGGCCGTCTTCCCCCACAGGGGGAAGAGCGGCTCCGCCCCCTGTGGGGGCGGACAGGCGACGTAGTCGCCAGGTGGGGGCAAGTGTTAGCCGCTCAATCCGCGAACGGTTTCTCGATCTCGTAGACCGCGTCTTCCAGCTTCTCGCGGAACAGAGCCTGAGCGTCCTGGACGCCCTGGTTATAGTAGTACGGTCCCATCTGCTCGGAGATGAAGTCCAGCAGGAAGCCGGCCTGCAGCGGGCTGGCCTCGCAGTCGAGCTCGCGGTCCAGATAGCGCGTCAGCTTGTCGAGCAAGGCGTCGCGCTTCTGCTTGTTGAACTCGATCCTGGCCATGGCCTAGCCGATCGCCCCGAAGCACCAGGCCAGGACCGACTTCTGGGCGTGGATGCGGTTCTCCGCCTCGTCCCACACCAGCGAGCGCGGGCCGTCCAGCACGCTGTCGGTGACCTCCTCGCCGCGGTGGGCCGGCAGGCAGTGCAGGAAGACGCCGTCAGGCTTGGACAGGTCCATCAGGGCATCGTCGACCTGGTAGGGTTCCAGCGCCGCCAGCCGCTCGTCGTGGTCGGTGTCGCCCATCGACACCCAGGTGTCGGCCACGACCACGTCGGCGCCGCGCACGGCCTCGCGCGGGTCGTCGGTCATGACGATCTGGCCCTGGCGCTCCTGGGCGCGGGCCAGGTCGACCAGATCCGGGTGATAGACCGCCGGGCAGGCGATGTTCAGCTTGAAGCCCAGCAGCGGGGCGGCGTGGATGAAGCTGGAGCACATGTTGTTGCCGTCGCCGACCCAGGCGATGGTCTTGCCGCCGACGTCGCCGCGGTGCTCCTCGATCGTGAGAAGATCGGCCATGACCTGGCACGGGTGGCTCTTGTCGGTCAGGCCGTTGATCACCGGCACGGTGGCGACCTGGGCGAAGCGCTCGACGTCGGCGTGGCTGTTGGCGCGGATCATCACCGCGTCGACCATCCGCGACAGCACCTTGGCGGTGTCCTCGATGGTCTCGCCGCGACCCAGCTGCATGTCGGCCGAGGTCGAGATGATCGCGTCGCCGCCCAACTGGCGGATCGCCGCGTCGAACGAGAAACGGGTGCGGGTCGAGTTCTTCTGGAAGATCATCGCCAGCACGCGGTCCTTGGCCGGTGCGTCGGCGTCGACGCGGCCCCTGGGCCAACCGGCGCGGGCGGCCTTGCGGGCCTTGGCGTCCTCCAGCATCAGGCGCAGCGTCGGCCCGTCGAGCTTCCACAGGTCGATGAAGTGTCTGGGCTCAGTCATGGCAAATCCCCCTGCCCGCCCGTCCCGGCCGCGCCGGAACGAGCGGTTTGATCGATCGCGGCCGGTCAGGCGGCGGCTTTGGTCCGAGCGGCCTCGCAGGCCTTTTCGAGCTTGGCGATGGCTTCGGAGGCTTCCTCGACCGTCAGGTTCAGCGGCGGCAGCAGGCGCACGCAATTGTCGCCGCCGCCGGCGATCAGCAGCTTCTGGTCGCGGGCCAGGACCATGAACTCGCGATTGTTCGGCACGACCTTGATCCCGATCAGCAGGCCCTTGCCGCGGATGTCGACGATGACGTCCGGGAAGCGGTCCTTGAGGCCGTTCAGCTGCTGGGTGAAGAAGCCGGCGACGGTCTTGACGTTGTCGAGGATCTCGTCGGTGTTGATCGCGTCGAACGCCGCCTTGCCCACCGCCATGGCCAGCGGGTTGCCGCCGTAGGTCGAGCCGTGGACGCCCGGGGTCATGCCGCGCGCGCCCTCGGTGGAGGCCAGGCACGCGCCGACCGGGAAGCCGCCGCCCAGGGCCTTGGCCACCGCCATGATGTCCGGCGCGGCGTCGCTGGCCCACTCGTGGGCGAACAGCTTGCCGGTCCGGCCCATGCCGCTCTGCACCTCGTCGAAGATCAGCAGGACGCCGGCGTCGCGGGTGATCTGGCGCAGCGCGTTCAGCTGGGCGTCGGTCAGGGCCCGCGCCCCGCCCTCGCCCTGCACCGGCTCGATGATCACGCCGGCCGTGGTCGGGCCGATGGCGGCCTTCAGGGCGTCCCAGTCGCCGAACGGCAGCTGGACATAGCCCGGCAGGCGCGGCCCAAAGCCGTCCAGGTAGCCGGCGTTGCCCGAGGCGTTGACCGCCGCGTACGAGCGGCCGTGGAACGAGCCGTCGAAGCCGATGATGTCGACCCGCTCGGGCTGCCCGTTGACCACGTGGTAGCGGCGGGCGGCCTTCAGGGCGCACTCGATCGCCTCGGTGCCCGAATTGGTGAAGAACACCACGTCGGCGAAGGTGGCCGCGCACAGCCGGTCGGCCAGCGCCTCCTGCTCGGGGATCGTGTAGATGTTGGAGACGTGCCAGAGCTTCTCGCCCTGGGTCTTCAGCGCGTCGACCAGCACCGGATGGGCGTGGCCCAGGCCGCAGGTGGCGATGCCGGCCACGCAGTCCAGATATTCCTCGCCGGTGGTCGAGAACAGGCGCGCGCCTCGGCCTCGCTCGAACGCCAGCGGGGCGCGGTTGTAGACGCCCATGATGTGGTGTTGCGCGGGGCTAGACGACGTCGACGTGCTCAAGACGGCCTCCCAAAAAGGAAAGAAGCCCCCGTGCTCGAAAGCACGGGGACCGGAAGGCCCAGGGTTGTCGGCGCGTATCCGGGCCCTGTCAACAAAGCCCGGGTGAATTTTGGGTGTCAGGGACGGTTGCGCCACACTGTTTGCGGTCACATCGGCGGCGCGGCGGCGGAATCTAGCTCTTCAGCCGGTATCCGGTCCGGAAAAGTCCCCAGCACCACAGGAACAGCCCCACCGACAGGGCCGCCGTGACCACCGCCCCGATCGCCACCGAACCGTCGGCGTGGCCGATGAAGCCGTAGCGGAAGCCGTCGATCAGATAGAAGAACGGGTTGAAGTGGCTGGCCGAGCGGAACGGCTCGGGCAGCTTGTCGACCAGGTAGAAGGTGCCCGACAGGAAGGTCATGGGCATGATCACGAAGTTGGTCACCGCCGCCAGCTGGTCGAACTTTTCCGACCACAGGCCGGCCAGCACGCCTGCCAGGCCCAGGATGACCGAGGCGCCGACCGCGAAATAGACGATCGCCCACAGGTGGCTGACCTGCAGGCCCGCGCCGGGCAGCACGCCGATCACCAGGGCCGTCACCGCCCCGACCACGATGCCGCGCGTCGCCGCCCCCAGGCCGAACGCCGCCACCTGCTCCAGCGGCGACAGCGGCGGGGTCAGGAAGTCCGGCGTCAGGCCCATCATCTTGGCCTGGATCAGCGACGAGGACGAGTTGGCGAAGGCGTTGTTGAGGATGGCCATCATGATCAGGCCCGGGGCCACGAAATGGCCGAAGGTCACCCCGCCCACCGCCGGCCGGCTGGCGCCCACCGCCACCACGAACACCAGCATGTAGAGCAGGGTCGTCACCACCGGGGCGGCCACCGTCTGGGTGCCCACCTTCCAGAAGCGGCGGATCTCGCGCTGGTACAGGGTGAAGAACCCGCTCCAGTTCCAGCCGTGATAGTCGCGCGGCTGCGGGGGGATGACGGAAGCCGTCACGTCTTTCATGGGCCTGGCGTCCTGAAGGTCTCGATCGAACTGCCCGAGGGCTTGGCTCCGCCAAGGCCCTGGATCAGCTGCGCCCTGCGCATGTGCGCCCGAGGCGGCTGCGGCGCAAGCGGCGCTCCGGCAGAATCAATATGTTGTTTCTGTGGACAGAGCCCTTGGCGCCTATTGTGTGTTTTAACGTATTCTTTACACTATCTAGTAGGCGAGCGGCCGGCGGGGTCGTCCGTACACCAGATGTAGGGGTCGAAGCGAGTCGGGGAAACCCGCTTTGGACTCTTTTTAAGGCGGAGATGGGCAATGAGCTGGACTGACGAACGGGTCACCACCTTGAAGAAGCTCTGGCTGGACGGCCTTTCGGCCAGTCAGATCGCCAAACAGCTGGGCGGCGTCACGCGCAACGCCGTGATCGGCAAGGTGCACCGCCTGGGCCTGTCGGGCCGCGCCGCGCCGTCGCAGCCGGCCCGCCCGGCCTTCAAGGCTCCGCGTCCGGCGCGCCCGGCCGCCACGACGATGCCCTCGGCCCCGCGCCGGGTGATCGCCGCCGAGCCCGCGCCGCTGCCGGCCGTGGCCCAGCAGCCGTCGGTCCCGGCGTTCCGCGCCGAGGAGCCGGGCTCGGCCACCGTGCTGACCCTGGGCGCCCACATGTGCAAGTGGCCGATCGGCGACCCGTCGACCGACGGCTTCACCTTCTGCGGCCGCCGCTCGTCGGAAGGCCCCTATTGCGGCGAGCACGCCCGCATCGCCTACCAGCCGCAGCAGACGAAGAAGAAGTCGGGCCCGACCGAACTGGCCCGCTCGCTGCGCCGCTACATCTAGAACCGGCGGCCACCCTGGCGAAACGAAGTCCCGGACGGCCGAGAGGCCGCTCCGGGATTTTGAACATGCCGGGGACGCGCACTCACGGCGATGCGCTGGATGGTTTGCAGGGCCTTTGGTGTGAGTGCGTGTCCCCTCCTTGATCCGCTGAGTCCTGCCTTGAACCGCTCTTGGGGACGCATGATCCAACGCCGTGGACGACTTAGGGGACAGGCACGCACCCCAAGGTTTCGGCAAGCCTGTTGAGCCTTGCCCTGCGTGCCTGTCCCCGCCTTCTCGCGCGGGGACACGCCCTTGCGGCGTGTCCCCAGCAGGGGGCGCTTATCCTCGGGGTGGCGGGGATGAACCCTAGCAAAATCAACGCCCTGAACTTTCTCGACCCGATTTGATCCCCGCCCTTCCCGGAGGACTTATCCTGCTCTCACCTCGACGCAGGGAAAGGGCGCATGGCCAGCGACCGATGCGGCGGCGGGGGGCGATCGAGCGGGAAGCTCTGTCGGCGGTGCTGTCCGCGTGCGTAAGGACGGGACCAAACCTTGCGTCTCTGGTGCCGGTCGGGCCTGTTATACAGATACGACGTGATGCAAGGGCTGACTTAGCAACAGGCGGGCGGTGACGCGCTCGCGGTCCGGGACCGGGTGTCGTTGACCTGGCCCGCCCGTCGGAGGCTTCAAGGCGGCGAGGCCCTAACAGGGCTCGGCGTTGCACGCTTCCGGACAACGACCGCGCGGAGCGATCGGGCTTCGTCGAAACGGTATTCTTTTTCAAACTCCGGACGATGTCCGGCGCTCCGCGACCCTTTCCATCAACTCAGCGGCCAGCCGCGTGAGGACGGGAGATCGTGCCTGCCAAAGGCCCCCTCAGTCGGCGGAGTTTATCCTGCGGCCGGCCAGAGGCCGGTCCGGAGGGCCGACAGCTCCCCAGAGGGGGAGCATCTACGCGGTGCGGCGTTCGCCGATCAGATCCTCCCCCTCTGGAGGAGGTGGCCCGAAGGGCCGGAGGGGGCTTGCGCCGCCTCCTACCTCTCCAACCGCGCCACCAAACTGGAGGTGTCCCACCGATGACCACCCATCGCCTGCACCTCGCCGTAGAAGCCGTCGATCATCGCCGTGGCCTGCAGGTTGGCGCCGTTGGCCGCCGCCTCGGCCAGGGCGATGCCCAGGTCCTTGCGCATCCAGTCCACCGCGAAGCCGAAGTCGAACCGGCCCTCCGCCATGGTCTTCCAGCGGTTCTCCATCTGCCACGACTGGGCCGCGCCCTTGGAGATGGCGGCCAGCACGTCGTCGGTCGGCAGGCCGGCGCGCTTGGCGAAGTGCAGCGCCTCGGCCACGCCCTGGACCACGCCGGCGATGGCGATCTGGTTGCACATCTTGGTCAGCTGGCCCGCGCCCGACGGCCCCAGCAGGCGGATGGCCTTGGCGTAGGCCGTCAGCACCGGCTCGACCCGGGCGTAGGCGACCGGGTCGCCGCCGGCCATGATCGTCAGCTGGCCGTTCTCGGCCCCGGCCTGGCCGCCCGACACCGGGGCGTCGACGAACCCTCGGCCGACCGCGCGGGCCGCGGCGTCCATCTCGCGCGCCACGGTCGCCGAGGTCGTGGTGTGGTCGACGATCACCCCGCCCTCCGCCATGGCCGGCAACACCTGCGCCACGACGTCGCGCACGTCGTCGTCATTGCCCACGCACAGGCAGACCAGCTCCGCCCCCGCCACCGCCTCGGCGATGGTCGGCCGGCTGGCGCCGCCGTGCCGCTCGACCCAGCGCGCGGCCTTGTCGGGACTGCGGTTGAACACGGTCACCGCGTGGCCCGCGGCCTTCAGGTGGCCGGCCATCGGAAAACCCATCACGCCCAGGCCGATAAACGCCGTCTTCATCCGCGAAACTCCTCATGGCAGCGGCCGTCCATCGCCCTTCGCGGCCCCGATCGCAACGGCATTTTAACGTCCAGCCGTCAGGTTCGTCCGAACAGGGTTAAGCAGGCTTAAGCGCAATGGCCGTCAGCGGCGAACAGCCGATCGTCATCAAGAAGGTCAAGAAGGTCGTCGGCGGTGGGCACCACGGTGGCGCCTGGAAGGTGGCCTATGCCGACTTCGTGACCGCGATGATGGCCTTCTTCCTGCTGATGTGGCTGCTCAACACCACCAGCCCCGAACAGAAGCAGGGCATCGCCGACTATTTCGCCCCGGCCTCGATCTCGTCCAGCACCAGCGGCTCGGGCGGCATCCTGGGCGGCACCTCGCTGGGCGACGACGGCGCCAAGGCCGACGGCAAGATGTCGGTGATCCAGCAGATGGCTCCCGAAGCCCCCACCGAGACCGACAAGGACGGCCAGAGCTCGACCTCGGCCAGCCTCGACTCCGCCAGCGAGCAGGCCCTGCGCGACGCCCTGGCCAAGAAGGAGCAGGACAGCTTCGCCTCGGCCGCCCAGTCGCTGCGCCAGTCGCTGCAGGACATGCCGGAACTGGCCGAGCTGTCCAAGCAGATCATGATCGACCAGACCCCCGAGGGCCTGCGCATCCAGCTGATCGACCAGGACGGCCGCTCGATGTTCAAGGAGAACTCGCGCGAGCCCAACGACCGCGCCCGCATCCTGCTGCGCGCCGTGGCCAAGGTGATCAACCAGCTGCCCAACCGCATCACCATCTCGGGCCACACCAGCGCCAGCGCCGCCGGCAAGCGCGCCGACAGCGACTGGGCCCTGTCGGCCGAGCGCGCCGACGCCTCGCGCCAGGTGCTGCGCGGCGCCGGGGTCGACGAGGACCGCATCTATCAGGTCTCGGGCAAGGCCAATTCCGAGCCGCTGTACGCGGACGACCCCACCCTGCCCGGCAACCGCCGAATCTCGATCGTGCTCCTGCGCGAAAAGCCGGTGCTGCCCGATGGCCTTTGACGCAGCCTGCGGCGTGATGACGCTCAGCGGCGTCGCGGCGCTTGCGCAACCGCCGCGGATGCCGCCTAATCCCTTATCGACCCGATTTCGAGGGCGAGGCCACTAGAGGAACGGACGCTTTCCGTGACGCAGCATTTTCCGACGCGACAGCTGCGCTTCTTCCTCACGGCGCCCACGCCTTGCCCCTACCTGCCCGGCCGCGAGGAGCGCAAGGTCTTCGCCCACCTGCCGCTGTCCGACGGCCCGACGGTCAATGACAGCCTGACCCAGGTCGGCTTCCGTCGCTCGCAGAACATCGCCTACCGGCCCGCCTGCGAGACCTGCCGCGCCTGCCAGTCGGCTCGCGCCGCGGCCGCCGACTACGTCTTCTCGCGCTCGGAACGCAAGGTGCTGACCCGCAACACCGACCTGGAACGCCACCTGGTCGAGGCCGAGGCCACGCTGGAGCAGTTCGAGCTCTTGCGTCGCTACCTGCTGACCCGCCACGCCGACGGCGGCATGGCCGAGATGACCTGGCCCGACTACGTGGCCATGGTCGAGGACACCGCGGTCCGCACCCATCTGATCGAATACCGCCTGCGCTCGCAGGACCGCGGGCCGGGCGACCTGATCGCCTGCGTGCTGGTCGACGTGCTCGCCGACGGCCTGTCGCTGGTCTACAGCTTCTACGACCCCAGCCTGACCAAGCGCAGCCTGGGCTCGTTCATCATCCTGGACCACATCCTGCAGGCCCAGCTGAACGGCCTGCCCTACGTCTATCTGGGCTACTGGGTGCCCGGCAGCGAGAAGATGGCCTACAAGGCCCGCTTCTCGCCGCTGGAGATCCTCAAGCCCGGCGGCTGGGCCCTGATGTCGGCCCGCGAGCGCGGCGCCCGCCCGCCCAAGCCGGTGGGCTGCGGCGCCAACGCCGGGGTCGAGCTCAGCGACGCCGAGCCGGCCGAACTGGGGGGCTTCCCCTCACCCGGCAAGCCCTAGCTACGGTTTGGGGACAGACGCAGGCGCCTGTCCCCAAAAGCAGCTTCAGCGCGCGAAGCTGACCCCGCCGTCCACGGTGACGGCCGACCCCGTCACATAGTCCCCGGCCCGCGAAGCCAGATAGATCGCCGCGCCCGCCATGTCCTCGGTCGTGCCGATCCGGCCGGCCGGGATCATCTTGGCGACCGCGTCGGCATGGTCGCGGGCCACCTTGTTCATGTCCGAGGCGAAGGCCCCCGGCGCGATGCAGCTGACCGCGATATTGTCCGCCGCCAGGCGCAACGCCATGCGCTTGGTCATGTGCAGCAGGCCGGCCTTGGAGGCGCCATAGGGATAGGTTTCGTCGGTCGTCACCGACTGGCCGTCGATCGAGGCGATATTGATCACCTTGGCCACATGCTCCTTGCCCGCCGCCCGCAGATGGCCGATCAGCGCCTGGGTCAGGAAGAACGGCGTCTTCATGTTCAGGTCCACCACCTTGTCCCAGCCGCTCTCGGGAAAGGTGTCGAACTCGGCGCCCCAGGCCGCGCCGGCGTTGTTGACCAGGATGTCCAGCTTGTCCTCGCGCTCGGCGATCCGCGCCACCAGCCCGTTGATGCCTTCCAGAGTCGAAACGTCGGCCGGCAGGGAGACACATTCGCCGATCGCCGACAGTTCCTCGGCGGTCGCGTCGCAGGCGGCGGCCTTGCGGGCCGAGACGTACACGCGGCGCGCGCCATAGGTCAGGAAGCCCTCGGCGATCATCTTACCGATCCCGCGCGAACCGCCGGTGACCAGGGCCACGCGGCCCTTCAGGGAAAACAGGTTCTGCATCATGGTCGCGGCCTCTCGGAATGGCGGCCGACGCCAAGCGCGCCCAGCCGTTGGGTGATGTCGAAGGGCGGGTCGATGACTCCGGCTCCCCAGCATGCTCGGGGCCGGGCGCGTTCCCGTTGTCACTTCGCCGGGTCGACCAGGGCCTGGTAGACCAGCGTCGCGGCGTTCTCGTCGATATGGGCCAGGGCCGGATCGGCGTCCTTGCCCAGGATGTGGATCATGCCCAGCATGAAAAGGTCGTTCTTCGGGTCGATCCAAAACCAGGTGCCGGCCGCGCCGCCCCAGCTGTAGGTCCCCTTGCCGCGCAACGTGCCGGCCCGGGCCGGGTCAGTGACCACCGCAAAGTCGAGTCCAAAGCCCTCGCCCTTGGCCGGCGAAAACGCCGCGTCAGGAACGGCCATCACGATGTCGGTCAAGTGGTTGGAGGCCATCAGCTCGATCGTACCGGGCGCCAGGATGCGGGCGCCGTCCAGCTCGCCGCCGTTCAGCAGCATCTGGGCGAACCGGGCGTAATCGGCCGTGGTCGAGACCAGTCCGCCGCCGCCCGAGGCGATCGCCGGCGGCTTGCTGACGTCCAGCACCATGAAGCCGTCGGCCGGAACCCGTTTCCGCGCCTTGGGATCGATCATGTAGAGCGCCGCCAGACGATCGCTCTTGGCGGCCGGAACCCAGAAGGCGGTGTCGGTCATCTTCAGCGGGTCGAAGATGCGGCTCTTCATGAAGTCGGCCAGGCTCATGCCCGACAGCCGCTCGACGATCAGCCCCTGGAGGTCGACCGAGACGCTGTAGCGCCATTCGGTCCCCGGCTGGCTCGCCAGGGGCAGCTTGGCCAGGGCGGTCAGGAACTCGGCCTGGGTCTTGGAGCCCAGCAGCCCGCTGTCGCGATAGGCCTTCTCCACCGGCTGATCCGTGCGCAGGCCGTAGGCGAAGCCGCCGGTGTGGCTCATGATCTCGCGCAGGGTCGGCGGTCGCGCCGCCGGCTCGGTGATGAAGGTCCCGTCCGGGTTCTGGCCCTTGTAGACCTGCAGGTTGGCCAGTTCGGGCACGAACTTGGTCACCGGATCGTCGAGGCGCCACCGCCCCTCCTCGAACAGGATCATCATGGCCACGCCGGTCACCGGCTTGGTCTGGGAATAGATCCGGAAGATCGTATCCCTGGTCATCGGCTTCCCGCCGATCGCCGTCTTGCCGAAGGTTTGGTAGCTGACGACCTTGCCGTGGCGGGCGACCAGGGTGATCGCGCCCGGCAGGTGTCCCTGGTCGACGAGTCCCTGCATGTAGCCGTCCAGGCGCTTGAGGCGCTCGGGCGAGAAGCCCGCGGCGTCGGGCCTTTCCAGAGCCAGGATCGCGGCCGGCGCGGACTCGGGCGCTGCGTGCGCCGTTATCGGAGCCAGGGCGATCGCCAACGCCGCCGCCATCGTCAGCCGAATCCGCATCCGCCCCTCCAAACGATTGTTTGGAACCACCTTAGCTTGCTTTGATGGCGCGGCAATGGACGACGTTGCGGCCGCCCTTGCCCTGCCCCCGCCCTTGCGGCTAAGGAGAACGCCCCGTTCGGCAAGCGGTGGGCCGGATTAGCACAGCGGTAGTGCAGCGGTTTTGTAAACCGAAGGTCGCGGGTTCGATCCCTGCATCCGGCACCATTCCCCCATCAAGGCGATGATCGTCTATCCCAAGAAGCGGGACCTGGGTGCGAAGGCCGAGGCTCAAGCGCCCAGCAGCGCCTCGTAGCGGGCGACGTTCTCGGCCAGCCACTGGCGCAGGCGCTCCAGTTCGCTGATGTGAGCGTGGGTCTCATCTCGCACGCCGCCGTCCTCGGTCGGCGACCCCACTTGCAGCTTGCCGCTGCGCAGGGCTTCCAGGCGCTGATCGAGGGCCTCCTGCTCGGCCTTGTGTCGCTCGACGACGCGATTGATTTCGGCCTTGTCCATACCCGGTCTCCAGTGCGACCGCCGAGTTCACGGCGGCGGGATCGCTTGAACTCCGAGTTTACGGCGCGCGTCGGAGCGCGTCGATCAAACTATGACCCGTAAGGAATATCCGGGCGCCCGCCCCGCCCGGACACGGCCTTAGTTATGCACCCAGCGGCAGACCTTCTGCTTGTGGCCGTGATGACGCTCCCACTTGCAGACCCTGTGCTCATGGCGGTGGCGCATGTCACGCTCACGGGCCGAAGCGGGGGCGGCGGCGGCCAGGCTCAAGGCGGCGAAGGCGATCGTGGCGGTTCCGAACAGCTTTGGGAAAGTCATGGGCGTCATGTCCTCCAGGCGGCGGCGACCGAAAGCGGTCATGCGCACCGTCCCATCGCCATGTTGTCGCGGTGTTGCGGCGTGTTTCGACGCCGTCGCCCCCCACGGCTCTCCGGGCCACGAAACGGCCAAAAAAATGCCCGGCGCAAAGGCCGGGCAGTCATTAGGGAGGAAACGCCCAGGAAGGGCAGGAGCGCCAACGGCGGCTCCACGGGTTGATAGCTAATGCGCTCGAGCCATCAATCAAGGGCGGGATCGTCGCCCCCCAAGGTGAAGCTGTGGAGAACCTTCGTTTGTCTGGAAAGCGTGCAACAGCACGACCGGCGCCCAAACCCTGGGCGGAAACTTCGGTTCGGACGGCGAAGACAAGGATGCGAGGGGCTTGTTCGACGCGAGCCGATTCTAGGCGGCGCTTGGCGAACGGCTGGGGAAGGCGCTACGAGACGGCGCATGACCGTTCTCTACATCGACGCCGACGCCTGCCCCGTGAAGGACGAGGTCTACAAGGTCGCCGCCCGCTATGGCCTGAAGACCTTCGTGGTCTCCAACAGCTGGATCCGCGTCCCTCAGACGCTCGCCATCGAGCAGATCGTGGTCGATGCCGGCCCCGACGTAGCGGACGACTGGATCGCCGAGCGGGCCGGCCCCGGCGACGTGGTGATCACCAACGACATTCCGCTGGCCGACCGAGTGCTGAAGGCCGGCGGCCAGGCGCTTGGAACCACCGGCCGCCTGTTCACCGTCGACACCATCGGCTCGGCCCTGGCCTCTCGGATGATCGGCGAGCACCTGCGCTCGATGGGCGAGACAACCAGCGGCCCAAAGGCGTTCGGTCCCGCCGATCGCTCCAGGTTCCTGCAGGCGCTGGACACCGCCGTGGTCAAGGCCAAGCGCGTGGTCCGATGATCGAGATCACCTCGTGGCTGCGGATCGACGACGACGAGATCGTCGAAAAGGCTATGCGCGCTTCGGGTCCCGGCGGCCAGCACGTCAACAAGACCAGCACGGCGATCGAGCTGCGCTTCGACGTGCGCAACTCCCCCACCCTGCCCGACGACGTGAAGGTGCGGCTCGAGGCCCTGGCCGGCAGTCGGCTGACCCAGGACGGCGTGATCGTCCTGTTCGCCCAGGGCAGCCGGTCGCAGGAGATGAACCGACAGGACGCCCGCGACCGGCTCGTCGAGCTGATCCGCCGGGCGACGGAAAAGCCCAAGCCTCGCCGGCCGACCAAGCCGACCTATTCCAGCAAGCTCAAGCGGCTGGAGACCAAGGGCAAGCGAGCGGGCGTCAAGGCGTTGCGCGGACGTCCGAAGGGCGACGACTAAGCCGAGGCGCTAGCCTTGGCGGCCGCCTCCACCGAGCCGCGTCCGAACGACAGCACCTCGTGCTTCCATTCCGGCTCGGTGATCAGTCCGCCGAGGATCTTCTGGAGATAGGTCGCGAGGTTGACCTGCTCTTCCTCCGTAAGCTCGGCGCAGACTTCCTGGTTGATCGGGTGGATGTCCTCCCGAACGCGACCTAGCACCTCGTGGCCTTCCGCGGTCAGGCGCACCACCACCTTGCGGCGGTCGGAGGCCTGGGTCCCGCGCTCGACGAGACCGTCGCGGATCAACCCGTCGATCGAACGGGTCAAGGTCGTGCGATCAGCGGCCGACAGCCGCGCCAAGCGGGTCATCGAACACTCGCCGAACCGCGCCAGCGACGCCAGCGCCACCCACTTGGCGAAGCTCAAGCCGTGTTGCGCGATGCAGTCGGCGGCGAGGGCGCGCCGGTGCTGCTCGGTCTGGTACATCAGATAGCTGACATAGGTCGGCAACGGCAAACCGCGCCCCTCCCCTTGCTTCTGCTCTGACATGGTTCCCCCCACGCCAAATGGCGCGCCTTCATGTCACACGCGCAAGCCGCACACAATCGCAGCTCCGCCTACCCGCGAACGGAATGCGGGCGTTTGCATACATTTGGAACCCGACGCCGTTCCCCCTGGCGCGAACGACAGCGAACATCGTTCGACCGTGGCTAACGCTACGTCAACCATAGGGTTCCAGACGAAACGACCCCCGCGAGCAAGTTCGCGGGGGTCGTGCATAGCTTGCTCTCGAAAGAGGCGGAAAGCGGATCAGGCCGCGTAGCTGGCGATCGCGTCGGGGATCGTGGCGTTGCGCGCACGGGCCCGGGCCAACCAGTCGTCGGGATAGGTCTCGCGCACGACGATCGATTTGAATTGACCGACGGGGATGCGGGTATGCTCGCCCGGATTGAGATCGCGCGACACCGAGTGACCGGCGAACTCTTCGATGATGGTGATCACCTGGCTGCTGCCGGCGGTGTTCTCGATCAAGACCATGTTCATGGGGGATGTCCTGGTGCTTGGGTTCGCGCTGGCGTCAGGCGGTGTGGTGTTCGATGCGGGCGGCCGGCTGGCGAGCCCAAGCCTTCACCTCGGACGGTGAGGCCAGTTTGCGGAAGGCGCCGCGGGCGTGCTCGTCGCAGTAGGAACCGCGGGCGGTCTTTTCGCGACCGCAGAAGCCGAAGTCGTGGGAGTCGGGATTGCCGATCGGCCAACGGCAGGAATGGATCTCCAGGCCCAGGATGTTCGCGGTCGGCGCCATCTCGGCGATTTCGAGCAGGCGAAGCGCCGAGCGTTGGGCGGGAGCGGCGTCGCGAACCGCGCGGGTCCGGGGCTGGGCCCGAACGGCGGTGCGCACCGCGCTGCGCTGACGGGTGGGAACCTCGCGAACCGTGATGCCCAGACGGTGCACCTTGCCGATCACCGCGCTACGGCTGACGCCGCCCAACTGGCGCGCCACCTGGCTCGCGCTCATGCCCTCAAGCCACAGTTTGCGAAGCGTGGCGGTCCGCTCTTCGTTCCAGTCCATGATCTTGTTTTCCTGCCCGGTCGCCGGAGCAGCCCCTCCGGCGCTCTCTGGGTACGTTTATGGTTAATTCCGGTCAATTTTTTATGTGCATACCCACGGTTTGTAATTGGGCATTTTGCTTTTACATTCTGTGAGATAACGCGCGTTGTCGCAGGGCGTTCGCTGAAACGTGGCGAGACCTTGACCGGATAACGACGTTATATATTGGATGCGAAGCCCACAGTTGGGCCAGAAAATGAATGTGGCGCCGCGCCGCACAGCTTGCGGCATAATGTCAGTTGGGAACGCGTGAATGCGTCAGGTTCATCTCGCCGCCGCGGCGGTCGTTTGCGTCATTCTGACCGGTTGCTCGAAGCCCGGCGGGGGAACTTCCGACGGCGGATCGGCGAGTTCGAGCCCCACGGCGGCGCCGACCGACGCCCAGAAGCAGACCCTGCTGGCCGCCCTTCCCGCTCCGTACAACACCGGCGACCTGATGAACGGGCAGAGCAAGTTCGCCCTCTGCCGTTCGTGCCACACCATCACCGAAGGCGGTCCGAACATGACGGGTCCCAACCTGTACGGCGTGTTCGGACGCAAGGCGGGCAGCAAGCCTGACTACAAGTACTCGCCCGTCGTCGCGGCCGCCGGTTTCAACTGGGACGCCGAGCATCTCGACAAGTGGCTGGACAACCCCCGCGGGTTCATGCCGGGCACCAAGATGACCTTCGCCGGCCTGCACGATCCCAGGGACCGCATCGACCTGATCGCCTATCTGAAGGTCGAGACCGGTTACAAGCCCGGGAGCTGATCGGATGATGGAGCCGCCCTTTCCGCCGACCAAGACTTGGAACGCCGAAGGCGGGCGCGCGTCTGGCGGGATCGGCTAGTCGATGCCCGCCCGCCGCCGCTTGCTGGCCGAGGTCTACGACGCCTTCAACGCACGGGATCTCGAAGCCCTGGGCCGGGCCCTCCATGCGGACGTCGAATGGCCCGACCTGCTGGACGGCGGCGCGCTGCACGGCCGCCAGACAGTGGTCGACTATTTCCGCCGTCAGTTCGCCCTGATGCAGGCCGACGCCCGGATCATCGACATCACGCCAGTGGGCGAGGACCAGGCGATCGTCCACGCGCAGTACGCCGTCCGCGACGCCCAGGGCGGACTGTGGTCGGACACCCGGGTGCGCCTGCGCTTCACCTTCGAGGACGGCCTGATCCGCCGCATGACGATCGTGCACGGGCTGTAAGCCGCCGACCTAGAGCAGCAGATCGGCGCAGGCGTCCAGAATGGCGTCGGCGTCCAGGCGGTATCGGGCGTAGAGGTCCGGCAGGTCGCCGGACTGGCCGAAGGTCTCCAGTCCCAGCGCGCGCAGCCGCATGCCGCGCACCGAGCCCAGCCAGGACAGGGTCGAAGGCGCGCCGTCGATCACGGTCACCAGGCCCGCGTCGCGGGACAGCGGCGCCAGCAGGGCTTCGATCTTCGAGGGGCGTGCAACGCCGTCCGTCCAGCGCGAACGGCCGGCGGCGGTCCAGTCGCGATGCAGGACATCCGCCGAGGTGACCGCCAGAAGGCCCGCGCCCGGTTCGTCCTCCTGCACCGCCTCGAAAGCCGCCAGCGCCTCCGGCGCCAGTGCGCCGGCATAGGCGATGGCCAGCCGAGCGTCGGGAGCCGGCGGACGCAGCCAGTAGGCTCCATCGACGACGCCCTGGCGCCAGGCGTCGTCGGCGCGCTCGGGCTGGGCGATCACCCGTGTCGACAGCCGCAGATAGGTCGAGGCTCCGTCCTTGGCCTGGATCCGGTCGAAGGCGTGCGCCATCAGCACCGCCGTCTCGTCGGCGAAGGCCGGCTCGTAGCTGTCCAGGCCCGGCTGGCTCATGCCGATCAGCGGCGAGCCGATCGACTGGTGCGCGCCGCCTTCGGGGGCCAGGGTCAGGCCGCTGGGCGTGGCGACCAGCAGGAAGCGGGCGTCCTGGTAGCAGGCGTAGTTCAGCGCATCCAGGCCCCGGGCGATGAACGGATCGTAGAGCGTGCCGACCGGGAACAGCCGCTCGCCGAACAATGGCGCGGTCAGGCCCAGGGCCGCCAGGGCGATGAACAGGTTGTTCTCGGCGATGCCCAGTTCGACATGTTGGCCGGTCTCGGCCTTGGACCACACCTGGGCCGACGGTATGCGCCGACGCTTGAACACGTCGTCGTGCGCCCGCCGCTGGAACACGCCCCGACGATTGACGAAGCCGCCGAGATTGGTCGAGACCGTGACGTCCGGCGAGGTGGTCACCACCCGGCCGGCGAATTCGTCGTCCCGGCGGGCGATCTCGAACATCACCTTGCCAAAGGCGGCCTGGGTGGACTGTTCGCCCCCGCCGGAGACGGCCGCCAGCAAGGCGTCGGGGGATGGCGCCTGGATCGCCGGCGCGACATGCTCGCGCTCGGTATTGGCCGCGAACGGCGCCCTGGCCACCAGCCCCTTGAGAGCCGTGTGCTCGGCCGCCGAGAGACCCGACAGCGGATCCCATTCCTCGCCCTCGATCACGCCCAGCCGCGCGCGCAGTTCGGCGATCTGGGCCTCGGTCATCAGGCCGGCATGGTTGTCCTTGTGCCCCTGGAACGGCAGGCGCAGGCCCTTGACCGTGTAAGCGATGAAGAAACGCGGCGCGTCATCCTGGCTGGCCCTGTCGAAGGCCTCCAGGATGGTTTCCATGCAATGGCCGCCCAGCTCGGTCATCAGCTCGCCCAGGTCGACGTCCTTGTAGGCCGCGATCAGCTTCAAGGCGTCGGCGTCGCCGGCCAGGTCGGCGTTCAGCCGTTCGCGCCAGGCCGCGCCGCCCTGGTAGCTGAGCGCCGCGTAGAGGTCGTTGGGCGCGGTTTCGATCCATTGCTGGAGCGCCGGGCCACCTGGCTTGGCGAAGGCCTCGCGCTGGCGCCTGGACCATTTCAGCGTCTCGACCGTCCAGCCGGCGGCCTCGAAGATCTCGCCATAGCGGGTGAACATCCGGTCCTGGGTGGTCGCGTCCAGGCTCTGGCGGTTGTAGTCGACGATCCACCAGGTGTTGCGGATGTCGTGCTTGCAGGCCTCGATCAGGGCCTCGTAGATGTTGCCTTCGTCCAGCTCGGCGTCGCCCAGCAGCGAGATCATCCGTCCCATCTTCTCGGGTTTCACGGCGCCGCGCGCGGCCAGATAGTCCTGGGCCAGCGAGGCGAAGGCGGTCATGGCCACGCCCAGGCCCACCGAGCCGGTCGAGAAGTCGACGTCGTCGGTATCCTTGGTGCGCGAGGGATAGGACTGGGCGCCGCCCAGGGCGCGGAAGGCCTTGAGCTTCTCCAGGCTCTGGCGACCGAACAGATGCTGGATCGCGTGAAACACCGGACTGGCGTGCGGCTTGACGGCCACGCGGTCCTGCGGCCGCAACGCCTTCATGTAGAGCGCCGTCATCAGGGTGGTCATCGAGGCGCAGGACGCCTGGTGGCCGCCGACCTTCAGCCCGTCGCGGCTTTCACGCAGATGGTTGGCGTTGTGGATCGTCCACGAGGCCAGCCAGAGAATGCGTTCCTCGATGCGTCGCAGAAGCGCAAGCTCCTACCGCTTCGCCGCCAATACGGCCTCGGCCATGCTTCCTCACCCGGTTCAGACGGGTGAGGCATGCCCCTCCCCGCTCTTCTCGCGGGCTTCATAGTCCTCGATTTGCCGCGAAGTCCACTCCGGAGACTTCGTGAAGCGCGCCAGCAGGTTGTAGAACACCGGAACCACGAACAGCGTCAGCAGGGTCGCGAAGATCGCGCCGGTGAAGATCACCGCCCCGATCGTCTTGCGGCTGCCGGCGCCGGCTCCCGCCCACAGCATCAGCGGCAAGGCGCCCATGGCCGCCGAGATCGAGGTCATGATGATCGGACGCAGGCGCAGGGCGGCGGCCTCGATCACCGCCTCGCGGACCTTCAGGCCCTCGTCGCGCAGCTGATTGGCGAACTCGACGATCAGGATCCCGTTCTTGGCGGCGATGCCGACCAGAATGATCAGGCCGATCTGGCTGTAGGTGTTGATCGTCGAGCCGGTGATCAGCAGGCCGAACAGCCCGCCCAACGCCGCCAGCGGCACCGTCAGCATGATCACCGCCGGGTGGATCCAGCTCTCGAACTGCGCGGCCAGGACCAGGAACACCAGCAGCAGCGCCAGGCCGAAGGCCAGGCCCACCGCGCCGGAGGCTTCCAGGTAGTCCTTGGCCTGGCCGCCCCACTTGACGCTGACCCCGGGCGTCGGGTGGGCGGCGGCCTGGTCCTGGAAAAACTTGACGGCGTCGGCGACGGTATAGCCGGGGTTCAGCTGGGTGGTCAGGGTCACCGCCCGCAGGCGATCGACGCGCGGACGGTCGGGCGTGTCGCCGCGCAGCTCGGTGGTGACCACCGTCGACAGCGGCACCAGGGTGCCCGACTGAGTCCGCACCTGCAGGCGGTTGAGGTCCTCGATGCCGCGACGCTGGTCCAGCGCGGTCTGCAGGATGACGTCATATTCCTGGCCGGACTTGATGTAGGTCGTCACCTGGCGCGAGCCGAACATGGTCTCCAGCGCCCGACCGATCGACTGGGCCGAGACGCCCAGGGTCGCGGCCTTGTCGCGGTCGATCTGCACCGACAGGCGCGGCGCGGTGGGCTCATAGTCGAGGCGCGGCCGCGACAGGCCCGGATTGGCCTGGGAAGCGCTGAGGATGGGCTTGAGCCAGTTGGCCAGCTGGACGTAGTCGTTGCCGACGGCGATCAGGTCGACATTGGTGCCGCCGCCGCCGCCGCCACCGCCGCCGCCGCCGCGCTGGAAGGCGCCGCGCACCGAGGCCACGGCGCGGACGCTGGTGATCCTCGACAGGCTCTTGTTGAGTTCGGCGGCGACCTCGTCGGCCGACTTGTCGCGCTCGCCCCACGGCTTAAGCGCAACGACCGCGTTGCCGGTGTTGAACTGGTTCTGGCCGAAACGCGGCACGGTGATGATCGTACGCTCGGCCACGCCGTCGCGCCGATACTGGTCGAGGATCTTCTCGATCCTGTCGGCGACCTTGACCGTCGCGTCGAACCCGCTGCCCTCCGGCCCATTGATCGACACGTCGACGCGGCCGCGGTCCTCGGCGGGCACCAGTTCCTGAGGCAGCAGGGCGAACAGTCCGCTGGCGCAGACCGCCAGGACCAGCACCGACAGACCCGTGACCAGGGTGGCCGAGCCCTTGCCCAGCAGGCCTTCCAACGAATGGCGGTAGCTGTCCTTCAGCGCGTCCATAGCCTGGTCGACCCGGCGCGACAGCCAGTTGGCGCTGGCGGGCTTGAGCAGCTTGGACGCCATCATCGGCGACAGGCTCAAGGCCAGCAGGGCCGAGAAGCCTACCGCCGCGGCGATGGCCACGGCCAGCTCGACGAACAGCCGGCCGATATAGCCGGGCAGGAACATCAGCGGGGCGAACACCGAGATCAGCACGATGGTGGTGGCCACGACCGCGAAGAACACCTGGCGAGTGCCGCGCAGGGCCGCCACCGTCGAGGGCTCGCCCTCATCGACGCGGCGCTGGATGTTCTCGACCACGACGATGGCGTCGTCGACCACCAGGCCGACCGCCAGCACCAGGGCCAGGAGGGTCAGCAGGTTCAGCGAGAAGCCCAGCGGGGCCAGGACGATGAAGGTCGACAGAATGCAGATCGGCGCGACGATCGACGGGATCAGGGCAGAGCGCCAGCTGCCCAGGAACAGCAGGTTGACCAGGGCCACCAGGGCGATCGAGATACCCATCGTGATCCACACCTCGTGGATCGCCTCGGCGGTAAACACCGAGTTGTCGATCGCCACGATCATCTTGGTGCCTGCCGGCAGCGTCTGGTTGATGGTCGCCACTTCCTTGCGGACCGCGTCCGAGATCGCGACGTCGTTGGCCTGCGACTGGCGGGTCAGGGCGATGCCGACCTGCGGAACGCCGTTGCCGTGGAACAGCTTGCGGCGTTCATCCGCCCCCTCCTCGACCCGCGCCACGTCGCCCAGGCGGACCACGAAGCCCTCGGCGCCCCCGGCGCGCAGCGGCAGCTTCAGGAAGTCCTCGGGCTTGGAATAGGCGCGACTGACCCGGATCGTGAAGTCCTTGGCGGCGCCTTCCAGGGCGCCGGCGGGGAGTTCCACGTTCTGGGCGTTGAGGGCATTCTCGACATCGTCGACCGTCACACCGCGCGCCGCCATGGCGTCGGCGTCCAGCCAGATGCGCATGGCGTAGAGCGGCGCGCCGTAGAGGTTGGCCTGGGCCACGCCGGGAATCGTCGACATCCGCTCGACCAGATAGCGGTCGGCGTAGTCGGCCAGCTCCAGGGTGCTGAGGGTGCTGGAGGTCAGGTTCAGGACGATGATCGGCGAGGAGTCGGCGTTGGCCTTGGCGATCTGCGGCGGGTCGGCCTGGTCGGGCAGGTTCGCCGCCACCCGGCTGACCGCGTCGCGCACGTCGTTGGCGGCCGCGTCGAGGTCGCGATCGAGCGTGAAGGTGATGGTGATCTGCGAGCGACCGTCACGCGAGGAGCTGTTGACCCGGTCGATGCCCTGGATCCCGGCGACCTGGCGCTCGATGACCTGGGTGATCCGCTCCTCGATCACCTCGGCCGAGGCGCCGCGATAGGCGGTCGAGATCGACACCACCGGCGGATCGACGCTCGGCAGTTCGCGGATCGGCAGGCTCTTGAAGGCTGCCAGGCCGATGACGCAGAGGATGATCGCGGCGACCGCGGCGAAGACCGGCCGACGAACGGAAAGGTCGGAAAGCATCAGCCGGCCTTCTGCTTGCGATCACCCTGGCCGGCCTGGGGCTTTCCGCCGCCGACATTGACCGGCGCGCCGTCCTGCACGCGGTTGAGACCGTCGCCGACCAGCTTGTCGCCAGCTTTCAGGCCCGAGGTGATTTCGATGAAGCCGTCCGCATCGACGCCGGTCTGCACCGAAGCGCGGCGGGCGACCAGGCCCTTGGGCCCCTTGGTGACCAGGAACACCGAGGCCTGGGAGCCCTCGAACTGCACGGCGGCCTCGGGCACCGCCACGGCTTGGCGCCGGCCCTGGTCGATGCCGACCTTGATCAGCATGCCGGGTTTGAGGCGACCGTCGGCGTTGGGGAATTCGGCCCGGGCCTTGAGCGCGCGCGTGGCCGGGTCGATCCGCGTGTCGATCTGGGCGATGCGGCCAATGAAGCTCTCGCCCGGCAGGGCGTCGGGCTTGGCGGTGATCGTCAGCCCCTCGCGAAGGATCGGCAGGTAACGGTCGGGCACCGAGAAGTCGACGCGGATCACCGAGACGTCGTCCAGGCTGACGATGGGCGTTCCGGGGCTGATCAGGGCCCCAGGCGCGATGTCCGATATGCCCACCCGGCCCGAGAACGGCGCGCGGATCACCTTGTCCAGCTTCTGGGCACTGGCCGCGGCCAGGGCGGCGCGGGCGGTGTCGCGCGCGGCCATGTACTGCTCGGCCGAGGCGCGCGGGGCGATGCCGCGATCGGCAAGGGTCTTCCACCGGGTGTATTCACGCTCGGCCTGGGCCAGCTGGGCCTGGGCCTCGGCGATGCCCGCGGTCTCCTGGTCGGCCTTCAGCTCGACCAGCACCTGCCCCTTGGATACGGTCTGTCCGTCGCGGAAGTGGACGGCGGTGATCAGCTCGGCCGTGTTCGAGGTGATGGTCACCGACTGGCGGCCCTTGGCCACGCCCAGCACCTCGATCCGGTCGGTGAAGGCCCGCGGCTGGGCGACCACTTGCGACACGGGTGTCGCGCGTCCGCCGCCAGCAGCGCCCCCCTGCCCCGTCGCCTTGCCGCCAAAGGCCAGTTTCAGCCCGCCAGCCAGCAGCATCAGCAGAACAGCGACCACCGCCCCGACCAGGAAGAAATGTCTGCGGATCACGAAAAGCTCCGGGCGCCGGGATGTAACGGCTCAGCTAATACAAAACGGCTCATTAGCCGCCAGCCGTAGCCTGCGTCCAGTGACACACGGATGACCAAATATTACAGTTCTGAAATATCAGAACCGCCGCCACACCGCCAAGACCGGGCCATGGTCAGCCGGGGTCTCACGCCCCAGTATGGCTTGCCGCCATCCGGCCTGCAGGCTCCAGACGCCCAGATCACGCGCCACGGATATTTCGCTCTTGCACCAACGCGATCTTACCGGCTGGGAATCGGCCTGGCCGGCGAAGGTCTGAACCATCAACAGCCAGCGGGGCCGAGGCTTGAGGCCCGCCGTGACGTCGACCCTGGTCTCGTCGGCCAGGCCGCTCCGCCTCAGACGCGCGACCTGCACCTCGGCGAAGGCCTGCATGGTTCGCCACTGGCCAGAGGTTCCCGCCAGCAGTCGCGCCTCGATGTCGGCGTCGCCCTGTCCTGGCGCCGCATAGCCGGCGTTGCGCCCCACACCATCCCGGGCGGCGCCCAGATAAAGGCTGATGACTGATCGATCCGTGTGCAGCAAGGCGTACCGCAGCCCCAGTTCGACGGATCCCAGTCCCTCATAATCGACGAAATCGTCGTGGCCGCGAGTCAGCCCCGCCTTGGATTGCAAGGTCAGACGGTCGGTCAGGCCGTATTCGCCGTAGAGCGACAAGGTCTGGTCGCGGCGCCGGGCGATCGCCACCTCCACGCCGTTCGGATCGAAGCCCGTGTCGGCCTTCTGATCCTCATATTTGAGGATGGCCAGCCCCTCGCCATCCTTCATGGGCCAGGCGCCGGCCCAAGCCGGTCCGGACACCCGGCCCAGCGCGCAAAAGAAAGCCGCCGCGGTCCCCAGGGCCACGGCGGCGTTTCGTTTTCGACGCCTGGGCGTCAATCCGTGTAACCGGGGGACTCCCGGTCGAGTTTGCGCAGGCAGCCCGGCCAGGCCAGGCCGGCGATCATGCCCATGCCCATGCCGGTCTGGCTGCGGACCTCGGCCTGGGCGGCGTCTGGCGCTTCGAGCACGTTGTCGCGGCCAGCGCTGAGCGCCATCACCTGCTGGGCGCAGGCCCGTTCCAGGAAGAACATGCCCAGCCAGCACTCGGCCGCCGTCGCCCCCACCGACAAGGTGCCGTGGTTGCGCAGCATCATCAGCTTTTTCTCGCCGAGGTCGGCCACCAAGCGTTCCCGTTCGTCAAGGTTGAGCGCAATGCCTTCATAATCGTGATAGGCGAGCTGTGGCAAGACAATTAGCGAATGCTGCGACAGCGGCAGCAGACCTTCCTTGTTCGCGGACACCGCCACGCCTTGGTCGGTGTGCAAGTGCATGACGAAATGGGCGTCCTCGCGGGCGGCGTGGACCGCCGAGTGGATCGTAAAACCCGCCGGGTTGATGAAGTACGGCGTCTTGTCGATGACATTACCGTCCAGATCGACCTTGACCAGGCACGAGGCAGTCATCTCGCCGAAGAACAGGCCGTAGGGATTGATCAGGAAATGATGCTCCGGCCCGGGGATGCGGGCCGAGATGTGGGTGAAGATCATGTCGTCCCAGCCGTGGACGGCGACCAGGCGATAGAGCGCCGCGAGATCGACGCGGGCCTTCCATTCGGCCTCGCCGACCTGGTCCTTGAGCGACGTGGCGATGGGCGATGCACCGTCGGCCATGAGCGGATCCTCCGTAGGTTATCGTTGTTAGGTTTGAAGGTCGCGCCGCTGGGTCCTTGCGTCAAGCGGCCGTTGTGGCGGGGGACACTCACTCATTCCACAGCCGTTGATCATGACCCTCTACGTGGGCCATGAGTGTGCGTCCCCAACCCGCGAGTCCCCCATGATCCCCTGGCAGCATCTCGACACCGTCCAGGTGCCCGGCGACGGCGAAGACCTGCGGCTGATGCGGCGCGGGACCGAGTTCTCGATCATGACCGGCGGCATCGAGTTGATGAACAGCCGGCTCAGCGGCTCGGAAGAGGCCATGGCCGCCCTCGCCTTCGAGCGAATTGGTCAGCGCCCCGGAGCCCGGGTGCTGATCGGCGGGCTGGGCATGGGCTTCACCTTGCGCGCCGCGCTCGCCGCCTTCGGGCCCGACGCGCGGATCGTCGTCGCCGAGCTCGTACCGGGCGTCGTCACCTGGGCCCGGGGGGCGCTGGCGGCGCTTCACGGCGCCAGCCTCGACGACCCCCGCGTCAGCATCCACGAGGGCGACGTCGGTGAACGGATCCGCGCTGGAGAGACGGCCTTCGACGCCATCCTGCTGGACGTCGACAACGGCCCCGGCGGCCTGTCCCGCAAGGAGAACGACGGCCTCTACAGCCCGATGGGCCTGGCCGCCGCCAAGCGCGCCCTGCGGCCCGGCGGGGTCCTTGAAGTCTGGTCGTCGACCCGCGACAACAGCTTCACCGCACGGCTGAAGCGGGCGGGATACGCCGTCGAAGAGATCGGCGTCCGCGCCCACAAGGGCCGTGGCGCGCGGCACGTGATCTGGATGGCGACCGCGCCTTAGTCCGCCGCGCTCATTCGCACGGGATATCGGGTCGCTTGCCGATCGCCGGTCAGGAAAATCGCGTCCTCGTCGATGGCCTGGGCGATCAGGAGGTGATCGAACGGGTCACGATGATGTTGCGGCAGCGACATCAGTGTTCGCAGGTGCGCAGGTTGGATCGCGAGCCGCCGAAAGCCCTCGCGCTCGACCTGGTTTTCGATCTCCTCGATCTCGGCCTGGAGCTTGCCGATTCGGACCTTGATCGCGATCTCCCAAAGGGAGACGACGCTGACAAGGATTTCGTTGCCCGGATCCGAGATCGTCGCCCGCGCCTCGGTCTGCAAACGCGGAGAATCCGACAGCCACCAGATTAGCGCACTGGTGTCCAGCAGCACCTTCACCCGTCGCTGCCCTCAAATGCGTCGAGCAGGTCGTCAGGCCAGGCGTCGAAATCCTCCGCCATGACGATGCGTCCCTTCAAGGCGCCCGGCTGGCGCTGCGCCAAGGCCGGACGCTCCGGCGCCCGCAACTCAGCCACCGCCTCGCCCCGGGACATTACCACGAAGGACGCTCCCTGCTGGGCGCGACGCAAATAGTCGCTGAGATTTTCCCGGAGCGCTCGGACGCCAACGGGAGTGGTCGGATCCGCCATGCGCGCCTCCATGTGTACGCAACTAGTGTACACCGACGGACTCGACGGTTCAACGGGCGGATCGGCTCGCGAGGTCTTGGCGTGAGCGCGCCTACCCGGCGCGGGGATCGAGCCGCATCTATCCCGGCGAACGACAGGAAGAAACCCAACCTTTCCAACGCCCTGAAGAAAAATCAGCGTCACCGGTCCTCGGACCTCAAACCCAGCCCATACTGAGCAGGTCCCCATCGCGGGGGAGGGCTCTTGGTACCGGCCCAAGCAGGCGATGGGGATGGAACCGAGCGGGGCCGGCTGGGCCTGGCGGTCGGGTCGTTTCGGGAGGCGGGGCTCAGAAGGTCCCAAGGTCCGGGGCGGACGATGGCGGGACAATCGGGTCGACGGGGCCGGGAAGCAAAAACCGGCCCGTTCCAGGATCAGTCGGAGTCGCCGACGGCCCCTTCCGGGCGACTTTGATCCTGCCCGCCCGAGGGGAAACGTCGATCGGGATGAAACAGGCCCTCAGTCGCCGTCCCTTGAGAAGAACGGTTTCGCGGAGCGGTCGAGCCAAGCCGAAACGCACAACAAAACTCACGGTCATCCGGGCTGGGCCCGGACCGCTCCGCGCCTCCCCACCCACTCGCCGCGAAAGCCCGAGGTCGAAGAGCCGTGTCCGCAAACACTTGCCCGCCTGGCGGTTTCGCCGCCGGCACGCCAACAGCGGGGCGGCGATTAGTCCCCCCGGTCGCCTTTCATCAGCCGCGCCTTGTCGCGCTGCCAGTCACGGGCGGCTTCGGTCTCGCGCTTGTCATGGTTCTTCTTGCCCTTGGCCAGGCCGATCTCCAGCTTGGCCAAGCCCTTCTCGTTCCAATAGAGCTTGAGCGGGATCAGGGTGCGACCGTCGCGCTGGACAGCGCCGATCAGCTTGTCGATCTGCTTGCGGTGCAGCAGCAGCTTTCGGTGGCGCCGGGGTTCGTGGTTGAAGCGGTTGGCGTGGCCGTAGGGCGGAATGTCGGCGTTGATCAGCTTGATCTCGCGCCCCTCGACCGAGGCGTAGGACTCGGCGATGTTGGCCCGGCCCACGCGCAACGACTTCACCTCGGTGCCGGTCAGCATCAGCCCGGCCTCGACAGTCTCCTCGATGAAGTAATCGTACCGCGCGCGGCGGTTCTCGGCGATCGGCTTGGTCATCAGACCAGACCCGCCTCGCGCATGGCCTCCAGGATCGCCGGCTTCACCGCGTCGCTGCATGGGGCGATCGGCAGGCGCACGTCAGGCTCGCACAGGCCCAGATGGGCCATGGCGAACTTGGTCGGCGACGGCGAGGCGTCGAGGAACAACGCCTTGTGCAGCCGCACCAGGCGATCCTGCCAGTACAGCGCGGTCTCCCACTCGCCGTTCATGCAGGCGTTAATGAAGGTGGCGCAGGCGTCCGGCGCGACGTTCGAGGTCACCGAGATCACGCCATGGCCGCCGTGGGCGACGTAGCCGAGCGCGGTCGGGTCGTCGCCCGACAGCATCACCCAGTCCGGACCGCACATGATCCGCTGGAAGCTGGCGCGGGTCAGGTCGCCGGTGGCGTCCTTGATGCCGACGATGTTGGGCAGCTTGGACAGCCGCTCCAGCGTCTCGTTGGCGATGTCAGAGCCGGTGCGGCCCGGCACGTTGTAGACCAGCACCGGCAACTGCACGGCGTCGTTGATCGCCTTGTAGTGCTGGTAGACGCCCTCCTGGCTGGGACGCACATAGTAGGGCGAAACCACCAGGGCCGCGTCGGCGCCGACGGCCTTGGCGTGGGCGACCAGCTCGATCGCCTCGGCGGTCGAGTTGGAGCCGGCGCCGGCGATCACCGGCACGCGGCCGCGAGCAGTCTGCACGCACAGCTCGACGACGCGCTTGTGCTCGTCGTGGCTGAGGGTCGCGGTCTCGCCGGTGGTGCCGACCGGCACCAGGCCGTGCACCCCGCCGGCGATCTGGCGCTCGACCAGGGCCACGAAGGCTTTCTCGTCCACCGCGCCGTCGCGGAATGGCGTGACCAGCGCCGGAATGACGCCCTTGAACGGAGAATGAGCCATGACTTGCAATTTGCCGTGAGAAACGCGCCGCGACGGTTGCGGCCTGAGGATGGGGGCGGACAATATGTCCCGCTCCCCATGTCCCGCAACCGGTCCGTGACGGTCTGCACCGATTTGGGGACGTTTCTGCAAGGGTCAATCCGCCGCGAAGCGGTCTATAAGCGCCAATCAGGGTCGCAAGCGCCGCAAATCGGCCCCTCGTTCATCCGAAAACGGCGAGAATACAGCCCCGCGGGGCGGAGAATCGAAGGAGACGACGTTTTGGCGTCAGGGTTGGGCAAGGTGTTGTTGGGCGGGTCCGCGGTGGTGGCGCTCTTCGGTGTGGCGCTGGCCCAGGATGACGTCGACCTCCCCCGCGCGCCCCAGCCCTATACGGGCAGCGCCACGCCCCAGGGCCTGATCACCACGCCGCCCACCGCGACCTTCGCCACGCCCGCCGAGGCCGACGCCGCCAACCTGCGCATGGCGGTGACCAGCCGCGACCCCGCCACGATCCGCATGGCGATGTCGAGCATCCAGGACCCGCTGTCGCGCAAGATCGCCCTCTGGTCGCTGGTCGACGCCGGGGCCGAGAGCATGAGTTTCTTCGAACTGGACCAGGCGCGCCGCGACCTCTCGGGCTGGCCCCGGGCCCAGCGTCGCGAGAACGCCGCCGAGAAGGCGCTGATCACCTCCGGCCTGGACGCCCAGCGGATGATCGCCTGGTTCGGCGGCCGCGATCCGCAGACCGCCGAGGGCGCCATGGCCCTGGCCGCCGCCTACCAGGCCGCGGGCCGCACCGGCGACGCGACCAACCTGATTCGCCGCTGGTGGCGCGACCAGGTGTTCGAGCTCGACGCCCAGCGGTCCATGCTGGCGCGGTTCGGAACGTCGCTGACCAGCGACGACCACGTCCGCCGGGCCGATGTCCTGTTGTACGGACCGCAAGGCCCCGCCGCACGCGACATGGTCGCCCTGCTGCCCTACGACCAGCAGGCCCCGGCCCAAGCGCGCATCGCCTTCCGCTCGAACGCCAGCAACGCCAACGACCTCTACGCCGCGCTGTCGCCCGCCCAGCAGGCCCTGCCCGGCGTGGTCTTCGAACGCGCCGCCTATCTGCGCCGCAGGGGCCTGGACACCCTTGCCCTGCCGCTGGTCGGCCAGTTCCCCGCCCCGCCGCCCAGCGACGACGCGGCCTCCGCCATCTGGCGCGAGCGCAAGCAGCTGGTGGTCTCGGCCCTGAAGAACGGCGACGGCGCGAGCGCCTACGCCGCGGCCAACGCCCGCCTCAAGGCGGGAGCCGACGCGGCCGAAAGCGAGTTCTACGCCGGCTGGATCGCCCTGACCCGGCTGAAGGACGCCGACCGCGCCGCCGCCCACTTCGCCCGCATCGCCGAGATCGGCGCCTCGCCGATCACACGGGGCCGCGCCCTCTATTGGCAGGGCCGCGCCGCCGAGGCCCAGGGCGACCGCATCGCCGCCCAGGCCTTCTATGCCGAGGGCGCGCGCTACATCACCACCTTCTACGGCCAGCTGGCCGCCGAGAAGGCGGGGATCAAGGAGATCCGCCTCGACAAGGACCCGACGATCACCCAGGCCGACCGAGCCCGCTTCGAGGGCCGCGAGCTCGTGCGGGCGGTGCGCACCCTGATGGCGGCCGGCGCGCGCGACCAGGTGCGGATCTTCGTGTTGTTCATCGACGACCAGCTGCCCTCCGCCGAGGAAGAAGCGCTGCTGGTGGATCTGGCCCGCAGCTACGGCGACCCGGACCTGGCCATGCGCGCGGTCCGCACAGCCGCCCAGCGCGGCTTCACCCTGCCCGAGCGCGGCTATCCGCTGCTGGATCACCTGTTCACCCCGGGGCCGGGCGCGGCCGAGACGGCCTTCGTCTATTCGATCTCGCGCCAGGAGAGCAATTTCGACCCCAACGCCCGCTCCGCCCCCGGGGCCCGCGGCATGATGCAATTGATGCCGGCCACCGCCGCCATCGTCGCGCGCCAGCTGGGCGAGAGCCACAGCGTCGATCGCCTGTCCGACCCGTTCTACAACATGCGCCTGGGCTCGACCTATCTGGGTAGCATGGTCAGCAACTTCAGCGGCTCCTACATCATGGCCGCCGCCGCCTACAACGCCGGCCCCGGCCGTCCGGCCCAGTGGGTCGCCCTGTGCGGCGACCCGCGCGGCGCGACCACCGATCCGCTGGACTTCATCGAGTGCATCCCGTTCTCCGAGACCCGCAACTATGTGATGCGGACCATCGAGACGACCATGGTTTACCGCGCCCGCCTGAACGGCGGCGTGGCCCCGCTGACCCTGTCGAGCGACCTCAAGCGCGGGGGCTACAGCTATGCGGGGCCAACAGGGACGACGCCGAGCGGCTTGCCGCCGATCGGCGGATCGTCCACGGCGATCCCGCAGGGCGGTTACGTGCCCGGCACGCGCTAGCCGTCTAGCGCGACCTAGCGCGACGGCGTCCCCGAACGTCGCGCCGCCACGACGAGACCGGCTGGCGTCTCGACCAGCGCCCCGTCAAGCCGGAACACCTTGGCCAGCACGTCGGACGACAAGGCCTGGCGCGGCGCCCCCTCCGCCGCCACGCGGCCTTGGTCCAGCACCAGCACCCGGTCGCAGGACCGCGCCGCCAGGCCCAGGTCGTGCAGGGTCACGACCACCGCAGCCCCAGCCGCCGCCTCGGCGCGCAACAGGTCCAGCGTCAGAAGTTGCGCGTCGGGATCCAACCCCGCCACGGGTTCGTCGGCGACCAGCAGCGGAGCGCGCGTCGCCAGCAGGCGGGCCAGCAACACACGGGCCCGCTCGCCGCCCGACATGTCGAGTACACCCCGCTCCGCCAGGTCGGCGACACCCACCCGCTCCAGGCGCTCGCGAGCGACGGCCATGGCCTGGCGGGGCGGCAGGTCGGGCGCGCCGAGGGCGGCGACCTCCAAAGCCGGCAGGTTCCAGGCCAGGCGGCGTTCCTGCGGCAGGTAGCCCACCATACGGGCACGCTCGACGGGGCTCAGCTCGCCGACCGGGCGATCGCCCAGCTGCGCCTGTCCCGCCTCCAGCGGCATCAGGCCCAGGCCCGCCCGCAGCAGGCTGGTCTTGCCCGCGCCGTTCGGGCCGACCACGCCCAGGACCTCGCCGGACGCGACGTGTAAGGACGCGCCGTCCAGCACCAGCGCCTTGCCGCGCCGGGCCTTGATCTCCGTCAGGGTCCAGGCCGCCGTCATGACCGCCAGCTCCGCGCCGCGCGCCAGGCCAGCAGGGCGAAGACCGGCGCGCCGAACAGGGCGGTGACCACGCCCAGCTTCAGCTCCTGCTCGGTCGGGATCAGGCGGGCGGCCAGGTCGGCGGCGACCAGCAGCACCGCGCCCGCCAAAGCCGAGGGCCGCAGGAGCCGGCCTGGATCGTCGCGCACGGCGGCCCGCACCAGGTGCGGCGCGGCCAGGCCAACGAAGCCGATCACCCCGGCCGCCGCGACCGAGGCGCCCGCCAGCAGGGCCGAACCGGCCACCGCCGCCACCCGCAGTCGCGCCATCGGTAGGCCCGACATCTGGGCCGCCTCCTCGCCCAAGGTCAGCATCCGCAGGCCCTTGGCCGCGTAAAGGCACAGCCCCGCCCCGACCGCCATTGGCCCCAGGGCCCGCAGGATGTCGGTCAGGTCGCGGTTCTCGACCGAGCCCATCAGCCAGGCCAGCACCTCGGCGATGGCCACCGGCGACGGCGACAGGTTGAACACCAGCGCGGTCAGGGCGCCGGCGAAGGCCGACAGGGCCACGCCGAACAGGATCAGCACCTCGGGCTCGCGGAACCGCGCCGCCAGGCCGACCACCACCGCGCCGGCCGCCAGGGCTCCCGCCAGCGCGGCCAGTTCGATCGCGCCCGGGAACGCCGCCAAACCGCTGGCGATGGCCAGGGACGCGCCCAGGCCGGCCGTGGCCGAGACGCCCAGCACCCCGGGCTCGGCCAGCGGATTGCGCAGCAACCCCTGCATCGTCGCCCCCGCCAGGCCGAGACCCGCCCCGACCAGGGCGGCCATCAGAACCCGCGGCAGGCGGATGGTCCACAGCACCTCGGCCGGCGGCGAGGCCAGATCGGTCAGGGCCTGATGGTATTGCGCGGCGCTCAGCGGGCTTTCGCCCAGGCTGACGGCGACGGCCGCCGCAGCGATCAGGGCCAGCAGCAGGCAAAGCTCCAGGCGACGCGGGCTCATCGCGCCGCCTCCGCCAGGGCTCGGGCGCCGTCGGCGGCGAACCAGGCCGAGCAGCCCAGCATGGCGCCAGGCAAGGAGGCCACCACCCGCCCTCGCCTGGCCCGACGCAGCGCCTCGTGACGCCCGGGGCCCCATCGGTCAGCGCCGGCCCGGGTCAGGTCGAAGAAGCCCAGCACCACCGCCTTGGGCGGGTCCAGCACCAGTTTCTCCAGCGGCGCGGGCGAGAAATACGGCTGGGCCGAGGCGTTGGCGAAGCCGGCCGCCCGCAGCATGGCGTCGATCATCGTATTGGGCCCGGCCGTGTAACCGCCCGGCGTCAGGTAGAAGGCGGCCCGTCCCCGGCCGGCGCCAGCCGCCCTCGCCAGGTCGGCGTCCATCCGCGCCAGCAACGCCTCGCCCTCCGCCCCGCGGTTCAACACCCGGGCCACCTGCCGGACATTGGCCCGCACGCCGTCGAAATCGGTAGCGTCGCCAAGGCTGATCGTGCGCACGCCGCGCCGGGCCAGCGCCGCCGTCAGCCGGGCGTCGCCACCCCACTGGCGCACCACGACCTCGGGGCGGGCGCCCAGGACCGCCTCCAGCGTCGTTCGCCGTTTCGGCAAGCCGGCGGCCTTGGCGCGAAGGAAGGAATCCGGCGCACCGGCGCGCGGCGACACGCCGACGATGGTCTCGCGCGCAGCCAGGGCCAGGACATATTGGTCGGCGCAGGAATCCAGCGACATTACCCGCTCGGCGGCCATCCGGGCGGCGGCGGGCTCCGCGACCGCCGCCAGGCCGACGACGAGGCCGGCGAGCAAGGCCGCGCGCATGGGATCAGTCCGTGACCAGGCCGTGCAGCAGACCGTCCAGCGTGACCTTCATCAGTTCCTCGCGGGGCGCCCAATTGCGGTCAGGCATGGTGATCAGCAGGGCCACCAGACCGTGACAGGCCGCCCACAGCACCTGAGCCGCGCTCTCGCCGGAGCCGGTGCGCAGTCGCCCGGCGGCAGCGATTTCGTGGATGGGGCCGCTGAACTCGGCGAAGCAGCGGTCGCCCAGTTCGGCGGTGGCGGCCTGCTTTTCCTTGGAGATCACGTCGCGCGATCCGCAGAACACCAGCTGGTAGGTGTTGGGATTGTCGAGCGCGAACTTCATGTACGCCTCGAGCATCAGCCGAACCCGCTCCACCGCGTCGATCGGCCGGTGCGCGATATCGACGTTCACCGCCAGGAGCTGGCCGATCGCGTCGTCGCCGATCTCCAGCAGGATCTGGTCCTTGTCGCGGAAGTGCATGTAAAGGGCGGTCGAAGAGACCCCCACGGCGTCGGCGATCTTGCGGATCGTCGCCCCGGCGTAGCCTTCGGCTATGAAGATGCGTTCGGCCGCGGCCAGGATCTCTCCGCGACGCAGGTGGCCGTCGCCCTTCGGCTTGCGGGCCGACTTGTGCGGTTTCTTCAACGCGACCGTCACGATATGGCGTTCCCCTGCCTCGTCCCCGAATGTCACACTAAACGGGAATCACCCAAACGCCGCAACTCCTCTGGATTTCCTCGAAACGCGTGTTTTTCCGTTTGACACTTTCAGGTTGAAGATTCGCTAACTGCTCGCCGGATCCGATTGTGCGTGGCGGGGGCGATGGCGCGAGAAGAAAGAGACCAGCGACGCGGGTTCGGCGCAAAGCCAGGCGTCAAGCATCGGATCAAGGTTCAGGAGAACGGCGCCGCCCAGGCCGCCGCACCGTTGCCCGACGGCGCCCATCGGCGGCTATCTCGGGGCCAGATGGCGGGACTGGCGATCCTTTTGGCGCTGCTGCTGCTCCTGGCGACGTTGCAGACCCACGCCACGTGGGAGGCCCTCCACATGCTGTTCTTCGTCGGGTTCATGGGCCATTCGGGAGTCAAGCTGGTCGCCGCCTTCACACCGCGAGCGCCGATGACCCCGACCTCGCTACCCGACGAAGCCCTGCCCGCCTACACGATCATCGCTCCCTTGTATCGGGAAGCCGCGGTGGCGGCGGAGCTGGTCGCCAATCTCACGCGGCTGGACTATCCGCGCGACCGCCTGCAGGTGCTGATCGCCCTGGAAGCCAACGATCACGAGACCCAGGCGGCCTTCGCGGCCCTGGACCTTCCGGCCGGCTTCCAGGTGTTGATCGCGCCGCCCGGCTCGCCGCAGACAAAGCCCCGCGCCTGCAACGTCGCCCTGGGGCGGGCCCACGGCGACCTGGTGGTTATCTACGACGCCGAGGATGCGCCCCATCCCGGCCAGCTACGTGAAGCCGCCGCGCGGTTCGCCCAGGACGACGCGAGCCTGGCCTGCCTGCAGGCGCCGCTACGGATCGAGCCGGACCCGCGCTTCCTGCCCGACCAGTTCGCCCTCGAATACGCCGTGCTGTTCGAGGTCTTCCTGCCGGCCTTGGCGCGCTGGCGCCTGGCCTTCCCGCTGGGCGGCACCAGCAATCATTTTCGGGCCGACGCCTTGCGCGCCATCGGAGGGTGGGATCCCTACAACGTGACGGAGGACGCCGACATTGGCTTTCGCCTGGCCGCCCAGGGCTACAGGCTGGACGTCATCACTCGTCCCACCCTTGAGACCTCCCCAGCCACGCTGAAGATCTGGACGCCGCAACGGGCGCGCTGGATCAAGGGTCACCTCCAAACCTTGGCCGTCCATGCCCGAGGCCGGGTGATGCACACCCCGCGAGGGGCCGCCGCCCTGATCCTGACCCTGGCCCTGCCGCTCGTCTCGTCCCACCTGCACGGTCCGCTGTTCCTCTGGCTCCTGGTGCAGTGGGCGGGATCGCGGCTGGACCTTTGGGCCGCCGTACCGGCCATGGACTGGATGCTGGTGTTCTTCGGCTGGACCTGCATCGCGATCGCCGGAGCCGAGGCCCAGCGGCGGGCGGGGCATCGACAGCGGCCCCTGCCGCTGCTGGGCGCGATCTTCTACTGGCCGCTGCAGAGCCTGGCCGCGGCCAAGGCGCTTAGCCAGTTCATCGTCGCGCCGTTCCATTGGGACAAGACCCCGCACACGCCGCGCAGCGCCAATCCTTTGCTTCCCCGACTGCTGGCGCGGACTGGACGGGCCTTGCCCTGAGCGCGTATTGGCGGGGTCATGGATCCGACCGTCGCCGCCGCCCCTCTCGTCATGCGCACCACCGGCTGGGCCGACTACGCCCTGCTCGACAGCGGCCATGGCCGGAAGCTGGAGCGCTATGGCCGCTACACCGTCGTGCGCCCCGAGCCGCAATGCTTCTGGGCGCCGCGTCTCGCCCCGAAGGCCTGGGACGCCGCCGACGCGGTGTTCGACCCCACCGACGAGGACGAGGCCGGCCGCTGGCGCTTCAAGGGCAAGCCGCTGGAGAAGTTCCCCCTGGCCTGGGGCGAGGCGAAGTTCCACGGCCAGTTCACGCCGTTCCGGCACCTGGCCTTCTTCCCAGAACAGGCCGCCAACTGGGCCTGGCAGGACCAGCGGGTCCGCGCCGTCTCGCAAGCTCCGGGGGGCCGCCAGCCCAAGGTGCTGAACCTGTTCGGCTATACCGGCGTGGCCAGCCTGGTCTGCGCCGCCGCCGGGGCGGCCGTCACTCACGTGGACGCCAGCAAGAAGTCGGTCGGCTTCGCTCGCGAGAACGCCGCCTTCGCCGGCCTGTCCGACAAGCCGATCCGCTGGATCGTCGAGGACGCCCGCCGTTTCGTGGCCCGCGAGGTGCGGCGCGGCTCGCAGTATCACGGGATCATCCTGGATCCGCCGAAGTTCGGCCGCGGGGCCGACGGCGAGGTGTGGCGCCTGTTCGAGGACCTGGCCGAACTGACCGCCAACTGCGCGCAGATCCTGGCTCCCGACGCCTCGTTCCTGCTGATGAACGCCTATGCCGCCCGGGTCTCGGGCGCGGCGATGTCGGGCCTGCTGGCCCAGGAGCTGAAGGGACGCGGCGGGGTGATCGACTGGGGCGAGCTATCGCTGGTCGAGGAGAAGGGCGACCGCCAGATCGGCCTGTCGTTCTTCGCCCGCTGGGCCTCGGAGTGATGCGATGAACGCCCCCCAAGCGCCGAAGACCGTCACCTCCCTGTCGAACGCCACAGTCAAGGCCGTCCGCGCCCTGCACATGCGCAAGGAGCGCGAGGAGAGCGGCCTGTTCCTGGCCGAGGGCCTGAAGATCGTCATCGAGGCGATCGACTGCGGCCATGCCCCCCGGATCCTGATGTACGGCCGAGACGCCGCCGACCATCCGATGCTGCAGAAGGCCAGCCAGGCCTGCCTGAAGGCCGGCGGCGAGGTCATCGAGGTCAATCGCGAGATCCTTGAGAAGGTCTCGCGCCGCGACAATCCCCAGGCCGTAGTCGGGGTGTTCAAGCAGGTCTATGCGCCGCTCAGCGCCATCGTGCCCGAGAGCGCCCCGTGCTGGGTGGCCATGCAGGCCGTGCGCGACCCCGGCAACCTGGGCACGGTGATCCGCACCGCCGACGCGGCCGGCTGCGGCGGGGTGATCCTGGTCGGCGACTGCGTGGACCCCTATTCGGTCGAGGGCGTGCGGGCCACCATGGGCTCGATCTTCGCGGTCAAGATCGCCAAGGCCTCGGTGGCCGAGTTCCTGGCCTGGCGCGAGACCTGGCCCGGCAGCGTGATCGGCACCCTGCTGACCGCCACGGTCGACCACAGGAGCGCCGACTATGTGAAGCCGTCGCTGATCCTGATGGGCAACGAGCAGCAGGGCCTGCCGCCCGAACTGGCCGCCGCCTGCGACGTCAACGTCAAGATCCCGATGCGCGGCCGCGCCGACAGCCTGAACCTGTCGGTGGCCACCGGGATCATGATCTATACGGTGACGGGGTAAGACGGCCGGCCGGGACAGGCCCGCCGGCCTGCCCCGCAGTCGGACGACTATTTGATCCGCGTCCACTTCTCGGTCTTGCACAGCGGCGCGACGATGCAGCCCTTCAGCTTCAGCTCGTTGGCCGAGATCAGGGTGATCGTCCCCGAATAGGTGCCGCCGTCGGCGGCGTTGTAGACCTTGCCGCCGGTCCACTTGGTCGGCCCGCCGGTGAAGTCGTAGAGCATCTGCATGTTCTTCAGCGGCCGGTTGCGCAAGGACGCGTCCTTGTTCTTGGTGTCCTTCACGGCCGGGTCGCTCTTGATGTGATCCGAGCTGACCAGCTTGCCGCACAGGCTGTTGCCGCACCTGCTGATCTCGACCTGGCCGCCGTTGGTCTGGGTCTGCCACAGGCCCGTGACGTCCTGGGCGAAGGCCGGGGCGGCGACGGCGAGCGCCAGCGTGGCGGCTAGGATAGGCAGTTTCATGGGGTCTTCCTCCCGGGTTGTTGCCCCTTTCTAACGCGCGTTCGCCTGAACCGGCCATGAATTGATGGCCAAGTTCGAACAAGGCTCGCCCTATCCCGCCACCATCTCCAGCCACTCGTCCTCGGTCATCACCTGGATCCCCAGCTCGGAGGCGGTCTTCAGCTTCGAGCCGGCGCCGGGACCGGCCACCACCAGGTCGGTCTTCCTGGACACCGACGAGGCGACCTTGGCCCCCAGCCCCTCGGCCTGGGCCTTGGCCTCGTCGCGGGTCATTGTCTCCAGCGAGCCGGTGAAGACAATGGTACACCCCCCCAAAAGGCTTTGCCGCCCCACGAGCGGCGCGACGCGTACCGACTCCACCTGCGCATACGAACGAGGAATATACGCCCCCTGCGGTCGCACATAGCCAGTGTGATCAAGCCTTCCCAACGTCATTCCGATCCTGCTCGGCAAGTCACGCAGGTGCGTGACGCCATTCAACGCCGCAGCGGCCAGGGCCACCTGTCCGCAGGCATAAGCGTCAGCGCTCGCGTCATGATGGTCGAAATCCACCCCCAGATGGCCGCAGACCACGTTCAGCTTGTGTGATGACAGCTCCGGCCAAACGCTCCGCGCCATCTGAACAGTGCACATGTAGTCGAATTCCGGTGGTTGAACCTCGTAGTGCTCACAGGTTCGACGGATCACACTGATATCGAACGAGGCGTTATGCGCCAGGATCAGAGCGCCTTGGAGCACTGGCCTCAAACGTTCCAGCAACTCCGGAAACTCGTCAGCACCCTCGACCTGTTTTGGTCCAATGCCATGGAACCCGATATTAAACGGCGCGAACCTCATGCCAGGCGGACGGATATAGTGATGCTCCACGCGTGACACTTGGCCGTCTTCAATCCAGGCGAGGCCCATGGAACATGGGCTCGCTCGAGTCTCGTTGGCCGTCTCAAAATCAATCGCAACTACACTCATGCCCGCCCCCCGACAGCCAAATCTATTGCTCACCTATAAGGTTCAGCCAGTCATCTTCGGTCAAGACCGTTACGTTCAGGGCTCGCGCCTTGTCGAGTTTAGAGCCGGCTCCAGGACCCGCGACGAGGTAGTCGGTGTTTGCCGAGATCGAACCGGCAACCTTTGCACCCAAACTCAGCGCCATTGCTTTGGCTGCATCTCGCGAGAAACGCTCCAGCGTTCCCGTGAACACTACGACCTTTCCAGTCACTGGCGACTCGGCGACCGTTTTTGAGACGTCCTCGACCACCACGGCCGCGATAAGATCGTCCAGCAGAGCCAAATTGCGGGGCTCTTGGAAGAACTCGATCAGCGACTCCGCCCCTACCTCACCCAGGCCGTCGAGGCTGGTGAGGTATTCGTAAGAGGCCTTCGACTGCGGTTCGGCCACAGCGGCTAGGTCGTCCAACAAAGCCTGCGCCGACGGATAGGCTTCGGCTAATCCGGCCGCGACCGAGGCGCTGACACCCTTCACCTTGTGGGCCGCCAAGAGCTGAGAGATGCTTCCTCCAGCACCAAGTTGCTCCAACCAGTCGGCCAAGGGTGATGCAGCTGCCGCCAACCGCTCGGCGACAACCGGGCCAAGCTTGTCGATGGTCAATAAACGCTGGCGTGGCCTGAAATGATCGGCGGCCGAAATCACGCCGGCGCGCAGTCTATCCAGCGACCCGAAGTGCTCAGCCAACAAGCGCGCCGTCTCTTCCCCCACGTGACGAATACCTAGTGCAAACACGAAGCGCGATAGCGAAATCCGACGACGGGCGTCGATGTTGTCGAATAGGGTCTCTAGCCCCTCAAAGGCTCTATCACTATCGTCGATCGTCTTACCGCCTGCCCCTTCCCCCTTCAGCATTTGGCGCTGCAAGGCTTGCTCCTTGCGGCGCTCGATGATGGCTGCCCTGACCTCCTTCGCGCGGCTTCGCAGACGGAAGATATCGGCGGGATCCTTCAGCAGGCCCCTTTCGTGAAACAGCTCGACGTAGGTCTCGCCAAAGCCTTCGATGTCGAAAGCTTTCCGCGAAATGAAGAGCTTGATCCTTTCGGTGAGCTGAGCCGAACAGACGAGGCCGCCTGTGCATCGCCGCACAGCTTCTCCAATCTCGCGGATCGCGTGGCTACCGCAGACGGGACAAGTGTTAGGGAAAATAAAACGTTCGGCGTTCGGCGGTCGCTCCGACGCTACAACGTTCACGATCTGGGGAATAACGTCGCCCGCGCGTTGCAGCACCACTGTATCGCCGATGTGAATGTCCTTCCGAACGATCTCATCCTCATTATGCAGAGTAGCGTTCCGCACAACTACCCCGCCGACCGTCACCGGCTTGAGCCGCGCCACCGGGGTGATCGCCCCGGTGCGGCCCACCTGCAGGTCGATGGCCTCCAGGATCGTGCGGGCCTGCTGGGCCGGGAACTTGCGGGCGATGGCCCAGCGCGGCGAGCGCGAGACGAAGCCCAGGCGGCGCTGCTGCTCCAGGTCGTCGACCTTGTAGACCACGCCGTCGATGTCGAACGGCAGCTTGGGCCGCAGCACCTCGAACGCGGCATAGGCGTCGAGCAGGCCCTGGGCGTCCTGGACGCGCCGGGCCGGCGGGGCGGTGGTGACGAAGCCCCAGTCGTGGAGCTTTCCCAGCGCCTCCCACTGGCCGGCCGCGAACGGGCCGCTGGCCAGGCCCCAGGCATAGGCGAAGAACCGCAGCGGCCGCTGGGCGCTGATCTTCGGGTCGATCTGGCGCAGCGAGCCGGCGGCGAAGTTGCGGGGGTTGGCGTAGGTGCGCTGTCCGGCCTCCTGGGCGGCGGCGTTGAAGGCGGCGAAGGCCTCCAGCTCGACATAGACCTCGCCGCGGATCTCGATCACCTCGGGCCAGCCCGCCCCCTTCAGGCGGTGGGGGATGTCGGCGATGGTGCGCAGGTTGGCGGTGACGTCCTCGCCCACCTTGCCGTCGCCCCGGGTCGCGCCCTGGACCAGCACGCCGTTCTCGTAGCGCAGCGAGGCCGACAGGCCGTCGATCTTCGGCTCGGCGGTGTAGAACACCGGCTCGTCCCCAAGGCGCAGGAAGCGGCGGATGCGCGCGTCGAACTCGGTCGCCTCGTCGTTGGAAAAGGCGTTGTCCAGGCTCAGCATCGGCACGCCGTGCTCGACGGCTGAGAACTGCTCGGCCCGCGCCGCCCCCACCCGCATCGACGGCGAGTTCTCGCGGATCAGCTCGGGAAACCGCGCCTCGATCTCAAGGTTGCGGCGCTTGAGGGCGTCGTACTCGGCGTCGCTGATCGTCGGGGCGTCCTGCTGGTGATAGCGCAGGTCGTGCGCCGCCAGTTCGTCGGCCAGCCAGGCCAGTTCGGCGTCAGCTTGGTCCTTGGTGAGGTCGGCGACGGCGATCTGGGACACGGGCGAATCCAAAGGCTGGAGGACGGCGGGGAGATTAGCGACGAGCGACCGGTCGGGGGAGGCGTTTTGTGCCGATCCTGCACCGTCCCTTGCCCCCTACGGACCGCTTCGCGGTCGTCTTCCCCCCTTGGGGGAAGAGCCTCGCTCCGCCCCCTCTGGGGGCGGACAGACCGCGCAGCGGTCAGGTGGGGGCAAGTGTTAGCGACCTCACGCGATCTCTCGCTGAGTTGGTGGAAAGGGACGCGGAGCGCCGGACATCGTCCGGAGGTCTTTTGATAAATACCGTTTCGACGAAGCCGATCGCTCCGCGCGCTCGTTTTCCGCCAGCGTCCGGTGGGCAGCCCTATTGAGGCTTAGCCGGACCCGGTCTCGATCCCTTTCGGGAGAAACCGGACGCCAGGGGCGCGGGCCTATGGGCAAATCACGCGCTTTATCCCCGTTCGACGCCGACGGCGGGCGGGCTTCCCAACGATGGAAGGCCCCGGACACGCTGGAGTAACCCCCTCCAGCCCAGTCCCGCTCGATCGCCCCCCGCCGCCGCATCGGTCGCTGGCCATGCGCCCTTTCCCCGCGTCGAGGTGAGGTCAGAATAAGGGCGCCCAGGAAGGGTGAGGATCGATTGGGGTCGAGAAAGTTCAGAGCGTTGAAATCGCTGGGGTCCGTACCGGATAGCCCGAGGATAAGTCCCCCGCTGGGGACACGCGCTCCAGCGATAAAGCTCGGCGGGAGCCTCGTGGCGTCTCCCCTTGGGGCTGGGGACAGGCGACGCCGTGAGCGCTCTGAGGGATAAAGCGGCCGGGCCACGTGGCGCGCCCGGCGCTCCCGCCACCTCCCCGGAGGGAGGATCTCGGACCTAGCCGCCAGCCGCCCGCAGGGCGCTGGCCTGTCGGCGCGACAGCTTGGACTGGATCTCGTCGCGGATATCGATCCGGCAGGCGCGGGCCGACCAGCGGTCGAGCTTTTCGGCCCGGGCGCGGGCGTCACAGACGCTCTCGCCGGCCGTGTCGATCCGGGCCTGGAACCGGCGAGCGTCGTCGGGGCGCGAAAGGTCCAGGTCGCCGATCCGGATCGTGGCCAGCACCGCGGGCCTGGCCGGCGCGGCGTGGGCGGCCTGGGTAAGCCCCAGGGCCGGCAAGGCCGCGAGGCCCAGGATTGCCGCCGTCGAAAGCTTGGCGATGAACCGGCTCATGTCCGTCTCCCCCGTCCTGGCGACGCCGTCCGCGCCGCCTTCGAGAGGTAGAATGACCGGATTGTTCTACGAATACGCGTTACGTCTGCTTCATGACGTGGTATTCATGGAATGAACGACCTGTAATCTTTTCGCATGTGTTCTATCGCGAGGAAGAGTTCAGCCGCGCCTCCTTGACCGGCGGGCGTTCCAGCGCCTGGTAGACCACCGTGCGCGTCGTCGCGTCCAGGCCCGAGCCCACCCCGCCCAGGCGCTGGATCATGCCGATGAAGAACAGGTCGTTGCTGGGGTCGATCCAGAACCAGGTGCCGGCGCTGCCGCCCCAGCTGATCGTGCCCGGACCGACCGGCGCGCCGGACAGGTGCGGATCGACCGCCACGGCCACGTCCAGGCCGTAACCCATGCCGGCGCTGAACGGGAACGGCTTCTGGTCCGGCCGCAGCACCCCGGCCGTGCCGTTGGTGGTGACCTGGAAGCTGGACGGCAAATGGTTGGATCGCATCAAGGCCACGGTCTCGGGCCGCAGGATCCGCACCCCGTCCAGCTCGCCGCCGTTCAGGATCATCTGGGCGAAGCGGGCGAAGTCGCCGGCGGTGGACAGCAGCCCCCCGCCCCCCGACGGCGCGGCCGGCGGCCGGGAGACGTCGCGCCATGGCCCCTCGTTGGCGGGGATCAGCTTGCCGGTGGCCGGATCGCCGTCATAGAGGGCGGCCAGGCGCGGCAGCTTCTCGGCCGGGGCCCAGAAGGCGGTGTCCTTCATCTTCAGGGGACGGAATATCCGCTCCTCCATGAACACCGGCAGGGTCTGGCCCGACAGGCGCTCGACGATCAGCCCCTGCAGGTCGGCGGCGACGCTGTAGCGCCACATCACCCCGGGCTGGGCGTACATCGGCAGCATGGCCACCTTGCGCACCAGGTGGTCCAGGCTGTCGGACTGCAGCACCCCGGCCCGGTAATAGGCCTGGTCGGCGACGCTGGCCGGATCGTCGGCCAAGCCGTAGGCGAAGCCGGCCGTATGGGTCATCAGCTCGCGCATGGTCGGCGGACGGCTGACGGGGGTCAGGATCGGTCGTCCCTGGGCGTCGACGCCGGAGGCCACGCGCAGGTCCGCCAGTTCGGGCAGATACTCCGTGATCGGATCGTCCAGCCGCCACCGCCCCTCCTGGTAGAGGATCAGCATCGCCACCCCGGTGACCGCCTTGGTCTCGGAGCGGATGCGGAAGATGGCGTCGGCCGGCATGGCCTCGCCGGTCTCCAGGCTGCGCTTGCCGAAGGCCTTCAGCGACACAATCCGGCCGTGGCGGCCCAGCACGGTGACGCCGCCGGCGATCTGGCCCTGGTCGACCAGGGCCTGCATGGTCTCGTCGAGCCTGCGCAGCCGTTCGGCCGAAAAGCCGGCCGTCTCGGGCCGGGTCGAGGGCAAGGGCGCGGCGGCCAGGGAACCGGCGGCGGTGAGCCCCAGAAGCGCGGCCAGGGCGCCGGCGGTGCGACGCATCACGTTCATGCCCCCTCCAGGGGGAGGGAGAAACGCGCGGCCACCGCCCTCATCACTTCGGCCGGAACCGCTTGGACGTCGGGAAGCCCTTGGGCGACAGCTTGCCGGCGCCTGCGCGACGGCCGATCCAGTCCTTCCACTCGGTCCAGTCGCGGCGACGGCCGGCCGTGTCGATCCAGAAGGCACCCCCCTCGGTGGTGAACGAGATCGCGTCGCGCAACCCGCCCTCGCGATAGGACTGCAGCTTGACGCCCTTGCCGCGCGGCATTTCCGGCAGTTCCTCCAGCGGGAAGATCAGGATCTTGCCATTGTCGCCGATCACCGCGATCTGGTCGCCGACCGCCTCCAGGCAGAAAGCCGCGCCGGCGGAGTCGACGGTCAGGACCTGCTTGCCGGCCTTGCGGTTGGCCACCGCCTCCTCCTCCGGCATCAGGAAGCCGTAGCCCTGTTTCGAGGCCACGAAGCGCTTGCGCCCAGCCTTGAACGGGAACATGTCGATGATCTTCACCTTGTCATCGAGCTCGATCATCATCCGCACGGGCTCGCCGTGACCGCGCGCCGACGGCAGGTTGGCGCAGCTGATCGTGAAGAACCGGCCGTCGCTGGTGAACAGCAGCAGCTTGTCGGTGGTCTCGGCCGGGGCCAGGAAGCCCAGCTTGTCGCCTTCCTTGAACTTCAGCTCGGACGGGTCGTCGATCTTGCCCTTGGCGGCGCGGATCCAGCCGCGGTCCGACAGGATGACGGTGATCGGCTCGCGCACGATCATCGCCTCCAGGGCCGCGTCGGCGTCGACCACTGGCGCGTCCTCGAAGATCGAACGGCCGATCACGCCGGTGGGGCGCGGCTTGTCGTGCGGGTGGCTGATCTTGACCAGCACGGCGCGCACCTGGCGCAGGCCCGTTCCGACCAGGTCCCACTGCTTGCGGTCGCTGGCCAGCATGGCCAGGATGCCGTCGCGCTCTTCCACCAGCTCGGCGTGCTCGCGGCGGATCTCCATCTCCTCCAGCTTGGCCAGCTGGCGCAGGCGGGTGTTGAGGATGGCGTCGGCCTGGATTTCCGACAGGGCGAAGGCGGCGATCAGCTTCTGCTTGGGCTCGTCCTCGTAGCGGACGATGCGGATCACCTCGTCCAGATTGAGGTAGGCGATCAGCAGGCCGTCCAGGATGTGCAGGCGGGCCTCGATCTTGGCCAGGCGGTGGCGAGCCCGGCGGGTCAGCACCTCGCGGCGGTGGGCCAGGAACGCCATCAGCGCCTGTTTGATCCCCATCACGCCCGGCGTGCCCTTAGCGTCCAGCACGTTGATGTTGACCGGGAAGCGGCTTTCCAGCGCCGAGAGCTTGAACAGGCTCTCCATCAGCACTTCGGGCTCGACGTTCTTGGACTTGGGCTCGAGGACCAGACGGATGTCCTCGGCGCTCTCGTCGCGCACGTCGCCCAGCAGGGCGGCCTTCTTGCTGTCGATCAGGTCGGCCAGTTGCTCGACCAGGTCCGACTTCTTGACCTGGTAGGGGATCTCGGTGACGACGATCTGGTAGGTCCCGCGGCCGGTGTCTTCCTTCTCCCAGCGGGCGCGGGTGCGCACGCCGCCGCGACCGGTCTCGTAGGTCTCCAGCAGGCTCTCGCGGGATTCGACGATCACGCCGCCGGTCGGGAAGTCCGGGCCCGGCACGCGCTCCAGGATCTCGGCCGTGGTCGCCTCGGGCTTGGACAGCAGCAGCAGGCAGGCGTCGATCAGTTCGGCCGGGTTGTGCGGCGGGATCGAGGTGGCCATGCCCACGGCGATGCCCGAGCTGCCGTTGGCCAAGAGGTTCGGGAAGCCCGACGGCAGGACCACCGGCTCCTCGTCCTGGCCGTCGTAGGACGGCTTGAAGTCGACCGCGTTCTCGTCGATGCCGTCCAGCAGCAGCATGGCCGCGGCGGTCATCTTGCACTCGGTGTAGCGCATGGCGGCGGGGTTATCGCCGTCGATGTTGCCGAAGTTGCCCTGGCCGTCGACCAGCGGCACCCGCTGGGCGAAGTCCTGGGCCAGGCGGACCAGGGCGTCGTAGATCGACTGGTCGCCGTGCGGGTGGAAGTTACCCATCACCTCGCCGACCACCTTGGCGCACTTGCGCGCGGCGCCTTCGGGGTTGAGGCGCATGTTGTTCATCGCGTGCAGCACGCGCCGGTGCACGGGCTTGAGGCCATCGCGCACGTCGGGCAGGGCCCGCGAGCCGATCGTCGACAGCGCATAGGCCAGGTAGCGCTTGGACAGCGCCTCGCTCAGCGGCTCGTCGAGGATGCGGCCGTCTTCCGGGCCGCCGGGGGGAGGTAGGACTGGTTTGTTCATCGGGGAGATTCGTTACGCGTGGAGGGCACAGTAGCAGATGTGGCGGGCTGGGTTCGAGAGTTCGGGATGTGGCGGACTTGCCCCTTGCGGGTCGCTTCGCGACCGTCTTCCCCCAGAGGGGGAAGAGCCTCGCCGTGAAGGCTCCGCCCCCTCGCCGCGACAGACCGCGCAGCGGTCAGGTGGGGCAAGCGGGCGAGTCATCACAACCGCCCCGCCTCGCCCAGCCGGTCCAGCAGCCACACCCGGGCCGGCGGCAGCGGCCGGTTCAGGGGACCGAACACGAACTGCTCGAGGAAATGGCCGGTGATGTCCAGCCCCGCCCCGACGTCGCCCTCCGCCAGGCCGCCCTGGGCCGACAGCATGAACGGCGGCAGGGGCAGCAGCTTGTCGTGGTAGGGCGCGCCCGCCGCCCGGCTGACCGCCCGGCCCGTCCGCGGGCTGACATAGACCAGGTCGTCCAGCGCGCCGGTGGCGGCGCACTTGGACAGGTCCAGGCCGAAGCCCAGGTCCTGCAGCAGCCCGGCCTCGAACCGCACATAGACGGCCGGCCAGATGTCAGGGATGGCCAGGGCGGCGATCAGGGCCTCGAGCGCGTGGAAGGCGCCGGGATGGGCCTCGCGCTCCGGCAGGGCCCCGGCGGCGACGGCGGCGGCCGCCGACAGCCCCGACAGGGCCAAGGGCTCGTCGAACAGCGAGGAAGGCCCCTCGCCGATCGGCTCCAGGCTGGCCGCGCCCAGCTGGTCGCTGACCCGGGCCCGATAACGGGCGATGACCTTGGCCCCAGCCTGCAGGAACGGCTTCATCCGCCGCGAGGCCGCGCCCGAGACATGGGCGGCGAACTTGCCGCGGTCCTGGGTCAAGAGCTCGACGATCGCCCCGGTCTCGCCATGGACCCGCGCCGACAGCACGAAGGCCTCGTCCTCCCATTCCATCAGCGGACCAGCCCCCGCGCCAATCCATCCCTTGCTCCGCTCATCCCGGCGAAAGCCGGGACCCAAACGGCCTTGGCCTGTTGGGCTCCATGCGAAACCGCACGCTCAGCTTGGGTCCCGGCTTTCGCCGGGATGAGCGGATTTTGAGGGTGCAAAATCGCTTTCATGCCGTTTAGGCCGCCGTTCCCCAGCCCACGATCTGCTCGATCAACGGCCGCCACGCCGGCTGGACCGGCAGGCCGAGCACCTCGCGCAGGGTCGTTTCCAGTTCCTCCGCCGACAGGTCGCGCTGTTCGACCAGGGCGCCGCCGGCGTCGCGCCAGGTCAGGCGGTTGTTCTTCAGGGCGTAGCGCGCGGTCGGGGTGGTGCGGCCGGCCGTCAGGCTGAAGGTGAAGTGCGAGCTGGGATGGGCGTAGGTGTAGAAATTGGCCTGTTCGTAGTCCTGGTCGGCCCAGGCGCCGAGCGCCACCTGATAGGTCGCCGCCCAGCGGCCCGAGAGGCTGGCCTGGACCTGGCGCTCGCCGCCCAGGTCGTCGACCGGCAGGATGCGGAAATCGCCGTTGGGCGTGGCCTGAACCGCGTCCGAGAACAGCGCCAGGGGCCCGGTCAGCACGCAGCCGCCGAAGCCGACGTCGGCCAGCCAGGTCGTGTCGTCGCCGGGAATCCGCACGGCCAGCACCATGTGCGAGCGCGGGCGCGGCGGCAGGTGGTCGGGAACCATCCACAGCACCCGCGCCATCAGGCCCGTGACCTCGAAGCCCAGCGCCGTCAGCACCCGCTTGAACAGGCCGTTCTGCTCGTAGCAATAGCCCCCGCGCCCGGCCGCGATCAGCTTGGCGTCGACCTGCGCCGGATCCAGGCTGATCGCCTTGCCCAGCAGCACGTCGAGGTTCTCGAACGGGATGGCGTCGGGGTGCTTCTGGTGCAGGGCGCGCAGCACATCGAGCGTCGGCTCGCGCGGGCCGTCATAGCCGATGCGGGCGAAATAGGCGTCCAGGTCGACCGAAGGCTGGGCGGCCTCGGCGGGCGCGATGTCGAGCTTGCTCACGGGCGCGATATTCCCTGTCTGTTCACGGTCCAAGGACAGGGTGCGCGCGGCGAAGTCAAGCCTTCCTCACGCCGCTCATCGCCGCGCATGCCGAACCCGGATGGAAACGCCGGGATGGGCGGATCGGAGAAGGTCCTAAACGTCGAAGTCCAGGCCCATGTCGTTGAACAGGCCGCGCTCCTCGGCCCAGTTCTCCTTGACCTTGACGTGCAGGAACAGGTGGATCTTGCGGTCCAGGATGTCCTGCAGTTCCTCGCGCGAGGCCTTGCCGATCCACTTGATCACCTCGCCGCCCTTGCCCAGCACGATGGCCCGCTGGCCGTCGCGCTCGACATAGATGGTCTGCTCGATGCGGGCGCTGCCGTCGGGGCGTTCCTCGAAGGCCGTGGTCTCGACCGAGGCGGCGTAGGGCAGCTCCTCGTGGACGCGCAGATAGATCTTCTCGCGGGTGATCTCGGCGGCCAGCAGGCGAGCCGGCAGATCGGCCGTCTGGTCTTCCGGATAGAGCCAGGGCCCCTCCGGCATCAGCGAGGCCAGCTTGGCCATCAGGTCGTCGACGCCGGCCCCGGTGGCGGCGCTGATCATGAAGACCTCGGAATAGACCCCGGTGTCGTAGAGGTCCTGGGTGACGGCCAGCAGGGTTTCGCGCTTGACGCCGTCGATCTTGTTCAGCGCCAGGATCACCTGGCGGCCGGCGGCCTTCAGGCCCTCGATGATGGTCTGGACGTCCTGCACCGAGCGGTGCTCGCCCGGGGTGGCGCTGCGGTCGCGCACGGCCAGTTCGGCCTGGACATCGACCAGGTGGACGACCACCTCGCTGTCCTCGGCGCCGCTCCAGGCGGACCGGACCATGGCGCGGTCCAGGCGGCGGCGCGGGGTGAAGATGCCGGGGGTGTCGACCAGCACGATCTGAGTGTCGCCGGTGATCGCCACGCCGCGCACGGGGAAGCGTGTCGTCTGGACCTTCTGGGTGACGATCGAGACCTTGGCCCCGACCATGCGGTTGACCAGGGTGGACTTGCCGGCGTTCGGGGCGCCGATGATGGCGGCGAAGCCGGCGCGGGTGGCTTGGTTTTGAGAGGTGGTGTCGGTCATTGCGGGTGCGTGTAGCACCGATGGGGCTCTGGGGCTAACACTTGCCCCCACCTGACCGCTTCGCGGTCTGTCCGCCCCCATAGGGGGCGGAGCGCTCGCACCTAAGGCTCTTCCCCCTCTGGGGGAAGACGGCCGAAGGCCAGTAGGGGCGCCTAGACCCCCGCCCCTTCCCGCTCCAGCAGCGCCTTGGCCGCGGCCTTCTCGGCCTCCTGGCGCGACTTGCCCTTGGCGATGGCCGGATCGACGTCCTTCACCGAGGCCTCGACCGTGAACACCGGCGCGTGGTCCGGGCCGGTGCGGTCCAGCACGCGGTAGGTCGGCAACGGCTTGCCCTTGCCTTGAGCCCATTCCTGCAGGGCGGTCTTGGGATCGCGCGGCTTGCCCTGGTTGGCGCGCTCGAATTCGTCGGCCCACAGGTCGAGGAATACGCGCCGCGCCGTCTCCAGCCCGCCGTCGCGATAGAGGGCGGCCATCAGCGCCTCGGCGGCGCCGGCCAGGATCGAGTCGGTCTCGCGGCCGCCGATCTTGCTGGACGAGGCCGACAGGCGCAGGGCGGGCCCGAGCTGGGCGGCGCGGGCCACCCGGGCGCAGGTCTCGCGGCTGACCAGGGCGTTCAGGCGCGGCGCCAGCTCGCCTTCCTTGGCCTTGGGGAATCGCTCGGCCAGGGCCTCGGCGGCCAGCAAACCCAGCACGCGGTCGCCGATGAACTCCAGCACCTCGTTGTCGCCGGTCTTCTTGGCCCCGTCGCCCACGCTGGCGTGGGTCAGGGCCAGCTCCAGCAGCTGGCGGTCCTGGAACGTATGGCCAATCCGGCGCTCCAGGTCGCCGACCGCGACGGCGCGTCTATCCATTGGCAATGCTCTGGGTGCGCCCTCGTCCTTCGACAGGCTCGGGATGAGGGCTACTGGGGCGTTCACAGCCCACGAGGCGATGCATTCGATATCCTCATCCTGAGCCTGTCGAAGGACGAGGATATCGCGAGAGGTCGTTCAGCCAAACCTACTTCAGGACGCGGAAGAAGCGACTGGGACGCGCCTCGGTGAACCAGGTCCACGGCTTGAACAGGTGGGCGTCGGCGTTCCATGACAGCAGGATCAGCTGGGCGCGGCCCACCAGGTTCTCGGCCGGCACGAAGCCGACGCCTTCCTGCATGCCGATGTACTGGTCGTTAGCGTAGTCCCACTTGCACGTGCCGGGGCCGGTCTTGAAGGCCGAGACGCCGGGGTCGAAGCGGCTGTCCAGCGAGTTGTCGCGGTTGTCGCCCATGAAGAAGTAGCAGCCCTGCGGCACCACGTAGACGCCGGTGTTGTCGGCGTCGCTGTCGGGGCCATAGTCCTGGGTGGCGTATTTGCGGCCCTCGGGATTGGTCTCCTCGAAGCGGCCGGCGCGGATGGTGCCATAGCCGGTGTCGACCAGGGCCGAGGGCAGCTCCTTGCGCGGCAGGGGCTTGCCGTTGATGTAGACCACGCCGCCGCGCACCTGCACCCGATCGCCGGGCAGGCCGATCAGGCGCTTGATGTAGTCGACATTGGGGTCGCGCGGCAGCTTGAAGACGATGATGTCGCCGCGGGTGGGCGCCTTGCCCAGGATGCGGCCGTCGAACAGCGGCGGGCTGAACGGGATCGAGTGCTTGGACCAGCCGTAGCTGTATTTCGACACGATGATGTAGTCGCCCTGGTAGAGGTTGGGCTCCATCGAGGCCGACGGGATCGTGAACGGCTGGAACAGCAGCACCCGCAGCACCAGGGCGATCGCCAGGGCGTAGGCGACCGTCTTGACGATCTCGATGAACTCCTTGACCGCCCCGGCCTTGTCCTCGGGCGTTTCGGTGTCGGCGGCTTCGGTCATGCGCTACGGGGCTCTCGACGGAATGGACGGCGGGCGAACCCGACGCGCCTAGCTAGACGGGGTTTACGACGGGGGCAAGCGTGGCGCCCGTTAACTCGCCGTCATGGCGTACGCGGCGCGACGTCGCGCCCCGCTCGACTCGCGGCCCAGCTTAACTGTGGAATCCAGGCTCAAATTGTGGCCAGGATCGCCACCAGCACCAGGGCGAAGAACCCCCAGCCGACCAGCAGCCAGGCGAACGGCCGCGCCTGCCAGGGCTTGGGCTGGGGCGCGCGGCCCGCCTTGGTGTCGACATCGCTCCAGATGGCCATGGGCTTTCGTCCCAGAACGGCGCCGTCGGTGGCGCTTGGGATCCAGGTTGCAAGGCGGGGGCCGGAGAACGCCCTTCTCCCCTTGCGGGAGAAGGTGGCCTCCGAAGGAGGTCGGATGAGGGGGCGAAGACCGGAAACGCTGCGGCTGAGGGACCCGTCGCGGCGGCGTCGTTTGTGCGCCCCCTCATCCGTCGGCTTCGCCGACACCTTCTCCCGCAAGGGGAGAAGGAAGATCAGACAGCCTCAATGATCACGAAGGCCTGGGCGTAGGGATGGTCGTCGGTCAGGGACAGGTGGATCACCGGCGTCATGCCCTCGGGGACCATCGAAGCCAGGCGCTCGGCCGCGCCGCCGGTCAGGGCCATGGTCGGCTTGCCGGACGGCAGGTTGACCACGCCCATGCCCGCCAGGTGCACCCCGCGCTTCAGGCCGGTGCCCAGGGCCTTGGAGCAAGCCTCCTTGGCGGCGAAGCGCTTGGCGTAGCTGGAGGCGCGGTCGGGCTTGCGCTCGGACCGCCTGCGTTCGATCTCGGTGAAGACCTTGTTCGTGAACCGGTCGCCGAAGCGCTCGAGAGACTTCTCGATCCGGCGGATATCGCACAGGTCCGAGCCGATCCCGATGATCATGCCGCATGCTCCAGGCGAGCCGCATCCATGAGCGCCCGCATCCGCTGCATGGCCTGGGGCAGGCCCACGAAGATCGCCTCGCCTATGAGAAAGTGCCCGATATTGAGCTCGGCGACCTGCGGGATGGCGGCGATCGGCTTGACGGTGGCGTAGTCGATGCCGTGGCCGGCATGGACCTCCAGGCCAAGGCCGGCGGCGAGCTCCGCCCCCGCCTTCAGCCGTTCCAGGATGGCGGCGGCGCGGTCGGCGTGACCCTCGCGGGCGGCGTCGCAATAGGCGCCGGTGTGCAGCTCGACCACCTGGGCGCCGGCCTCCGCCGAGGCCTGGATCTGGGCGGGGTCGGCCTCGATGAACAGCGACACCCGCGCTCCCACCGTCCGCAGGCGGGCGGTGGCCTCGGCGATGCGGTTAGCGCCGCGCACCACGTCCAGGCCGCCTTCGGTGGTGACCTCCTCGCGGCGCTCGGGCACCAGGCAGGCGGCGTGCGGCCGGGCCTGCAGGGCGATGCCGACCATCTCGTCGGTGACCGCCATCTCGAAGTTCAGCGGCTTGCCGCGCTTGAGGCACAGATCGGTCAGCAGGCCGATGTCGGCGTCGCTGATGTGGCGGCGGTCCTCGCGCAGGTGGGCGGTGATGCCGTCGGCGCCGGCCGCCAGGGCCAGCTCGGCGGCCCGCACCGGCTCGGGATAGCTGGCCCCGCGCGCGTTGCGGATCGTGGCCACGTGGTCGATGTTGACGCCGAGCCGCAGCATGCGCGTCAGCCCTTCAGGCGCCGGCTGCCCGGATCCTCGATCGGGATCGCCGCCAGTTCCAGCGGCAGGGCGTCGGCCGGATAGGCCGGGACCTCCAGGCTGGCCAGGGCCACCAGCGGCACGCCGACGTCGGCCTTGCCGCCCGAACGGTCGACGATGCAGGCCGCGGCGATCACCTCGCCGCCGGCCGCCTGGATCGCGGCGATGCACTCGCGCGACGACAGGCCGGTGGTGACGATGTCTTCCACCATCACGACCTTCTGGCCGGGCTCCAGGTGGAAACCGCGCCGGAACTTGAAGCCGCCGCCCTCGCGCTCGACATAGATCGAGGCGACGTCCAGCCAGCGGGCGGTCTCGTAGCCGGGGATGATCCCGCCCACGGCCGGCGACACGGCCACGTCGGGCCGGCCGACCGTGGCCACGATCTTCTCGGCCAGGGCCTTGCAGAGACGGGCGCAGCGCTCGGGCCGCATGAAAACCAGGTTCTTCTGCAGGAAGACCGGGCTGTGCAGGCCGGAGGACAGCACGAAGTGGCCTTCGCGCAGGGCGCCGGCGGCGCGGAATTCGTCGAGGACGTCGTCGTTGGTCATGAGGGCTGGATATAGGCCGGTGGCGGCGAGTCTACAAACCGCGGAGTAGCGAGGGCAGATCGCGCGCGCCGTGCAGCACTCTGACGATCAGTGGAGGACGTCGATCGGCATTGTAGATCAGCAGATAGGGAAAGCCCTGGACGACCAGAAAACGGTGCGGCGCGTCGGCGACTTCCAGCCGCTCGACGCCGCATTTCGGCTGTTCGGCGATAAGCGCCGCCCCGCGTAGCACAGCCGCTCGAAAGGCCGTCGTCGCGGAAGGACGGTCGGCGCGAATCCAGGCCTCGGCCTCGATCAAGTCGCGCCGAGCGAGCGGCGAGAATTCGGCCCGACTCAACGCTCGCCGGCGCGCTTTGCGTCAATCTCCGCGAAGATTTCCTCCGCCGTGAACGCACCATCCCGATCGGCTTCGGCGGTCGCGGCGGCCAGCATGACGTTAAATTCGGCGCGCTGACGCTCGATGTCGCGCATCAGATTGAGCGCCGACGCCACCACGTCCGTCACCGTGTCATACCGTCCCGCGTCCACACAGTCGCGAGCGAAGCGTTCAAGGTCGTCGGGCAGTTGGACGCTGGTCGCCATCGGTCGCGCCTTGTGTCAGATGTCCGCCTAAGGTGCGCCTCGGCGCGCCAGGCTTCAAGTGACCGGATCCTCCGCGTGAACGACACCTCCTCTCCCCGCCCCCGCGTCGGCTGCGGCGCGGCCATCCTCGACGGCCAGGGTCGGATCCTGCTGGTCCAGCGCCGCCGCCAGCCCGAGGCCGGCCATTGGGGCCAGCCCGGCGGCAAGCTGGACTGGGGCGAGGCCGGCCGCGCCTGCGCCGAGCGCGAGATCCTCGAGGAGCTGGGGATCGCCATCGTCGCCGGCCCCGTGCTGTGCGTCACCGACATGATCGCGCAGGACAGCCACTGGGTGGCCGTCACCTATCGCGCCGACGGCTGCACGGGCGAGCCGGCGATCCGGGAACCGCACGCCCTGGCCGACTGGGGCTGGTTTTCGCTGGACACCCTGCCTTCGCCCCTGACCGCCGCGACGCTCGACGCGGTCGCCGCGCTTAAGGCATAAGCAGCGCCACCGATTTGCGAGGAAGATCCGCCATGTCCGTCGTCACCCTGAAGCGCTGGAACCTGTCGATGGGCGCCGGCCAGCCGCTGGCGGTGATCGCCGGCCTGAACGTGCTGGAGAACCTGGACCTGGCCCTGGAGGTCGGCCGCGAGCTGAAGGCGATCACGACCGAGCTGGGCCTGCCCTATGTGTTCAAGGCCAGCTTCGACAAGGCTAACCGCTCGTCGATCACCAGCTATCGCGGTCCTGGCCTGAAGGACGGCCTGGCCATGCTGGCCGAGGTCAAGGCCAAGCTGGACGTGCCGATCGCCACCGACATTCACGAGGTCGACCAGGCGCAGCCGGTGGCGGCGGTCGCCGACCTGGTGCAGATCCCCGCCTTCCTGTGCCGCCAGACCGACCTGATCGTCGCCGCCTCGCGCGCCACCGCCGCCCAAGGCGGCTGGCTGCACGTCAAGAAGGCCCAGTTCATCGCCCCCTGGGACTGCAAGAACATCGTCCACAAGGCCCGCGAGGCCGCGCCCGACCTGCAGATCGTGCTGTGCGAGCGCGGCGCCTCGTTCGGCTACAACAACCTGGTGGTCGACATGCTGGGCATCGCGCAGATGCAGGGCCTGGGCGTGCCGGTGACCATCGACGCCACCCATGCCGTCCAGCTGCCCGGCGCCGACCCGCGCACCGCCGGCGGCTCGACCGGCGGCCGCCGCGAAGGCGTGCCGGTCATCGCCAAGGCCGCCGTGGCGGCGGGGGCGGACGGGGTGTTCCTGGAGTTCCACACCGACCCCGACAAGGCCCTGTGCGACGGCCCCAGCTGCCTGCCGCTGAACGACGCGGCGGGCCTCCTGAAGACGCTGAAGGCGCTGCACGGGGCGGTGCGGGCGTAAGCTCGCCGAGCTTCTCTCCATTTTTGAGCCGTCATTTCGGGCACAAGGCCCGGAATGACGGATCTATTGGGAGATGATCGGGAAAGGCGCTGAACGCCCTACCCCCGCGTCCGATCCACCGTCTCCACCGTCGGGCACGTGCGCAGCGCGGCCGATATGTTGGTCAGGTGCTTGGCGTCGCGGACCTCGACATCGATGTCGACGTCGAAGAAGTCGCTCTGGCGGTGGTGCATGCGCAGGTTGACGATGTTGCCGCCGGCCTCGCCGATGATCGTGCAGACTTGGCCCAGCACGCCCGGGGCGTTGCCGATGGTGGCGTGCAGACGGGCCAGGGAGACGGTCTCGCGCTCGGCCTCCGGGGTCCAGTTCAGGTCGCGCCAGAGATCCTCGCGGTCCTCGTATTCAGCCAGCTTGGGGCAGTCGATCGTGTGGACGTCCAGCCCCTCTCCGTCCTCGCGCAGGATGCCGACGATGCGGTCGCCCGGCACCGGGCTGCAGCAGTGGGCGAAGTGCAGCGACACGCCGGGCGTCAGGCCGCCGCCGCGCACATAGAGCCGCGCGGCCGTGCCGCCCTCGATCTTGCGCCGCGCCGTGGCCACCGCCACATCGGTGTCCTTCATGCCCGGGAAGGCCGTCTCCAGCACCTGGCTGGGCGAGACCCGCCCTCGGCCGACAGCGTCGAACAGGGCGTCCTCGGTCTCCAGGGCGAAGCGTTCCAGGATCGGCCGCAGCGACACGTCCTTCAGCTTCTTGCCGGCCCGCTCGAACACCTGCTCCACCGAGGCCCGGCCCAGGCGCAGGAACTCTTCCTTCTCGGTCTGGCGGATGTGGCGGCGGATGGCCGAGCGGGCCCGGCCGGTCACCGTCAAGGAACGCCAATCCGGCGGCACCACCGGCTTGGAGCCCCGCACCACCTCGACCACGTCGCCGTTGTTGAGCAGGGTGCGCAGCGGCTTCAGCTCGCCGTTGATCTTCACCCCGATGCAGGTGTCGCCGACGCTGGTGTGGACCGCATAGGCGAAGTCCAGCGGCATGGCGCCCCGCGGCAGGCTGACCAGCTTGCCCTTGGGGGTGAACACGAACACCTGGTCGAGGAACATCTCCAGCTTGGCGTGCTCGACCAGTTCCTCGGCGTCGCCGCCGTGCTCCAGCACCTGGACCAGCTGGCGCAGGTTGGCCAGCGGGTCGCGGCCGCCGGCGGCTTCCATGCCTTCCAGGTCCAGGCCGTACGAGGCGTCCTTGTAGCGGAAGTGGGCGGCCACGCCCTCCTCGTTGACCCGGTCCATGGCCTCGGTGCGGATCTGCATCTCGATGCGCATCCCGCGCGGCCCCACCACCGTGGTGTGCAGCGAGCGGTAGTTGTTGCGCTTGGGGGTCGAGATGAAGTCCTTGAAGCGGTCGGGCACGCTGGACCAGGCGCGATGCACCACGCCCAGGGCGCGGTAGCAGTCCTCCTCGCTGTCGACGATCACCCGGAAGGCGTAGATGTCGGACATCTGCGAGAAGCCGATCGACTTGCGCTGCAGCTTGCGCCAGATCGAATAGGGCGACTTCTCGCGGCCGAAGACCCGGGCCGGCAGGCCAGCGGATTCCAGCCGCGCCGAGATCTCCTGGCTCACCAGGGCCACCGCCCCGCCCTGCTCCGCGCGCAGGGTGTCCAGGCGGCGGATGATTGCGTTGCGGGCCACCGGGTTGGTGTGCTCGAAGGACAGCTCCTCCAGCTCGGTGCAGATGCGGTGGCAGCCGATGTTGCGGGCCAGCGGCGCGTAGATGTCGCGCGTTTCGCGGGCGATGCGCTCGCGCTTGGCCTGGCTCTTGATGAAGTGCAGCGTCCGCATGTTGTGCAGACGGTCGGCCAGCTTGACCAGAAGGACGCGGACGTCCTTGGAGATGGCCAGGATGAACTTGCGCAGGTTCTCGGCCTGGCGGGCGTGTTCGGCCTGAAGCTCCAGCTTGGACAGCTTGGTGACGCCCTCGACCAGCTCGCCGATCTCGTCGCCGAACAGCTTGGCGATCTCGTCCTTGGTGACCGGGGTGTCCTCGATCACGTCGTGCAGCAGGGCCGTGACGATGGTGGCGGTGTCGAGCCGGTATTCGGTCAGGATGCCGGCCACCTCGATCGGGTGGGCGTAGTAGGGATCGCCGCTGGCCCGGGTCTGGCTGCCATGCATGCGCATGGCGTAGACATAGGCGCGGTTCAGCAGCGCCTCGTCCGCCGTCGGATCGTAGGCGTGGACGCGCTCGATCAGCTCGTACTGGCGCAGGAACTTCTGGCGGGGCTTGGCGGCGGCTGGAGTCGCCGGGGCCGTGTCGTTGGCGGCCGGCAGAGACGAAGACGCGCCCGATTCGGAATCGGGCGCGCGTTCGGAAGGAGCGGCGGCGGGCGCCGCTTCGAGAATGAGAGGGTCTGCGCCGTCGGGGCTCAGTACCGCTCCTCCTGACCGCCATCGCGGTCGCTCTGCAGGGCGCGGACCAGTTCCAGTTCGCTCATCTGCATGTGGGTGGGATCGGCCAGCAGGGCGAGGGTTTCGGCCTCTTCCTCGGCTTCGGTGTGCTCGTCCACGCGCTGCAGCGTGGTGATCAGCTGTTCCTTCAGGCCCTCGTGGTCGACCACGTCGTCGGCGATCTCGCGCAGGGCGACGACGGGGTTCTTGTCGTTGTCGCGGTCGACGAGCAGCGAGGCGCCGGCCGAGATGCCGCGCGCGCGATGGGCGGACAGCAGGACCAGAGCGAAGCGGTTGGGAACCTTCTCGACGCAATCTTCGACGGTGACGCGGGCCATGAATTCCTCGGGCTATGAGCCTTGGTTATCGCAAAATAGGACCTTGGGCGGCGTTGCACAACGCCGCAGCGGCTAAAGTCCCGGCTTTCGCGAGGGGGCGCTTATGCCGGGTTTGGCCGGAGAAGTCCAGCGGAACGACGCCGGGCGTCAGCTGCCCGTGGCGCGGAGCGTCTCGACGACCCGGTTAGGGACAATATCCTAAACCAACCGGGCTAAGCCGGGGAGCTTTCGGACCCTGAGCGGACTCTACGACCTACCGCGTCGGGTTCCTGTACCGCATCGCCTGACAGTGGTCCCAGTAAAGGGGGCGCTCTGCTATCAAATCCTTGCAGATTTCGGTCGCGAGGCATTCGGAAGCCATGTCGCCGCCGATCTGATTTACGGTCGCCTCTGAATACTGAATTCCCTTTTTCGACATCCGGTATCTCTGAGGTGACGGCGAAATAGTACCCGCCCATGCCAGTGGAAGAGCCGCTTCTGGGCGACCACGCCGATAAAGCCTTTCGGCGTACTCGTAGACGTACGAGGGCGTTATTTCGTGGTGGTCGATCGCCCGAAGAAGCTCGGCGTCGCTCAGATTGGTCACCATCGACACATAAGTGCGCCCCCCTGGTAGGACGGCTTCATCTTGCAGCTCCTCGAAGGGCGGCGGCTTTCGCGGATCGTCGAAGGTCGACTTTAGAGTGTCATTGTTGCGGGTCAGGTTCGTCGCCAAGCTCCGGCAAAGCGCGGCCTTTGGCCCAGGCGGCGAAAGCCACACCTGCCTCGGCTGGCAGCCTGCAATCGCTGCAGCGACCGGAATGAGCACGACCAAAGCTAAGCGCATGCACGATCCCAAGCTGAATATTCGTCTTGGGGTATTGTAAGGTGACGTTTGGCGCAACGGCCCCTTCCCACGCGACTCCGCCATTGGCGCAATAAGCTCGCGAACCCTACCGCGCCTTCTGCGGATAGATCGTCTCGCCCCGCTCCAGCATGGCGACAAAGGTCTCGATCTTCTTCCGGCGCCCCACCTCCGTCTTCAGGTTGTGGACGCGGAACGCGAGGGCGAAGCGGTTCTGCTCGGTGAGCTTGCCCAGCATCGCCGTGGCCGCCGGACTGCCGTCGATCGCGGCCTGCAGGTCGTCGGGGATCTTCAGGCCCTTGCCGCTGCCATAGGCGCGATCCCAGCGGCCGTCGGCCTTGGCCGCCTCGACCTCGCGCAGGCCGTGCGGCGTCATCCGGCCTTCGGCGACCAGCCGGGCGACATTGTCGACGTTGATCTGGCTCCAGATGCTCTTCCGGCCGCGTGGCGTATAGCGCTGCAGGAAGCTGCGTTCGTCGAAGCTGTTCTTGACCCCGTCGATCCAGCCCCAGCACAGCACCACGTCGATCGCCTGCTTGGGCGTGATCGAGGGCAGGCCCGAGCCGACCTTGTGGATCTTGATCCAGACCTCGCGCTCCTGGTCGTGGTGACGCGAGAGCCAGTCATAGAAGGCGTCGGAATCGACGAACTCGCGGACGTGTGCGGGATCGACCTCGATGGCGGCCATCAATTGTCCTCGACAGGCGGCGTCGTCCCGGAGCGGCGCGGGACGACGGCGAGACCTTCCCTACCAGACCTTCACGCGCTTTTCCGGCGGCAGGTACAGGGCGTCGCCCGGCTTGATGTCGAAGGCGGCGTACCAGGCGTCGAGGTTGCGCACGGTGTCGGCGCGGTACTGGTCGGGGGCGTGGCCGTCGGTGACCAGTTGCTGGCGCTCGGCTTCCGGACGGCTGTAGCCGCGCCAGGACTGCGCGTAGGCCAGGAAGAACCGCTGGTCGCCTGTCAGGCCGTCGATCACCGGGGCCGGCTTGCCGCCCAGCGAGGCGTGGTAGGCGTCCAGCGAGGCCGCGAGGCCGGCGACGTCGGCGATGTTCTCGCTCAGCGTCTGCTTGCCGTTCACCGCCAGGTCGGGGAACGGCTTGTAGCCGTCGAACTGGTCGGCCAGGGCCGCGCCGGCCTTCTGGAAGTGCTCCAGGTCGGCCGGCGTCCACCAGTTGCGCAGGCGCCCCTGGCTGTCGAACTGGGCGCCCTGGTCGTCGAAGCTGTGGCTGATCTCGTGGCCGATCGTGCCGCCGGTGGCGCCGTAATTGGCCGCCGCGTCGGCGTCGGCGTCGAAGTACGGGGCCTGCAGGATGGCGGCCGGGAAGTTCAGCCCGTTCAGCATCGGCAGGTTCACGGCGTTGACGGTCTGGGGCGTCATCACCCACTGGCCGCGATCGACGGGCTTGCCCAGCTGGCCGATCCAGTAGGCGGTCTCGAACCGTTCCGAGCGCTGGACGTTGCCGACCGGGTCGCCGCGTACGATCTCCAGGGCCGAATAGTCGCGCCACGTGTCGGGATAGCCGACCCCGACCTTCAGCACCTCGACCTTGCGGCGGGCCTCGGCCTTGGTCTCCGGGGCCATCCAGTCCAGGCCGTCAATGCGCGTGACGAACGCGGCCTTGATGTTGTCGACCATGGCCGACACCTCGGCCTTGGACCGGGCGGGGAAGTATTTCTCGACATAGAGCTTGCCGACCACCTCGCCCAGCACGGCGTTGGTCGAGTTGACGCCGCGCTTCCAGCGGGCCGACAGCTGCGGCGTGCCCTGCAGGGCCTGGCCGTAGAAGGCGAAGCGCTCGTCGACGAAGGCCTTGGGCAGCAGGTTCGAATAGTGGTCCAGATAGTGGAAGGCCAGGTAGTCCTTCCAGGTGTCCAGGCTTTCGTCTGCGGCGACCTTGCCCAGGCCCACGACCATGGTCGGGTGCCAGACGATGAAGCGCGGCTGGTCGGCCAGGCCGGCGGCGGCGAAGAAGGTCTTCCAGTCCAGCCCCGGGGCCTTGGCCGCGAAGTCGGCCGGGGTCCAGCTGTTGTTGGCCTTCTGGACGTCGGCGCTGTCGGCGCGGCTGCCCGAGGCCTGGGCGATCTTCGTCTCCAGGGCCATGATCCGCGCGGCCTTGGCCTCGGCGTCGGCGACGCCGCCCAGGGTCAGGATCCTGGCGATGTGGGCGAGGTACTTCTCGCGCACCGTCTTCATCGCCGCCTTGTCCGACAGGTAGTATTCGCGGTCGGGCATGCCCAGGCCGCCTTGCAGCAGGAACGGCGCGTACTTGCTGGTGTCGTCGAACGCCGGCGAGGCCCACAGGCCCAGGACGTTGTCGGTGTAGAAGTCGGTGGCGTTCAGCGCGTCGACGTCGGCGCGGATATTGCCGCCCAGCACGGTGGCGAGATCGGTGCGGGTCTTGATCGCCGCGATCCGCGCCAGGCCCGCCGTCATCGGCGCGAGACCGGCCTTCTCGATGGCCGCCTCGTCCATGTAGCTGGCGTAGTAGTCGCCGACCTTGCGAGCCTCGGGCGAACCGCCGTCCTTGGCGGCCGCCTGGATCAGGTCGACCGTGCGCTTGGCGGCCTGCTCGGTCAGGATGGCGCCGACGCCGTAGCTGCTGCGGTCGGCGGGGATCGGATTGGCCTTGATCGCCGTCCCGTTGGCGTAGGTCCAGAAGTCGTCGCCGGGCTTGGTCGCGGTGTCGAAAGCGGACTTGTCGACGCCGCTCTTCAGGTCGGCGGCGAAGGCGGGCGCGGAGGCCAGCACCGCGCAGGCGGCGGCGCAGGCGAGCAGGTGGCGGGTCAGGGTCATGCAGGAGGTCCCAGAAGGCGCGAGCACGGCGGCGCTCAGCACGTTTTGGCCCGGACTATCCGGCGGCCTTGGCCAGGGGGCGAATTAAAGTTTGGCAATGTGGGGCATGCGATCCGTCCAGGGTGGATCGCACATCTAAAATTCATTCGTCATTCCAGGCCTTGTGCCCGGAACCCCTGGTTCAGCTGACGGTGAAGCGCCTTGGCGCGCCAGCGCGCCACGCTCGCGCACCTGCGGCGGACAAAGGGGTCCCGGGCACAAGGCCCGAGATGACGGATGAAAGGGTATTGATCCGCCCTATGTCAGCGGCCTGGCGTCCACCCCCACGCTGGCTGTCGCCGCCAGGTCCGCCGCCGTCCGCCCGCTGACCGGATGTCGCCAGTCCGGCGCGATCTCCGCCAGCGGTCCCATCACGAACAACCGCTCGTGGGCCCTGGGATGGGGCGCGACCACCGCCCCGTCCAGCACCGCGCGGCCATGGGCGATCAAGTCCAGGTCCAGGGTGCGGGGCGCGTTGGCCTCGGCGCGCACCCGCCCGAAGCGGGCCTCAACGCGATGCAAGGCGCCCAGGACCTCGCTCGCCGACAGTCGCGTCTCGACCAGCACGACTCCGTTGAGATAGGCTGGCGCGGACGGGTCGGGCCAGGCGACCGAGGTCCACCACGAGGACCGCGCCGCCACGGCCAGGCCCTCCAACGCCAGAGCGTCGACGGCCGCGTCGAGCAAGACCTCGCGACTCGGGTATGCTCCGGGCAGGCTGCAGCCCAGGGCGACCACCACCGCCTGATCGAGCTCGCTTTGATCGCATTGATTTTTCAAGGAATTCCGATCACGTGACCTTCTACCCGACCGAGCGCCTGGCGCTGTTCATCGACGGGGCCAATTTCTTCTCCGCCGCCAAGGCGCTGGGCTTCGACATCGATTACCGCAAGCTGCTGGACGAGTTCCGCAAGCGCGGCGTGCTGGTGCGCGCCTATTACTACACCGCCATCGCCGAGAACGAGGAGTATTCCCCGATCCGGCCGCTGGTCGACTGGCTGGACTACAACGGCTTCACCCTGGTGACCAAGCCGGCCCGCGAGTTCACCGACAGCCAGGGCCGCAAGCGCTGGCGCGGCGACATGGACGTCGAGATCGCCGTCGACATGCTGGAGATGGCCCAGACCGTCGACCACCTGGTGCTGTTCTCGGGCGACGGCGACTTCCGATCCCTGGTCGCGGCGGTGCAGCGCAAGGGCCGCCGCGTCACCGTGGTCTCGACGATGAAGAGCCAGCCGCCGATGACCAGCGACGATCTGCGCCGCCAGGCCGACAACTTCGTGGACCTCGCGGACCTCGGCAATATCATCGGCCGCCCGCAGCGCTCCAGCAGCCTGCCCCGCTTCGTCACCGACCCGGCCCGCGGCGCCGACCCGCACGACGACGAAGACTGAGCATGGGCCAGCCCTCCAACATCGTCGGCGAGGTCGTGCCCTCGCCCGCCGAACCCCCGCGCGACTGCCCGCGCTGCCCGCGGCTGGTGGCCTATCGCCGCGAGAACCAGGAACTCTATCCGGACTGGTTCAACGGCCCGGCCCCGTCGTTCGGCGACCACGAGGCGCGGCTGCTGGTCGTGGGTCTGGCGCCCGGCCGCAAGGGCGCCAACCGCACCGGCCGGCCGTTCACCGGCGACTATGCCGGGACCCTGCTCTACGACACCCTGATCAAGTACGGCTTCGCCACCGGCAAGTTCGAGGCCCGGCCCGACGACTCCCTGCGGCTGATCGGCAGCGCGGTGACCAACGCCGTCCGCTGCGCCCCGCCCGGCAACAAGCCCGAGACGTCGGAAGAGAACAACTGCCGGCCGTTCCTGACCGCGCGGCTGGAGATGTTCCCCAAACTCAAGGCCATCGTCACCCTGGGCGACGTCTCCCGCCGCAACCTGCTCAAGGCCCTGGGCCTGAAGGCCTCGGCCGGCCTGCCCGGCCACGGCACGGAGTTCCAGGCCGGTCCCTACCGGGTGTTCAACAGCTACCACTGCTCGCGGCTGAACACGAACACCGGCCGCCTGACGACGCCGATGTTCGAAGAGCTTTTCGCGCGGGTGAAGGCGTATCTGGACAGCAATCCGTAGCGTCGCGCCCCGAGACGGGGACCGGCGCATGCGCCGGTCCCCGGTCGGTTCACCACACCAGCCCCGTCGTCTTCAGCCGCACCCGCGCCAGGGTGTGGTTCGAGGCCAGGAACAGGGTGCGGCCGTCCTCGCCGAACGCGCAGTTGGCGATGGCCGCGCCCGTCTCGATGACCCCGATCAGCTCGGCCTGCGGCGTCAGCACCGACACCCCGCCTGGTCCCGTGGCGTAGAGCCGCCCCTCGGTGTCCAGGCACATGCCGTCCGGCAGGCCCGGGCCGCCGGCCGCGCGCAAGGGCATGGCGTCGAAGAACAGCGTCTTGGCCATGGGCAGGCCGTCGGGGCCCAGGTCGTAGACCACCAGCTTGGGGTCTTCCGGATCCGAGACCGACACATAGAGCCGGCTCTGGTCCGGCGACAGGGCGATCCCGTTGGGGAAGGTCAGTTCGGCGTCCAGCAGGTCCAGCGTCCCGTCCGGCGCCAAGCGATAGACGCCGTTGAAGTCCAGCTCGCGCAGCGGCGAGGCGTTGCGGCCTTTCAGACCGTAGGTCGGATCGGTGAAATAGATCGCGCCCGAGCTGGCGACGGCCAGGTCGTTGGGGCTGTTGAACCGCTTGCCCTGGTAGCGGTCGATCACGAAGGTCTTCCGCCGCGTCTTCAGGTCGATCCTGGCCAGGGCCCGGTTGCCGTGGTCGCAGGCCAGCAGATGACCAGTCGCGTCCAAGGCCATCCCGTTCTGGCCCGGCTCGGCGAAGGCGTCGGTGGGCGGGCCGTCATAGCCTGACGGGTTCAGGACCTCGCTGACCCCGTCCGCCGCGCTCCAGCGGTACATGACGTTGCCCGGCACGTCGGAGAACACCAGATAGCCGCCGTCGCGCACCCAGACCGGGCCTTCGGTCCAGATGAAGCCGTCGGCCAGCTGCTCGATCTCGGCGCCCGGCGCGATCACGGCGTCGAGCTTCGGGGAAAGGCGGTGGATCTGGCCGATGGGCGGATAGGCCATGGGCGGTCTCACGATCTCACCCTTGGCAAAGCGTCCAGCCATCTTGCGTAGGCTTCCTCCCGCGCGTTGACGCTGACCGCCGGCGTCAGCACCTCCGCCTCCGGCCGCGCCTTCACCGCCTCTTCGAGCGAGCCGTAGACCCCCGCGCCCACCCCGGCGAACAGGGCCGCGCCCAGGGCGGTGGTCTCCTGGTAGCTGGCCCGGTGCACGGGAAGGCCGGTCAGGTCGGCCAGACGCTGGCTGAACCAGGCGCTCTTGGCCATGCCGCCGTCGATGCGCAGCGCCGCGTCGTCAAAGGCCGAGGGCGCGTCGGCGCGCATCGCCTCGATCAGGTCGCGGCCCTGGAAGACGCAGGAGTCGAAGGTGGCCTGGGCGATCTCGGCGAGGCCCGCGTCGCGGGTCAGGCCGAACACCGCGCCGCGCGCCTGGGCGTCCCACCAGGGCGCGCCCAGGCCGGTGAACGCGGGCACCACCACCACCCCGTGGTCGGCTCGCGCCGTGCGGGCCAGGGCCTCCGCCCCGCGCGGGCCGCCGGTCACGCCCAGCCCCTCGCTCAGCCACTGGATCGCCGCCCCGGCCACGAAGATCGAGCCTTCCAGGGCGTAGGTCGTGCGCCCGCCCACCCGCGCGGCCACCGTGGTCAGCAGCCGCGACGCCGAATGCGGCCGGGTCTCGCCGGTATTGACCAGCATGAAGCCGCCAGTGCCGTAGGTGACCTTCATCTCGCCCGGATGGATGCAGCCCTGCCCCATCAGCGCCGCCTGCTGGTCGCCGGCCACGCCGCGGATCGGCAGCGGCCGGCCCAGGATGTCCGGCGTCACCTGGCCATAGTCGGCCGCGCAGTCCAGCACCGCCGGCAACAGGGCGCGGGGCACGTCGAACAGGGCCAGCATCTCGTCCGACCAGTCCTGGGCCTGGATGTCGAACAGCAGGGTGCGCGAGGCGTTGGTGGCGTCGGTGACGTGGGCCCTGTTGCCGGTCAGGCGCCAGATGACCCAGGAGTCGATCGTGCCGCAGAGCAGTTCGCCCGCCTCGGATCGCCGCCGCGCGCCAGGGACCTTGTCGAGGATCCAGGCGATCTTGGCGCCCGAGAAATAAGGGTCGAGCAGCAGGCCGGTGGCGGCGGTGACCACCGGCTCGCGCCCCTCGGCCCGCAGGCGGTCGCAGATGTCGGCGGTGCGCCGGTCCTGCCAGACGATGGCCGGATGGATCGGGCGGCCCGTGGCCTTGTCCCAGACCACCACCGTCTCGCGCTGGTTGGTGATCCCCAGGGCGACGATGTCGGCGCTGTCGCGGTCGCACTTCTCGACCGTGTCGCGCAGCACGCCCACGCAGGCGGCGTAGATCTCGTCGGCGTCGTGCTCGACCCAGCCGTCGCGCGGATAGCTCTGGCGCAGCGGCCGGCTGGCCTCGCACACCGGCTTGCCGTCGGCCTGGAACAGGATGGCCCGGGTGCTGGTCGTGCCCTGATCGAGCGCGAGGATCAGAGGTTGGCCCATGCGTCAGCATCTCCCTGGCGATCGTCTTTCCGCGGCATCGCGACGCTTGTCGTCGTCCGTGCGTGGATTCCCCTGTTTAAGCATGTTTTCATCTGACGCCGCCAAGGTCCCTCTTGGTTAAGCTCGGATTTCGAGGAGGCTGGTGAGCCCTTCCGCCCAGACCGCGCAGCTCCTGTCCCTGGCCCGCAGCCGCGAGCCGGCCGATCGCGAACGCCTGCTCGTCGGCATCGTGGAGATGTGCGACGCCGGCCAGGCCGCGGGCCGTCCGACCGCGCCCGAGGTCCAGATCCTGCTGGACTCGATCTTCATGACCCTGGTGGTCGAGGCCGAGCGCGACATCCGCGCCCGCCTGGCCCAAAGCCTGGCCGACGCCGCCTGGGCCCCGCCGGCCCTGATCAACATCCTGGCCCTGGACGAGATCGAGATCGCTCGGCCGATCATCGCCCGCAGCCCGATCCTGCAGGATCACGACCTGATCCGCCTGCTGGTCCAGGCCACCCTGGAGCACCAGATCGAGATCGCCCGCCGCCCGCAGCTGTCGCCAGCGGTGGTCGAGGCCATCCTGGCCAAGGACGACTCGGCCGTGCTGACCGCCCTGGCCTCCAACCCGACCGCCCAGATCTCGCCCGAAGGCCTGCGCCAGCTGGTCGACAAGGCCCGCGACGTGGTCGCCCTGCGCTCGCCCCTGTCGCGGCACCCCAACCTTTCCGGCGACCTGGCCGAACAGCTGTACCTGTGGGTCGGCCGCGCCCTGCGCGACGCCCTGACGGCGCGCTTCCAGCTGGACCCCGACCGGATGGCCAAGGCCGTCGAGGCCGCCCTGCGCGGCGCCCATTCGGGGGCCGAGACCGTCGACGACCGGCCGGTCGTGGAGCAGGCCGAGGACCGCGAGGAGATGGAGGCGGCCCTGGTCGAGAAGCTGGACGCCGCCGGCCAGCTGCGGCCCGGCTACCTGCTGCGGGTGCTGCGCGAGCGCCGCCTGCCGCTGTTCCTGTTCGCCCTGGCGCGCCTGGGCCGCTTCGACATCCGCCAGGTGCGGCGGGCGGTCGACAGCGACCGTCCCGAGCTGCTGGCCCTGGCCTGTTCGGCCGTGGGCATCGACCGCAGCGTCTTCCCCACCATCCTGGCCCATGTGCGCGAACTGAACGGCGGCCGTCCGGGCGGCGGCGCCGAAGCCGCCCGCAAGGCCAGCGGCGCCTTCGGTCCGTTCGCCCCGGACATCGCGGCCATGGCCTTCCGGCGAGCGCTCGGCGCGGCCTGAGGCGATAGTTCGCTGAAGACGGTTGTCGCCCCGGAAGCGCGCGGCGCTGTCCGGGACGACAACGGCTGGCGCGTCGAGGACTGTCCAAAACCCAGGTTTGACAACCCGCCGCCGATCCAGCCACTTGGCGCGATGTTCCAGCCCCTGCCCTTCGTGACTCGCCTGACCTTCAAGGCCAGTGACCGCCCCGAGGCGCAGGAGGCGCGCGAGCGGCTGGCGGCGCGCTATGGTGACGCAGGCGACGAGAACGCCCAGGTGATCGTGGCCCTGGGCGGCGACGGCTTCATGCTGGAGACCTTGCACGACACCCTGCAGCGCCAGACGCCGATCTACGGCATGAACCGCGGCTCGGTCGGCTTCCTGATGAACGAGTACAGCGAGGACGGCCTGCTGGAGCGGATCAACGCCGCCGAGCGGGCCGTGATCCATCCGCTGGCCATGGTGGCCATCGACGCCAACCGCAAGCAGCACAGGGCCTTGGCCATCAACGAGGTGTCGCTGCTGCGCCAGACCCGCCAGACCGCCAAGCTGAGGATCAGCATCGACGGCAAGGTGCGGATGGGCGAACTGGTCTGCGACGGCGCCCTGCTGGCCACCCCGGCCGGCTCGACGGCCTACAACCTGTCGGCCCATGGCCCGATCATCCCGATCGGCGCCCAGGTGCTGGCCCTGACTCCGATCAGCGCCTTCCGCCCGCGCCGCTGGCGTGGCGCGCTTTTGCCGCAGAGCGCCAGGGTGACGTTCGAGGTGCTTGAGTGCGATAAAAGGCCGGTAAGCGCCGTGGCCGACAATTTCGAGGTTCGCGACGTCGTCGAGGTTCACATCGCCGAGGACAGCAGCGCCAGCCTTTCCATGCTCTTCGACGCAGGTCGAAGCCTAGAAGAGCGGGTTCTGACGGAGCAGTTCTCGGCCTGACAACACGGAGCACTATTGGTCAGGGCGCCACCCGCCCATTGGTCAGATTAAAACGGGCGTCTCATCTAATGTTAACGCCTTGATCCTATATTCCAGACCAATGCCCAGGGAGAAGCGTCCGTGACCAACAAGTCCGCCGCGGAAGTGATTCAGGTGCCGAACATGCTCAAGCTCAAGGTTGGCGGACGAGGCGGGATCGACATGGCGGCCATCGCCAAGGCCGAAGCCGCCCTGAAAAGCCTGTCGGGCAACTTCGCCCAGTGGCTGAACGACGAGATCGTCAAGCTGGAGGCCGCCCGCCAGGAGGTTCGCGCCCAGGGCCTGACCCCCGAAACGGTCGAGACCCTCTACCTGCGCGCCCACGACCTGAAGGGCCTTGGGGCCACCTACGAATTCCCGCTGATCACGCGCCTGGCCGGCTCGCTGTGCAAGCTGATCGACGATCCGGCGACACGCCTGTCCGCCCCCATGTTCCTGGTCGACGCCCACATCGACGCCATCAAGGCCTGCGTCCGCGACGATATCAAGGTCGACACCCACCCGGTGGGCAAGGTCCTGGCCGCCGAGCTGGAAGGCCGCGTGGCCGACTATCTGGCGAACTGATCAGATCCACATCGCAGATCTTGAAAAGCCCTGGCGACGCCGGGGCTTTTTCTTTGGCCTCGCCTCGTCGAGGATAGATCGGCTTCCTATGTCGGCGACAGGATCGACGGGACAAGGCGCATGATCGAGAGGGAGCCCAGCCGCACGGCCTGGATGGCGGCGACACACCGCGCGGCGCATCAGCTGCTTGAGAACGGCCGGATCTTCGCCGATCCGCTGGCCTTGCCGATCCTGGGCCTGGGCGCCGAGGCGGTCGCGAGCGACGCCCTGGCCCCTCCGGAACGCCGCGCCATGCGGGCCTTCATCGCCGCCCGGTCGGCCTTCGCCGAAGACGCCCTCGCCCGCGCCGTCGAGGATCACGGCCTGGACCAGGTAGTGGTGCTGGGCGCGGGGCTGGACACCTTGGCCTATCGCCATGCCTTCCCCGAGCGCGTCACGGTATTCGAGGTCGATCATCCCGCCACCCAGGCCTGGAAGCGCCGCCGATTGGGCGAGGCTGGCATCGCCACGCCGGACAAGGTCGTCTACGCCGCCGTCGATTTCGAGCGTGACACCTTGCTGGACGGCCTGCGAAGCGCAGAATTCGACGATCGCCGCCCCGCGTTCTTCATCTGCCTCGGCGTCGTGCCCTACCTGACCCTGGAGGCCGTACGCGCCACCCTGGCCATGATCGGCGCCCTGCCCGACTCGGCCGTGGTGTTCGACTACGCCGACCCGCCCGGGATGCTTTCGAGCGAAGCGCGCGCCGCCCACGTCCTCCGGGCCGAGCGCGTCGCGGCCCTAGGCGAACCCTGGCTCAGCTATTTCGAACCCGCCGCCTTGCACGCGCTGTTGGGCGACCTGGGCTTCACCGCCATCGAGGACCTGGGGCCGCCTGATCTGGCCCGCCGTTATTGGCCGCACGTCGAGCGCCCCATGCCGGAGCGCGGCGGCCACGTCCTCCTGGCGGCGGCCTGAGCGGCGAACACCATACGCGCTAGGCGCGAGTTGCCCGGACTGCTAGCCTCGGCGCTTCGGCGACGGAGACGAGGCATGACCAAATCCTGGCTGGCGGCCGCCCTGGCGACCACGCTGATCGCGCCCGGCGCCCTGGCCGCGCCGGACGATGATTTCCAGAAGACCAGGACCGAGGCCGTCGAAATCTCGGTAGGTCAGCGCCAGCCCTTCGGCGGGCTCGACACCATGGCGGCGCGAACCGGCAGTTGGTCGGTGAACACCTTCTATGTCGACTGGACCGGGACGGACTCGTCCAGGACGGCCTACTGGATCGTCCGGCGCGTTACGGGGTCAAGGCTGAAGGCGCCAATCGTGCAGTGGGCGGATTCCCGGTCCTGCCCGGCCGTACGGTCCATACTGGAAGGCTTGCAGGGCCTGCGGGCGCCGCGTCCCGACGTTCCGGGGGTCGGCGCGCCCCGGGAGCTGTCGGTGGTGGCCGACGGGGAAAGTCACGACCTTTGGCTGAACTGGGCCATCTATCCGAACGACGCCCGCGGCGATCTGCGCATGGAAGGCAATGTCGGCTCGCCCGTCGGCGACTGGTGGGACGCGGCCCTGCCGAAGCTCGAAGTCTGCTGGACCGGCAAGATCCCGGCCTGACGCCGTTCGGACCCGCGCGGGACCGAAGCCCTACTCCGCGATGCCGTTCAGCCGCTTGGCCGCGCTGACGGTGTTGGCCAGCAGCATGGCGATGGTCATCGGCCCGACGCCGCCCGGCACCGGCGTAATGGCCCCTGCCACAGCCTTGGCCTCCTCGAAATCGACATCGCCGACCAGGCGGGTCTTGCCGTCGTCCTTGGGGATGCGGTTGATGCCGACGTCGATGACGGTCGCGCCCGGCTTGATCCAGTCGCCCTTGACCATCTGGGGCCGGCCGACGGCGGCCACCAGGATGTCGGCTTCGCGGCAGACGGCGGCCAGGTCCTGGGTGCGCGAATGGGCGATGGTCACGGTGCAGTCGGCGGCCAGCAACAGCTGGGCCATCGGCTTGCCCATCAGGTTGGAGCGCCCGACCACCACCGCCCGCTTGCCGCGCAGGTCGCCGACCACGTCCCTGAGCAGCACCATGCAGCCGGCCGGGGTGCAGGCGGTCAGGGCCGGCAGGCCGCTGGCCAGGCGTCCGGCGTTGGTCACGGTCAGGCCGTCGACGTCCTTGTCCGGCGAGATGGCGGCGACGATGGCCGCCTGGCTCATGTGGTCGGGGACGGGGAACTGCACCAGCACGCCGTGGATGGCGGGATCATCGTTCAGCCGCTCGACCAGCGACAGCAGCTCGGCCTGCGAGGTCTCGGCCGGCAGGCGGTGGGTCTCCGAATGCATGCCGGCGGCCAGGGTCTGCTCGCCCTTGCTGCGCACATAGACCTGGCTGGCGGGATCCTCGCCGACCAGCACCACGGCCAGGCCCGGCGTCAGGTCGTGCTCGGCCTTCAGCCTGACGACCTCGGCGGCGACCTGCTCGCGCAGCTGGGCCGCGAAGGCCTTGCCGTCGATGATTTTGGCTTGCGACATCGCCGTCTCCTGTTTGGCGTTGCCTAGCCCCTACCCTCGCGCCGCGCAATATCCGCCGCGACGCGCAGGAAGTCGCTTGAGCTTCGCCCAATCATGCTAGAGCCGAACGATGGTCTCCGCGCCTCCGACCCAACGCGCCGACGTCGTCCTGGTGGGCGGCGGGCTGGCCAACGGCCTGATCGCCCTGCGGCTGAAAAGCCTGCGGCCGCGGCTGCGCGTGATCCTGCTGGAACAGGGTCCGACGGTCGGGGGCGAGCATACCTGGTGCCACTTCGCCACCGATGTCGACGCGGTCGAGGCCGGCTGGCTGCGGCCGCTGATCGTCCATCGCTGGTCGGGCTATGAGGTGCGGTTTCCCGCCCACCAGCGGCGGCTGCCGACCGATTACGTGGCCATCACCTCCGAGCGCCTGCACCAAGTGGTGACGGCCGCCCTGAGGGCCGACGCCTGGCTGTCAGCGAGCGTGGTGGAGATCAATCCGCACCAGGTGACCCTGGCCGGCGGCCTGACCATCGCGGCCGGCGCGGTGATCGACGGACGCGGCCCGCGCAAGAGCCCCAGCCTGGCGCTGGGCTACCAGAAGTTCGTCGGCCAGGGCGTGCGGCTGACCGGGCCGCACGGCCTGACCAGGCCGATCATCATGGACGCCACGGTCTCGCAGGAGGACGGCTATCGCTTCGTCTATGTCCTGCCGCTGGACGCCACGCGCCTGCTGATCGAGGACACCCGCTACAGCGACGGCCCGGCCCTGGATCGTCCCGCCCTGCGCCGCGCCATCGCCGCCTACGCCAAGGCCCAGGGCTGGACCATCGCCGAGGTCGAGCGCGAGGAGGACGGCATCCTGCCCATCGCCTTGGGCGGCGACATCGACGCCTACTGGCGCGAGGCCGGGCCGCACGTCGCCGAAGTGGGCCTGCGCGCGGCCCTGTTCCAGCCGACCACTGGCTACTCCTTGCCCGACGCCGCCCGCCTGGCCGAGACCATCGCCGCCCTGCCCCGCATCACCAGCGCCAGCGTCCGCGCCTGCGTCGAGGCCCGGTCCAAGGCCGTCTGGCGGCAACGGCGCTTCCTGCGCCTGCTGAACCGCATGCTGTTCCGGGCCTGCGCGCCGCAGGACCGCTACAAGGTGCTGGAGCGCTTCTACCGCCTGCCCGCCGGGCTGATCCAGCGCTTCTACGCCGCCCGCCTGAGCCGATGGGACAAGGCGCGGATCCTGATCGGCAAGCCGCCCGTGCCGATCGCGGCGGCCATCAAGTGCATCGATGAAAGCTCGGCGTTCGGAGGACAAGACGCATGACCCAGACCAAGCCGAAGGCCGCGGTGATCGGCGCGGGGTTCGGGGGCCTGGCCCTGGCGATCCGCCTCCAGGCCTCGGGCTTCGACGTCACCGTCTTCGAGGGCCGCGAGAAGCCGGGCGGCCGGGCCTATGTCTGGCATGACCAGGGCTTCACCTTCGACGCCGGCCCGACGGTGGTCACCGATCCCGACTGCCTGAAGGACCTGTTCGCGCTCTCCGGCCGCCGGATCGAGGACTATGTCGAGCTGCTGCCGGTCGACCCGTTCTATCGCCTGGTCTGGGAGGACGGCGACGTCTTCGACTATGTCAACGACCAGGAGAAGCTCGACGCCCAGATCGCCGCCCGCAACCCCGCCGACGTCGAGGGTTATCGCCGCTTCCACGCCTATTCCGAAGAGCTGTACCAGAAGGGCTATGTCGAGCTGGGCGCCGTGCCTTTCCTCGATTTCGGCAGCATGATCGCCTCGGCTCCGGCCCTGATGAAGCTGCAGGCCTGGCGCAGCGTCTATGACAAGGTGGCTGGCTTCGTGAAGGACGAGCATGTGCGCCAGGCGCTGTCGTTCCACAGCCTGCTGGTCGGCGGCAGCCCGTTCGCCACCTCGTCGATCTACGCCCTGATCCACGCCCTGGAGCGCCGCGGCGGCGTCTGGTTCCCGCGCGGCGGCACCCACGCCCTGATCCGGGCGCTGGTGAAACTGTTCGAGGATTTGGGCGGGACGGTCCACCTGTCGGCGCCGATCCAGAAGATCACCACCCAGGCCGGCCGCGTCACCGGCGTGATCCGCGCCGACGGCCGGTTCGAGGCCTTCGACACCGTCGCCTCCAACGCCGACGTCATGCACACCTATCGCGAGCTTCTCGCCGACGATCCGAGGGGCGCCAAGGTGGGCAAGGCCCTGGAAGCCAAGCGCTGGAGCCCATCGCTGTTCGTGGTCTATTTCGGGCTGAAGACCACCCACCCGGAGATCCGTCACCACACCATCTGCTTTGGCGCCCGCTATCGCGAGCTGATCGGCGAGATCTATGGCAAGGACGGTCTGGCCGACGACTTCTCGCTGTATCTGCACCATCCCACCGCCAGCGACCCAATGATGGCTCCGGAGGGCTGCTCGGCCTTCTACGCCCTGTCGCCGGTGCCCAACCTGAAGACTGCCAACATCGACTGGTCGATAGAAGGGCCGAAGTACCGCGACAAGATCCTGGCCTATCTTGAGAAGCACTACATTCCGGGCCTGACCGCCGACCTGGTCACCAGCCGCTTCATCACCCCGGACGACTTCGTGGCCGATCTCAATGCTTGGAAAGGCGCGGCCTTCTCGCTGGAGCCGATCCTGACCCAGAGCGCCTTTTTCCGCACTCACAACCGCGACGACGTGATCCCCAACCTCTATTTTGTCGGGGCCGGCACCCATCCGGGCGCGGGCATCCCCGGCGTGGTTGGCTCGGCTAAGGCGACCGCGGGCTTGATGATCGACGACTACGCGACCGCCGACGCATGAGTGATCTGGAGGCTCAAAGCCGCGAGGCGATCCAGAAGGGCAGCAAGAGTTTCGCCGCCGCCGCCGCCCTGTTCGACGCCCAGACCCGGGCCGACGCCGAGATGCTGTACGCCTGGTGCCGCCATTGCGACGACGTGATCGACGGCCAGACCCTGGGCCACGGCATGAGCCCGGTGGCCGACGCCCCGGCCCGGCTGCAGGCGCTGTACGCCCAGACCCGCGCGGCCATGGCCGGCGAGACCCCGACCGACCCTGTGTTCGCCGCCTTCCAGACCGTCGCCCTGCGCCGCGGCATTCCCGAACGCTACGCGCTGGACATGATCGACGGCTTCGCCATGGACGTGGCCGGCCGGCGTTACGCCACGCTGGACGAGCTTCTCGACTACTGCTGGGGCGTGGCCGGGGTGGTCGGAACGATGATGGCCCTGGTCATGGGCGTGAAGCCGGACGCCGTGGCCACCCTGCGCCGCGCCCAGGACCTGGGCCTGGCCTTCCAGCTGACCAACATCGCCCGCGACATCGTCGAGGACGCCCGCAACGGCCGGGTCTACGTCCCCGGCGACTGGCTGGTCGAGCTTTCCATACCTGAGGACGCGGTCGCCAATACCGCCCATCGCGCCGCCGTGGCCGCCCTGGCCAGGCGATTGGTCGACGCCGCCGAGCCCTACTACGCCTCGGCCCGCTGGGGCCTGCGCGACCTGCCGGTCCGCTGCGCCTGGGCGATCGGGGCGGCGCGCGGGGTCTATCGTCAGATCGGGCTGGACGTCGTCAAGGCCGGCGAGCACGCCTGGAACGAGCGGGTGGTGGTCAGCGGCCGGATGAAGGCCTGGCGGGCGCTGGAAGGCGGCGTCGTGGCCCTGCGCTCGGCGACCCTGGACCGCTGGGGTCCGACCCCGCAACGGCCAGCGTTGTGGTCGAAGATCTAGGGTAAGCCCCCTCAGTCAGCTTCGCCGACAGCGCCCACAGAGGAGGTTCCCGCCCCCTACCGCAACACGCCACGTCGCGTCATCCACCACGCATAGGCCGTGAAGACCGCCAGCAGCCCCGCGATGACCGCGCTCATGACCGCCATTTGCGGCCCCATGATCCGGCCGCCGTCCGACAGCAGGTAGGTGTAGGCCACGCTGACCAGGAACGCCGCCAGCGAGACGGCCAGGGCGGGCCAGGCCAGCCGGTGGCGCAACACGATCAGCACCGAGCCGGTCAAGGCGCCGAACACCCCGACGGCCCAGTCGATGGTCATCCAGGCCGGCAGGTGCTGGTAGTGGGCGATCTGCTCCGGCGTCATGCCCGCGCCGGCCATGTAGGCCGCGCCCCGCGTCATGCTCATCACGAAATCGAAGACGCCGATGGCGTTGAACAGCACGGCGATGACGCCCACCAGCCACAGGTGCCAGGGCGTCCTGATCACTGTCTCGGTCATGGTTCCCTCCCCGAAACCGCCGACGGTTGATGGTCTACGGAAGTGCGCCGTCGGCGTCCCGCTCCCGAAGCTTCGCCTTCAGCTCCCGTACCGGCCGGGCCAGCAGGAAGCCGAACGACACCGCGCCGTGCTTGGTGTGCACCGCGTGGTGGATCCGGTGGGCCTGGATCAGCTGCTTCCAGTAGCGCGACCGGCCCAGGGGGACCTTGAACCGCTGGTGCACCATGCCGTCGTGGAACACGAAATAGATCGCGCCATAGGCGGTGATCCCCAGGCCGATCGGCAGCAGCCAGGGCGCGCCGTGGACGCCGAAATAGATCGCCACGATGGCGGGGGCGGCGAACACCACGGCGAACAGGTCGTTGAGTTCGAACAGGCCGGTGCGCGGCTCGTGGTGCGAACGGTGCCAAACCCACAGCCAGCCGTGCATCACGTAGCGGTGCATGACCCAGGCGAAGCCCTCCATGAAGGCCAGGGCCGCCAGGAACAGGGCCAGGTGCAGACCAAGGGTCGCCATCGTCGTCCTGTCTATCGCCGAATCCGGCACGCCAGCAGTTGCGCGACGACCAGGCCGGCCAGGCCGGCGGCGGTCAGCACGCACCAGGCCTTATACACCGCCCCGACCCCGGCGTCGCGCCAGAGGATCGCCTGATAGGCCTCGATAGCCCAGGCGTGCGGGGTCAGCCAGCCCACCGATTGCAGCCAGGGCGGCATCAGGAAGCGCGGGACCATGCTGCCGCCGATCGCCGCCAGGACCAGGATCACGAAGGTCGACAGCATCTGGGCCTGCTCGCGCGTGCGGCACACCGACACCAGCCCCAGGGCCAGCCCGGCCGCGCAGATGCTGGCGGCCAGGGTCGTCGGCAGCCACAGGACCGCATGCTGGACCGCCGTCACGCCATACACGACTTGGGCGGCCGCGAAGATCACCAGCGCCTGCACCATCCCCTGCCCGACCAGGAACACGAACTTGCCGCTGACCACCGGCCCCATGCCCGCCGCGCCCGCCAGCAGGCGGTCGGCCACGCCCGTGCTCCGCTCGTCCATCAGGCCCAGCGCGCCCTGCATGGCCGAGAACAGGGCGAACAGGATCATCACCGCCCCGGCGTAATAGGCGATCACCCCGCCGCCGACCTTGGCGTCCTTGACCGCCTCGCGCTCGAAGAAGCCGCCGTCGTCGTGCTCGGGATCCTGGCGCATCAGGGCCGCGGCGCTGTCGGCGTTCTCGATCTGCTCGTCGGTGAAGCCGCCGAGGGCGGGCTCCAGCTGGGCGACCGTGCGCCGCAGGGTGACATCCGGCAGGGCGTCGGCCAGGACCTGCTGCACCCGGGCCTGCGCCAGGGGCGCGGCCACGGCGCGACTGGGGTCTGCGATGATCAGAAACGGCTTGTCGGCCGAGGCCGGGTCGGCGCGGATCACCAAGCCAGCGTCGGCCTGTCCCGCCTTGACACGTCGCCGCACGGCGTCGGCCGTCGGGGCGAGCTCGGCGCGGACCTCGGGCGAGCGGACCAGCGCCGCCGCCAACCGGCCGGAGTCTGGGGTATGGGCCGTGTCGGCCACGGCCAGCTTCAGCTGGATATCGTCGCCCGTCGTCCCGGCGAACACCGAGGAGAAGATCAGGAACACCAGCGGCGGCAGCAGAAAGGTCATCAGCAGCGCGCCGCGGTCGCGCCACAGGCCCAGCGCCATCACACGCGCCATGGCGGCCATCTTCCGCAAGGCCCGCATCACGCCGCTGACGCCCGCCCGGCCACCCGACTGAACAGCTGGGCCAGGGACGGCGCGCGTACCCGGATCTCGCGCGGGGCCAGCCCCGCCGCGCGCAGGCGCTGGTCCAGCCGGCCCGCCGCCGCGTAGCCGTCGGCGTCCAGCCGGATCCACACCGTCGGCCGGCTCGTGCGCTCCAGCCCCTCGGCGGCCAGGCGGTCCTGGGCGAGGGCGTCGACCTCCTCGGCCAGGTGAACCTGGATCTCCATCCGCTCGCCGAACGCCTCGGCGACCAGGGCTTTCGGCGCCCCCTCCAGCACCAGTTCGCCCTCGCGCAGGAAGCCGACGCGATCGGCCAGGGCCGCGGCCTGGTCGAGGTCGTGGGTGGTCATCAGCACCGCCACGCCCAGGTCGCGCAGGCCGCGGATCACCGCGTCCAGCGCCTCGCGGGCGTCCAGGTCGACGCCGACCGTGGGCTCGTCCAGAATCAGCAGGCTCGGCTGGTGGACGATGGCGGCGGCGATGTTGGCCCGGCGCTGGTAGCCGCCCGACAGATGCTTGACCGGCGTCTGCGCCCGGTCGGTCGTGCGGGTCAGGTCCAGAGCCCGGGTCACGGCCGAGGCCAGTCCGGCGCGCGGCACGTCGGCCAGGACCGCGAAGGTCCTGACGTTCTCAGCCACCGTCAGGTTCGGATAGAGGGCGATCTCCTGGGGAACCAGGCCCAGGCCTGCGCGCGCCGCCGGGACCCGGGCGGGATCGCGGCCGTTCAGCCGCGCCGCGCCGCCGTCCGGTCGGATGCGCCCGCAGAGGACGCGGACCAGGGTGGTCTTACCGGCCCCGTTCGGGCCCAGCAGGGCGTAGATCTCGCCCGGACGCAGGACCAGGTCGACGCCGCGCAGCACGGGCCGACCGCCATAGGCGTGGACCGCGCCGCTGACCGTTGCGATGGGGTCCGGCGAAACGGTTTGGCCCGTCACGCCGCCGCCTTGCGTCGGGCGAACAGCTCGCCGACATAGCGGCCCAGCAGGCCGCTGCACCCGGCCTGGGCCAGAGCGTCGGAGGCCTTGGCGAGGTGCGCCTCCATGGCCTGGCGGGCGCCGGCTGGACCCAGGGTCGAGACCACCGTGGCCATGGCCACGTCCTTGCCGACGTCCTTGCCCGCCGCCTCGACCGAGCCCTGGACGTCGATCAGGTCGTCGCGGATTTGGAAGGCCAGGCCGATATGGCGGGCGAAGACGCCCACCGCCTCGACCGCCGCCGGGGGCGCGCCGGCCACCAGCGCCCCGCCCTGGGCGGCGGCGACGATCAGCACGCCGGTCTTCTGGTGATTGAGCCGCTCCAGGACGGCCGGATCGCGCAACTGGTCGCGATCGAACAGATCGCGGGCCTGGCCGGCGATCAGGCCGGAAAAGCCGACGGCCTGGGCCGCGCGCCCCGCTAATTCGGATCGCAGCGCGGCCGGCAGGCCCCGGTCGGCGGCGATCACCGCATAGGCCTGGTTCAGCAGCCCCACCCCGGCCAGGATGGCCGTCGCCTCGTCGAAGGCCCGATGGATGGTCGGCAGGCCGCGACGCAGGCCCGCGTCGTCCATCGACGGCAGGTCGTCCAGGATCAGCGAGGCGGCGTGGATCATCTCGAACGCGCAGCCCACGTCCAGCGCCGCGCCTTCGGGCGCGCCCAGCTCGGCGGCGGCCAGCAAGGTCACCATCGGACGGAAGCGCTTTCCCGGGGCCAGCAGCGCATAGCGCACCGCCTCGACCAGGCGGTCCGGCGCCGAGCCCACGGGCGGGGCCAGCTCGGCCAGCCGCCGATCGACCGCGGCGCGCAAGGCTTCGGTTCTCTGGAGAAAGGCGACCTGGTCGTCCATCTCGCGGTCGCCACCGGCTATCCACCCCCACGCGGGCTTGGGCATTTGACGGGCGCGCCCGGCGGGCGTCAACCGAAAGCGCCGGTCAGCCCCGGCAGAAGCCGAAGAAGCGCCTGATGTCGGCCCGTTCGGCGGACGTACGCGCATCCTGCGGGTAGGCCCTGTCCTCGATCTGGCTGATCAGGCCGGTCTGCTCGAAGGCGGCCAACACCGGATCGGCCAGGGGGATCTGGCCGGTCGCATCCAGGCCGTCGGCGATCTCGGATCGGGTCAGCCTGGCGGCGTAGCGGCCCTGGACCTTGCCGGACCGCAGACGCACGCTCCCGGACCCTGGCTTGCCCTCGACCAGGTTGGTGAGGAAGCCGACGCTGGTCGCCTTGCGCCGGCAGGAGAAGATGATTCCGACCGCGTCGCTGTCGGGCAGGCCGTAGGCCAGACGCTGCTCGGCGTCGGGCGTGGCGAAGGCGTTCCACTTCATGCCGGCGGGGGCCGTCGCCGGCCCCGTCGGCGGGGTGGTCGTCGAACAGGCCCCCAGCACCGCGGCGCTCGCCGCCAGCATCAGCCACAACCCCTGAGGTCTCATGCTCGCCCCCGTTTCGCCGCGTCGATCTAACCGCGTTCGGCCGATTGGGCGACGAGTCATCACGCTGGAAAGGGTCCATGGACGGTTCGAGCCGTGCAAGGCAGGGTGGAGCCAGCTGGCGGGGGCGGCGTTCTGGAGGAATGTCCATGCCGTCGATCAAAACCCTGCCCTTCGCCGCCCTCGGCCTGGTCGTCGTCCTGGCCGCCTGCGGGCGCAAGCCGGCCGCGCCGCCGCAAGCGCCGGTCGCGGTGTCGAAGGCCGCTCCGGCGTCCCCCGCCATGGCTCGTCCCCTGGCCTTCGACCAGTCCGACGAGGCGGCCAAGGTCGCCCTGCGCCTGCCGGCCGAGATCGCCAACCATCCCGCCCTGCACGCCCTGCTCTACGACCGCGAGACGGCGGGCCTGAAGACCTTCGCCGCCAAGGCCCAGGCCGACCGCAAGGCCTCGGACGGCAAGTTCCCCTGGCGGCCCTACGCCCGCCAGAGCCAGTGGTTCCTGGTCGCCGACACCCCGCCGCTGGTCGGCTTGCGGGCCCTGTGGTTCGAGGACACCGGCGGGGCCCACCCCAACCACGGCGGCTCCAGCCTGGTCTGGGACGACGCCGCCCGGCGCGAGGTCCAGCCCAAGGCCCTGTTCCGCCCGAACGCCGACATGTCCGTGCTGGACAAGGCGATCTGCGACGCGGTGGCCCAGGCCAAGACTCATCGCGAGGGAGCCGTCCCCTTCAGCGCCATGTTCGCCTGCCCCAAGTGGAACCAGACTGTGGTGGTCCTGGCCCCGTCGACGATCCCGGGCAAGATCGGCGGGCTGACGGTGCTGATCGATCCCTATGTGGTCGGCCCCTACGCCGAGGGCGACTACGAGGTCGTCGTGCCTCTCTCGGCCTTCCAGACGCTGCTGGCTCCGGCCTATGCCGCTGCGTTCGGCGGCGCGCCCAAGTCGCCCGGCAATCCCGACGGGACGCTCAGCGTGCGGATGGATGTCGTGAAGTAGCGACGACCTCGCCTAGAGCGGGATATTGTCGTGCTTCTTCCAGGGGTTGGACAATTCCTTGCCCTTGAGGGATTTGAGGGCGCGGACGATGCGCTTGCGGGTGCCGTGGGGCATGATGACGTCGTCGATGTAGCCGCGGGAGGCGGCGACGAACGGGTTGGCGAAGCGGTCCTTGTATTCGGCCTCGCGGGCGGCCAGGGCCTGTGGGTCCTTGGCCTCCTGGCGGAAGATGATCTCCACCGCCCCCTTGGCCCCCATCACCGCGATCTCGGCGGTGGGCCAGGCGTAGTTGACGTCGCCGCGC
>NZ_SLZL01000013.1 GCF_004342605.1 Caulobacter sp. BK020
GGCCACCGGCTTGCTCCTCAACGCCTTCCCACCAGAAGAATGCGCCAACTATCTCAGAAACTCAGGCTACGCCGCCTAATCTCAACAGGCTCTAGAGCAAATCGCGCGATATAGGAATCGCACGATTTGCTCTAGCTCTTTGTTTTCGCATCGCTTTGCGGAAAGCCGGCATCCACTTTTCCGCGCGATGCTCTAGGCCGCCCGGTGGGTGGCGACGACCTTCTGCGGGCCTTCGCGGAAGCGCTTCTCGGCGACCACGATGCGCTCGCACAGGGCGTCCAGGTCGCTGAGCAGCGAATAGGTGGCGTAGATCGGGATTTCCATCATCGCCACCTGGGCGCGGGGCATGAACTCGCAGTACTTCTTCCACGCCACATGGTTGTCGCGCGCGTTCATGGCCCGCTGGCCCAGCGGGTTCCACAGGTTCAGGCCCATCAGCTCGTCCCGGCACTCCTTCATCACTGGCAGGGCGATGTAGAGGAACAGGAAGGTCGGGGTGGCGGCGCGGGCGAACTGCGGCTGCACCTGCATGTGCCAGATGCGGAAGGCCTCGAAGAAGTTGGCCTTGCGGGTCGGGTCCGGCGGCAGCCACTGCAGGTCCGGATTGATCAGCTCCTGGGCCGAGCCCGAGCGCTTGACCAGTTCGTCGGCCGAGCGGCCGTCGGCCATGGTCTTGTTCAGGGCGTTGATCGGGATCGCCAGACGCTTGGCCACCTCGGTATAGGCCACCTGCCGGCCAGCCATCGGCGTCCATTGGCCAAAATTGGGGGCGTTGGGGGCCTGGGCCCGCTTCATCGCCGCCGCCTGGTGCATCAGCTGCTGAGCCTCGCGGCTCTTGGCGGCCTGCTGGCGATCGAACTCTTCCTCGTGGACGGCCTGTTCCTCGGCCGTCATCCACCGCGCCCGTCCGGGGCCGTAGGTGCGTTCGTTGCGATTGAGCAGGATGAAGTTGTGGGCCTCGCTGGGCCGGCGGCCGACGGCGATCAGGAAGGCCCGGAAGTCGCGCCATTCCGGCGCCAGGCCCGTGCCCCGGCTCATCAGCATGTTGCGATGCAGCGACGCCTCGTGGGTGTACTTGCGACACAGGGTCGGCAGCGTCAGGTCCTGAAGGTCGTGCGCAAACTCGGCGTCAGTAATCGTCGTCAACGCCAGCCCTCCCCGCGCAAAGATCCCGCCTGCCTGGTCATAGGACCGAATGTCGCACGATCTGTTTTAACATTTCGTCACGATGCCGAACGCGGTTCGACGTGGCAAAGCGACGCTTCGAGGCCGGAATCAGCAGGTCAAACGCTTGCCAGGCTTGGCCGTAGGCGGGTTTCGGCTCGACGCGAAAGCCGCCTTGCGACAAAAGACGCTCATGAAATTCTTGGACCAGTGCAAAATCTATGTCCGCTCCGGCAACGGCGGCGGTGGCGCGGTCTCGTTCCGACGCGAGAAGTACATCGAATACGGCGGCCCCGACGGCGGGGACGGCGGGCGAGGCGGCGACGTGTGGATCGAGGCGGTCGAGGGCCTCAACACCCTGATCGACTACCGCTACCAGCAACACTTCAAGGCCGGGACCGGCGTCCATGGCATGGGCCGGGCCCGCCACGGCGCGGCCGGCGAGGACGTGATCCTGAAGGTTCCCGTCGGCACCCAGGTGCTGGAGGAGGACAAGGAGACCCTGATCGCCGACCTCGACGCCCCCGGCATGACCCTGCGCCTGGCCAAGGGCGGCAACGGCGGCTGGGGCAACCTGCACTTCAAGGGCCCGGTCAACCAGGCGCCCAAGTACGCCAATCCCGGCCAGGAGGGCGAGGAGCTGTGGGTCTGGCTGCGGCTGAAGCTGATCGCCGACGTCGGTCTGGTTGGTCTGCCCAACGCCGGCAAGTCGACCTTCCTGGCCGCCGCCAGCGCCGCCAAGCCGAAGATCGCCGACTATCCGTTCACCACCCTGACCCCGAACCTGGGCATGGTGGACCTCTCCACCAGCGAGCGGTTCGTGATGGCCGACATCCCCGGCCTGATCGAGGGCGCCAGCGAGGGCGCGGGCCTGGGCACCCGCTTCCTGGGCCATGTCGAGCGCTCGGCCGTGCTGATCCACCTGGTCGACGCCACCCAGGACGACATCGCCGGGGCCTGGACCACGATCCGCGGCGAGCTGGAAGCCTATGGCGACGAATTGGCCGACAAGTCCGAGATCCTGGCCCTGAACAAGATCGACGCCCTGGACGACGAGACCCGCGCGGCCAAGGCCGCCGAGCTCGAAGCCGTGGCCGGGACCAGGCCGATGCTGGTCTCCGGCGTGTCCGGCGAGGGCGTCACCGAGCTGCTGCGCGCCGCCTACACCCAGGTGCGCATCCGCCGGGGCGACGCGATCGAGGAGATCGAGGACGACGAGGATCACGTCGAGGAGACCCCCGGGGGCTGGACGCCTTAGATGAGTGTTTCGGGGGAAGCCCTCGCCAGGGCTCGGCGCGTCGTGTTCAAGGTCGGCTCCGCCCTGCTGGTCGACGCCGCCACCGGTGCGCCGGATCGCGCCTGGCTGACCGCCTTCTGCGCCGACGTCGCCCGGCTGCGGGCCCGGGGGCAGCAGGTGGTGGTCGTGTCTTCCGGCGCTGTGGCCCTGGGCCGTCGGCGCCTCGGCCTGACGGGACGCAAGTCCCTGACCCTGCCGGAGAAACAGGCCGCCGCGGCCGCCGGCCAGTCGGTGCTGATGCGGGCCTGGGAGGAGGCGCTGGAGCCGCATGGCGTCGGCGCGGCCCAGATCCTGCTGACCCGAGACGACACCGAGGTCCGCCGCCGCTGGCTGAACGCCCGCGCCACGGCCGAGACCCTGATCGCCCTGAACGTCGTGCCCGTGGTCAACGAGAACGACACGGTGGTGACCGAGGAGATCCGCTACGGCGACAACGACCGCCTGGCGGCCCGCGTGGCCCAGATGGTCGGCGCCGATCTGCTGGTGCTGCTGTCCGACATCGACGGCCTCTACACCGCCGACCCGCGTCGTGATCCGTCGGCCACCCATATCGAGCGGGTGTCCGAGATCACCCCCGAGATCGCCGGCATGGCCGAGGGGGCCAACGCCTCGGCCGGGGTCGGCACCGGCGGCATGGCCACCAAGATCGCCGCCGCCCGCATCGCCCGAGCCGCCGGCTGCGCCACCCTGATCACCCTGGGCTCGCGCCCCGCCCCGCTGCAGGCCATCGAGGACGGCGCGCCGGCCACGGTGATCGAGGCCGGCGCCTCGCCCGCCGCCGCCTACAAGGCCTGGATCGCCGGTTCGCTGGCGCCCCAGGGCTGGCTGACCGTCGACGCCGGCGCCGCCGCGGCGCTGGCCAGCGGCAAGAGCCTGCTCTGCGCCGGGGTCCGCGCCGTCGAGGGCCCGTTCGACAAGGGCGACGCCGTGCGGGTCCGCGACGAGACCGGCCGCGAGGTGGCCCGCGGCCTGGTCCGCTACGACAGCGCCGACGCCCACCGCATCGCCGGCCTGCGCTCCGACGCGATCGAGGCCGAACTGGGCTTCACCGAAGGCCCGATGATCCACGCCGACGACCTGGCGGTGGGAGGCTAGGATGCGGACTGCGCTGCTGTCCGTGCTGGCCGGCGCGACGCTGCTCTGCGGCTGCGCCGGCCTGACGCCGGCGGCCTGTCCGGCCGGCCAGAGCCCGGGCCGCACCGCCCAGCTGTTCTTCGGCCGCGACATCGGCGATCAGGTCGGCGTCTCGGACGCCGACTTCGCCCGCTTCGTCGACGAGGAACTGACGCCGCGCTTTCCCGACGGGCTGACGGTTCTCGACGCCGCCGGCCAGTGGCGCTCCAGCGCCGGGCCGATCGTCCGCGAGCCGTCGAAGGTGGTGGTCCTGGCCCTGCCCGGCCGCGCCGGCGGCGAAGACCGGCTGGAGGCCGTGCGGACCGCGTACAAGGCTCGCTTCTCCCAGGAGGCGGTGATGATCGTCACGCAGCCGGTCTGCCTGGGGTTCTAGGCCCTGTCCCAGGGCGATGGCGCCGGCTGCGACGCGGTCGCCTTCAAGTCCCGCTGGGAGAACTTTTCCGCGAGCGCTCTTCTGTATACAACTGAAGGGTGTTAACCTCTTCCAACACAAGGGGAGGGCGACATGCTCGACAGACGCACGATGCTGGGCGCGGGTCTCGCCGCGACCGGAGTTTCCACGGGACTGGGCCTGACCACGGGCCGGGCGCTGGCCGCGCCTTACCGCACCCGGGCGGCCTGGCCGGCGTTCGTCGCCAGCCCGTCCTATCCGAAGTTCCTGGCCGCGGTGAAGGCGATGCGGGCCAACAAGGACGCCAGCGATCCCAACAGCTGGTACTATTGGGCCAATATCCACCAGAACTTCTGCCCGCACGGCCAGCCCTATTTCCTGACCTGGCACCGGGGCTACATCTATCGGTTCGAGCAGCAGGTGCGGGCGATCTCCGGCGACCCGGCCTTCAACCTTCCCTACTGGGACTATTTCGCCAATCCCAACCTGCCCAAGGAGTTCACCACGCCGGGCGACGCCACCAACCCGCTGTGGACCCAGCGCAAGAACACCAACGTCGCCGCCGCCCTGGGCTATGGCTTCACCCAGCCGCAGTACGTCAACTTCCCGCGCAACTGGCCCTCGCCGATGGAGCCGCAGATCGAGAGCGTGCCGCACAACCCGGTGCACAACATCATCGGCGGCTTCATGCCCACCCTGCAGTCGCCGCAGGACCCGATCTTCTGGGTCCACCACGGCAATATCGACCGGCTGTGGTGCGCCTGGATCAGCGCCGGCGGCGGGCGGACCATGCCGGCGGCCGACAGCGCCTACTGGAACGGCGCCTTCGTCTATGGCGCCAGCCCCGGCATGGCCAAGATCCAGACGCGGGACACCACCAGCGTGCTCGGCTACGTCTACGACAATGAGCGCCTGCCCCGCCCCCCCGTCTTCCGGACCCCGGCCCGCCCGATGCTGCGCGCCGTGCCGATGAACGGCGAGAAGGCCCTGGACGGCGTGGTGTCGCTGGGCGACAGCCAGGGCGCCCTGACCCTGGACGACCGCTCGTTCAGCGTCAGCGTGCCCCTGGGTCCGCAGGGCCGGCTGAAGGCCGGCGCCCTGGCCGCCGCCCCGCCGCGCGGCCCGACGCCGACCGAGCTCAACATCGTGCTCGACGAGGTGGCCCTGACCGAGGTCGGCAAGGACGGCGGCTATTTCTACAAGGTCTATGTCAACCTGCCCGCCAACGGCGGCGCGCCGGAGGAGAAGCACCTGATCGGCACGGTCGGGGCGTTCGAGATCGCCGGGGCCCTGCACCATGCCGAGGGCGGCGAGCACGCCGGCCACGACATGGGAGCGGACGGCAAGGCCCGCCTGGTCCTGCCGGCCACCGACGTGCTGCGCGGCCTCTCGCCCGGCCAGCTGCGCCAGCTGGTGGTGTCGTTTGTCCGCGTCGACGGCGCCAACGCGCCCAAGGGCCCGGCGATCACCATCGGCGACTTCAGCGTCCAGGCGGCGACCCCGGCGCGGTGAGGACGGCGACGGCCTATTTCCCATAGCCCGTCATGCTCATCGGCCGGTCCTTCGCCGCCGTCGCCCAGGTCTTGTTCGGGGTGGCGCTCATCGTGAAGACCAGCTCGCCGCCGGCCCGCAGCTCGGCGTCGCGGACGAAGCTGCGCGTCAGCGGCCGGCCGTTCAGGGCGATCGCCCCGACATAGGGCTTGTCGTCGGACAGCCCCACGGTCCGCACGGTGAAGCGTTTGCCGTTCGGCAGGTTGAGCACCGCCCGCTCCACGAACGGCCGGCCGATGACGTATTCGTTGGAGCCCGGCGCCACCGGATAGAAGCCCAGGCTCGTGAACACCAGCCAGGCCGACATCTGGCCCAGGTCGTCATTGCCCGACAGGCCGTCCGGCGTGGGCTTGTACTGGCTTTTCACGATCTGGGTCAGCCGCGCCTGGGTGCGCCACGGGGCGCCGGCGTAGTCGTAGAGATAGGCCACGTGGTGGCTGGGCTCGTTGCCGTGGATGTACTGGCCGATCAGGCCGGCGATGTCCTCGGCGTGCGAGTAGTCGAGCTTGGAATTGTCGAAGTCGAACATGGCGTCCAGCTTCCGGACCGTGGCCGCGTCGCCGCCCATCAGCCCCACCAGCCCGCCCAGGTCCTGGGGCGCGAACCACGAATATTGCCAGGCGTTGCCCTCGGTGTAGTCGCTGCCGTAATTGATCGCCGTCGGGTCGAACGGCGTCCGGAACGTCCCGTCGCTCCTGCGGGCCCGCAGGAAGCCGGTCCTGGCGTCGAAGCTGTTCCTCCAGTTGCCGGCCCGCGTCTCGAAGGTGGCGGCGACGTCGCTGCGGCCCATGGCCTTGGCCATGCGGGCGATGGTCCAGTCGTCATAGGCGTATTCGACGGTCTTGGAGGCCGCCTCCGGCTCCTTGTCGATCGGCACATAGCCAAGGGCCATGTAGTCGCCCAGGCCTCCATAGGGGGCGTAGGTGGCGCTCCTGACCATGGCGTCCAGGGCGGCCTTTTCGTCGAAGCCGCGGATCCCCTTCAGCCAGGCGTCGGCGATCACCGGCACGGCGTGGTAGCCGATCATCGTCCAGGTCTCCTGGCCGTGGAACTGCCAGACCGGCAGGATCCCGTACGGGCTCTCCTGTTGCGAGGCGATCAGCGAATTGACCACGTCGCTGGTGCGCCGCTCCGGCTGGACCAGGGTCAGCAGCGGGTGCTCGGCGCGGAAGGTGTCCCACAGCGAGAAGGTCGAGTGGAAGGTGAAGGCCTTGCCGTCCGAGGTCCTGGCCGTGTGCACGGCGTTGTCCGGCCCGCGATAGCGGCCGTCGACGTCGCTGAATACGCTGGGGGCCAGCAGGGCGTGGTAGAGGGCGGTGTAGACATTGGTCCGCATTGCGGGCGGCGCGGCGATCTCGACCGCGCCCAGGGCCGTCTCCCAGTCGGCCTTGGTGCGGGCCCGCAGGCCGTCGAAGTCGAAGCCCTTCTCGTCGCTGTCCAGGTTGAGGATCGCATTGTCCTCGCTGACCGACGAGATGGCGACCTTGGCGACCAGCGGCCCGTCGATCGTCCCGAAGTCGAAGACCCCGACCAGGGCGCGGCCCTCCAGCTGGGCGCGGTCGCCCGGCGTGCGGCCCGGCTGGGCGAAGCCCTTGTAGGGAATGTCGGCTTCGGTGTTGTAGAGCGCCTTGCCGACCAGCGGCCGGCTGAAGCGGATCGCGAAATAGAGCTGGCGGCCGGGCGCCCAGCCGCGGGTCTCGCGGAACCCGGTGATCGTGCCGTCGTCGGCGACGCGGATCCGCGACCAGCTGACCTTGCCCGGATAGTTGTAGATCGAGGTGCGCAGGTCGAGCAGCACCTGGGCCCGCGCGCCCTTGGCGTAGCTGTAGCGGTGCAGGCCGGTGCGCAGGCCGGCCGTCAGCTCGGCCCGCACCTGGCTGTCGGTCAGGGTCACGGCGTAGTAGCCGGGCTGGGCGACCTCGCCGTCGTGGGTGAAGCGCGAGCGGTAGCCGGAGCCGGGCTTGTCGGCCTCCCCCGGCTCCAGCTTCGCCTCGCCCGAGACCGGGGCCAGCAGCACGTCGCCGAGGTCGGAATGGCCCGAGCCGGAGAAGTGGGTGTGCGAGAAGCCCAGGATCGTCGGGTCGCCATGGCGGTAGCCGGCGGCGCGGGAATAGCTCTGCTTGAACGGCAGGATGTCGGTGTCGGGGCTGAGCTGGACCATGCCGAACGGGGCCACGGCGCCGGGGAAGGTGTGGCCCTCGCCGCCCGTGCCGATGAACGGATCGACGGCCTGGTAGGGGGTCTTGTCCTGGGCCAAGGCCGGAGCCGCCGACAGCGCCGCGATCACGGCCAGCACCAGTCCAGGACGCATGGGATTCTCCTCCGCTTCGACGGCGACCCTAGCGGGGGAAGGCCGGCGGCGTCACCCGGTTTGACTTGCCCCCTACGGACCGCTGCGCGGTCGTCTTCCCCCAGAGGGGGAAGAGCGCTGTCGTAGGCGCCGTGCGAAGGCTCCGCCCCCTCGCCGCGACAGGCGGCGAAGCCGCCAGGTGGGGGCAAGTGGGCGCGATCTCACGCGATCTCTCGCTGAGCGTATGGAAAGGGTCGCGAAGCGCCGGACATCGTCCGGTGTGTTTGAGTATGTGTACCGTTTCGACGAAGCCCAGATCGCTCCGCGCGGTCGTTATCCGGAAGCGCGCGACGCCGAGCCCTGTTCGAGCCTCGCCGCCTTGAAGCCTCCGACGGGCGGGCCAGGTCAACGACACCCGGTCCCGGACCGCGAGCGCGTCACCGCCCGCCTGTTGCTAAGTCAGCCCTTGCATCACGTCGTATCTGTGTTCCAGGCCCGACCGGCACCAGAGACGCAAGGTTTGGTCCTGTCCTTACGCACGCGGACAGCACCGCCGACAGAGCTTCCCGCTCGATCGCCCCCCGCCGCCGCATCGGTCGCTGGCCATGCGCCCTTTCCCTGCGACGAGGTGAGGTCAGGATAATGGTGGTTTGAAGGGGTGAGGATGGATTGGGGTCGAGAAAGTTCAGGGCGTTGAAATCGCTGGGGTTCATTCTCGATACCCCAAGGATAAGCCCGCCACCGGGGGACACGCCCTTGCGGCGTGTCCCCGCGCGAGGAGGCGGGGACAGGATCGCAAGGCAAGGCCTCCGCGGGCCTGCCGAAGCTTCGGGGGTGCGTGCCTGTCCCCTAAGTCATCCGCGGCGCGTGATCGCTCGTCCTGAAGAGCGGGTCCAAGGCCGGACTCAGCGGATCAAGGAGGGGACACGCACTCACGGCCGCCACCCTGCAAACCCGCTAACGCCTTGCCGTGAGTGCGCGTCCCCGGTGCGAAATTTTCCGCCCCAGTCCCCATCCGCCCGCAGCGGCGAGGCCTCGCCTTAGACCCTTGATGGCGAGCCTGCTCTGGCGTCTGGCCGTGTCAAGGACCGGCCTCCGGCCGGCCGCGCCGCGGTCGCCCCGCGGGGCGATCCTTGACACGGCCAGACGCCAGAGCTCCGATCCACCAAGGGTTTAAGGTGAGGCTTCATCCGCCGGGGCGGATGGCGCCATGCACCTCACAAATGTCAGAACAAACTTCAGCTTAGGGTCGCCACACCGCGCTCAAGCGCTTATCTGTTCAGTATGACCTATCCGGACCTGCATAGCACGATCGCGATCTACCCTCTGAGATACACTGCGGCGGACCTCAAGGTCGTGCCTGAAGACGAAGCAGTATTCTTCTTAATGTGCGGACAATTACAGAACGATATAGTAATTCTGCTACGACAAGTGATCCAAGCTCGTATTGTCGATAGCGATATCGAGCCGCTTCGTCTCGCAGCAGCCACGGCCGGCATGATGAATATACGCATGCTGGCAGCAAGGATTTCGGAAGGTTGGAAGCTGATCAAGGACCGCTTCCAGATCATTTTCATGAAGACATATGGCGACACAATCGACCAGACAGCGAAGAACGATCTGGCTTGGCTCAAAACTTATTTCAGTAACTCCAACCTGGTACGCCAGGTGCGCGATAACGCAGTTGCGCACTTCGATCCCAAGATGGCGCTCGAAGGCTTTCGACGGCTAAAGGCAGAAGAGCCGATGATCGACCTGCATGCGAGAGAAGAGGGGAACACAATCTTCTTCTCCGCGGAATCCCTAATGCTGTCATCACTCCATCACATGGTCGGAACTGATGAGCCTCTTGAGGCTCTGAATCGCATTGGAGAAGAGGTTATCGACATCACACGGAAGCTGGGAAACGTTGTCCGCGCCTATCTGAAGGCGTTTTCGCAGCGACACTTGGCGCGCCACCTCGAAGGGTTGGGCGCGGAGAAGATTCTAATAGAGGGTCAACCAAAGCTATCGACATTCACGGCACCGATTTATCTCGCAGTTCCTAGGTCATCGGGGTTTGCTCGACGGCTATTTTCAGGCACTTCTCCGAGCGCAATTAACTGGTTCTCCAAATAGCGCCCCTCCCCCAACAGCCCCGCTAACACCGCCCGCACCCTTTCCCCATTCCCCCGCCGCCCCAAAGCGCCTAGGTAAGCCTCACTCTGAGCATATCAGGGCGGACATATCCGGGATCGGATCAAGGCGATGGACGACGCGGGCATGAGCTTGCAGGCGACGATGACGGCGATGGGACAGGCGGCTCGGCATGGGGCGTCGGCCCTGCGCGTGGCCACGCCAGCCCAGCGCACCGACGCCCTGCGCGCCATGGCCGCCGCGATCCGCGCCGACGCCGCCGTCATCCTGGCCGCCAACGCCCGTGACCTCGAGAAGGCCGGGGCCGGCGGCCTGACCGCGCCGATGGTCGAGCGGCTGATGCTCAATCCCGAGCGCCTGGAAGGCGTGGCCGCCGGGGTCGAGGCCGTGGCCGCCCTTCCCGACCCGCTGGGCGTCGAGACCGCCCGCTGGACCCGGCCCAACGGCCTGGACATCGCCCGGGTGCGCACCCCGATCGGGGTGATCGCCATGATCTTCGAGAGCCGCCCGAACGTGACGGCCGACGCCGCCGCCCTGTGCGTGCGCTCGGGCAATGCGGTGATCCTGCGCGGCGGGTCCGAATGCCTGCAGTCCAACCTGGCCATCCACGCCGCCATCGCCAAGGGGCTGAAGGCGGCCGGCATCTCGGCCGACGCGGTGCAGATCGTCAGGACGCCGGACCGCGACGCGGTGGGGGCGATCCTGGCGGGCCTGGACCGCACCATCGACCTGATCATCCCGCGCGGCGGCAAGAACCTGGTGGCGCGGGTGCAGAAGGAGGCCCGGGTGGCGGTGCTGGGCCACCTGGAGGGCCTGAACCACGTCTTTGTGCATGAAGCGGCCGATCCGAAGAAGGCGGTCGAGATCGTGCTGAACGCCAAGATGCGCCGGGTGTCGGTGTGCGGCGCGGCTGAAACGCTTCTCATTGACCGCGCGGCGGCCTCGCGCCTGCTGCCGCCGATCGCCGACGCCCTGATCAAGGCCGGCTGCGAGCTGCGCGGCGACGGTCCCTCGCGGGCCATCGAGCCCACGATGAAGCCCGCCGTCGAGGCCGACTGGTCGACCGAATATCTGGCGCCGGTGATCTCGGTGGCCGTGGTCGACGGCGTGGAGGGCGCGGCCGCCCACATCGCCGCCTACGGCTCGGGCCACACCGACGCGATCCTGACGCAGGACGTGGCGGCGGCCGAGCGGTTCATCGCCCTGGTCGACAGCGCCATCGTGCTGGTCAACGCCTCGACCCAGTTCGCCGACGGCGGCGAGTTCGGCTTCGGGGCCGAGATCGGCATCGCCACCGACAAGCTACACGCCCGCGGCCCGGTCGGGGCCGAGCAACTGACGACGTTCAAATATGTGGTTCGCGGGACCGGCCAGACTCGTCCCTGAGGCCGGCCGGCCCGCCGCGCAGAGGCTGGGGCTCCACCTGGAGCCCGGCATGCGCGTGGGGCTGTTCGGCGGCAGCTTCAACCCGGCGCACGAGGGCCACGCCCACGTCGCCGAGACGGCCCTGCGACGCCTGGAGCTGGACAAGGTGGTCTGGCTGGTCTCGCCGCAGAACCCGCTGAAGTCGGCGCACGAGACCCGGCCCCTGGCCGAGCGGCTGGCCGGGGCCCGGCTCCAAGCCCGCGGGGGGGCCCGCGGATCGGGCATGATCGTCTCCGACGCCGAGACGCGGCTTTGCTCGCAATACACCATCGACACCCTGCGGGTGCTGCGGGCGCGCTATCCGGGCGTCAAGTTCGTCTGGATCATGGGGGCCGACAGCCTGGCCACCTTCCACCGCTGGCGCGGCTGGACCCAGATCATGCGCGAGGTCCCGGTGGCGGTGATCTCGCGGCCGTGGATCGCCCTGAAGGCCCGCACCTCGCCGGCCGCCCGCCGCTTCGCCTTCGCCCGCAAGCCGGCCAGCGCCGCCGCCACCCTGGCCGACGCCACCGCCCCGGCCTGGGTCTACCTGACCGGCCCGCTGAACTACGCCTCATCGACGGCCCTGCGGAAGCGGCAGGCGAAGGGGTAGGCCTTCTCCCGCAAGGAGAGGAGGATCTGGGCGCCCAAATCCCCCCGCGACGACGAACCCCCTCATCATTTGGAGTCTTCCGTGCTATGGGAGGGTTTGCGCGAACCCACCAAGGAGCATTTCCGCTGCGTAGCGACCCCGCGCCAAGTGCGCACGAGGGTACGGTTTCCACCGAAACCTCGACCAAGACAGAGTCCGAGCTGGACCTGAGTATCAAGGCCCTCGAGACCCTGATCCTGTCGCGTCTCGACGACGACAAGGCCCAGGACATCGTCCACATCGACCTGACGGACAAGAGCTCGGTCGCCGACAGCCTGATCGTGGCGTCCGGCCGGTCGCACCGTCACGTCGGCGCCCTGGCCGACCACATCATCCGGGCGCTCAAGGAGAGCGGCTTCGGCAAGGCGCGGGTCGAGGGCCTGCCGCATTGCGACTGGGTGCTGATCGACGCTGGCGACGTGGTGGTCCACCTGTTCCGCCCGGAAGTCCGCTCGTTCTACAACATCGAGAAGATCTGGGCCGTCGACGCGCCGCACCGGCTGGCGTCGAACTAAGCGGGTCCGCCCTCGTCCTTCGACAAGCTCAGGATAAGGGCTACTTTGCCCACAGCGCCATTGGGACCTCATCCGGAGCCTGTCGAAGGACGAGGCCTCGACGCACGACCATGAAGATCACCCTCCTCACCGTCGGAAGGCTCGGCCGCATGGCCGAGGCGCAGCTGGCCGTGGACTATGCGTCCCGGGCCACGGCGTTCGGCCGCGCCCTGGCCCTGGGGCCGGTCGAGATCGTCGAGGTCGAGGCCCGCAAGCCCGGCAAGGCCGCCGAGGCCGAAGTGCTGCGCCCGCACCTGGAGGGCGCCTATGTGATCGCCTGCGACGAGCACGGCAGGGTGCGGCCGTCGCGCGCCTTCGCCGAGCACCTGGGCCGGCTGCGCGACGACGGCCAGCGCCGGGTGGTGTTCCTGATCGGCGGAGCCGACGGACTGGATCCCGCGATCCTGGAAGCGGCCGACGAACGGCTGGCGTTCGGCCCCCAGACCTGGCCGCACGCCCTTGCACGAGCGATGTTGGCCGAGCAGGTCTACCGCGCCGTCACCATCCTGGCGGGCTCGCCGTACCATCGCGATTGAGCGATCCATTTTCCGGGCATGGGATTAGGTTGTCGCTGAAACCCAATCGGCGCATTGATCCTGGCATGTCGCGCCGCGTCGTCCTGATCACCGCCAGCCTCCTGGCCGCCCTGCTGGGCGCGGGCGGGCTCGTCGCGGCCCAGGGCGGCAAGCCGGTCAGCCAGCGGGCCAAGGACGAGCAGGCCGCCGCCGACACCCGGCGCGAGATCGCCGACCTGCGCGGCGAGCTGGACGCCCTGGGCCGCCAGCGGGTCGACGCCGGCGACGACGTGGCCGCCAAGCGCGCCCGGCTGGAGGCCCTGCACCAGCGGGAATCGGCCCTGGTGGCCGAGCTGGGCCGCGACCGCGGGCAGCTGGCCCGGCTGCTGTCGGCCCTGCAGCTCTTCCGCCGCGATCCGCCGCCGGCCCTGCTGGTCAGCCCGGGCGACGCCCGCGACGCGGTGCGGGCCGCGATCCTGATCCGCGCCATGACCCCGGAGCTGCAGGCCCGGGCCGACGGCTACGCCCGCCAGGCCCGCGCCGTCTCGGCCCTGCGCCGCGAGGCCGCCGCCGCCTCCGAGCAGCTGTTCACCGCCGAAAGCCTGGTCGCCGACCGTCAGGGCGATCTGGAGCGGATGATCGTCGAGAAGACCCAGCTGGAACGCGCCTATGCGCAGGAAGCGCTGACCGGCGACGACCAGGGCACGCTGGGCGCCCTGACCGACGGCCTGGCGCCCCGGCCGGCGACCGGGCCGCTGGTCCTGGCCTCGCCCGTCCCCGGGCCGCTGGCGCGCCGGTTCGGCCAGGCCATGCCGGCCGGGGGCCGCGCCGCCGGCCTGACGATCCGAACGGAAAAGGGCCACGCCGTGGCCAGTCCCGCCGCCGGAGTGGTCGAATACGCCGGACCGCTGAACGGCTGGGGGACGGTCTTGATCCTGCGCGCCCGAGGCGCCTACGCTGGGGGCGCCTACCATCTGGTGCTGGCCGGCCTGGACCAGGTTTCGGTCGGACCCGGACAATCTGTCGCACCCGGCGCGACGGTTGGCCGGATGGCGGACCATGGCGCCTCGGAGCCAGAACTCTATTTCGAGGTGCGGGAAGACGGCGTTCCGGCCGACCCGGAGCGCTGGCTGAAACAGGGATCGCGGTGAACGGCTTTTTCAGCGATGATGGCCGTCAAATGAACAAGGGTCCGCTGCAGTCAGGCGGAACGACGAGTTTTCAACGCGGCGCGACGGCGCCGTCAGGGAGCCATTTCGGCCACATGCGCAAGTACCTGCTCATCGGTGTTTCGGCCTTCGTCCTCGGTGCGGGGACCATGGCCTATGTCAGCCCCATCGCCCAGGCGACCAGCGCGAGCAAGGGCCAGACCTACAAGATGCTGGAGCTGTTCGGCGACGTCCTGCAGACGGTCGACAACCAGTACGTCTCGGAGGTCGACAACAAGAAGCTGATCGAGGCGGCGCTGGACGGCATGCTGACCAGCCTGGACCCGCATTCCGGCTACCTGTCGCCCGACAGCTTCGAGGACATGCAGGACACCACCCGCGGCGAGTACGGCGGCCTGGGCATCGAGGTGACCAGCGAGGACGGCGTGGTCAAGGTGATCTCGCCGATCGACGGCACCCCGGCCATGCGGGCCGGCATCCAGGCTGGCGACTACATCACCGCCGTCAACGGCCAGTCGGTGCTGGGCCTGACCGTCAACGAGGCGGTCAAGCAGATGCGCGGCGCGGCCGGCGAGGCCGTCACCCTGACCATCGCCCGCGAGAAGACCGACCCGTTCGACGTCAAGCTGGTGCGCGAGGTGATCAAGCCCAAGGCCACGATCGCCCGCATGGAAGGCGACTACGGCTATGTCCGCCTGCCCGGCTTCAACGAGAAGGCCACCGACGCCCTGACCGCGTCGATCAACGACCTGAAGGCCAAGAACCCCCACATGAAGGGGCTGATCTTCGACCTGCGCAACAATCCCGGCGGTCTGCTCGACCAGGCCGTGGGCGTTTCGGACGTGTTCCTGGACGGCGGCGAGGTGGTCAGCCAGCGCGGCCGCGACCCGCGCGACATCCAGCGCTACAACGCCAAGCCCGGCGACCTGCTGAACGGCCTGCCGGTGGTGGTGCTGATCAACCAGGGCTCGGCCTCGGCGGCGGAAATCGTCGCCGGCGCGCTGCAGGACCGCCACCGCGCCCAGCTGGTGGGCATCACCAGCTTCGGCAAGGGCTCGGTGCAGACGGTGATCCCGCTGCGCGGCGGGGCCGACGGCGCCCTGAAGCTGACCACGGCCCGCTACTTCACCCCGTCGGGCCGCTCGATCCAGAAGACCGGCATCGAGCCCGACCTGGAAGTGGCCCAGACCAAGGAGCAGGCCCAGGACATCGCCAACCGTGTGTGGTTCAGCGAGGCCAGCTTCAAGAACGCCCTGAACGCCGACGAGGGCAAGAGCCGCCAGGGCGTCCATACCCCGGCCGAAGCCCCGCCGCCCGGCTTCGACGACAAGAAGGGCGACTTCCAGCTGGAGCGGGCCATCGCCGTGCTGAAGGCCGGCTCGGTCGAGGCCGTGCCCAAGCTGCCCAAGCCCACCGCCAAGATCGCCGAAGTCACCGCCAAGGCCGCCGCCGCGGCCGGCAAGGCGCCGGTGGTCGAGAAGAAGTAGGACCCTCTCCCTTCTCCCCTTGCGGGAGAAGGTGGCCTGCGAAGCAGGTCGGATGAGGGTTTTCCAGACTGATCCGCCGCGTCCAGCCTGACCGCTGGGTGCGGCGGTTTCGTTCTTCGACCCCTCACCCGTCGTCCTCCGGACGACCCTCTCCCGCAAGGGGAGAGGGAATTCGAACCATTCCGCCGCACCCCCATTAACCATATATTCGGCGCTTGCCCGTAAGGCTCGGACCATGGCCGTGACCTTCTCCCGCAAGCCCGCCTATGGCGCCGACGCGCCCGCGTCCCGGCGCGAGGACGGCGACCTGCGCGCCAGGATCCTGGCCGCGGCGGCCAATCCCTATATCGGCGCCAGCGCGGCGGCCTTCCTGTTCCTGCTGAGCCTGGCCCTGCTGGTGCTGGTCACCGGCGACCCCAACAAGGGCTCGCCCCTGGTGCGGGTGGCCCTGGACCAGGTGGGCGCCACCAAGAACGTCCCGCCCGGTTGGCGCGAGGCTCTGACCGGCGAGAGCGAGCAGGAGGCCCCGCTGCTGCCGGGAGCCCTGGACCTGTCGAACCTGCCGTTCCTCAGCCACCCTCCGGCCGACGACGCCGAGGCCGGGGCGATCGCCGCTCCGCCGCCTCCCGCCTCGGCCGACGGCCCGCTGCCGCCCGCCCCGATCGCCGGGCTCTACGCCCCCGGCCCCGGCGGCGGTTCGCTGCCGGTGATCGCCCCCGACGGCCGCACGGCCGCCGACGCCTACGCCCGTCCGTTCACCGCCGACGGCCGCCCCAAGGTGGCCCTGGTGATCGGCGGCCTGGGCCTCAACCCCCAGACCACCCGCGCGGCCATCGAGACCCTGCCGCCCGAGATCACCCTGTCGTTCGCGCCCTATTCCGAGGGCCTGCAGGGCTGGATCGACCTGGCCCGCAGCCATGGCCACGAGGTGCTGCTGGAAGCGCCGATGGAGCCGGTCGACTATCCCGCCAACGATCCGGGCCCCTACACCCTGATCGCCGCCAACCGCCCCGAGGACACCGTGCGCAAGCTGGAATGGCTGATGTCGCGGGCCACCGGCTATTACGGCCTGACCAACTATCTGGGCTCGCGGTTCGTCACCAGCGACACGGCCATGACCACCTTCACCCTGGCCCTGAAGGCCCGGGGGCTGGCCTTCATCGACGACGGCCAGGCGTCCCTGCGCGGCGGGCCGATCCCCCGCGCCTCCGCCGACCGGATCATCGACGACGAGCTGGCGGCCGGGGCGATCGACGGCCAGCTGAAAATGCTGGAGGCTGGCGCCGCCGGCCGCGGCCAGGCCCTGGGCTCGGGCTTCGCCTATCCGGTGACCATCAACCAGGTGCGGCTGTGGGCCGCCGGCCTGTCCGGGAGGGGCTTGCAACTGGCCCCCGCCTCGGCCATGGCCAAGCGATGAGCGCCAGCGACTCCTATCCCGATCACCGCCCCAATGTCGGCGTCGTCCTGTTCCACCCGGACGGCCGCGTCTGGCTGGGCAAGCGCCACAACCAGCCGCCGCCGCATAACTGGCAATTTCCGCAGGGCGGGGTCGACGACGGCGAGGACCTGCTGGCCGCGGCCCGCCGCGAGCTGGCCGAGGAGACCGGCGTCACCTCGATCGAGTATCTGGGTCGCACCGAGAACTGGCTGATCTACGACTTCCCCGCCGATTTCGCCTCGTCGAAAAAAGCCCGCGGATTCAAGGGGCAGAAGCAGGTGTGGTTCGCCTTTCGCTTCCTGGGCGAGGAGTCCGAGATCGACCTGGAGGCCGACGCCCATGTCGAGTTCGACGCCTGGAAATGGGGCGCTCTCGACGAAACGCCCGAACTGATCGTACCTTTCAAGCGCGCGGTGTACGAACAGGTCGTCGCCGCGTTCGGTGGGTTCGCGCGCGGCGGCTGAAGTCTCGCCGCGCTCCAGGGGGGCGGAATGGCGGAAACGATCCTGCTGATCCACGGTTACGGTTGCGCCGGGGACGTCTGGGATTCCGTGGCCGAGCGGCTGCGGGCCGAAGGCTACCGCGTCGTGGCCCCGACCATCCGTTCGGCCGTGCGGACGGTCGACGGCCCCCGCGCGGGCCTGGCCGGCCTGACCCTGGCCGACTATGTCGCCGAGATGAGCGCCCTGGCCCAGTCCCTGGCCAAGGAAGACGGCCGCAAGCCGATCGTCTTCGGCCACTCCATGGGCGGACTGATCGCCCAGAAGATCGCCGAGGCCGGCCATGCCGATCGCCTGGTGCTGTTCGCGCCCGCCTCGCCGGCCGACGCGCGCGGCAAGCCCAAGCTCTCGCCGGTCTTCACCTTCCTGAACCTGGCCCTCCAGTCCAAGCCCGAGACCCGGGCCGGCAAGATGTGGAAGACGGGCTTCAAGTTCGGCGTCATGAACGCCGTGCCGGCCGCGCGGCACGACGCGCTGTACGCGGCCATGGTCCACGACAGCGGCCAGGTGCTGGCCGACCTCGCCTGGCCGCACAAGGATCCGAACAGGACCGCCCATGTCGACGCCGCCAGGGTGACCGTCCCGGTCCTGGTCCTGGCCGGCGCTCTCGACCGCACCACGCCGCTCGAGGACGTGCGGCGCGTCGGTCGGAAATACCCGGTCGCCGACCTCAAGATCTACCCCAGCAACGCCCACTACCTGATAGACGAGCCAAACACGATGAGCATTCTCGACGACGTGATCGCCTGGCTGACGGGCAAGAAGAAAGCCGCTTCGGCCGCGACCCCGGCTCCGGCTCCGGCGCCCGAACCCGCGAAGGCGGTGGAATCCGCTCCGGCGCCGGCGCCCGCCCCGGCTCCTGTCCCGGTCGCCTCCGAGCCGGCCCCGGCCGCCAAGCCCGCCGCTTCGAAGACGCCCGCCGCCAAGGCTCCGGCGAAACCGAAGGCCGAACCCAAGCCCGCGGCCGCCAAGTCCAAGGCGGAGGCGAAGCCGGCCGTCGCGCCAAAGGCGAAACCCAAGGCCGAGGCCAAGCCCGCCGCCGCCAAGGCGCCGGCCGAGGCCGCCGCTCCGAAGGCCGCGCCGGCTCCGAAGGTCGCCAAGGCCGCTCCGGCCGCCAAGCCCGCCGCGGCCCCGAAGGCGGCCGCGAAGCCGAAGACCGAGGCCAAGCCCGCAGCCGGCAAGGCGCCGCCCAAGGCTGCTCCGGCGCCCAAGGTCGCCAAGGCTGCTCCGGCCTCCAAGCCCGCCGCCAAGCCGAAAGCCGAGGCCGAGCCCGCCAAGGCCGCCGCCGCGCCGAAAACGGCCAAGGCCAAGCCGGCCGCCAAACCCGCACCGGTCGAGAAGACCCCCGCCGAGGCGGCGACGCCCAAGGCCTCGCCCGCCTCAAAGGTCACCCGAGCGGCCAAGGCGACACCGGCGAAGGCCGCCGCCAAGGCGGATGCCGAAGCCAAGCCCGCCAAGGCTCCCGCCACGCCGAAAACGGCCAAGGCCAAGCCGGCCGCCGCCGCCGCGAAACCCGCCGCTGAGCCGAAGGCCAAGGCCGCGCCCGCCGTCAAGGCTCCCGCGTCCGAAAAACCAGCCAAGGCGGTTGCGACGAAGTCGACCGCCAAATCTTCGCCATCTGCGAAGAAGAGCGTGTAGGCTGAAAGCTCGGCGCTCTGGCCGATCCTGGAGCCCCGACCTGACCTTCGTCAGGCCGCGGCTCCAGATATTTGTTTTGACGCATTTTCCGACGACGAACCGGTGTCCGCTTCGTCGGAAAATGCTCTAGCGGCGAGGCGCGCGTGGCGAGTCCGGTGATCATGGTGCACGGCGCCTTCTGCGGCGGCTGGACGTTCGACGCGTTCCGCCGTCCGTTCGAGGCCGCCGGCCACCTCGTCCAGACCCCGAACCTGCTGGGGCATGGCGACGGCGCTCTGGTGGCCGGCCGGTCGATGCACGACTACGCCAAGCAGATCGCCGCCCTGTGCCGGGCTTGCGACGAGCCGCCGGTGCTGATCGGTCACTCGATGGGCGGGCTGGTGGCCCAGATGGCCGCGAGCCGCGCGCCGATCTCGCGGCTGATCCTGCTGGCCCCCTCCCCGCCCTGGGGCATTTCCGGCGCCACGATCGAGGAGGCCGTCTCGGCGGTCAGCCTCTACGCCCTAGGGCCCTACTGGCTGCAGGCGGTCGAACCCGACTACGGCGTGGTGCGCCGCTACAGCCTGGACCGCCTGCCCCGCGACCGGCGCAAGGCGCTGTACGGCCGCATGGTCGCCGAGAGCGGCCGGGCGCTTTGGGAGACGCTGAACTGGTTCATGGACCCGTTCATGACCACCAATGTCGGGCCGGTGGGCGTGCCGACCCTGGCGATCGCCGGCGGTCGGGACGTGATCCACCCGCCGGCCACCGTCCGCCAGACCGCCGCGCGGCTGGGCGGATCGTGCGAGGTCTTCCCGTCGATGAGCCATTGGCTGCCCGGCGAGCCCGGCTGGGAACAGGTGGCCGAAACCTGCCTGGACTTCATCGCCGACGAGAGCCGCGCCGCGGCCTGAGCCCACGGCGTCGCCACTTTAGCAGCCCTGTCAAATAAGGCCCTTTCACGGCCGATCTTCGGCCCAGGCGGGGCAAGTGCGCTCGTATTTGACAGTATTCGACCGCGTTTTGCTCACAAATTTAGCGTTGATACACTAATGTCACCGAGCACCTGAACTTGCGGAACCTTGAGGCGCGGGACGAGTTTCCGCGCGGAAGAGGTTTTCATGCACGCCTATACGCATCCGCTACAACGACGCGAGTCGGAGCGCCGTTCCTTCGGGGACTCGGACCAGATTCCAGACGCCGCCACGCCGCCGCCGGCGCCCCTGGCCATGCCCGACCAGCCGCTGCACCGCGCCGCCGAGCCGCGTCGTTTCACGCCGGAACCGGGCCTGGGACGGCGGAGAGCAGCCCTGGCGGCGTTCTGCGCCCTGGCGACCGGCCTGGCGGTGTTCGCGGTGACGGCGGCCATGGCCCGCGACGGGCTGGACCCGCTGGAGGTCGTGCATGTGAGCCTGATCCTGGTGCTGTTCGGCTGGATGGCCTTCTCGTTCGCGGCAAACCTGGGCGGCCTGTGGCTGTCGCGACGGGCCGACGCCTGGGAGCGGGCCATGGCCCGGGCCCCGCTGCCGGCCCTGACCACCCGCACCGCCCTGCTGGCCCCGATCTATCACGAGGACGTCGGGCCGTTCTTCGCCCGGCTGGCCACCATGCGGGCCGGGCTTCACGCCCTGGGCCTGACGCCGGTGTTCGACCTCGTCGTGCTCAGCGACAGCCGCCGGCCCGAGGTGGTCGCCGATGAGCAGCGGCGCTTCGCCGCCTTCCGGCGCGGCGGCGTCGGTCCCCGGGCCTATTACCGCCATCGCCCCGAGAACACCGACCGCAAGGCCGGCAATGTCGCTGAATGGGTGCGCCGCCACGGCGGGGCCTATGACCACATGGTGGTGCTGGACGCCGACAGCCTGATGGACGGCCTGACCCTGTGGCGGCTGGTGGCGGCCATGGAGGCCGACCCGTCGCTGGGCCTGATCCAGACCGCCCCGACCATCGTCGGGCGCCGCACGGTGTTCGGCCGGCTGGAGCAGTTCGCCAACAATCTCTACGGCCCGCTGGCCGCCTGGGGCGTGGCCTGGTGGAGCGGGGCCGAGGGCAACTATTGGGGCCACAACGCCATCGTGCGGGTGGCGGCGTTCGCCCAGGCTGGCGGCCTGCCGCACCTGAAGGGCAAGAAGCCGTTCGGCGGCCACATCCTGAGCCACGACTTCGTCGAGGCCGCGTTCCTGCGCCGGGCCGGCTGGGGCGTGCGCCTGGCCCCGGCCCTGGGCGGCAGCTTCGAGGAGAGTCCGCCGACCCTGATCGACCACCTGATCCGTGACCGCCGCTGGTGCCAGGGCAACCTGCAGCATCTGGGCGTGGTGAGCGCCGCGGGCCTGCATCCGGTCAGCCGGCTGCATCTGGCGCGCGGCGTGCTGAGCTACGCCCTGGCCCCGCTGTGGATCGCCCTGGTGGTGACCGGCGCCCTGCTCTCGGCCCCCGACGCGGCGACCGGCGAGGCCGGCGGCTACCCCCTGGCCGGGGCGGCCGTCCTGGCCGTCAGCCTGGGCTTCGTGCTGCTGCCCAAGCTGATGTCCTACGCGATGATGCTGTCCGAGGGGCGGGCCCAGCGGTTCGGCGGCGCCTGGCGGGCCTTGGCCAGCGTCGGGCTGGAGACCGTGGCCTCGACCCTGACCGCCCCGATCATCATGGCGGCCCACACCCGCGCCCTGCTGTCGGTGGCCCTGGGCCGCGACGCCGGCTGGTCGGCCCAGCAGCGCGACGAGGGCCGGCTGAGCGGTCGCGCGGCCCTGGCTTTCCACTGGCCCGAGATGGTGATCGGCCTTTCCCTGGCCGCGCTCGGCCCGGCGATGGGCGCGGGCCTGTCGCCGTGGCTGGCGGTGGCCGCCGCCAGCCTGGTCGCCGCGCCCTTCATCGTCTGGTGGACCGCCAGCATCGCCCGCGGCGTGCGCCTGAGGGACGCGGGCCTGCTGCTGACGCCGGGCGAGCGCGCGACGTCGCCGGTTCAGGTCGAGGGCGTGAACAGCTTCAGGCCCAGTATGCCCGAGACGATCAGCGCCAGGCAGACCAGCCGCCCGGCCGTGGCCGGCTCCTTGAACAGCAGGATGCCGACGATGGCCGTGCCCACGGCCCCGACGCCGGTCCAGACCGCATAGGCCGCGCCCAGCGGCAGGGACCTCACCGCCCAGCCCAGCAGGCCCATCGAAGCCACGAGGCTGACCGCGGTCAGCACCGTGGGGATCGGCCGCGTGAAGCCCTGCGTGAACTTCAGGCCCACGGCCCAGCCGATCTCGAACAGACCGGCGACGAAAAGGATAATCCAGGCCACGACGGGCTCCCATTGCCCCCGAAGGGGTGAGCGGGGTCGTCCCCGGGACAGCAAAAAAGGCGCAGGGTCGTCCCCGCGCCTTTTCTAGATAGGACCACCGGACCGGGCGGCAAGCCCCGACCGGGCCACCGCCTAGCGGCTGGTGGTGCTGTACAGGATCTGGGCCTGCTCGTAGTTCTTGCCGATCGAGGTGTCGTCCAGCTTCTTCAGGCGCATATAGACCAGGCCGGCGTGGCCGTCGGCCCAGGCGTCGTCCCACGACACCGTCAAGCGCTTGACGTCGCTGACCGTCAGGTCGTTGCGGATCAGGCGCAGCTGCGGCTTGTTCTCCCAGGTCGCCCAGTCGTGCAGGGCGTTGGCCAGGGCCTGGGCCTGGGCGTCGCCCTGGGCGTACTGGATGGTGATGGTGCAGACGTTCTTGTTGCTGCCGGGGTTGTCGACGGCGATCAGATACGGCTTGCCGATGTCCAGAACCCACTGCTCTTTCTTCTTCTTCATGCCCGCCGCCTTGGTCAGCGCCGCATAGTCGCCGCCGACGACACCCGGCTTGCAGACCTTGTCCAGCACGCCCAGCAGCTGCAGCGCGACCGGGTCGGTGGTCGGCGGGCCGCGGGTCGGGGCGACGTATTCCGGGGCCTGGCCGGCAGGCGGCGCGGCCACGGCGGGCGTCGCCGTCATGGTGTCGGACGGGGTGGCCGGCGTGGCGGGGGTCTGGGCCGCCGGATCGGCGGCGGGCGCGGTGGCGGGAGCCGTAGCGGTCGGAGCAGTCGGAGCGGTTTGCTCCTGGGCGACGGCGGTCGAAACCGCGCCGAGAGCGATCAGGCTGGCAAGCGCAAGGCGCATGGTCGAGTTATCCCCGTTAGGCAAGAGGTCGGCATTAAAACCGACAAGCGGTCCCTCGCAACCCTTATGGTGGCCGATTAAGGCGGAGAAGCGGTCACAGGTGTAATTTTTTCACCGGAGATATGCGGCGTGGCGCCTCAGGGCTTGTCAGTAGTCAGGTAAAAGTTTGGCGCATCCGGAAAATTGGCCACCACCACGCGCATCTTCAGCCCCGGATAGGCGGGCGAAACATAGGTCCCCTGCTGGATCAGCACCGCGTTCTCGCCCGTCTTGACGAAGCCGGAGCCGACGGCGAGGCCGGCATGGATCATGATGTCGTGCAGCTTCTTGGAGAAGGCGGCCGGATCGGTGACGACTTCCTGGCCGTCGTAATAGCCGACCTGACAGAAGCCTTCGGTCGGCGCCTGGGCGAGGTAGAACCGGGCCGTGGTCGGCGACACCCAGACCTTGGTCGCCGGCCCCTGCCCCGCCGCCTTGATCGTGGCCGGCGCCGGCTTCCAGCCCAGCTTGGCGGCGGCGACGCCGACGGCCCCGGCGTTGGTCCCGGCCGACAGGCAGACCGACTTGAAGACGTCGACCACCTGCTGGCGGTAGGTCGGGGCGGCGTCGGCCGAGCCGGCCGCGAGCAGCGCCGCCGTGGTCAATAGGATCGCAGCCCGCATCGCGGTTTCTCCCCAGCGCCGAAACGGCCCGAAGCCAGGTTAGCCATAACCGCCAAGTGAGAACAGCGTTATCCAAATTCGCCATCTGTCCGCCGTCGCCCGGCTTTGAAAGGATAGGGTGGGATGCAGGACACCCCGATCGTCGGCCTCGCCTTTCTTCCCGGGCGCGACCAACGTCGAAACCAGCCCGTGCGACAGGTGCGGCAGATCGCCGCCAACACGATGTCCGGTCCATTCGACCGCCGCTATCAGGGTGCGAGATGATCTCGCGCAACTCGCTGAATTTATTCGATTTATTTGCGGTCAGAAAGATTTTGACTCGCAGCAGGCGACTCGAATCGAACGGCTGTAGCCCAGGTGCGACAAACCGAACTTCGGCGTTTTACCGTTCGTTGACCACGGATCGGCTCCCTTGCAGGAAAGCTTATAGGGGAAACGCCGATGATCGGCCTAGGCACGCGTTCGAATGGTCATTCGGCCAACACCCTGGTTGCGCTGGACCGCTCGCTGGCCACCATAGAGTTCGACCTGAGCGGCAAGATCCTGACGGCCAACGCCAATTTCTGCGCGGCGATGGGCTACAGCCTCGGAGAGATCGCCGGCAAGCACCACAGCCTCTTCGTCGAGCCCGACTATGCGGCCAGCCGGGAGTACCGGGAGTTCTGGGCCAAGCTGGCGCGCGGCGAATTCGACGCGCGTGAGTATCTGCGGATCGGCAAGGGCGGACGCCAAGTCTGGATCCAGGCGTCCTACAATCCCGTGCGCAACAGAGCGGGCAAGGTCGAGAGCGTGGTGAAGGTCGCCACGGTGATCACCGAACAGAAGCTGCGCAATGCGGATTTCGAGGCCAAGCTCGCCGCGATCAGCCGCGCCCAGGCGGTCATCGAGTTCTCGACGGACGGTTCGGTCCTCGCCGCCAATCAGAACTTCCTCGACGCGCTCGGGTACAGCCTTGCGGAAATCAAGGGTCAGCCCCATCGCATGTTCGTCGAAGAGACCTATGCCAGATCTCCCGAATATGCCGACTTTTGGCGGCGGCTGAACGCCGGCGAATATGTCGCGGCCGAGTTCAAGCGCATCGGCAAGGGCGGCCGGGAGATCTGGATCCAGGCGTCCTACAATCCGGTGTTCGGCGCCAAGGGCCAGGTCGAGAAGATCGTCAAGTTCGCCACGGTGGTCACCGGCCGGGTCGACGCGATCAGCCAGATAGCGGCGGCGCTGGAACGTCTGGCCGCCAACGACCTGACCTGCCGCCTCGATCGACCGATCGATCCGCAGTTCCAGAAGGTGCGCGACGACTTCAACGCGGCCCTGACCGCCCTCGACGAAGCCATGAGCGCGGTGGCCGCGATCACCGGCAGCGTCGGGGCCGGCGCCGATGAGATCTCCAACGCCTCGGACGATCTTTCACGCCGCACCGAGCAACAGGCCGCCAGCCTTGAGGAAACCGCCGCCGCCCTCGACGAGATCACCGCCACGGTCAATCGCAGCGCCGAAGGCGCGCGCCAGGCGGCGACGACGGCGGGCGCGGCCCGGCTTGACGCCGCGCATTCGGGCGAGATCGTCAGCGACGCCGTCGCGGCGATGGGCGAGATCGAGGCGAGCTCGGCCCAGATCGGCCAGATCATCGGCGTGATCGACGAGATCGCCTTCCAGACCAACCTGCTGGCCCTCAACGCCGGCGTCGAGGCGGCGCGCGCCGGCGACGCCGGCCGCGGCTTCGCGGTCGTCGCCCAGGAAGTCCGGGCGCTGGCGCAGCGTTCAGCCGAGGCGGCCAAGGAGATCAAGACCCTGATCTCCAACAGCGGCGCTCAGGTGGAGCGCGGCGTGAAGCTTGTCGGTCAGACCGGTCGGGCGCTGGGCGAAATCGTCGAGAAGGTCAGCCAGATCGACAACCTGATCTCCGAGATCGCCCAGTCCTCCCGCGAACAGGCCACCGGGCTCAGCGAGGTCAATGTCGCGGTCAACCGGATGGATCAGGTGACCCAGCAGAATGCGGCCATGGTCGAGGAGGCCACCGCCGCGTCGGCCGGCTTGAGGGCCGAGGCTGGCGAACTGCGGCGGATGGTCGGCCGATTCAATGTCGGCGGCGCCCCCGCCGCGCACACGGCGCGGACGTCTCGCGAACGTCCCGGCGCGATCGAACGCCCTCGTCCGGCGGCGCGGGCGCCCATGCCCTACCGAGGCTCGGCGGCGCCGGCGGTCGCCACTTGGGAAGAGTTCTGATCAAGCCCGCGTGACCCCAGGGCGACGCGCCTGGCGCGCCCGTTCCGGCTGACCCCTGCCCCCGACCGGCGGAGCCGTTCGCAAGGTCGGGTCGGCGGCCGGGCGCCAGACGCAGAACGGCCCGGACGCTTGCACGCCCGGGCCGCAATGTTCGCCGCGAAGGGCCCAGAAACCCTTAGACCGCCTCGACGGCGTGCTCGGCCAGGATCGTCAAGCCGTCCGGCCCGACATCGGCGAAGCCGCCCTGGATGTCGAACAGGCGCACGGTCGAACCGTCGCGGACCGTGACCCGGCCTTCGCGCAGGGTGGTCATGAACGGGGCGTGGTTCGGCAGGACGCCGAAGTCGCCTTCCGTGCCCGGCGCGTCGACCTGGTCGACCTCGGCCGAGAACAGTTCGCGCTCGGGCGCGACGAGGGAGAAGTGCAGCTTAGCCATCAGTCATGAGTCTCCACGGCGCCCAGGGCCGCTTCGATGTCTTCGTCGGTCTGGATCTCGGTCCCGCAGAACGGGCAGAAGCGGATGGTGGCCAGGACCGTACCCGTCTCGCCATCCTCTTCCCGGTGACCCAGGTTGAGCAGGATCAGGCCGCTGTCATGCTCGATGAGCGAGGCCTCGGGGTCCGAAGACACCGCCTCCTCCAGCTCCTCGCAGCAGAAGCCGACCTGATCCTCGTAGTCGGTCATCAGGCTTCGCCGGCCAGCTTTTCAGCCTTGGCCACCGCTTCCTCGATCGGGCCGACCATGTAGAAGGCGGCTTCGGGCAGGTGGTCGTACTCGCCGTCCACGATGCCCTTGAACGAGCGGATGGTGTCCTTCAGCTGGACGAAGGCGCCGGGCGTGTTGGTGAACTGCTCGGCGACGTGGAACGGCTGGCTGAGGAAGCGCTGGATCTTGCGGGCGCGGGCGACCGTCAGCTTGTCCTCTTCCGACAGCTCGTCCATGCCCAGGATGGCGATGATGTCCTTCAGGGCCTTGTACTGCTGCAGCACTTCCTGGACCGAGCGGGCCACGTTGTAGTGCTCCTCGCCGATGACCAGCGGGTCCATGATCCGCGAGGTCGAGTCCAGCGGATCGACGGCGGGGAAGATGGCCTGGGCGGCGATGTCGCGCGACAGCACGGTGGTGGCGTCCAGGTGGGCGAACGAGGCGGCGGGCGCCGGGTCGGTCAGGTCGTCGGCGGGCACGTAGATGGCCTGGACCGAGGTGATCGAGCCCTTGTTGGTCGAGGTGATGCGCTCCTGCAGGTTGCCCATCTCGGTGGCCAGGGTGGGCTGATAGCCCACGGCCGAGGGAATGCGGCCCAGCAGAGCCGACACTTCGGCGCCGGCCTGGGTGAAGCGGAAGATGTTGTCGACGAACAGCAGCACGTCCTTGCCTTCTTCATCGCGGAAGTACTCGGCGATGGAGAGGCCGGTCAGGGCCACGCGGGCGCGGGCGCCCGGGGGTTCGTTCATCTGGCCGTAGACCAGGGCGCAGCGGCTGCCTTCGGTCGAGCCGTTGTTGGCCTTCGGATCGACGTTGACGTTGGACTCGATCATCTCGTGATACAGGTCGTTGCCTTCGCGGGTGCGTTCGCCCACGCCGGCCAGCACCGAGTAACCGCCGTAAGCCTTGGCGATGTTGTTGATCAGCTCCTGCATCGTCACGGTCTTGCCGACGCCGGCGCCGCCGAACAGGCCGATCTTGCCGCCCTTGGTGTAGGGGCACATCAGGTCGATGACCTTGATGCCGGTGACCAGCACTTCGGCGGTGTTGGTCTGGTCGGCGAACGACGGGGCGTCGCGGTGGATGGTGCGGAAGATGTCCGACTGGATCGGGCCCTGCTCGTCGATCGGCTCGCCGATGACGTTCATGATCCGGCCCAGGGTGCCGGGGCCGACCGGAACCCGGATCGACTCGCCGGTGTCGCGCACCGCCTGGCCGCGGACCAGGCCTTCGGTGGCGTCCATGGCGATGGCGCGGACGGTGTTCTGGCCCAGGTGCTGGGCGACTTCGAACACCAGGCGCTGGCCCGAGGCCTGGTTGACGGTTTCCAGGGCGTTCAGGATGGCCGGCAGCGGGCCTTCGAACTCGACGTCGACGACGGCGCCGATGACCTGCACCAGCTTGCCGGTGGCGGCGCCGAGCGTGGCCGGAGCGGTCGGCGTGGCCGCCTTGGCGGCGGCCGGGGCCTTCGGGGCGGCCGGCTTCTTGGCGGCGGCGGCTGGCGGGGCGGCCGCGGCGGCGGCGGCCTTCGGGGCGGCGGGCTTCTTCACGGCGGCCGGCTTGGCGGCGGCGGCGGGAGCCTTAGCGGCGGGGGTCTTGGCCATGGCGTTCAGGGTCTTTCGTGCGGGTCGTGCGGGCGTTTTATGGTGGGAAGTCAGGATCAGACAGCTTCGGCGCCGGAGATGATCTCGATCAGCTCCTTGGTGATCTGAGCCTGGCGGGAGCGGTTGTATTCGAGGGTGTAGCGCTTGATCATGTCGCCGGCGTTGCGCGTGGCGTTGTCCATCGCCGTCATCTGGCTGGCGTAGAAGCCGGCCATGTTGTCGAGCAGGGCCGACAGGATCTGGACCGTCAGGTTGCGCGGCAGAAGGGTCTCGAGGATGGCCTCTTCCGAGGGCTCGTACTCGTAGACGGCGGCGGGGCCCGAGGCCGCTTCCGCGCCCTCGACCACGGCCGGGACCAGCTGCAGGGCGGTCGGGACCTGCTGCACCACCGACTTGAAGCGGCTGTAGAACAGGGTGACCACGTCGACCTCGCCGGCCTCGTAGAGGCGGGTGACGACGTCGGCGATCGGCTGGGCGACCGACAGGGTGAACTGGCGATAGGCCGACAGGTCGAAGTTCTCGATGACCTTGTCGCCGTAGGGGCGCTTCAGCTGGGCGGTGACCTTCTTGCCGACGCAGACGATCTTCACCTCCTTGCCCTGGGCGACCAGGGCGTCGATCCGCTCGCGGGCGGCGCGGACGATCGACGAGGTGAAGCCGCCGGCCAGGCCGCGGTCGGCGGCGGCGACGATCACCAGGTGGCGGTCGTCCCGGCCGGTGCCGGCCAGCAGGGCCGGGGCCCCGTCGCCGGACACGCCGGCCGCCAGGTTGGCGATGACGTTCGACAGCCGGCGCGCATAGGGGCGCGCGGCCTCGGCCGCGTCCTGGCTGCGGCGCAGCTTGGCCGCGGCCACCATCTGCATCGCCTTCGTGATCTTCTGCGTCGCCTTGACGCTTGAGATCCGATTGCGCATTTCCTTTAGGCTTGCCATCCGCCTATCAGACCTTCCTAAACAACCACCAGGTGCTGTCGTCCATCACGGTCGCTCTTCTCCAGAAGAACCCGTAATCGACCAACTGCAGATCTGGAAACATATCCATGTAGAGCGAGCCAAAATCGTTCTTGAACAGAAGATCTTGTTCGCCACGGTAGGTAATCGCTTCAGCCTTCGGCGAAAAATACTCGGAGCAGAAGACGTACTTGGCGGCCACGCGGTGCACTTCGCGCATCGTCGCCTCCAGCTGGCTGGGATCGACGTGGATCAGGACGCCGGCCGTGAAGGCCATGTCCACCGCGCCGTCGGCCAGCGGGATGCTGTGACCGAAACCCTCGAACAGCCGCTCGGCCGGCAGGACGCCGCCCTCGACCAGCTGCTTGCGGGCCGAAGCATTGGGCTCGATGGCCCACTGCTCCATGTCCGACAGGGCCTGGATGCCCAGCAGGTTGAGGCCGACATTGGGCCCCACCTCCAGGACGCTCCGCGGCATGTCGCCGGCCATGCGCCGAAGAACCTCGCCCCAAACCCGTACGCGGCCGCGAACGGCCTCGGCGCTGGCGCCGCTACGTTGCGTGTAGCGGTCGCCGAATTCGCCGGACCATGCGTCCAAGGATTTGGGGTGGCCAGCCATCGATGACCTTAGGCGAAGGTCGCCGAGAAGCTGTCGAGCACGCTCTTCAGCGTGTTCTCCAGATCCTTGTCGAGGGCCTTCTTGGTGCGGATGCCGTCCAGCAGGTCCTTGTGCTGGCTGTGCAGGCGGGCCAGCAGCTCGCTTTCGAAGCGGCGGACGCTGCTGGTCGGGATCTTGTCCAGATAGCCGCGGGTGCCGGCGTAGATCACGCAGACCTGCTCCTCGACCGACTGCGGGGCGTATTGGGGCTGCTTGAGCAGCTCGGTCAGGCGCTCGCCGCGGGCCAGCATCTTCTGGGTCGAGGCGTCCAGGTCGGAGCCGAACTTCGCGAAGGCGGCCATTTCCCGGTACTGGGCCAGCTCGCCCTTGATCGGGCCGGCGACCTGCTTCATCGCCTTGATCTGGGCCGACGAGCCGACGCGCGACACCGAGATGCCGACGTTCACGGCCGGGCGGATGCCCTGGTAGAACAGGTCGGTTTCCAGGAAGATCTGGCCGTCGGTGATCGAGATCACGTTGGTCGGGATGTAGGCCGACACGTCGTTGGCCTGGGTCTCGATGATCGGCAGGGCCGTCAGCGAGCCCGAGCCGTTGTCCTCGTTCAGCTTGGCGGCGCGTTCCAGCAGGCGCGAGTGCAGGTAGAACACGTCGCCCGGATAGGCTTCGCGGCCCGGCGGACGGCGCAGCAGCAGCGACATCTGGCGGTAGGCGACGGCCTGCTTGGAAAGGTCGTCATAGATGATCAGGCCGTGCAGGCCGTTGTCGCGGAACCACTCGCCCATGGCGCAGCCCGAGAACGGGGCCAGGTATTGCAGCGGGGCCGGCTCCGAGGCCGAGGCCACGACGACGATCGTGTATTCCAGGGCGCCGTGCTCTTCCAGGGTCTTGACGATCTGGGCGACGGTCGAGCGCTTCTGGCCGATGGCGACATAGACGCAGTAGAGCTTGGCGCTCTCGTCCGAACCGGCGTTGGCGGCCTTCTGGTTCAGGATGGTGTCGATGGCGACGGCGGTCTTGCCCGTCTGGCGGTCGCCGATGATCAGCTCGCGCTGGCCGCGGCCGACCGGGATCAGGGTGTCGATCGACTTCAGGCCGGTCTGGACGGGCTCGTGCACCGACTTGCGCGGGATGATGCCCGGGGCCTTGACGTCAACGCGGCGGCGCTCGGTGTATTCGATCGGGCCCTTGCCGTCGATCGGCTCGCCCAGCGGGTTGACGACGCGGCCCAGCAGGCCGCGGCCGACGGGCACGTCGACGATCTCGCCGAGGCGGCGGACTTCGTCGCCTTCCTTGATGGCCTGGTCCTGGCCGAAGATCACGGCCCCGACGTTGTCGCGCTCGAGGTTCAGGGCCATGCCCTTCACGCCGGCCTTGGGGAACTCGACCATCTCGCCGGCCTGGACGTTGTCCAGACCGTAGATGCGGGCGATGCCGTCACCGACGGACAGCACCTGGCCGACGTCCGAGACGGCGGCTTCTTCGCCGAAATTGGCGATCTGCGACTTGAGGATGGCCGAAATCTCGGCGGCGCGGATGTCCATGGCTGTTTGGGCTCTCTGCGATCTATCTTTTGGGCGCGCTTATACGCTTAGGCGCGCTTCAGGGCGAATTTCAGGGAATCGAGCTTCGAACGGAGCGAAGCGTCGAACAGGCGGGAGCCGACGCGCACCTTGATGCCGCCCAGGATGGACGGATCGACGCGGGTCGAGATTTCGGGGGTCTTGCCGACGGCGGCGGCCACGGCGGCCGAAACGCCCTTCAGCTGGGCGGGGGTCAGGGCCTTGGCGGTGACCACCTCGGCGGTGACGACGCCGCGGTGCTGGGCCGACAGCTCGACGAAGGCGCCGATGGCGCCCAGCAGGTCGCCGGCCCGGCCGTTGCTGGCCACCAGGCCCAGGAACTTGGCGGTCAGCAGCTGGAACTGGGCCTTGGCGGCCACGGCGGTCAGGCCCTTGGCCTTGTCCTCGGCCGAGAAGGCCGGGCTGTCGATCAGGCGGCGCAGGTCGGCGCTCTGCGCCACCATCGCGCGCAACGCCTTCAGGTCGGCCTCGACCTGGACCAGCTGGTTGCTCTCGATCGTCAGTTCGAACAGGGACTGCGCATAGCGCTGACCCGCATCCGTCGCCTTGGTTTCGTCCGCCACTTGTTCCGCCCGGTGCGTTGCAATCGCCGCGGACAAGAAGATTAATCCTCATCCCGGCTTAAAGGCTTGAGCGCGCTCTAGAAAAGCGCATGGACGGCCGGCGCTGACGCGCTGCCCTGTCCGAAGCCGCGCGCCTGATAACACGCAGCCTTCGCAGTCGCAACCAAGGCCGATGCGTAAGGGGCGGCGGCGTTTCGGAAAAGCGGTCCGCTAGCCTTGCGTGACCCTGCGGAACACCGCCGCGGCCGTAGCGACCAGATTTCCGTCCTCGGTACGGGCCTCGGCCTGGGCGAAGACCAGGCTGCGGGTCGAGCGCTCGATCCACGCCCTGTGGGTGGAGACCGCTTCGGCGGCCGCGTAATCGACGATCATCGAGGCCGGTTGGGCGTCGGGTCCGGCGACCCGGCGCAGGGCGTCTTCCAGCAGGGCGGCGGTCGAGGCGGTCATGGACGATCCCTTGATCGGAGCCTGTCCGAAGAAAAAGGGCGGCGGAACCGGCCCGCCGCCCCATCAGGCGAATGCTCGAGGAAACAGCCGGACGGGGCGGGAGGGCCCCAAGGCGTCCGGGTACTAAAAGGCCGGATTACTTCTCGGCCGTCTGCACGCCGGCCTTGGCCGACGCGTTGCAGCGGGTCAGGTCGTCGGCGTCCAGCGACTTGGTCTCGCCGCCGAAGGCCGCCACCCGGCCGACTTCCTTGGCCAGGGCCTTGCACGAGACGGCGGTCAGGGCCCGCGACGGGGCGGCGGTCGAGACGCATTCGGCGCCTTCGCAAACGAAGACGGCGCCGCCGGCCACGACCTTGGTCTTGACGGCCAGCGGGTTTTCCAGGGCGACGGCGATGCGGCCGTCGGCGAAGGCCGAGCCGGCGAACAGGCAGGTCGTCAGGGCGGCGGCGGCCGCCAGGGATTGGAGCTTCATCAGAGAGCCCTCCAGCGTGTACAGGGAGTTGGATCGAATGATCGGCGATAAGCTGTACTGGTCGTTCCGAACCGGGGATGTCGGCGCCGGTATCCCCACCGGGGCGCCGGATCAGAACTAAGCACTGCTTAGATATCAGTGTTCAGAAATTGCGCAAGCGGATTTTATTTCGCATGAGCATTTTTTAATGAAACGGACGGTTTGGGCTACTGGCCCAGGATCGAGTCCAAACGGCCCTTGGCCGCGGTCGGGGCCTCCCGCTCCTGGATCATCCCCTCCAGGCGAGCATATCGGCCGTCCTTGCCGGCCTTGCGGCGGATCTCGTCCGCGTTGATCACCACGGTCCGGCTTTCGCGCTCCATGACCTTGCCCATGATCGCGGCGAACACCGCGCCGGCCACGGCGGCCGCCATCGGCCCGACGGCGTCCAGCCAGGTCTCGCCGAAGATGGCGTGCAGGCGGCCGATCAGCAGTTCGCGATTGGGTTGCTGGTCGATCAGGTCGATGAAGAAGCGCTCGCCGCCCTCAATGCCGGCGACCAGGGCCAGGGCGATGGCCACGCCCAGCCAGCGCGGCTTGGCGTAGAGGCCAAGCACGGCTCCCAGCACAGCGCAGGCGGCCATCATGATCATGGATGCGATGCTGCCAGGCTTGGGTGAGCGCGGGGTTAAGGCGGACTGGCGACCGATTGTCACAAGAGGGTCCGATTGACCGCCGAGCGCGGCGCGCGCTGACGTTTCGAGGATGACAAACGCGCGCATTGCGCGAGAATGCACGCGCAGGTCGTCATCGCGTTTGCATCGGCGCGAAGCTGGCCCTTAGTGTGCGTCCAACGACCGCCAAGAGCGACACACAGCGCTACGTCCGGATCCAACCAGGCCCGAAGGGACTTCATGCGGATGCTCAGAACCCTCACCCGTCTCGCCCCCGTCATCGCCGTGAGCCTGTTGCTGGCCGGCTGCGGGATCAACACCATCCCCACCCAGGACGAGGCGACCAAGACCGCCTGGGCCGAGGTGCAGAACCAGTACCAGCGCCGCGCCGACCTGATCCCCAACCTAGTGGCGACGGTGAAAGGCTACGCAGCCCAGGAGAAGGGCGTGCTGACCGCCGTCACCGAGGCGCGAGCCAGCGCCACCCAGGTCAAGGTCGACGCCTCGACCATCACCGACCCCGCCCAGTTCCAGCAGTACGCCGCCGCCCAGGACAAGCTTTCGGGCGTGCTGGGCCGGCTGATGATGATCCAGGAAAGCTATCCGGAGCTGAAGTCGAACCAGAACTTCCTGGCCCTGCAGAGCCAGCTGGAGGGCACCGAGAACCGCATCTCGATCGCCCGGCGCGACTACAACAACACCGCCCAGGTCTACAACACCACCCTGCGGACCTTCCCCAGCATCATCTGGGCCAAGACCCTGTACGGCTCCCAGAAGCCGGCCCAGCTGTTCCAGGCCACGGCCAACGCCCAGTCGGCGCCGAACGTCAGCTTCGACGCGCCCGCGGCCCCGGCCGTGAACACCCAGCCCAGCCCGGCGAACTGAGGTGCTCTTTTCTTTCCGCTCATCCCGGCGAAGGCCGGGACCCAAGCTGAAGGTCCGGTCGAAGCTCGGCGCTTGGACGGCCCGCTCGGCTTGGGTCCCGGCCTTCGCCGGGATGAGCGGACTGTTGATGGCGTTGGCGCTGGCCTTCAGCGCCCCCGCCCTGGCCGCCGGCCCGACCTTCCCCGCCCTGACCGGACGGGTGGTCGACGGCGCCAACATCCTGTCGCCGGCGGTCGAGGCGGAGCTGACCACCAAGCTGGAAAGCCTGGAGAAGACCACCGGCCGCCAGCTGGTGGTGGCCACCGTGCCCAGCCTGCAGGGCTATGAGATCGAGGACTACGGCTACCAGCTGGGCCGCACCTGGGGCATCGGCCAGAAGGGGACCAACACCGGCGCCCTGCTGATCGTCGCCCCGACCGAGCGCCGGGTGCGCATCGAGGTCGGCTACGGCCTGGAGCCGATCCTGACCGACGCCCTGTCCAGCGTCATCATCCAGACCGCCATCCTGCCGAAGTTCAAGGCCGGCGACCTGGAGGGCGGGGTCGTGGCGGGAACCGACGCGGTCATCGCCCAGCTGGCCCTGCCCGACGAGGAAGCCAAGGCCAAGGCGGCCCAGGCCTTCAAGGTCTCGCAGCAGGCCGAGCGGAGTTCCGGCGCCTCGCCGATCCTGGCCCTGCTGATCCTGTTCGTCGTCATCGTGGTGCTGAGCCAGGTGTTCGGCCGTCGAGGCCGACGGAGCGGCGGCCTGGGCTCGGCCCTGCCGTGGATCATCCTGAACGGCATGCTCAGCGGCGGCCGGGGCGGAGGCGGCGGCTGGAGCGACGGGGGCGGAGGCGGCGGGTTCTCCGGCGGCGGCGGCTCGTTCGGCGGCGGCGGATCTTCGGGGAGCTGGTGATGAAGACCCTTTCGCAAGCCGACCAGAACCGCATCGCCCTGGCCGTGGCCGAGGCCGAGAAGACCACCGCCGGCGAGATCTACTGCGTGCTGGCCCCCGAGGTCGGCGACGACCGCGCGGTTCCGCTGATCTGGGCGACCAGCGCCGCCCTGCTGCTGCCGGCCCTGGCCCTGCTGGCCGGCTTCCGGCCCGAGATGCTGAGCCGGCTGTTCGGCGGCTGGAGCATCGGCCACGCCGCCGCCCAGGACGTGGCCATCTTGTCGGCCCTGCTGACCTATGTCGGCCTGCAGGCTGCGATCTTCGCCGTCGTCGCCGCCCTGGTCTCGATCCCGGCCGTGCGCCGCGCCCTGATCCCGCCCGCCGTCAAGAAGGCCCGGGTGCGCCAGGCGGCGCTGGACTATTTCATGACCAAGGACCTGCACCTGACCCGCGAGCGCACCGGGGTGCTGATCTTCGCCGCCCTGGCCGAGCACCGCGTCGAGGTGATCGCCGACGACGGCGTCCACGCCGCCGCGCCGAGCGGGGTCTGGGACGAGGTGGTGGCCGATCTGGTCGCCGGCCTCAAGCGCGGCGCGATCGCCGACGGTTTCGTGGCGGCCATCGCCAGGGCCGGCGCGATCCTCGCCGCCCACGCGCCGCCCCGGCCGGACGACCGCAACGAACTGCCGGACGGGCTGACGGTGCTGCCAAGATAGAGAGCCCTCCGCGATAGGGAGGAAAGGTGCGTTCAGCGCCCTCGCGCGTTCTGGGCGTGACGCTTCAGGAGGCTCTCATGACCGACCAGGACGACTTCACCGCCTTCCTCGACCAGCGCCGACGCGTCGCCCAGGCCTATGTCAACGGCGACGCCGGACCGCTGGGCGAGATCGCCGCCCAGGCCAACCCGGCCACCTTCTTCCCGCCCAGCCGCGGGCGCGAGCAGGGGGCCGGGCATGTCACCGCCGTCAACGCCCGCGGCGCCAGGAGCATGGCGGCTGGCGAGACCACGCTGGAGATCCTGCACAGCCAGGCCAGCGGCGACCTGGCCTATTGGACCGGCCTGCAGCACGCCACCGTGCGCTTCGCCGACCGCGACGCGCCGGCCGAGATGCACCTGCGGGTGACCGAGATCTTCCGGCGGGAGGACGGCGACTGGAAGATGATCCATCGCCACGCCGACTTCCTGGCCGAGGCGGGGTCCGCGCCCAAATAGAGCCTCTTCTTCCGCTCATCCCGGCGAAAGCCGGGACCCAAGGGGCCTATCAGGACGCGCGCTGAGAACGGCATGGCCGCGAACGCTCTGGTCGACTCGGCTTGGGTCCCGACTTTCGTCGGGATGAGCGGATGGGTGGGGCGAACCCAAGCGCCTCACCACCCCGCCCCCCCCTGACCTAGAACGACTTGCGGATCGTCAGGCCGGCGGTGCGCGGCTGGCCGATCGAATAGCCCAGCCGGGCCCGGCCGCCGCGCTCGCGGTCGAACGACAGCAGGGCGTTCTCGTCGGACACGTTGTTGACGTAGGCGATGATGTCCAGGCCGTTGTCCATCTGCACTCCGGCGCTGAGGTTGATGATGTCGTAGCTGGGCAGTTGCAGGTTCAGCACCGTGGCGTCGGCGCCCGAGGCCCCTCCGAACGGCAGGCCGGAGACGAAGGAGCGCGGATTGTTCTCCTGGTCGCTGGCCTGGGTGTAGCGGTTGCCCACGTGCTGGAACGAGGCGGTGACATAGCCGTCCATCGTCTCGGTCAGGGTCCGGGTATAGGTGGCGCTGATCGAGATCTGGAACTTGGGCACCGACGGCAGGCGGTTGCCTTCGCGGATGCCGCCGATCACCGCGCCCGCGCCGTCGCGGACCGTGGAGTCGAACTCGGCCTGCAGCAGGCTGCCCGAAACGCTGAGGTCGAAGCCGGGCGCCAGGCGGGCCGACAGTTCGCCCTCGATCCCCTTGGTGTGGGCCTTGGGCACGTTGAACACCACGCGCGACGAGCACGAGCCGGCGTCCAGCGTGGTCTGCAGGTTCTTGATGTCGGTGTAGAAGACCGCGCCGTTGAACGTGACGCCGCCCATCCGGGTCTTCACCCCGCCCTCGTAGTTCCACAGCGTCTCGTCGTCATAGGACTGGAAGCCGCCGAAGATCGCCGCGTCGGCCGGGGTGCACAGCGGCAGGTTCAGCGGGTCGTTGACCCCGCCCAGCCGGAAACCCTTGGACGCCTGGGCGTTGAAGGTCAGGGCCGGGCTGGCCTTGTAGCTGAGCAGCAGGCGGGGGGTGAAGCCGTCGGACGAGGTCTTGTCGACCTGGTCGTCGCCGTTGGCGAACAGGCCGCCCGAGGTGAAGCGGCGGTTCTCGCTGAAGTCGTAATAGCGGCCGCCGGCGGTGATGGTCAGCTTCTGGATCTCGTAGCTGGCCTCGCCGAACACCGCCTTCTGCTTGATCTTGTAGGGCAGCGAGGCGTTGTAGGGCGAGTTGGCGGGAAAGCCGTTGGCCACCGCGGCCGACGTCCCGGCCCCCAGGGTGGCGTCGGTATAGGCGTCGTAGCCGGGGGTCGGCAAACGCTGGTTATAGACCCGATCGACCTTCGAATAGAACGCCCCGACCAGCCATTGGAACGGGCCGTCGCCGTCGGAGCCGAGGCGCGCCTCCTGCGTGAACTGCTCCAGGTCGGTGGTGTCGACCAGCTTGGACGGCAAGGTGACCGCCGCCGCCGGGAAGCCCAGGTCCACCGACACGCTGCCGGTCAGGGCGCTGGCGTCGCGGTTCACGGCGATCTTGCGGTCGATATAGCTGGTCACCGAGGTGAGCTTCAGGCCGTTGAAGCCGAACGAGGCGGTCAGGTCGCCCAGGAAGGTCTTGTCGCCGAAGCTCTCGTCCAGCAGCAGGTACTGCTCGCGCTCGCCCAGGGTGATCGCCGGACGGGTGGTGGTGAACGGGTTGGCGAACAGGTTGAACGCTTCCTGGCGATTGAAGCCGCCGGCGTGGATCTTCTGGTAGACGAGGCGCGGGGTGATGGTGATGTCCTCGGTCGGCTTGAACAGCAGCGACACCCGGCCGCCGCGGCGATAGCCGTCGTTGACGTTCTTCTTGCGCGCGCCGCCCTCGCCCAGGGCGTCGACGAAGCCGCCATATTCGGTGTCGTAGCCCACCACCCGCAGGGCGGCCTTGTCCGATAGCGGCAGGTTGACGGCGCCCTTCACATAGCCGCCGACGTCGCCGCCCTTCAGGGTGTTGAAATTGGCCTCGACCGTGCCCTCGTAGGCGCCAAGCTTCGGCTGGTTGGTGATGTAGCGGATCGTGCCGCCCACCGAGCCCGAGCCGAACAGCGTGCCCTGCGGCCCACGCAGGGTCTCGACGCGGTTCAGGTCGAACAGGTCGATGTCGGGGGTGAACAGCGACAGCGAGATCACCGACTCGTCGAGATAGACCCCGACCTGCTCCTTGACCCCCGGCTGGTCGCGGACCACTTGGCCGGCCGAGACGCCGCGCACCGACACCTGGCTCTGGCCGGGGCCGAGGTTCTGGATCGTCAGGCCGGCGACGTTGCGCGACAGGTCCTCCAGGGTCACCGCCCCGGACTTCTGGATGTCGGCCTGGCTCTGGGCGTTGATCGAGAACGGCACGTCCAGGATGGTCGCGTCGCGCTTGGTGGCGGTGACGATGATCTCCTCGACCACGTCCGCCCGGTCCTGGGCGGAGGCGACCGTCGGCGGGACGACCAGCGCCGCCAGCGCGGTGGCGGCCAGCAGCGCGTGTCGCACGCCCCGGCGATGGGTCTCAAGACGCATGAGTTCCTCCCGTTCCACGATCCTGGTGGTTCTTGGATTTTCAATTCTGACCACAACCTGAGCGTTCTTGGCCGAATCATCGAAAGTCAACACCGAAGGAAACCGGAACTTCGAAACGCCGGATATTTCAGGCGGAGCGTGAGATCGGCGCAACAATGCCGGAGTGGTCTTTCCAAGGTCGCTCATCCATGGTCAAGCTTTGGGTCTTTGCCTCGAACTGTTAGCGCTACCGTGTGCAGACCGGCTTTTCGGCGGGATCGCTGCTTTACGTTCGCGTGACCTTTCGCGGACGGAAATCCCGGTCTAGGGTGGCCGCCAATTCAAACTAACGTTTAAAGGGGAGAGCGCCCATGCGCGAAGCGGTCATCGTCTCTTACGCCCGGACCGGCCTGGCCAAGTCCAACCGCGGCGGGTTCAACAACACCCATGGCGCGGCCATGGCCGGCCACGCCATCCAGCACGCGGTCAGCCGGGCGCGCCTGGAGGGCGCCGAGGTCGAGGACGTGGTCCTGGGCTGCGGCGGTCCCGAAGGCGCCACCGGCATGAACGTCGCCCGCAACGCCGCCATCTGGGCCGGCCTGCCGGTCACCACCTCGGGCCAGACCGTCAACCGTTTCTGCTCCTCGGGCCTGCAGGCCATCGCCACGGCCGCCAACTATGTCCGCAACGACGGCGCGCCGGTCGCGGTCGGCGGCGGCGTGGAGTCGATCTCGCTGGTGCAGGGCGGCGGTCACATGAACCGCTTCCACATCACCGAAGACAAGCTGATGAAGGAGAAGCCGGCCCTGTGGATGGCGATGATCGACACCGCCGACATCGTCGCCAAGCGCTACAACGTCAGCCGCGAATACCAGGACGAATATTCGCTGCGCAGCCAGCAGCGGATCGCCGCCGCCCAGGCCGCCGGCCTGTTCGACGACGAGATCGTGCCGATGGCCACCAAGATGAAGGTGGTCAACAAGGAGACCAAGGAAGAGAGCCTGGTCGACTACGTGGTCACCAAGGACGAATGCAATCGTCCGGAGACCACCCTGGAGGGCCTGGCCAGCCTCAAGCCGGTGATGGGCGAGGGCAATTTCGTCACGGCCGGCAACGCCAGCCAGCTGTCGGACGGCGCCGCCGCCGTGGTGGTGATGGAGGCCAAGGAGGCCGCCCGCCGCAACCTCGAACCGCTAGGTCTGTTCAAGGGCTTCGCCATCGCCGGCTGCGAACCCGACGAGATGGGCATCGGTCCGGTCTTCGCCGTGCCGCGCCTGCTGGAACGCCACGGCCTGAAGGTCGACGACATCGACCTGTGGGAGCTGAACGAGGCCTTCGCCAGCCAGTGCCTCTACAGCCGCGACCGCCTGGGCATCGATCCGGAGAAGTACAACGTCAACGGCGGCTCGATCGCCATCGGCCACCCGTTCGGCATGACCGGAGCGCGCTGCGCCGGCCACCTGCTGCTGGAAGGCAAGCGCCGCAAGGCCAAGCTGGGCGTGGTGACCATGTGCATCGGCGGCGGCATGGGCGCGGCCGGGCTGTTCGAGATCTTCTAGACTTTAGGGGACAGGCGCATGCGCCTGTCCCCGTCGGCGTCGGCGTCGGATGGCCGGTCCTAGTGGCGGAACACCCGCACGCCGGTGAAGGCCATGGCCAGGCCCTGCCGGTCGGCGGCCTCGATCACCTCGGAGTCCCGCATCGAGCCGCCCGGCTGGATGATCGCCGTCGCCCCGGCCTCGGCCGCCTGGATCAGGCCGTCGGCGAACGGGAAGAAGGCCTCCGAGGCGCAGGCGCAGCCCTTCAGGTCCAGGCCGAAGTCGGCGGCCCGCAGCGCCGCGATCCGGGCGCTGTCCTTGCGGTTCATCTGGCCGGCCCCGACGCCCAGGGTCTGGCCGGCGCGGGCGTAGACGATGGCGTTGGACTTGACGTGCTTGCCGACCGTGAAGGCGAAGAGCATATCGCGCACCTCCTCGTCCGTGGGCTGACGTTTCGTGACGATCTTCAGGTCCGAGGCCTTGATCCGGGCGTCGTCGCGCGACTGGACCAGGAAGCCGCCGGCCACCGACTTGAACGTGTCGCCGGTCGACAGGGCGTCGGGCAGGCCGCCGGTCACCAGCAGGCGCAGGTTCTTCTTGGCCGCGAACACCGCGACCGCGTCGTCGTCGGCCTCCGGCGCGATCACCACCTCGGTGAAGATCTCGACCATCGCCTCGGCCGCCTCGCGGGTCAGGCGCGAGTTCACGGCGACAATGCCGCCGAAGGCCGAGGTCGGATCGCAGGCCAGGGCGCGCTCATAGGCCTGGCGCTGCGACGCGCCGACGGCCACGCCGCAGGGATTGGCGTGCTTGATGATCGCCACGGCCGGGCCTTGGGCCGGATCGAACTCGGCGATCAACTCGAACGCCGCGTCGGTGTCGTTGATGTTGTTGTAGCTGAGCGCCTTGCCCTGCAGCTGGGTGGCGGTGGCCACGCCCGGGCGCGGGTTGGGGAAGGTGTAGAAGGCCGCCTTCTGGTGCGGGTTCTCGCCATAGCGCATGGTCTGGCGCAGCTCGCCGGCGATCGACTTGCGGGCCGGGAAGTCCTGGCCCAGCGGGCCCTCTTTCAAGGTTTGGGCGAACCAGGCGGAGATCGCCGCATCATAGGCCGCCGTGCGGGCGTAGGCCCGGGCCGCCAGGATCTGGCGGAGTTGCAACGAAGTCGCGCCGCCGGCCTTCAGCGCCTCCAGCACCTCGGCCAGGTCCGAAGGATCGGTGCAGACGGCGACATAGCCGTGGTTCTTGGCCGCCGAGCGGATCATGGCCGGGCCGCCGATGTCGATGTTCTCGACGCATTCGGCGTAATCGCCGCCCTTGGCCACCGTGGCCTCGAACGGATAGAGATTCACGTACAGGATATCGATGCCGCCGATGCCGTGGTCGGCCATGGCCCTGGCGTGCTCGGGGGCGTCGCGCACGCCCAGCAGGCCGCCGTGCACGATCGGGTGCAGGGTCTTGACCCGGCCGTCCATCATCTCCGGAAAGCCCGTCAACTCCGAGACGTCCTTGACCGGAAGACCCGCCGCGGCGATCGCCGCCTTGGTGCCGCCGGTGGAGACCAGCTCGACGCCGGCCGCGTGCAGGACCTGGGCGGCCTCGACCAGGCCGGTCTTGTCGGACACCGACAGCAGGGCCCGTTTGGGAGCGACCAGATCGGGGGCGGACGGATAGTCGGGGGCGGCGGGCACGGCGGACTCCTCGGGTCTGTTGACGACGGAATGGAGCCCAGGCGCGCGGCGGTTGAGGTCCGCGCTCCCCGATGGTTGCCCATCACTAGCGCCAGTCACGCGGACGGCGCGGAAAATACGGAGGCCGGCGGGGGAGTCAATGCAGGTCTTGGACCCGTCGGACCCGGCCTGATCGCCCACCGATCGGCCCAAGAGGGCGGGCGCGCTGACCGTAAAGGCCAGTGCGCCGACCTTGTCTTCAGAGGATGAAATCGCTGGCGACCAGGGTCGGACCGTAGACGATCAGGGTAGCGTCGGCGATATGGTCGAGATTGTTGTCGAGCTGGACGTAGTAGTAGTTCGCGCCCGTCGGGTGCGAGACCAGCAATTCTCCCGCCACGCCATGGAATTGGCTCACCAGGGTGAAGGCCGTGTCGCCATTGGCCGCCTTGCCGTCCGCGTCGATGGCGCTGAAGTCCAGCTTGTCGATCCCGGACTCGAAGGCGTTGATGGTTTCGTACTTGCCGACCGGCAGGTCGGTCCTCGCCAGGAACTGGAAGATGTCCTTGCCGCCCCCGCCGTCCATCGTGTCGACGCCGGCGCCGCCGATCAGGATGTCGTTGCCGCTGCCGCCCAGCAGACGGTCATTGCCGTCGCCGCCGCTGATGAAGTCGTTGCCGCCCATGCCGTCGATGCGGTCGTCGCCGGCCTCGCCATAGAAGGTGTTGGCCTGGGCCCCGCTGTCGGACAGGTTGTCGTTGCCGGCCCCGGCATAGACGGTGCTGGCGCTTTTGGTCACCAGCGTGTCGGAGCCGCTGCCCAGCTTCCAGACCTCGATCGAGCTGACCGTGTCGATGAAGCCGTCGCCGGTGTTGACCACGCCAGTCGCCTCGTTGCCGACGATCGCGGTGGTGATGTCCGACCAGTCGCCCGTGTCCCGGCCCAGGCCGCCGTCGAGCAGGTCATTGCCCGCGCCGCCGTGCAGGATGTCGTCCCCGGCCTTGCCGTACAGGAAGTCGTTGCCGATCCCGCCGTCCAGCACATTGGCGAAATCGTCGCCTGAAAGCTTGTCGGCGCCCGACCCGCCGGTCAGGTTCTCGATATTGATGAAGGTCATCGACCCCAGGGCGGTGGTCTGGGCGGTCGTCACGCCCAGGTCGACCACCATGGCGCTGGTCAGGCCCTTGAACGAGACCGTGTCGACGCCCGCGCCGCCGTCCAGCAGATAGGCGCCGTTGGCGGCCATCAGGATGTCGTTGCCTGCCTCGCCATGCAGGATGTCGGTCTTGGACGCGCTCGTCAGGGTGTCGGCGCCCGCCCCGCCGGACACGATGGCGTGGACCGGCGTCACGGGCGCTACCGGCGCCGCCAGCGCGGCTTCGACGCTGTTGGCGAGCGCGACGCTGGACGAGGGCTGCGGGAGGACCGTATCGCTGATCGTCTTGATCGACAGACCCTTGAAGTCCGCCGCGAAGGTCTCGGGAGAGGACTCCCGGTAGACCCCTTCCTTGAAATAGGCCCCGACCAGGTCGTTGAAGCCCAGGGCGCCATGGAAATCGACCAGTTGGACGCCGTCGCGCAAGACCACCAGATGACCCTGTCCGAACGGATCGAACTTGATCTGGATCTTGAAGTCGTACCACTGGCCGCGGACGACGTCGGCGCTGTCGGTGTAGTGCCGGACATAGCGGGTGTTGGCTTCCGTCGAGATCGCCGCGGCGGAATCGCGGGTGACGATGCGCATCTTGTCGCCGACCATCTCCAGCGCGAACGCCGGGCTGTGGCCCGCTTCGCCCGGGTCGAAGGTCGACTGCAGCTGAACCAGCGTCATCCAGTCGGCGGTGTTCTTCGCGCCCGGTTCGATCATGACGCTGAAGCTGATCTCGTAGGTCTGCCCGGCCTGCATCTTGGCGGCGCTGGCGATCTCCGACCGCTCCTTGGTCAGGCCGTCGCCGGCCAGATTGTCGCCCGCCCGCACTTCGAACCGCGAGACGCCGTCGGCGACCCGATAGTTCCAGCCGTTGCCGACGTTCTGTATGTAATAGACTTGGTTTTCCGAACTCATGGACCTTGCTCCCCGACCCGTGGGGAAAATGGCCAAGCGCCCTATATTCGACTTTAAAAAACTCGGATAAAAGAATCCTAATGAGATAACATCGAGACATCTTGCGACCCGAGCTCCACTTTTCGGGCGGTTTATTAAATTAAATTCGGGTAAACGGAAGGCGTTCTGAATCAGTTACACTATGTAGTGTCGCCGTGCTGACGACAACTTTGCTCTAATGTGTATAAATACGGAAAATCTTACGCCGCAAGATCGGAGATGTTCGAAGGCTCCGGACATGTTAACGATTGTCGAGATCTCGATCGGGCCTTTGTCGATGCGTCGCTTCGGCGCAGCTTGGCGCACTGCGACACTTGCTAAGCTTGGCCATTGAAGACGATCCGCCCGCGGACGCTCGGCCCCGCGTGGCGAAACGACGCGCTGCGCCTTCGCGAAGATTTGGCGCAGAAAATTGCGTGCGGGTTTCGGATTGGGGCACGCCCGAACGTCGCCAGGCGAAACAGGGGCCGCCATCACCATGTCGAACGGCGGCTAGGAAGCCTTCTAGGCCAGCCTGACGGGAAGCACGGCGCGCACGCCTTCCACGTCGAAGGTCAGCTTGGGCTGGCCGCCGAGATCGGCCGACAGGCCGCGATCCAGCAGCCGGGTGCCGAAGCCCTTGCGGTCGGGAGGGGCCACCGGCGGACCGTCGCGCTCGGCCCAGGTCAGGACCGCCCCGTCGTCGCCGGCGTGGTCCCAGGCGATGGCCACCTTGCCCGCCGGAGTCGACAGCGCCCCGTACTTGGCGGCGTTGGTGGCCAGTTCGTGCACGGCCAGGGCCAGGGAAAGCGCGGTGCTGGCGCCGACCCGCAGGCTGGGTCCGGCGATGCTGACGCGTCCCGGCTCGCGTTCGTCGACGAACGGGGCGACGCCCTGGCGCACGATGTCGTCCAGCGCCGCGCCCTCCCAGCTTTCACGGGTCAGCACGTCGTGGGCGGCGGACATGGCCAGGAGCCGCTCGATCAGCCGCTCGCGCACCCTCACCGGCGCCTCATCGGCCCGCAAGGTCTGGCGGACGATCGACTGGATCGAGGCCAGGGTGTTCTTGACCCGATGGTTCAGCTCGTTGATCAGCAGGCGCTGGCGGGCTTCGGCCGCCTTGGTCTCGGTCATGTCCATGGCCATGCCGATATAGCCCTGGAACTGACCCCGGGCGTCGATCTGCGGCCGGGCGTTGGCCACCATCCAGCGATAGGTTCCGTCGCCGCACCGGAACCGGGCCTCGAAGCTCCAGGGCCGGGGTCCCTCGGGCGCGCCGCGCGCCGCCGCGCGCTTGGCCCCAACCGCGGCGACATCGTCCGGGTGGATCATGCCGATCCAGGCGTCGCCCAGCAGGTCCTGGGCGTCCAGCCCGGCGAACTCGGCGAAGGCCTCGTTGGCGAAGGTGATCCCGCCCTCGGCCGAGGTCATCCAGACCGGGGCTGGCGCCGAGTCGGCCATGGCCCGGAATCGGGCCTCGCCCTCGCGCAGCCGCTCCTCGGCCCGCTTGCGCTCGGTGATGTCGGTATGCACGCCGATCCATTCGCGGATCGAGCCGTCGGCTTCCAGGACGGCGACCGCGCGGACCGCGAAATCGCGCCAGGCGCCGTCGTGGCGACGCACCCGGTGCTCGAAGGTGTAGGGCCCGCCCCGGGCGACGGCGGCCTTCCACGCCTGGAGGGTCGGTTCGACGTCGTCGGGGTGCACCGCCTCGGCCCAGCCGAAGCCGTGATACCGCTCCGGTGTCTGGCCGGTCAGGGCGGACCAGCCGGGTTGCTCGCCGACCATCCGGCCGGAGGCGTCGTTGGTCCACAAAATACCGTCCACCGCGCCGATGGCGGCCCGGAACCGCGCCTCGCTGGCGGCCAGCCGATCATGGACCTCGACGCGGTCGGTGACGTCGCGGATAAAGCCCAGAAAGACCGTCGCGTTCCCCTCCCCGAAAGCGGCCAGCGACACCTCGATCGGAACCTCGACGCCGTCCTTGCGCACCGCCATCAGCTGGGACTTCTGGCGCTCGACGGGCGGTTCGGGCGAGGCCAGGCGCCGGGCCAGGATCTGGCGATAGGCGGCCTGGTGGCGCAGCGGCGCCAGCACCTCGATCAGGCCTCGCCCCAAGACCTCCTCGCGCGGCCAGCCGAAAGCCGCCTCGGCCCGGGCGCTCCAGTCGAGGAGCGCGCCCCGCGGGTCCATGACCACCACGGGGTCGATCGCGGTTCTGAGGATGGGCTGCAGGGCGGCGAGATTCGACATCTGCCCCTCCCCGGCCGACGCGGTCGAAAACAGCTACAGGACGAGCCGGGGACTGTGAATTCCACCGCCCGACGCGGGCGTGGGACCTAATGTCGCAGGCCGGCGCGATCCTAGTGGTCGGCCGCCCGGGCCAGTTTCCAGCGGATCTTGGCGCCCTTCTCCGGGCGGACCTGGCTCTTGAGCACGATGGCCCCGGCCCGCCGCGGGTGGCCGTGATCGAAATGGGCCGAAGCGGCGATGTGGACGTCGACGGCGTCGTTGCGCAGCCACCAGCCCACATTGGACGGCCCCTTGATCAGCACGCTCTTGCCGTCGCGGGCCAGCGAGGCGCGGGCGTCGGGATGCAGGTGGAAGGTGACCGAGAACGGCAGGTAGCGGCGCGGGCCGTCGGGGTTGGCCGAGCCGACGGGCAGAAGACTGTCCTCGCCGCGCAGCTCGTCGGCCTTGATGTCGAGATAGAGGCGCCGGGCGTGGGTCAGGCCCAGGCGCCGCCAGCCGTCGTGGATGACGTCCAGCCAGACGCCGACCTCGGCGTCATGGCGCTTGACCTCCACCTCGGTCGCGCCGTCGATCAACCAGGGGCCCAGGGCCTCGGCCCGCCAGCCCGACAGCGGCCGCCCGGCCGAGCCATCGCCGACCGACACGGTCGAGGCGGCGTCGGACAGACGGAAGGCGTTGGCCCCGGTCGCCTCGGGACTCCAGCCGCAGCTGGTGATCAGCCGGTCCTTGCCGAACACGATCTCGACGGCGGCCGGCTGGGCGCAGGCGGCGACGCTGAGCGCCCCGACCGCCGGCGGGCCGGCGTCGGCCATCACCTGGAGGCTGCCGCCCTGCATCTTCTGATAGCCGACGTGAGGCGCGGCCTGAGGCGGGCGCGGTCCGTGGTCGTCGTGGGCCAGGGCGGCCGCGATCCGCCGCGGCTCGACCGCTTCCCCGCCCTGGAACGCCGCCAGGCAGCCGTCGGCCAGGGTGAAGAACCGCACCGACGAGCTGAGGCGGTCGATGGCCCGCCCCAGGCCCTCGGGCGCGGGACGGCCGCGCTGGCCCAGGGCGTCGTCGAGGGTCAGCAGATCGAACAGCAACTCCAGCCCCGCCTGCGGCGAGCGACTGGCGTGGCCGCCGTCGGGCAGGACCGTGGCGTCCAGCAGGGCGGCCACCCGCTTCAGCCCCTGGACCATCAGCCGGTCGCTGACCTTGCCGGTCAGGGCGCAGCCGGCGATGGCCACGACCACGGCGCGTTCCAGCTTGCGGTCAGGGGCGTCGGAGGCCTTGAGCAGCTGGCGGGCGCCGCGGGCGATGTCCAGCGCCATGGCCGCGATCTCGGCGTCCGACGCCCCCGGCGACAGGGCGCGGGCGGCGCAGGCCAGATGGAACGTGCGGCGTTCCAGGCGCTCGCCGCTCCACGAAAACACGTTCCAGGTTCCGAACACTCGCCGCCAGTCCTGCAGCAGGCGCAGCGCCAGACGGGCCGAGCCGGGGCCCGCCGCCAGCAGGTGCGGCAGCCAGTCGAAGCCATGCAGGGCGGCGGCGAACTGGCGGGTCGGGCTGGGCTGGTCGAACGGATCGCCCGTCTCGCCCAGCCGCAGGACCCCGCCGTCCAGCACCATCAGGCCGTCCAGAAGCTGGCGGCCGCGCTCGGGATCGACCGGGCGCGGGTCGTGCGGGTGGGCGGCTAGGCCGACCGGACGAGGCCGGCTGATCGCGGCCCGATGCGGCGGCGAGCCGAACCATTCCCGCTCGACATTGCCCTTGATCGCCGCGCCCAGCGCCTTGAGGAACACGCCCTTGGTGCGCTTGCCGCGGCCACGGGCCTTGGAGCCGCCGGCCAGGGCGGAGGACTTGCGGGCGGAACCTGTCTCGGGAGCCCCCTCCATGCCGCCGGATCAGCCCCCCTTCAGGGCGCGAATATTGTCGGCATAGGCGGCGGGCCCGCCCTTGAACACCGCCGAGCCGGCGACCAGGGCCGTGGCTCCCGCCGCCACGCACTGCGGGGCCGTGACCGGGGTGACTCCGCCGTCGACCTCGATGATGATGTCGGCGCCCGCCTTGTCGACCATCCGCCGCAGGGCCTCGACCTTGCGCAGCTGGCCGGGGATGAAGCTCTGACCGCCGAAGCCGGGGTTCACCGACATCACCAGCAAAAGGTCGACGTCCTCGAGGATCCATTCGACATGGTCGATCGAGGTCGAAGGGTTGAACACCACCCCGGCCTTGGCCCCCAGCTCGCGGATGCGCTTGAGCGAACGATGCAGGTGGGGACCGGCTTCCGGGTGGATGCTGATCAGGTCGGCGCCGGCGGCGCGAAACGCCTCCAGATAGGGATCGGCCGGGCTGATCATCAGGTGGACGTCGAACGGGATCCTGGCGTGCGGCCGGATGGCTTTGACGATGTCGGGACCCAGCGTGATGTTGGGCACGAAATGGCCGTCCATCACGTCGACATGCACCCAGTCGGCGCCCGCCGCCTCGATGGCGGCGATCTCCTCGCCCAGCCTGGCGAAGTCGGAGGCGAGAATGGAGGGGGCGATCAGCGGCGCGGTCATGCCCATGGCTTAGCGGGCTAAGGCTCGCGCGACAAGCGAGCCCGATGTCAGCATGTTCGCCGGCGCCCTGCGCGCGCTCGAGACGACGAAAGCTGTCATCGGTTCAACCGCCGCCAATCGCCCAAGGCCGCGCTTCGCCAGCCGTACGAAGCTGCACAAGCAGGCAGCTTCGCGCCGCAATCTTTCGCATCAAGCTTAACCGAGCATCGAAGCGATGCAGGGCCTTGTAATGGCTGAGCAAAGCTGTTTGATCAGCCAAAAGCTGATCGCGGCCAACGCCGCAACCCTGAACGGGGGTGTTCGCTTGCGAACCAACCTGAACGATTCCGCAGCTTGCACCATTGCGGCGGCCGCCGCGGACAGGGTGATCGTCAACCTGCAATTTCTTCGCGGAATAGCCGCGCTCTTCGTCGTCGCGGACCATCTTCTGGAACGGTTGGTCAAGCGCGGAGCCTATCCGGCCGAGTATCGCGATCTGGCGTGGTCTCTGGGAACCGTAGGCGTGGAAGTCTTCTTCGCGATCAGCGGGTTCATCATGGTCTACACCATGGCCGACGCCTTCGGCCGGCGTGGCGCGTCCATCGGCTTTCTGATCCGCCGCTACCTGCGAATCGCTCCTCTCTACTATCTGACGACGGTTGCCGCGATCTTGATGACGGCGATCGTCAAGCACGTATCCCCTCAGGGACTCGACCTCGCGAAAAGCCTCGCGTTCATCCCTTACCGAAACGCCGAAGGTCTGTTGCAGCCTGTCTACGCCCTGGGCTGGACGCTGAATTACGAGATGTTCTTCTATGTCGTGTTCGCGATCGCGATGCTTCTACCTTTGCGACTGGGCCTTGCGGCGGTGCTGATCATCTTGAGCAGCCTTGTGGTCGCACCTCTGGCGGGTTGGAATATTTCGTCTGCACCAAGTCAGGTGCAAGACATCTTGGAATTTCTAACCCGGCCGATAATTCTTTACTTTACGCTGGGGATCCTGGTGGCGATCGCCTATCGCCGCGTTGGGCGGCGGGGCGTCGCCCTGCCCGACGCGGTCATTTGCCTCGGAGTCTTTTTGCTTCTGCTGGCCTCGGCGTTGTGGCGTTGGCCTCACGGGCTCTCCATCGGTGCAGCCATAGTGCTTACGACCCTGGTGGGCGCTCTGAAGCCCTCCCCGATGTTCAACGCTCTGGCGCGCACCATCGGCGACGCCTCCTACAGCGTATACCTGACCCACAGTTTCCTGCTGGGAGGGCTGGCGTCCGCCTTCGCTCGCCTCCCGATGCGGGGGTCAGCCTGGTTGATCGCCTATTGCGCCCTGGCTTGCGTCGTTTGCCTGACCGTCGGATGGCTGACCTGGCGCCATGTGGAAACGCCCCTGTCCAGGATCCTGCGGAAAAAGGCGCGACCCGGCGTGATCCTTGCCCAGGGTCGTCCGGCCTAGAGCGAGCGACGAAGCCAAGGCCGCCGCCCCTGCTTCGCGGACGTCAATTTCGGCTAGTTTTTCACGAACCGCGCCGCGAAGAAGCCGTCCAGCCCGCCTTCGCGGTGGTGGGGCAGGATCCGCAGGGTTCCGCGCGGCGTCAGGCTGGCGGCCGGGGCGCCGCCCTCCTCCGAAGCGATCGGGTCCAGGGCGATGTCGGGACGACGGGCCAGGAAGGCCTCGACCTGGGCCTCGCCCTCTTCCGGCTCGAGGGAGCACACGCAATAGACCAGGCGACCGCCGGGCTTCAGCCGGCCCGCGGCGCTGTCGAGCAGGCGGCTCTGGACCGCGGCCAGGCTGGCCACGTCGCCGGGGCGCGCGGCCCACAGCACGTCCGGATGGCGGCGGAAGGTGCCGGTGGCCGAGCACGGGGCGTCCAGCAGCACGGCGTCGAAGCCGCGGGCGTCGTCCCAGGCGCCGGCGTCGGCGGCGACCACCTCGGCGGTCAGGTTCAGGCGAGCCAGATTCTCGGTGACGCGCTGCAAGCGGGCGGCCGAGCGGTCGACGGCGACGGTGGTCGCGCCAGCCGCGGCCAGTTGCAGGGTCTTGCCGCCGGGCGCGGCGCACAGGTCCAGGGCGGTCTGGCCGGGCTGGACGTTCAGCAGACGGGCGGGGATGGCGGCGGCGGCGTCCTGCACCCACCAGGTCCCGTCGTCGAACGCGGGCCAGGTCGAGACGTCGCCCCGGCGCGCGGTGCGCAGCGTGCCGCCCGGCAGGATCTGGCCCTCCAGCGCGACCGCCAGGGCGACCGCGTCGGCGCCAGGCTTCAGCGACAGGTCGGTGGCTGGCTCGAAGTCGATCTGGGCGGCGACGGCGTCGGCGGTCTCCTTGCCCCAGGCGCCAGCCCAGCGGGCGTACAGCCAGGGCGGCGCCAGGTGCTCTGGCTCGGCCGGGGGCGGGCCGTCGCGCAGCAGGCCGCGCAGCACGGCGTTGACCAGGCCCTTGAACGGCCGGCTGGCCTTGTTGGCGCCGGCCAGCTCGACGCTGGTGGCCACGGCGGCGAAGGCGGGGACCTCCAGAAAGAAGGCCTGGGTCGCGCCCAGCCGCAGCAGGTTGCGCACCCGGGGCGGCGGCTCCTTGGCCAGCTTGCCGGCCAGGGTGCGGTCGATGGGCCCAAGATGGCGCAGGGTGGCCATGGCCAGGGCGCGCGCGAAGGCCCGCTCCCGTGGTTCCAGAAAGCGGAAGGCGTTGGCCGAGGCGGCCTCATCGAGGCCGCCGCGCCGCGACAGGGCCGCGTCGATGAGGGCGAGAGCGCCTTCCCGCGCGGGGAGGCCGTCGTTGAGTTCCTGAGTCACTCGCCCGCCGTGCCCAAACGCGACGGCGAGCGCAAGCTTTTTGGCGCCGACGGTGCTAGGAAGACGGTCATGTCCGAGACCGACCTGCCGCCCGGCGCGGCGCCCGACAAGCCGCTCACCCCCGCCGCCCGCCGCGCCCTGGAAGAGGCCGCCGCCCGCCGCGCGGCCGAACAGGCCGCCGCCCTCCCCACCGAGGAAGGCGGCCGCGACGGCCCCGAGCCGACGCGGTTCGGCGACTGGGAGCGCAAGGGCGTGGCGGTCGATTTCTAGAGCAAATCGCGCGACAAGGGAATCGCACAATTTGCTCTAGAATTTTGTTTTCACATCGCTTTTTCGGAAAGCTGGCGTCCACTTTCCCGGGCGATGCTCTAGGCTTGGCTACAGGATGAAATCGCTGTGGACCAGCGACGTGGCGTTGGCCAACAGGATCGAGAAGTCCGCATGGCCGTCGCCGTTGACGTCAGCCTGGACCGTCAGCCCCCCGGCGGTGGCGTCGTAGCGAACCTCGCCCGCCACATGGTGGAAGGCGCTCTGGCCGATGAAGGCGAAGGGATCGTCGAGGCCGCCGGGCACGGGGTCGATGGCCGACAGGTCGATGCGATCGCCCTGGGCGTGCGAGAAGTCGAGGATCCTGTCGACATCGCCGGCGTTGAAGGCGCCGAACACGAACAGGTCCCCGCCCGCACCGCCCTTCAGCACGTCGAAGCCCGCGCCCCCGGCCAGGGTGTCGGCGCCGCTTCCGCCCGTCAGGCTGTTGTTGAAGGCCGAACCGTTCAACCGGACCCCGGCCGTGGCGGCCGCGGCGTCGACATCCTCGAAGCCCGCCACATAGGCCGAACCGCCGCTGATCTGGCTGGTCGAGAAGTTGCCCAGGTTCACGGTGGCGGCGGTGTTGAGGACCAGGGTGTCGCGCCCGGCGCCGCCGTCGATGACGGTGTCGGCGGCGTCGTAGACGATGCGGTCGTCGCCCGCCTCGCCGCGCACCTGGTCGACGCCCGCGCCGCCGTCCAGGACGTCGCCGCCCAGGCCGCCCTTGAGGACGTCGGAGCCCGCTCCGCCCATCAAGGTGTCGGCGCCGCCGCCGCCCGTCAGGCTGTTGTTGAACTGTGAGCCGGTGACGGTGATCCCGGCCGTCGCATCCGTGGCGTCGACACTTTCGAACCCTGTGACATAGGCCGAACCGCCGCTGACCTGGCTGGACGAGAAGTTCTCCAGATGCACCGTGGCGGCCGCCTTCAGGACCAGGGTGTCGCTACCGGCCCCGCCGTCGATGACGGTGTCGGCGGAGTCGTAGACGATGCGGTCGTCGCCCGCCTCGCCGCGCTGCTGGTCCGAACCGATCCCACCATCAAGGAAATCGGCCCCGCCCCCGCCCTTGAGACTATCCGCGCCGCCGCCGCCGACCAGGGTGTCGGCATAGGCGCCGCCCGTCAGCCTGTTGTCCAAGGTCGAGCCGTTCAGGACAACGGCGCCGCTGGCGGCCGAGGCGTCGACGTCCTCGAAATCGGTGACCACGGCGGCCCCGCCAGCGACCTGGTTGACCGAGTCGCCCAGATTGACCGTCGCGCTGGCCTTCAGGACCAGGGTGTCGTGGCCCGCGCCGCCTGAGATGGAGACGGCCGTCCGGTCATAGGTGAGGGTGTCGTCGCCGGACAGGTCGAGCGCTTTAGGCGGCGTGGCGACCTTGTCGACGCTGGCCATGATCGTCGTGGTGGTCGTGCCCGAGCCCTCGACGTGCATGACCTTGGTCGAGCCGTCGAGGTTCCGGGCCCGGACGTCGAGGTCCAGGTTGTTGACGGTCAGCGACCCGGCGCCCGAGACAACCTCCGCCCCCAGCTCGACCGAGGCGACATAATCGGCCGACGAGACCAGCTTCAGCCCTTCGAGCGTCTTGAGGATCCCGGCGATGTCGATCTGGCCCTTGGGCGTGTCCTGGTCGAGGACCACGGCGGTGTAGGTCCAGTCGCCGGTGGTGTTGGCGTAGATCTTGCCGGTGACCGAGCCGTTGGAATAGGTCCCGACCTGCTGGCCGGAGGGGGCGAAGTCGCCCTTGTGCACCCAGACCATCACCTCGCTGGTGACGGTGTCGGCGCCGCCGTTGGGCGTGTCGGTCAGCCAGATGTCGAAGGCGACGTTGAAGCCGCCGGTGTTGCCCTTGTAGCTGACGTCGTAGTCGGCCGTCAGTTGCCCCAGCGTGCTGACCTGGACGGGGAAAACCCCGGCGATGTCGCTGACCTTGTGGCCGCCGCTCATCGGGGCCGGGCCGAAGATCACCTCGGGATAGGCGCGGATGGTCGGATAGGGTTCGGTGACCACCGGGAACGACCAGTTGAAGGTGGTCTTGGAGGTCATGTCCGAGGCGCTGTAGGCGCTGTCGATCGTATAGTTCTGATTGTAGACGAGAGCGCCGGGGTTCCAGACGTTGTTCAGAACGTACCAGCCGTTGGCCGTCCAGGCCGCCCCGGGACCCGTCAGCTGGGCGTAGCCGGCCGGAATGGCGGCGGGATCGGCCTTCAGGCCGAAGTCGTAGGCGGTCAGGCTGGACAGGGCGGTGTCGCGGATCACCAGGCTCTCGCCGTTGGCGAAGCTAAGCTTGACGTCGGCGCCGCTCTGGGTGGCCAGGGTCTTGAGCTGGGCGAAGCTGGTGACGCCGTAGCCGGTCAGCTGGATGACGTCGCTGCCCGGCTTGAAGTTCAGGATAGCGTCGGAGCCGTTGCCGGCGGCCACCTTGAAAAGGTCCCCGCCCGCGCCGCCGACCAGGACGTCATCACCGCCCAGGCCGTTCAGCGTCGCGCCGACGGTCCCCGCCACGATGATGTTGTTGAGGGCGTTGCCGGTCCCGGCGGTCGAACCGGCCGAGTTCAGCAGAAGGTTCTCGACATTGGCCGCCAGCGTCACCGGACCCCAGAACCGGGCGTCGACGGTGTCGATCCCTTCGCCGGCCTTCTCGACCACGACCGAAGTGTTGTCCCACAGATAGTAGGTGTCGTCGCCCGCGCCGCCGATCAGCGTATCGCCGCCCGAGCCGTGGAACACGTCGTTCTTGCTCGATCCGAGCTGGGTTTCCTTGGCCGTGCTGTTGGCCACCCAGTTGCTGGGCGAGCCCGAGAGCAACAGCTCGGGCCCCTTGGCGGTGATATACTTGGACATTGTACCCCTCCGAACGAGGGAGGGTCTAAGCGTCGCACGCTGAACGATGAGTAGAACTTCGTGATTAATCTAAGATTACGATAGTATAATGGATTGTTAAATCCACAACCTTACCGAAAGCTCCGCCAAGATTTCGCCTCACGCAGTGGTCCAATTCCAACATTTACGGCACACCACGAGATATACTGAGGAAATAGCGAATTCCGAAAAGTATAGGCGAGCATCCAACGATGCTCAGGGCGAACGAAGATCAAAAGCACAGCAGAGCGGCCAAAGAGTCGCCGATGTTCGGGCGTCATGAATCGCTCTCGGCCGAGGCCGGCGCGCGCCCTCGCTGCTTGCCCAGGGAACGGCGACGGCGCGCCGTTTTGTCGCGCCGTTCGGGACGGTCGATCGTGCGGCGAGCGCGGCCTCAGGCCTCGGCCATCTCGGCCACCACCTTCAGCGCCGCCTCGCGCGGGTCGTTGGCCGCCGTGATCGGACGGCCGCAGACCAGGTGGCTGGCGCCGGCCTTCAGGGCGTCGGCCGGGGTGGCGGCGCGAGCCTGGTCGTTCTTGGCCGACCAGTACGGGCGCACGCCCGGCGTCACCACCAGGAAGTCCGGACCGGCGATCTCGCGGGCCAGGGCGGCCTCGTGGGGGGACGAGACGATGCCGTCGACGCCGCAGTCCACCGCCTGGCGGATCCGCCGCGCCACCAGGTCGCGGGCGCTGAACGCATAGCCAAGTTCGATCAGGTCGGCGTCGTTCAGGCTGGTCAGCACGGTGACGGCCAGGATCTTCAGGTCCGAGCCGCCCTTGGCCTTGACCGCCGATTGCATCACCTGCGGCTCGGCGTGGACCGTCAGCAGGTCGCAGCCGGCTCCGGCCAGCACCCGGGCCGAACGTTCGACGGTCGCGCCGATGTCGTGCAGCTTCCAGTCCAGGAAGATCGACTTGCCCTCGCCCTTCAGGTCGCGGGCCAGGGCCATGCCGTCGGTGGCCAACAGCTCCAGCCCGATCTTGTAGAACGACACCGCGTCGCCGAGCCTGTCGACCATGGCCCGGGCTTCGGCGACACTGGGCAGGTCGAGCGGCAGGATCAGGCGCGGATCGGCGGTCATGGGCGTTCCCCGGGGTGTGGCGCGCACGTCCGCATCACCCTAAGAAGGGTGCGGATCCGCGCGAATTGAAAGCTAAGCACCCCGAATGAGCCAGGCCGAGCTCGCCGTCAACTTCTTCGTCGCCCTGTTCGCCCTGATCGACCCGATCGGCAACGTGCCGCTGTTCGCCGCCGCCACCCTGGGCGCGGCCGCCGCCGGCCGACGGATGGTGGCGGTCTATATCGGCCTGTTCGTCGCGGCCTTCCTGATCTTCTTCTATTTCACCGGCGTGTCGCTGCTGGAGTTCTTCGGCATCTCGATGCCGGCCTTCCGCATCGCCGGCGGCATCATCCTGTTCATCCTGGGCCTGGACATGGTGCGCGACGACTTCACCACCATGTTCGCCGACGCGGCCGAGGGCGTTGAGGGCCAGTCGGCCCGGGTCTACGCCAGGCAGCGGTTCGAGCGGCTGATCGTTCCGTTCGCCATGCCGCTGCTGATCGGGCCGGGCGCGATCTCGACGGTGATCATCTACGCCAGCGAGGCCAAAAGCTTCGGCTTGGCGGGCATGGCCATCGGCTGCGGAGTGATCGCGGCCGTGGCGCTGGTGCTGGTGGCCACCTTCTGGGCCTCGCCGATCATCAGCCGGGTGCTGGGCCGGATCGGCATGAGCATCGTGGTGCGGGTGCTGGGCCTGATCCTCTGCGCCCTGGCGGTGCAGTTCGTGCTGATCGGCGTGGGCGACGCGACGCGCGGCCTGATCCGGGCCGACGCCAAGGCGCCGTACACGGAGCATCGGTAGGGCCGATCAAACCTTTCTGAACCGCGACCCCTGGCTGGCCATCAGCGCCAGGGCCCAGTCGTCGGGAATCAGCTTGGCCAGCACGGCGATGGCCTTGTTGGGCGAGCCCGGCACGCAGATCGCACGGTTGGCCTCGGCGGCCTCGTAGCCCGCCGCGGCCACCTCGTCGGCGCCCAGCCACAGCCAGGCCGGCAAGCTCTGGCTGACCTGGGCCCGGGTGCCGTTGACGTCGTGGAATTCCGAATAGGTGAAGCCCGGGCACAGGGCCGAGACGTGGACCCCGGCGTCTTGCGTCTCCAGGTGCAGGCTCTGGGAGAACTTCACCAGGAAGCTCTTGGTCGCCGCATAGAGGGTATGGCCGGCCGCGCCCGGCGCCAGGCCGGCCAGCGAGGCGACGTTGACGATCCGGCCGAAGCCGCGCTCGATCATGCCCGGCAGCACCTTGTGCGTCAGGCCGCAGACCGAAACCAGCAGCACCTGCAGGAAGGCGGCCTGGTCGGTCCACTGGGTCTGGGCGTAGGCGCCCGGCAGGCCATAGCCGGCGTTGTTGACCAAGGCGTCGACCACCCGGCCCTCGGCCTCGATGGCGGCCAGCACCTGGTCGACGGCCCCGACCTCCCCCAGGTCGGCGGCGATCGGATAGGCCTCGACCCCGAACCGCAGGCGGATCTCGGCGGCCAGGGACTCCAGCCGGTCCAGCCGGCGCGCGGTCAGGGCCACGTCATAGCCGTGGCTGGCGTAGATGCGGGCGAAGGCGGCCCCGATGCCGGCGGAGGCGCCGGTGATCAGGGCGAGGCGGCGGGCCATGCGGCGTGTGTCCAGAGCAACGCGGTTCAACGTCACCAGACCAAGCACGACCGTCGATTTGGTTCAAGCGCGCCCGGGACCAGCCCCCGTCCTGAGCCTGGAAAGGAGGGAGGGGGCGCTCGGGCTCAAGCGCCCCCTCGGCGGCGCCGGAGCGCCGCGGGGCCCGTCCTTCGGGCTGGGGGACCGGAAGGACGGGCGGACCTCTCGTTAGGCGGCTTCGCTGAGCGCCGGTTGGGCGCCGCGCGTCCAACGGACGGCGGCCTCGGCGATGCGCACGCCGAACAGGCGGGCGGTCTCGCGATCGCCGGCCGGCGGGGTGATCTCCGGCGAGGCATTGTCCGACTGGGCGGCCAGGCCGATGAACGAGCCGACGCGGTTTAGCGTGTCGGGGCCGCGCTCGGCGGCCGTGACTCCGGGAGGGGCCAGGCCCAGGTTCACCCAGTTCATGCCGTGCTGGGCGGCCAGGATGGTCAGGCTTTCCAGCGCATGGCCCTTGTCGCCCGCGAAGCTGTGGGAGTTGGTGAAGCCGGCGGCCAGCTTGTCTTTCCAGGCGCCGGTGAAGAACACCCCGGCGGTAGCGTCGGCGAACACTTTGAACACGCCAGAGACGTCGCCCATGTAGGTCGGCGCGCCGAACACCACGGCGTCGGCCGCGGTGATTTCCTCGATGATCGGCGCGAAGTCCTGCGCCGCGTTGTCGATCTTCAGCACCACCGGGGTCTGGCCGGCGTCGCGGACGCCTTCGGCGATCTTGTCGGCCAGGACGGCGGTGTGGCCGTAGCCCGAGTGGTAAACGATGGCGACCTTGGTCATTGTCGTGAGCCCTGGAATGGTTGCGGCTTCGCAACTGAAACCGTGTCGATTACGTATGTGCGGCCATGGCGTTTTCCAGGGCATCAGCAACCGACGTTGGTGCAGTTATTCTGCAAGCCGATTTAGCGGCGATGACTCCGCCCTACGCCGCCGCCTCGACGGTCGCGCTGTTCAGGAGGTCGGCGACCGAGATCTGCGACAGACGGTCGGCGACGGCCGTGTCGGCGGCGATCATCGCCCCGCGCACGGCGTCGGGGATCTTCTCGCCGACCGGGCAGCCCTTGACGCCCTTGGGGGCGACGCCGAGGTGGGCGCAGCCGTTCACGGCCCGCAGCACGACATCCAGGGTGATGGCCTCAGGCGCCTTCAACAGCCAGGCCCCGCCATTGGCCCCGGCCCGCGCGCCGATCAGCCCCGCCTTGCCCAGCATGGCCGTCACGCGACGCACCACAACCGGGTTGGTCGGGACCGAGGCGGCCAGCTCGGCGCTGGCCACGGCGCGGTCCGCCGAGAACGCCTTCTTGTGCGCCAGATAGGCCAAGGCGTGCGCGGCGACGGGGAATTTCTGACTGTCGGACATTTTTCTATGACAGGACCCTAAGGGCGTCGCTCGCGCGTTCAACCAAAAACTATCGTCGTCGTCGGGCGTCAGGTCGCGATTGAACCCGAGCGGGATTGGGTGTATCGCGCCCCGCTTGATCGATATGGGGCTCCGCGCCGCGTTTTGCGAGGGCGACCCCGGAGGGATTGAATGGCTTCCGAAGCCTCTGGCGCGCCCGCTTCCGACAGCGCCGCCCCCAACGCCGCCCTGTGCGATGTCCCTCCGCAAGCCGGCCATGACCTGAAAGGGCACAGCTTCCTGGCGCTGGCGCTCGGCGCCGTGGGCGTGGTGTTCGGCGACATCGGGACCAGCCCGCTCTACGCCATGCGCGAGGCGCTCGCCCATTCGCGCAGCACCACCGCCACCGAGCACGCCGTGCTGGGCGTCGTGTCGCTGGTGTTGTGGACCCTGACCCTGTTCGTCACGATCAAGTACGTGATCTTCTTCATGCGGGCCGACAACAAGGGCGAGGGCGGCACCCTGGCCCTGATGGCCCTGGCCCAGAAGGCGCTGGGCAAGGTCGGCAACAAGCGCTCGACCGCTGTGTTCTTCCTGGGCGTGATCGGCGCGGCCCTGTTCTACGGCGACGGCATCATCACCCCGGCCATTTCGGTGCTGTCGGCGGTGGAGGGCATGAAGGACGCGCCGCACGTCGGCCACGCCCTGTCGTCCTACGTGCTGCCGATCTCGGCGGGGATTCTGGTGGCCCTGTTCCTGGTCCAGGCCAAGGGCACCCACCGGATGGCCGCCCTGTTCGGACCGGTGATGGCCGCCTGGTTCCTGATCCTGGGCGCCCTGGGCCTGTTCCACCTGGTCGACGACCTGTCGATCCTGCGCGCCTTCAATCCCTGGTACGGCCTGCGCTTCCTGCTTGAGAACGGCTTTCTGGGCTTCGTGATCCTGGGCAGCGTGTTCCTGGCGGTGACCGGGGCCGAGGCCCTGTACGCCGACATGGGCCACTTCGGCAAAAGCCCGATCCGCGCGGCCTGGCTGTACCTGGCCTTCCCCTGCCTGGCCCTGAACTATCTGGGCCAGGGCTCGCTGGTGCTGGACCACCCCGCCTCGCGGCACAATCCGTTCTGGGACATGGTCCCGACCTTCGCCTACTGGCCGGTGCTGCTGATGGCCACGGTGGCCACGGTGATCGCCAGCCAGGCGGTGATCACCGGCGCCTTCTCGATGACCCAGCAGGCGGTGCAGTTGGGCCTGTTGCCGCGCCTGGACATCAAGCGCACCTCCGAGACCCAGGCCGGCCAGATCTACGTACCGTCGGTCAACACCTTCCTGCTGGTCGGCGTGCTGATCCTGCTGGTGATGTTCCAGAGCTCGCACAAGCTGGCCTCGGCCTATGGCATCGCCGTGACCGGCGCGATGTTCGTCGACACCCTGCTGGCCTATGTGGTGCTGCGCCTGGTGTGGAAGTGGAGCCTCTGGCAGACCGCCGCCCTGCTGATCCCGCTGGCGATGATCGACATGGTGTTCATCGCCTCGAACATGCTGAAGATCCCGGACGGCGCCTGGCTGCCGCTGGCCTTCGGGGCGGTGCTGGTGCTGATCATGTGGACCTGGACGCGCGGCGCCCAGATCCTGACCGACAAGACCCGCCGCGACAGCGTGCCCCTGGTTGACCTGATGGAGATCCTGCGGGCCCGCGCGCCCCACCGCGCGCCCGGCACGGCGATCTTCCTGACTTCCGATCCGGACATGACCCCGGTCGCCCTGATGCACAACCTCAAGCACAACAAGGTGCTGCACGAGCGCAACGTGATCCTGACCGTCCGCACGGCCGAGACGCCCCGCGTCGCCGACGAGGACCGCGTCCGCACCCAGGCGATCAACGCCGACTTCAAGAAGGTCGAGATCTATTACGGCTTCATGGAAAGCCCGAACGTGCCCAAGGCCCTGGCCATCCTGCGCAAGCAGCAGGGGCTGAAGTTCGACATCATGGCCACCAGCTTCTTCCTGGGCCGCCGGTCGATTGTGCCGTCGGCCAACAGCGGCATGCCGCTGTGGCAGGACCGGATCTTCATCTTCCTGATGAAGAACGCCACCAACCCGACCGACTTCTTCAAGATCCCGCCCGGCCGGGTCGTCGAGCTGGGCGCGCAGGTGACGGTCTAGGATGAACATCCTCGGCGTCATCGGCGACGTGCTGTGGCTGCTGGCCCTGTCGATCATGGGCGGGGCCTCGCGCATGGCCTGGGGCAAGGTCAAGGACGTGCTGGTGCCGATGCTGTGGTCGCCGTCGGGCAAGACCCTGTGGCGGGCGCCCCGCGCCGTGGCCCTGGCCTCGGTTCCCACCCTCGCCTTCCTGCTCAGCCTTTGGCTGCTGGTCGAAAGCCGCCGTCCGGCCGAGCTGAACGTCGCGATCATCCTGCTGTGCGTGCGCGCCATCGTGGCGGCGATCTTCGCGGTGGTCCACCTGACCCAGGTGCGCCGGGCCCTCAACCAGCTGGCCGCCGAAGGCCAGATCAGGCTCTGACATCAGAACTTCGCAGGGCGCCGTTTCAATAGCGACGAAACCGCGCTAAACGCGCCCCCGACTTTGTGTTTCCTTCGGAAGGACCCCGCTCATGGCCGCCAAGCCCGTGAAGAAGGTCGTGCTCGCCTATTCGGGCGGCCTCGACACCTCGATCATCCTCAAGTGGCTGCAGACCGAATACGGGGCGGAGGTCGTCACCTTCACCGCCGACCTGGGCCAGGGCGAGGAGATCGAGCCGGCGCGCGCCAAGGCCCTGGCCGCCGGCGTCAAGCCGGAGAACATCTTCATCGAGGACGTGCGCGAGGAGTTCGTGCGCGACTTCGTGTTCCCGATGTTCCGGGCCAACACGGTCTATGAGGGCCAGTACCTGCTGGGCACCTCGATCGCCCGCCCGCTGATCGCCAAGAAGCAGATCGAGATCGCCCGCAAGACCGGCGCCGACGCCGTCAGCCACGGCGCGACCGGCAAGGGCAACGACCAGGTCCGCTTCGAGCTGGGCTATTACGGCCTGGAGCCCGACATCCACGTGATCGCCCCGTGGCGCGAGTGGGACTTCAAGTCCCGCGAGGCCCTGCTGGACTTCGCCGAGAAGCACCAGATCCAGATCGCCAAGGACAAGCGCGGCGAGGCCCCGTTCAGCGTCGACGCCAACCTGCTGCACTCGAGCTCGGAAGGTAAGGTCCTGGAGGACCCGGCCGTCGAGGCCCCCGAGTTCGTCCACATGCGCACGATCGCGCCGGAAGACGCGCCGGACAAGCCGACCGCCATCACCATCGACTTCGAAAAGGGCGATCCCGTCGCCATCGACGGCGTGGCCATGAGCCCGGCCACCCTGCTGACCAAGCTCAACGAGCTGGGCCGCGACAACGGGATCGGTCGCCTGGACCTGGTCGAGAACCGCTTCGTCGGCATGAAGTCGCGCGGCGTCTACGAGACCCCCGGCGGCACGATCCTGCTGGCCGCCCACCGCGGCGTCGAGTCGATCACGCTCGACCGCGGCGCGATGCACCTGAAGGACGAGCTGATGCCGAAATATGCGTCGCTGGTCTACAACGGCTTCTGGTTCTCGCCCGAGCGCGAGATGCTGCAGGCCGCCATCGACTACAGCCAGCAGAAGGTCAGCGGCCAGGTGCGCGTCAAGCTCTACAAGGGCAACGTCACCGTCATCGGCCGCACCAGCCCCTACAGCCTCTACGACCAGGACCTGGTCACCTTCGAGGAGGGTAAGGTCGCCTACGACCACCGCGACGCCGGCGGCTTCATCAAGCTCAACGCCCTGCGCCTGCGCGTCCTGGCCAAGCGCGACAAGCGCGAAGGCTAGGGCTGACGGCCCATCGAGACGACAAAGCCCCGCCGGCGACGGCGGGGCTTTTTATTGGCCCGTGACGCTGGCGGAGGCAGCCGCCGCCGAGAGCAGGGGTGGCTTGAACGCGCTCGCCGGGCTAACACCCCGGCATGGCGCGAACCAAGCAAAGTCCTGAACTCGAGATCGAAGTCGATGGCGAGCCCTTCCTCTGGCGGCTCCATCGCCAGCCCGGCTGGTCCAGCGACGCCCCGGTGCTGCACGGGATGGCCATCGCCGTGCGTCACGCGGAGGGGCAGCGCGAGGCGGTGATCGAGTTCCCGCCCGGCCCGCACCCCCGGTACGGCGCGCCGCTCCTGAAGGCCTCGCAGATCGCCCCCGCGTTGGTGGCCAGGGCCATCGCATCGGCCATCGCGGCCGGATGGGACCCTCTGTCCCGCGGCAAGACCGTCGCCATCGTCGTGGATGCGACCGGAGCCTGACCTGGCCCCAAAAGAGGGCCTTAGCCCTCGTCCGTCACTTGACGTCGCCAGGCCGGTAGCTTCGCTCGACATGGCCGGCCAGTTGGTCCGGGTAGAAATAGACCATCCGCAGGTCGCCCTTGGCGTAGCGCTGGGCCTGGTCGGCGAAGTGCGGGGACTCGGGATCGCCGCTTTCGCCGCCGGCCGATACGGCTAGCGCCTTCACCCGCGATCCGAACTCGACCCCCGCCACGAAGCTGTTGCCGCTGGTGCCGTAGTACTTCTTCGTGCCCGGATAACGCTTGGCCCCGAACGAGGCCAGCGAGCCCCACTGGCCCGAGGTGAAGGGCACGGCGATCGAGGGCTTGGCGTCATCGAAGGTCTGGACGATGGCCCCGTCGTTGCGCTGGAAGCGGTTGATCCGGCCCCAGGGCGTGCGCCAGTCGCCGAAGTCGGCCGCCAGCCGGTCCGAGGCCTGGGCCAGGGCCGCCAGCTTCTGGGCCGGCGTCGTCCGCTCGGCCATGTACGTGTAGACCGACACGCCCTGCGCCTTGGCCGGCGCCGCCGACTTGGCCCACAGGGCCTCGCCCCAGAACACCGCCAGCGAGGTCTCGGTGGAGCCCTCCGACCATTTCAGGTCCCAGGCCTTCAACGCCGCCATCTGGTCGCCCAGCCGCGCCTTGACCGGATCGCCGTCCGGCGTCTGGTCATAGGCCTTGGACAGGGCCGGGATGAGATCGGCGAAGGCGGTCAGGTAGGGATCGTAGGCCGCCTCGATCAGGGTCGGCAGGGTGAAGTCCTTGCGGGCGCTCAGCACGCGGGCGGCATGGATCCCGCGCGGCGTCTCGCCGACGCTGTCCATGTAGCGCGGGAAGTCGGCCTGCCTGGGGCTGTAGGGCCCGGCCGCCGAATAGGGCCAGTTGTTGGTGTTCATCAGCCAGCCGTTCGGCGGGTTCTTCAGGTGCGGCGCCTCGGACAGGGCGTGCAGACCCTTCCAATCGGTCGCGGGATCGGAGCCGTCGACCGGCTTGGTGTAGTCGAAGCGGTCGTCGCGGCGGGGGATGAACTGCGGGTGCAGATAGGCCACCTCGCCCTTGTCGTCGGCGAACAGGGTGTTGTTCGAGGAATTGGCCTTCAGCTCGGCCACCTTCAGGAAGCCGGCGTAGTCGGTCGCCTTGGTGCGCAGGAACGACTGCTCCAGGGCCTCGACCGGCCGGTACATCATGGCGAAGGCCACCCACTTGCCGTCGGCCGCGCGGACGATCGGGCCGTGATGGGTGCGGTAGACGGTGAAGGTCCGACGGGCCAGGGCGCCGTCGGCGGCCTTGTAGGCGACCTCGACGGTCGAGGTGGTCACTGGCCGGTCCTCGGCGCCGTACCGGTAGAACAGCTTGCCGTCCTTGCGGACCAGGGTCTCGGCGAATTCGTCGACCACGTCGACCGTGCTGGAGGTGTGCATCCAGCCGGCATGGGCGTTGAAGCCCTGGTAGATGAAGAACTGGCCCCAGGTCGCCGCGCCATAGGCGTTCAGCCCCGCGTCGCTGGTCATCTGCAGCTCGGAGCGGAAGAAGAACGAGGTGTGCGGGTTGATCAGCAGCAGGGCGTGGCCGTCCCGGGTGTTGGAGGGCGCGATGGCGAAGCCGTTGGAGCCGGTGGGCTCGCGGAATTCCACCGCCTGGGCCAGTTCGCGAGCCCGGACCTCGGCCGAGGCCTGGAGCTGGGGCTTGCCGTAGAAGGCCTCCAGTTCGCCCAGCGAGATCCGCTCGACGTCGCCGCCGATGCTGCCCTCGGTGAAGCTCAGCGCCATCCAGGGCTCAAACCGGGTGATGACCTTCGGCTTCACCTGCGGATGCGTCGCCAGGTAGAAGTTCAGCCCGTCGGCCCAGGCGTCCATCAGGGCCTTCAGCCAGGCGGGGCTCGCGGCGTAGCGGGCCTTCAGGTCGGCGGGATCGACGAACAGCCGCATCCGCAGGTCCTGCCAGATCGCCGCCTCGCCCTCGGCTTCGGCCGTACGGCCCAGATTGGTCAGGTAGTTGGCCTCGATGCGCGGGAAATCGTCCTCGGCCTGGGCGTAGACCATGCCGAACACCGCGTCGGCGTCGCTCTTGCCGTGCACATGGGCGATCCCCCAGTCGTCCCGCGTGATCTGGACCCGGGCGGCGACGGTGCGCTGGCGGGCCAGGTCGCCGGCGGGCTGGGCGGCCAGGGCCGGCCCGGCGAGCGCGGCGCAGGCGGCCGACAGCAGCAATAGGTTTCCGATCCGCAAGATGCACCCTCCCGATCACGACCGGACCGTCGGGCGCCGCCGCGACCTTGTCCAGGCCCGCCGGGAGGCCGGGCACGATCCGGCCCGTTTCGCGCGAAAGATCGTCAGCAGATGTCGGGAAGGTCCTTGGTGGAGCCGAGGGGAATCGAACCCCTGACCTCCTCATTGCGAACGAGGCGCTCTACCATCTGAGCTACGGCCCCAAGGAAGCGCGGAGATACGTTGGCGGGGGCGAAGCGTCAAGCGGGGTTTGCGGTCCTTGGAACAATGGCGCGGGCGCGCTACATCCGTCTTGCCATTGTCACGCAAGGAACGCCCATGGGCTCGGCTATCGTCTGGTTGGTCAATACCGTCATCGGCCTGGCCATCCTCTTCATCTTCGTCCGGGCGATCATCGGCTGGCTGGTGCAATTCGACATCATCAACACCCGCAACCAGGTCGTCTATCAGGTGCTGACGATGCTGGAGCGCGTCACCGATCCCGTGCTGCGTCCGATCCAGCGCGTGGTCCCGCCGCTGGGCGGCATCGACTTCAGCCCGATCATCGCCTGGCTGGCGCTGACCGTGATCCGCATCCTGTTCAACGTCTACCTGGCGCCGCCGCTCTACATGCTGGGCTAGCCCCATGCGGCTGGCGGTCCGACTCACCCCGCGCGGCGGGCGCGAGGCGGTCGACGGCTGGGCGGTCGACGCCGACGGCCGGCCCTATCTGAAGGTCCGGGTCGCGGCCCCGCCGGTGGAGGGCGCGGCCAACGCCGCGTTGCTGGCCTTCCTGGCCAAGGTTCTGGGAACGCCCAAGTCGTCCCTGACCCTGGTCTCGGGGGCCGGCGCCCGGGTCAAGCTGATCGACATCGCCGGCTGCGACCCGTCGTCGCTGGAGCGGGCGCTGGGCGCGCCGCCGAAGACCGGCCGCTGACACGGCGGGGCAATTGGCGGCCGCAAATCCTGGGAAAGGCGCTTCTCGTGGCGCTACGCGCCCTTAAGGGCTCGCTTTCGGGGTACAATTTGTCGTTCGACGCTAGTTTGGCCGGCGACGAACCGCGTTCTTTCACCTCCTCTTAGCCGAAGCGTTTCATGCTATGGGCTGTGCGGGATGCGCGGCGGACGCATTCGTTGCGGGGGCGACGTGGACAGCAAGGACCATCACTCAGGGCCGGCGAGGGTGGCGGTCGCCCGTCGCGGCAACCTGTATCTGCGGGTGCTCGCCACGGTGATGATCGCCACGATGCTGCATGTCTTCGTCGGCATGCGCTGGGTGTGGATCTGGGCCGCCGTCTACGCGGCGGCCCAACTTCTGGAACTGGCGCTGGTTCGGGCCCTGCTCGCGCCGTCGTGCTCCGGCCCGGCGGACCGGGACAAGGCCTGGGCCATGGGCTGGGTCGTGGTGTTGATGCCGGCGCTCACCTCGACGATCTTCGGCTTTCTGTCCTTGCCGCTGTTCGCCTCGCACGAGCGGTTCGCGCCCACCCTGGGCGGGCTGCTGCTGGCCGGGGCCCTGCTCAACGTCATCGTCGTCAACAGCAGCCTGAGGTCGGCGACCCTTTCGGCCGCGGCGCCGCACGTGGTCTATCTGATGACTGTGCCGTTCGTGGCCCGCGCCGCCAATCCCAACGCGCCCCTGGCCTACGCCCTGTGGTTCGGGGTGCTGCTGCTGATCGTCTCGGTGTTCGTCGCCGCGCGCACGCTGGAAAGGGCCTTGCAGGCCGAGGCCGCCGCCAAGGACGAGGCCGAGCGCCGTCGCCACGAGGCCGAAGAGGCCGTGGCCGCCAAGTCCGCCTTCGTGGCGATGATCAGCCATGAGCTGCGCACGCCGATCAGCGCCATTCTGGCCGGCGCGGCCCGCCTGCACAGCGACCTGCCCGACGCCGGATCGAAAATCCACGCCCAGCTGATCGGCGACGCCGGCGCGATGATGCGCACCCTGCTCAACGACCTGCTCGACCTGTCGCGCCTGGACGCCGGGCGGATGGCGGTCGAGCAGGCGCCGTTCGACCTGCGCCAGGCCATGGCCGACACCCTGCGGCTGTGGCGGCCCGACGCCCAGAAGAAGGGCCTGCGCCTGCGGGTCGAGGGCGCGGCCAACCTGCCGCGCTGGGTGGCGGGGGATTCCCTGCGGCTGCGCCAGGTGCTCAACAACCTGCTGTCCAACGCCATCAAGTTCACCGAGCGCGGCGCGGTCACCGTGCGGCTGGCGGCGCGCGAGGCCGACGGCGGCCTGGTGTTCGAGGCCGTGGTCGCCGACACGGGCCGGGGCCTGACCGAGGAACAGATGGCGCGGCTGTTCACGCCGTTTGACCAGCTGGCCGCCAACGTGGCCCGCGAACACGGCGGCTCCGGCCTGGGCCTGGTGATCAGCCGCGAGCTGGCCCGGCTGATGGGCGGCGACCTGACCGTGACCAGCAAGCCGGGCAAGGGTTCGCGCTTCCGGCTTGAGGTCCGGCTCAAGGCCGCCCAGGCGCCGGGCGCCCGGATCGGCGGCGCCGTCGTCGAGGGGGCGCGGGTGCTGGTGGTCGACGACCACGTGGTCAACCGCCGGGCTCTTGAGCTGGTGCTGCAGTCCTTCGGCATCCAGCCCACCCTGGCCGAATCCGGCGAACGGGCCCTGGAGCTGCTGCAGTCCGAGGTGTTCGAGGTCATGCTGATGGACGTCTACATGCCGGGCATGGATGGTCGCGACGCCACCCGCCAGCTGCGGGCGATGGAGGGCCCCAATCGCGACATCCCGGTGATCGCCGTCACCGCCTCGGCCACCGCCAAGGACTGGGAGGCCTGCCGCGCGGCCGGCATGAACGCCCACGTCGCCAAGCCGATCGATCCCAGCCAGCTGCATGCGGCCTTGAGCGAGGTGCTGCGGACGGGGGCGTCGAGGGCGGCGGCTTAAGGCGCGGACTTGCCCCTACGGATCGCTGCACGATCGTCTTCCCCCACGGGGGGAAGAGCCTGGAGCGCGAGGCGCCGCCCCCTATGGGGGCGGACAGACCGCGAAGCGGTCAGGTGGGGGCAAGGGGGACGTTTCGCCGAGCAGCTTGGCCAGCCGTTCCCGTAACGCCGCCTGGTCCTTCATCTGGCACTCCCACACCGTCTCCACCCGCCAGCCGGCGGCGGTCAGGTCGGCGAGGTTCCGGCTGTCGCGAGCCACATTGCGCGCCACCTTGGCCAGCCAGTAGTCGCGGTTGGCCTTGGGCACCCGCGACCCCCGGGCGCAGTCGTGGCCGTGCCAGAAGCAGCCATGGACGAAGATCGCCAGCCGCCGGCCCGGCATCGCCACGTCGGGCGAGCCGGGCAGGTCCTTGCGGTGCAGGCGGTAACGCGCGCCCAGTCCGGTCAGCAGCCGGCGCAGCAGCAGCTCGGGCCTGGTGTCCCGGCTTCTGACCCGGGCCATCACGGCCGAGCGCTTGGCGGGGTCGAAGACGTCGGTCATGACGCCCTAACGCCCTCGCCCGCGTGGTGGATCAAAGACCCTCGAACAGCGCCGTCGATAGGTAGCGCTCGGCGAAGCTGGGAATGATCGCCACCACCAGCTTGCCGGCATAGTCGTCGCGCATGGCCAGGTCGAAGGCGGCGGTCAGGGCCGCGCCCGAGCTGATGCCCACCGGCAGGCCCTCGGTCGAGGCCGCCTTGCGGGCCATGGCGAAGCTGTCGTCGTTGCTCACCTGGATGATCTCGTCGATCACCCCGCGGTCGAGGATGCCCGGCACGAAGCCAGCGCCGATGCCCTGGATCTTGTGCGGGCCGGGCGCGCCGCCCGACAGCACGGCCGAGGCCTCTGGCTCGACGGCGATCATCTTCACCGACGGCTTGCGGGCCTTCAGCACCTGGCCGACGCCCGAGATGGTGCCGCCGGTGCCGACGCCCGAGACCACCGCGTCCACGGCGCCGGCCGTGTCGTTCCAGATCTCCTCGGCCGTCGAAACCCGGTGGATCAGCGGGTTGGCGGTGTTCTCGAACTGCTGGGGCATCACCGCGCCGGGCGTGGCCTCGATGATCTCCTGGGCCCGGGCGACGGCGCCGCGCATGCCCTTTTCGGCCGGGGTCAGCTCCAGCTTGGCGCCCAGCAGCAGCAGCATCTTGCGGCGCTCGATCGACATGCTCTCGGGCATGACCAGGGTCAGCTTGTAGCCCTTGGCGGCGGCCACGAAGGCCAGGGCGATGCCGGTGTTGCCGCTAGTCGGCTCGACGATCGTGCCGCCCGGCTTCAGCAGGCCCTTGGCCTCCAGATACTCGATCATGGCCACGCCGATGCGGTCCTTGACCGAGGCCAGCGGGTTGAAGAACTCCAGCTTGGCCACGACCGTGCCCTTGGGCTTCAGCTCGGCGGTCAGGTTGGGCAGGCGGACCAGCGGGGTGTCGCCGACCGTGTCGAGGATCGAGTCGAAGATCTTGCCGCGTCCGGCGCGCTTGAACCGCGCGGCGTCGTAGATCGAGGAGGCGTCGTCCATGGGAAGTCTCGCTTGGTGTGGCTTTGGCGGCCTGGGTTCAAGCCACCTTAGGCCGGGGGTTTTGACGTGTCAGCGGCTCATTCGGCGGCGAGCGGCGCAGTTTTCCTGAAGGCCAGCGGAGTCAGCAGGCCTTCGGCCAGCCAGCGCACCACCGGGGCGGCCACGCCGTCGCCGATCACGTGCAGGCCGGCCGTGGCGCTGCGGGGCAGTCGATAGGCCTCGGGCAGGCCCATCAGCCGGGCGCCCTCGCGCGGGCTGAGCAGGCGCGAGCGCGCTTGGCCCCGGTCGATCACCAGCAAGGTCTGGCGCGACGAGCCGCCGCGCGGGGTGCGCAGGCAGCCGGCCAGGCCGTCGAACCGCACCTCGGCCCGCTGCTCGCCGCCGCGCATCCGCCGAAAGACCGCCCCGACCGACCGCTCGCCGCTCTGGACCCGGGCCTCGACGGCGGCGCGGTGGGCTGGGGCCATCAGGTCCAGCAGGGCGGCGGTCGCGGCGTCGGGCCGCCAGGTGACCTGGTCGTCGGGTTCGAGCAGGGCCGAAAGATCGGTGTTGCGGGCCGGCGGCGCGGCAAGGCCCCACCAGGTCCAGGCGGCCGCCAGGTCGGCCGGCAGGCGGGCGTGGGCCTCGCGCACGGCGCGGGTCTGGAACGGGCTGGGTCCGGTCAGGCCCTCGACCGGCAGGCGGGTGGCGATCACGAACACCCGCGGCCGCGATTGCGGGACGAAGCGGGCGGCGTCGATCTCCAGGGCGCCGAACCGGTAGCCCTGGTCGGCCAGGGCCCGGCACAGGGCGGTGAAGTCGGCGCCGCCGTGCGAGGTGAGCAGGCCCACCACGTTCTCGACCACCACGGTGTCCGGGCCGCGCCCTTCGGCGGAGAGCGCCTCCATCAGCTTCCAGAAGCCGAAGAAGGCCGAGGATCGCCCGCCCTGCAGACCGGCCCGGGCCCCGGCCAGGCTGAAGTCCTGGCAGGGGCTGGAGGCCCAGGCCAGGTCGGCCTGTCCCGGCAGGTCGGCCGGCGCGATCTTCCAGACGTCGCCCTGGCGGAAATGACCCTCGCCGTCCGTCGAGCCCGCGTCGGCGAAGTTGGCGCGATAGGTCGCGGCCTTGACCGGGTCGAAGTCGTTGGCGAAGGCGCAGGTCCAGGCCTCGCCCAGGCCCAGGCGCGCCATCCCGCCGCCGGCGAAGAATTCGTAGAAGACAGGGCCAGGAGCGGCGTTCCGATTCATCGCCCGGGAGTCTAGCGTGAGCCGCCCCTGCGAGGATAGCGCCGCCATGCTTCGTTTCACGTTCCCGAGGAGCGTCGCCCTTCCCCTGGTCCTGGGTGTCGCCGCGGGCCTGGCGGCGTGCGGGGAGTCGCCGATGGGCGCGTCGGACGGCGCCGCGACCGCGCCGGCCGACGCCCCGGCCTCGGCGCCGCCGGGACCGGACTTCTCCGGCGATTTCGACCTGGTGGGGACCGAGCCGTTCTGGGGCGGCGCGATCCGCCCGGACGGCCTGAGCCTGACGCGAGCGGGCGAGGCTGAGGTCCGCGCCGACAATCCGGGCGTCAGGGTCAAGGGCGGCGCCGGCGTGTGGGACGCCGGCGCCCTGGTGCTGAAACTTCGGGCCGAACCGTGCTCGGACGGCATGTCGGATCGACGATACGGCTATCGCGCGGAGGTCACGCTCGAAGGGCGGACGCTAAGGGGCTGCGCCGCCGCGCCGGGGACGGCGCCGCCTCAGTAGGCCGTGCGCTGCAGCGGCACCACGACGGCGGTCGAGACCAGGATCCAGACGTCCTGCAGGATCGACCAGTTCTCGATGTAGTGATTGTCGAACCGGATGCGCTGTTCCATGTCGGCGACCGTCTCGGTCTCGCCGCGGAAGCCCTTGACCTGCGACAGGCCGGTGATGCCCGGGCGGGTGCGGAAACGCTTGTGATAGTCGGCGATGTTGGAGCCGTAATATTCGTCGTGGGCCAGGGCGTGCGGGCGCGGCCCGACCAGCGACATGTCCCCTTTCAGCACGTTCAGAAGTTGCGGCAGCTCGTCCAGGCTGGAACGGCGCAGGAAACGTCCCACCCGGGTGACCCGGCTGTCGTTGCGGGTGGCCTGCTTCACGACGGCGCCGTCGTCGGCGACCGTCATCGAGCGGAACTTGTAGACGCGGAACGGCACGCCGTTCAGGCCGGTCCGCCTTTGCACAAACAGGACCGGCCCGCGGCTGTCGAGCTTGACGGCCAGGGCGATCAACAGAAGCGTCGGAGCCAGAAAGATCAGCAGTCCCAGAGAACCCGCGATGTCGAGGAGACGCTTCTGAAAGCTGTAGGCCGGCCCCGTGCGAGACGCGCGCGGCTGTTCCAGACCCGTAATCGCGTACCCCTGTTCCATATCAGACCTCATCCGTCCTTCGTGCCGGGCCGATGGAATAACGCCCTCGGAGTCGTCCCTAGCAAGGGTCACGCCACTCAACTTTCCAAGCTCAGCCGTATCGAACGGCGGCTTGTTCGAGAGCTTTGCTGAGATTGTTTCTTGGTCCACACTGAGATCCCCATTAACAATCCAGAAGCCATAAGGGAACACGCGAAAGCTCTTTTTTGCGATCTGGTTGTTCAGATGACAGGGACGGCGTATTTTTTCGCCACAACGCTAGATCGTTTTGACACTCTTTCGTCGTTTCCCCACATGGACCAGATTCTTGAGACACCAAACTAGTGTCTCGAATTGGGCCATGCAGCCCCGTATTGAAAATTTCATGACGCTCGCCATGGACGGGTACTGTGATGCTTAGCGCCACCATGAGGTCCGCGGAATGGGGCGCCAGCCTCGCCGGCGCGTCGAAGGTGTTCAGGCCCTCGGGACCCGGCCCCTTCCCGGTGGCGCTGATCCTGCACGGCTGCGGCGGCAAGACGCCGTTCCTGGAGGCCTATGCCCAGGTCGCGGTCGAGGCCGGGTGGGCGGCTGTGGTGGTCGACAGCTTCGCGCCGCGCGGGATCTCGCCGCTGCGCGCCAAGCTGACGGTCTGCACCGGGACCGCGTTGCGAGGCCTCCAGCGCTCAGGCGACATCTTCGCCATGCTGGCCTGGCTGGAAGGCCAGGCTTGGGCCGACGCCGAGCGCGTGTTCCTGGCCGGCTGGAGCCATGGCGGCTGGGCGATCATGGACGGCTATGCGATCGGCCAGGACGCCGCCCGCGCCACGGGCGTCGTCGACGCCGATCCGCTGAAGCTGCGCGCCCGCGTCAAGGGCGCCTTGCTGGTCTATCCGTACGCGGCCTATCCCTCCCTGACCTCCAGCCAGGGATGGAGCAACGTCCAGGGAGCCATTGGCCCCAAGGTGTTCTCCGTCGTCGCCGGCAAGGATCAGGTGGTCGGCTGGAAATATCCGCAGAAGGCGCTCGAACGCCTCAAGCGCGACGGCCTGGTAGTCGACACCGCCTTCTATCCGGACGCCACCCACGCCTTCGACGACGATCGCGCCAACGATCCGCGGGCCCGGTACCGACCTGACCTGTTCGCCCGCACTCAGGACTATTTCGCCAGCGCCCTGGCGGTGGCGGCGGCCGGCTAAACTCGCCTTCAACGCGCATTCTTCCCTCCAAGATTGTGCGTCCCAGATTTGTATGCCAGGGTCGCACCTCCTAGCGGGAGGCCTTCCATGAAGCTGGCGCCGTTCGCGCGAGCCGCGCTCGCCCTGACCCTCGCCCTGGCGCCCGTCGCCTGCGCGCCGGTGGCGCCGCCGCCCAATCCCGTCGCCCAGGTCACCGCCGCCAGCCTGAAGGCCCAGACCCTGTCGCTGCTGGACCTGGCCGGAGATCCCTACGCCAACCACGCCGCCGAGGTGGACGCCCTGACGGCGCGGATCGACGCCGCGGCCAGCGCGGCGGGGGCAGATCCGCTCAACACCTTTTCGGCCCGGCAATGGGCGGTGCTGCGCGATCCAAGCCGAGCGCTCTACGGCGGCACGATCGCCCTGTGGCGCAGCCAGGGCGCGTTGAGCCCAGCCTTCCGCGACCAGAAGAAGATCCAGATCGGCCGGGCGTTCGACTACATCCTCTGCCTGGAGGCCAACAAGCGGCAGGCCACGGCCTGCGGCCAGATCGAGGAAGGCGGCGCGTCATGAGCCAGTTCGACGACTTCCTGGCGGCCGCCAAGGCCAACCTCTCGGCGCTGGGCAAGGACAGCTTCGAGGGCTATTCCGACCAGGTGAAGGTCCTGGCCCAGGACGCCCTCGACAAGGCCAAGGCCAATCTGGCGCTCTGGACCGGCCAGCTGGCGGCCGGCCAACTCAGCCAGGCCGAGTTCAGGAACCTGGTCCAGGGCGAGACCGACCTGACCGAGATCGCCGGCTACACCGCCGCCGGGATCAGCCAGGCCGAGGCCCAGCGACTGCGCGACGCGGTGACCCTGACCGTGATCAACACGGCGCTGGACACCTTCCTCACGTCCAGGCCGGCCTCCTGATCAGGCCGCGACGGGCGCCATGCGACGCTCGCGGCGCAGCGGCATGGGACCGCGATAGGCCAGCCGCCACAGCCACTCCAGCGGCCCCATGGTGAAGCGAGCCATCCACCAGCGCGACCACAGGATCTGCAGCAGCCAGATCACGGCCACGGCGCCGGCCAGGAACGGTCGGTCGACCTTGCCGTACAGCCCCGGACCGCGACCGCCGTACAGCAGCACCGTCATCAGGACCGACTGAGTCAGGTAGTTGGTGAAGGCCATCTGGCCCACCGGCGCCAGCACGGCCGGGATCGCCTTCCAGAGACGAGCGCGCGTCGCCATCACCATCAGTCCCACATAGCCCAGGCTGACCACGGGGGCCGTGGCGCTCTGCAGCCAGCGGGCCAGGGCGCGGGAGGGCCAGGGGTGGCTGGGCAGCAGCATGTAGGTCGTCTCGGCCATGCCGACGATCGCCAGGGCGCCCAGGCCGGCGGCGATCAGGCCTTGATAGACGCCGGTCGAGGCCCTGCCGCTCAGGACGCCCAGCTTGTAGAGGCCCATGCCGATCAGCATCAGCGACAGCACCAGCAGCGGCCAGGTCGGAGGCCACTGGGTGAACGAGCCGGACACGTAGTCCCAGTAGTCCTTGGCGTTCTGGACGAAGGACTGGGCGAAGCTTCCGGCGTACTGGGCGCTGTCGGCGTGGACTTGGGCCAGGAACTTGGCCATGGCGGCGGGCGGCGGGTCGCCGCCGCCCTCGGCCGCGTGCTTGAGCAGGTTCCAGGCGCCCCAGGCCGAGAGCCCCAGGTGCAGGCCGATCCCCGCCTGCAACAGGCGCCTGGCCGGCCACGCGCGGACCCAAAGCGCCAGCAGTCCGACGATCGCATAGGTGTTGAGCACGTCGCCCTGCCAGATCACCAGGCCGTGGAAGAGGCCGATGGCCAGCAGGCTGACCAGGCGCAGGATCAGGATCTTCCGGCGCTGGCCGGCGTCGGCCCCCACCCCACCCTCGCCGCCGACCAGCAGGATCGAGGCGCCGAACAGCATGGCGAACATCGAATAGAACTTCTGCTGGAAGAACACCTGGGTGACCCACCAGACCGCCACCGAGTCCGGCGCCATGCCCAGCGGCCACAGGGTCAGGCTGGTGGCCACCGCGTGAGGCTCGGCCGAGATCGGGATGTTGCACAGGAGGATGCCCAGCACCGCCAGGCCCCGCAAGGAGTCCAGCAGAACGATACGATCCTTGACCATCCACGCCCCCGAAACGCCAAACCTACGCCGATCGGTCACGATCCTGGACTGTCCGCGCCCGAACGACAACCCTGGGTTAGGCAAACCTCATCGGGGACATGCCGTGCGTATGCCCCCGTCGTGAAACATCAGCCCGCCGTCGCCAACCCTCGCAGGGCGGCGTTGGCGATCGTCAGCTTGGCGAAGGTCCAGCCGCCGCCGGCCTGCTCGATATCCTCGACCGTGCGCTTGGCGGCCCGGACGCCTTCGGCGCGCAGGGCCCCCCAGGAGGCCACCGCCGCCTTGGCCGAGGCCTCGTCGTCGCCGGCCTGGGCGTTGGCGGCGAACTTCAGCACCGCCTGGGTGATCGCCGTCTGTTCGGCCAGCATGTCCTCGATCAGCCGGCGAACCGCCAGGCGCTCGAAGGCGTCGCCGCCGACGAACGAACCGGCCGCCGAGCGCAGGCGGTCGAAGCCATAGGCCGCGCCGACCTGGTGATAGAGGCGGGCCACGTTCTCCACCGACCAGCTGGACGCGTTGCCCAGGTCGACCAGGTCGGCCGCCGTTGTCACCGGCTGCAGGGCCGCCACGGCCTGGGCCAAGGCCTCCGGCGCGCCGTCGGCCACATAGGCCTTGGCCCGCTTGGCGACGGCCTTCTGCTCGAACGGCGAGAGGATCGTGGTCCCCAGGGCCGACAGCGCCTTGACCGACGGACCATAGGCCTCGACCAGCGCCTTGACCGTCGACTTGTCCTTGAACGCCCGGCGCGCCAGCCAGAAGGTCAGGCTGCGCACGGCGTAGGCCAGCGCCTTGTATAGCGCCAGCTGACCGTTGGCCGAGGCCTTGCCGTCCAGGGCCGAGACCTGGTCCCACAGGGCGTCGATCCCCAGGATCTCCCGCGCCGCGGCGAAGGCGATGACCAGGGCCGTGGTGTCGCAGGCGGCGGCGGCGCGCAGGCGGCTGGGGAAGGTCGGGCCGCACATGTTGATCATCTGGTTGTCCAGCACCGTGGCGATGATCTCGCGCCTCAGGCGGTGCTGCTGCATGGCGTCGCCGTACTGGCCGAGGGCCGACGGGAAGTAGCCCTTCAGCGTCGCCTCGAACCAGGGATCGTCCGGCGCCCGGGAGGCGACGATGTCGTCGAACAGGTCGATCTTGCCATAGGCCAGCAGCACGGCCATTTCCGGCCGGGTCAGGCCCTTGCCGGCCTGCGCGCGGTCTGTCAGAGCCGCCGCTTCGGGCAGGCCCTCGACCTTGCGGTCCAGCCGCCCCTTCGCCTCCAGCTCGGTCATGAACCGGGCGTGGGACTCGACCTCGGAGACCGCGTCGCTTTCCATCAGCGACAAGGCCAGGGTCTGGTCGTAGTTGTCGGCCAGGACGTGGCTGGCCACGTCGTCGGTCATGGTCGGCAGCAGCTGGTTGCGAGCGTCGCGGGTCAGGGCGCCGCCGCGCTCCAGGATCCCGGTCAGGATCTTGATATTGACCTCGTGGTCGGAACTGTCGACGCCGGCCGAATTGTCGATGGCGTCGGTGTTCAGCCGGCCGCCCAGTTGCGCGAACTCGATGCGGCCCGCCTGGGTCAGGCCCAGATTGGCGCCCTCGCCCACCACCTTGACCCGCAGGTCGGCGCCGTTGACGCGGATGGCGTCGTTGGCCTTGTCGCCGGCCTCGGCCTGGCTCTCGCCCCTGGCCTTCACATAGGTGCCGATGCCGCCGAGATAGAGCAGCTCGGCCTTCGACTTGAGGATCGCGGTCAGCAGTTCGGCCGGGGTCACCGTCTCGGCCTTGATCTCGAACAGCGCCCGCACTTCGGGCGACAGCGGGATCTGCTTCAGCGAGCGCGCGAAGACGCCGCCGCCCTTGGAGATCAAGTTCTTGTCGTAGTCGTCCCAGGACGAGCGCGGCAGCTTGAACATCCGGTCGCGCTCGGCCCACGACTTGGCCGGATCCGGGTCGGGGTCCAGGAAGATGTGGCGATGGTCGAAGGCGGCCAGCAGGCGGGTCTGCTTGGACAGCAGCATGCCGTTGCCGAACACGTCGCCGCTCATGTCGCCGACGCCGACGGCGGTGAACGGCTCGGCCTGGATGTCCTTGCCCAGTTCGCGGAAGTGGCGCTTGACCGCTTCCCAGGCGCCGCGGGCGGTGATGCCCATCACCTTGTGGTCGTAGCCGACCGAGCCGCCCGAGGCGAAGGCGTCGCCCAGCCAGAAGCCGTAGTCCTCGGCCACGCCGTTGGCGATGTCGGAGAAGGTGGCCGTGCCCTTGTCGGCGGCGACGACCAGATAGGGATCCTCGCCGTCATGGACGACCACCCCGACCGGCGGCACGATCCTGTTGTCGGCGTCGATATTGTCGGTGATGTCCAGCAGGCCCGACAGGAAGGTCTTGTAGGCGCGGATCGCCTCGGCCTGGATGGCGTCGCGGTCGCCGCCGCGCGGCAGGTTCTTCGGATAGAAGCCGCCCTTGGAGCCGACCGGCACGATGACCGCGTTCTTGACCTGCTGAGCCTTGACCAAGCCCAGCACCTCGGTGCGGAAGTCGTCGCGGCGGTCGCTCCAGCGCAGACCCCCGCGGGCGACCGGCCCAAAGCGCAGGTGCACGCCTTCGACATGCGGGGCCGAGACGTAGATCTCGCGATACGGCTTGGGGGCCGGCAGGTCCTCCAGCGCACGCGAGGCGATCTTGTAGCTGATGTAGGGCTTGGGCTCGCCGTCGGGGCCGAGCTGGAAGAAGTTGGTCCGCTGGATGGCGCCGATCAGGGCGGCGATGCGACGCAGGACCCGGTCGGCGTCCAGGCTCGCGACCGCCTGCAGGGCTTCGTTGATGTCGGCCTCGACGGCCTTGGCCTGCTCCTGGCGAGCGGCCAGGTCGGCGCGGACGGCCGGATCGAACTTGATGCGGAACAGGTCGAGGATCAGGCGGGTGACGCCGGGATTGTCCGACAGGGCTTGCTCCTGCACGCCCTGGCTGGGATCCAGGCCCGTCTGCTGGCGGTAGCGGGCCAGGGCGCGGACCAGGGCGGCCTCGCGCCAGCCGACGCCCAGCTCCAGCACCAGCCGGTTGAAGCCGTCGCTCTCGGCGCGGCCCGTCCAGATGGCGACGAAGGCGGCCTCGAAGGCGGCCTTGATGTCGTCGAACGACAGGTGCTCGCCGCGCTCGTCGCGCAGGGTGAACTCGTGGACCCAGACCTTGGCGTGGGTGTCGCTGGCCGGGGTCAACTTGAAGCCGTCCTCGATCAGAGCCTTCAGGCCCATGTGCTCGAGGATCGGCAACACGTCGGCCAGGGGCGCGGCGGCGCCGGGGCGGTAGAGCTTGAAGCGGAAGGTCAGCTTGTCGTCGCCGGCCAGGCGGAAGGCCCGGACCCGCACCGCCTCGTCGGCGCCCAGGCTGTCGACCACGGCGAGGTCGGCCAGGGCCTCGGCCGCGTCGTACTGGTCGCGATAGCCAGGCGGAAAGGCGTTCTGCCAGCGGGCCAGGGTCTCCACGACGCGGCCCGGCGCCCCACCGTCGCGCACGGCGGCCTCGAAGCGGTCGTCCCAGGTGCGGGCGGTCTCGGCCACGGCGGCTTCCAGCGTCGCCAGGTCCGGATCGCCGTGCTTGCCGGGCGTCACGCCCAGCACATAGTGCACGCGGGCCAGGGGCGCGTCGGAGAAACTGGGATAGTACGCGCTGACCCGGCCGTCGAAGGCCGCGGCCAGGATCTTGCCGGCCCGCTCGCGCACGCCGCTGTCGTAGCGCTCGCGCGGCACAAACATCAGCACCGAGATGAAGCGGTCGAACGGGTCCTTGCGGGCGAACAGCCGCACCCGCGGACGGTCGTAGAGGTGCAGCACCCCCATGGCCATTGACAGCAGCTCATCCTCGGAGATCTGGAACAGCTCGTCGCGCGGCCAGGTCTCCAGGATGTTGCGCAGGCGCTTGCCGCTGTGGCCTTCGGGATCCTTGCCGGCCTCCTTGAGCACGTGCTCGACCTTGCGGCGGATCACCGGCACCTCGTGGGCGGGCGTCTCGTAGGCCTCGGCGGTGAACAGGCCCACGAACCGGACCTCGCCCGACGGTTTGCCATCGGCGCCGTACCGGCGCACGCCCACATAGTCCATGTAGCCGCGGCGATGGACCTTGGAGCGCAGGTTCGACTTGGCCACCACCAGGGGCGCGCCCAGCAGCAGGTGGTCGCGGACCTGGGGCGACAGGATGGCCGGCTCGCTGCCGCGCCGCAGCACGGTCAGGGTCTGGTCGCGCAGCACGCCCAGGCTGCCCTCGGGCTGGTACAGCGGCTCCTCGGCCGCGTAGCCGCCGTCGGCGGTGCGGGGATAGTCGTAGACCCGGGCCCCCAGGAACACGAAGCGGTCGCCCTCCAGCCAGTCGAGGAAGGCCAGGCCCTCGTCGCGCTCGCCTTCGGGGATCGGGGCCGTGGAGGCGCGCAGTTCAGCGATCGTGCGGCGGATCAGGGCCTTCATCGCCTCGAAGTCGTCGACCGCCAGCTGGACGTCGGCCAGGGCGTCGCGGACAGCCGCGACCAGGGCGGCCTCCCGGTCCTCGCCCACCGGGGCCAGATAGACCTGAATCATCGAGCGCCGGCCGGCGGGGGTGTCGATCACGGGGTGGAACATGGCCCGCACCGAGAAGCCGTGCTCGGCGACCGCGCCCATGATGCTGTCGACCAGGAACGGGCGGTCGGGCTGGACGATCTCCAGCAGGTCGCTCCTAAGGTCGGTCCCGTCGGCCCGGCGGGCGGGCCGGACGCGAATGGATAGCGGGTCGGTCGCGGTCTCGCCGAAGGCCCAGAATTCCGCCAGAGCGTGGGCGACGTCGGCCGGGTCGAAACCCGGCAGTTCCTCCGCCGACCAGTCCTCCTGGACCTGGGCGGCGAACCGGGCCTGCGCCTCGGTGAGCGCCCCTTGCCCCAGCGCCGCGCCGAAGGCCCGAATCAAGCCTTCCGGCTCAGCGGTGGCCACCGGGGGGTCAAGTTTTTCACCGACCATGGGATTTCCTCGCGAATTTTTGGCGACAACCTAGCCTTTCCAGGCCCAGTTTCAACCGTAGCCAGGGAAAAGCGCAGAATATCTTACCGAGAAGATCCGCCCGGACGGGATCGGCTGGGCCGCGGACGCGGAAGCGCCGCCGGTTGGGGGGAAACCGGCGGCGCGGGCCCGCCGGGGGGAGGCGGGCGAGTCCGCATTGGACGCTCCAGAAATTCGGTTTGCGTCGCGCGGGGCCGGCAAGGGGGGCTGCCGACAGGAACTAGATAGGAAGGCCATTCGGGATTTTAAGCCCCCTTGATCGACTTCTGTCGGGAAGCGGATGCGGAGCCCGCTTTTTTGTCCGGCGAGGCCTTGGCCGACGCACCCGGCGGCTTGCGGTCGAGGCCCGATCCGCTGGGATCGCCGTCTTCCGACAGCAGGATGGCGATCCAGCGCGTGCCGTCGAACTGGGCCATGATCAGCATCAGGGCCACGGTCAGCGGGGTGGACAGGAACATGCCCGTCACGCCCCACAGCGCGCCCCATACCGCCAATGACAGCAGCACCACCGTCGGGTCGATGTTCAGGCTGTCGCCCTGCATGCGCGGATAGATGACGTTGCCGACGATGAAGAAGATCAGCTCCAAGGCTCCGAACAGGATCAGGGCGGGCCAGAAGCTGTCGGGAAACTGCACCAGGGCGAACAGCGGCGGCAGGATGCAGCCCACCGCGCCGCCGATGATCGGGATATAGGCGGCCACGAAGATCAGGAAGGCCCAGAACAGCGCGTTGTCCAGGCGCAGCAGCATCATCACCACCCAGGCGGCGGCGGCGATCATCAGGCCGGTGACCGTCTGGATCCACAGGTACTGCTCGACCCCGTTGCGGATGCGCTGGAACAGCTGAACCGCGCTGTCGCGCTCGGCATGATGCGGATAGAGCGCGACGATCTTGCGATTGAAGCCTCGCCGCGAGGCGATGATGAAGCCCAGATAGATCAGCACCAGTATGGCGTTGGAGGCGAAGTTCTGCAGGCTCTGGGCGGCCGCGCCGGCGTATTTGCTGGGATTGAGCTGGTTGATCAGGTCGCCGATCGTCGGCGCCACCTTGATCCCGACCAGCGAGGCGACCTTGGCGATCACCTCGTTCAGACGGGGCGCGTAGTCGCGGATCTGGCCGACGAAGCTGGCCCCGTTGGCGGTGACCACCCAGACCGAAGCCGCGAACATGGCGATCGACAGGAAGATCGCGGCCGGCAGGGCCAGGTTCCTGGGGAACTTCGGAAGGCGCTCGACCAGCACCCGGGCGAAGCTGTCGATCATCACCGCCAGGAACACCGCCATGGCCAGGGGCGTGAGGATGCCGCGCATCCAGTACAGCGTCGCGCCGCCGGCGATGACCGCCAGGAACACCAGGGCGTTGCGACCGGTGATCGACGCAGGGATGGACATCGGCGACATCTCTTTCTCGAAGGTCTGTAAAAGACTGGCGCCACATTGCGCGAGGCGATTGGCGCGACGCAAGGCCGGGGCTAGGCTCAAGCTCTCAATCTGAAGGACGTTGTTGTATGACCCTGGTGATCGGCGAAGGCGAGATCCTCATCGGACTGGGCGAGGGACCCGTGACCCAGCGGCTCGACCGATCCAATCGCCACGGCGTGGTGGCCGGCGCGACCGGCACGGGCAAGACCGTCACCCTGCAGGTCATGGCCCAGGCCTTCTCGGACGCCGGCGTGCCGGTGTTCGCCGCCGACGTGAAGGGCGACCTCTCTGGCGTCGGCGCGATCGGGACGCCCAACGACAGGATGCTGGAGCGCGCCGCCTCCATGGGCCTGACCCTGACGCCGTCCGCCCCGCCGGTGGTGTTCTGGGACCTGTTTGGCCAGAAAGGCCACCCGATCCGCACCACCATCTCCGAGATGGGTCCGCTGCTGCTGTCGCGCCTGCTCGAACTGAACGACGTGCAGGAAGGCGTGCTGACGGTGGTCTTCCACGTCGCCGACCAGGACGGCCTGCTGCTGCTGGATCTGAAGGACCTGCAGGCGGCCCTGAAATATGTCGCCGACCACGCCGCCGAGATCGGCACCCAGTACGGCAACGTCTCGCCGGCCACGGTGGGGGCGATCCAGCGCAAGCTGCTGACCCTGCAGAGCCAGGGTGCCGAGAACTTCTTCGGCGAGCCGGCCCTGAAGCTGGCCGACCTGATGCGCACCGACGTGGCCGGCCGCGGCTATGTGAACCTGCTGGCGGCCGACAAGCTGATCCAGTCGCCCAAGCTCTATTCGACCTTCCTGCTGTGGCTGCTGTCGGAGCTGTTCGAGGAACTGCCCGAGGTGGGCGATCCGGAGAAGCCCAAGCTGGTGTTCTTCTTCGACGAAGCCCACCTGCTGTTCAACGATGCGGAAAAGCCGCTGCTGGAGAAGATCGAGCAGGTCGTGCGGCTGATCCGCTCCAAGGGCGTGGGCATCTACTTCGTCACCCAGAACCCGGCCGACATTCCCGACGCCGTGCTGGGCCAGCTGGGCGCGCGGGTGCAGCACGCGCTGCGAGCCTACACCCCCGCCGACCAGAAGGGGCTGAAGGCCGCCGCCCAGTCGTTCCGGGTCAACCCAGCCTTCGACACCGCCGAGACCATCCAGGCCCTGGGTGTCGGCGAGGCGCTGATCTCGACCCTGGACGCCAAGGGCGCGCCCTGCGTCGTGCAGAAGACGCTGATCCGTCCGCCGGCCTCGCGCCTGGGCCCGCTGACGCCGGAGGAGCGCGCCGCCCTGATCGCCAAGAGCCCGGTCGCCGGCCTCTACGACACAAGCCTGGACCGCGCCTCGGCCTACGAAACCCTTCAAGGCCGCGCCGCCCAGGCCCAGCAGCAGGCTGACACGGCCGCCGCCCAGGCCGAGGCCGAGCGCCAGCGGGCGGCGGCCGAGAAGGTGCGGGAACGGGAGGAGGCGCGCGAGGCTCGCGCCGCGTCGCGTCCGCGCGCCTCCAGCCGCCAGTCGATGGGCGAGGCCTTCGCCACCTCGTTGCTGCGGACGATCGCCAACCAGGCCGGGCGCGAAATCATGCGTGGCCTGATGGGGGGAATGAGTCGGAGACGCTAGGTCAAAGGCCAAGCTTGAAGCGAGTCGGCCGAAATTCGGGTGAGGCCCGGCAGATCGGAGTCCGCTTGACCAGTTCAGGATCCGATTTCGAGGGAAATCGCGCGATTTGACGCATTTTTCCGCGCCCTATGCGTGTGTATGCCTTGCAACTGAGCTATTCTGGGACTCATATCCATAGGCGTACACGGCACGACGGGGCGGAGACCCTCGATCAAAGGCCGGGCGTGGGAGGAAACGCAATGAAGTTCGGCCCCTCGAACGTTCAAACGCACAATGCTCCGTTCCTGGGCGCGACCCGGCGCGCCCCGCCCCGGTACAAGATCCGATGGCCCCTGATCCTCTGCGCCGGCTTCAGCCTGGCGATATGGGCCGCGCTGATCTTCGGCGTCGTCGCCCTGAGTCGGTGACCGGGACGGCGCCCGCGGTCGCCAGCCGTCTCACTCCCGCCGCGGCGGCGTGAGACCGAACTCCGCAATCAGGCGCGTTTCCGCTTCCGCGCCTTCTCATCCGCCGTCGTCGCCAGCGGAGCCGCGGCGGCCTTGCTCGCCAGGGTCCAGGCGGACAGCGTGTCGACCGAAGCGGGCCGGCCGATGGCGTAGCCCTGCAGCTCGGCGCAGTCCTCGCCCCGCAGGAAGTCGATCTGCTCCTGGGTCTCGACGCCCTCGGCCACGCACGGGATGTCCAGGCTGCGGCCCAGGCCCAGCACCGCGCGGACGATCACCGTCGCACGGTCGTGACGGTGGATGTTCTCCACGAAGCTCTTGTCGATCTTGATCTTGTCGAATGGGAACGACTGCAGGGTCGACAGCGACGAGAAGCCCGTGCCGAAGTCATCCATGGCGATCCGCACCCCCAGCGCCTTCAGCCGGCGCAGGTTGTCGAGCGCCCGCTGATAGTCCTTGAACAGGGCGCTCTCGGTGACCTCGAGCTCCAGCCGCTTGGGAGACAGGCCGGTCTGCACCAGGATTTCATGCACCAGGATGGGCAGGTTCGGCTGGTTCAGTTGCAGCGGCGACAGGTTCACCGCGATGCGCAGCGGCCGCTCCCAACTGGCGGCGTCCGCGCAGGCTCGGCGCAAGACCCATTCGCCCAGCTGAGTGATCAGGCCGTTTTCCTCGGCGACGGGGATGAATTCCAGCGGCGGGACCATGCCCCGCCCCGGATGGTTCCAGCGCACCAGGGCCTCGAAACCGCAGACCTCGCCATCGGCCGCCTTGGCCAGCGGCTGATAGTGAACGACCAGTTCCTCGTCGGCGATCGCCTGACGCAGCTCGCGAGCCAGGGTTCGGCGCTCGCGGATCGTCTCGTCCATTTCCCGCTTGAAGAAGCGATAGGCGCCGCGGCCGCCTTCCTTGGCGCGGTACAGCGCCATGTCGGCGTTGGCCAGCAGCGCCTCGGCCGTGCGGCCGTCGTGCGGGAACAGCGAGACGCCAAGGCTGGCGCCCATGGCCAGGTCCCGGCCCTCATGCGTGGCGGGCGCCGACAGGGTCTCCAGCAGCCGGCCAGCCAGTTCGGCGGCGGCTGCGGGCTGGTCGCCCGCCGCCACCTGCACGACGATGAACTCGTCGCCGCCGAGACGGGCCGCGAAGGACGGGGCCGTCAGGCTGTCCTGCAGCCGGCGCGCGGCCTCGACCAGCAGGGCGTCGCCCGCCAGGTGGCCGTGCAGGTCGTTGGCTTCCTTGAAATGATCCAGGTCGATGCAGATCAGCGACAGGCTCTCGCCCGAGGCCTCGACCCGGTCCAGGGCCGCGGCCAGGCGGGTCTGCAGCGAATTGCGGTTGGGCAGGCCGGTCAGGCCGTCGTGCTCGGCCAGGTAACGGATCTTCTCCTCGGCCGAGCGGCGCTCGCGCAGGTCTCGCACCGCCAGCACGGTCAGGCCCGAGGTTTCGCGTCGGGCGCCGTCGTCCATCAGCCGCGAGAATACCTCGACCGGGATGGCGCGACCGCCGTCGGCGGGCTGCAGCACGCCCTCGCGGCGCTCGCCTTCCCGGATCGACGCGGTGCTGTCCAGGGTCAGCAGATCCGACAGCGGCGCGCGCAGCAGGGCGTCCAGTTGAAGGCCGACCAACTGGCAGAAGGCGGCGTTGGCGTCGTTGATAAGGCCGTCCTGGACGACGACGATGCCCTCGTAGGCGGCGTCGGCCAGGCGGCGGATACGGTCCAGGGCCGAGCGGCTGGTCGAGGACTCGATGGCCACCGCGCCCAGACCGCCCAGGATGATCATGCCGGTGATCGAGCTCACGGCCAGGGTCAGGACCGCGCCCGACAGCATCTGGTCGGGCACGTCGATCGAGGGGTCGGGAACGATGGTGATCGCGCCCATGCCGATGAAATGCAGGGCGCAGATTCCGAGCGTGAGGAGAAGCCCGCCGCCCAGCTGCCGGACCAGGCTGCGCGCGCGTCCCGCCAGTTGCAGGGCGCCCGCGGCGCCGACGACGCCGGCCAGCACCGAGACGGCGATCGTCGCCTGCTCCCACTGCAAGAAGCCCTGGGTGACGAAGGCGGACATGCCGGTATAGTGCATGGCGGCCACGCCCATGCCCAGGACCAAGCCGCCGGCGAAGTCGTTGGTGCGCGAGCGCTGGGCCGAGGCCACAGCGAAGCCGCCGGCCATGAACAGCACCGCGATCATCAGCGACAGCAAGGTGCCCGCGGGACTGTAACCGGTCTTCAGGCCGGGGCTGTAGGCGACCATGGCGATGAAGTGGGTGGCCCACACGCCCGATCCCGACACCAGGCCGGTCAGCAGCAGCCAGGCGGCCCGCACCACGCCCTTGGCCCCGCGCATCCGGGAGTAGAGGCGGAACGCCGTGAAGCACGCGGCGAAACAGATCAGGCCGGCGACCACCACCAGGCGCAGATCGTGCTCCGTCGTCAGGCAGGTCAAAACCTTGAGCAAGCGCAGGTCCCCCGGGGCGTTACCTGCAATCTGTAGCGGGCAAGATGCAAAAAAAGGGTTTCGACGGGCCTTTGCGGTCGCCTACCCCAACCGCCGCTATCGCGCCGAGCGTTTCGCGCCCTTGGTCGTCGCGACCTCGCTGCGCCAGAGCTCCACTCCCGAGCCGGTCATGGCGGTCTGCAGCGCCGCGCGCTCCTCGCCTTCGAGGCGCACGGCGGTCAGCACGCCCGTGGCGTAGGCCCCCGTGTCGAGGCCGATGCGACGGTGGTCCGACTGGATGTCGTCGGTCGGCGTGTGGCCGTGCACAATGATCTTCTCGAAGGTCCGGCTGTCGTCCAGGAAGGTCTGCCGGATCCACATCATGTCGTGCCTGGACTGCTGGTCCAGCGGGACGCCCGGCCGCGCGCCGGCATGCACGAAGAAATAGTCACCGACGCTGACACTGAACTTCAGGTCCCGCAGGAAAGCCCGGTGGCGGTCACTGAGGGCGGCGTTGAAGTCGGCTGAGGCGGCGGCCCAGGCCTCCTTGTCGGCGCGATCGGCCGGCGCCGTCACGCCGTACGACCGGAGCGCCTCGCGCCCGCCATAGTCGCACCAGGTCGGACCGATGCCGGGATCCTCGAGGAACGCCGCCATCCGGTCTTCGTGGTTGCCGCGCAGGAAAACCGTTTCGATGGGACCGCCGTCCGCGAGGCGGCACAGCAGTTCGATCACGCCCTGGGACTCCGGGCCGCGGTCGACATAGTCGCCAAGAAAGATCAGCACCTTGCGGGTCTGCGCGCTGCGAGCGAAATCTTCGAGAACAGCGCCGAGCAGGGGGCGCAGAAGATCGAGCCGTCCGTGGATGTCGCCAACCGTCCATACCAGCGTGCCTGGCGGCACGCTGGCGACTGGGCCGGCGTTCGACGACTTCCGACGCGCTAACCAGTTACCGATCATCCCCTATCCATTCCGTCATGACCCCGCGGCGGCTCCGGCAAGCGCCCAGGCGCGGAACGGAGCGGAAAGCTGATGCGAGGCAAGGGTAACGATCCAAAGGTCAAGAAACCCGAAAACTCAGAAATAACGTTCGCCAATCCGAATGGTGTCGCCGGGCGCGACCTTCGTCAGAGGCGTCAGCGGGTAGGACTGCTCGGCCGGGTCCTCGGCGCGCTTGATGAAGACGACCTTCTTGTTGGCGCGATAGGTGAAGCCTTCGGCGGTGGCCACGGCGTTCAGGACCGAGAGATTGTTGGTGTAGGGATACTCGCCGGGCTTGTTCACCTCGCCCAGGATATAGAAGGGGCGATAGTTCAGAACTTCGGCGCTGACGCGCGGCTCCTTGATGTAGCCCTTGCGCAGCTCGTTGCTCACCTCGTTCTGGAATTCCGAGATCGTCAGGCCGGCCGCCTGGACCTCGCCGATCAGCGGCAGCGAGACCTTGCCGCCGCCGCCCACCAGGAATTCGCCTGTCAGAGCCTCTTCGCCGAAGACATTGACGCGCACCTTGTCGGCGACGCCCAGCCGATACTCCGGCACGGTTCGAACGGTGTTCTCGGCGCTCGTCGCAGCGGGAGCGGCCGCCGGGGCGGCGGGCGTCTGGGCGCAGGCCACGCCTCCGAAGGCCAGAACCAGGCTCATGGCGCAGAGACGCAAGAAGTGACGCATATCGAAATCCTCTTTCCGAGCCGTCGAAACCATAGCGGTGTGGCGATAGCTTGTTCAAAAGCAGACAGGCCCGAATTTAGCAAGGGGCAGGGCTGCATGGCCGGCCTCGCAATATGAATTGCTCACCGGCGCGGGCGCGCGATCATAATAGAGTAGCAATATTGCGCGACGCAGATGCCCGCGCATCGACCGACTACGAGGCGAAGAATGACGTGGATGACGGCCAGGACATTGAAAACGACCGCGGTCACCACCCTGGCGATTACGGCCGCGGCGGGCGCGGCGATCACCACCGCCGGACTGACGTGGCCGGACGAGTTCCACCCCGACCTGGCGCCGGTCCACGAGATGCGCGCCGATCGGGCGCTTTCCGCGCAGTATCCCCAGACCATCGCGGCTGACCGGGAAAGTCAGGCCGCCCTGGCGCAGGCGCCCACCGCCGCGAACGCCTGGCTGCGGCGCGCCTATGTGCGGCAGCTCGCGACCCGCACCCTGGATGACCAGGCGCTCGGCTATCTCGACAAGTCCTACCAGGCCGCGCCGCTTGGTCCGGACGTCACCCGCTGGCGGCTGCGTTTCATATTCGAACACTGGTCCGAATTGACACCGGCCTTGAGGACGCGGGCCGTGAATGAAATGAGGAATTTCGCCCATTATCACAGTGGCGGCCCCGATATCGTCCGCGCCATCCACAATCCAACCGGACGTTGGGCGGCCGCGCTGGTCGAGCGCTCAGGTCACAACGATGCGCTGAGAGACCACGGCATGCTCGCAAAAGCGGCAGAATAGCCGATTATTCTTCGAGTTTTCTGCGTACTCATGGATATTGCGCCGCATTTCAAGTTATAGTAAACCCGCGAACCGCAAGTTTTACACGTTTTGCGGCAGTGGGATTTAACGCTATCGAGGGAAGATTGGCGCCGCCTTTGCTGGGGGGCCGATGAACCGTGAGCTGAGTTCACGGCGAGGGGGTTTGAATGAACAGAAACACATTCGTGGCCATCGCGATGCGCGCGATGGCCGCCAGCGCGGTGATGAGCCTGGCGGCTTCACCGCTTATCGCGGTCGCCCAAGCGCCGACGCCGGATCCGGGGCCCTTGGCGTCGGCGCTGGCGATCGCGGCGCAGGCCGCAGAGGCCGCCGCCAACGCCAAGTCGCTGACGGCCGATGCGACCCACGTCGCCATCGTGGCGGCTCTGGAGCAGACGATCGCCACCAGCGGCGTCGAGCCGCAGACCGCGGTGAGCGCCCTGCAGCTCACCCAGACCAACATGCAGGCCGCGGGAACCCTGACCCCCGCCATCGCATCAGCCCTCGCTGAAGTGCTGGCCAAGGTATTGGCGGCGATCAAGGTGCAGGAAGGTCCGGGCTCGATCGGCACCACCGGCGGGCCGCCGATCTCGGCCCCTGGAGCCACGGGCGGCGGCGGCGGTTCGGACTATCGCGCCGCCTAAAGCTCGACACGAAATTGATTCAAGGGTGCAAAGTGACTGAACGGAACGAGAGGCTTGGCCGCATGCGGGCGACCGACATCAAGATCAACGCCGCCAAGGCTTGCTTCATTCTCGCCGTCGCCGCGAGCGCCTGTCCGACGACGTCGTTCGGCCAAGCCCTCGATTCCGCTCAGGCTCGCACCCCCGATCTGTTCGCGCGCGATCGCAGCGTCGCGGTGCTGGATCGTCCGCATCCCGAATACGAAGCGCTCGGCGTACCGGTGGGGGCGTTCGCGCTGTTCCCGCGCCTTCAGATCGACGCCGAGCACACCGATAACGTCTTCGCCGTCGAGACCGGCCCGGAGGGCGACTGGGCCTTCCACACCCGCCCGTCGGCCACTCTCAATTCCAACTGGTCGCAGCACCAGCTAAACGCCTATGTCCGCGGCGATTTCATCCGCAACGACAAGTACAGAACCGAAAACGCCAACAACTGGAGCGTTGGCGGCACGGGTCGAATCGACATCCTGCGCGATTTCAACATTGCCCTGGGCGCCGACTACATCAAGGCGATCGAGCCGCGCACCTCGTCAAATACAGCGGTTTCCGCGCGCGATCCGATCAAGTTTGATCAGGCCCAGGCCTATCTCTCGACCAGCCGGACCGTCGGCCGCACCAAGCTGTCGGTGCGCGCCGACCTCCAGTCCTACGACTATAAGGACGGCGTCGACCTGAATGGCGTCGTCATCGATCAGGACGCCCGCGACCGGGTCAACAGCAGCCTGCAGGGACGCGTGGACTACGCCGTCAGCCCGGCGACGGCCCTCTTTGTTGCGGTCACCGGCAACAAGCGCGACTACGACACCGGCACCGTCGCCACGCCGGCGCGCGACTCCGACGGCTATGAACTGCTCACCGGCGTCAACTTTGAACTCGGCGCCGTCGTCCGCGGTGAGGTGGCCGTCGGCTATGTCAGCCAGTCGTTCGACAACGCCGCCTATAACGAAATTCACGGCTTTGGCTCGCGCACCCGGCTGGAGTGGTTCCCGACTGAACTCACCACCGTCACGGCTACTGCGTCGCGAGCGATCGAAGACGCCGGCGTGGTCGGCGCGGGCGGTTACCTGTCGTCGAACCTGGGCCTGCAAGTCGACCACGAACTGCTGCGCAATCTGATCCTGAGCGCCAGCCTCAAATATGCGAACGATGACTACAACGGCATCGACCGGAAGGACGACCGCACCGAGTTCGCGCTTGGCGGCAACTATCTGGTCAACCGCAACCTCGGCCTCAGCCTGCGCTACTACCGCACCAAGCAATCGTCCGATGGGATCAGCAGCGGCCCCAACTATATGGTCAATCGCGTAACCCTTTCGCTGACGACCCAGTTCTAGCCGGCCGCCATGGCCGTTCGGCAAGCGCGGCGTCGTCACCGGCGCCTCCTGGTTTCGCGCGCCCCCGTCTCGGCGGAAACGCGGTGGCGGAGGCTGGCGCCGGCCCTGGCGCCTGGCCTTCTCTATCTGACCCACTTGGCCGCGGGCGCAAATCAGACGGTCTTGGCCCAGGGTTTCTCCCTGGCGCTGGCCGTGGCGCTGTGCGTGGTGCTGACCCGGCCGCGTCTCCGGAATGAACTGGCTGAACTGAAATTCGCGTGGCCGCTGCTGGGCCTGTTCGCAACGGTGCTGGGCGTCGCGTTCCTAACGCTTTATCTGCCGGCATCTTCGGCTTCGACCCCGGCATGGGCGCTGACGGGCGCCCCCGGCGTCCTCTCCATCAATCGGTCGGCGACCTGGCTGGAGATCGTCAAGCTTGGCGGCCTGGCCTGCATCTTCGCCGTGGGTTGCGTTCAGGGGGCGCGGGGCGAGCGGGCTCGCACGACGGTCGAATGGATCGTCCTGCTCGGCGGCGTCTACGCCGCCGCATCGATCGCCCTCTACCTGGCCGGCCTCCAGGTCAAGGGCCGACTCTCCGGGGGCTTCCTGAGCGCCAACAGCGGGGCCACCGTCTTCGGCATGCTGGCGGTCGTCACCACCGCCTTCCTCTTGCGGCAGTTGCGGCGCACCGCCCGCCTGAACCAGGACGACCGGCTGCGCAAGCTGGCCACGCCCGCCGGAAGCCTGTTCTGCATCGCCACCTGCCTGGTCCTGACCGCCTCCCGCATGGGTCTGGCCGCCACGGGCGCGTCGATCCTGGTCCTGCTAGCCTGGGATCTGGCCTCCCAACGCAAGATCCGCATCACCGTCCGCCCGCGCGATCTCGCCCTCACCCTGGCGGCGCTAGTGGTCGTCGCCGGCGCTTCGGCTCCCATGTGGAGTCGCGTGCACGCGCTAGATTCCGACGCCTCGATTCGAGGCCAGATCTTCTCGACCCACTGGAGCGCGTTCCTGGCCTCGCCGATCTTCGGGCGCGGACTCGGATCGTTCAACGACATCAACAGCCAGGCCCTGACGACGGAAAACTATTCCGTCCTGTGGTCGATCCGGGCCGCCCACAACGTCTATATCCAGTGGCTGGAGGAGGCGGGCCTCGCCGGAGCCTTGCCGATGTTCGCCCTTGTCGCCGCGATCATGCTGGTCTCGGCCTTTCATGTCGCCAGGATGCGTTCCGGCCAGACCCTGGCCAGGGGGCTGGTGGTTTCCGGCGTCGTGGTCCTGCTCCATGGCGCCACGGACTATGCGCTGCAGGTGCCTTCCATCGCCGCGTTCTGGGCCTTTCTGCTCGGCCTGCAGTTCGCGTTCACCCAATGGCGAAGCTAGGCCCCGGCGCGGCACTTAACCGCAGGCGACCCCGCCGGTAATTCCTCTGAAACTAGACTATTGGTTGCCATGACGTTTTGAAACCGGAGCTCAAGCGACGCCCAGCACCGTCGAATCTCGGCCAAGATCTTGCGTTCAGAAATGCATCCGGGTCGACTCCGCGCGTTCCGAGCGCGCCGGACGCTTATCAGGTGGCAAAAAATTGATCGGGATCACAAGGACATTTCCAAAACGGCACGATACGCTTGTGTAAGGGATGGCTTGCGGACATGTAGATCCTGCGACGTCGTCTCAGGAGTGTTTGCCTCGCGAGACTTTCGATTTCACCCGCTCTGTCCTCGCGATGCCGCATCAGAGCCCTAATCCGAACAGCAAATGCGGCCTCCGGGCGGACGCAAAGGGATAACGACCGAAGTCATGGCGCTGAGTTTGTTCAGGATTGGCGAACTACATGCCAGATAGGTCAGGGGCGTTGCGCACTCTCCTGGTGGGCGGGGTGCCCACGACGCGCCTGACACGTGCGGAACTCGCGGCCGTGATGCTGGAAGACAGCCGGGCGGCGAAGGCGGGTAGGAAGGGCTATCCGCGGATCGTCGTCTCTTCGAACGGCGCGGTCATCGCCGACTTCCACCGAAGCGCCGAGTTCCGCGACCTGATCCTTGAGGCCGACATCGTCGACGCCGACGGCATGCCGCTGGTGATGGCCACCCAACTGCTCTGCGCCGAGCCCCTGAGGGAGCGCGTGGCCACCACGGACTTCATCAACGACGCCGCCGAGGTGGCCTCGCGCGAAGGGCTGAAGTTCTATTTTCTCGGCGCCAAACCCGGCGTCGCCGAGAAGGCCGCGCAACACTTCCGCGCGCTCTATCCTGGTCTGGAGATCGTCGGCGTCCGCAACGGCTACTTCACCCAGGAAGACGAGGCGGAGATCTGCGCCGAGGTCGTGGCGCTGAAAACGGACGTGATGTGGGTCGGGCTCGGCAGTCCGCTGCAGGAAGCCTTCGCCCACAGGAACCGTGAGCGCCTGTCGGGCATCGGCTGGATCCGGACCTGCGGCGGCATGTTCGACCACTATTCCGGCAAGTTCAAACGCGCGCCCCGCTGGATGCAGGTCATCGGCCTGGAGTGGCTGCACCGCACCATCAACGAACCCCTGCGGCTGAGCGGGCGGTATTTCAGAACCAACCTGCCGGCGCTGTTCTATCTGGCGACCCAGACCACCGATAGCGCGCCGCCCCTGACGGACGCCAAGACACCGTGACCACCGGGCCGATCGAAAATGCTTCTTCCGCGGCTCTTCCGCCCGAAAGCCGACCGATGATCGTCGACGCCTTCTCCGCCGGCCCGCGCAAGGCCGTGTTCCTGGTCTCGCATTCGACATCGGGCGGCGCCCAGGAAATCTGGGCCAATTTGGCGGAAGGCGTGCGAGCGCGCGGCCATCAGGTCATGCTCGCGGCGCTCTATCCGGGTGACACGCCCGCCCAGGAAGTCGCGCCCCTGACCTGGACCTACGTCGTCCCCGAACGGCCGGCGTCGACGGGCGCCAAGCTGGCCATGGTCCGCGCCCTGACCCGCCTGTTCGAGGCGTTCGAGGCGGACGTCGTGTTCACCGCCCTGCCCGCCGCCAACGTTCTGGCCCCGGTCGCCGCCACCCTGGCGCGCCGGCGCGTCCGGGTGGTGATCTCGCACCACAGCCCTTCGGACACCTATAATCGCGCGCTGAACCTGGTCGACAGCCTGACCGGATCCCTGGCCAGCGTCGCCCACGTGGTCGGCGTGTCCGAGGCCGTCCAGCGCACGCACGCTGGCAAGCCTTCGCCCTATCGCGCCAAGCTGAAGACGATCAAGAACGCCCTGCCGCCCGACATCGAGGCGAGGATCGCGCGCCTGGCCGAAGCGCGCCAAGGGCGACCGATTGGACGCCAGGTTGTCGCCATCGGCCGTCTGGCCGAGCAGAAGAACTATCCGGTCCTCATCCGCGCCGCGGTCCACATGCCGGACGTGGTGGTGCGGATCGTCGGCGACGGGTCCGAGGCGCCGGCGCTCAGGGTGCTGGCGGCCGAGCTCGGCGTGGCCGACCGGGTCCACTTCCTCGGCTTCCATCCCCGCGCCGAGGCGCTGGAGATCCTGGCGGCGGGCGATGTGTTCGTTCAGCCCAGCCTGTTCGAGGGACACAGCCTGGCGCTTATCGAGGCCGCCAGGCTCGGCGTGCCGCTGGTGGTCTCGGACGCGCAGGTCCAGGTCGAGGGCGTCTCCGCGCCTGACGGGACGGTTTGCGGCGTCGTGGTGGGCGTCCACGATGATCGATCGCTGGCGCGCGAGATCCTGCGCTTGCTGGACGATCCCGCCCACTACGCCGCCGCGGCGGCGCGAGCGAGCGCGTTGGGAGCGGCGGCGGCCTATGACGCCATGATTACGTCTTACGAACAGCTCATGGCCTGACCGTGGGCCGCACACACCGAAACCTCAGCTGCAACAAGAGGGCGTGACATGACGGAAACCGGCGAGCGCCGACGCAGGACGGGTCCCCGGCCCTTCCTGGTTCCGGCGGCCTATGTCCTGTTCGTGCTGCTGACCTTGATGGTGGTCGCGCCGATCATCACTTCGGACGGCCGGATGACCGGCGGCGGAAACGTCTTCCGGCAGGTCACGTACGCCATCCTCTTCGCCGCCACACTGTGGGTGGTCGGAGTCTTCCAGCAGTGGCGAAAGCTGCTCATCGTACCGGTGACGCTGATGCTGGCGCTCGGCTGGTGCTGGCTGAGCCTGACCTGGGCGATCGATCCAATGATCAGCTTTCGCCGCCTGCTGCTGACCACGATGATCATCTGGACGATCTTTCTGGTGATCGACGATTGCGGCTACGATCGAACGATCAAGGTCCTGATGATCTTCCTGACCGCGGTTCTGGCGGCCAACTACGTCGCGATCGCGGTTTCCCCATCGGCGGTGCACAGCCTCGCCGATTCGATGGACAAGGGCTTGGTCGGCGACTGGCGCGGACTACTCCCGCAGAAGAATTTCACCGGCGCCATCTGCGCCCTGACCATCCTGATCTTCACCTTCGGCGGCCAGCGCATGTGGCTGGCGCTGCGGCTGGCGATCATCGCGGCCACGGCCTACTACCTGTTCCGCACCCAGTCGAAAACGTCGATGGGCATGCTGATCACGGCCCTGATCTCAGGCGCCATCGCCCTGCGGTTCAAGCCGAAATACCGGATCGCGCTGATCCCCGTCCTGCTGGTCGGCAGCATCGCCGCGATGCTGAGTTCGCTCAAGTGGTGGGATGAAATGCTCGGCCCGTTCCAGCGCAAGGACGCCTTGACCGGCCGAGGGGAGATCTGGCCCTACCTTTTCAATTACGCCAAGGACCACCCGTTCACCGGCTCGGGCTACGGCGCGTTCTGGAACATCGGCGAAAACAGCCCTGTCTATCAGTACACCAAGAACTGGGTCAGCGAGCTGGGCAACGGGCACAACGGCTATATCGACCTGCTGGTCCAGGTCGGGCTGCCCGGCCTGATCCTGGCGGTGGTCGCCACGATCATCATGCCCGCCGCCAGATTGCTGAGCACCACCTCCGCCGGACGGTCGCAGGTGGCGCTGCTGATGGCGATCCTGGTGTTCTGCGTCGGCCACAACATGACCGAGTCCAGCCTGCTGGAGCGCGACACGATCGTCGAGGTCTTCCTGATGTTGACCATCGCCCTGACCGGGGTGGTTACGCGCCGGTCCTCCAAACCGGTTCGCTCGCCGACGCCGGAACGCCGCGAAGGATCGTCTTCGCGCCGGAGGTCGGCGGTCCGCGCCTGATCCACGCCGACAGCCATGCTCGCCCCCGATCCCGCTTCGCCCTCGCCGGAACGCGCCCCGCTCTTGCGTATGGTCGCCAAGGCCGTGCGCTACGGATTGGCGTCGGTCGGACCGGTCGGCAGCGCCGGCGCACAGTTCGTTGTGTCCGTGCAGTTGCTGCATGTGCTGGATCCCGGCGCTTTCGGAGCCTTCTCGTTCCTGCTGGTGGCCTCCCAGTTTAGCCTTGGCCTGTGGAGCGCGTTGTTCTGCGCGCCGATGCCGATCCTGCTGTCGGGCGACGAGGCGCGCGACGCTCCGATGCGCCGATGCCTGATGTCGACAAACCTGACGCTGGCGCTCGTCGCCTTCGCGGTCTTCGCGGTGCTGGGGACGGTCTTGCGGACCGATCCAATCGCCAGCCTGCTCTTCGCCGCCTACGCCATGGCGATGCTGCTCCGCTGGTTCGCGCGGGCCTACGCCTACACCACGGGTCGACCATGGCGGACGATGACGTCCGACATCATCTACACCGTCGTGTTGCTGGCCGGCGTCGGCCTGGTGGCCGTCACCCATGCCCGCTCGGCCGCGCCCGCCTACGCCAGCCTGCTGGCCGGGGCCGCGTTGAGCCTGGCGCCGTTCGGGCTCCGATACCTCAGGCAGCAGTTCGGCGAGTTCTCGTTCAAAGCCCTTGCGTCCTACAAGCAAGTCTGGCGCGAGCATTCGGGCTGGTCCCTGACGGGCGTGCTCACCACCGAGGCCACCGCCAACGCCCACGCCTACATCGTCACCCTGATCAGCGGCGCGACCGCCTTCGCCCCCCTGGCCGCCAGCGCCTTGCTGATGCGGCCAATCAGCGTGGTCACCAACGCCCTGACCGAATTCGAGCGTCCCCAGATGGCCCGCCAGCTGGCGCAGGATCGCGGGCGCGAGGCGCTGGCCACCATGCGCTTCTTCCGGATCATGCTGGTCGCCGCCTGGGGCGCCACCGTGGTCGCGGCGCTGGCCCTGATGCGCTATGGACCGGACCTGCTGTTCCCCAAGAGCTATGACCACGGCTACCTGATGATCGGAACCCTCCTGTGGCTGGCCATCGCCGGCGTGCGCACGGCGCGAACGGCCGAGAGCGTGCTGCTTCAGGCCGCCGGCCAGTTCAGGCCCCTGGCCCACGCCAGCATGATCTCGTGCGGCGTGTCCCTGGCCGGGGCCCTGGCGTTGCTGGTCCTGGGCGGCCCGCTCTATTCCCTGGTCGGCGTGCTGCTGGGCGAGGCGATCTTCGCCCTGTGGATCTGGCGGGAGACGTCGCGCTGGCGAAGCGGGACCGACCAAGCCGTCGCTCGCGCGGGGCTTCCGTCATGAAGCTGACCATCGGCGTCAAGGCCTTGAACGAGGAGCAACGCATCGCCGAGGCGCTGACCAGCGCCCTGCGCGCGGCCGAGCCGTTCGGCGGCGAAGTGGTCCTGGCCGATTCGGGCTCCACCGACCGGACCCTGGAGATCGCCTCCGCCCTGCCGGTCCGCATCGTCCAGCTGGCCGATCCGTCCGAGCGCTCGTGCGGGGCCGGCGCGCAGCTGGCCTTTCAGCAGGCGGACGGCGACTATTTCTACCTGCTGGACGGCGACATGGTGCTGGACCCCGGCTTCCTGCCCGCCGCGATCGCCCACCTGGAGGCGCATCCCGAACTGGCGGCGGTCGGCGGCCTGGTGCGCGAAATGAATGTCGAAGGCCACGAATTCCAGATCCGCGCCGCCGCGGTCAGGAACGACCGCAACTGGCGTCCGGGTATCGTCGATCGTCTCGACTGCGGCGGCCTCTATCGGGTCTCGGCCGTCCGCCAGGTCGGTCACTTCGCCGATCGCAACCTGCACGCCTTCGAGGAGTTTGAACTGGCCGCGCGGCTGAGCGCCCAGGGATGGAAGCTGGCGCGGATCGACCATCCCGCCGTCGATCACTACGGCCACCAGACGGAGGGCTATCGCATGCTCTGGCGGCGGTTGAAGTCAGGCTACGCCGGCGCGGCCGGCGAGGTGTTGCGCGGGGCGCTGGGCCGGCCGCACCTGCCGCTCGTGCTCCGCCGCCTGGGCCACGTCCGCAATGGCCTGGCGGTGATGGCCTGGTGGGCGCTGCTGGTCGCGTGCCTCGTCGCGCCCGTACCGCTGATCGCGCGCGCCGCCGCCTTCGCCGTGCTGCTGTTGGCGCCGCTCGCGCTGCTGAGCTGGCGGCGGGGCTCGCCAAGCCTTGGGCTCTATTCCCTCGTCGCCTGGAACGTCGGCGCCTGGAGCCTGATCACCGGCTTCTTCCGTCCCCGGACCCCGCCGACTCGCGCGCTCGAGGCCGTCACCCTGGCCCAGCCCGCCAGCCGGCATGACTAGCCACGCCGCGGCGTCTCCGCCTTCGACCCTTCGCCCCGACGTCCAGCCGTTGCGGGCCCTGGCGATCTTGCTCGTCGTCGTGGACCGCGCCCGCCTGATCTTTCTGCCGGGCGGCTTTCTGGGCGTCGGGGTCGCGGGCCGTCGCGCGGCGCATGGCCCAGATCCGGAAGCCGGCCCGATGACCTCGACCGCGCGCCGCGATCGTCCTATTCGGAGCCCAACGTCGCTCTCCCGTGGGCGCGCCCAGCCGGAGCTCGCGTTCGATGTCCATTAGGCGCAATCTGATATGGAGCGCCGGGGCCCAGATCCTGTTCTTCGGCCTGCAGTTCGGCACCCAGGTCGTCGTCACTCGCCTGCTCTCGCCCTACGAGGTGGGAGTCTATGCGGTGGCCTTGTCGACCAACGGCCTTCTGGCCACCCTGCAGACCTTCAGCCTGCTGAGCCTGCTCGTGCGCGAACCGGAACTGGACGGGGCGCTGGTCGATACGGTCTTCACGATCAACGCCGCGCTAAACACCCTGCTGGCCCTCCTGGTCTACGCCGCCAGCTTCGTCGCCGCGCGGGTCTATGCCGAGCCGGGCGTCGGGTCGGTCATGGCCCTGATCGCGGTCGCGCCGCTGGTCAGCATCTTCGAGCTGCGCCCCTCGGGCCTGCTGCAGCGCGAACTGCGGTTCTCCACGATCGCCATGGCCTCGGCAGGCAAGGCGATCATGGCGTCGGGCGTCACAATCCTGGGCGTTCTGGCCGGCCACAGCTATATGAGCATGGCCTGGGGAAACCTGGCGGGCGCCGTCACCGCGGTGGTGATCGTCAACGCCTTCGGCTTTCGCCACTTCGCGCTGCGCCTGAGCCTGGCGCGCTGGCGAACAGTGATGACCTTCGGCCTGCGGATGGTGGCGATCGGCGGGGTCAACACCCTGTCGACCCGTCTGGGCGAGCTGATCCTGGGCCGCATCCTGGGCCTCAGCGCCCTGGGGCTGTTCTCGCGCGCCGCGTCGCTGCACAGCGTGATCTGGGACAACATCCACACGGTCTTCACCAAGGTGGTGTTCGCTGACCTGGCCGAGCAGCAGCGCCAGGCCGGCTCATTGCGCAAGGCCTATCTGGGCATATTGGCCAATATGACCGCCTTGCTCTGGCCCGCCTTCGCCGGCATCGCCGTGCTGTCGGGACCGCTGGTCCACCTGCTCTACGGTCCCAAATGGACCGGGGCCGCGCCGCTGCTGTCGATGCTGGCCCTGGCCGGCGTGCTGCTGACCTGCGTGACCATGACCTGGGAGGTGTTCGTCATCCGCGACAAGACCAAGCTGCAGGTCAAGATCGAGTACCGCCGCGCGGGTCTCAGCCTGGCCTACTTCACCGGCGGCGCATTCTTTGGCGGTCTTCTGGGCGCGGCGGCCGCGCGCCTGGCCGATGCGGCGACGGCGATCCTGATGTACCGGCCGCCCCTGGCGCGGCTGACCGAGACCACGACCGCCGACGTCGTGCCGATCTATGGCCGTTCGTTCCTGCTGGCCCTGGCGGCGATCGCCCCCGCCGGCGCGCTGATGCTGGCCGTCCATGGCGATCCGGCCGTGCCGCTCTGGCAGGTGGCTGTCGCCGTGGCGTTGGGCGTGGCGCTATGGGCGGCCACCCTGGTGCTGTGCCGCCACCCCCTGGTGGAGGAAGGCCGCCGCCTGACCCGCCGCTTCGCACGCTCCCGCGCCTGATCTCGCTCACCCCGGCGAATAGCGCCCGCCCGCCGCGGCGAGCAGCAGGTTGCGGGCCCGCGCCCGCCGGCCAGCGCGCAGCTCGCGCACCACCGCCCGAGTCAGGTTCGGCAGGGCCAGGACCACCAGTCCCGGATAATGCCGCCGCAGAAAGCGGAACTTGCTCCGGGTCAGGTAGAAGTCCGACAGCATCGAAGACTGGCCTTCGTCGCTGGTCCCGATCGACATGCCGACCCGGTGATAGACCTTGGCGGCGTCGCAATAGCCCAGGCGGAAGCGGCCAGCGGCTCGCACGGCCCAATCGATCTCCTCCCAATACAGGAAGTAGCCTTCGTCCATGTAGCCGACAGTCTCGATCAGCGTCCGCCGCACCAGGGCCGCCGCGCCGTTGACATAGCTGAGCTGGGCCTCGATCGCGGCCGCATCGACAGGCGCGTCCACGGAGGTTCCCTTGCCCAGCAGCTCGCAGCGGGCCCGGCCGCGCAGGAAGCGCCCGCCGCCCAGCGACTGCACGACGTCCGGCTTCTCTAGATAGACGACCTTGGCGCCGCAGATGCCGATCGCCGGATCCTGCGCCATGCGCTCCAGCAGCCGGGTCAGGGCATCGCGCTCCACCAGGGTGTCGTTGTTGAGGATCCAGACGTACTCCACGTCCGGCTCGGCCAGGGCGAGACGGGCGCCGGCATTGTTGCCCGCCGCATAGCCGCCGTTGCGGCCGGTCTGGACCACCCAGAGTCGGCGGGTCGCGTCGTCGCCGCGCAGCGGCGTCGCCAAAGCCGCGTCCTCCAACGCGTCCAGCACGAAGGGCCGCATTCCGCGGTCGGCCCGCGCCTGGTTGAGGGCGGGAAGCTGCTCGGCCAGGCCGGCCCGGATCGCCTCGAACGACCCGTCGCCGGAGGCGTTGTCGCAGACGATGATGTCCAGGTTCTCGTGGTCCAGCCGCGCGGCGCTCAGCACGCATTGGACAGTGTCAGCCGCCGCGCGCCAGTTGAGGACGATCGCAGCGGTTCTTGGGTTGCCCTGGCTCTGCGTCACGCGAATCCCATGGTCATCTGGATCATTTCCCTCGCCGCGGCCCAAACGGCCTGGCGAACCGACATCACGCCCATGCTCAGCCGGGCGTTATGCTGAGGTTCCTGAAGCGGGCGGCGAAGGGTTCCTTGGCGGCCTCCCGGTAGACGCCTTCCTTCCAGTACGGACCGACAATGTCGTCGAAGCCCAGCGGGCCGCGATAGTCGACCAATTGCTGGCCGTCGCGAAACACCTGCAGGTAGCCGTCGCCGCCTGGGCCGAACTTCACGCGAATGAGCATCCGATACCAGCGTCCGCGCTCGATCGGCCGACTGTCGGTGTAGTGGGCGCGGTAGGTGGTGGTCTCGCGGCTGGCCACGCGGTTGGGATCGTCCCGGGTGATGATCCGCATCCGCTCGCCGACCATCTCGATCGCGAACGGGGGGCTATGTCCTGGCTCACCCGGGTCAGGCGTGGACTGGATCTGGCTGAGGGTCATCCAGCCGGCCGTATTGGGCGGTCCAGGCTCGATCATCAGGTTGAACGCGACCTCGTAGGGCCGGCCCGGCTTCATTCGCAGCGAGGTGGCGATCTCGGAACGCTCCTTGATCTTGCCGTCTCCGGGCAGGCTGTCGCCGGGCCGAACCTCGAAACGCGCCGACGCGCCCTTGACGGCGTAGTTCCAGGGCTGGCCGGCGTTCTGCACCTGGAAACGCGGGTTTTCGCCCTGGATCAGTTCGGGATTGCTTTCGGTGCGCAGGTGACGCGGCACGGACTTGAGGGCGTCGGCCGCATCGACCACGACGCCCCGCCCCTCTTGTGTGGACATCGCCGCGGCCGCCACGATCGAGGCCAGAGCCAAGCTCCCGCCCAAAATCAATGCGATCCATCGGCGTGGCCGCTTTTTCTCGGCGGCATGAGTCTTGAAGTCAGCCATGGGGTCAGACATCGGGCCTCGCCTGAAAAGGGGCTTGAACCGCCCTTATCGGAACTTCGTCTAAACCGCCGCCAGACAGCACAACGCACGAGTTTGGCATATACGTTCTTAAAAACGGCCATCGCCGGCCAAACGGGCATTCACCGCCAAGCTTGGATGAAAGACAGAGATCTATAATGGCGCGCTCCGACGGCAACAAATTGATTTCCCTGGAGGCGGGACGCTTCTTCGCCGCAGCGGGCGTCATGCTGTTCCACTATACCGGCGTGATCGCGAACTTTCGCGGCGTGACCGTCTTTGGCGACATCTTTCGGCCCGGCCACGTGGGCGTGCCTTATTTTTTCGTCCTGAGCGGCTTCATCATCTATCACGTCCACCGCGCCGATTTGGGACAGCCCACCGCGTTGGGGCGGTTCGCCGTGAAACGGGCCGTGCGCCTGTTTCCGATGTTCCTGATCGTCTCCCTGGCCATGCTGCTGGCTTTCCTGGTCAGTCCGTCGATGGCCGGCCAGCGCGAGCTGACGCCGCTGGGCGTGGCGGCCGACCTGCTTCTGCTGCCCCACGCCGACGCCATCCTGTCGATCTCCTGGACGCTGCGCCACGAAATGGTGTTCTACGCCCTGTTCGCCCTGGCCCTGTGGTTCGGCCCCCGGGCGTTCTGGGCTATTGGGGTTTGGATCGCGATCAGCGTCGCCGCCGGGCTCCTCGCCGTGGTGGCCGGCGTCGATACGGTTCCCTGGATGGGGTCCTGGTCGGTGACGGCCAGCACGCTGAACCTGGGCTTCGGCCTGGGCATGGTCGTGGCGGCGAACGTCAAGACGTCCGCCGGCCTGCGGGCCTGGCCGCTGATCGGCCTGGGCGGCGGCCTGATGTTGCTGCTGGGCGCGATCGAATGGACTTTCGGCCGAGGCGTATCCCACGACATCGACGTCTTGGGGCCGTTCGGCACGATCGGCCTGCTGTTGAGCGCGGCGGCGCTGATCAGCGGCCTGGTCCGGCTGGAAGCCAGGTGGTCGATGCCGGCGCCGAGCTTCTGGAAGGCGGCCGGCGGATCATCCTATGTGCTCTACCTGATCCATCAGCCCCTGGCCTCCGTGGCTGTGCGATTTCTGAAGCGCCTGCCCCTGTCTCCCGAAGCGATGTTCGTGATCCTGGCGGTCTCGGCCGTGGCGGCGGCCCTGATCATTCACCTGACCGTCGAAACGTGGCTGCTCAAGCGCCTGTCCGCCCTTGGCCGCCGAAGGGAGCCTCAAACCGTGACGAATGACGCGGCGCCGGCCCCCGCTCTGGCTTCGCCCGCCGGCTTCGCCTTGACGACCCCGCAGCCGCCCGGGCAAAGCCAGGGATAGATCGGCTGTTCCGCTCCTCCGCCGAAGACACATCCGCCCAGAGCACGGACGCCCCGGTGAAAATAACGCGAGTCGCGATCGTCATTCCCGAAGGTCTTTCGGGCCGCGGTGGGATCGTGCGGGTGATCGCCTACCTGACACGGTACATCCAGACCCACATCCCCGACATCGAGACGCACGTCTATCGCTCGCGCTACAGCGACAACGCCGTGCTCAAGCATCTCACCGCCCCGTTCGCCCTCGCGGCCTTCGCGATGAAATGCGCGACGGGCCGCATCGACGTCGCGCACCTCAATGTCGCGCCGCGTGGCTCGACCCTGCGCAAGCAGCTCTACCAGGCCGTGGCCCAGGCCCTGGGCTTGCGGACGATCCTGCACCTGCACGGCAGCGGCTACGACGAGTACTACGCCGACCTGCCGGCCAGGCGACAAACCGCGGTGCGGGCCTTTTTCGCGCGGGCCGACGCCGTCGTGGCCCTGGGCGATCACTGGAAGCGGTTCATGCTGACCGAACTGCGGCTGCCGCCGGCCAAGGTGGTCGAGATTCCCAACGGCGTACCGGCCGCCCTTCCCGTCGCACGCGCGCCCGACGCCACCCCGGCCATCGCCTTCCTCGGCGAGGTGGGCCAGCGCAAGGGCGTGGACGTCCTGATCGAGGCCCTCGCCCGGCTCAAGGCCGACGGCCTGGCCTTCACCGCAACCATCGCCGGCAACGGCGACCTGGACGCGGCCCGCGCCCAGGCCGGGCGAATCGGCGTGATCGACCGTATCGCCCTTCCCGGCTGGGTCGACGAAGCGGGCGCCGACGCGGTGCTGCAGGGGGCCGACCTGCTGGTCCTGCCCTCCCGCGCCGAAAACCAGCCGGTGGCGATCCTGGAAGCCATGGCGCGCGGACTCCCGGTCGTGGCCACCCGGATCGGCGGCATTCCCCAGCAGGTCATCGATGGCGAAACCGGCCTGCTGGTCGAACCCGACAACGCCGAACAGCTGGCCCAGGCCTTGAAGACCCTGATCCTTTCCCCCGAGCGACGCGCCGCCTACGGCAGGGCCGGGCTCCAACGGTTCGAGGCGCAGTTCTCGGTGGCGGCCTGCGCTGAACGGTTCGCCGAACTCTATCGGTCGTCATGATCCCGCCGGCCGCCCACGCTTGGCGTCGCGGCGGAACCCTCGCGCCCAAGCCGCGGGCGACCGCGTGTGGTTTCCGCCCCGGCCATGGCGCGTCTGCGACGCATCGGGGGTCAGAGACGGTTCACGCCTTGCTTCGCGCCGGCCAAACAAACACAACGGGCCCTGCATGATCCAGGAAGCCGCGCACGACATGGTCCGCCCCGCCGAGCCCGCGGGTTCGCCGGTCGCCTGGACGGCCGCCTACCGGCCCGACATCGACGGCATGCGAGCGATCGCGGTGCTGGCGGTCGTGGTCTTCCACGCCGGCTTCCCAGGACTGCTTGGCGGGTTCATCGGCGTCGACGTGTTCTTCGTCATCTCCGGATACCTGATCGGCGGCCAGGTCTTCCGCGAAGCTGTCGCGGGGGAGTTCCGGTTTTCGGGGTTCTACGCGCGGCGCGTACGGCGCATCCTGCCGGCCCTGTACGCTCTCCTGGCCGTCACGTTCGGCCTGGGCGCCTTGCTGCTGACGCCGCTTGAGCTGCGGGAACTGGGCAAGGAGTCCTTCGCCGCCATCTTCGGCGCCTCCAACCTGCTGTTCTACACGGCGGGCGGCTATTTCGACCCGGCCTCCGACCATTTGCCGCTGCTGATGAGCTGGTCGCTGGGGGTCGAGGAGCAGTTCTACATCGTCTTCCCGATCCTGGTTCTGCTGTGCCTGAGGATCAGACTGCGGCTGTTCATGCCGATTCTCATCATCGGGACCCTGGTTTCGTTCGCCGGCTCGATCCTGTTGACCCATCTGAACCCCAAGGCGGCGTTCTATCTCCTGCCGACCCGCGCCTGGGAACTGGGCCTGGGGGCGATCCTGGCGTTGTCGGAGCGCCGCTCGCCCCTCTGGACAGCGCCACGCCCGGTCGTCGACATCGCGGCGGTCGGCGCGCTGGCGGCGCTGGCGGCGGCCATGGCGCTCTATCGGCCGGCCGTCGCCTTCCCGGGTTGGTACGCCCTGATCCCCACGCTCGCCGCCGCGATCCTGATCGCCACCCCCGGCAGCCTGTTCAATCGCAAGGTCCTGTCCAGCCCTCCCTTCGTCTTCGTCGGCAAGATCTCCTATTCCTGGTACCTTTGGCACTGGCCGCTGTTTTTCCTGAACCGCGTCCTGGCGCCGGACGGCAAGGGCTTGCCGCCCCTGGCATTGCTGGTCCTGTCTCTGATCCCGGCCGTGGTCTCCTGGCGGTGGGTGGAGCAGCCTTTCCGCCGCCGCGTCCTCGGCGAGAAGGCGATCCTGGTGCGCTACGGCGCGGTCGCAGCGGTAATCGCGCTCCCCGCCCTGCTCTTCTACGTGACCGATGGCTGGCCCGGCCGGTTCTCGCCGGCCGTGCGGCAGATGTCCCGGACCGTCACAGAGGCTCGGGCCGATCCATGCCTGGCGCCGTACGGCGCCGTGTCGCCGCAGGATCCGGCCGCCTGTCTGCCCGCTTCGGCGAGTCCTCGCGTCCTGGTGCTGGGCGACAGCCACGGCAGCGCCATCGCGCCGGGTTTCAAGGCGCTGGCGGCGCGCGACGGCTACGGCTTCGGCCAGATCACCAAGTCCTCGTGCCCGCCCCTGTGGGGCTTCGCCCGCGAGGAGCCCGGCCGCACGGGTCACCTGGCGCAATGCCAGGCCTTCCAGCGGGAAGCCTTCGCCTATGTCGAACGCCACCCGGAGATCCAGGTCGTCGTGCTGGCCAGCTATTGGTCCTCGGACATGGTCCTGACCGACGGCAAGGGCGCCAGCGTTCCGCTAGCCGACGCCCTGCAGGGCACGGTGGCCCGTCTGACGGCTGCAAAGCGCCGCGTGATCCTGGTCGACGACGTCCCGACCTTCCGGTTCGATCCCTACAGCCGCATCGTCGGCGACAGGATTCCCGCAAGAGCGGCGGCGCAACGCTGGTTCGCGCGCACGCCTGGCGGCTTCACCGCCCACGACGGCCAGATGTTCGATGACCCCGCCACACCCGTCCTGCGCTCGGCGGCGAACGGGCGGGCCGGAGTGATCTTCTTCGACACCAAAGCGCGGCTGTGCGGCCAGGAGGGCTGCCGCTATGGCGCGCCCGACACGCTCTACTATTTCGACTTCCAGCACCTGACCACGACTGGCGCCGGCGTGGCGACAGAAGGTTTCACCCTGCCCGCTCCGGCGGCTTTGGCCACCGAAGCGAAGGCTCCCTGATGTTGCCCGATTTGCCGCGCACTGATACCAGTTCGGCGCGACCGCGAGCGATCGTCGCCCCCCTCAACAACCCCAGCAAAGCCGATTTCGTGCCACCGAGCGTCACACCGAAGCCATGGCTGGCCAGGCTGGCGACAACCATCGCGCTGGTGATATTCCTGATCGCGTTCGTGGCCCACCAGGGGCGGATCAGTTTCTATGCCGGCCCCAATGGCCGCACCGTGGCCCTCGGCCTTGAACTGCTGGCCCTGGGCCTGGCCTCCGCCATCTGCATCATCTACCGGCAATACGGCATCGTCGCCTGGAGCGTGCTCGCGACCCTCTATGCCGCATCGCAGGTCTATTGGTTCTCGACCGCCTGGGGTCGCGACGCCAATCTCAACGCCATATCGGTCTATATCGGGCTGTTCTCCTCGGTCGTCTTCGTCGCAGCCCTGGTCAACCTCGAGCGCAAGACCCTGATCAACGTCCTGTTCGGGGTGGCGCTGATCTACGCCCTCTTCTATCTGGCGCTCAGTCTCGGCCTCGGGGGCCTGAAGGCGCCGACCGATCCCGGCGCGGAAAAGCTGTTCATCGCCGCGGATCTGCGGATTGGCCGCCCCTCCCGCTTCGCGATGATGTCGTCGCTGATGGTGTTCGGCCTGTGCCTGTCGTTCACCCGCGCCTTCGTCGGCAAGAAGTGGGCCTACCTGCTGACGTTCGGCCTGTTCGCCGCCGGCATCTGGCTTTCCTATTTCCGGGCGGTCACGGCCGTCACGATCTTCGCGCTGGCCACCTATGTCGTGCTGCGGAACACCAAGCGGGTCGGCGTCCTCTGCTTCCTGGCCTTCTTTGTCGTCTCGCTGGTGCTGATCGTCGGCCTGAACGACCACGCGTTCAGGCCCTACGACCTGTTCGGCAACAACGATTCCTCGGCCACGATCCGCTCGCTATCCTACGACGCCACCAAATACTTCGTGCGAGACTACTGGCTGTTCGGCGTCGGCCTGGCCAGCAGCCGTGACGACACCATCAACCTGATGGCGACGACCACCTTCTTCTTCTCGGATATCGGCGCCGTCGGGGTTTTCTATACGGGCGGCGTCGTGGGCCTGATCATCTTCATGGTCATCAGCGCCATCAGCGCCTTTTCCGGCTTCTTTCTCCAGGCCATCGGCTTCGAGCGCGCGGACGCGGACGGCCTGGCCCTGGCCGGTTGCGCCTGCGCCTTGCTGGGCATTATCGCTCCGGATCTATGGTCGGGATCCTCGACCGTCCTGTCGGCGATCTTCATCGCCGCCTTCTACATCTCCCTGAAGAGCCGGCCAGCGCGCGCTGGGCCGTTCCGACCCTGGCTAGAGGGTGGAGTTCGGTATCCGTCGTTCACCCCTCGCGCGTCCGCCCCAGAGCTGAAGGACACGCCCCTTCAGGCGCAGGAAGGGCTGCTCGACCAGCCCGTAGGACAGGTGCGCGGCCACGAGTGAGGCCACGACGGTCACGACGTCGGTCAGGCGCGACCGTACGCCGGCGAAAGAAAAGATCATCAGGATCGGGTAGTGCCACAGATAGAGGCTGTAGGACCTCTTGCCGACCCAGAGGGCGGCCGGCGACTTCAGCCAAGCGACGAACGGGGCGCGATCGTCCACCGCCAGAGCCACCAACCAGGCCGCGCAAAGCGCCACCAGGGTGAAGCCTCCATAGCCCAGGAAAGGCGCCGACCACGGGGTCGAAACCGCGACCACGGTCAAGACGAGCACGGGAACGGGCCAGCCCTTGAGCAGGATGGCCGGAAGCCGCCGCACGCCCGACAGGGCCAGGGCCGCGCCCAGCAGCAAGCCATCGGCGCGCGTGTCCGTGCCGTTGTACAGACGCTCGGCGCTGGCGCCGTCCCACGCCAGGAAGCCTCGCCAGGCCGCCAGGGTCAGCATCGCCCCGATCAGCACCATGGCGTATCGCCGGTGGTTCAGGCGTCCGGCGGTCGCGTTCAACAGCAGGGGCCAGATCAGGTAGAACTGCTCCTCCACGCTCAGCGACCAGGCATGGCCCAGGAAGCCGCCCCCGGTCCAGCCCGCCGCCCGGGCCCAGTTCATGACGCTGGCCAAGGTGTAGAGCACGTTGCGCAGTTCGCCCCAGAGGTCCAGCCGCCGGGCCACCAGCGACCCCGCCAGCAGCGCCGCCACGACGAAGAGCGATACCGCCAGCAGAGCCGGCACGATCCTCAGGAACCGCCGAACATAGAAATCGCGTAGCGATGCGCGTCCGTTGCGATCGATCTCCTCAACGAGGAGACCGGTGATCAGAAAACCGCTGATGACGAAGAAGATATCGACGCCGATATGACCGCCGACCAGGATTTGCGGGCCGAAACAATGATCGATCAGGACCGCCGACACCGCCACGGCGCGGAGCCCGTCGATCTGCGGCAGGTAACGTCCCATGCGGGCTCCGAAATCACGGGAGAGGCTCCTGACTATCGCGCCCCGGACCGGTTGGAAAGCGACACCGCCGCGGGGACTGGCCATGGTCGCCGGACCGCCGCGGAAATGCCCGCTTGAGGCGCGAGCCGCCCACTGTCGCGCCGGTCGCGGCGACGGGCGTTGGCTGAGCGCCCGTCACGCGATAAGGCTCTGGCGACGGCACGACCGGCCTGGCTGGCGCGTCGTCTCCATTCGAACATGGGACCGTCGCCGTTGAAACGGATCATCGTCTATACGCGCGCCTGGCGTTCCGGGGTCGGCCTCTACGCCCAGGGTCTCGTGGAAGGCCTGGCCGCCGCCGGAAGCGAAGTCACCTTCATCGCGCCTGCCGGCTATCCAGAGGACCGCACCGCGCATCTGGCCAAGGTCCGTCGCATCCGGCCGGTGCGGGAAGTGATCGACGGCGGCTCTCGCCTGCGCCGAGCTTCCTTTTCGCTCGCACGGGTGGCCGGCGGCTTGGGCGCGTTGCTGGCGGCGCGCTTCACCAGCGGCCGTTTCATCGTCAGCATTCCCGACCCGTTCGTGTTCGCCGTCTGGCCGTTGATGCTGCTGCGGTTGACCGGCGCCAAGGTGATCTTTGTCTGCCATGACCCCGAGCCCCATTCCTGGAGCCTGCCCGCGCGTTGGCGTTGGCTGGAACGCGCCGGATATCGAGCGATCTATGGCTGCGCTTCACTGATCGTCGTGCTGTCCGAAGCGGGCCGGGCTCCGCTGGTCCGGCTGTTCGGCGTGCCTCCCGGCAAGATCGTGGTCTCGCCGCACGGCGCCTTCGACGTCCCCGCCGCCGGACCGTCGCCGGGCTCCAACACGCTGCTGGCCTTCGGCACGGTCCGCCGGAACAAGCAGGTGGCGCTGGCGATGGAGGCCGTGATCGCCGCGCGCGAGGCCGGCTGCCCCGTCCGCATGATCGTGGCCGGCGCCAAGGATCCCAACGACCCCGCCTATCTCGACGAATGCCGGGCGATCGCCGCGCGCTGCCCTGAAGGCCTGATCATGGAGACGGGCTTCATCACGGACGAACGCGTCAACGACCTCCTTGCGGCCTGCGACGCGCTGCTCATGCCCTACACCGATTTCAACTCCCAGAGCGGCGTGGCCGTCATGGCGGGCATGGCCGGCCGACCGGTCATCGCCGCCCCGGCGGGCGGCATCGCCGACCTGATCGTCGCCGGTCTGGCCGCTGTCGAGATCCCCCAGCCCGTCGATCTCGACGGCGTCACTCGGTCGATCCTGGCTTTCTACGCCATACCCTCGGCCGAATGGTCGAATCGCGCGGCTCGCGGTCGCGTCCTTCTGAACGAGGCCTTGGCCTGGCCTCGGATCGGGCGACAGCTGGCCGGATTGTTCGAATAGGACGCGCCGTTCAGGGCCTGAGAATAAAGTCGCGCAGTCGGTCCGTGAAGCTGGCCGGCGCATGGGGCGGCAGTTTCTGCGAGCCCGTCAACTCGGTCAGGCGGGTCAGATGTTCGATCAGACCGTGCTCATCGGATGCGACATAGATCCCGGGAACGGCCTTGAAGCGCTCGGCCGTCGCCATCTGGTGACCATTGCGATGCTCGCCCCGCAAGTGATCGCGCGGCATGATGATGATCGGCTTTCCATATTCCAACGCCGTCAGGATCGAGCCCATGCCGGCGTGGCTGATCATGATCGTGGCGTTCAACTGGAGTTCCCGGAACGCCTCGGGCGCGAGGAACGGAAAGGCCTTCAGCGAGCGCGGCGCATAGGTCGACGGGCCGACCTGCGCGACGACGTCGGTCCGCCCGGCCGCGATCGCCCAGTCGTCGACCGCGCGCACCAGTCTGTCGAACGGGAGTTGGGTGCCTACGGACAGCAGTATCAAATGACCGATCCGAAGCATTGAACGTCCGGATAGGCGTCCGTGAGGTGCGGCCACTGGGTCAGGCACAGATCCACATGCTTGCGCACCAGGCGACCGGACAGGGAGAGCTTCTCGGAGTTGGCGATGCTGTCGATCCAGACGGTCCGGGCGCCCAGCAGCTTGCCCAGCCGCACCGCGAAGACGCCGGGCGCGGCGCCAGTCGTCACGATGGTGGACGGCCGAAACTTCAGCACGATGAACAAGAGCTGCGCGAACATGACCAGCAGCCCCACGAGATCGGTCTGGGATCCGTCTCTCACCACGGCGACCGGCCGCTCGCCGCAAGGCGCGCGGGCGCCTTTCAGCGTCGTGACGTACTGCGCGTCGAAACCCTCGAAGGCCGCGGCCAGCCGCGAGAGCTGGACCCAATGCCCCCCGGCTGACGCCACGAGGAGAAGTCGTGGCGTCGTCATGGTCGGCGGAACCTTGTCCAGCTTGACCGCCCCGCCCTCATTCCTGCCTCCGCACAGAGCGGGCGGTCGATCATGGCCTCATCATTCCCCAAAAGAGCTCCAGCGGATCGGACGCCAAGCCTTTCCGCCAGCGAATATTAAGCAAGGCTCGACCTTAAGAAATGGCATTGAAACATTTTGGCTCAAAATTGAGGCGGTGCTCGTCACGACCCCAAAAAATAGCACTCCCGATCATCCCCAAACGTGTAAGGGCCAGGTTTACACACCGAAGGTTGCCCAAATCGCCATCCCGACCCCTTGAAGCCCAGATAGACACGACCGAACACGTCCTTGTCTGCATCCATGGCGACGACTTCATCAAGGGCGCCGACGGGAAACTCGCCGATCCGCACCCAGTTCATGGCATTGTCTACCGATCGCCATACACCGTAGCGCCCGTCAATCCGCCCGGTAACATAAATGGCCGGATAACCTCCTCCCGGCGCCGCCTTGCCGAAGGCGATGTCATGCACCGCCTGCACGCGACGCAGCACGATCCAGGTCCGGCCGCCGTCGACGGACCGCCGAAGCGCCGTATCGCCGGGGTGGGACACGCCCGACGTGAAAAACAGATGACCCGCATGGCCGGGAACGACCCTCAGCTTGGCGCTGTAGCGGCTGGCGGGCGCGATCTCGCCCCTATAGACCCTCGACCAGTCCGCACCGCCGTCATGGGTGACCCACAGGCCGGCCAGCCCTGGATTGGCGCCGTCGCCGCTGTGCGCCAGGTAGAACGTCCTGGCCAGCACCTTGTCCGCGGCCAGGGTCTTGCGGTGAAAGTAGTAGTCCGCGTGCGAGCCGGTATTGGGCAACCGCTCGCCGGGCAGAACCACGCGCCGCCAGGTCCGCCCCATGTCGATGGTGTAGAACGGCGACCGATTGTGCGTGGGCGCCCAGACGATGTTGCGCGCGTCGTCGGCCGCGACCGCGATCGAGCCGAAGGCCATGCGCCACGGATCGGCCGGCACCGTTCCGGGCGGCTGCGGCAAGGTCGCGAACTTCGACCAGGTCTTGCCGCCGTCCTCGCTGTAGCCGGCCAGCACCGCGTCGCCGTCCTCCGAGCAGCAGCCGGTGCGGGTGTCAGAGGCGTTGGTGACGAAAAAGCCAGGCTGGGCCGGCGTCCAGTCCAGCTGCTGCGCGGCGATCAGCACCCGCTCCTTGGGCCCATAGCCCGTCGAGAAACGTTCGAGGTCGTCGCGCCGATGGATGCCGAAATCCCAGGCCGCGAACAGCGGCAGTTGACCCGGGGCGGCGCTCACGTCGTTGGCGACCAGTTCCTCGATGCCGCGCGCCTGACTCTCCCAGACGATATTGCCGAGAGGCCAGGCGACGTCGGCGAAATAGACGCCCGTGCCGGCGGCGTTCCACAGCCGGCCAGGGACGACGGGGTCGAACATCACCTGGCCTGTGGCGAAGTAGCCCTGGTCGGCCACGTGCAGCCAGGGCGGATCGCCTTTTCCGACCCGCGCGCCGGTGAGGACAGGCCCCCACCGCCGGCCGCCGTCAGCGCTGCGGATCGCGTGGCCGCCTTCGTCGAAGACATAGATCGATCCGTCGGCGGGATTGACGGCGACGCCGCCGAACGGCGCGGGTTTCACACCAGGAGCGCCCGTAAGGTCTTCCCAGGTCCCTTCGGAGAACTTCCAGATCTTCTTCTGCTCGTGATCGACGCCGTAGAACGCCCCATCCCGGCCGAAGGCGCCGTGGCGGAGGCTGGTCGGCTGAGCATCCCGCGCCAAGACCAGGGGCCTGAAACTTCGGCCGCCGTCGAGCGAACGTGCGACCCCGTCGCCGGCCGACATCGCCCAGACCTGCTCTCCATCCGGCGAGAACCACACGACCACCCCGGGCCTGGGCTTGACCGCCGCGCTCCCTCGGCCAATCCCGCCCGGCGCCGTCGCGATCCTTGTCCAGTCACGGCCACCGTTTTCCGATCGCCATAGCCCGTCGTTCGGCGTCCCCAAGAGCACAAGGTCCGGATCCCGAGGCGACACGCTCATGAACGGGCCATAGTGTCGGAAAGGGCTATTGGCGTCGAAAGTCACCGGCGGAAGGCTGGTGCGGATAAAACGGCGTCCGCGGTCGCTTGATCGATAGACCCCGCCGTGGAGCGCCATGTAGATCCGGTCCGGATCCGACGGCGCGACAACGGCTTCGTAGACGCCTTCGTTCAGCGTCATCGGCTTGTGATCCTCCGATGGCATGCTCGCCGTCGTGACCAGTTGAAGCCAGCGGTTCTTTTCGGGCAGCCAGAGATAGGCGCCGTAGACGTCGGTTCTGACGATCCGCGTCTGCCCCCTTGCATCGGCGCTGTAGCCCGTGATGAAGCCTCCGCCGCCTATCGCCACGGGACGCCACGCATAGGCCGGGGCCGTCGCCTCGGCCACCGGCGGCGCGACAAGCCTGGCTGGGACATCCTGGGAAACCACCGATTGGTCCCCGGCCAACGCCAGAAGAGCCAGGACGAGCGCCGAAAGCATCATGCAACTCCTGAACACACTCCCCCCTGAATTTCCAAGCGGGTCTTGGCCGGACTGTCATCAGACGACTGCCTACAGGCTTTTCGCAGTCGTCGGTCAACGGAACTCCGCGGCAAGCTTTACCGTTACAGAGCCCGCACGGCGCCCAGGGCGTAGGCGCTTTTCCATTTCGAAGGCTCGGGCGCCAGAATCCTGACGCGCTTGTTGTCCAAACTTAGTTAAGTTCGTTTTTACCCCTTCGCTTGCGTTCGGGGGGTGTGCTAGTGGAGCCCGGTTTGGCGCTCTCCATGCGATGAGATCGAAAAACAGAGCAACGCTTTCGAAAGGTGGGTTGTGAACTATGCATCCACTATCAGGACGTGGCTCACGCCTTCACTGCGTGTTTGTTCATATTGACTAAACGCAGCCCTTTAGAAACGGATCTGGCGAAGATTTATGGAAAACAGTGTTGATACGCAGCCGCCGACGAGCCGCGCCCGCGGGTCTTCTGGCGAGACCATCGATGTTGAACGCCTGATCGCCGCATTCCGGCGTCGCTTGTGGCTGTTCCTGGCCGTCGCGGGCGTGATCGCCGCCGTGCTGCTGTTCGTGATGCTCCGGCAAACGCCGATGTACACGGCGACCGCCAATGTCATGATCAACACCCGCACCGAGAAGGTCGTCGACTCCCAGGCGGTCCTCTCTGGCCTGACGGCGGACACCGGTACGGTCGACACCGAAGTCGAGGTTCTCAAGTCGCCGCAGCTGGCCGCGACCGTCGTCAACGACCTCAAGCTCGACAAGGATCCTGAATTCAACGCCGCCCTCCAGTCGCCAGGTCTGGTCGGCAGCATCCTGGGCGGCAAGAAGGCCGCGAGTGAACGCAACGCGCCCGGCGCGGCCGAAGCTGAAAAACAAGCCGTCATCGCCGCGGTCGGCAAGCAGCTGACGGTTCGTCGCGTGGGCCTGACCTACTCGATCACGATCAGCTTCCAGTCGACCTCGGCCATGAAGTCCGCCGCGATCGCCAATGCGTTCGCCGACGCCTACATCCGGTCGCAGCTGACGGCGAAGTTCGACGCCACCCGCCAGGCCAACAGCTTCCTGAACACCCGCCTGGACACTCTGCGCACCCAGCTGCAGGAAGCCGACGCGGCCGTCTCCAATTACCGTGTCGCCAACAACCTGCTCAGCTCGGAAGGCACCACGCTCACCGAGCAGGAGATTTCGGCCTACAACCAGCAGTTGGCCCAGGCCCGCGCCCAGCAGGCCGAGGACGAGGCTCGCCTGCGCACCGCCCGCGCCCAGCTGGCCGCCGGCTCCAATGGCGACGACGTCGGCGAGGCCCTGAGCTCCCAGGTCGTGCAGAACCTGCGCGCCCAGCGCGCGGTGGTCAGCGGCCGTGTCGCCGAGATGTCTGGCCGTTATGGCGAACGCCACCCCGACATGGTGCGGGCCCAGCGCGAACTGGCCGACATCGATCAGCAGATCCAGGCCGAGATCCGTCGCATCGTCTCCAACCTCGAAGCCCGCGTCCGGGTTTCGCAGCAGCGCACCGCCTCCGTGGAAGCCAGCCTCGGCGGCGCCCGCGGTACTCTGGCCGCCAACAGCGCGGCCTCGGTTCACCTGAAGGAGCTCGAGGGCAACGCGGAAGCCGCTCGTAACGTCTACCAGAGCTTCCTGGACCGCTATAAGCAGACCGGCGCTCAGGAAGGCGTGGAGCAGGCCGACGCCCGCGTCGTCGCCCACGCCGTCCCGCCGTCGCATCAGAGCTCGCCCAACGTGATGCTGGCCCTGGCGCTGAGCGTGATCGTCGGCGCCGGCGCCGGCTTGGCGGCGGTCGTCGTCGCCGAGATCATGGACGCCGGCCTGGCGACCTCCGACGATGTCGAACGCAAGATCGGCCTCGCCAGCGTCGCCTCGATCCCCCTGATGTCATCCGTCGCGGAGGCCAACGAGCGTGGCATCCAGCCGATCGACTACGTCCTGCGCAAACCGCTCTCGGGCTTTGCGGAGGCCTTCCGCTCGCTGCGCACCTCGATCCTCTACGCGGTGCCCGGCCAGCAAGGTAAGATCGTGGTCCTGACCTCGGCCCTGCCGGGCGAAGGCAAGACCACCACCTCGATCTGCCTGGCGCGAGTCGCCGCCCAGGCCGGCAGCAAGGTGCTGTTGCTCGACTGCGACCTTCGCCGCCGCGCCGTCACCCGTACTCTGGGTCTGACGCCGGAACAGGGCCTGGCCGAGGTGCTGCACGGCGCCGCGCCGCTGGAGAGCGCGGTGCTTCTGGACCAGGCCTCGGGCGCCTATGTCCTGCCGCTGGCCCACACCGCCTCGTCCACCGAGGACGTCTTCGGCCTGCCGGCGATGGACCAGCTTCTGGCCCGCGCCCGCGCTTCGTTCGATCTGGTCATCCTCGACACCGCGCCGGTGCTGGCCCTGGCCGATACGCGCATCCTGGCCGGCAAGACCGACCTCGTCGTGCTGCTGGCCCGCTGGCGCAAGACCCCGGCCCGCGCCATTGGCGCCTCGGTCCGCCTGCTTCAGCAAGCCAACGCCCAGATCGCCGGCGTGGCCCTGACCCAGGTCGACATGAACGCCCAGTCCAAGCACGGCTACGGCGACGCCGGTTATTACTACGACGAATACAAGAAGTACTACGCGAGCTAAACGACCTGCGGATCTTTACGGACAAGCCCGTCGCCATCTGGCGGCGGGCTTTTCTTTTACCTCGTCAGCGACATTTTTTAAGTATTATCAGACATTAATCATACCGATTTACCAGGAATTGAAGTCGATCATCGAAGGTGCGCGGGTAAGGAGCACTTCCCCGATGTTGACGCCGCGCACTCTGCAACGATGCTTCAAGGTTTGCTTCGCAATCGCGTTTGCAAGCCTGCTGGTCGTGATGTTGGGCCCCTTCCAGGACCTTGAACTGCGGTTCGGTTTCACCGACAAGGAAGCGCACGCCACCGCCTTCTTCGCAGTGGCCAACGCCCTGTTCATTATCGCGCCCCGCAGGCGGCGGACCGATCTGGCCATGGTCGCCGCGGCGCTGGGCCTGGCCATCGAACTCCTGCAGGGACTCACGGGCCGCGACATGTCGCTGGCGGATTTCATCGCTGACGCGGCCGGGATCACCGCGGCGGTCCTGCCGGGCGTGGTCGAGCGCCTGCGCCATCAGCTTCGCGTCCATCCCGACCTCAGCGTCCGTCAACTGCGGGCGCTGGACAAGCGCAAACGTCGCCGTCGCCGACCTGCTCCGGAGGTGCAGAGCACGGCCGCCTCGGCTAACCCAGCCTAGAGCAAATCGCGCGATGTAGGAATCGCGCGATTTGCTCTAGGCTTTTGTTTTCGCATCGCTTTTGCGGAAAACCGGCATCCACTTTTCCGCGCGATTTGCTCTAGATCAGGCCATCCCATTTTTCGAAGCCGGCGGCGCCCCAACGCCGCCGGCTTTTCTATTGCGCAGCTCAAGTGAAGCTTTCGGTGTAGTTTAATTTACCTAGGCAAAACGCCTTACTGAGTTAATAGGAAATTTACTGTATATATATACTTACGTTTACCCATTTATCTACGCCGGTTATTAGATACTAATTGCGATATTCGATCCCGAACAAGGGATGAATGTCCGTGTGTAACCGGTCCGCTTTTAGCCTTCTGGCGCTGGTGTTCGCGCCCGCTCTCGCCGTGGCTGCGCCGATGAAGGTCGCGCCGCCCATGCCCCTGGGCGCGGCCACCGCCGCGCCGGTCGGCTTCGCCGACCTCTGTCAGCGCCAGCCCATCGAATGCGTGGACGGCGTCCGCGGCGACACTATCGACGCCAGCCAGGCGGCCAAGCTGGCCGAAGTTCGCCAGTGGGCCGGACAGGCCCGCTGGGCCGCCTTGTTCGGGCGTACAACCGCCGAGCTGGCGGAGGCGCCCGCCTCGGCCTATCCAGGCTACGTCAACCGTCCGCTGGCGCCGCGACCGGTCACGAACCTGTTCGAACCGGTCGCCCCCGCCGTCACGGACGAGGCAAGGACCGAAGAGGCCGATCCCAGCACCGCTGAGACCGCCGCCTCGGTCGCCGAGGGCGCGGCGATCGAGGACGCGCCGATCGAAGGAGCCTCGGTTGAAAACGGGCCGGTCGAGGACGCGCCAGCACCGCCGATGATCAGCCAGCTGAGCGATCGCGAGCTGCAGCGCATCAACACCCAGGTCAACCGCTCCATCCGCCGCTCGGACGACTATGCCGCCTACGGCAGGGCCGACTATTGGGCCTCCGGCGCCGACCACGTCAAACGGGGCGACTGCGAGGACTACGCCCTGGCCAAGCGGCGCGCGCTGATCGAGGCCGGCGCTCCGGGCGAGGCCCTGTCGATCGCCATCGTCCGCACGTTCCGCGGTGAAATGCACGCCGTGCTGCTGGTGGCCACCAGCGAGGGCGAAGTCGTGCTCGACAACCTGTCGCCCTGGATCGTCCCCTGGAACGAAGCGCCCTATCAGTGGCTGGACCGCCAGGCGCCCGGCGCGCCCACCAAGTGGGTCCATGTCGGCGTGGGCATGCGCTCCTAGTCTGGTCAAGCGTCCGCCGCCGCGGCGGACGCCGGCCCACGGGGCGTATCCCTGGCCCCTTCTCGGTCACGCGCCTTGAGTTTGCGCCGCGATCAGCGCCGCCCGCATCTGCTCGGCCTGTTCCGGCGTGACGCCCATGGCTGACAGCAACGGGGAAGGCGCGGCCTGGTCCCAGGCGTGGCGGCCGCCGATCGTGACGCCGCCATCGACGACGATATGCGTGCCGGTCACGAAGTCAGAATCGTCGCTGGCCAGGTAGAGCGCGGCTTGAGCGATGTCCTCCGGCAGGCCCGCCTTGGGAATCGGCTGGATCTTCGGCCCGACCTCGGCCACCCGGGCGGCCATCTGGTCGGCGACCTCGCGCGGCAGGCCCATCGACGCCCCGAAGATCGAGGTGGCGATCAGGCCGGGGCAGATGGCGTTGACCCGGACCTTCAGCGGCGACAGCTCGGCCGCCGCGCACCTGGTCATATGGATCACCGCCGCCTTGGCCGTCGAATAGGCCAGCGGCCCGAAACCCGCCTGCAGGCCGGCGATCGAGGCGGTGTTGATGATGCTGCCGCCGCCCCGCTGCAGCATCAGGGGCAGGGCGTGCTTCATGCCCAGGACCGGTCCGCGCAGCAGCAAGGCGAAGGTGGCGTCCCAGCCCTCGGCGGTCATGTCGGCCACGCCGTTCGGCGCCCCGCCATGGCCGGCGTTGTTGAACAGGATGTCGAGACCGCCGAACGCCTCCTGGGCCAGGGCCAGGGCGGCGGCGATCTGGCTTTCGTGGGTGACGTCGCAGGGGGCGAAGCGAACCCGGCCGGGGAAACGCTTCTCCAGCATCTCGCCCTTCTCGGCCTGCAGGTCGGCGGCAACGACCTTGGCGCCCTGCGCCGCGAACAGCTCCACCGTTCCCAGCCCGATGCCGGAGCATCCGCCGGTGATCACCGCAACCTTGCCGTCCAGACGTCCCGTCATGCGCCGCTCCCTTTGGCCGCGCGCGACCTCTGGAAGGACGGGCCGCTGCGTCAGGCGCGGCTATCCTGGCGCGCCTGAGCGCAAGTGGCCAGGACTAAGTGAACAGCGTTCAGGCTTGCTGGCGAGCGGGCGCATCCTGCGGCCGGTTGAACACCAGATTGAACAGCAGCCAGACGGCGCAGGGCAGCAGGACGACCGCCCAGGCGAGCACCAGGCCGGCCAGGCCGAAGATGGCCGCGACACGTTGCGCGATATTGGGCCGCTCGGCCTTCCGGCCCGGCGACGGCGCGTAGATCTTCAGGCTCATCGTCCCCCCAGACTGTCAGAGCGGGCCAGATCGGACGCCCGTACATATTCCGCGCGGGCGGCGTCCGAAGCTTTACCGGAAGTGACCTGCCGCGCCAAGGCGCGACGCAGGTCGCGCAGGGCAGGCCCCATCAAATGCCACGGTTCTACGCAATAGCGCGTGAACAGGCGCCGCGGATCGACCACCAGCCGGAACAGCCACTCCATGCCCACCTGCCCCATCCAGCGGGGCGAGGGGCGCTGGACGCCGGCCTCATAGTCGAACGCGCCGCCGACCGTGAAGGTCACGCAGGGCCCCAGCTTGGCCTGGTTCTCCAGGACCCAGACCTCCTGCCGCGGCATGCCCATGCCGACCAGCACGATGTCGGGTCGATAGGCGTTGATCGCGTCGACCACCGCCTGGTTCTCGGCCGAACCGGGCGCGACATCGAAATAGCCATGGTGCGTGCGGATCCGCGCGCCAGGCCAATCAGCCTGGATCCTGGCGGTCGCCTTCTCGCCGACGCCCGGAGCGCCGCCGACGAAGAACACCTTCCAGTCCTCCCGGATGGCCCGCTCCCAGAAGGCGTCGCGCCAGTCCAGATAGGTGCAGCGGTGGAACCGGCGGCTGGCCCGGCCGACGATGCGCGCCCAGAAGATCAGCGGCACGGAATCCACCTCGATCAGGTCGGACGTGGCGAAGAACTCGGCGATCTTCTCGTCCTTACGGATCAGATACAGGCTGTGGAGGTTGTGATTGGCGACTACGGCGCTTTCGCGCGCGGCGATCTTGCCGGCCACGAAATGGAAGACTTCCTCTGGACGGACCAAGTCCATCGACCCGCCAAGCACCTGCACGCGCTCTTCGGGGCGGCGGCTCATGCGGAAGTTCTGCCGCGCCTCTGGAGAGGAGGCGTCTCTCGCTGGAAGAAACATCTTACCCGACTCCGACAACTTGGAGCACAGGTCTACAGGAACAGGCTTAGCCTTTTCCCAAGAAGGATGATTAGCGCAACTTAACCTTGAAGAGGTGCAGTAAAGAACGATTCACCATTTAAGCGACTGACGACATAGGCAGACCGCGCTCTTGCAGGAGTTGAATCCGCGGAACGCCGGTCCGCCTGTGTCGGGATGTCGCGGACTATTCGTTGACGACCACGACCTTGCCCATGGCCTTGCGGCTGGCCAGGTGAGCGATCGCGTCGCCGGCCTTGGCCAGGGGGAACCGCTCGGAGACATAGGGCCGGATCTTGCCCGCCGCATAGAGATCCATCAGCTCCTGGACGTTCTGGGCGTGACCCTCGGGATCTCGGGCCACCGCCGCGCCCCAGAAAACCCCGACGATGTCGCACGATTTCAGCAGGGTCAGGTTCAGCGGGATCTTCGGAATGCCGGACGGGAAGCCGATCACCAGGAAACGGCCGTTCCAGCCCGCCGCCCGGATCGCAGCCTCCGAATAGTCGCCGCCGACCGCGTCATAGGCCACGTCCCAGCCGCCCGGACCGCAGGCGTCCTTGATCAGCGTCGCCAGGGCCTTCTGGCCGTCCTTGTCGAACGGGCCGCGTGGATAGACCACGCCGGCGTCGGCACCCCGGCTGAGGGCGAGATCGACCTTTTCCTGGCTGGAGCAGGCGGCGATGACCCGAGCCCCGACCGCCTTGCCCAACTCGACCGCTGCCAGGCCGACGCCGCCGGCCGCGCCCAGCACCAGCAGGGTCTCGCCGGCCTTCAGGCGGCCGCGGTCCTTCAGCGCGTAGTATGAGGTGCCATAGGTCAGGATGAAGGCGGCGGCCTCGTCGAACGGCATGGCGTCGGGGATCGGCGTGCAGCGCGCGGCGTCCAGGGCCACCTGCTCGGCCATGCCGCCCCAGCCGGTCGAGGCCAGCACCCGCTGGCCGACCTTCAGCCCCGTGACGCCCTCGCCCACCGCGGCGACGAGGCCCGACACCTCGCCGCCGGGCGCGAACGGCCGCTCGGGCTTGAACTGGTACTTGTCCTCGATGATCAGCACGTCGGGGTAGTTGACGCCGCAGGCCTTGACCTCCAGCACCACCTGGCCGGGACCGGGCTGCGGATCGGGCAGGTCTTCCAGCACCAGGGTCTCGGGTCCGCCGACCGCCTTGCTGAGCACCGCCTTCATCTCGCCTCTCCCTGCGTTTGTCTTTATGAGCGGCCGGACGCTAGCGCACGCCGGACGGCCAAGGAAGCAGAATGTCAAACAAACGTTTTACCCTCGCCCTGCACGGCGGCGCCGGGGCCAAGCGCGGCCACGACTACAGCGTCGAGATCGCCCATATGCGCGGTCTGGTCGAGGCGGCGCGCCAGCGGCTGGCGGCGGGGGCCAGCGCCCTGGACGTGGCTGTCGAGACCGTGGTCGCGCTGGAGGCCTCCGGCCTCTATATCGCCGGCAAGGGCGCCTCGCCCAACGCCGACGGCGAATACGAGCTGGACGCCAGCCTGATGGACGGCGCGACGCTGCGCGCCGGCTCGGTCGCGGCCCTGCAGGGCTTCGAGAGCCCGATCCTGGCCGCCCGGGCGGTGATGGAGCGCACGCCGCACGTTATGCTGGCCGGCGAAGGGGCCATGGCCTTCGCCCGCGAACAGGGTCTGAAGACGATCGCCGATCCCGCGACGTGGTTCACCCACGCCGGCGCGTTCGAGGCCAACCATGCGCCGAACGTCCTGCCGACCGGCACCGTCGGCTGCGTGGTGCGCGACGCCGAAGGCCGGCTGGCGGCGGCGACCTCCACGGCCGGGGTGTTCGGCAAGCTGCCGGGCCGGGTCGGGGATTCGCCGATCATCGGAGCCGGCGCCTGGGCCGACGGCCATGCGGCGGTCTCCTGCACCGGCCAGGGCGAATATTTCATCCGCACCGCGGTGGCCGCCCAGATCGCCCATCGGGTGCGGTTTGGCGGCGAGCGGCTGGAAGACGCCGCCCAGGCCGCCATCCAGGGCGTGGCGGACCTCGGCGGCCACGGCGGCCTGGTCGCCGTCGACCGCGACGGCAATGTCGCCATGCCCTTCGCCTCCAGCGGCCTCAAGCGCGCGGCCCTGCTGCCGGACGGGACGATCGTCGCCGAGGCGTTCTAGGCGCGGGGCGTCCGGACCACCCGCCCCGCCTTGAAAGCCCGTCTCGAAAATTCGCTTCCCGAGCGAAGCCTGGCCCATTCTGGCGCCGCCCTTGCGTCGAGCCGCTTCAGTGCAGCGCGAGAAAGGGCGGATCAATGCCTCGTTTTCATTTCGAAGCCCAAGGTTCGGAGCGATTCCCCGATCCCGAGGGCGTGGAACTGAGGAACCTGACCGCCGCGCGCCGGGAAGCCGCGCGTCTGGCGGCGGCCTTGGTGCGCGACTATCCCGAGGTGTTCGCCGAGCCCAGAAGCTGGCGCATGTGCATCCTCGACGACGATGGCAATACGCTGGAAGCCCAGCCGTTCGACGCCCTCGGCCTCAAGCCGAACGCGAACGACGACTGACCACGTCAGCGGCCTGGTGGGCCGGCGGCGACAGCAGTTTGGCCAGGTCGTGCGCCAGACTGGCCTGGCGATCCTCGTCGAGGACCGACAGCAGCCGGCGCTCCACGGCGTCCACATCAGCGCCCACCTGATTGGCCAGGGCTTCGCCGTCGGGGGAAATCTGCACGATCACCGCGCGGCGGTCGCCCGGCAGGGCGGCGCGGGCGACGCAGCCCCTGGCGATCAGGCCGTCGACGGTGCGGGTCAACGACGTGCGGTCGATGGCGCTGGCCTGGGCCAGTTCGGTCATGCTGCACACGCCGCGCTTTCGGAGCACCCCCAGCGCCATCCACTGGGTGAGGTTGAGGTGATGGCGCGCGAGAACTTCGCTCACCAGCGCCCTTCGGTGTTGCTCGACGCGATAGAGCAGATCGGTCAGGGCGGCGGCGGTGGTCACGGTCGCGATCATCTCCGTGGGTCTACAGAAGGCCACCGCGAAGGGGCGATATTGCGGCGCAAAACTCAGACCAGCGCCATTCGTTCCCTCTCGGAGCCCGTAGCTTCAGCGTCTCAAGTCTGGACGGCCGAGCGTGGCCGTCCCGTCCTTGCACGCCGCAGCTTGCGCCAGGGCCCGCTTCAGCCTCGCTCGCCCCGCCTGACGACTCAATTGTAAATAATTGTGCTTCGGGGCGATAAGTCGCGGAAATTGCATCGTTAACTATGGTCACGATCGTTATTGTTGTGCATTGATAACGCTATCGCATTACAAAGTATCTGGCGTTGATGGAGACTCTGGTGCAGGCGCTGAGCGGCCGATTACTTGGTGCGGCCGGTTTGATAAACACGCCGGAAACGGCGGCCGCGATCTTCAAGCTTGCCGTCGAGACCAACGACTCCGAATTTCTCCTCCGCTCGTTGCGGGTTCTGTCGCAGTCCAAGGGCATGTCCGATGCGCTGGCCTGGTCGGGCATGCCCGGCGACCTGCCCCGTCGTGCGATCGAGGACGAGGGCCTGACGTGACCCCCATTTTTCATCCAGCGATAACGAGAGTCCTGGGTTGATTTGAGCCTTGGTGTTGGTGGGTGGCAAGAGGCCGGCGCGCGGAG
>NZ_SLZL01000014.1 GCF_004342605.1 Caulobacter sp. BK020
GGCCACCGGCTTGCTCCTCAACGCCTTCCCACCAGAAGAATGCGCCAACTATCTCAGAAACTCAGGCTACGCCGCCTAATCTCAACAGGCTCTAGGCTTCGCCGCGCGAGCCGCCGGCCCGCTGGAACAGCTGCAGCGTCCGCAGCATGGCCAGGCTGGCGCTGTCGGCATGATGGCCGCTGGGGGCGACGAAGGCGTGGCCGGCGTCGTAGAGCCAGACGGGCAGGTCGGGATGGGCGGCGACGATCCTGTCCACGTCGCCGAGCGGGATCAGGGGGTCGGTGCGGCCGAAATGCAGGATGGTCGGGACCTTGGGCTGATCGTCGGCATAGCCGGCGATGTCGCCGCCGTAGAAGCAGGACACCGCCGTCAGCCCTGTGCAGCGGGCCGCGGCCAGCCAGGCGGTGGTGCCGCCGAAGCAGAAGCCCATGGCGAAGACCTTGCCGCCGCCGGCCAGCCGGTCGATCGCCGCCTGGACGCGCGGCAGGGCCGCCGCGCCCCAGCCGCTGGCCAGGCCCAGGGCCATGCGGGCGTCCAGGTTCGGGGGATCCAGGTCGACGGCCGGGAACGGCGCGTCGGCCTCGTCCAGCAGGCTGGGGGCGATCACCTCGTAGCCTTGCCCGGCCAGGGTGTCGGAGAGCTCGCGGATGTGCGGGGTGACGCCCCAGATGGCGTGCAGGATCACCAGCCCGCCCCGCCGGGCCTCGCCGGGCGGGGCGTGATAGGCGGCGACGGGGGAGCCGTCGGCGGTCGTCAGGGTGATGCGCTCGCCCATGGCCGCTACGCCGCCCCGCGGGCCTGGAACAGCGCCAGGGTCCGTTCGCGCGCCAGCCTGGCGTCGTCCGGGTCGGACTCCGGACGGCCGTCGTTGTTGAAACCGTGGCCGCTGTTCTCGTAGACGTGGACCGGAACGTCCGGATGGGCCTCGGCGAGCCTGGCCTTGACCGCGTCGGCCGGGATGTGGGCGTCCTTGCGGCCCAGGTGGACGATCACCGGCGCGTTCAGCACCAGCTCGGCGTTGGCCGCGATCATGCTGCCGTAATAGGCCGAGCCCGCCGCCAGCCCCTTCAGCTTGCCCGCCGCCAGCCAGACCAGCGAGCCGCCCAGGCAGTAGCCGACCGCGAACACCGGGCCGCGCGGCGCCAGGTGGTCGATGCAGGCCTGGATGTCGGACAGCATGGCGTCCAGGCCGATGGCGTTGACGTGGGCGACGCCGGTCGCGAAGTCCTGCGGCTCGCGGCCGCCGACATAGCCGGGAACCCGGCGGTCGAAGATCGACGGGGCCAGCACCTCGAAGCCCAGGGCCGACCAGCGCGCCACGTCGGCCTGGACATATTGGTCGAGGCCGAAGATCTCCTGCACCACCACGATCCCGCCCTTGCGCGCGCCCTGGGGCTGGGCGTGCAGGGCGGTGAACGCGAAGCCGTCGAGGGCGGAGGTCAGGGTGACGGTCTCGGTCATGAAAGGTCCCAGGCAGCGGCCGGATCGAAACGGTTCCGTCCCGCGAGGTCAAGCCACCGGCGTGGTTCAGGGCAGAATCCTTACCGCCGCGCCGTCGCGCGTCAGTCGCCAGATCTCGTCCATCTCGGCGTCGGTGACGGCGATGCAGCCGTCGGTCCAGTCCTGGCCTCGGTAGAGCGCCGCCATCCCGCCGCGCCCGTTGGGCAGGCCGTGGATCATGATGTCGCCGCCGGGATCGACGCCGCCCGCCCGGGCCTGGGCGCTCTGAGCCGGGGTCGGATAGCCGATCCGCAGCGACAGGTGATAGGCGCTGCGGGGATTACGGCCCGTGATGCGGTAGTCGCCCTCGGGCGTGCGGCGGTCGCCTTGCCGGACCTTGGGCGCCAGGCCGCCGCGCCCCAGCGAGACACGATAGGTCGCCAGCTTCCGTTCGCCGGCGAACAGGGTCATGCGATGGGCGGCCTTCTCGACGACGATGCGGTCGGCCAGCATGCCCTCGGCGCGCTCCGAGCGCGGAGAGGCGGTGGACGGCGCGCTGCACCCAGCCAGGGCCAGGCCGACGACGCCTAGCATGGCCATGACCGCGCGGCGACGCATCATCGACCGTCCTTGGCGAGTTCGGGAAACAGGTGCGGCGCGCGTCGATGGATGGCCAGCTTCAGGTCGTCCTCGTCGACGTCCGTTCCTTCAAGTTTCACCTGGACGTAACGGCGATCGCGCTCTTCGGTCAGCTCCAGGCGGAGCCAGAAAAGGTCCATGCGGTCGCGGGGCTCGATGATCCGGGCCGCCGTAAACCTGGACCAGGCCGTGAAGCTCAATTGCCTCGACGGCCAATCGCGCCATCGCAGGCCGTGGTCCTCAACAATCAATCGCGGCTCACGGTCGGTGAACGGCCACAGGGCGGAGATCAGGCAGACCGCCGCGAAGATCGTGGTGAGAAGAAACGGGCCAGGTCCGTTCGCGAAGCCGACCAGCGAGACCACCAGCGCCATCGCCGTCGTTACGCCCAGCCTGACCCAGTTCACGGCGCGCGACGCTTTGACGACCAGGGGCGGCCCACCGTCTTCGACCATGCTCGCCCCGCCCCCCGTCGCGTCTCGTTACACGTTGAACCGGAAGTGCATCACGTCGCCGTCCTTGACGACGTAGTCCTTGCCCTCGGCCCGCATCTTGCCGGCTTCCTTGGCGCCGGCCTCGCCGCCCAGCTTGACGAAGTCGTCGAAGGCGATGGTCTCGGCGCGGATGTAGCCCTTCTCGAAGTCGGTGTGGATCACCCCGGCCGCCTGCGGGCCGGTGTCGCCCACATGGATGGTCCAGGCGCGGGCCTCCTTGGGGCCGACCGTGAAATAGGTCTGCAGCCCCAGGAGGTTGTAGGCCTCGCGGATCAGGCGGTTCAGGCCCGGCTCGGCCAGGCCCAGGGTCTCAAGGAACTCGGCGCGCTCGTCGGCGTCGAGCAGGGCGATCTCGCTCTCGATCTGGGCCGAGATGACCACGGCCTTGGCGTTGTCCCTGGCGGCGCGTTCGGCGACCAGGTCGCTATATTTGTTGCCCTTGTCGGCGCTGGCTTCCTCGACGTTGCAGACATAGAGGGCCGGCAGCGAGGTCAGCAGCTGCAGCATATGCCAGGCCTTCTCGTCCTCCTTGTCCACGGCCGCGGCGCGGGCCGGGCGGCCCTCGCGCAGCTGGGCCAGGGCCAGGTTGATCAGGCGCAGGGTGTTGGCCGCTTCCTTGTCGCCGCCCGACTTGGCCTTCTTCTCGATGGCCGGCAGGCGCTTTTCCAGGCTCTCCAGGTCGGCCAGCATCAGCTCCATCTCGATGATCTCGAGGTCGCTGAGGGGGTCGATGCGGCCCTCGACGTGGGTGATGTCGTCGTCCTCGAAGCAGCGGGCCACGAAGGCCACGGCGTCGCAGTCGCGGATATTGGCCAGGAACTGGTTGCCCAGGCCCTCGCCCTTCGACGCGCCGCGCACCAGGCCGGCGATGTCGACGAAGGTGATCCGGGCCGGGATGATCTCCTTGGAGCCGGCGATCCTGGCCAGGGCCTCCAGGCGCGGCTCGGGCACGGCCACGTCGCCGGTGTTGGGCTCGATCGTGCAGAACGGATAGTTGGCCGCCTGGGCCGCGGCCGTCTGGGTCAAGGCGTTGAACAGGGTGGACTTGCCGACATTGGGCAGGCCGACGATGGCGACTTTCAGGGCCATGGAACTCTCGGTGAATTTCGTTGGCGCGCGCTTAGCATGGATCGGGGGGGAAGTCCTGTTGGACGTAGGCCGAGCGGCGATCACTTGCCCCCTACGGACCGCTGCGCGGTCGTCTTCCCCCAGAGGGGGAAGAGCGCTGTCGTAGGCGCCGTGCGAAGGCTCCGCCCCCTATGGGGGCGGACAGACCGCGAAGCCGCCAGGTGGGGGCAAGTGGGCGCGATCTCACGCGATCACTCGCTGAGTGGATGGAAAGGGTCGCGGAGCGCCGGACGACGTCCGGAGGGTTTGAGTTAAGTGTACCGTTTCGACGAAGCCAGACGCTCCGCGCGACCGTTATCCGCAAGGCCGGGGCGCGCGGGCCTTTTCCGCCCTTCACCCCACCCGGTGGTTCCTCTGGATCTGTGCACCGCATGTATCAGAGGCGGGAGTGAGCCGTTTTAAGAGGACCGGAGCGAACCCCACGACGGGCGGGACCTTCCCAGCATGAAGATCCCGATGGGCGAGCTTACGTCCCTCGCCCTCTGTTTAAGCGCCTCGGCTGCAAACTCACGCGCATCCGACGAGCCCCGCTCGATCGCCCCCCGCCGCCGCATCGGTCGCTGGCCATGCGCCCTTTCCCTGCGACGAGGTGAGATCAGGATAGGGGTGGTTTGAAGGGGTGAGGATGGATTGGGGTCGAGAAAGTTCAGGGCGTTGAAATCGCTGGGGTTCGTTCCCGACGCCCCAAGGATAAGTCCCCCGGCGTGCGCGTCCCCACCCTACTTCCCGCCGTCGACCACGTGCGTCGTCGGGCGGTCGTCGCCGGCGGAGAGTTCGTCGCGCCAGCGGCCGCGCTCGTCCTCGTAGGAGATGCCGGTGTCCTCGCCGGCCACCCGCTGCTCGCCGGCCGCGCGCTGGGCGGCGTGCAGGGCCGCGTCGTGGGTGCGGAAGGTCTCGGAGAACACGTCGCCCACCTTGTAGGCCCAGCCGCCGTCGTGCTCGACGATGGTGTAGGTGATGTCGGTCATGGGCTGCGGCTCCGTTTGAAGGCTCGTACGAGAAACTGCGCCTGGATTGGCGCGGTTCCAAGCGCGGAGTCTTGAAGGGATGAGCCGTGATCCTTCGCTCGGCTTCTCAACCGTCATCCTGGGCCTTGTGCCCGGAAACCCTCTGTCCGCCGCAGATGCGAGGGTGTGGCGCGCCGCGCGCCGCTGTTCTTCACCGTCGGCTGCGTCAGGGGTTCCGGGCACAAGGCCCGGAATGACGGATGTAGGAGATGTCGGCGCCCACCTTCTCGCTCCGAGAAGGGAGCCAGCCTTTCATCTCACGGCGAGACGATCGCCGGTCTGGACAGGTCACTCAAGGACCGGCCGGAGGCCGGCCGCGACGCGGCGGCGCGGAGCGCCGTCCTTGACTGACCTGTCCAGACCGGCACGCTTGCCTCCGAGAGATGAATGGCTGGATGCGCCGCGCGGGCGGCGAGAAGCAGGTCTTCCGCTCAATGGTTGCGTTCGCCAAGGTTGCTTCGCCATGCTTGTGCGGGGTGGAGGGGGAAAATTGAAAGTTTTCATTAGCTGGAGTGGCGACCGTAGCAAGGCGCTGGCGCAAGCAATCCACGGATGGCTGCCTTTGGTGCTGCACTATGTTGAGCCTTGGCTTTCTCAATCCGATATTGACGCTGGAGAGCGTTGGAGTGTCGAAGTCGCAAAAGAGCTGTCGGCCTGCACATTTGGAATAACGTGTGTCACGCGGGAAAAATATTAGCTCGCCGTGGATTCTTTTTGAGGCGGGAGCTCTTGCGAAATCCATGGAAGAGGGACGAGTTGTTCCTCTTTTGTTGGATTTGGACTTCAGTGATATATCTGGACCTCTTTCGCAATTTCAAGCGAAGAAAGTTGAGAAGCAAGGTATAAAAGACATAGTTTTCGCAATAAATCGTATTTGGTCCAATCCAATTCCGGATGATCGGCAATCGCAGCTTTTCGAGGCGCTGTGGGGGCAGATGGAGCAAGCCATTGGCGAAATACAAAGTGTTTCTATCCCCATAAAGCCGCATAGGCCTCAAGCTGATATACTTGAGGAACTGGTCTCCAGCGTCCGAAATTTGGATCTTCGGTATCGAGAGGACATGCAAGAAGGGAGAGGGGCGAGAAGGTCAAAGTCGTTTCATCACAAGATGATGGTGATGGATGACTTCTTCCATAGGGTAGCTGATAGGGGGGATTATCCGGGGGCTATAATGCTTGGAGCGAGTGTATTTAGGGAGGATTATCCCTGGGTATATGAGGCAGCTAATCGAGTCTATAACGACGTAGTTACGGGTAAAGCTGACGCCGTGAGGCGATCCCAGAAGCAATTCTTCGAAGCTGCGGAAGCTTTACGAAGAGGGCCCTTCCTTGATGAAATGCAGGACCGAGCGATGGGTTTTCTCATGCACGTGGTTGATCGTGCGGTTGAGCTCGGCATTTCTGATCGCACGGTCAAACGCGAAGTGCGGCCCAGGCCAACTATACCCAGACCTTCAATAACAAAGGAAGCAGGATAAGGTGGCCCCCTAAGCCACCTTCACCCGCGCCGCGCTCTCCGGGAGATCCGTCCCGAACGCCCGCTGGAAGAACTCGGCCACGGTCGGGCGCTCCAGTTCGTCGCACTTGTTCAGGAAGGTCAGCCTGAACGCCAGGCCGATGTCCTTGTCGAAGATCTCGGCGTTCTGGGCCCAGGTGATCACCGTGCGCGGGCTCATGACGGTCGAGATGTCGCCGTTCATGAAGGCGTTGCGGGTCATGTCGGCGACGCGGACCATGGCGGCGATCGTGCGCTTGCCCTCGGGCGTGTCGTAGGCCGGGTTCTTGGCCAGGACGATGCCGGCCTCGACGTCGTGGTCGAGGTAGTTCAGCGTGGTGACGATGCTCCAGCGGTCCATCTGGCCCTGGTTGATCTGCTGGGTGCCGTGATAGAGCCCCGTCGTGTCGCCCAGGCCGATGGTGTTGGTCGTCGAGAACAACCGGAAATAGGGATTGGCGCGGATCACCCGGTTCTGGTCCAGCAGGGTCAGCTTGCCGCCGGCCTCCAGTACGCGCTGGATGACGAACATCACGTCCGGCCGGCCGGCGTCGTATTCGTCGAACACCAGGGCGATCGGGCGCTGCAGCGCCCAGGGCAGGATGCCTTCGCGGAACTCGGTGACCTGCTTGCCGTCCTTCAGGACGATGGCGTCCTTGCCGACCAGGTCGATGCGGCTGACGTGGCTGTCGAGGTTGACCCGCACCAGCGGCCAATTCAGCCGGGCGGCGATCTGCTCGATGTGGGTCGACTTGCCGGTGCCGTGATAGCCCTGGACCATCACCCGGCGATCGTTGGCGAAGCCGGCGCAGATGGCCTTGGTCGTCTGCGGGTCGAACCGGTAGGCCGCGTCGATCTCGGGGACGTGGCTGTCCTTGTGGCTGAAGGCGGGGACCTTCATGTCGCTGTCGACGCCGAACGCGTCGCGAAGCGTGACCCACTTGTCGGGGGCCAGGGTGATCAGGGGATCGGCGGCGTGGCTGTCGGTCAGGTCGGGCATGATGCCTCCCGCTTACCGCTTTGACGTGGGGGAGGGGAAGGGCGAAGGCCAGTCCCGCATGGAAAAAACGCCACGCCGGACGCACGACGCCCCGGGCGGCGGGGCCGTCCGGGGCGCGATGGGGTCCTTCGGGGGAGGGAAGGGCCCTAGTTGTTGGCGATGATCACCGAGGCGATCAGGCCGGTGGCCACGGCGGCCAGGATGTAGCGGTCGTCCACGCGCTGCCAGCGATAGCCGCGGGGCGGGGCGCGCAGGCCGTGGCGGCGCCAGTCGCGGACATAGTAGCGGTCGTCGCGATAGCGGGCGTCCAGGCGCTGGCCGCGTTCCCAGCGACGGTAGTCGCGGCGCTCGTGGGCGGCTTCGCGGCGGCTGTGGCCGTAGTCGCGGCGGTCATGGCGATCGTAGCGGTCGTCGTGACGCTGGTCGTAGCGGCCGCGGTCGTCATAGCGCTGGCCGGCGGCCATGGCCGTGCCCGACAGGGCCGTGCCCGCCAGCAGGCTCGCCGCCAGGGTGGTGATGATCAGACGCTTCATGGCGAGGTCCTTTCCTAGTTGGTGGCGGTCCGACACCGCCGAACCTCTTCGATAGTCCGACACTAGCGAACGGGGTTTGGACTGGACATGAACGGCGCGGGTCAGGAATGGTTCATCATGTTTCGGCGGCGAAACATTTGCGCGAACCTGTGGAATACTAGCTTGGCGCGAAATCGAGTTTTACGCGTTCATCAGCGATGCTGCGTCTTTCCTTCTTTCAACCTCGCCGGGATTTGCCGCGGTTGCTGACCGCGGCGCGAAACGAGCTGGGCGCGGTGGCGGCCCTGCTGGTGCTGGCCGGCGGCGCCCTGGCGTTTCTGGAGCTGTCGGACGACGTGGCCGAGGGCGACACGGCCGCCTTCGACCTGGCGGTGCTCCGGGCCCTGCGGCTGCCGGGCGACCCCAACGCCCTGGTCGGCCCCAAATGGCTGCACGTGGCGGCGGCCGACGTCACCGCCCTGGGCTCGATCACCGTGCTGGGCCTGGTGGTGGTCCTGGCCCTGGCCCTGATGCTGAGCCTGCGGCGCTGGAGCGAGGCCCTGGTGGTGCTGGTCGGCGCGGGCGGCGGGGTGGCGATCAGCCAGGGCCTCAAGCACCTGTTCGGGCGCGAGCGGCCCGACCTGGTCTACCGCGCGGTCGAGGCGGCCAATCCCAGCTTCCCGTCCGGCCATGCCATGCTGTCGGCCGTGGTGTTCCTGACGCTCGGCGCCCTGGCGGCCCGGTTCGCGCCTCGCCGGCGGGTCAAGGCCCTGGCCCTGGGCGCGGCGGTGCTGCTGAGCCTGCTGGTCGGCGCCTCGCGGATCTATCTGGGCGTCCACTGGACCAGCGACGTCCTGGCCGGCTGGAGCCTGGGCGCGGCCTGGGCCATGGCCTGCTGGGTGGCGGCCTGGGCGTGGGAGCGGCGGTTTCCCAAACCTCCACTCGTTAGGTGAGCTTTCGGTTGAGTCCAGCGCCTACTTCGCCAATCCCGACTTCTGCAGGGTCTTATAGGCCTTGATCACCCGCTGGAGCTTGTGCTCGGCGCTGCGGTCGCCGCCGTTCATGTCCGGGTGGCAGCGCTTGAGCAGGTCCTTGTACCTGGCGCGGATCGCCGCGCCGTCGGCGTCGGCCTCCAGGTCCAGGTCGGCCAGGGCCTGGCGCTCCAGCTTGCCCAGCTGTCGGCCGGCGGCGGCCGATTCGGCCCTGCGCTGCTGGGCGCGGAACAGGCCGAACGGGTCGTTCAGGTGGCGGGCGTCGCGGGCGGCGGCGGCGGCGGCCTCGCGCGAATTGGCGTCGGCCTTCATGGACCAGGTCGGACGGCCGCCGGTCATCTTCTCCTTTTCCTGCGCGGCGCGGATCTGGCCCTCGCTCATGCCGGCGTAGAAGTTCCAGTTCTTGTTGTACTCGGCCGCGTGGCGCTGGCAGAAATTGTAGTAGACGCCCGGCATGTCGCGCGACTTGGGCGCCTTGGCCGTGGCGGCCGAGCGGCACTCGGGATGGTCGCAGCGCACCTCGCCCGGTTTCAGGGCGTAGACGTCGTTCTCCCGGGCCGCCTCCTCCGGCGATTTCGGGGGGCGGACACGGATGTCGAAAAACTTGGGGCGATATTCGAAGTCGGCGCTCATGGCGCTTAGAGTAAGCCGACGCTATTTCCGTTCAAGGATTGACAAGCAAGGAACCCGTCATGGGCGCTATCGCCGACGCCATCGCCGCCAAACTGACCACCGCCTTTTCGCCGACCCGGCTGGAGATCGTCGACGACAGCCATCGCCATCACGGCCATGCCGGACATCGCGAGGGCGGGGAGAGCCACTTCAACCTGCTGATCGAGGCTCAGGCCTTTGCGGGCAAGGCCCGGGTGGCCCGCCAGCGGCTGATCTTCCAGGCCCTGGCCGAGGAGATGGCGGGGCCGGTGCACGCCCTGTCGATCGTCGCCAAGGCCCCGGGCGAAGCTTGACCGTGCGTTGCGAAAACGGGCTTGCCAGGGCGGCCCGCGACTGATTGCCTCTCCGCCCGGCGCGACCCCGCAACGACGCGGATTTCCGCCGGCGAAGAGGCCGGCATGAGCGCAACCGAGACATCCCCCACGATTCCGACCTTTCTGGACGAGGACAGCGAGGCCGCCCTGGCGGCGGCGCTGCCGGCCCTGCTGGCGCGGTCCTACGCCCGCTATTCGAACTTCACCGTGGCCGCCGCGGTGATCGACGCCGACGGCCGGGCCCACCTTGGGGTCAATGTCGAGAACGCCGCCTATCCGTCGGGCACCTGCGCCGAGCAGACGGCGATCGGGGCGATGGTCACGGCCGGCGGCCGCGGCATCGCCAAGGTGCTGATCGCTTCCGGCTCCAACGGCGTGGTCCAGCCCTGCGGCGCCTGCCGCCAGCGCATCGCCGAGTTCGCCGCCGACGCCTGCGAGATCGTCTCGGTCCAGGACGGCAAGGCCACGCGCCGCACGCCGTTCTGGAGCCTGCTGCCCGAGTCGTTCGGGCCGCGGGATTTGGGATAGGGCGATGAAAAAGGGGGAAGCTCGAAAGCCGCCCCCGGTCCCCAAAAGGCTGATCAGAGGCCGCCTGGGCCGCAATCGGTCTTCAGGTACTTCTCGATCTCGACCAGCTGGGTTTCCAGCATCTCCGGGGTCATGAAGATGTACTGGTGGCCCATATCCTTGATTTCCAGGTACTTGTACGTCTTGCCGGCGGCCTTCAAGGCGGCGACGAAACGGCGGGACTCCTCGACTTCGACGGTCTGGTCCCGGTCGCCATGATAGACGAAGATCGGAATTGACACGTTCTTGGCGTTGGGCTGGGGATCCAGGCCGTCGATGGTCGGCCGCTGGTATTCGCGCAGGAAGCGGTCGTTGTAGGTCTCACCCTGGAAACGCTTGATCTCGGCCACACCGGCCCCGGCGATCGAGCACTGGTACAGGCCGTTGGGGCGGATGGCGGCGGCAAAGGCCGCGTAGCCGCCGTAGGAATAGCCGAACAGGGCGATACGATCCGGCGCGGCCAGCTTTTGGTCGATCAGGTACTTGGCCGCGTCGTCGTTGTCGTCCTGCATGGCCAGGCCCCATTGGGCGTCGCCGGCCCGGGCCAGCTTGGAGCCCCAGCCCTCGGAGCCGCGGAACTGCGGTTGGATCACCACATAGCCGCGCGCGGTGAAGTACTTGGTCCAACCCGACACGTCCCAGTCCAGCTCGTCGCGGGCCGAGGGGCCGCCGTGGGGCAGGACGATGGCCGGGTAGGGACCCGGGCCGTAGACGTCCTTGGGCGGCGTGTGCAGGAAGGCGGGAATCATCAGGCCGTCGCGGGCGGCGTACTGCACCAGGCGCGACTCGCCCAGGGTGGCGGGATCGATCTGCGGCCGCGACTTGCCCAGCAGGGTCAGCTTGCTCCCGTCGGTCAGCAGGTAATATTCCGGCGGCAGGTTCGGGCCGGACTTGCGAACCAGGATGTACTTCTTGTCCTTGGACCAGCCGGTGATCTGGACGCCCGCGCCGTTCGGATAGCTGAACTTGGTCGGGGGGGCGTCGCCGCCCGGATCGGTCCACTGCAGGGTGGTGTTCGTGATCCCCAGGGCGGTGGGCAGGCTTTTGGCCGCGGCCGCCAGGACCGGATCGACCCAGTAGTCCCGGCTGGTGTCGGCGGCGTAGCCGAAGCCCAGCACCTTGCCGTCGTCGTCGAGGATCGGCGCGCCGGCGTCGAACAGCTTGATCTCGAAGGCCGGCTCGGTGATCTTTCGCTGCTTGATGTCGTACTCGTAGATGCCGGTCTTGTCTGCCCCGTTCTGGCGGACATTGACATAAACGATGTTCGGGTCGTCGCTGAAGCCGACCACGGTCATGAGGTTGCGGTCCTTGGCGTACGAACGGAAGTGTTCGACCCAGTCACCGGTCCGCGGGTCGCGGATCTGCTGGCCGACATAGACCTTGCCGTTGTCGAAATCGACCTTCTGGCGGGCGCGTAGGTCTCCATTATGATCCGCCTCCAGGCCGCCAAAGCGCTCCGAGCCGCGGGTCACGCGTTCGGCGCCGCCGTCGTAGAGATCGACCTTGTAGACGTCCCCCGCGCCGTTGGCGCCGGTGTTGAGCACCAGGATGTGCTTGGGATCGTTGGGCAGCCGGCTCAAGATCGAGGGATTGCTGACGGCCTGCATCAGCTCCTCGTAGTCGCTCTTGCCCCGGTTCTCCGGCAGGGCCGAGGTCCATTTCGAACCCTGCAGGTCGGTGATATAGACCTTTTGCAGGTGAGCCTTGGTCGCGCCATAGGTCCACAGCTGCTGGGCCACCACGGTCAGGCGGTCGTCCTTGACGAAATCCACTCTCATCAGTTGCATCTTGGAGGCGCCCAGGATGGTCGGCGCCTTGTCGGGATTGGCGGTTTCCCAGATGGCGATGACCTTGGTCACGCCGTCCTGCGAGACCAGACCGGCGATGTGCTGGCCGTCTGGCGAGAGGGTGACGTTGTCGATCTGGGCGTTGCGGGCGAAGTCGCGGGCGGCTGGCGGAGACGCGGGCGCCCGGGCAAGAGCCGGAGCGGCCATCAATGTGAGGGCGGCGCCGGCGAACAATCCAAGATTGCGTAAGAGCATCGTTACTTCAGGTCCCCGCGCTGGATAAAGATTGCTATTTGTAAGAGCGTGCTTACTAACTGCCAGCCCCATTTTCGACACGCTCGACGACCGGTTTCAAGACGCTCAAGCCCGCAATCTATCCAGATTGCGGATGACTCCAACCCGTCGCGCGCATCCGGGACGCCGGTGAAAGCGGCGCCGTGAGGCCTTCGTGGCCACACTGTGACCAGATTGTAACGCTGGTCGCCATAAGTTTCCGGACGTGCTTCTTATCGTTGAGCCGGCTTCCGAAGGTGAATAGCGTTCGTCGTAAACGGGGGCGGCGCAATTTTTTGTCGTGCCCCGCCGTAGTTAATTGGCAGGGGACCATATGCTCGACCGCAAGCTTTTGCTCACCACTTCAATCCTGGCGGGCGTCGTCGCCCTTGCCGTCGCGCCCGTGGCCGCCCTCGCCCAGGACGCCGCGACGACGGCCAAGCCGGCCGACACCGAGGTCGAGGCCCTGGTCGTGACCGGGTCGCGCATCAAGCGCACCGAGTACACCAGCGCCTCGCCGATTCAGGTGATCACCTCCGAGCAGTCCACGCTGCAGGGCCTCGTCGACACCGGCGACATCCTGCAGAAGTCGTCGGCGGCCAGCGGCTCGTTCCAGTCGAACAACCTGCTGACCGGCTATGTCATCACGGGCGGCGAGAACATCAGCAGCGTCTCGCTGCGCGGCCTGGGCGCCAACCGCACCCTGGTCCTGCTGAACGGCCGCCGCCTGGCGCCGGCCGGCCAGGGCGGCACGGTCGGCCCGGTCGACCTGAACGTCCTGCCGTCGTCGATCATCGACCGCACCGAAATCCTCAAGGACGGCGCCTCGTCGATCTACGGCTCGGACGCCGTGGCCGGCGTCGTCAACATCATGACCAAGAAGGATTTCGACGGCGTCGAAATGAACGTCTACGGCGCGATCCCGACGCGGGGCGAGGGCGAGACGTACCGTGTCTCGGGCACTGCGGGAAAAGTGTTCGACAAGGGCTATCTGAACCTGACGTTTGACTACAATGAGCAGAAGGCTCTGAAGGTCAAGGACCGCAAGTACACCTCCTGCGCCGAAGACTACCGTTTCGACGCCACGACCGGCGAGCGGGTCGACTTCATCGATCCGAAGACCGGCCACTACAAGTGCTACAACGCCATCAACAACGGCTGGCAGGCGGCCGACCTCTTCGGCGGCATGTTCCAGTGGGATCCGACCCTGGCCAACGCCCCTCCCGGCGGCTATCCGGCGGCCGGCCTGACGACCCGCGCGTTCCTGCCCAACTGGGTGCGCGCGGCCCGCGCCGGCCAGCCCGCGACCTATCCCTACGCCAACTACGATAGCCCGGCCTACCAGAACGCCGACGCGATCTCGCCGATCAAGCGCGGTACGGTCTATCTGACCGGCAGCTACGACATCACGCCCAACGTCGAGGCCTATACCGAACTGCTGTTGAACCGCCGCAAGTCGTCGGGCACCAGCATCATGTACCTGTTCGAGACGGTGTCGGGCGACAACCCCGCCAACTCGGTGGCCGCGGGCCTGCAAGCCGGCGGCGCTTCGGGCGACGCGATTCCGCTGATCCTGCTGCCGCACAAGCAGTCGGAAACCATCGACTACGGCCGCATCGTCGGCGGTCTGAAGGGCACGATCACGGGCGGCGGCTTCCTGAACAACTGGGACTGGGACGTCTACGGCCAGTACGGCAAGTCCGACGCCAAATACACCAGCGACTTCATCTACCAGGACCGCGTCTTCGCGACGACCGGCGGCAGCGGCCTGGCCTGCGACCCGAGCGAGATCACCATCTCGGGCGGCTCGTGCATGACCATCGACTATTTCGGCAAGGACATCCTGGCCGGCAACCTGACGCCCCAGCAGCGCGCCTTCCTGATCGGCGAGGAAACCGGCACGACCAAGTACACTCAGTATTCGGTCGAAGGCACGATCAGCGGCGACCTGTTCACCCTGCCGGCCGGCCCTGTGGGCGCGGCGTTCGGCGCGACCTACCGCAAGGACAAGCTGGACGACATCCCCGGCTTCAACGCCCAGCACGCCAACTACTGGGGCTACAGCACCGCGGGCCGCACGAAGGGCAGCGACGACGTCAAGGAAGTCTACGGCGAACTGGCGATCCCGATCTTCAAGGACCTGCCGATGGTCGAGAAGCTGGATCTGAGCCTGTCGGGCCGTTACACCGACTACAAGAGCTACGGTTCGGACGAGACCTACAAGATCGGCCTGAACTGGCAGCTGTCGTCGGCCTTCCGGATCCGTTCGGCCTACGGCACCTCGTTCCGCGCCCCGGCGCTGTACGAACTGTACCTGGCCGACCAGACCTCGTTCTTCAACGGCGTGGACCCCTGCGAGCGTTGGGGCACCACCCAGGCGAACAACCCCCGCGTCCAGACTAACTGCGCGGCGGCGGGCATCCCGGACGACTACACCGCCCCGTCCACCCCGCAGGTCAGCACCGGCGGCGGCCTGGGCCGCCTGAAGGCCGAAACCTCCAAGGCCACGACCTTCGGCGTCATCTGGACGCCGAGCTTCATGGACCTGAGCGTGGCGCTCGACTACTTCGACATCAAGGTCAGCAACGAAGTCGCGGTGTTCGGGGCCAGCAACATCCTGGCCTCGTGCTACGGCGGCACCACGTTCCCGAACGACTTCTGCACGCTGTTCAATCGCGACCCGACCACTCACGACATCACGGTCATCAACGACAACTACCTGAACGTCGCCCAGCAGGTGAACCGCGGCCTGGACCTGAACACGCGCTACCAGCACGAGTTCACGGCGGGCAAGCTGACGATCGACGGCCAGTTCACCTGGCAGTTCAAGGACGTCACCAATCTGCTGGAAGGCGGCATCCCCGACGACCACAATGGCGAGACCACCGAGCCGGACTTCACCGGCGTGATCAATGCGCGCTTCGATCACGACGACTGGACCGTCAACTGGGCGGTCGACATGTACGGCAAGGCTTCGGACACCGAACTGCTGGTCGACGGCGACACCCGCTTCAGCACCCGGTACAACAAGACGCTCTATTCCAAGCAATACACCGAGTTCACGGCCTACCACTCGCTGACCGTGCGCAAGAAATTCGACAAGCTGACCCTGCAGGCCGGCGTGCTGAACCTGTTCGACGAACTGCCCCCGGCGCAGTCGGCGGGCCAGTTCCGGATCGGCACCTCGGCGCTGAACGCCTACGATCTGCGCGGTCGCAGGGTGATGTTCGAAGTCACCAAGCGCTGGTAGCACCTGAGTTCCGCGCCGCCGGTTCCCCGGCGGCGCGGATCAAGGCGATCTATAGACAAAAAAGAGCGGCGGGAGCTGTCCCGCCGCTCTTTTTCTTTGGGCGGCCGTAAGCCGTCGTCCTCAGACGCTCTGCGCCGCCAATCCCTCCAGCACCTTGCGCAGGTCGGCTTCGCGGAACGGTTTCTGCAGCACGGTCGCGCCCTTGTGGCCTTCCGACAGGCCGGCCTCGCCATAGCCGCTGGCGAAGGCGAACGGCACGCCGCGTTCCTTCAGGGCGTCGGCGACCGGGAAGATCGGGCGACCGCCCAGGTTGACGTCCAGCAGGGCGGCGTCGATGTCGGCGGCGGCCGCCAGACGCAGGGCCTCGTCCAGCTCGGCGGCGGGGCCGACGATCACGCAGCCGAGGTCGCTGAGCATGTCCTCCACCAGCATGGAGACCAGCGCCTCGTCTTCGACGACCAAGACCTTAAGGGCGGCGAGGGTCTTCATGGTTCAGGGCTCCAGGGCGCGGGTCGGCAACTTCATGGTGCATACGAGGCCCAGGCTATCATAGGCCAGTGCGACTTGTGCGGACAGTTCTCCCGCCAGGCCCTTTTCCAGCAGGCGCGCGCCAAACCCGTGGCGGCGGGGCGGCACGACCGGCGGGCCGCCGTGTTCGGCCCAGGTCAGGCGCAGCGCGCCCGAGTCGTCGGGCTCCGGCTCCCAGGTCACTCGCACGCCGCCGCCGGGAACCGACAGCGCGCCGTACTTCAGGGCGTTGGTCGCCAGTTCATGGACCGCCATGCCCAGGGCCACCGTCGCCTTGGGGCTCAGCTGGACGTCGCGGGCGTAGTCGAAGGCGATGCGGTCGCGGGCGGCGAAGGCCTCCAGCTCGAAATCGAAGATCTCGCGCAGGCTGGCGCCTTGCCAGTTCTGCTGGGTCAGCAGGTCGTGGGTGTGCGACAGGGCCATGATCCGGCCTTCGAAGGCGTCGCGGAACGCCTCGGGCGAGTCGGTCGTGCGCAGGGTCTGGCTGGCGATCGACTGCACCGAGACCAGGGTGTTCTTCACCCTGTGGTTCAGCTCGTTGACCAGCAGCTTCTGGCGCTCCTCGGCGCGCTTGCGCTCGGTGACGTCCAGCGACACGCCGGCCATCCGCCGGGCCCCGCCATGATCGGCGGTCTGGGCGGCGCGGCCGCGGGCGTGCACCCAGCGGACCTCGCCGTCGGGCCTGCGGACGCGGTACTCGATGTCGTAGTCGGCCCCGTGGCGGATGGCGTCCTCGATGGCGGCGATCATCCGCGGGCGGTCGTCCGGATGCACCGAGGCGACCAGGTCGGCGAACCCGAAATCGTCGCCCGGGGCGCGGCCGTAATTGGCCTTGCAGATGTCCGAGGCCAGATAGGCGCGGGTCTCGACGTCCAGTTCCCACGAGCCCAGGCGGCCGGCCTCCAGGGCGAACTTCAGGCGCTCCTCGGCGTCGCGGCGCTGGGTCAGCTCGGCCTGGGCGGCCTCTTGGGTCCGCGCGGACTCGATCGCCACCGCCGCCTGGCCGGCCAGGCCGACCGCCAGGCTCTCGGCGCGCGGCCCGAATCGTCCCGGCTGCGGATGGCCGAAGAACAGCCCGCCCAGCACGGCGCCCGCGCGGGTGACCACCGGCACGGCCAGATAGCTGCGGACGGGCAGGTGACCCTCGGGCATGCCGTAGTGGGGCGAAGTGCGGCCGTAGCGCGGATCGCGGGTGATGTCGTCCGACCGCACCACGCCCTCGCCCCTGAAGGTGGGGGCGAAGACGGCGGTGCCGCGCGGCGTCGGAAAGGCTTCGAAGGCCGAGCGCGGCGCGCCCGACAGGCTGTAGAGCATCAGGCTTTCGCCGGCCTGGTCGACAACCTTGTAGAAGAACGCGCCGAACTGGGCGCCGGTCAGCTCGACCCCGCCGTCGACCACCGTCTGGACCAGGGTTTCGGCGTCGTGGCCGGCCCCGATGGCCTCGGCGATGCGGTTGAGGGCGCGCGAGCGACGCACCTCCTCGGCCAGGGCTTCCTCGGCGGCGGCGAGGCGCGCGGCCAGGTCTTCGACCCCACCCTTCTCGGCGAGACTGGTCGCCTTGGCCAAGCTCCTCACCCCCACTCGCCCGGCGCTCGTTATGCTTCGAGCGCGACCACCAACGCGTCGCCACGGTGATGGTTCCACAGGCGGCCATACTGCGCTGGGAAGCAGGCGCCCTCAACCCGCCCGCGCGTCGAATCTTCGAACAAATCGCCGGAAATCAAGCCGCTGCGTCGGGTATGCGACGCAAGGCGATCAGCGGGCGCTCTCGTCCAGCCGTCCGCTGATCCGCAGGCCGGTGACCTGGTTGCGCTGGCGGCGCAGCACCTGGAAGCGGTGGTGGTGGAAAATGAAGATCTGGCCCGGCTCGGGGATGGTCTGGGCCTCGTGGATCACCAGGCCGGCGATGGTCACCGCCTCGCCCTCGGGAAGCCGCCAGTCCATCGCCCGGTTGAGGTCGCGGACCGTGACGTGGCCGTCGACATGCACCGAGCCGTCGGGCTGCGGACGCAGGCCCTCGACCTTGGTGTCGTGCTCGTCCTCGATCTCGCCGACGATCTCCTCGAGGATGTCCTCCAGGGTCACCAGCCCCTGCAGGGCGCCGTACTCGTCGACCACCAGGGCGAAGTGGCTGCGCCGCTTGAGGAAGGCGTTCAACTGGTCCTTCAGGTTGGTGGTGTCGGGGATGAACCACGGCTCGCGCTGGATGGCGGCCACGTCGATGTCGTCGATCGCGCCGTTGGCGGCGGCCAGGGCGCGCAGCAGGTCGCGGGCGTGCAGCACGCCCACGATGTTGTCGGGGTTCTCGCGATAGAGCGGGATGCGGGTGTGCTGGGCCTCCAGCGCCTCGGCCACCAGCTCGCGGATCGGCAGGTCGGCGTCGATCAGGGTGATCGACTTGCGGTGGACCATGATCTCAGAGACGTCCATGTCCGACAGGTCCAGCACCCCGCCCAGCATCCGCCGGTCGCCGCTTTCGACCCCGCCTTCGGAGTGGTGGTACTCGACCGCGCCGCGGATCTCCTCATGGGCGGCCAGCACGTCGACCTCCATGGTCAGCTTGACGCCGAACAGGCGCAGTGTACGGCGCACCACCCACTGGATGGCGTAGATGATCGGGCCGAACAGGCGCACCACCAGCAGGGTGGGCCCCGACAGGAAGCGGGCCACGTCGTCCGACTTCAGGATCGCCAGGGTCTTGGGCAGCACCTCGGCGAACACCAGGACCAGCACGGTCATCGCCCCGGTCGCCGCCGCCACGCCCCAGGGGCCCGGGATGGCGGCGGTCAGCACCTGGGTGGTCAGGGCCGAGGCCAGGATGTTGATCAGGTTGTTGCCCAGCAGCACCGCCCCGATCATCGTCTCCTGGTCGGACAGCAGCGTGTTGACCCGCTGGGCCGGCCGGTCTCCCTCGCGTTCCAGCTGGTGCATGCGGGCCCGCGAGGCGGCGGTCAGCGAAGTCTCGGCGGCCGAGAACAACGCCGAGAGGGCCAGCAGGCCGATGATGATCGGCGCGAGGCCGAGAATGGCGGTCAGGATCATGGAACGGTTGTACGCCGCGCGCGCGGCGAGGGGGAGGGCTATCGCCCGGGGTTTGCGCCCTGGTCCCGGATCTTCGCGCCGCGTGCTCGCCCGGGGTGACGGTCTTCAACAAGGTTCGTGTAAGTTGCGGATTTTTTGTGGATATGCTCCTCATGCGACGGATTTATTTGGAGGTTTGGTGGTAATTTTGTGGGTTTGCGAGAAAACTGTCACATAGCCATGCCATGGGCTCCCCCGACTTCATTCGCAGGAGGGGCTCATGCACCGGATCATCGATACAGGCGCGGCGTCGACGCACGCGCGCCGGGCTGGACTTCGTAGACGCGCGCTGATGGCCAGCGCCCTGGCCACGGCGGCCCTGATGGCCGGCCAGGCCCGGGCGGCGGAACCCGCGGCGGACGCCGGCGACCCCACGACGGTCGACTCGCTGGTCATCGTCGCCAAGCGCAACGACGCCGCCAAGGCCCAGATGAACGCCCTGACCCCGGTGGCGATCCTGTCGGCCGAGGACCTGGAGCACACCGCGGTCCACAACGTCGCCGAGGCCCTGGGCATGATGCCCAGCGTCAATGTGATGAACACCGGCTCGTCCTTCTTCGGCGGCATCGACGGCGCCTCGCGCGGCGAGGGCATGTTCGTGTCGATCCGCGGCCTGAACGCCGAGTTCAACGTCAACATGATCAACGGCGTGACCGTGGCCCAGGGCATGCCCTACAGCCGCCAGGTCCAGCTGAGCCTGCTGCCGCCCTCGGGCCTGCACACCATCGTGCTCAACAAGACCTCGACCGCCGACATGGACGGCGACGCCATCGGCGGCACGGTCGATTTCCGCACGCCTTCGGCCTTCGACTACCACGACGACTACCATGGTTCGATCACCGCCTCCGGCCGCGTCGAGAGCCGGGCTCGCGACTATGGTGACAAGGGCCTGGGCGGCGGGCTTTCGGGCGAGTGGGCCCACCAGTTTGGGGCGAACCGGACGTTCGGCGTCTATGCCAGCGCCTTCTACGACAAGCGCAACTACGCCAACAGCGAGATGGCCGGGGTCATGGCCGCCCGCAATGACGGCGGCTGGGGCTTCCTGGTCAAGGACAAGGACGGCGCCAGCTATCCCGGCCTGGATCCGGAGCAGAACATCACCCAGACCGGCGCCAACTTCGGCGTCTCCAACGGCTACACCGCGCGCTGGGGCGGCAATTTCACGCTGGACTGGCGCCCGGACGATACGCTGGACGTCTATCTGCGCGGCTCCTACGCCAACGCCAAGACCCAGCAGAACTCGACGCTGAGCCAGTATGTCAGCGCCGCCAAGAGCTACAAGGAGGCCGTCGCCGGCTCCGGGCGCTACGCCCTCAGCGTCGACGCGATCTCCACCCGCGTCTGGTACGAGACCAACCCCGAGAAGGCCGACCTGGGCACGCTGCAGCTGGGCGGCGACAAGACCCTGGGGGCCTGGACCCTGTCGCCGCAGCTGTTCTACAGCGAGGGCGACAACGACCGCCCCAACCACATCGAGGCCTCGGCCCGCATCAACCAGAGCGACCGCTTCAACAGCGGCTCGAACCGGCCGCTGGGCGGCCTGTCGATGGGCTATACCGACGACCTGCCCCGACCGCTGCTCACCCCCGACATCTACAACGACCTGAACAACGCCGGCTCCGCCCTGCTGGCCCGCCGGGCCGGCCAGCTGACCGAGCAGTACAGCGGCCAGCAGAAGTATGGCTTCAAGTTCGACGCCAAGCGGGTCTTCGAGGGCGGCGCCCTGCAGTGGGTCAAGCTGGGCGGCAAATATGTCGACAGCCACCGCCGGGTCACCAACCGCGACTGGACCAACGACCACTTCGCCAACCTGATCGGCCAGGGCGGCCTGACCTGGGACAGCCTGGGCCTGACCACCGGCTATTACGACCACATCTATCCGGGCGAGTATGAGTGGCGGGTCCCGAAGGTCAGCCAGGACAAGCTGTTCGAGTACTTCTACAAGTACAAGACCGACGCCAGCTTCGACACCTGCGGCTCGAACGCCGTCAACAACTACAATTGCAACACCCAGAAGGGCGACGAGGCGGTGGCCTCGCTCTACGCCACGGCGGACTACCAGTTCGGCGATGTCGAGGTCATGCCGGGCCTGCGCTACGAGCACACCAAGATCGACAACACCTACTGGGTGATCCCGACCACCAGCGCCGGTCAGCAGACCGGGAACTGGGCCAAGAGCGACACCACCTATGACGAGGTCCTGCCCAGCCTGTTCCTGACCTGGCGGCCCAGCGGGGCGGCGGTCTATCGCGGCTCGGTCTGGACCTCCTACACCCGCCCAGCCTTCATCCAGCTGGCCGGGGGCGAGCGCCGCCAGGTCAGCGACGACGGCAACGTCTCGATCACCAAGGGCAATCCCGACCTCAAGCCGATCAAGGCGATCAACCTGGATCTGTCGGGCGAGTGGAGCAACGCCAAGGGCGGCTACGCCATGGTCGGCGGCTTCTACAAGCACCTGTCGGACTATCTGTACGACAACGGCTCCAGCCCGGTGAATTCCGACACCCTGACCGAGGGCAAGGTCACCACCAGCCAGCCCACCAACGGCGGCGACGGCGACGTCTACGGCGTGGAGCTGCAGCTGCGGCAGAAGTTCTCGGACCTGCCGGGCCTGCTCGGCGGCCTGGGCGCGGGGCTGAACGTCACCCGCCAGTGGACCAGCGTCGACCTGGGCGACGGCGTCGACAACCGCATCCAGAACGCGCCGGACTGGCTGGCCGACGCCCAGCTGTTCTACCAGAGGGGCGGCTTCAGCTTCGACGTGATCTACCACTATACCGGCGCCTATGTGGCCGACTACGACGTGCTGGACCAGCCGGGCGAGTGGGACAATCTGTGGGTCCGGCCGCAGCGCAACGTCGACCTGCACGTCGGCTACGCCTTCGACAACGGCGTCAAGCTGGACCTGTCGGTGGCCAACCTGCTGAAGGACGAAAGCTACTGGTCGCATATCGGCCAGCACAGCCTGGCGCTTTCCGACGTGGTGGACTCGGGCCGCACCAGCCTGCTGACCCTGAAATACGCCTACTGACCCCGACGGGTCCCGGCCGCCCGTGGCCGGGACCCGCCCCAGGGCGCGGACGTCGCGCCGACCCTCACCGACAGGCGCGCCTGATGAAGCCCTTCCTTTCGATCTTCGCCTGCGCGGCGGTGCTGGCCCTCGGCGGCGTCGCGGCGGCCCAGGACCCTGGCCCGTCCGGTCCGCTCAAGGTCGAGCGGACGGTGATGCTGTATCGCCACGGCGTCCGCGCCCCGCTGCCGGGCGAGGCGGCGGTCGACGCCTACGCCCATCCGCCCTGGCCGGTCTGGAGCACGCCGCCCAGCCTGCTGACGTCGCACGGTCGCGAGGCCGCGCGGCTGATGGGCGCCTATGATCGCCAGCGCCTGTCCAGCCTGGGCCTGACCGCGCCGAAGGGCTGTCCCACGTCCGGCGCCGTCGCCATCTGGACCAACACCGCCCAGCGCACCATCGCCAGCGGCGAGGCGTTCGCCGAGGGTTTCGCGCCGGGCTGCGGCCTGGCCGTGGGCCACCAGCCGCGCGACACCGAGGATCCGCTGTTCCACCCCCTCGAGGCCAAGGCGGTCGAATTCAAGGCCGCCGACGCCGTCGCCGCGATCACCGCCGAGACCGGCGGTCCGGCCGCCCTGGTCGCCCCCTACGCCGGCGAGATCCGCGAGATGGAGCGCGTGCTGGGCTGCGACCGCGCCCAACCGCCGTGCGACATCGCCTCGGCCCGGACGGGCCTGGAGCCCAGCGCCGACGGCGGCGGCCTTGTGCTGGACGGGCCGATCTCCGTCCTGTCGGGCACGGCCCAGGTGTTCATGCTGCAATATGCCGAAGGCCTTCCGCTCGGCCAGGTGGGCTGGGGCCGCGCGACGCCGCGGACGCTGGAAGACGTCTCGCGCCTGCACGCCCTGCTGTTCGACATCCACGCCCGGCCGCGCTACATGGCCCGGCGGATCGGCGGGCCGATGGCGCGGCGGATCTCCGGCATCCTGGCGGCCAAGGACGCGCCGGCCGTCAACATCTTCGTCGGCCACGACAACAACATCGCCGCCCTGGCCAGCCTGATCGGCGCCCACTTCAAGATGGACGGCTACGGCCAGGACGACCCGCCGATCGGCGGCGCCCTGGAGCTGCAGGTCCTCATCGACGCCCAGGGCCGCCGGTTCGTCGCCGCCTATTACGAGGCCCAGACCCCCGACCAGCTCCGGAGCCTCACGCCCTTGTCGCTGGCCAATCCGCCGGCTCGGCGCGCACTGACGCTGACGTGCCAGACGCCCGGCCAGGGGCCTTGCAGGCTGGAGGATTTCCTGGCCGGCCTGGACCGGCGGCTGGCGGCGGACTAGGGGCCATAGCACGAGGCCCGGGATGACGAACGTTTGGGGCGCGACTTCTTGAATACTGCGGCCGCCCTAAACCGCCCCTTCCTCGATCAGGAACGCCCGCAGCGCCGCCCGGTCGACGTCCTTGGCCACGAAGGCGTCGCCGATGCCGCGGACCAGGATGAAGGTCAGGGCGCCGCCCTCGGCCTTCTTGTCCTGGGCGCTGTGGGCGATCAGGGCGTCGGCGCTGAACGGCTCGGGGCGGACGTCCGACAGACGGGTCGGCAGGCCAGCGGCCTTGATCGCCGCCTCGGCGCGGACGGCGTCCTGGGCCGAGCACAGGCCCTGGCGGACCGAGAAGCGGAAGGCCTGGGCCATGCCCAGCCCCACGGCCTCGCCGTGCTTGAGCGCGTCGCCGAAGCCCATCTCGCCCTCGACGGCGTGGCCGAAGGTGTGGCCCAGGTTCAGCAGGGCCCGGCGGCCGGCTTCCTTCTCGTCCTCGGCGACGATCTCGGCCTTCATCTCCACCGAGCGGCCGACGGCGCGGACCAGGGCGGCGGTGTCGCGCTCCAGCACCGCCTTCACATGGGTCTCCAGCCACTCGAAGAAGGCGAAGTCGCCCAGCAGGCCGTACTTGATGATCTCCGCATAGCCGCAGGCCAGCTCGCGGGCGGGCAGGGTGGCCAGGATGTCGAGGTCGGCCAGCACCAGGCGCGGCTGGTGGAAGGCGCCGATCAGGTTCTTGCCGCGCGGGGTGTCGATGGCGGTCTTTCCGCCCACGGACGAATCCACCTGGGCCAGCAGGGTGGTCGGGATCTGGATGAAGTCGATGCCGCGCTTGTAGATCGCCGCCGCGAAGCCGGTCAGGTCGCCGACCACCCCGCCGCCGAACGCCACGACCATGTCGCCGCGCTCGAGGTTCAGGGCCAGCAGCCGGTCCGACAGCTCGGCCAGGCCCTCGAAGCTCTTGGTCTCCTCGCCGGGCGGGACCAGGATCACGTCGGTCGCGACCCCCGCGTGCTCCAGAGCGTTGGCCAGCCGTTCGCCGTGGTGCTCGCCGACATGGGTGTCGGTGACCACCGCCACCCGCTTGCGCTTGAGCAGGGGCGCGATGTGCTCGCCCGCCCGGTCGATCAGGCCCGTGCCGACGACCACGTCATAGGCGCGCGCGCCCAGGCCCACGGGAATGGTGGTGATCACTTGAGCTCGCTTTCGGACTTCTGCAGGTGGCCTTTGAGGGCCTGGATCACGGCGTCGACCGCCACAGCGTGCGGGGTGTCGCCGGTCTCGACGGTCAGGTGGGCCTCGCCATAGGCGGGATAGCGCAGGCGGGCGTGCTCGCGCAGCACGTCCATCGGGTCGCGGCCCTTCAGCAGCGGCCGGCCGTCCTTGCGGCTGACTCGGCGAGCCAGCAGCTCCAGGTCGGCCTTCAGCCAGACGGCGATGGCCTTGGACTTGATCAGGGCGCGGGTCTCGGCGTTGACGAAGGCCCCGCCGCCGGTGGCCAGCACGTGGGGCGGCTCGTCCAGCAGCCGGGCGATCACCCGCCGCTCGCCGTCGCGGAAGGCCGGCTCGCCCATCTCGGCGAAGATCTCGGGGATCGAGCGGCCGGCGGCGGCCTCGACCTCGTTGTCGGCGTCGCGGAACGGCAGGTCCAGGGCCGCGGCCAGGCGGCGGCCGACGCTGGACTTGCCCACCCCCATCAGCCCGACCAGGACGATGGTCTTGCGGCGCAGGGCGGCCCTCGGGTCGGGGCTGGAAAGGGCGGTGTCGTCGGTCATGCCTGGGCGCGGTTTACACGAGGGCGGGGCCTCCCGCCAAGGTTTGGACCAAAGCCGCGTCCAGGGTGTCCGAAAGGGCGAAACGTTTCGCCAACCTCGGTCCTGCGGCATAGTTGAACCATGGCTTCTTCCAAGCGACTCACCTCCTGTTCGGCGCTGGTCCTGGCGGCGCTGCTCTCCGTGGCGCCCGCCTGGGCCCAGGTGCAGGTCCAGTCCCTGGCCGCGCCGGACCTGTTCTCGCCGCCGGCCGGCCAGACGGGGCTGTCGGGCGACCTGTGGAAGGACGCCTCGCCGGGCGTCGCCAGGGAAGCCCTGCCCAAGCTGGCCGCCAAGCCGCTGTCGCCCGCCGCCGCCGCCCTGGCGCGGCGGGTGCTGTCCACCGGCGCCAACGCCCCGGCCGGGATCGGCGACAATCCCGAGCTGGGCGCCAGCCGGGCCATGGCCCTGATCGCCCTGGGCGAGGCCAAGGGGGCCGACGCCGTGCTCGACCGCGTCCCTGGCGTGGCGGCCAGCGCCCCGCTGTCGCTGGCCGCGGCCGAGGCGGCCCTGATCACCGGGGCCGACGACAAGGCCTGCAGGATCGGCGAGGCGCTGAGCGTCGAGCGCGGCGCGCCGTACTGGCTGCGGTTGCGGGCCTTCTGCCAGGCGGTCGGCGGCCAGCACGACGCCGCCCAGCTGACCTTCACCCTGGCCGCCCAGCAGACCAAGGACGCCGACTACGCCCGGCTGATGAACGCCCTGCTGTCCGGCACGCCGGCCGGGGCGGCCAACCTGAAGAACGGGATCAACTACGCCCTGTCGCGCAAGCTGGGGCTGGACGTGTCGTCGGCCGCCGCCGTCGCCACCGCCTCGCCGGCCCTGAAGGCGGCGATCAAGCCCGCCGACGCGGCCTCGCCGACCGACCTGACCGCCGCCCAGGCCTCGGCGGTCGCGGGCCTGCGCGGCGCCAAGGGCCTGGCCGCCTTCACCGAAGCCGCCAGGGCCGCCCAGCCGGCCGTCGCCGCCCTGGCGCGGGCCGACGCGCCGCTGGAGGACCCGATGCTGCTGGCCCGCGCCGCCCTGGCCGCCGGCGACCCGGCCACGGCCCAGGCGATCCGGGGCAAGCTGACCAGCGACACCCTGCCCGCCGGCGCCACCGCCGCCGACCTCGCCTTGCTGGACGCGACCCTGGCCGCCGCCGGGGGCAAGGCGGACAGCCAGGTCCTCGACGGCCTGATCGAGCGCGGCGCCCAAGGCGGCGCCAAGTCCCCCGCCCAGCCGGCCGCCCTGATCCTGGCGTCGCTCGGCGGCGCCCTGGGTCCCGACGCCCGCGCGTCGTTGGCGACCTTCGATCCCGGCAAGTCGGCCGCCCCCGCCGGACGGCTGATCGTGCTGGACGACGCGGCCGCCGCCGGCCGCCAGGGGGAGGCGGCCCTGCTGGCCCTGTCGATCGCCGCCGACGCCGGTCCGGCGGGCCCCGGCCCCGTCGACCGCGCCAGGCTGGTCCGCGCCCTGCTGAAGGCTGGCCTGGAAGCCGACGCCCGCGCCTTCGCCGTGGAGGGGCTGCTGGCGCTGCAGGTCAAATGACGATGACGCCTGGAGCGGTCATTTCACCCTTTTTCTTTTCATCGTCATCCCGGGCCTTGTGCCCGGGACCCCTCTGTCCGCCGCAGGTGCGGAAGGGGCGGTTCGCTGGCGAACCGCTTGCACTTCACGCGCAGGCTGAAACAGGGGTCCCGGGCACAAGGCCCGGGATGACGGCCCTGGAGGGGGCTGAAAGCGCATGAAGGCCGTCAGCTGGATCGACGCCTTCCTCGAGATGATGGCCGTCGAGCGGGCCGCCGCCCGCAACACCCTGACCGCCTACGAGAAGGACCTGGCCGACGCCCGGCTGTTCCTGGCCTCGCGCGGCGACCTGGACGGCGCCTCGGCCGAGGCCGTCGAGGCCTATTTCGCCGACCTGGGCGCGCGCGGCCTGTCGCCGGCCACCGCCGCCCGCCGCCGCTCGGCCCTGCGCCAGTTCTACCGCTTCGTGCTGGGCGAGGGCTGGCGGGACGATGATCCCTCGCGCCGGGTCGCGGCCCCCAAGGCCGGCCGACCCCTGCCCAAGGTGCTGTCGCGTGACGCCGTCGTGCGGCTGATCGCGGCCGCCGCCGCCAGGGACGGGGCCCAGGGCCTGCGGCTGGCCTGCATGATCGAGCTGCTCTACGCCTCGGGCCTGCGGATCTCCGAACTGCTGAACCTGCCCCTGGCCGCCGTGGCGCGCGACCCAGCCTTCCTGATGGTCAAGGGCAAGGGCGGCAAGGAGCGGCTGGCGCCGCTGAACGACGCGGCCCGCGCGGCGGTCAAGGCCTATCTGGAGGCAAGGCCGCAATTCCTGCCAAAGGGCGTCAGGGACAGCCCGTGGCTGTTCCCGTCGCGGGCCAAGAGCGGGCGGCTGACCGGCCGGCGGGTGTCGCAGCTGCTGGAGGACGCCGCCATCGCCGCCGGCCTGGACCGCGAGGCCGTCAGCCCCCACGTCCTGCGCCACGCCTTCGCCACCCACCTGCTGGAGGGCGGCGCCGACCTGCGGGTCATCCAGACCCTGCTGGGCCACGCCGACATCGCCACCACCCAGATCTACACCCACGTGGCGGGGGATCACCTGGCGCAGGTGGTCAAGTCCAAGCACCCGCTGGCGAGAAAGGGGTGAGGACGGGTGACAACGGGCGGTCCGCCCGATAGGAAGCGCCACCTTTCCGGAGCCCTCTTTTCAAGGAGAATGGCATGTCCGACGAAACCCGCGACAGCAACGGCGCGATCCTGGCCGACGGCGACAACGTCACCCTGATCAAGGACCTGAAGGTCAAGGGCTCGGGCGGCGTGACGCTGAAGCGCGGGACCCTGGTCCGGAAGATCCGCCTGACCGGCGACCCCGACGAGATCGAGGCCAATGTCGACAAGGTGCGTGGCCTGGTGCTGCGGACCGAGTTCGTCAAGAAGGCGTAGAGGCTCAGGCAAAGCTATGCGCGGCCGGGGACAGGCGCATGCGCCTGTCCCCGATCGACCTCGATGGCGACTTCAGGCGGTCCCCTCGAACGCCGCCTTCAGCTTGGGCATGTCCAGCTTCACCATCTGCATCATGGCCGCGAACATCCGGCTGACGGCGGCCTTGTCGGGGCTGGAATAGAGGTCGAGCAGCTCCTGGGGCGTGATCTGCCAGGACAGGCCGTACTTGTCTTTCAGCCAGCCGCACTGGCTTTCCCGGCCGCCGTCGGCGATCAGGGCGTCCCAGTAGCGGTCGACCTCGGCCTGGTCGGCGCAATGGACGACGAACGACACCGCCTCGGTGAAGGGGAACAGGGGGCCGCCGTTCAGGGCGGTGTAGGGCTGGCCGTCCAGCTCGAACCCGACGGTCATCACCCGCCCGGGCGGCCCGGCGGGCGGCTGGGCGTCACTGGGATAGTAGGCGACGCTGGTGATCCTCGAATTGGGAAACAGCGAAACGTAGTAGTTGGCGGCTTCCTCGGCCTGGGTGTCGAACCACAGGAAGGGGGTGATCTTGGACATGGGGCGTCCTCCGTTGGCGCGGGTGTCGAGCGAAGGACGATCAGGATGCGCCAGGTCCGACATCGGTGCACGATTTTGATGGACCCACCGGCGGGTCCCCAACGCCGCCGTTGCCGCTCCCGCCGCCGCGGACTAGTTACGCTGTCATGTCCGCCTCCGAGATCGAACCCTTCCACGCCATCGCCATCAGCCGCCTGGCCCACCAGATGAAGGCCGAGGGGAAGTCGATCATCCACATGGAGTTCGGCCAGCCCTCGACCGGCGCGCCCAAGGCGGCGATCGCCACGGCGCATCACGTGCTGGACACCGACGGCATGGGCTATTGGGAGAGCCCCCTGCTGAAGGCGGCGATCGCCCGGCGCTACGCCGAGCTGGACGGGGTCGAGGTCGATCCCGAGCGGATCATCCTGACCTGCGGCGCCTCGCCGGCCCTGGTGCTGGCCCTGGCCTCGAACTTCCAGCCGGGCGACCGGGTGGCTCTGGCGAGGCCGGGCTACGTGGCCTATCGCAACACGCTGAAAGCCCTGAACCTGGTCCCGATCGAGATCGGCTGCGGGGCCGAAAGCCGCTTCCAGCTGACCGCCGCCCACCTGGCCGCCCTGGACCCCGCGCCGGCTGGAGCGATCATCGCCAGCCCGGCCAATCCGACCGGCACGATCATTCCCGCCGCCGAGCTGGAGGCCATAGCCGGCGTCTGCCGCGACCGCGGGATCCGCATCGTCTCCGACGAGATCTATCACGGCCTCAGCTATGGCCAGCCGGCCCGCTCGATGCTGGCCTTCGCGCCCGACGCCCTGGTCGTCAACAGCTTCTCCAAATACTTCAGCATGGCCGCCTGGCGGCTGGGCTGGGTGGTCGTTCCGGCCGACCAGGTTCCGCGGGCGCGGGCCTTCATGGGCAACCTGTTCCTGACCCCGCCGTCGCTGAGCCAGCACGCCGGCCTGGTCGCCATGGACTGCCTGGACGAGCTGGAAGGCCATGTCGCCGTCTACCGCGCCAACCGCGCCCTGCTGCTGGACGCCCTGCCGGCCCTGGGCCTGGCCTCGATCGCCCCGCCGGACGGAGCCTTCTACATCTATGCCGACATCGGCCACCTGACCGACGACAGCCTGGCCTTCTGCGAGGCCCTGCTGCGCGACACCGGCGTGGCCACCGCCCCCGGCGTCGACTTCGACCCGGTCGACGGCCGCCGGTTCATCCGCTTCAGCTTCGCGGTCTCGACGGCGGAGGTGGAAGAAGCCCTGCGGCGGATCACCCCGTGGTTCGCGGCGCGAATGGCGGCCTAGTGGTCCTCGTCCTTCGACAGGCTCAGGATGAGGACCATGGATAGGCCTAATCAGTAGAAAACCTCATCCTGAGCTTGTCGAAGGACGAGGTTTTCAGGCCCCAGAGCTGGCGCAATCCGCCCTAACGCCGCGCCGCCAGCAGCGCCTTGCCGATCGGCCTCGGCGGCTGGCTCTGCAACACCACCGAGGTGGTCACCGGGCCGAAGCGGCCGATGGCGTCGACGATCGTCGCCAGGTCGCCGGCCGAGGGAACCAGCGCCTTGAGCACGAAGCAGTCGTCGCCCGTCACCCGATGGATCTCGACCAGGTAGGGCAGTCTTTCGAATGTCTCCAGGCAGGCGCGCATGTGTTCGTGGGTGGTCTTCAGGCGGATGACGGCGCCGAGCGACAGGCCCAGGGCCCGCGGGTCGATCCGGGCGCCGTAACCGGTGATGATTCCGCGTTCTTCCAGACGCTTGACCCGCTCCGACATCGCCGGCTGCGACAGGCCGACCTGACGGCCCAGCTCCGACAGCGAGATCCGGCCATCGACCTGCAGCGCTTCGAGGATGGCGACGTCCTTGGCGTCGAGACCGTCGGGGAGGGGCATGTACGGTTCTCGCCTTGAATTCATCGGAATTATCGCACTTTGACCGATGAATGGCCATGCCCTCGCGCTCGCGGGTCGGCTATTCCGCCTCGTCGACAAGGGAGTGCGCGATGCGACTGATCGGAATGCTGGATTCACCCTATGTGCGGCGCGTGGCGGTGACCCTGCGGCTGCTGGACCTGCCGTTCGCGCACGAGCCGGTGTCGGTGTTTCGCCACTACGACGCCTTCGCGGCGATCAATCCGGTGGTCAAGGCGCCGACCCTGGTGACTGACGACGGCGTGGTGCTGATGGACTCCAGCGTGATCATCGAGCACCTGGAGCGGCTGGCCGGGCGGCGCCTGGGCCCCGGACCCTTGGCCGACCACGCCCGCGCCCAGCGGATCGTCGGCCTGGCCCTGGCCGCGTGCGAGAAGACCGTGTCGCTGGTCTACGAGTTCAACCTGCGCCCCCAGGAGAAGCATCACGCCCCCTGGATCGACCGGGTGCGGACCCAGCTCGGCGCGGCCTGGAGCCTGTTGGAGGCGGAACTGGCCTCGCCGCCGGCCTGGCTGGAGGGCTCGCAGGCGTGGCTGACCAGCGCGGTGGCCTGGACCTTCGCGGTCCGCACCTTGCCGGAGTCGGTGGAGGCGGGCGCCTATCCCAGCCTGGCGGCCCTGACCGCGCGGGCGGAAGCCACGCCGGCCTTCCAGGCCGCGCCGTTCGATTAGGCCCGCATCCAGTCGATGAACGCCCGCAGGGCCGGCGAGAGCTGGCGGCGGCTGGGATAATAGAGGAAGAAGCCGGGGAACGGCTCGCACCAGTCGTCCAGCAGCGAGACCAGGCGACCGGCCTCGATGTCGGGCGCCACTAGGTCGCGCAGCAGGAAGGCCAGGCCCGCGCCGTCCAGACAGGCGCGACGGATGACTTCGTTCTCGTCGCTGACCAGCACGCCGGGCGGATTGACCACCACCTCGCGGCCCTGACGCTCGAACTCCCACGGCCAGGGCTGGCCGTTGCCCCGCCGGAACAGCAGGCAGCGGTGGTTCAGCACGTCCTCGGGCCTTGTCGGCGCGCCGTGGGCCGCGACATAGGACGGCGCGCAGACCAGGGCCTGGCTCAGCTCGCGGCCGAGCGGGGCGGCGATCATGTCGGCCTGCAGGCTCTCGCCCAGTCGCACCCCGCAGTCGAAGCCGCCGGCCACGATGTCGGAGAGGCCGTCATCGCAGACGAGCTCGACCCGCACGTCCGGATAGGCGTTCAGGAAGCCGCCGATCCGCGGACCGACCAGCCAGCGGGCCGCCGAGCGGGCGATGTTGATCCGCACCCGCCCCGAGGGCCGGTCGCGGAAGGCCGCCACTTCCGACAGGGCCGCGTCGATGTCGGCCAGGGCGGGGGCCAGCCGGGTCAGCAGCCGCTCGCCGGCCTCGGTGGGCGCGACGCTGCGGGTCGTGCGGTGCAGCAGCCGCACGTCCAGCCGGGCCTCCAGGTTGCGCATCGTGTGGCTCAGGGCCGAGGCCGAAACGCCCAGCACCTGGGCGGCGGCGCGGAAGCTGCGATGCTGGGCCACCAGGGCGAAGACGGCGAGGTCGGGCAGGGGGCGGGCTTCCATTGCTGAGTATTTCTCAGCAGTCCGTTGAGACTTCAAGCGCTTATCGTCGCGTGGTCCGGCGCCCATCTTCCCATCGTCGGAGGCCAGGCCTTCCGGCGGCATCCGAACATCAGGAGTTCACCATGAAGACGCGCAAACTCGGCGACGGGCTGGAAGTCTCGGCCATCGGCCTGGGCTGCATGGGCATGGGCCAGGTCTATGGCACGGCGCTGGACAAGGCCGACGCCTTCAAGGTGCTGGCCCGGGCGGTTGAGCTGGGCGTGACCTTCTTCGACACCGCCGAGGTCTACGGCCCCTACACCAACGAGGTGCTGGTCGGCGAAGGCCTCAAGCCGTTCCGCGACAAGCTGGTGATCGCCACCAAGTTCGGCTTCGACATCGCGCCGGAGAGCGCGGGCGAGGGCTATGCGCGGATGCGTGGAACCGACAGCCGCCCCGACCACATCCGCGCCGTGGCCGAAGCCTCGCTGAAGCGGCTGGGCGTCGAGGTGATCGACCTGTTCTACCAGCACCGCGTCGATCCCAAGGTGCCGATCGAGGACGTGGCCGGGACGGTCAGGGACCTGATCGCCGAGGGCAAGGTCAAGCACTTCGGTCTGTCGGAAGCCGGTCCCGAGACCATCCGCAGGGCGCATGCGGTGCAGCCGGTCGCCGCCCTGCAGAGCGAGTATTCGCTGTGGTTCCGCGACCTGGAGCAGACCACCCTGCCGGTGATCCGTGAACTCGGAATCGGCCTGGTGCCGTACAGCCCGCTGGGCCGGGGCTTCCTGACCGGGGCGATCAAGGCCGACGCGCCCTTGGCCAAGGACGACTTCCGCCGGGGCCTGCCGCGCTTCCAGGGCGAGGCCCTGGCCAAGAACCTGTCGCTGGTCGAGGCCCTGACGCAGATCGCCGCCGACAAGGGCGTCACCCCGGCCCAGCTGGCCCTGGCCTGGATCCTGGCCCAGGGCGAGCATATCGCCCCGATCCCCGGCACCACCAAGATCAGCCGCCTGGAGGAGAACCTCGGGGCCGTGGACGTGGTCCTGTCGGCCGACGACCTGGCCCGGATCGCCGCGGCCGTCCCCGAGACCGCGGTCGAGGGCGCGCGCTACAGCGAGGCCGGCCTGGCGATGGTCGGGCGCTGATCGCGCGCTCCCGTTTTTGGGGACAGGCCCATGGGCCTGTCCCCAGCCTCGGCTGCGGACCTTCCTCCTGGAACAGGGGTCTTGCTGGTTGCGCCCCGGCGCCCCCACACTGACCGTCATGGTCGACAATCCGCTGCAGCGCCTCGACGCCCTCGAACTGGTCAAGATGGGCAAGAGCACCATCACCCTCGGGGGACTGGGCGCGGCGATCGTGATCGTGGCCGCGGCCATGCTGGCGGCCCGCCTTGCCGCCGCCGGCCTGCGCCGCCTGCGGGCCCGGGCGGTCGACAACGCCTCGTCGCTGTACGTCGTCGAAAAGCTGGCGACCTACGGCCTGGTGGCGATCGGCCTGCTGGCCGCCCTGTCGACCATGGGCATCGACCTTACCTCGCTGGCCGTATTCGCCGGCGCCCTGGGCGTCGGCGTGGGCCTGGGCCTGCAGGGGGTGATCAAGGACTTCGCCTCCGGCATCTCGCTGGTCTTCGAGCGGCTGGTGGCGGTGGGCGACTTCGTCGAGCTGTCGAACGGCGCCCGCGGCGTGGTCCACGAGATCGGGCCGCGCGCCACCCGCATCCGCACCAACGACAGCACCGACATCATCGTGCCCAACTCGGTGCTGGTGAACGACCAGGTGATCAACTGGACCCTGCACCACTCCAACCGTCGCATCCGCGTGCCGTTCGTCACCGCCTTCGGCGCCGACAAGGAGGCGGTGCGGGCCGCGGTGCTGAAGGCCGCCCACTCGGTGCCGTTCACCTCGCCGGACGACGCCGTGCGCAAGACCCAGGTCTGGCTGGTCGGCTACGGGGATTCGGCGCTGAAGTTCGAGCTGGTGGTCTGGCCGACCATCGACTCGGTGCGCCGGCCGGCGGCGATCTTCGCGGCCTATACCTGGGCCATCGACGACGCCCTGCGCGCGGCCGGGATCGAGATCCCCTATCCGCAGCGCGACCTGCGCCTGCGCGGCGTGCTGGGCGAGGAGGGCGACGACGCCCGGGCCGCCCTGCGCCTGGAGCCCCGCGCCAGCCGCCGCGCCAGGGCCAAGGCCGCCGCCCCCGCATCCAGCAACGACGCGGCCGAGGACCTGACGCGCGAGGATCCCGAGGAGCCGCCCCAGCCGATCCAGGGGCCGCCGAAGCCTGAACGTTGATCACTTGACGCCGCTACCGCGTCGCCGCAATCTTCTCGCAACTGCGAAATAAGAAACGACGCCGGGAGCCCGCCAATGAAGACCCCCCGAGGCTTTTTCAGACCCCTGGCGATCGGCGCGCCGACGCCATGGCGCGAGCCGCCGGCCCGGGTGGAGCGGATGATCCACTTCGTGCCGCCGCACCTGGACAAGGTGCGGGCCAAGATCCCGGAGATCGCCCCGACCGTCGACGTGATCCTGGCCAACCTGGAGGACGCCATCCCGGCCGACGCCAAGGGCGCGGCCCTGGCCGGGACGGTGGCGATGTCGCGCGAGATCGACTTCAGGGCCCTGGGCGTGGGCCTGTGGGTGCGGATCAACGGCATCAACTCGCCCTGGCACCTGGACGAGGTGGCGACCCTGGTCGAGAAGGCCGGCGACAGGATCGACGTGATCATGGTCCCCAAGGTCGAGGGACCGTGGGACATCTTCTACATGGACCAGCTGCTGGCCTCGCTGGAGGCCAAGCATGGCGTCACCCGCCCGATCCTGCTGCACGCCATCCTTGAGACCGCGGAGGGCGTGATGAACGTCGAGCATATCGCCGGCGCCAGCCCGCGCATGCAGGGGATCAGCCTGGGCCCGGCCGACCTGGCCGCCAGTCGCGCCATGAAGACCACCCGGGTGGGCGGCGGCCATCCCGGCTATCGGGTGATCGAGGATCCGCAGGCGGACGGCGGCCCGCGCGGCTCGGTGCAGCAGGACCTGTGGCACTATACCTTCGCCAAGATGGTCGACGCCTGCGCCGCCCACGGCATCAAGCCGTTCTACGGTCCGTTCGGGGCCATCGACGACCCGGTGGCCTGCGAGCAGCAGTTCCGCAACGCCTTCCTGATGGGCTGCGCCGGGGCCTGGAGCCTGCACCCCAGCCAGATCGAGATCGCCAAGCGCGTGTTCTCGCCGGCCCCCGAAGAGGTGGCCTTCGCCCGGCGCATCCTGGAGGCCATGCCCGACGGATCGGGCGTGGCCATGCTGGACGGCAAGATGCAGGACGACGCCACCTGGAAACAGGCCAAGGTCATGGTCGACTGCGCCCGGCTGATCGCGGCGAAGGACGCAGAGTATGCGGGGCTGTATGGGTTCTGAGTATCCGGCGGCTCGCCACTTGCCCCCACCTGGCGACTGCGTCGCCTGTCCGCCCCCATAGGGGGCGGAGCTCAAATCAGCGCCGCGCAGCTCCGCCCCCTATGGGGGCGGACAGACCGCGAAGCGGTCAGGTGGGGGCAAGCGTTCGTCGCGCCTACCCCACCGTCGTCTCCACCCGCGACCCCGCCACCAGCATCTTGTGCACCGGACAGGCCTCGGCGATCTCCATCAGCCGGGCGCGCTGGGCCTCGTCCAGGTCGCCGGAGAGGGTGATCGTCCGCTCGAACAGGTCGGCCGGCGCGGCGGCCGGCTCGCGCCGCCAGGTCACTTCCACATGCACCGCGCCCAGCGGCCACCCCTTGCGCCGGGCGTAGACCCGCAGGGTCTGGGTGGTGCAGGCCGCCAGGCCGGCGGCGACCAGGTCGTGGGGATTGGGACCGATGTCCAGCCCGCCGTCCACGGGCCCCAGGTCGGCCGCGAAGCGGCTGGGGCCGGCGGTGACCAGGATCTGGACCCCGCCGTGGCCGCTGTCGTCGGCGATGGCGGAAGGGCGGGCGGGGGCGACGATCATCAGGCGGACTCCGGCAAGCGAGTCGCGACTATAGCGGGCGTCAAACGCGACGCTTGCACCTTCATAAGGTCAGGCGGCGACCGGCTGGGCCGAGGTCACGGCGAACAGCTGGGTGGCGCCGCGCCACACCTCGACGGTGTCGCAGCCGCGATGGACGCCGACCAGCTCTTCGGCGCGGCGGCGCGCGGCCTGGTCGTCGGGGCAGGACGTGACGTCGAAACGCGGCACCGAACCATCCGGCTCGACACAGAAGAAGGTGAACACCTGCATGGGAACATCCGTTCGCATCAGGCGGGACCGGGTCCATATTCGATGGGCGGGGCCGCGGGCGTCGGCTTTGGTTCTAAGCCGACCAGAAAGCATATAGGCGACAACCTGGCGATTAACCAGTAACCATCGGTTTTCAGACGAGACTCTCCTGGGGACGAATCCCTGGGACGTAAAAGGGGTTCCCACACGGCCAAGGTGTCGCTGCGACGACGAGTCGCAGGGGCGGCCCACGCGTAGGGCCCTTCTGGGCCGATTTCGCGGCCGGGGGCGCCAAAACCGGTTTCGTTTTCGGCTATCGCGCTCTAGGTTCGCCACCTTTCCGCAACGGCGACGTTAAGAGACTCATGGCCGCGCACTATCTCGACTTCGAGCGACCCATCGCCGATCTGGAAAGCAAGATCGAAGAGCTGTCCCGGCTTTCCGAGACGGCCGGACCCGGCGCGTTCGAAAGCGAGATCCAGGCCCTGCGCGACCGCGCCCAGCAGCTGCGCAAGGAAGCCTACGCCGGCCTCGACGCCTGGCAGAAGACCATGGTCGCCCGCCATCCCGAGCGTCCGCACCTGAAGGACTACGTGGCCGGCCTGATCGACGAGTTCGTCGAGCTGCGGGGCGACCGCAAGTTCGCCGACGACCAGGCGATCGTCGGCGGCCTGGGCCGGTTCCGCGGCGTCCCGGTGGTGGTCATGGGCCATGAGAAGGGCCACGACACCACCACCCGCCTGAAGCACAATTTCGGCATGGCCCGCCCCGAGGGCTACCGAAAGGCCGTGCGGCTGATGGACATGGCCGAGCGCTTCAACCTGCCGGTCATCACCTTTGTCGACACCGCCGGCGCCTATCCGGGCCTGGGGGCCGAGGAGCGCGGCCAGGCCGAGGCCATCGCCCGCTCGACCGAGCGTGGCCTGGTGCTGGAGACGCCGATGGTGGCCACCATCGTCGGCGAGGGCGGCAGCGGCGGGGCCATCGCCCTGGCCGGGGCCAACAAGGTGCTGATCCTCGAGCACTCGATCTATTCGGTGATCTCGCCGGAAGGCGCGGCCTCGATCCTGTGGCGCGACGGCGCCCGGGCCAAGGACGCGGCCACCAACATGAAGATCACCGCCCAGGACCTGATCCAGCTGAAGATCGTCGACCGCATCGTCGACGAGCCGGCCGGCGGGGCCCATTCCGATCCGGCCGGAGCCATTCAGGCGGTCGGCGACGCGGTCGAGGACGAGCTGAGGAAGCTGATGCGGCTGTCGCCCGCCGAGCTGAAGACGCAGCGGGCCGAACGCTTCTACGCGATCGGGCGCGAGGGGCTGCAGTAGCTCGCCAAAACTCCGCTCATCCCGGCGGAAGCCGGGACCCAAGCCGACTTGGCTGCTTGGTCACGGCGGCGCGTTCTGCCGTGGCCTCTCTGATATTCAGCTTGGGTCCCGACTTTTGTCGGGATGAGCGGAATATTTTGAAGTTCGTGTCACGCCGGCTCCCGCCGCCTCGTCCTGTCCTCGAAGCCCCGCGATGGGGCCGCCAAGAGGACCAAGACGATGACCGCCGAAACCGCCCCGTTCCGCCACGACCTGAACGTTCCCGAGATCTACAAGGCCTTCATCGCCGCCGAGAGCGCCGTGGTGGCGTCGGGCGTCGACAAGCATCTGCTGCACCTGATCAAGCTGCGCGTCTCGCAGATCAATGGCTGCGCCTTCTGCGTGAAGATGCATTCCAAGGAAGCCCGCGACGACGGCGAGACCAACGAGCGGCTGGACCGCTTGGTGGTCTGGAGCCACGTGTCGGACTTCACCGCCAAGGAGAAGGCCGCCCTGGCCTGGACCGAGGCCCTGACCCAGCTGCCCACCCACGCCGATCTCGGCCCGCTGCGCGCGGCGTTGCGCGAGCACTTCACCGACGTCGAGGCCAGCGCCCTGACCACGGTGATCGCGATGATCAACCTGTGGAACCGGCTGGGCGTGTCGGTGCATTGAGTGGGTTCCGGAGAACCCCCTCAGTCGCTTCGCGACAGCTCCCCCAGAGGGGGAGCATCTTGCACGATCAGATCCTCCCCCTCTGGGGGAGGTGGCGGCGAAGCCGACGGAGGGGGTCTCCACGCACGGTAAACGCCCCGGCAAACACTGTGACGCCGCCACGAAGTTTTCGTGAAATAGCAGCGCTTCGGCCGGCCGATTAGCCAGTCGTTAGGCGAGAAATGGTCCCTCCAGCCCCGAGTAAAGGGGCTTGCCATGTTCACCCTGCGAGACACCGTGTCCTCCCTGGTTCCGGCCCGCGCCGACACCCTGGGCAAGACGCTGTATGAGCGGTTCCGCGAGGAGCCGGACACCCTGATCGTGCCGGTGCTGGACGGCGACGACCGCCCCATCGGCCTGGTCGAGCGCAACGCCTTTTTCCTGCGCATGGCCGCCGAGTACGGCCGGGCCCTCTACGCCCTGCGGCCGATCTCGGTGCTGATGGACAATGACCCCCTGGTGGTCGAGGCCGACGTCGAGCTGGCGGCCTTCACCAGCGACAGCCTGTCGTACCGGGCCAGCGACCTGCTGCGCGGCTTCATCGTCACCGACGGCGGGCGCTATATCGGGGTCGGCACGGTGCTGGGCCTGCTGCAGGCCGCCAACGAGACCAACCGCCGCGGCGTCGAGGCCCTGGCCGCGGCCAAGGCCGACGAGGAGCGGGCCCGCACCTTCATGACCGCGGTGGTCGAGGCCATCCCGTCGATGGTGTTCGTCAAGCGGGCCGACGACCATGCCTACGTGCTGCTCAATCGCGCCGGCGAGAAGATCCTGGGCCACGCCCGCGCCGACATGATCGGCCGCACCGACGCCGACTTCTACCCGGCCGACCAGGCGGCGATCTACCGGGAGCGCGACGCCGAGGTGATCTCGTCGGGCGAGGTGCGGGTGATCGAGGAGGACCACGTGCCGCGCAAGGACGGCTCGGTGGCCCTGCTGCGCACCAAGAAGATCGCCATCCTTGGACCGGACGGCGCGGCCGAATATCTGCTGGGCGTCTCCGAGGACATCGCCGAGCGCAAGCGGGCCGAGGCCCAGATCGCCCGCCTGGCCCACTATGACCCGCTGACGGACCTTCCCAACCGCCTGCTGTTCCAGAAGGACCTGGCGGCGGCCCTCAGCCGGGCAGCGCGGCGCGAGGACCTGGTGGCGGTGCATTGCATTGACCTCGACCGCTTCAAGACCGTCAACGACACCCTGGGCCATCCGGTCGGGGACGCCCTGCTGAAGATCGCCGCCGAACGTCTGCGGACCTGCGTGCGCGAGGGCGACACGGTCGCGCGACTGGGGGGGCGACGAGTTCGCGGTGGTCCAGTGCGGCCTGACCGACCTTTCCGGCGCCACCCGTCTGGCCGGACGTATCGTCGAGGCCCTGGCCGAAACCTTCGAGCTGCAGGGCCAGCAGGTGATGATCGGCGGCAGCGTCGGGGTGGCGGTGTCACCCAACGACGGGGCCGACTGCGATGAACTGCTGAAGAAGGCCGACATGGCCCTCTACCGCGCCAAGGCCGACGGCAAGGGCGCGTTCCACTTCTTCGAGCAGGCCATGGACGAGGCCCTGCAGGCCCGGCGGGCCCTGGAGCTGGACCTGCGCCTGGCTCTGGCCGAGGGTCAGTTCGAGCTGCACTACCAGCCCCTCTACAGTTTGGGCGCCGACAAGGTGATGGGCTGCGAGGCCCTGCTGCGCTGGCGCCATCCCGCGCGCGGCATGGTCTCGCCGGCCGACTTCATCCCGCTGGCCGAGGAGATCGGCCTGATCAACGCCCTGGGCGAGTGGGTGCTGCGCGAGGCCTGCCGCGAGGCGGCCGGCTGGCCTTCGCACGTGCGGCTGGCGGTCAACCTGTCGCCGGCCCAGTTCCGCGACAGGCACCTGGTGACCACCGTGGTCTCGGCCCTGGCGGCCTCGAGCCTGGCCGCCCAGCGGCTGGAGCTGGAGATCACCGAGTCGGTGCTGCTGCAGGACACCGCCGGCAACATGTCGATCCTGCACGACCTGAAGGCTCTGGGCGTGCGGATCTCGATGGACGACTTCGGCACCGGCTATTCCAGCCTGAGCTATCTGCGCAGCTTCCCGTTCGACAAGATCAAGATCGACCAGACCTTCGTGCGCGACATCCTCGACGACGCCGACGCCCTGGCGATCATCAAGGCCGTGCTCGACCTGGGCGCCAGCCTGGGCATCACCACCACCGCCGAGGGCGTGGAGTCGGCCGAACAGCTGGACGAGCTGCGCCGCCAGGGCTGCGGCGAGATCCAGGGCTACTTCATCAGCCGCCCCAAGCCGGCCGCCGAGATCGCGGCGATGCTGGGGGTCGTCGTCAGGAGCGGCGACAAGGCGCCCGTGTTCACCTTCTCCCATGGGGGGAAGGAGGGGCCCGCCGCGCAGCGGTGGGAGGATGAGGGGGTTCTGAATCAGCCGGCGAGCCGGCAGGGCGCTCAGTGAAATCGTCGAGGGCGTAACTCCTCGTTCAGCCGACGGTGAGACGCCTTGGCGCGCTGGCGCGCCACACACGCGCACCTGCGGCGGACAAAGGGGTTCCGGGCCCAAGGCCCGGAATGACGGTGAATAAGAAGATGACCTTGTGAACCCGTTTTTGTGGCGACGATTTAGGCGCCGGGTGGTCTCGCCCCGCCGTCGCAAAGCTCTTGACTATCAGTGCTCGCGTTGACACCCGCTGGACCGGTGCTTAAGTCTCCGCGCGCGTACAAGACGTGGAAATTCCGCGCGCTTCGACGCCTCGAATTTACCGTAGTGAAGGCCTTCAAGCCCTAGCGCCGGCCTCACAGACACCCGCTCCGGAACCCTCTCTTCATGCTCGGCTTCGCCAAAAAGCTCTTCGGCTCTTCCAACGAACGCAAGGTCAAGGCGATGTCCGCCCAGGTGGCGAAGATCAACGCCCTGGAGCCGGAATACGCCGCCCTGTCCGACGACGCGCTGCGCGCCAAGACCGACGAGTTCAAGGCCCGCCTGGTCAAGGGCGAGACGCTGGACAGCCTGCTGGTCGAGGCCTTCGCCACCGTGCGCGAGGCCAGCAAGCGCGTGCTGGGCATGCGCCACTTCGACGTCCAGATGGTCGGCGGCATGGTCCTGCACGGCGGCGGCATCTCGGAAATGCGCACCGGCGAGGGCAAGACCCTGGTCGCCACCCTGCCCACCTATCTCAATGCTCTGGAAGGCAAGGGCGTCCACGTCATCACCGTGAACGACTACCTGGCCAAGCGCGACGCCGAGTGGATGGGCCAGATCCACAACTTCCTGGGCCTGTCGTACGGCGTGATCGTCAACGGCCTGAGCCAGGGCGAGCGCCAGCGCGCCTATCGCAGCGACATCACCTACGGCACCAACAACGAGTTCGGCTTCGACTACCTGCGCGACAACCTCGTCTACAGCGTCGAGGAAATGGTCCAGCGCGGCCACCACTACGTGATCGTCGACGAAGTCGACTCGATCCTGATCGACGAGGCCCGCACGCCGCTGATCATCTCGGGCCCGACCGAGGACCGCAGCGAGTTCTACAAGACCATCGACGTCCTGGTGAAGGAGCTCATCAAGGACAAGACCAACTACGACCACGACGAGAAGCAGAAGCAGGTCATCCTCACCGAGGACGGCCAGGAGCGGATGGAAGAGATCCTGATGGCGGGCGGCCACCTGGCCGAGGACACCGCGGGGCTCTACGACGCCGCCAACATCTCGGTCGTGCACCACGTCAACCAGGCCCTGCGCGCCAACGTGCTGTACACGCTCGACAAGGACTACATCGTCAAGGACGGCGAGGTGATCCTGATCGACGAGTTCACCGGCCGCATGATGACCGGCCGCCGGCTGTCCGAGGGCCTGCACCAGGCCATCGAAGCCAAGGAAGGCGCCACGATCCAGCCCGAGAACCAGACCCTGGCCTCGGTGACCATCCAGAACTACTTCCGCCTCTACAAGAAGCTGTCGGGCATGACCGGCACGGCGGCGACCGAGGCCCAGGAGTTCGACGACATCTACAAGATGGGCGTCAGCGAGATTCCGACCAACCGTCCGGTCCAGCGCATCGACGACGACGACGAGGTCTATCGCACCGAAGCCGAGAAGAACCAGTCGATCCTCAAGCAGATCGCCGACTGCCACGCCCGCGGCCAGCCGATCCTGGTCGGCACGGTGTCGATCGAGAAGTCGGAAGAGCTGTCCAAGCTGCTGTCGACCTATGCCTGGGAATGGGAAGGCAAGAAGCACAAGGGCATTCCGCACCAGGTGCTGAACGCCCGCTTCCACGAGCAGGAAGCCGGCATCGTCGCCGACGCGGGCGTGCCCGGCGCGGTGACCATCGCCACCAACATGGCCGGCCGCGGCACCGACATCCAGCTGGGCGGCAACCTCGACATGCGCCTGGCCAGCTGGAAGCAGCAGCAGAAGGGCCTGGGGATCACCCCGACCCACGAGGACGAGCTGGCCCAGAAGGCCGCGCTGGAAGCCGAGATCAGCGAAGCCAAGGCCAAGGCCCTGGCCGCCGGCGGCCTGTTCGTGCTGGGCACCGAGCGCCACGAAAGCCGCCGCATCGACAACCAGCTGCGTGGCCGCACCGGCCGCCAGGGCGACCCGGGCCGCAGCAAGTTCTTCCTGTCGTGCGAGGACGACCTGCTGCGCATCTTCGCCGGCGAGCGCCTGGACGCGATCATGCGCACCTTCGGCGTCCAGGAAGGCGAGGCCATCACCCACAAGTGGCTGAACAACGCCATCGCCACCGCCCAGAAGCGCGTCGAACAGCGCAACTACGAGATCCGCAAGAACCTCCTGAAGTACGACGACGTCGTCAACGACCAGCGCAAGGCCGTGTTCGAGCAGCGCCAGGAGTTCATGGAGGCGACCGACCTCTCGGAAATCATCGTCGAGATGCGCCACGACGTGATCGACGACCTGGTCGCCCGCTACATGCCGCCCAAGGCCTATGCCGAGCAGTGGGACATCGAGGGCCTGGACGAGCGCGTCCAGGCGGTGCTGGGCCTGACCCTGCCGCTGAAGGACTGGGCCGCCGAAGAGGGCTTCGGCGACGAGGAGATGCGCGAGCGCCTGACCAAGGCCGCCGACGCCTACGCCGCCGAGCGCGAGGTGATCATCACCCCCGAGCAGATGCGCTCGGTGGAGAAGAACTTCCTGCTGCAGATGATCGACCTGCAGTGGCGCGAGCACCTGATGCACCTGGACCATCTGCGCAACGTCATCGGCCTGCGCGGCTACGGCCAGCGCGACCCGCTGAACGAATACAAGACCGAGGCCTTCTCGCTGTTCGAGAAGCTGCTGGGCGACCTGCGGACCAACACTACCCGCTGGCTGATGACGGTCGAGATCGCCTATGCCGAGCCCGAGCCGCTGCACACGCCCGAAGGCCTGATCCCGGTGCACCTGGACCCGCTGAGCGGCGAGAACGTCGCCACGGCCGGAGCCTTGCCGGAAGGCCTGTCGCCGGAACAGCGCCAGGCCCTGCCGGTGTCGGTCCTGCCGGAAGGCTGGGAATACACCGCCCGCAACGGCGCCTGCCCCTGCGGCTCGGGCAAGAAGTTCAAGCACTGCCACGGGGCGCTGGTTTAAGGGCTGAGCGCTTGGTGATTACAGAAACGCCCGCCCCGGGAGACCAGGGCGGGCGTGTCCCCGGCCCGTCTTAGTCGATCGGGTTCCAGCGTTCCGACGGGGCGGCCGCGCGCTTGGGGCCGCGGAAGTCGCCGCCGCCCGAGCGGGCCTGGCCCTGGGCTTGCTGACCCTGGCCGGCGCCGTTGCGGCCGCGACCCTGCTGGCCGCCCGGCTTGCCGTGACCTTGGCCCTGGCCATTGCCGCCGCCCTTGTTCGGGCGGTTGCGCTGGCGGCGCAGTTCGGACGGGACGTTGTTGCGCGGGTCGGCGCGGCGCGGATCGACGTACTTTTCCGGCGGGGCCAGCTTGTCGGCCACGGCCGCGGCGGCCGCCAGGCCCTTGTCGTTGCGGCGGTCGAAGGACGGGATCGTCTGGCGGGTGGCCTTCTGGATGTCCCTCAGCAGCGGACGCTCGTCATCGGCGCAGAAGCTGATGGCCACGCCGTCCTTGCCCTTGCGGGCGGTGCGGCCGATCCGGTGGACATAGGCCTCCGGCACGTTGGGCAGCTCGTAGTTGAACACGTGGCTGACGTCGTTGACGTCGATGCCGCGCGCGGCGATGTCGGTGGCGATCAGCGCCTTGACCTGGCCGGCCTTGAACGCCGCCAGGGCGCGCTCGCGCTGGCCCTGGGTCTTGTCGCCGTGGATCGAGGCGCTCTCGATGCCGCTGGCGGTCAGGTACTTGGCCACCCGGTCGGCGCCGCGCTTGGTGCGGGTGAAGACGATGGCGCGCTCGACGCCGCGGTCGGCCAGGAGTTCGGCCAGCAGGGGACGCTTGCGCTGGGCCTCGATGAAGATCAGCGACTGGTCGATGCGCTCGACCGTGGTGGCCTGCGGGGTGATCGACACCTGGGCCGGGTTCTTCAGCAGCTCGCCAGCCAGCTTGCCGATCTCGCTGGGCATGGTGGCCGAGAAGAACAGGTTCTGGCGGTCCTTGGGCAGCTGGCTGGCGATCTTGCGGATCGGCACCACGAAGCCCAGGTCCAGCATCTGGTCGGCCTCGTCGAGCACGAAGATCTCGACGCCGTTCAGGTGGGCGCTCTTTTCGCCCAGGTGGTCCATCAGGCGGCCCGGGGTGGCCACGACCACGTCGACGCCGGCCGCCAGGGCCTTCATCTGCGGGCCGTACTTCACGCCGCCGAAGATGGTGGCGACGGTCAGGCCCAGATGGGCGCCATAGGCCTTGAAGTTGTCTGCGATTTGCGTCGCGAGCTCGCGGGTCGGGGAGAGGACCAGGCAGCGGAAGCCGCGGCGCGGGGCCGGCCTACGGTCCTCGGCCAGGCGGTGCAGGATCGGCAGGGCGAAGGCGGCGGTCTTGCCGGTGCCGGTCTGGGCGATGCCCAGCAGGTCGCGGCCCGACAGCACGGTCGGGATGGCTTGCGCCTGGATCGGGGTGGGCTGGGTGTAGCCCTTGTCGGCCAGCGCCTTCAGCAGGGGCTTGGCGAGGCCGAGGTCGGAAAATTGAGTCAAGTCGTACGCTTTCGTGCAGCCGCGAGGCGGCGCATGCGGTCCTCGCACGGCTCGCCTGGCGGCGGGTCGGTGGGGAGCGCCCCGCGTGACACGGGCGGTCTGATGAGAAGCTTTCAGGGCGCTCGACAGGCTGGACCGGAAAGGTCCCTCACGCGGCTGGAGCGGCCGATAACGCCGGATGGCGTGAGGCCTATGTCGTTTATTGCAGGTGCGAAGTCAAGGGTGGAGCTGGCGAGAGCCCTTTTGACGCAAGCGGTTTCGAAAGATTCGCGCCGAAGAGCGGATTTCCGATCGTCCAGTCAGGGCGCCTCGAAAAACCGCTCCACCTGCGCGCCCCAGCCGTAGGTGGCGCTGCCCAGCTGGTCGCGATCGTAGGCCGGGACGTCCTTGAAGCGGCCCTTGGTCAGGTCGGCGACATAGGCCTCGTCCTTGTCGTCCCAGGTCAGCAGCCGCCAGGGCAGGGGGCGGAATTTGCCGCCGGCCGCGAACAGGCCGGCCGGCTCGACGGCGACGTAGCGGACGATGCCGGCGTCGCGGTCGACGAACAGTTCGCGGATCACGCCCAGCTTGTGGCCGCCGGCGTCCTTGACCTTGAGTCCGATCAGGGCGGCGCTCTTCTCCAGGCGATCATCGAGGCTCATCGGGGTCTCCCTTGGTCTGTCCGCAAGCAAACGCGGCCACGGCGCGGATCGATCCCGGGTTAGACCTTGGTCGGTCTTGCCAGGCGCTCGCCTTGCGGCGGCGGAAAGGCCGATCTATGCCCGTTACCGCTACCGTCGCGGTGAGGCCGCCGCAAAAGCGGGCGGAGCCGGGGAGAGACGCATGAACGGCAAGATCCGGGCCTTGCGCTGGTGGATGATCGGCCTGGTGATGCTGGGCGCGGTGCTCAACTACCTGACCCGCAGCACCCTGGGCGTCGCGGCCCCGACCGTGCTGGCCGACCTGCAGATCGGGCCCAAGGAATATTCCTGGATCACCGGCGCCTTCCAGCTGGGGGTCATGCTGCAGCCGCTGTGCGGCTATGTGTTGGACTCCGTCGGGCTGAAGCTGGGGTTCGCCCTGTTCGCCACCGCCTGGTCGCTGATCACCATGGCCCACGGCCTGGCCGGGAACTGGCAGGCGCTGCTGGGCCTGCGCGGGGCCCTGGGCGTGGCCGAGGGCTGCGCCCAGCCGGCCGGCATGAAGGCGGTGGCGACCTGGTTTCCGGCCCGCGAGCGCGGCCTGGCCGGCGGGGCCTTCAACATCGGCGCCTCGATGGGCTCGGTGCTGGCCCCGCCGCTGGTGGCCTGGTCGATCCTGGTCTGGAACTGGCGGGCGGCCTTCGTGGTGGCCGGGGCGCTGGGCCTGGCCTGGGTGGCGCTGTGGCTCTTCGCCTATCAGTCGCCCGACAGGCACAAGGCGCTGTCCGACGCCGAGCGCGACCTGATCGCCGCGGGCCAGGAGGCCCACCTGGAGGACGCCGGGACCCGGCCCTCGATACTCAGCCTGCTGGCCCGGCGCAACTTCTGGGGCATCGCCCTGCCCAGGTTCCTGGCCGACCCCACCTGGGGCACGCTGTCGTTCTGGATCCCGCTGTACCTGACCACGGTCCGGCATTTCGACCTGAAGCAGATCGCCCTGTTCGCCTGGCTGCCGTTCGTGGCCGCCGACATCGGCTGCCTGTTCGGGCCGGCGGTGGTGCTGTTCCTGCAGCGGCGCGGGGTCAGCCTGGTCAACGCCCGGCGCGGGGCCTTCACCCTGGGGGCGGCGCTGATGACCGGCATGATGTTCGTCGGCCGGGTCGAGAGCCCCTATGTCGCCATCGCCCTGCTGTGCCTGGGCGGCTTCGCCCACCAGACCCTGTCGGTGACGGTGATCACCCTGTCGTCGGACCTGTTCCGCAAGAACGAGGTGGCGACGGTGGCCGGCATGGCCGGGTTCTTCGCCAATCTGGGAGTGCTGGCCTTCTCGCTGCTGATCGGCGGCCTGGTGGCCAGCGTCGGCTATGATCCGTTCTTCGTCGCCCTGGGCGTGTTGGACCTGGCCGGCGCCGTCCTGCTCTGGACCCTGGTCCGCGATCCCGCCATCACCTCGCCTGGGCCGCCGACCGCCAGGCCCGTCACCGTTCCGACGCCGTAAAGCCATGCCGCAAGACACGATCCCGAACCCGATCCTGCGGGGCTTCAATCCCGATCCGTCGATCGTCCGCGTCGGCGACGACTACTACATCGCCACCTCGACCTTCGAGTGGTTCCCCGGCGTGCAGATCCACCAGTCGCGCGACCTGGTGAACTGGCGGCTGCTGACCCGGCCCCTGACCCGGCCCAGCCAGCTGAACATGCTGGGCGCGCCGGACGGCTGCGGGGTCTGGGCCCCGTGCCTGACCCATGCCAACGACCGGTTCTGGCTGATCTATACCGACGTCAAGCGCTATGGCCGCACCACGGTGGGCGGAGCGTCCGGGGCGTCCCTGCGCGACTTCCACAACTACCTGGTCACCGCCGACGCCATCGAGGGACCGTGGTCGGACCCGGTGCATCTCAATAGCAGCGGCTTCGACCCCTCGCTGTTCCATGACGACGACGGCCGCAAGTGGCTGCTGAACCAGCTGTGGGACCATCGGCCGGGCCGCAACCGCTTCGCCGGCATCGTGGCCCAGCAGTACGACCCCGCCGCCCAGGCGCTGGTCGGCGAGCGCCGGAACATCTTCCCCGGCACGGCCCTGGGCCTGACCGAGGCGCCGCACCTCTACAAGCGGGACGGCTGGTACCATCTGATCACCGCCGAGGGCGGTACGGGGTTCGGTCACGCGGTGACCATGGCCCGCTCGCGGACGCTGGAAGGCCCCTACGAACCGCACCCCGACGGTCCGGTGCTGACCGCCCGCGACCGGCCCCACGCGGCGCTGCAACGGGCCGGCCACGCCGACCTGGTCGAGACGCCCGACGGCCGGACCTGGATGGCCTATCTGTGCGGTCGGCCCTTGCCCAACCGCGGGCGTTGCGTGCTGGGCCGCGAGACCGCGATCCAGCCGATGGCGTGGGGCGAGGACGGCTGGCTGCGCACCCGCGACGGCTCCGGGGATCCGGAGCTGGCCCCGCCTTCGCCGGGCCTGCAGCCCGCGCCCTGGCCCGCCGGGCTCGAATGGGAGGACTTCGACGGCCTCGACCTGCCGATCGACTTCCAATGGCTGCGTTCGCCGTTCCCCGACGAGCTGTTCAGCCTGGTGGCCCGCCCTGGCTGGCTGCGCCTGTTCGGCCGCGAGAGCATCGGCAGCACGTTCCGCCAGGCCCTGGTGGCACGCCGCCAGCAGGCGTTCTGCTACAGCGCCCGCACCGTGATGGACTTCGCGCCGGCGCACTTCCAGCAGGCGGCGGGGCTGGTCTGCTACTACGGGGCCAGCAAGTTCCACTACCTGTTCGTCTCGCGCGACGACGAGCATGGACGGCATCTGCGGGTGATGTCGGCCTTGCCCGACAGCCCCCAGGCCGACGCCTTCACCGCCCCGATCCCGCTGCCCGACGACGGCCTGGTCCACCTGCGGGTCGAGGTCGATTACGAGCGCCTGCGCTTCGCCTTCAGCCTGGACGGCGAGGCCTGGACCTGGCTGCCCGAGATGTTCGACGCCTCGATCTTGTCGGACGAGGCCACCGCCCCCGGCGCGCCGGCCTTCACCGGCGCCTTCGTCGGCATGGCCTGCCAGGACACCTCAGGGACGGGGTTGCCGGCGGACTTCGACGGGTTCGGCTATGTCGAGCGGGCGTACGCGGCGAAGGTGGGGTGACCACGATTGGGGACAGGCACATGTGCCTGTCCCCAGCCGATGCAGCGGCTTTAAAGATTGCCAATCGGCGCTGCGCGTCCGACTAACCTCAGCATGACCGAAGCCTCCGCCCCCAAGCCCACCGTCCTCGTCGCCGCCGCCGCCCTGATCGATGTGGATGGCCGGATGCTGATCTGCCAGCGGCCGAAGGGCAAGCAGTTGGCCGGGCTGTGGGAGTTTCCCGGCGGCAAGGTCGAGCCCGGCGAGACGCCCGAGCAGTGCCTGATCCGCGAGCTGCACGAGGAACTGGACATCAAGGTCGCCCAGGCCTGCCTGGCGCCGTTCGTCTTCGCCTCGCACACCTACGAGACCTTTCACCTGCTGATGCCGCTCTACCTGCTGCGCCGCTGGGAAGGCCAGGTGACCGCCAAGGAGCACGAGGCGCTGAAATGGGTGAAGCCCGACCAGCTGGCCGACTATCCGATGCCGCCGGCCGACCTGCCGCTGATCGCCTGGCTGCGCGATCTGCTGTGAACCGACCCTAACCGCCGGCCTTGTCGCCCGCCGACTGCTCCACCGATCCTAGCGCGTCGGCCAGGCGCATCTTGGCCGAGCCGGGGCGCAGGGGCTTCTGCTGGCGCTCGTGCGGCGCCCAGCCGGTGACGGTGATGATCTCGAACGTGGCGGGCACGCGGCCGTCGGGCTCGGCGAAGCGCTGTTGGTAGATCTCCATCGCCCGCAGCAGCACCGCCCGGCCCAGCGGCTTGCGTGAGCGGTCCAGCAGCACGCTGGTCTCGCCCATGGCCCGCAGGTCCCTGAGCAGGGCGATCGGGTGGGGGTAGCGCACCTTGACCCGGTCCTTGTCGGCGACGGGCAGGGCGAAGCCGGCGCGCTGCAGCAGGCCCGCGGCGTCGACCGTGTCGGCGAACGGCGAGACGCGCGGGAAGGCGCCGCCGGTGATCTCGTCCTCGGCGGCCAGCAGGGCCTGGCGCAGCTCGGTCAGGGTGGCCCCGCCGAACAGGGCGCCGACGAACAGGCCGTCGGGCTTCAGGGCGCGGCGGATCTGGATCAGGGCCCCGACCAGGTCGTTGGTCCAGTGCAGGGCCAGGGTCGAGACCAGCAGGTCGATCGTCGCGTCGCCGAACGGCAGGCGCTCCTCGTCGGCGACGAGCCGCGTCCCTTCCCGGCCCGCCAGCATCCGCGCCGACAGGTCGGTCTCGATCAGCAGGCCGATCTTGGCGCGGGCGTCGCTGTCCCTCAGGGCCTGTGAGAAAGCGCCGTTTCGGCTTCCGAGATCGACGGCCACCGGAAACTCCCGCAGGATCGCTTCCAGGCGCAGCACGGCGTCCTCGGCGGCGCGGGCCTTCAGGAAGCCGGCGGCGTCGAAGCCGGGGGCGGCGCGGTCGAGGCGGACGCGCAGCAGGGCGCGGTCGAAGAGCAGGGGGGCGTCGGTCATGTCCGTACAAGATGGGCCTTCCGGCGCGCCATGGAAACCTTTTGCGAAGCCGCCGGCCCGCGTCACGATCTTCGCCCATGGGCTGCTGGACCTGATCCTGCCGCCGCGCGCCTTCGACGGCGGCGCGGCCCTGACTTCGGGCCTGTCGGCCGCGGCCTGGAGCCGGATCACCTTCCTGGACGGGCCGGTCTGCGACGGCTGCGGCGCGCCGTTCGCCTATGACGCCGGCGAGATCCGCTGCGCCCTGTGTCAGGCCAAGCCCCGCGCCTTCGCCCGGGCGCGGGCCGCCTGTCTCTATGACGAATACTCGCGGGACCTGATCCTCAAGCTCAAGCACGCCGATCGCACCGACCTGTCGGGCCTGTTCGCCCGCTGGCTGTCGCGCTGCGCCGCCGATCTGCTGGAGGAGGCCGACGCGGTGGTCCCCGTGCCGATGCACCGCTCGCGCCTGCTGAGACGCCGCTACAACCAGGCCGCCGAGATCGCCCGGCCGCTGTGCGCCACGGCCGCGCGGCCCTACCTGCCCGACACCCTGGTCCGCAAGCGCGACACCGACAGCCAGGGCGGCAAGTCGGCCGACGGCCGGCGCCGCAACGTCGCCGCCGCCTTCGCCGTGCCCGAACCGCGCCGCCATCGGGTGATCGGCCGCAAGGTGCTGCTGATCGACGACGTCCTGACCACCGGAGCCACCGCCGAGGGCTGCGCCCGGGCCCTGCTGGCGGCCGGCGCAACCGAGGTGATGCTCGCCGTCGTCGCACGCGTTACAGAAATGCAAGCGCGTCCTATATGAGGACGAGCACGATCTCTGTTACGGATTCCCCATGGCCAAGGTCACCATCTACACCCGCCCGTTCTGCGGCTACTGCGCCCGGGCCTTGAAGCTGCTCAACGACAAGGGCGCCGACTTCACCGAGATCGAGGCGGGCATGGACCCTGCGCTGCGCAAGGAGATGATGGACCGCTCGGGCCGCGCCACCTTCCCGCAGATCTTCGTCGGCGACCAGCATATCGGCGGCTGCGACGACATGATGGCGCTGGAGCGCGAGGGCAAGCTGGACCCGCTGCTGGCCGCATGAGCTCGTCCGCGCCTCTCCGGGTCGGCCTGGTCCAGACCCGCACGCCCGCCACCCACGCGGCGGCGCTGGCGCATGTCGCGCCGCTGGTGCGCCAGGCGGCGGCGCAGGGCGCCCGGTTCGTCCTGACGCCCGAGGGCGTCAACGTGCTGCAGAAAGACCGCGCCAAGCTTCTGCCGACCCTGGTCTCGCTGGACGACGATCCGGTGGTGCAGGGCCTGCGCGACCTGGCGCGCGAGCTGGACGTCTGGATCGACGTCGGCTCGGCCCTGGTGAAGCGTGAGGACGGAAAAGCCGCCAATCGCCAGGCGGTGATCGACCCGACGGGCGCGATCGTGGCCACCTACGACAAGCTGCACATGTTCGACGTCGACCTGCCGCCAAGAGACGGCAAGAAGGGCGAGACAGCGCGGGAATCGGCAACCTACGAGCCTGGCGACCGCGCAGCCGTGGTCGAGACCCCGCTGGCGACCTTCGGCCTGACCATCTGCTACGACATGCGCTTCCCGGCCCTGCATCGGGCCCTGGCGCTGGGCGGGGCCCAGGTCCTGACCGTCCCCGCCGCCTTCACCCGGCCCACGGGCGAGGCGCACTGGGACATCCTGCTGCGGGCCCGGGCCATCGAGACCGGCTCGTTCGTGATCGCCGCGGCCCAGGGCGGCTTCCACGAGGACGGCCGCGGCACGTGGGGCCGCTCGATCGCCATCGGCCCGTGGGGCGAGGTGATCGGAAAACTTGACCACGACGAGCCGGGGGTGTTGATCGCCGATCTCGACCTCGCGGCCGTCGACAAGGTCCGCGCGGCGATCCCGGCCCTCAAGAACGCCCGTGAATTCACGGGTCCCTGACCCCATATACTGAAGATGATCAAGTACGCGCTCAGCTGCGATCACGACCATGCCTTCGAGGGCTGGTTCGGCTCGTCGTCCGACTATGACGACCAGGCCGCGCGCGGGCTGCTGGAATGCCCGCTGTGCGGCTCCAAGGCGGTTCGCAAGCAGATCATGGCCCCCGCCGTGGCCGGCACCAAGGCCCAGAAGGCCGCGCCCGAGCCCACCGCCGCCATGCGCGAGATGATGATGACCGCCATGGGCGAGGTCCGCCGCAAGGTCGAGGAGAACTTCGACTATGTCGGCGACCGCTTCGCCAAGGAGGCCCGCGACATCCACGAGGGCAAGTCCGAGGAACGCGGCATCTACGGCGAGGCCTCGCCCAAGGAGGTCAAGGCGCTGATCGAGGATGGCGTCAAGGTCGCGCCGCTGCCGCCGGCCGCGCCGAAGAAGACCGAGGTGAACTAGCCTCTCCTCCGGGATAGGGTGCGCGAAAAAGGGGACGGTTTCCCGTCCCCTTCATCCGACCTGCCTGGAGCGGCCGCTTAGTAGCGGCGGTACTCGTAGTGGCAGTTCTTCTTCTTGGAGTTCTTCTTGGCGATCTGGTTGCCGGCGACCGCGCCCAGCGCGCCGCCGAGCAGGGCGCCTTCGGTCTTGTTGCCATGGCCGGCGACGACGGCGCCCAGCGTGCCGCCGCCGAGGGCGCCGACCACGGTGCCCTTGTTGCGAGCGCTCTTGGTGCTCTTGCACACCCAGACCTTGTGCGTGCGGGTCTGAGCGTCGGCCGCGGTGACCGCGACGGTGGAGGCCGTGAAGCCGAGAGCGACGACGACGGCGAGAGTCTTGATCTGAGCGCGCATGGCGGGCTCCCTTTTTCTGTTTCAGTCCCTTGAGCGCATTCAACGCCCAAGCTTCAATTGAGTTCGATCATTGTCGGAAATACGACCTGAACGGGGGATGAAGCGGCGCCGACCACGCCGTTCATCCTCGTCCAGACGCTAGCCCTGGATGCGATAGCGCCCTTCGCTGTCGGGACAGACGCGGACGTAGCGAGTCTCGACACGGCCGTTGTAGTCGGTGTCGGCCGGGGCCAGGCGGCATCGGCGGCTGTAGTTGCTGTAGGCCGTGCTGGAGCTGGCGCGATAGCGGCTGCTTTCGCGATAGGGGACCGTCTCGTCATAGGTCCAGTACTGGCCGTCGGCGTCGCAGCGGTTCTTGGTTGAGGCGTTGCCGATGCTGGCCCCGACGCCGGCACCGACCAGGGCCCCCAGCACAGTGCCTTCCGGCTTGGCGTTGCGGGCCGCCAGGTTGGAGCCGGCCACCGCGCCGACCAGGGCCCCGATCACCCCGCCGGCCGTGGCGTTCTTCTTGGCGTCGATCCGGCACGGCGCGTTGTACGAGACGTCGTCGCCGTAGCGGCCGGCATAGGGCGCGCCATAGCGGTTGGCGTAGTCGGGATAGCGGCGGTCATAGGCGCCCGAGCCGTAGCGGCGGTCGTAGTCGGCGCGGGCCCGCTCATAGTCGGCCCGGTCGCGGTCGTACTGGGCGCGCTGGCTCAGATAGTCGCTGCTGTCGGCGCCATAGACCTGGCCGCTCGTGCCGAAGCGACGGGCCTGGTCGGGATAGCGGCGGTCGTAGGCGCCATAGCCGTAGCGGCGGTCGTAGTCGCGCCGGGTGTCCTCATAGATCTGGCGATCGTGGTCGAAGGCCGTCTGCTCGGCGTAATAGTCCGAGCTGTCGGAATAGCGGGCGTCGTCGAAGCGCGTGGCGTACTGCGGATAGCGCCGGTCGTAGGCGCCCGCGCCGTAGCGGCGGTCATAGTCGGCCTTGTCCCTCAGGTACTTGGCCCGGTCGCGGTCGTAGTCGCGCTGCTGCTGCTGGTAGTCGGCGCTCTGGGCGTCATAGACGGCGCGCTGGTCGCCGTAGCTTTCGAGGCGCTGTTGGTAGGCCGCGTCGGCCGACTGGGCGAGCGCCGGCGCGGCCGTGCTCAGGGCGAGGGCCGAGGCCATCAGCCACACGGTGGTTCTCGAGGTCATGATAGCTCTCCGTTCCGACGAACGGATCAACGTCCGGCCCCCAGACGGGCCGTCAATCCGGGTAGGCGTCCCTTGCCGAATAGAAGGCGTGGCGGCGGTGCAGGTTCCGTCAGGCGGCGGAGGCGGCGACGGCGCTTCTGATGTCGGTGCGCGTAAAGTCGTCGCCCTTGTAGAGCAGGACGCCGCCGCCGTGGGTCTTGGCCAGGGCGTAGGCGAAGCAGTCGCCCAGGTTCAGGATTCCTCGTCCGAACCGAAGTCGGGCCTCGATGGCGATCTGGGTTTGCTCGGCGTCGATGGGGGCGATCTCGACGCCCAGTTCGGTCATCAGGCGTTCAGCGTCGGAACGCCCCGCGTCGTCGCGAAGATGGGCGGTCCGGACACAGGTCTCCCAAGCGTTAACCGGAGAGATGACGCCGCCGCCCGCCGTGAGAAGGGCGTCCAGGAAGCGGTCCCATTCGGGCTCGCGCAGCAGGATGGTCACGAGCGCCGACGCGTCGACCACCATCACTTCGGGAAGCCCTCTTCGTCATAGAGGTCGGCGTCGGTGAGCAGCTCGCCCGCATGGGGACGAGCCCAGATCTCTTTCAGGAGGTTCATGACCTTTGTCTGGCGTGCTCCAAGCGCGCCAGCCTTCAGCGCCCGTTCCCGCTCCAGCGTTTCCCGCACCGCCGCCTCGACCGTCTCGGTCAGGCCCGCGCCGCGCAGCCGCGCCAGTTCGCGGATGTTCTCCACGACCTCGGCGTTGCGGATCTGGATGGGGCCGGGCTTCGTCATGATGGTTCGGAGACTATCATGATGGGCGGCCGCGGTCACCGCTGGACGTCAGTCCCGCGTCACCGTCATCATGTAGTTGATGTCGACATCGGCCGAACGGCTCCAGCGGCCGGTCAGGGGGTTGTAGGCCACGCCGAACGGGCCCTGCACGGCCACCGGCTCGGCGGCCAGGAAGGCGCGCAGCTCGTCGGGCTTGAGGAACTGCTTCCAGTCGTGGGTGCCGGGCGGCACCCAGCGCAGCACGTATTCGGCGCCGATCTTGGCCAGGGCCAGGGCCTTGAGCGTGCGGTTCAGGGTGGCGACGATCATCAGGCCGCCGGGCGCGAGCAAGCGCGAGCAAGTCCGAAGAAATTGCCCCGGATCGGCCACGTGCTCGATGACCTCCATGGTCAGCACCACGTCGAACGGTCCCGCGCCCTCGGCCAGAAGCTGTTCGGCGGTGGCCGGGCGATAGCCGATCTCCAGTCCCTGCTCGGCGGCGTGGGCGGCGGCGGTCTTGATGTTGTTCTCCGAGGCGTCGATCGCGGTGACCGTGAAGCCCAGCCGCGCCATCGGCTCGCTGAGCAGCCCGCCGCCGCAGCCGACGTCCAGCAGCCTCAGCCCCTCGAACGGCGCGCGGGCGTTGCCGTCGCGCTCGAAGCGCGCCAGGGCCTGCTCGCGGATGAAGCCCAGGCGGCAGGGATTGAACACATGCAGCGGCGCGAACTTGCCGCGCGGGTCCCACCACTCGGCCGCGATCGCCGAGAACCGCGCCACGTCGGCGGGGTCGATGCTCCAGGAGGGCGGGGGCGGCGCTTCGGCGGGCTGGCTCATGGGTCTCATGTAGCAACGTCCCGGCGAGCCGCGAAGGGCGCGGCGCCACACTCGGCGAAAAAGACGCGTCGCGACATTGCCGTTGCGCCGCCGCGCCGCTAGAAGACCGCGGCTTGCGCGACGGCGACGGTTCGTCCGCCCTCGGCGCAAGAATTGACCTTAGGTTTTTCAGGGGTAGGGCGTGTCACGTCTGGTGATGAAGTTCGGCGGCACCTCGGTGGCCGACCTGGAGCGCATCCGCCGGGTGGCGCGCCTGGTCGCGGCCGAAGTCGCCACGGGCAAGCAGGTGGCGGTGGTGGTCTCGGCCATGTCGGGCAAGACCAACGAGCTGGTGGCCTGGACCGACGGCTCGGGCCGCGCGGCGCAAGGCCTGCCGGAGTCGGACGACGAGTACGACGCCGTCGTCGCCTCGGGTGAACAGGTCACCGCCGGCCTGCTGGCCATGACCTTGCGCAACATGGGCCTGAACGCCCGCTCGTTCCTGGGCTGGCAGGTGCCGATCCTGACCGACGACGCCCACGGCCGGGCCCGCATCGAGGAGATCCCGCCGGCCAATCTGGAGGCCTGTTTCGCGGCCGGCCAGATCGCGGTGATCGCCGGCTTCCAGGGCGTGACCCCCGACCAGCGCATCACCACCCTGGGCCGGGGCGGCTCGGACACCAGCGCCGTGGCCATCGCCGCGGCCCTGAAGGGCGACTGCGACATCTATACCGACGTCGACGGCGTCTATACGACCGACCCTCGGATCGAGAGCAAGGCCAAGCGCCTGGCCAAGATCTCCTACGAGGAAATGCTGGAAATGGCCTCGCTGGGGGCCAAGGTGCTGCAGACCCGCTCGGTCGAGATGGCCATGGCCCATCGCGTCCCGGTGCGGGTGCTGTCGAGTTTCGTCGAGCCGGGCGAAGCCCCGGGCCAAGGTACGATCGTCTGCGACGAGGAAGAAATCATGGAAAAGCGCATCGTCTCGGGCGTCGCCTATAGCCGCGACGAGGCCAAGATCACTCTGCTGGGTCTGCCCGACCATCCGGGCGTGTCCTCGCAGATCTTCGGCCGCCTGGCCGAGGCCAACGTCAATGTCGACATGATCGTGCAGTCGCGCGCCCGCAGCGCCGACACCGCCAACATGGAGTTCACGGTCGGCAAGCGCGACGCGGTCCGCGCCGTCGAGATCGTCCGCAAGGCCCAGGCCGAGATCGGCTTCGAGGACGTGGCGGTCAACGAGGACGTCGCCAAGGTCTCGGTGATCGGCGTGGGCATGCGCAGCCACGCCGGCGTCGCCCAGTCGATGTTCCAGGCCCTGGCCGAGAAGAACATCAACATCCAGGTCATCTCGACCTCGGAGATCAAGATCAGCGTGCTGATCGACGCGGCCTACACCGAGCTGGCGGTGCGGGCGCTGCACGCGGCGTATGGTCTGGACCAGCTGTAGGCTGAACAGCACTGCGTCCTTCGAGGCCCGGCTTCGCCGCGCACCTCAGGATGAGGGATTCAAAGTTACGGAGCTCCTCATCCTGAGGCGCCGCGCAGCGGCCTCGAAGGACGCAGGGCGCCGCCGTTAGCGAAACGTCGCGTTCTGACGTTATGAGGGGTGCATTCGCCACTCCAGGAGCCCCCATGTCGGTCTTCCATTTCGATCCCGACAAGAAGTCCGTCACCTTCGAGGGCGAGGCCGGGCTGGAGCTGCTGTACGACCTGCTGCTGCGCGCCAAGTTCGGCGACGGCTACGAGAAGCCGCTGCTGATCAGCCCGTGGCTGGCCGCGCTGCTGCGCAAGCTGGACAAGGCCCTGCCCGACGACGGCCAGTGGTTCCCCGAGCAGCCCGGCCGGCCGATCTTCGACGAGGACGACCTCCTGGCCATGGGCGACGCGGTGATCGAGGAGGGCCACACCGTCGGCTGGTGGACCATGACCGAGCCCGAGAAGCGCGCCTATCTGCGCGAGGTCATCGCCGCCCCCCATCCCCTGACCGACGCCGAGGTCGAGTTCATCGAGCGCGATATCGAAGGCGCGGTGGAGCAGGCCAAGCAGCTGGTCGAGGCGATCAGCGCGCCGCTGGCCCTGCCGGGACACGGCTAGGGGTTCCACCCGGGGGAGCGTCGGCGCGCCTTCTATTCATATGCAAAAATCAATTTACCATTGAAATTCCCGCCGCGTCGCTTAGCGTGCCCGAAAAATCGGGGGGAATATCATGCTGGACCGTCGCCACCTTTTGATCGGGGCCGCCGCCGCAGCCCTGGCTCCGTCGGCCCTGAACGCCCAGGTGCTGACCGACGAACAGCGCTCGGCGCTGAAGGCCTCCAGTTCCGACCCGACCCTGGCGCCCGACCTGCTGCTGCCCGAACGGGACCTGGCGTGGTGGCGCGACGCCAAGTTCGGCGTCTTCGTCCACTGGGGCCTCTACGCCATTCCGGCCCGCGGCGAGTGGTACATGAACAATGAAAAGGTCTCGCCGGAGGCCTACGCCAAGCTCGCCGCGGAGTTCAATCCCCACCACTATGACCCGGTCAGCTGGGCCAAGCTGGCGAAGACGGCCGGCGCCCGCTACATGGTGCTGACGGCGCGCCACCACGACGGCTTTGCGCTGTGGAACAGCCCGGCCAGCTACGGCCATTTCGACGCGATGCATTCGGCCGCGCATCGCGACCTCGTTGCGCCCTTCGTGAGCGCCGTCCGCGGGCAGGGACTTCGCGTCGGGCTCTACTATTCGCCGCTCGACTGGCGCTTCCCCGCCTATTTCCACCCCAAGGAGCTGCCGGAGAACGCCGCGCTGTTCAAGCGCCAGACCTATGCCCAGGTCGAGGAGCTGATGCGCCGCTACGGCCGCATCGACATCCTGTGGTGGGACGGCGGCTGGCTGGCGCACAGGGGCACGGACGCCGACGCAGCGTGGTTCTGGGAGCCGGACAAGCTGAACAGCATGGTGCGCCGATATCAGCCCAAGATCGTCATCAACCCGCGTTCGGGATGGCAGGGCGACAACGACGTCGAGGAAGGCGGCGCGCCGATCAAGGGGCCGATCCGCGCCCGCCCATGGGAAAAGACGTTCAGCATCAATAACGGCGCCTGGGGCTACACCCCCGAAGACAGCGTCCTGAGCACCGACCAGGTCGTGCGCCACCTGGTCGACGCCATCGTGCGCAACGGCAATGTCCTGGCCAATGTCGGTCCGGACCGGGAGGGGGTCATTCCGCCGAAGCAGACCGAAACGCTGAAAGGCGTCGGGCTCTGGCTGAAACGCCACGGCCGGGCCGTCTACGGCACGCGCCCGGGACCGCTGCAGCCCGTCGACGGCGTCTACGGCATGACCACCGCCGGCGACAGCGCCTTCGTCCATATCGTCGGCTGGCCCGCGGACGCGCTGTCGCTGCCGCCGCTGCCCAGGACGGTGGTGAGCGCCCGGAACCTGTCGGGCGAGGTCGTCAACTGGACCGCCGACGCCAAGGGCCACACCCTGTCCGTGCCGCCGTCGTCGCGCGGATCGGCCGTCACGGTGATCGAGCTGCGACTGGCGCCGGCCGCGACCTAGAGAAAATTTCCGGCCCGATGTCGAAATCGGGCCGCCTGGCGCGACTTCTCCTCGAAGGCCCCGCGGGGGCCTCGTCACGAGGAGCAGGATGATGATCACGATCAGTGCTTTCCGCTGGGTTCCGCCGTTCGCCCAGGGGCTGGTGCGCGACCTTCGCGTGCGTTGGGCCCTGGAGGAGGCCGGAATCCCGTACCGGACCCGCCTGCTGGAGCAGGGTGAGCAGGGGACGGCCGCCTATCGCGAGATGCAGCCGTTCGGCCAGGCGCCCTACCTGCAGGACGGCGACTTCGTGATGTTCGAGAGCGGGGCCATCGTGCTGCACATCGCCGACCGCTCGCCCGCCCTGGCGCCGTCCGGCCCGCAGGCGCGGCTGCGCATGCACACCTGGCTGATCGCCGCGCTCAACTCGGTCGAGCCGGCCATCCAGAACCTGACCGCCATCGACCTGTTCCACGCCGACGAGGCCTGGGCCAAGGCGCGCCGGCCGGGCGCCGAGGCCTTCGCGATCTCACGGCTGGAGAGCCTGGCCGGCTGGCTGGCCGGTCGCGAATACCTGTCGGACGACCGGTTCACCGCCGCCGACCTGATGATGACCACCGTGCTGCGCTTCCCGCGCCAGACCGACCTGGTGACCTCCAACCCGGTGCTGGACGCCTATGTCCGCCGATGCGAGGCGCGCCCCGCCTTCCAGCGAGCCCTGGCGGCCCAGATGGCGACCTTCCAGGAAGCGGAAGAGGCGGCCTGAGTTCAATCCGGCCGAAACGAGAGGGCTCCGGGCGCTTTCGCCAAGCGTCCCGGAGCGTGGTCTGCTAACTCCCGGGCATGGACCATAGACAGCGCCTGGCGATCGGACTTCTCTGCGGCCTCGTCGCCGGGGCCTTCTGGGGCGGGGTGTTCCTGGCGCCCAAGTTGCTGCACGCCTTCACGCCGCTGCAGATGACCGCCGGGCGCTACCTCTGCTACGGCCTGGCCTCGGCGGTGCTGCTGGCCCCCAGCGCGCGCGGCGTGCTGGCGCGCCTGACCCTGGCCGACTGGCGCGATCTGGCGGGCCTGAGCCTGCTGGGCAACATCGTCTACTATGTGGGCCTGGCGGTGTCGGTTCAGATCGCCGGCGTCGCCCCGGCCTCGCTGATCATCGGCCTCCTGCCCGTGACCATCACCCTGATCGGGGCCAAACCAGGGGAAGGCGTGGCCCTGCGCCGGCTGGCCGCGCCGCTGCTGCTGGTCGCGATCGGGGTGGCCTGCATCAATGTCGCCGCCTTCCAGACCGCCCGCGAGGTCGGGGTCGGACGGCTGGTCCTGGGCTTGCTGGCGGCGGTCGGGGCGCTGGCGGTGTGGACCGCCTACGCCGTCTGGAACGCCCGGCGCCTGGCCGCCACCCCGCGCTTCAACAGCCACGAATGGTCGCTGCTGACCGGCGTGGTCACCGGCCTTCTGTCGCTGCTGCTGGTGATCCCCGCCTTCCTGGGCGGCGCGTCGCACGCCCCGGCGGGCTGGACCCTGTTCTGGGGCGTCAGCCTGGCGGTGGCGCTGGGGGCCTCGGTGATCGGCAACGGCCTGTGGAACGCCGCCAGCCGGCTCCTGCCGCTCAGCCTGTCGGGCCAGCTGATCGTCTTCGAGACCCTGTTCGCCCTGCTGTACGGCTTTCTGCACGACGCCCGCTGGCCGCTGCCGCTGGAGGCCGCCGCCATCGTCCTGATGCTGGCGGGGGTGCTGTGGTCGGTGCATCTGCATCGGCCGGAGGCCGAGGCTCATCCGGCGGAATAGGGGCCGTGCGTCCTTCGAGGCCCGCTGCGCGGGCGCCTCAGGATGAGGAGCGTTGTTGCTGATTTCCTCATCCTGAGGTGCGAGGCGCAGCCGAGCCTCGAAGGACGCACGACCGTCCCGCGAACATGACCGCAACCTGAACATCGCCGTTCAGATCGGGTTCAAGGCGAATTTGCGACAAAGGCCCCAACAGCGCCGCACCGGACTTCTTCCGGCCTGACGCTCTCAAGGAGCTACGCCATGAAGACCTTTGGTCAGTTCACCAGGATCGCCGTCGCCGCGGCCGTGACCGGCGCCCTGGTCCTGCCCGCCTCGGCCGCCTTCGCCGGCGACCGCAGCAACAAGACCGAACGCGCCATCCTCGGCGCCGTGATCGGCGGCATCGCCGGCGCGGCCCTGTCGGACGGCGACAAGGGCGGCATCGCCATCGGCGCCGTCGCCGGCGCCGCCCTGGGCGCCTCGACCGGCCACGGCGACCGCTACGACCGCGACCACCGCCGCTATTCCAGCGGCTATCGCGACAGCCGCTACGGCTATGGGTCCAGCTACAACAGCGGCTACGGCTACAACAGCGGCTACGGCCGTTCCTACGGCGACCGCTACGACCGCGACCGCCGCTACGACACCGGCTACCGCCATGACGGCGGCCAGTACGGAAACGGCTATTACGGCCAGCGCCGCTAACAGCCTCCCCTGACCGCCTTCGGGCCTGGGCGATCCGGCGCCGTCCCTTCGGGGGCGGCGCCTTTTTCGTGCGCGAACCACGATTTGAGCGCGAGCGGTCGCTGTGCGGCGCGCGAAATCTGCTATAGCCCGGCTAAGGGCGATGCGGCTTCTTAACCTTCGACGCGTTCTGTCGGGACCAGCCGTATCGGACCATTGGGGAGTGCGCGCTTAGACATGGCGGCGTCCGGGATCGCTGTTCGGGGACCACGCAGCCTGCTTCGGCAGATTCGCGAGGCCATGGCCGGGGGCGGACCCGCCCAGGCCAAGCTCGACATGGTGGTGCGCACCATCGCCATCTCGATGGTCGCCGAGGTCTGCTCGATCTATCTGCGCCGCGCCTCGGGCGACCTGGAGTTGTTCGCCACCGAAGGCCTGTCGCGCGACGCCGTCCACGTCACCCGGATGAAGCCCGGCGAAGGCCTGGTCGGCGAGACCATGCGCCTGGGCCGGCCGCTGAACCTGTCCGACGCCGCCAGCCATCCTCAGTTCTCGTACCGCCCGGAAACCGGCGAAGACCCCTATCACGCCTTCCTGGCCGTGCCGTTGCTGCGCGGCGGCCGCACGATCGGCGTGCTGGTCGTCCAGAACCGCACCGAGCGGGTCTATGACGAGGAGGAGGTCGAGGACCTGCAGATCATCGCCATGGTGCTGGCCGAGATGGTCAGTTCCGGCGAACTGCTGGGCCAGGGCGAGCTCAAGGACGTCGACATCGCGCCGCACAAGCCCGAGCGGCTGAAGGGCGCGCGCTTCGCCGAGGGTCTGGCCTACGGCGTGGCCGTGCTGCACGAGCAGCCGGTGGCCCCCGAGCAGCTGCTGTCCGACGACGCCCTGGCCGAGGAGGCCCGGCTGAAATGGGCCATCGAGGCGCTGCAGACCCAGATCGACGAGATGCTGGAGGGCCAGCACGGCCTGGTCGGCGCCTCGTACGAGGTGCTCGAGACTTACCGGATGTTCGCCCACGACCGGGGCTGGAACCGGTCGCTGCAGGAGGCCGTGCGCTCGGGCCTGACCGCCGAGGCCGCGGTCGAGCGCGTGCGATCCGAGCATCGCGCCCGGCTGGGCCAGGCCCGCGATCCCTATCTGCGCGAGCGGCTGCACGACCTGGAAGACCTGAACGACCGGCTGCTGCGCCACCTGGCCGGCGACGTCCACGCCGTGCGGGTGCTGCCCGAGGACGCGATCCTGATCGCCCGGAACCTGGGTCCCGCCGACCTGCTGGAATACGACCGCACCAAGCTCAAGGGCATCCTGCTGGAGGAAGGCTCGGCCGCCAGCCACGCCGGCATCGTCGCCCGGGCCCTGGACATCCCCTGCGTCGGCCGCCTGGCCGGCCTGCGCGACCGGGTCAGCGAGGGCGATCCGGTGGTGGTCGACGCCGAGACCGCCGAGGCCTGGCTGCGGCCGCGCGCCGACGTGATCAAGGCGCTGCGGGCCCGGATGGAGGTCCGCGCCCAGCGCAAGGCCGAGTTCGCGCGTATCAGAGATACGCCAGCGGTCACGAAAGACGGCGACAAGGTCACCCTGCTGATGAACGCCGGCCTGGCCGTCGACCTGGACATCCTGGGCGAGACCGGGGCCGAGGGCATCGGCCTGTTCCGCACCGAGTTCCAGTTCATGGTCGCCGAGGAGATGCCCCGGCTGGAGGCCCAGACGGCGCTCTACGAGAAGGTGCTGGAGGCCGCCAACGGCATGCCGGTGACCTTCCGCACCCTCGACCTGGGCGGCGACAAGCTGCTGCCGTACATGGAGCTGGAGCGCGAGGACAATCCGGCCCTGGGCTGGCGCGCAGTGCGCATGGGCCTGGACCGTCCGGCCCTGCTGCGCATGCAGATCCGGGCCCTGATCAAGGCCGCCCGGGGGCGGGAGCTGCGGATCATGTTCCCGCTGGTGGCCAATGTGGACGAATTCCGCGCCGCCCGGGCCTTCGTCGACCAGGAGGTCGCCTGGGCCCTGAAGCGCGGCCGTCCCGAGCCGGCCCGCCTGGACGTCGGGGCGATGATCGAGGCGCCGTCACTGCTGTGGCATCTGGACGCACTTTTGCCGATGACCGACTTCGTTTCGGTCGGCACCAACGACCTGATGCAGTATTTGTTCGCCGCCGATCGGGGCAATCCAAGGGTTTCGGACCGCTACGATCCCCTGTCGCCGGCCGCGCTGCGGGCGCTGAAGACCATCCAGCAGGCCTGTTTCGACACCGGGACGGCGGTCTCGGTCTGCGGCGAGATGGCGGGGCGGCCGCTCGAGGCCTTCGCCTTGCTGGCCTTGGGTTTCGACCGCCTGTCGATGCCGCCGGCGGGGATCGGGCCGGTCAAGCAGATGGTGCTGTCGTGCGATCGCGAGGCCGCCCGGCGCAATGTCGAGGCCCTGCTGAAGACCTCGGCCGGATCGCTCCGTGGCGAGATCGAAACCCTGGCGCGCAAGCTTTACGTCGCCATCTAGACACGACGCGGATTAACCAAGCGCGGCTTTATAGTTTATTGAATCCCGCGACTTACTTTGATATCGACCATAAAGTATTAACATTTCCCGGTCAGGGTGGCTGGGATAGCGCGTCGGGCTCGTCTCCCGGGTGGGGCGAAGGTCTCCGGCGTCGCGATTTTGGGGTATCATGGCAGCCATGCCGCTGGATACGGGCAGGGTTTCGCACTTGCAGCTGGTCGCCGACAGCGAGGGCGAGGACGCGCCGATGGCCGCCCAACACCCTTCCGTCGATCACGGCGCCGACATCGGCGCGGCCCTGCGCGCCGCCCGCGCGTTCCGTGGCCTGACGCTGCAGGACGTCGCCGACGCCACTCGCATCCGCCAGAGCTATATCGAGGCGCTGGAAGCCCTGCGCCTGGACGAGCTGCCCTCGCGCCCGTTCACGATCGGCTATGTGAAGTCCTACGCCAAGGTTCTGGGCCTGGACGACGACGCCGCCGTGGCCCGCTTCAAGCTGGACGCGCCCGAGGACAGCGAGCCGCTGCGCGCCCCGGTGGGCGTGCACCGCGAGCGCGATCCGCGCCTGGGCCTGATCCTGGCGCTCGGCGTGCTGGTCGTGGCCGCCATCGTGCTGTGGAACGTCGCCCAGCGCGCCATCGCCAAGGACACGCCGCCGGCCCAGGTGGCCCCGGCCCAGGCGACCGCCGCCGTCGCCGCCCCGGCCGCCGTTCCGGTCGATCCCGGCGCCGCGCCCGGTTCGGTGTCGCTGGGCGCGCCCCTGCCGGCCCCGGTCGAGTCGACCACGCCGGAGCCCTACAAGACCCCCGGCCTCGAGGACGCCGCCGCCAACGGCGGTTCGGCCGACGCGGTCAGCGCCGCCGCCAAGGCCCGCGCGGCCGAGGCGGCCAAGGCCGGCGCCGACCCCAGCCAGGCGGTCAATGTCGGCGCGCCGTTCCGGCCGAAGGGCGCGGTCTACGGCGCGGCCCAGGCCGACGCCTCGGGCCTGATCCTGCAGGCCCGCAAGCCCGGCTCGCTGACCGTGCACGACGCGGCGGGCGCCATCTACTTCACCCGCTGGATGGCGGCCGGCGAGGCGTTCCGCGCCCCGCGCAACGGCGGCCTGATCGCCGAGGTCTCCGATCCGGCGGTGTTCGAGGTCTATAACGGCGGCGTCCTGACCAGCCGCATGCCGAGCGCCACCGCCGCCCTGGGCAAGCTGACCGTCGTCCCCGCCGCGCCGGTCGCGGCCCCCCAACCGGCCAAGCCGCAAGGCTGATCCGCTCCACCGGCGGGCGTGGGATCAGCCCCGGCCGCGGCCCGACTTCGCGAACAGCAGGTCCGACCAGTTCCAGGACCGCGAGCCCAGAGCCAGGCGCGGCGCGCCGGGGCTGTCGCTGAGCGAGATCAGCACGAGGCCCCGCATCGGGTCGTCGCGACAGGCCTTGGGCGCGAACGCCACCTCCAGCATGATCAGTTCGCGCACGCCGGCCAGGCCCTTGCCCTCCTGGCCCGGGCTCTGCACCCAGTCGCCGTTCCAGACCAGCACCGCCTTGCCCCGGGCCGCGGCCTCGGGGTGGACCTGGGCCAGGGCGGCGCGGACGCGGGGGTTCCTGCGCAGGGCGTCCTGCAGCAGCTGGACCATGTCGCACCCGCCGCCGCCCGGACCGCTTCCGGCGCCGCCGGCCCCCGATCCGCCGCCGGCCGTGGCCGCGCCGATTAGGTCGGCCTCGCCCAGCTCGGCGACCACCACCGGCTTGGGCGCGGGCTTGGCGGGCAGGGGCTCGACCTCGGGCGGCGGAACCAGGCGCGGCTGGCGGACGGGCAGCTTGGGCGGCGAGCGCTTGGCCGGGGCCGGGGCGCCGGCCGGCTCGGGCGCCAATTTCGGCGGTTCAGGCGGCGGAGGCGGTGGCGGCTCGTACAGGGCGACGCTGATCGGCTCCGGTTCGGGCAGGGTCGGCGGCTGCACCCGCACCGCCATCACGGCCAGCAGCAGGGCGGCATGGGCCGCGACGCTGATCCCGGCGGCGACCAGGCCGTCCGCCTTCGCGCGCCGGCGGGGACGCGGCGTCGGGACCAGGGGATCGTAGACCTGCGGCCGACCGCTCATCGAAACTCCGTTTTCGGCGCGTTGGCGCCGCCCGTGGGACGAACCAGAGACCATCGCCGCGCGTCAGGATCGTGGCGCCCGTGACATTTCCGCGATCCTCTTGGGTTCCGGGGCCAAACCCCTTAGATTGGCGGCATGTCCGCAGACCACACGCACGTCCGTCCCTGGCGCCAGATCGCGCGCCGGCAATCGCGCAAGATCCGCGTCGGCAATGTCGAGGTGGGCGGCGACGCACCGATCTCGGTGCAGTCGATGACCAACACCCTGACCAGCGACGCGGCGGCGACGCTGGAGCAGATCCGCCAGCTGGAGGAGGCCGGGGCCGACATCGTCCGGGTCTCGTGCCCCGACGTCGACTCCACCGCGGCCTTCAGGACCATCGCCCGCGAGGCCAAGGTCCCGCTCGTGGCCGACATCCACTTCCACTACAAGCGCGGCATTGAGGCGGCCCAGGCCGGCGCGGCCTGCCTGCGGATCAATCCGGGCAACATCGGCAGCCCCGACCGCGTGCGCGACGTCATCCAGGCGGCCCGCGACCACGGCTGCTCGATGCGGATCGGCGTCAACGCCGGCTCGCTGGAGCGCGAACTGCTGGAGAAGTACGGCGAGCCGTGCCCCGACGCCATGGTCGAGAGCGCCCTGAACCACGCCCGCATCCTGCAGGACCACGACTTCCACGAGTTCAAGATCTCGGTGAAGGCGTCCGACCCGTTCATGACGGTGGCCGCCTACTACCAGCTGGCCGAGCGGATCGACTGCCCGCTGCACCTGGGCGTCACCGAGGCCGGGGCCCTGCGCACCGGCACGGTCAAGTCGTCGATCGGCATCGGCTCGATGCTGTGGGCCGGCATCGGCGACACCATCCGCGTCAGCCTGGCCGCCGATCCGGTCGAGGAGATCAAGGTCGGCTTCGACATCCTCAAGTCGCTGGGCCTGCGCCACCGCGGGGTCAACATCATCGCCTGCCCGTCCTGCGCCCGCCAGGGCTTCAACGTCATCAAGACGGTCGAGATCCTTGAGCAGCGCCTGGCCCACATCAGCCAGCCGATGTCGCTGTCGATCATCGGCTGCGTGGTCAACGGCCCCGGCGAGGCGCTGATGACCGACCTCGGCTTCACCGGCGGCGGGGCGGGGTCGGGCATGATCTACATGGCCGGCAAGCCCGACCACAAGCAGTCCAACGACGGCATGATCGACCACATCGTCGAACTGGTCGAACAGCGCGCGGCCCAGCTGAAGGCCGACGCCGAAGCCAAGGCGATCGCGGCGGAGTAGGATCTGCTTGCCCCCTACGGGTCGCTTCGCGACCGTCTTCCCCCAATAGGCGGAAGAGCCTAGGCGCGAAGGCTCCGCCCCCTATGGGGGCGGACAGACCGCGAAGCGGTCAGGTGGGGGCAAGTGATCACCCCAGCGAGGTCTGGATCGGCACGCCGCCCTTGATGGCCAGGGTCACGGGCGTGCGCTCGGCGACGTCGGCCAGCCGGGCGCGCTGGGTTTCGTCCAGCGCGCCCGCCGGGACCAGCACCCGCTCGATCCGGGGCGGGGTCTCGCCGCCGTGATAGTGCAGGCGCACCTCCAGCGACTCCAGCGGCCATTGCTTGTGCTCGGCGTACATCTTCAAGGTCATGGCCGTGCAGGCCCCCAGGGAGGCCAACAGCAGGTCGAACGGCGCCGGGCCGGCGTCGGCCCCGCCGTTGCGCTCGGGCTCGTCGGCCGTCAGGGCGTGGCGGCCGGTGGTGATGGCGGTGGCGTAGCGGGCGTCGCCGATGCGGGCGGTGGCGGTCGCCATGGCGGTTCCTTGGGTGGGGGAACTATTCTGGAGCGAGTCGGGGACGCGCACTCACGGCAAGGCCTTGGTGCGTTCGCGCTGAATTCAGCGTGAGTGCGTGTCCCCTAAGTCATCCACTGAGCTGGGGGCAAGCCCCTCTGACGCTGAGGGCGAAGGTGGGTACACGCACTCACCCTGCGCTCGACGGATCAACCCGAGAAGTCTGGGGTGTGAGTGCGCGTCCCCGGCTCTCAGATCACCGCCCGCGACCGCTCGTCCACGCCGGCCAGGGCCGAGGCGACCACCTGCAGGCCCTGTTCCAGCTCGGCCCGGTCCCGCGCCGCGCCCAGGCAGAGCCGCACGCCGCTCTCCAGGCCTGGCTCGACGATCGGCGCGCCGGGCGGCGTGACCTCGACGCCGCCGCGCAGGGCGCGCCCGGCCAGGCGCTCGGCGGCCAGCTCGCCCATCGGCAGCCAGACGTGCGGGCTGAAGGCGGACGCCGGCGCTTCCATGGCGGGGCCGAGGATCGCGCGGGCCAGGCCTAGGCGCCGCCCCATCTCGTCCCGGATGTCGCCGGCGATCGCCTCGGCCGTGCCGTCCTCGATCCACTGGCTGGCGATCAGGGCGCCGAAGTTGGGCGGGGCGTAGAACTGGGCGCGCACGGCGTGGACGACGCGCTCGAACAGGTCGCCGAGCGGGGCCAGCAGGAAACCGACCCTCAGGCCGGGGGACAGCGACTTGGAGACGCCGGACACGTGGATCGTCCGCTCCGGCGCCAGTTCAACCAGGGCGGGCAGCGGATCACCGCCGAAGATCGAATAGATGCCGTCCTCGATGATCCACAGGTCGCGCCGGCGCGCCACGGCCACGATGTCGGCCCGGCGTCCGATTCCCATAATCCGGGCGGTGGGGTTTTGCAGGGTGGGCAGCACGAACACCGCCTTGGCCCCGTTCGCCGCCGCGCGGTCCAGGGCCTCCGGCAGCAGGCCTTCGCCGTCCATGGCCACGCCCGTCAGGCGATAGCCCGCGTGGTCGGCCAGCACGCGGGCGCCGGGGAAGGTGGCGGCCTCGCACAGCACCTCGTCGCCGGGCCGGCACAGGGCGGCCAGGGCCAGCCCCAGGGCCTGCTGGGCCCCGGCGCAGCAGATCACCTGGCGCCAGTCGGCGCGCTCCACCCCGGCCGTGCGCGACAGCCAGGTCGCGAAGGCCCGACGGTGGGCCTCCAGCCCCGTCGAGGGGGCGTAGGCCAGATTGTCGAGCAGGTCGGGCCGGCGCTGCAGCCGGGCCAGGGTCTGGACGATCCGCGCGCCGCCGGCGGTGACCGGGGCGATGTTCTGGCTCAGATTGATCGGCCGGGGATCCTCGGTCGCCGGGCCCGGACCCTGGCCGAGGGCGCCGCGCACGAAGCTGCCGCGCCCGACATGGGCCTGGACCAGCCCGGCCTTTTCCGCCTCGACATAGGCCCGGGTCACCGTCCCCAGCCCAAGACCCAGGCGGTGGGCCAGGTCCCGCTGCGGCGGCAGGCGGTCGCCGTCGCTCAAGGCTCCCGAGGCGATGTCCCGCCGCAAAGCGTCCAGCAGGCGCTCATAGAGCGGCGCCTCGCCTTGGGAGAGGGTCGGGGTCCAGCCGGCCATCGGCGATCTCCAGAATTGTCACTGGAACAATATAGGTTTTGACACATGATGCAATCAGCATGATGACCATGACATTCCCGCCTCCGGCGCCCGTCCTTTGCACGGGGCCGTCGTCTTCGAGGAGCGTCCGTCATGACCGCCCAACTGCTGCTCGCCTTCGTCCTGTTCGCCTTCGCCACCGCCGGCACGCCCGGACCCAACAACATGATGCTGCTGGCCTCGGGCGCGAATTTCGGCTTCCGCCGCACGGTGCTGCACATCCTCGGGATCAGCGTCGGCCTGGGCGTGATGGTGGCGGCCATGGGCCTGGGCCTGGGCGGCGTCTTCAAGGCCTGGCCGGTGCTGCACGAGGTGCTGCGCTGGGTCGGCGGGGCCTACATGCTGTGGCTGGCCTGGAAGATCGCCACGGCCAAGGGCGTGTCGGACAAGGGCGCCGGGGCCAAGCCGATGACCTTCCTGCAGGCCGCCGCCTTCCAGTGGGTCAATCCCAAGGCCTGGGCCATGGCCCTGACCGCGGCCACCACCTATACGCCCGAGGGCTCGACGATCGGGGTGTTCTTCATCGCCGGGACCTTCATGCTGGTCGGCGCGCCGTGCAGCGCGGCCTGGGCGGGGTTCGGCCAGGGCATGCGGCGGTTCCTGGACCGGCCGCCGGTGCTGCGGGCCTTCAACCTGACCATGGCGGCCCTGCTGGTCGTCTCGCTCTACCCGCTGGTGGTCGAGACCCGTCCCGCCGGCGTCTCGCGGGAGGCCCCGCGCCTGCTGGCCGACCTGCCGCCGACGCCGCGCTGGTCGTCGCGGGGCTAGGGCGCATTACCGAACCTTAAGTGGTGCGGCGCGGGCGGCTGGGGTCTGGTGCGGCGGCGAAAATCCGGAGTCGTCCATGCCCTTTGCCGCCCGTTCCGCCCTGCTCGCCGTCCTGCTGCTGGCTTCGCCCCTTGTCGGGCCCCTCGCGGCGCAGGCCGCCGTCACGCCCGTGCCTGTCGGCCAGCCGCTGGCCCGGTTCGACAACCTCAAGCCCGGCGTGCACCGCTACCTGCGCTTCAAGCAGACGGGCGACACGGTGCGCGTCGCCGACGTCTGGACCCGCGAGGTCCGCTTCGAGGACCAGGACGGCCAGCGCCGCCTGCACATCGTCCAGCACTGGGACGGGGTCGGAGCCACGCCGTCCGACCGCCAGCTGGACAGCTGGTTCGAGGTCGGCACCTTCCGGCCCCTGACCCACGTCCGTCGCACCCAGAAGGACGGCGTCGCCAAGGTCGAGGGCTATGACTTCAAGCCCGATCGGATCGTCGGCCTGAAGGACCTGGCCGACAACGCCGCCAAGGACTTCGAGGTCGCCTCGCCGCAGCCCAGCTTCAACTTCGAGACCGACATGGAGTTCGTCCAGGCCCTGCCCTTGGCGGCCGGGTACGAAGCCAGCATCGTCTTCACCCATCCCGGCGGCGGCCCGCCGGCGGCCTATCTGTTCAAGGTGGCGGGCTCGGAAGCGCTGGACCTGCCGGGCGGCGGCAAGGTCGACTGCTGGGTGGTGACCACCGACTACAACCACCCGGAGATGGGCGTGACCCGCTTCTGGTTCGCCAAGAAGGGCCAGGTGATGATCAAGCAGATCTCGCCGTTGCCGGATGGCTCGGGCGTACTGGGCAAGACGCTGCTGTACTGAGGTTTCCGTGGTCCGGACGGGGACAGGCGCAAGCGCCTGTCCCCAATCCAGAGCGCGGGGCTTGCTTGAAAGCACGCATCGGCCCCAGATCGAACCTTCATGAAAGGTCTCTGCCTATGCGTCCATTGCTCCTCGCCGCCCTGATCACCTTCGCCGCGAGCCCCGCCCTGGCCCAGGACCTGAAGGTCACCGTCCAAGGGCGTGACAGCCTGGTGCTGACGCCGGCCGACCTGCAGGCCCTGCCGCGCGCCAAGGCGACCTTCACCGCCCATGGCAAGCCGATCACCTACGAGGGCGCGCTGCTGAACGCCGCCCTCAAGCAGGCCGGGGTCGTGTCGGGCGACCGGCTGATGGGCCGCTACCTGAACCAGGTGGTGGTCGCCAAGGGTTCGGACGGCTTCACCGCGTCCTATTCCCTGGGCGAGACCGACCCGATCTACCGGACCAATCCGGTGATCATCGCCGACCGCAAGGACGGCCAGCCGCTGGACGCCAAGGAGGGGCCCTACCGTCTGGTCGTCGACGGCGACCTGCGTCCGGGACGCTCGGTGCGGATGCTGACGTCGGTCGAGGTGAAGGCGGTTCAATAGATCGGGAAGGGGACAGGCGCCTGCGCCAGTCCCCAATCCAGACTAGAGCAAATCGCGCGATATAGGAATCGCACGATTTGCTCTAGGTTTTTGTTTTCGCATCGCTTTGCGGAAAACCGGCGTCCACTTTTCCGCGCGATGCTCTAGCCCCGCACGGCCCCCAGATAGTCCAGTTTGCCGATCTGCACGCCCTTGTGGCGCAGGATGTCGTAGGCGGTGACCACGTGGAAGAAGAAGTTCGGCAGGGCGAAGCTGAACAGGTAGTCCTCGCCGGTGAAGGTCAGGGGCCCGCCCGGCGTCTTCAGCTCGACGGTGCGGCCCTCGCTGCCCTCGAAGGCCTGGGGATCGACGCTCCGGATATAGGCAAGAGTGTCGGTCACGCGCTTCCGGAGCTGGGCGAAGCTGGTCTCCTCGTCCGGCATCGCGGGGGCCTCGACGCCGGTCAGCCGGGCCACCGCGCCCTTGGAGGCGTCCGACGCCCGCTGGACCTGGCCCGACAGCGGCAGCATGTCGTCGGCCAGGCGGGCGGCGACCAGGTCGTCGGGGTTGTGGCCCTGGGCCTTGGCGTGGGCCTCGCCCTTGTCGAGCAGGGTGGCCAGCACCTCAAGGGCGCGGACGAAGACGGGAACCGAGGCGCGATGCATCGACAGGGACATGGAAGGCTCCGAAAACGGGACGCGGCGCGGGGGATGTTTCGCCGCCCCCGGCAGATAGGGGCGCGTGGTCAGGCTTTACAGGTCCGCCCGCCAAGGGGTGACGCGGCGCGTCCGGAGCGGTAGAGAGACCGCCCGTTCCTCCACAGCGTGACGTTCTCCCTTGCGACTGCCCCAGGCCCGCCTCGACCAAGTTCTCGACCGCTTCCGTGAAGTCGAAGCCCGGATGGGCGCGGCCACCGACGGCGCCGAGATCGTCAAGCTCTCCAAGGAGCACGCCGAGCTGCGCCCGGTGGCCGAGGCCGTCGAGGCCCTGGCCAAGCTGAGCGCTGAGCGCGCCGAGCTGGACGAGATGGCCGGCGATCCGGAAATGGCCGCCATGGTCGCCGACGAGATCGCCGCCCTGGACGAGAAGCTGCCGGTCATGGAGCGCGAGCTGGCCCTGATGCTGGCTCCGCGCGACAAGGACGAAAACGCCTCGGCCATTCTCGAAGTCCGGGCCGGCACTGGCGGCGACGAGGCGGCCCTGTTCGCCGGCGACCTGTTCCGCATGTACCAGCGCTACGCCCAGCTCCAGGGCTGGCGGGTCGAGATCGACAGCGTCTCCGAAGGCGAGATGGGCGGCTACAAGGAAATCATCGCCTCGGTCACCGGCGACGGCGTGTTCGGCCGCTGGAAGTTCGAGAGCGGCGTGCACCGCGTCCAGCGCGTGCCGGCCACCGAGGCCCAGGGCCGCATCCACACCTCGGCCGCCACCGTCGCGGTCCTGCCCGAGGCCGAGGACGTCGAGATCGAGATCAACGAGAGCGACCTGCGGATCGACACCTACCGCTCGTCCGGGGCCGGCGGGCAGCACGTCAACAAGACCGACTCGGCCGTGCGCATCACCCACCTGCCGACCGGCGTGGTGGTGACCAGCTCGGAAAAGAGCCAGCACCAGAACCGCGCCCGGGCGATGAAGAACCTGAAGGCGCGCCTCTACGACATGCAGCGCGAGGCGCTCGACACCGCCCGCTCGGACGCCCGCAAGAGCCAAGTCGGCAGCGGCGACCGCTCCGAGCGCATCCGCACCTACAACTTCCCGCAGGGCCGGGTCACCGACCACCGGATCAACCTGACCCTCTACAACCTGGCCAAGGTGATGGAGGGCGACGCCCTGGACGACATCATCAAGCCGCTGATCGCCGAGGATCAGGCGGCGAGGCTGGCGAGCCTGGAAGAGGGCGGGTTTTAAGGCGCTTTCGTCCCCCGCCCCCCATTGAGGGCGGACAGACGGCGAAGCCGTCAGATAGGGGGCAGGTGTTTACCGGCGCGATCTTTCGTCCTCACGCGGAAAGCCGCTGAGTGAACTCGCCTCTCCCCGCAGTCCCCCTACAACTCCTTCTCCAGCACCACGAACTCCAGCGCCCGCTGCGGCCTGCCGAACCGCTCGCCGACGGGGAACGGCTTCCGCTCGCCGGTCAGGGCGTAGCCCCGGCGCTGGTACCAGGCGATCAGGGTGTCGCGCAGATGGACAACGGTCAGGCGCACGCGCCGGGCGCCCCGGTCCCTGGCGTAGGCCTCGCCGTGGGCCAGCAGCGCCCGGCCCAGCTGGCGGTCCTGCTGGTCGGGGCGGATGGTCAGCATGCCCAGGTACCAGGCGTCGGGCGCCTCGGCGTCCGGCTCGACCCAGACGCAGCCCAGCAGCGGGCCGCCGGCCTTGTCGCGCAGGGTCAGCAGGACGGCGTTCGGCGCTTCGGCCAGGTCCTGGCGGAGGCTGTCCAGGTCGATGCGCTGGCCGTCGATATAGCCGGCCTCGGTGGTCCACCCGGCCTGGGCGCCTTCGCCGCGATAGGCGGAATTGACCAGGGCCACGATGGCGGTGAACTCGGGCTCGACGGCGGGGGCGAAGATCATGCCGCACACTTAGGGCGCACGCCGCCCTTCGCCAAGGCTCAGTTGGGCGGGGCGGGGCCCTTGGCCTTGCGCCAGCCGGTGGCGCGCCCCCAGTAGCGGCCGGACACCCGCTTGACCGCGCCCGCTTCGCGCTGGATGAACTCCCAGGGGTGGAAGGCCAGGCCCACCGTGTCGGCCATGGCCGCGCCGCGCTCGCCCATCGGCTTTTCGGGGCCGGTGGTGGAGTCGATGGCGGTCTGGTGCTCGATCTCGGCGTTCAGCTCGGCCCCGACCAGCACGGTCATGATCGAGAACCACATCCAGACCATGAAGGCGATCACCGCCCCCAGCGGGCCGTAGGTGGCGTCGTAATGGGCGACGCGATTGACATAGACCGAGAACACCAGCGATCCGCCCAGCCAGGCCGCCGCCCCGAACACCGCGCCCCAGATCACCCAGCGCCAGCGGGGGCGGGCCCGGCAGGGGGCGAAACGGTACAGCATGGCGAAGGCGAAGGCCGTCACCGCCAGCACGATCAGCCAGCGCAGCGGGATCCAGATCGGCGCCGCCGCGCTCAGCCCGATCCGCTCGAACACCACCGGCGCGGCGATCAGCACGCTGGCCAGCACCACGGCGTACAGCAGGGCGCAGAAGGTGAAGGCGTAGGTCCAGGCGGTCTTGGTGAGGAAGTTGCGCTTCTCGTCCTCGTCATAGGCGATGTTCAGCCCGTCGAAGAGCGCCTTCATGCTGGCGTTGGCCGACCAGATCGACAGCAGCAGGCTGAGCACGAAGGCCACGCCCAGCTTGGCCTGCTCCTGGCTGGCCAGGCGCAGCATCTGTTCGCCGATGATGTTGACGACGCTGGCGGGGAAGACGCTGGACATCTCCTGCAGCTGCTTCTCGACCGCCCCGACGTCGGCGAACAGGCCGTACAGCGACACGAAGGCGCCGATGGCCGGGAAGATGGCCAGCAGGGTGTAGAAGGTCACGCCGCCCGCCACCGCCGGCAGACGGTCGACGCTGATCTCGCGGAAGGTGCGCCACAGGATGTCGCGCCAGCCCAGCACGGGAATGCGGTGCGGATGCCGCGCCGCCCGGCCGCGCATCGGCTCGGCCTTGTCGAACTCGTGCGGCGGCATGGCCCGGTCCTCGGACAGGCCGGGCGGATGGTCCAGCGGGATCTCGTGCGGCGCGTGGCCGGACCGGGGCTTGGGCAGGACGAAGGGGACCAGGGCCAGCAGGGCGATCCAGGGGGCCAGGTGGTAGGGCCGCGAGGCGATCCACGACCGGATCGGGCGCCGCGGCGCGATGTCTGTCATGGTCTGGCCCTCCGCTGGAGGAACACGCCCGGCGCCGCTCCGTTCCGCGCGATCAGGCTCCACCTTGCCAACCTCCGAGTCGTCGACGACCTTGCGCGCCATGCAAGCTCACGTCGCTAGCCTCTATCGCCATCCCGTCAAGGGCTTCACGCCGGAACGCCTGGACCGGGCGCAGCTGGTCGCGGGCCAGTGCTTCCCCTGCGACCGCCTCTATGCGGTCGAGGACGGCCCGAGCGGTTTCGATCCGGCCGCCCCGGCCCATATCTCGAAGATGAAGTTCGCCGTGCTGGCCAAGATCCCGCGGGTCGCCAAGGCTCGCACGGCCTATGACCAGGCGACCGGGATCTTCACCGCCCGGGCCGAGGGACAGGCCGATTTCGCCGGCGACCTGCGCGGCGACGAGGGCCGACGCGGGTTCGAGGCGTGGCTGGCCGACCTGCTGGGCGACGCGGTCCAGGGACCGCTGCGCGTGGTCGAGGGGCCGGGCGACTACCGGTTCATGGACAGCCGCAGCGGCTATGTCTCGGTCGTCAACCTGGCCAGCGTCCGCGACCTGGAGGGCCGGCTGGGCCGCCCCGTCGATCCCCTGCGCTTTCGCGCCAACCTCTATGTCGAGGGCTGGCCGGCCTGGGTCGAGAACGACTGGACGGGGCGGGCGATGCGGCTGGGGGAGGCAAGAGCCGAGGTGCTCAAGCCGATCGTCCGCTGCGCCGCCACCCACGTCGACCCGGTCACGGCCGAGCGCGACATCGAGCTGGTGAAGGCCCTGTTCGACCTCTACGGCCACATGTTCTGCGGCGTCTACCTGCGGGTCGACGAGGGCGGGGCGGTGCGTGAGGGGGATGGGGTGGCGGTGGACTAGGGCTATCCCGGCCGCTGCGCCGCGTGGCGTATGCGGATCACTTCAACGGAATCCGCGCCGATACGGTAGCGGATCAGATAGGGCTTCACCACCAAGAGCTCGTATAATCCGCGCGAGACGGGCCGCCCCCGTTTCGGATGGTGTTCGAGGCTCTCGATGGCCGTGTGGAAGCGAGTCGCCATGCGTTGAGCGGCCAGAGGCGCACCTTGTTCGTGAATGTAGATGCAGGCTTCCTCAAGCTGGTGAAGCGCCAGCGGAGACCGTTACCGTGTAAGTTCTGGGTTTGGTGGTCATGCGCCGATGATGGTGTCACGACGCCCTGCCTTGGAGGCCGTTTCAATCGCCTACGCGTGGCGTCGGCAGTCTGTCCGCCGTTCCCCACGAACGAAGCCAGCGCTTGACCGCCTCGCCTGACACGACGCGTCCCGCCTGGATGTCGGCGAGCCCTTGGGCGTCGGCGGCCGCCTCGGCCTCGTCATCGATATCGCGGACATTGGAGGGTTCGGGCTTCATGGCGACAGCCTATCGCGAACTATTCTTGCAAAGGAGAACGTGACGCCGTGGCGTTTATGCCTTCGCCACGTAGCTGGTCGGCGAGGAAGGCTTCGACGTCGAAGAGCTGCGGCGCTCCGCTTTCCTCACCCTCGATCAAGGCCGCGCGCAGGATCGTCAAACGCGTTTCCCGCTCTTCCAGCAGCCGAAGGCCCGCCCGCACGACCTCGCTGGCCGAGCCGTAGCGGCCTTCGGCGACCTGGTTCTCGATGAAGGTCTGGAAGTGCTCGCTCAGAGCGATCGACGTATTCTTGCTCATCGGATCCTCGCAGATCGCGACGGTACCAAAAACTGGTACCGACTTCAAACTCGCCTCGGCGCGCCAGGCGGAGTAAGACGCCGCCCATGACCCTGACCCTCGTCAAAGCCTGGAACGCCGCCAAGGATCGTCTGAAGAACGTTCAGATCGACCAGCCGGCCATCGACGCCCGCCTGCTGCTGGAAGTGGCCGCCGACGTCACCCGCACCGACATCATCACCGATCCCTATCGGGTGCTGACCGAGGCCCAGATGGCGACGCTGGACGATTTCCTGAACCGCCGCGCGCGCCGCGAGCCGGTCAGCCACATCATCGGCCGCAAGGGGTTCTGGAAGATCCTGCTGCAGGTCAACAAGCACGTCCTGACCCCGCGTCCCGAGACCGAGGTGATCGTCGACGAGGTGCTGAAGGCCTTCCCCGAGCAGATGCCGTTCAACATGCTGGACCTGGGCGTCGGCTCGGGCACGATCCTGCTGGCGGTGCTGGCCGAGCGCCCGGCCGCCAAGGGGCTAGGGATCGACGTCTCGGAGGAAGCCCTGGCGGTGGCCCGCGAGAACGCCGCCAACCTGGGCCTGGCCGGCCGGACGGCCCTGCTGCGCGGTGACTGGACCAACGGCCTGGGCGACGACAGTTTCGACCTGGTGGTCTCCAACCCGCCCTATATCGCCACCGACGTGATCGAGACCCTGGAGCCCGAGGTCCGCGACCATGAGCCGCGCCTGGCCCTGGACGGCGGTCCCGACGGCCTGGACGCCTATCGCGTCCTGGCCGGCGAGATCCTGCGGGTGCTCAAGCCCGGCGCGATGTTCGCCGTCGAGATCGGCTACGACCAGTCCGAGGCGGTCGAGGCGCTGTTCCGGCAGGCCGGGGCCCAGAATGTGCGGACCATCAAGGATCTGTCGGTCCACGACCGCGTTGTGACCGGTACGAAATAGCGACCTTGAAAAATCCCTTGGAAACCCTTGCGTGAGGCGGTAGACGGATAAGGTCTCCTTCCAACACGCCGGGTGACGGGAACAGCGGTCGTCTTGATGACCGTAAGACTCCCCCGGCAGGCGCGAACGGCCGACCAGGCTGATCGCCGCGCCCGAACCGGGCGGAGGCTCTACGGAAACCAGCGTCTCTAGAACATCGAAGGCAGGACCTAACCGGGTTCACCCCGCTCCAGAGGCCAAACACCGGACGCGCAGATCGCCGCCGGACAGGTTCAGAAGAGAAGATGAGAGATTTCAAGGGCATGAAGCGCCAGCGCGGCCGCAACAATCGCGGCGGAGCGGGTAACGGCGGCAAGCCTCAGCAGCACAACGCCAACCGGGCCTTCGATTCGAACGGCCCCGAAGGCGTGAAGGTGCGCGGCGCGGCCCAGAGCGTCTACGAGAAGTACCAGCAGCTGGCCCGCGACGCGACGTCGTCCGGCGACCGGGTCCTGGCCGAGAACTACCTGCAGCACGCCGAGCACTATTTCCGCGTCCTGCGCGCCATCCAGCCGAATCGTCCGGTCAGCGACATCGTCGGCAAGGACGCCTATTCGGCCTACGAGATCGACTTCGAGGCCGAGCCCGAAGAGCAGCCCGAGGCGCCGGAAGCGGCCCAGGCCGAGGCTCCGGCCGAGGGCGAGGGCGGCGAGGGCCAGGGCGGCGAGCCGCGCCGCGACCGGTTCGAGAACCGTCCCCGCGACGACCGCCAGCGCGACGACCGTCCCCGCGACAACCAGAACCGCGACCGTGACCGTGATGGCCAGGGCCGCCGCGACCGCTGGCGCGACCGCGACGACCGCCAGCGCGACGACCGTTCCCGCGATGACAGGCCCCGTGACGACCGGCCCCGGGAAGACCGCCCGCGCGATGATCGCCCTCGTGACGACCGCCCGCGGGAAGACCGCTTCCGCGACGAGCGTCCCCGTGACGATCGTCCGCGCGAGGACCGCGTCCGCGAAGACCGTCCGGCCGCCGCCGAGGGCGCCGAACAGCCTCAGGGCGAAGGCCGCCGCGAGCGTCCGCGCCGCGAACGGGCGCCGCGCGACCGCGATCCGATGGCGGTGATCGAGCCGCAGGCCACGCCGCTGACCAGCGAGGCTCCGGCCTCGCCGCTGCTGCGCGGCCAGGACGGCGACGTCAGCCACGCCCCGGCCTTCCTGGGCCGCAAGTCGACCCGCGCCGAGGCGCCGGCCGAAGCGGCGCCGGCGGCTCCGGCCGCGGACGAGGGCGAGGCCCCGGCCAAGCCCAAGCGCCGCCGCGCCCCGCGCAGCTTCGAAGGCGCCGCCGCGCCGGAGTCGGGAGAGGCCTGAGGCCGCCTTCCGATCGGCGACCACCCTTTGATGGCGTCATCCCGGACCGAACAACAAGGGCGGGAATGACGACCGAAAGGGATGAAGCGCAGGCCGGCAACCCCCAAGCGCCGAATGTCGATCCGCCCTAGGCCTGCGCCGTTTCCCGCGCCTTGGCGATCAGGGCGTCGTCGATCTCCGCGGCCCGCTTGGCCGCCGGACGCTGGCTGATCCCCGCCCAATAGGCCTCGAAGGCCGGGCGCTTCTCGATCGAGCCGAACATCATGCCCCAGCCGATCTGCGAGCCGACATAGACGTCGGCGGCCGAGAACGCGTCGCCGACGATGTACTGCTTGCCGCTCACCGCCGTCTCCAGAGCGTTCAGGGTGTCGTCCAGGCAGCCGTAGCCGGCCGTGGCGCGGCGTTCGGGCGGCACCTCCACGCCCAGCGCCTTGTTGGTCACCGCGGCCTCCACCGGTCCGCAGCCGAACATCAGCCAGCGATAATAGGTCCCGCGCGCGGGCGAGGTGACCGGCGGGGCCAGGCCGGCCTCGGGGAAGGCGTCGGCCAGATAGGCGCAGATCGCCGCGCTCTCGGTGACGGTCACGCCGCGATGGGTGATCGCCGGCACCTTGCCCATCGGATTGACGGCCAGGTACTCCGGGGCCTTCATCGTCGAGGCGTAGTCGAGCACGACGGTGCGATAGGGGGCTCCGACCTCCTCCAGCATCCAGCGGGCGATGCGGCCGCGCGACATCGGGTTGGTGTAGAAGACGAGTTCGTCGCTCATGGTCGGCCCTCCTGGAGAAGGGGCGATCCTAGCGTGCGCGGCTGCGTGCGCAATCTTGGAAACCAACGTTCTTTGTCTGGCGATTCAGGCCGAGGCCGCGAACGTCCTGGCCGGTCCCTTGGCCATGGCGCTGTTGAGCGCCTCGACCAGACCGGCGGCGGTCATCGGCTTGGACACCGAGCCGTCGAAGACCCCGCCAGGGCCGCCGGGGCGGGCGTCGGCCGAGAAGGCGATGATCGGCGCGCCGGCGTTGGGGCCGCCGCCGCCGCGGATGCGCAGGGCCGCCTGGGCGCCGTCGAGCCGCGGCATCCGCAGGTCCATCAGGATGGCGTCGAAAGGGCGAGCCGCGGCGGCGGCCACCCCCTCCTCGCCGTCCACGGCCTCGGACACCTCGGCTCCCAGCGCGGTCAGGATGGCGTTGACCAGCTCGCGGTTGGCCGGATTGTCGTCGACGATCAGCACGCGGCAGGCGGGCGGCAGCGCCGGGACGGCGGCGTCCTGCGTGGGGGCGTCCTTGGCCCGCGCCGTCGACGGCGCGACGATGTCGAAGCGGAAGCGCGCGCCATCGCCCGGAACGCTCTCGACGCCGATCTGGCCGCCCATCGCCTCGACCAGGCCCTTGCAGATGGCCAGGCCTAGGCCCGTGCCGCCGTGCCGGCGGGTCAGGCCGGCGTCCACCTGGGAGAAGCGGCGGAACAGCAGGTCGATGTTCCTGGGCGCGATGCCGGGCCCGGTGTCGCGCACCGAGACGCTCAGCCGCTCGGCGGCGCCGTCATAGGCGGCCGTGACGGTGATCGACCCGGCTTCGGTGAACTTCACCGCGTTGCCGATCAGGTTCAGCAGCACCTGGCGCAGGCGACCGCCGTCGATCAGCAGGTCGGCGGGCAGGTCGTCCAGCCCCTCGGCCTGCAAGCTCACGCCGCGGGCCTCGGTCTCCAGCGAGAACAGCCCCAGGGCCTCCTCGATCAGCGGCCCGGGGGCGACGGGCTCCAGCTTCAGTTCCAGCTGGCCGGCCTCCAGTTTCGAGAAGTCCAGGATGTCGTTGATGGTGGCCAGCAGCGCCTTGCCGCCGCTCAGCACCCGGCCGATGAAGCGTCGGGCGTCGGGCGACAGGTCCGGCTCGTCGTCGACCAGGCGAGCGAAGCCCAGCACCGAGGTCAAGGGCGTGCGCAGTTCGTGGCTCATATTGGCCAGGAACTCGCCCTTCGCCGCCGCCGCCGCCTCGGCCGCGTTGCGGGCCTCGCGCAGCTGCTGCTCCATGGCCTTCTGCTCGGTGACGTCGCGGACGATGTCGGTAATGCCGATGACCGCCCCGGTCAGCGGGTCGCGCTGCAGGCTGGGGCGGGATTCCAGCCAGATCACCCGCCCGTCCTTGCGCGTCGCGCGATATTCGACCCGGGCGGGGCCGTTGTCCTGGTGAGCGGCCATATGAGCGATGTGTTCGATGACCACGGCGCGGACGGCCTCGCGGTCGTCCTCGTGCACGGTGGTCATGCCCTCGCGGCCGACCAGTTCCTCCGGCGCGTAGCCCAGCATGGCGACGCAGGCCGGCGAGACGTACTGGATGACGCCCCGCAGGTTGCTGTGGACGATCATGTCCTGGGCGTCCTCGGCCAGCTGGCGGAAGCGCGCCTCGCTGCGGAACACCGCGGCGTTGGCCTCGGTCATCTTCTGCAGCATCTGGCGCCGGTGGCGCTGGATCGAGGCCACGGGCAGGCTGATGAAGATGGCCACGGCCAGGAACAGCTGCAGCACGATCGCTTGGTCCGTCGACCCGGCGGGCAGAAGCGTGATCGGACCGTGGCCGGCCATGGTGAAGATCACCGCCACCACCGCCACCAGGGTGGCGCTGAGCGCGGCGCCCAGCACCTCCAGCCGCCAGGCGACCAGCAGCATGACCGGCGGGATCACGAACAGCAGCGGCCGGTCCTGGGCGAAGACGCCGATTGTCACGGCCAGCAGCAGCAGCAGGCTGGCCGCGCCGCTGACGGACAGGGGCCGCTCGCGCAGATAGTGGCGCATGCGGACCAGGGCCAGCAGGCAGGGCGTGATGGTCATCAGGCCCAAAATGTCGCCCAGCGACCACACGCTGATATTGGCCAGCAGCGCGCCGCCGCGCATCGCCGTGTGGAGCGAGGCGGCCAGGACGCTGGTGGCGAGCGGGCCGGCCACGCCGCAGATCAGGGCGAAGGCGATCATGTCGCGGGCTCGGCCCAGGTCGATCGTCTCGCCGACCACGCGCCGCACGCCCCAGGCGCAGACGAAGACCTGGACGATGTTGCAGGTGACCAGCACGATATTGACGGTCAACAGGTCGTGGACATGGGCGCCGGCCGCCAGCCCGCCGGCCAGGCATCCCAGCAGCACGGCCGGCCAGTGGCGGTTGCGGCACGACAGCAGGCAGGCGACGCCGAAGCCGTTGGACAGCCAGATCGGCGCCACCTGGCCATAGTTGCTGGGAAATTCGACGCAGAGATAGGCCAGCAGGGCGTAGCCGACCGCCGCGCCCACGGCCAGCAGCAGGCTCTTCAGGATATCGCCGCCCGTCCAGGTCCAGATCGGCCGGGGCGAGGCGGGGGAGGTCGTCTCTGTCATCACCCTGCTTTCGCGGGCGTCCGACTTCGGTTCGCGTCAGGACGCCCTTGAAGCATGCATAGGCCGAAGGCCTTAAAGAACAGTGGCTTGGAGCGTCGCTATTCTTCAGGAGCCGAATCCTGCGGCGACGGCCAGCCGGGCGACCTCGGCGATCACGGCGTTGCGGCCGTCGTCGTCGAGGGTGGAGCGGCTCAGATAGGCGGTGACCAGCAGCGGCGGGCGACCGGGCGGCCAGATCACCGCGATGTCGTTGGTGTTCCCGACCTTGCCGTCGCCCCAGCTGCCGGTCTTGTCGCCGACCTTCCAGCCCGCGGGAAGACCGGCTCGCAGGCGCTTGTCGCCGGTCTGGTTGGCGACCAGCCAGGCGACCAGCTGCTGACGCGAGGCCGGCGACAGGACCGGGCCCAGGGTCAGGGCGCGCAGGGTGGCCAGCATGGCGCGGGGCGAGGTGGTGTCGTGGATCTCGCCGGGCCGCACCACGTTGAGCCCCGGCTCGTAGCCGTCCAGACGGGTGACGCTGTCGCCGAGGCCGCGCAGGAAGGCGGTCAGGGCCGGCGGGCCGCCGAAGGTGTGGAGCAGGAGATTGGCGGCGGCGTTGTCGCTGAGGGTGACCGTCGCCTCGCACAGCGCGCCGATCGTCATGCCGTCCTCGACATGCCGCTCGGTGGCCGGCGAATGGGCCAGCAGCACGCCCCTGCCGTAGCGGATGAGGCGATCCAGCCGCTCCTGACCCTGGTCGACCCGCTTGAGCACCAGGCCCGCGACCAGGGCCTTGAAGGTGCTGCACATCGCAAAGCGCTCGTCGCCGCGGTGGGCGAAGACCTCGCCGTCGGCGGTGTCCAGAATGGCCACGCCCAGCCGGCCGCCGCTGCGGGCCTCCAGGGCGGCGATATTACGGCTAATGCCGCTGGTCAGCCGTGCGGTCGCGGCCGAGGCGGCGGGGGCGGCTAGGGAAAGGGCGGGCAGGGCGGAAATAGCCGCTAGGACTTGGCGTCGATCGATCATCGGGTTCTCCATGACCAGCAGGATGGGCGAGGGATGACCCCTGGATCAAACGATGATACTTGGGTCGAAACCCTAGAAAAGTTTGGGTGTCGAGATGAGCCGCGCGCAGCTTCCGCTGAACGCCCTGCGGGCCTTCGAGGCCTCGGCCCGGCATCTTTCCTTCACGCGGGCGGCCATCGAGCTGTGCGTGACCCAGGCGGCCGTCAGCCATCAGGTCAAGGGCCTGGAGCAGCGGCTGGGGACCAGCCTGTTCCGCCGCCTGCCGCGCGGCCTGGCCCTGACCGACGAGGGGCTGGCCCTGCTGCCGCCGGTGCGCGACAGCTTCGACCGGATGGGCGACGTGCTTGAGCGGTTCGCGGCCGGGCGGGTGATGGAGGTGCTCAGCGTCGGGGTGGTCGGCACCTTCGCCGTCGGCTGGCTGCTGCCGCGCCTGCCGGCCTTCCGCGAGGCCCATCCGTTCGTCGACCTGCGCCTGTTCACCAACAACAACCGCATCGACATCGCCGGCGAGGGCCTGGACTGCGCCGTGCGGTTCGGCGACGGGGCCTGGCACGGAACCCAGGCCGTCCCGCTGTTCGCCGCGCCCATGACCCCGCTGTGCGCGCCCCTGGTGGCCGAACGGCTGAAGTCGCCCGAGGCGCTGGGCGCCGAGGTCCTGCTGCGCAGCTATCGGGCCGACGACTGGCCCGACTGGTTCGCCGCCGCCGGCCTGGTCCCGCCGCCGATCCGCGGGCCGGTGTTCGACAGCTCCTGGGTGATGGTCGAGGCGGCGATGCAGGGCGCCGGCGTGGCCCTGGCCCCGTCGATGATGTTCGCCCGCGACCTGGAGCAGGGCCGGCTGGTGCGGCCGTTCGCCCTGGAGGTGGGGGCGGGGATGTACTGGCTGACCTGGCTGAAGTCGCGGACGGTCACCCCGGCCCTGGCGGCGTTCCGGGACTGGATGGCGGAGCAGGTCGGCCAGTAGCCGTGCGCGGCCGCCTTACGGAAACAGCCCCGCCGTCCGATAGGCGGCGATCGTGCGGTCGTAGATCGCCACGTCGCCGCCGCCCCGCGCCATCAGCTGGGCGCCGCTGACGGCCGACAGCACCGCCAGGGCCTTCTGGGCCGCGTCGGGGCCGGCCAGATCCAGCACCTGGACCAGCCAGGCGACGTTCAGGGCGATGAACTTGTCGACCTCGGCCATCACCTCGCCGGGCAGGTCGGCCTTCTCGGCGGCCAGGATGCCGCACAGGCACATGCGGTTGTCGTTGACCAGGGCGGCGCGGAAGACGTCGGTATAGAGCCGCATTCGCCTGGCGGCGTCAGGCGCGGCGGCCAGGAACTGGTCGAAGGCCTTGGCGGCCGTCTCGGTGTAGCGCTTGGCCAGGGCCGCCCCCAGGTCGCCCTTGGTCGGGAAGTGGTAGTGGATGCTGGCGCTCTTGATCCCGACCGTCTTGGCCAGTTCGCGAAAGCTCAGGGCGTTGTAGCCGCGCGCCTGCACCACGGCCTGTCCGGCGTCGAGAATCGCCTGTCGCGTATCGAGCTTCGTCTCGGGGGCCACTGCCGATTCCCTTGCCTATCTACTGGTAGATAATTGTTGACGACGCGAAGCGAAAGGTCTTTACCGACTTCACCTATCTACTGATAGGTAGAATCGCCAAGGAGCCAGCCGCCATGAAGATCCACGACTTCGCCATCGGGCCCAATCCCGCCCGCGTCCGCATCGCCCTGGCCGAGAAGGGGCTCGGCGCCGACGTCACCTTCGTGCCGGTCGACCTGCCGGGCGCCGAGCACAAGCAGCCGGCCTTCCTGGAAAAGAACCCCACCGGCACGGTTCCGGTGCTTGAGCTGGACGACGGCCTCTACATCTCCGAATGCACGGCGATCACTGAATACCTGGACAATCTCGACGGAGACCCGGTGCTGACGGGCAAGACGCCGCGCGAAAAGGCGGTGATCCACATGATGCAGAAGCGGGCCGAGTCCGAACTGATCGACGCGGTGGGGATCTATTTCCACCACGCCACGCCGGGCCTCGGCCCCAAGATGCAGCCCTACAAGAGCCCCGACTGGGACGGCCGCCGGGCCTGGGGCGAGCGTTCGCGCGACCGGGCCGTGGCCGGCATGCGCTATTTCGACAAGGTGCTGCGCGACCAGCCCTACGTGGCCGGCGAGGCGTTCTCGATGGCCGACATCACCGTCTGGGGCGGCCTGGCCTTCGCCGACTTCGCCCGGATCGCGATCCCTGAAGAGTGCACGGCGCTCGTGGCGTGGCGGGCGAAGGTGGCCGAACGACCCAGCGTCAAGCATCCGGCAGGGTAAGGGGTTAGGCGGCCGGCCGCTCCCCCTCCCGGGGGAGCTGTCGGCGAAGCCGACCGAGGGAGCGCGCTGCCGCCAGAAACTGGGCCGGCCCGCGTTACGTTGTTCTCGCAACCCCGTCCCCGGAGCCCCAGCCATGCAACTCCATCGCGGCCGCCTGATCGACCACCTCCACCTGCGCACCCAGGACCTGCCGGCCATGAAACGGTTCTACAAGGCCGTGCTCGCGGTGATCGGCGTGCCCGTCGTCGAGGGCAGCCATCCCGGCGGCGGCGACTATTTCTACGCCGACGAGCTGTGGGTCGATGTCGGCGAGCCGGCCAGCCACGTGCACCTGGCCTTCCAGGCCCCGGACGAGGCGACCGTCCGGCGCTTCCACGCCGCCGCCCTGGCCAACGGCGGGCGCGACAACGGCGGTCCGGGTCCGCGCGACTACCACCCCGGCTACTACGCCGCCTTCGCCTACGACCCCGACGGCAACAACATCGAGGCGGTCTTCCACGGCCCCGCCGATCGCTCGGCCCCCAGCGTGGTGCTGACCTGGGACGACGGGGCGGGGGGCTAGGCGCGATGTTCGTCGTCCTGGGGGCCTCCGGTCATGTCGGCTCGGCCGTGGCCGAGACCCTGCTGGAGGCCGGCGAACCGGTCACCGTCGTCGTCCGCAGCGCCGAGAAGGCGGCGGCCTGGCGGGCGCGGGGGGCGCAGGCGGCCGTGGCCGACGTCCTGGATCCCGACGGCCTGCGGGCGGTGCTGCGCCGCGGTCGGCGCGCCTTCCTGCTGAACCCGCCCGCCGCTCCGTCGACCGACACCGAGGTCGAAGAGCACCGCACGGTCGCCGGGATCGTCGCGGCGCTGGAGGGCTCGGGCCTGGAGAAGGTGGTGGCCGAATCCACCTACGGCGCCCAGCCGGGCCAGCGGTGCGGCGACCTCAACGTGCTGTACGATTTCGAGCAGGCCCTGGCCGTCCAGCCGATCCCGGCCACCGTGCAGCGGACGGCCTACTACATGAGCAACTGGGACGCGGCGTTGGACCAGGCCCGGCAGGGCGTGCTGCCGACGATGCTGCCGGCCGATCTGAAGCTGCCGATGGTCGCGCCGGTCGATCTGGGCCGGGCCGCCGCCGACTTCCTGCGCGAGCCGATCGGCCAGGACGGAATCCGCTACGTGGAGGGCCCGGCGCGCTATTCCCCCGCCGACGTGGCCGCCGCCTTCGCCCGGGCGCTGGGACGGCCGGTGGAGGTCTCGGTGACGCCCCGCGACCAGTGGGAACAGGCCTATCGCGACCTGGGCTTCTCCGAGGCCGCCGCCGAGTCCTACACGCGCATGACGCAGGCCACCGCGGACGGCCCGCTCGAGCCCGAGGCCCCGCGGCGCGGAAGCGTGACGCTGGAGCGCTATGTCGCCGAGCTGGTCAGGCGAAGCGGCGGCTAGAAGTTCTTCTCGAACGCTTCGAACTCGCGTTCCAGCCGCCACTGGGCCGCGGCCTTGCGGCTGCTCGCCAGGAAGGCGTCGCAGGCCGGGCCGGGCCGGGCGCAGGCGGCGACCGGCCGCAGCGGCGCGGCCCACAGGCTGGGGCCGGGCAGGAAGCTGTAGTCCAGGCTGGCGCGGGCGGCGGCCTTGAGGTCGGCATAGCCCAGCCCCTGCTCGGTCACCGCCCGCAGGTACTCGTTGGTCAGGTCGATGCGCGAGACGCCCTCATCGTCGGTGGACAGCACGAACGGCACGCCGGCCTGGCGGTAGAGGGCCAGCGGGTGGTCGGCGCCCTTGACGCCCAGGATGACGTCGTTGCTGGTCAGGTTGATCTCGACGGCGACCTTGTCGCGAGCCATGCGGGCCAGCAGGGCCTGGGCGTCGTCCTCGTAGGCGATGTCGACCCCGTGGCCGATACGGCGCGCCCCCGCCACCTCGACCGCCTGGCGGATGTGAAAGCGCAGGTCGCGCGGCGCGACCAGGCCCAGGGTCAGCTCACCGGCGTGCGGCGACAGCTTCACGTCTGGATAGCGGGCGTGCAGGAACTGCAGCATCCGCATGTGCAGGGCGTAGTCGGCCAGGGCGACCGGATCGTCCTCGGGGGCGACGATGTTGACGCCGACGAAGCGGGGGTCGGCCTGGGCCAGGGCGAAGGCGGCCGCCAGCTGGGCGAACACCACCGACGGCGGCTGGACGCGCAAGGCGAAGGCCTGGTAGCCCAGCGCCACGGCGCAGGGGCCGGTGCGCGGCTTCTGGGCCAGGCAGCCCTGGCGGCGGTCGGCCTCGGCCTCGGCCGCGTCGAACTCCTGGCGGGCCTTGGCGGTCATGGCCGGCAGGCCAGGCTCCAGGGCGGCCAGCGCCTTGGCCATGTCGCCGTCCCAGGGCGTGTTCCGCACCGGCGCGACCAGGTCGGACATCGCCGACGGGTTCACCGAGGTCTCGACATAGGAGACGTTGTCGCCGGCCGCGTAGTCGCGGACCACCGCCAGCATCGCCGGCAGATTGCCGTCCCCGGCGAGGCCGAACCGGCCGAAGGTCGAGAAGAACTGGTCGTGGCCGGACGGCAGGGCCCCGTCCGCGCCGGGGTGATAGTTGCGCATCGACAGCGAGTTGACCGCCCGGCCGTACAGTGTCGGATCGGTCTTGCCCAGGTCCCTTGCCGGCGCCTTGCCCGGCGCGTCGCAGGGGCCGGCGACGATGGCCGGCAGCGGGCTGGTGGTCACGCACAGGCCGTCGGCGTCGGCCCACGCCAGGAAGTCCTCGGCATAGGCCGCGCCGGACAGGTGATTGTGCAGGTCGCCGCCCTTGGGCATGGCCCGCAGGAACAGCCGCAGCTGGGCGCGGTTCTTGGCGACGGCGTCGAAGCGGGCGGCAGTGCGGACCTCGGGCGACAGGGACCGGGCCGGCGAGGCGGCCTGCGCCGTCCCGGCCAGCAGCAGGACGCCCAGGGCCGCGCCCGCCAGTCTTTTCACGCCGTTCATCGTCTCGCCCCACCCACGCTTGCCGCTGGCTCAAGGTGCGTTGCGTCGCCCGCCAAATCCAGCCCCCAAAAGGGCGCCGCGATGTCGGGGATGCTCCTTGTACGGTCCGCGCGCGGGGTGGCGGCGCCGGTCAGGCGACGGAGGACACGGAACCGGCCTCGGGGGTCACCGACCAGTCGTGCAGCGGCAGGTTCAGCCAGGGCAGCGGGCTGGCGCCGACCGGCTGCTCCATCAGGTCGGTCACCGCCTCGCCGGTCATGAACGGCAGGCCCAGCTCGATGCAGTGATTCAGCTCGCGGCGGGTGCGCACGTCGGCCACGCCCTGCCAGACCTGCTTGCGGCGATAGGCCGGTCCTTCGCGCACGAAGCGGCTGACCGCCGCCAGCCGGGTGGGCTCGTCGCCCGGCGGCAGGGCCAGGGTGACGCTGTTGGCCAGGCCAGGCGGCAGCTCGTCGATCTGGAAGGCCGGGTCGGTGACCCGCAGGTCGACCCGGCCGAAGAACGGCTCCAGGAAGCGCTTGATCTGCGACAGGGCCGAGAACGACGGGGCGCGCGGCGTGTCATAGACGCCGACCGCCAGGCGCAGCCGCGAGCCGCGTGGCAAGGCTTCCAGGTGCGGCAGCAGTTCGGCCCGGGCCCGCGGCTTGACCAGGGTCGAGAAGCTGATCGGGAAGAACAGCACTCCCACCGGCACGGCGGCCAGGGCCGCGGCGGCTCCGCCGAGGATCAGGATGTCCTCCTCGGGGCGGTTGACCTCGACATGCGGCGGCGTCAGGCCGAAGGCGGAGGCCACCTGGGCCTGGCGCCAGACCGCGACGCTGCCGATGAAGGTCTGGCGGGGGCCGTGATAGACGCCGCGATAGCCGACGCGGGCCGGGGGACCAGCGGCCTCGGCGTCGTCCGCGGCGGCCAGGGCCGCCAGTTCCTCCATGGTCGGCGCGCCGCAGACCGGTCCGCCCTTCGGAACCACCGAAGTCACCTCGGTCGGGGTGATCCGGCAGACGCGTCCGGCGAACGGACTTTCGCCCTCGCCGTCCAGCAAGGCCTTCAGCTGGGCGCCGTTGATGCCGGCGAAGCGCATGACGTCGGTCTGGTCGCCCTCGAACATCAAGAGGGCGATGTCGCCGTCGCCCTTGTCGCCGAACAGCTTGAACTGGAGGTCGCGCGACAGGGCCTGCAGCTCGCGGGCGTCCAGCGACGTGGCGCGCGGATCGGCCAGGACGAACGAGAACGGCGCGACCAGACCGTAACGGCGTGGCCACAGCCAGGTCGTCTCCAGATAGGCGCCCGCCACCTTGCCGACGAGGCCGGCCATGGTGTCGTTGTCGGCGAACCGCAGTTCGTCGCCCACGAAGACCTTCAAACATGCGATTGCAGTCATGCCGCCACCCTACGCGTGGAAGGTTAGCGGAATCGACTCAAACGCGAGAAATTTTCCGCGACCCACTGTCGCGGGCCGTCCGGCGTCAGGCGACTTTCAGCGGCAGGCCCGGGGCCGGGGCGGCGCCGATCGGGCTGGCCATCATGTCGCTGATCGCCGGGCCGGAGACGAAGCGCAGGCCGGCGGCGCGGCAGGCTTCCAGCTCCCGGGGATCGCGCAGGCCGGCCACGCCCTGGCGAACGCCCTTGGCGCGATAGGCGGCCTGGGCGGCCGCGAACTGGCCGATCGCCTCGACCCGGGCCCGCAGGTCGCCTTCGGGCAGGGACAGGGTGATGCTGGTGGCCAGCTCGCCGGGCAGGGTGGCGACCGGGAAGTTCGGCTCGGTGATGTTCAGGTCGATGAAGGCGAAGTGCGGCTGCAGGAACGTCCGGATCTGGCCCAGCAGGCCCAGCGAGGGCTCGCGCGGCGTGTCGTACACCGTGGCGCCCAGCCGGGCCTGCATGTCCAGCGGATAGCGCGACAGCCGGCGCTTGTAGGCCTCCTGCGAGGCCGGGTTGGTCAGGTTCCAGAAGCTGAACGGCACGAACAGCATGCCCGCGTCGCCGGCCCCCTTCTGGAAGGCGGGGTGGGCGAAGGCCGCCTGGGCGTCGTTCAGGCAGGTCAGGTCGCGGGTCAGCAGGGCGGCGTCCTCGCTGGGACGCGGGGCGGACAGGTCGGACCGCAGGCCGATCGCCGCGCCGACGAAGGATTCGGACGGCGGATGGTAAAGGCCCCACCAGCCGGTGGCCGGCGGGGGCGGCGGCTTGGGCTTGTCGGCGACCGGCGCGGCCCGGGGGGCGGCCGGGCGAGCCGAGGCAGTTGGGGCGGCCGGACGGGCGGCCGGGGCCTTGGCCTGGGCGGTGGGTTCCGGCGCGGGCTCGGCGGGCGCGGTCTGGCTCAGGGCGTTGCGCAGCACCTCGTCGACCACGGCCTCGCTGGGCGCGCTGGGCACGGCGCGGATTTCGGCGGCGGTGATCACCTGCACGTGGCCGGGCGGGCCGGCATAGCCGCGGCCGGCGATCAGGCTGGCCAGCGACGCCTGGGACAGGCTGGCGAACTGCAGGACGGCGGTCTCGTCGCCCTCGAAGGTCAGCAGGCAGACCTGGCCGGCCCCCTTTTCTGAATCAGGCCGGCCCGGGAATAGGCCGGCTTCCAGCTCGACCGCCAGGGTCTGCATCTCGACAGGGTCAAGGCTTTCGGCCTTGGTGTCGGCCAGGACGAAGGCCAGGGGCGCGACGGCGCCGTAGCGGCGCGGGGCCTTCCAGCGATGCTTGAGATACAGGTCCGCGGCGGCTTGCACCTGGGCGGCCGGCAGGCTCCGGCCCGCCTCGCCCAATGGACTGTGGGTCCCGGCGACCAGAATTCTCAAGCATGCAATAGCCGTCATGACGCCGGAAACTACGCACGAAAGCTTGGCGAAATCTTTACGAGGACATGGCTAACGCGATCTTTACCTCAAAGATCGGCGTTCTTCGCAAAACTGTGACAATTGGCGGTGGTTCAGGGGCGGCTTTCCTGCGCTTCGAGGCCGCCGTCCCGTGTCCACGGATCCCAGGGTCTGCGTCCAGGCCCTAGGCGAACGTCTCCTGCAGCCGGAAATCGAGCCGCTGCCGCACGCCGGGCCAGTCGGCGTCGGTGATCGAGAACACGGCGGTGTCGCGCACATGGCCGGTCCAGGTGATCTTGTGGTTGCGCAGCACGCCGTCCTTGTCGGCGCCCAGCTTTTCGACGGCCGCCTGGCTGCGGGCGTTGCGGACGTCGACCATGAACTCCACCCGGATCGCGCCGGAGTCGAAGGCGTGCTTGAGCAGCAGCAGCTTGGACTCCGGATTGACCGGGCCCGAGCGGGCTTCGGGATGCAGGAAGGTCGAGCCGACCTCCAGCCCCCGGTGCAGCTTGCGGATGTTCAGGTAGCTGGACGTGCCGACCACCTTGCCGTCCTTCAGCCGGCGGATGGCGAAGCCGATCCGCTCGCCGCGCTCGGTCTCGCCCTTCAGCGCGCCCCACCAGTCGGCGAAGCCCTCGCCGCAGCCGTTGGTCGACATGATCTCCCAGCTCTCGGGATCGCAGTCGATCGCGCCCTTCAGCTCGGCGCGGAGTTCCGGCGTGATCGGTTCCAGCCGCACGTAGCGGCCTTCGAGGGGGCGAATCTGGATGTTCATGGACCGCAGAATGCCCCGGTCCGGCGGTCGCGTGCAAGCGCGGGGCGGCCGGTTCAGGGCCCTGGTTTTCGGCCGAAGCGGCTCGGCGGAGCGGCGACGATGCGCGCTGCTGACACGTCCTGACACGGCAAGGCGCGAGTTTCGGGGCGCAAGTTTCGGGCGGCGGTCGCGCGCACGACCGCCTAACGATGACTCGTGGCCGCTCAAGGTCGCGACGCCTGGGGAGCAAGGCCATGATCACGAACGCGCCACGGGGCCGGCTGGCCCTGGTCTCGCTATTGGCCGGAGTCGCCCTGGCCGCGCCCGCCTTCGCCCAAGACGCCGCGCCCGTCCGGCAGTCGCTGGACGACGCCTGGTGGACCGGGCCGATCCTGGCCACCGGCGCCTCGACCCTGCCCAAGGGCCGGGCCCTGATCGAGCCCTATCTCTACGACGCCAAGCCCTATGGCGCGATCGACGGCCAGGGCAAGCGCCACGCCGCGCCGAGCGCCGACAACTACGGCTCGCAGACCTACCTGCTGTACGGCGTCACCGACACCTTTACGGCGGGCCTGATCCCCCGCTTCGGCTACCGCCGGGCCGGCGGCCGGTCCAGTTCGGGCGTGCAACTGGGCGACCTGACCGTCCAGGGCCAGTACCGCCTGGCCCAGTGGAAGGAAGGCGGCCGTACGCCGACGCTCTCGCTGATGCTGCAGGAGACCCTGCCCACCGGCCGCCACGACCGGCTCGACACCCGTCCCAACGACGGCTTCGGCAGCGGCGCCTACGCCACCACGGTGGGCCTCAATTCCCAGACCTATTTCTGGACGCCGAACGGCCGGATCCTGCGCACCCGCCTGAACGTCGCCTACACCGTCTCGGGCCACGCCGAGGTCGAGGGCGCGAGCGTCTACGGCACGCCCGCCGGCTTCACGGGCCGCGCCAGGCCGGGCGACTCGTTCAACGTCGACCTGGCCTTCGAGTACAGCATGACCCGGCGATGGGTGGCGGCGCTCGACCTGGCCTACCAGCGCGACGCGGCGACCACGGTGTCGGGCGTTGACGGCGCCGGCGCGGCCTACGAACGGCGCGCGCCGGTCAGCCAGGCCCTGATCCTGGCGCCGGCGATCGAGTACAATTTCAGCCCCGCCGTCGGCGTGATCGTGGGCGCCCGCATCATCCCGGCCGGCCGCAACGTCACCGCCTCGGTGACGCCGGTGATCGCGGTGAACTACGTGCTGTAGGAGCGCAGACAACTAGGTCTCAAGCCACCCCTATAGCAATGGAAAACATATGAATCTCGACCGCCGCGAATAAATCCAGGAAATCTGCCGGTTCCATAAAATCAAACATTACATTATGGCCGTTAATTGATGGGGTCACCTCAAATCTATTTGCCGTGGGAGATTTAACTGGAGCTGAAAAATTGTTCGCTGGGTATGTTTTTAACTTTTCCGGATTATCTATTCGAAATTTGTTACCATGCGATACTCCGTTGCGGAGATGCCTAACCAGCTCAAGGTGCGGAGCGCGATCGAAGTATTTGCTTTTCTCCAAAGCATCTCCAAGCGCAATAAGCGCCCCAGCCAACCATACGCGATCGAGATCACCCTTTATTTGAACATTTCTAAATGATTCTCGAAGATAATAATCAAATAAGAATGTTTGCCTTGTTCCATCTTTTCGGATGACATCTCTTGATTTAGTGTAATCTATTGGATGGCTGTGATCCATTTTTGACACTATGTCTAAGATGGCAGAATGAGCGTAGTAACCGCTACCCAACCTATGAGCAAGGCGACCAATCCGGAACGCATCCTCGTTTAAGAGCAACAAGACCTTTCCACCACAATCACACCCCGCCACTGACATGCTGACATCAATCTGACGAACGACATCGCAGCCTAGGCAGATTGCGTCCTTCATGATCATTTCGATTTTCCAATCCAAGCGCCTCCCCGACTGTGTCCACGCAGGGCGCTCAAAGGCAATCAGTGTCGCCTTCAGCTCGATATCCCGCTTCATCACCCCGCTTGCCGTCCTCGCCCGTTCGATGCTAAAACGCTTTCAAACAAGTGTTTGACAGTTCAGAACCGGGATCGGGAACGCCATGGACTTCGACATCTCCCCCACGCAGCGGCAATTCCTCGACCGGGTGACCGCGTTCATGGAAGAGCACGTCGTCCCGGCCATCCCGGTCTACGAGGCCGAGATGAACGTGCTCGGCGCCGAGCGCTGGAAGGTGGTCCAGGTCGTCGAAGAGTTGAAGGCCAAGGCCAGGGCCGCCGGCCTGTGGAACTTCTTCATGCCGCCCCACAGCGGCCAGCAGCACGTCGACGACACGTTCCAGTTCGAGGGTGTCCAGCTGACCAACCTCGAATACAGCCTGATCGCCGAGCAGCTGGGCAAGGTCGGCTTCGCGTCCGAGGTCTTCAACTGCTCGGCCCCCGACACCGGCAACATGGAAGTGCTGATGCGCTACGGCACGCTGGCCCAGAAGGAGCGCTGGCTGCGCCCGCTGATGAACGGCGAGATCCGCAGCGCCTTCCTGATGACCGAGCCGGCGGTGGCCAGCTCGGACGCCACCAACATCGAGACCCGCATCGAGCGCGACGGCGACCACTATGTGATCAACGGCCGCAAGTGGTGGTCGTCGGGCGTGGGCGACCCGCGCTGCAAGGTCGCCATCGTCATGGGCAAGACCGACCCGGACAACGCCAGCCGCCACCAGCAGCAGAGCCAGGTGCTGGTGCCGATGGACAGCCCCGGCATCGAGGTCGTCCGCATGCTGCCGGTGTTCGGCTATGACGACGCCCCGCACGGCCACGCCGAGGTGATCCTCAAGGACGTGCGCGTGCCGGTCGAGGACGCCCTGCTGCTGGGCGAGGGCCGCGGCTTCGAGATCGCCCAGGGGCGCCTGGGCCCCGGCCGCATCCACCACTGCATGCGCACCATCGGCACGGCCGAGGTGGCGCTGGAGAAGATGGTCAAGCGGCTGATGAGTCGAAAGGCGTTCGGCAAGTACATCTCCGACCACTCGGTCTGGGAGGAGCGCGTCGCCGACGCCCGCATCAACATCGAGATGTGCCGCCTGCTGTGCCTGAAGGCCGCCGACATGATGGACAAGGCCGGCAACAAGTCGGCCCGGCTGGAGATCGCCATGATCAAGGTGGCGGCCCCGCGCCTGGCCCTGAAGATCATCGACGACGCCATCCAGGCCCACGGCGGCGGCGGCGTCACCAGCGACTTCGGCCTGGCCAAGGCCTATGCCGGCATCCGCACCCTGCGCCTGGCCGACGGCCCGGACGAGGTGCACCAGCGCACCATCGCCCGGATGGAATACGGCAAGTACGGCGACCTCGCCTACCAGCAGAAGGCCGAGCGCGAACGGGCCCGGGAAGTGGCGGGGATCCGGTAGGGGTGTTCGCGGCCAATACCCGCGGCCCTTGAACCTGAGCTGGGGGAAGACCCCCTCAGTCGGCTTCGCCGACAGCTCCCCCAGAGGGGGAGCAGCCGCGCCCCGATAGCTCCTCCCCCTCTGGGGGAGGTGGCCCGAAGGGCCGGAGGGGGCCTCGCGGCGTGTCGATCTCAAAGGCCGCTGGGCCGCTGGAATAAAGGCGCAGGCCCAGCCCCTTCCGCACCCCGCCCGCAGCGGCGAGACCGCGCCTTGAAACCTTGGATGCCAGCCTGCTCTGGGGACTGACCGAGTCAAGGACGGCGCGCCGCGCCGCCGCGTCGCGGCCGCCGGAGGCGGTCCTTGACTCGGTCAGTCCCCAGAGCTCCCATCCACCAAGGGTTTAAGGCGTAGCCGCATCCGGCGGGGCGGATGGGGGCTTGGGGCCGCCTGCTTTGGGTGAGCGCCAATAACGGACATTGCTCTCGATTAGAGCTTAACGGGGGAGCCGCTCGTGCTGCAGGTCATTACGGGAAAGTTCTTTCGACCGGTCGAGCTCTACGAAACCCTGCATCGTGGGGTGCTCTACACCAACTATCAGGCGGCCAAGGACGAGCCTTTTGAGCTGCCGATCGGCCGCATCCTGCCATCGACCCATGGCGCTAGGCTGACAACCTTTACCTACGAACTAACAGAAAAGCTTGAGGCCGTTACTCCGGACGGTGGCATGGAGGCGATGATCTCGACCGGCGGTGCCGAATTGACCGGCGATCTAGCGGTGGCACTATCCTTTGCACTGAACATTACCTGCACGCCCGACCAGGATCTCACCTTACGGCTGATTGGTCCTTCCCCAGCCATGCGTCTGGTGCATGAGCGGCCGGACAGTCTGATCCCGCGTGTCTTCGACAAGGAAATTTGGGGCCGGCAGGATGATCATGACGTTGTCGGTGCCTTTTTTGCTAAACTGCTAGCGCTCGATCGAAAGACCTACGAGGCGGTCGTGCGGGCCATGCGTCAGTACGTTCTGGCCACCCATCGGGTCTTGGAAGACCTCGACCTAGCCTACGCGCTAATTGTCATGTCGATAGAGTCTCTGGCTCAGACCTTCGATGGCACCAAGGCTGGCTGGTCCGACTACGACGAGGCCAAGCGAACGGCGATCGACAGGGCGCTCGCGGACGCATCGCTTGCAACGATAGGCGCCGTGCGTGCCGCGATTCTCGACAACGAACATGTCGCGGTCAGTCGCCGATTTCGGGACTTCGTGCAGAACCACGTCGGGCCGGCATTCTTCCGCCAAGAGGCCGTCGGCAAAAGCCATCCGCCGGCCTCTTGGGACCTGCCGATCGCGGTGCGCCGGGCCTATGAGTTCCGCTCCCGCTACGTCCACACCCTGACCCAGGCTCCAAGGGAGTTGTGGTTCTTGGGACGGGGCAGTGAGACGCTAGAACTGGAGAGCGGACCCGCCCTGACTATGGCGGGCCTAGCCCGGCTAGCGCGGCATGTGATCAACCAAGTAATCGATCGCGGCCAACCTGTTGCCGACGAAGCCTACGACTATCGAGCTCATCTGCCCAATATCATCCGCGCTCGCATGGCCCCAACTCATTGGCTTGGTTCGCCGGACGCCTTGAAGACGGTTTCAGCCCAGGGCCACTTGGAAGCTTTTCTCGACCAGCTAGTCAACCGAGCACTGAGGACGCCCGGCCATCAGGTCATGAACCTTGGCCCTATCCTCGGCGAGTTGGAGGCGCGCTTCTCCATCACCAAGGGCGCGGAGCGCCGCCATTATCTGCTGGTCTATGTTCTTTGGCATTTCGCCACACCGCAGGCGCATCACCGCGATGACTGGCGGGGCGTCCTCGACACCTATGATAAGGACCTGACCGCGCCGTGCGCCGAAAATCTGGCAGTCCACTTGCTGGTCGGTCAGGTGCCACCGTGGGACCTTGCGGTGTTGGAAAGCATCCGCACGCGACATATGGCCGCGAAGGGGAAGGCCCGCGTGAAGCTGGGTCGTCTGGTCGAGGCGGCCATCACCCTCGCTGTGGCCGAGGCCCAGCGAGTGGTCGGTGACGAGGTTAGGGCTCGCGCGCTGATCTCCGAGGCGGTCGAAATCTTTCCAGGCTGCGAAGCGCTGACGCAGTTGGAGAAGGATGTTGCTGGCCATGAGGTCCTGGCTCCGATCGACTGGGGCCCGGTGCTCTTTCCGCCAGCGGAGGGCGACGCAGTCGAAACCCTCGAACTAGGCGGCGCTGACGTCGGCGATGACACGCAGATCGGGCCGAATGGCGCGGCCTAGTCAGTAAAGTCGGCTATTGCTCAGGTCCGCGCTACCCCTACCGCCTCCCAAACAACCGCTCAATATCCGCCAACTTCAGCTCCACATACGTCGGCCGCCCATGGTTGCACTGGCCCGAGTGCGGCGTGGCCTCCATCTCGCGCAGCAGGGCGTTCATCTCCACCGCATTCAACCGTCGCCCCGCCCTCACACTTCCGTGGCAGGCCATGGTGGAGCAGACCTCCTCCAGGCGCTCCTTCAGGGCCAGGGCGGCGCCGTTCTCGGCCAGGTCGTCGGCGATGTCGCGGACGAGGCCCGCGGCGTCGGTCTTGCCCAGCAGGGCCGGGGTCTCGCGGACCAGCACCGCCCCGGGGCCGAAGCTCTCGACGACCAGGCCCAGGGCCGCCAGCTCCTCGGCGCGGGCGACGACGCGTTCGGCCTCGGCGGGGTCCAGCTCGACCACCTCGGGCAGCAGCAGGGCCTGGCGGGCGACGCCGCCGGCCGCCATCTCGCCCTTCATCCGCTCATAGACCAGGCGCTCGTGGGCGGCGTGCTGGTCGACGATGACCACGCCGTCGCGGGTCTGGGCGACGATATAGGTCTCGTGCACCTGGGCTCGGGCCGCGCCCAGCGGGAAGTCGACCGGGTCGAACACCGGGGCGGGACCCTCGGCGAGGCCGGGATAGGCGCCCCCCGGATAGGCGACATTGGGCGGGGCGTCGTAGCCGCCATAAGCCGCCTGGCGCACCGCCTCGGCGACGCCAGCTCCGTCCAGGCCGCCGCCCCCGAACGCCTCGGCGCGGGTGGCGTAGGCCTGCTCGGGCGCGGCCTCGTGGCGGGCCGAGACGTCCGACAGGCCGGGCAGGACCTGGGCCGCGGGCCGCGTCCAGCCGCCGTCTCGCCAGGCCGAGAAGCCGGCGGGGGAGGGGCCGGGCTGGTAGCCGCTGTAGCCGCCGCCCGGCGGGACCGTCGCCTGCGCCCGGAGGCTGTCCAGCGCCGCGGCCGCCGTGGTGGTCGAGGCCCGGTGGCCGGCCGCCGCCAGGGCGTGGCGCAGGGCCCCGACGATCAGGCCGCGCACCAGGGCTGGGTCGCGGAACCGCACCTCGGCCTTGGCCGGGTGGACGTTGACGTCGACCTCGGCGGTGTCGAGGCTGATATAGAGGGCCGCCGTCGGGTGGCGGTCGCGGGCGAGAAAGTCGGCATAGGCGGCGCGCAGGGCGCCCTGCAGCAGCCGGTCGCGCACCGGCCGGCCGTTGACGAACAGGTACTGGTGGGCGGCGTTGCCGCGGTTGTAGGTGGGCAGGCCGGCGAAGCCCGTCAGGCGCACGCCGTCGCGGGTCTGGTCGATCTCGATGGCGTTGTCCTGGAAGTCGCGGCCCAGCACCGCCGCCAGCCGGGCCAGGCGCCCCTCGGGCCCCGGATGCTCGGGCGGCAGGCGGATGATCCGGCGGCCGTCGATGTCCAGGCTGAAGCCGACGCCCTCGTTGGCCATGGCCTGGCGCTTGATCTCCTCGGTGATCGCCAGGGCCTCGGCCCGCTCGGACTTCATGAACTTCAGCCGGGCGGGGGTGGCGTAGAACAGGTCGCGCACCTCGATCCGCGCCCCGTGGTCGCCGGCGAAGGCGGCGGGGGCCACCTCGCCGACGCTGCCGCCCTCGACCAGGATCGACCAGGCGTCCTTGGAGCCCCTGGCCCGCGAGCTGATCGACAGCCGCGCCACCGAGCCGATCGACGGCAGGGCCTCGCCGCGGAAGCCCATGGTGTGGATGCGCAGCAGGTCCCACAGGCCGTCAGCGTCGGGGGCCAGCTTGCTGGTGGCGTGGCGCTCGATGGCCACCGGCAGTTCGTCGGCGCTGAGGCCGCAGCCGTCGTCGGCCACCAGGATGCGGGTCAGGCCGCCGCCGTGGGCCTCGACCTCGATCCGCGTGGCCCCGGCGTCGATGGCGTTGTCGACCAGCTCCTTGATGGCGCTGGCCGGGCGCTCGACCACCTCGCCGGCGGCGATGCGGTTGACGGTCTCGGGCGGCAGGCGACGGATCGGCATCGGGAACTCTCGTCAGGCGCCGGGGCGGTGGGCGGCGCCGCATTGCGTCTTCGTAATTTGACCGGCCCACCTTGGCCCGGTCCAACTGGCGACGGCCGACCATCCTAGATCGATTCCGGCCGATTGTTTTGGCGCCCTTCGAGGACCGTACATAGTGATCAAACGCCGCCTTGCCGCCTGCGCCGCCCTGCTCGGCCTGCTGGCCGCCTCGCCGGCCCCGGCCCAGCAGGCGGTCGACGCCTCCGGGCCGATCGACCTGCACAGGGTCGACCCCGAGGCCAACCTGGTCGAGGAACTGGTGGTCAACGCCCGCCTACCGGGGCCGGCCTGGTGGAAGGTCAGCGACGCCGACACCACGGTCTATGTGCTGGGCGTGCCGGCCATGGTCCCCAATGACCTGAAGGTCGACGATTCGGTGCTGCGGCGGCGGCTGGACGGGGCCAATGTGCTGATCATGGGCCAGGAGGCCGAGGTCGGCGTGATGCGCATCGTCGCCCTGGCCATGGGCGGCAAGCGCTACTTCATCAGCGACCGGCCGATGCGCCAGACCCTGCCGCCCGACCTGCGCGCCCGGCTGGAGGCCCGCCTGGCGGCGATGAAGGAAAAGCCCGACAGCATGGACGAGGTCAAGCCCGCCTTCGCCGGCTTCCTGGTGGCCCATTCGCAGGACGGAAGCGTCTCGATCAGCCTGGGCGGGGTGACCGACAGGATCCGCCAGATCGCCAGGGACAAGACGATCGCCAAGCGCCCGCGCATCCAGAACCTGCCCGGCTACAGCCTGGTCGACGCGATCAAGACCCTGGGCGGCGCGCCCCAGCCGCTGCAGGCGCTGTGTCTGGACGCCGGCCTGCGCCAGGCCGAGAGCGGCGAGGGCGGGATCAAGGCGACGGCCGAGCGCTGGGCGCGGGGCGAGGTGCGCGAGGTGGTCTCGGCCGACCGCGGCTTCTCGCGCTGCCTGGCCTCGACCCCGTCCATCGCCGGCGAGCTGCGCGAGGGCCAGGCCGACGCGGTCAAGGCGATCGCGGCGGCCCTGAAGCAGCCCGGCAAGGCGGTGGCGGTGATCGAGCTGCGCTCGCTGCTGGCCGAGGGCGGCGTGCTGGAGCAGCTGAAGGCCAAGGGGTTCACGGTGGAGACGCCGGGGGTATAGGGGGGCGGCTCACTTGCCCCCACCTGACCGCTTCGCGGTCTGTCCGCCCCCATGGGGGGCGGAGCCCTGGCGCAAGGCTCTTCCCCCCATGGGGGAAGACGATCGCGAAGCGATCCGTAGGGGGCAAGAAAAAGGCCCGGAAGCTTTCGCCGCCGGGCCTTTCTCAATCTTCCAACCCTTGAAGCCTACAGGCCCGGCAGCTTGATCTTGCTCTGCTTCTCGCGGGTGATGATGATCGTTCCGTTGCCGGTCAGGGCCTTCAGGCGGGCCTCTTCGGCGGCCGCGTCGACGGTGACGGATTCGGTGGCGCCGGTTTCGGCGGCGGTCGGGGCGGCGGTCTTGTCGCCCTTCTTCCAGAACATCACCTTGCTGGCGAAGCTCTCGTCCTTGTGGGCCAGGTCGCCGTTCTCGTCGTCGACGACGAAGCGGATCAGCGGGTCGGCCTTGTCGACCCCGGCCTTGGCGACCAGCAGCTTCTCGCCGTCCGAGCGGCCGGCGGCGTTGGACTGGCCGATCAGGGCCTGGCGGGCGGCGCTTTCAGGCTGCAGCTCCTGCGGGCGCGGCTCGCCGGGGGCCGGCGGGCGCAGGCTGTAGTCGGGCGGCACCACCAGCGGGGCCTTGGTGACGACGCGGAACTCGTCCGGAACGACCTTGCTCATGCCCAGCGCCTTCGACGCGGACTGGCAGCCGGCCAGGCCCGTGGCGACGACGACGGCCAAGGCGCCCAGGGTCGCGACCCGATAGAAACTCATGAACCTGCTCCAGCGGCCCCCCGGGCCGAATTTTCGGACGCTCTCGATACGACATCCGAGGCCGGGCGCCAATCTTCCTTGAGATCGTGGCCACGTTAGGGCGTTGGCGTACCGCTACAGCCCGTGGCCGTCGGGATTGGCCAGCTTTTTCTCCTCGCCCAGGAAGCTGTCCAGCAGCAGCAGGCAGACCCCGACGGTGATCGCCGAGTCGGCGACGTTGAACACCCAGGGGAAGTGGATCCGCGACACGTCGATGAAGTCGACGACATAGCCGTAGCGGATGCGGTCGATCAGGTTGTTGCCGAACGCCCCGCCGATGATCAGGCCGATTCCCGCCGCCACCAGCGGCTTGACCGCCTTGCGCGCCCAGATCGCCAGGCTGACCACGACGATGGCCGAGAAGATCGTCAGCAGCCAGCGGCTGAGCTCGGAGCCGCGGAACAGGCCGAAGCTCATGCCGAAATTGTGCACCAGGGTCAGGTAGAACGGCCCGGCGACTTGCTGGCTGGCGCCGGGGACGGTCCCCAGGGTCGACAGGATCCAGGCCTTGCTGATCTGGTCCAGCACGACGGTGATCACGGCGATCAGATAGGCGGTCCAGCCGAGGCGGGTGGTCTTGAGCATTCGTCTTTCCTTGATCCTCTCCCTGAGGGAGAGGAAGGGGCCCGCCGCGCAGCGGTGGGAAGGTGAGGGGTTACGCCGTCGGGCGTCTTACCCCCTCACCCTCCCACGCCTGGCGGCGCGGGCCCCTCCCTCTCCCCCTGGGAGAGGGTGATCTTAAACCGCCTTGTTCGCGTCCCACCACGCCACCGCTTCGGCGTCGCGCAGGGACAGGTCCGGATAGCGCGGGTCGGTCCCGACCTCCGGCAGGATGCGCCACGAGCGGGCGCACTTCCTGCCTTGGGCCAGCGGGACCTCGACCGCCACGCCCTTGACCTCGTCCAGGGCGAAGGCCTCCGCCGTTCCCGCGACCAGGGTCGCCTGGCTGGTGCGGAACACCTCGGCCGCGTCGACGCCGTCGAAGGCCGCCAGCAGCTCGGGCTCGGCGATGTGCACCACCGGCGCGGCCTCCAGGGCCGAGCCGATCCGCTTGTCGCGGCGCTCGACCTCCAGGGCGGCGGTCACCACCGAGGTGACGGCCTCGACCTTGGCCCAGCGCGCCGCCTCGGCGTCGTTGCGCCAGGCGGCCGGGGTTTCCGGCATCACGCGCAGCACGTTGGAACCCGCGTCGGGGAACCGCGTCGTCCAGGCCTCTTCCATGGTGAAGCTGATCAGGGGCGACAGCCACACCGTCAGGCGCTCGAACACGTAGTCCAGCACCGTGCGATAGGCCCGGCGGCGCAGGGCCGTGGGGGCGTCGCAATAGAGGCTGTCCTTGCGGATGTCGAAGAACAGGGCCGACAGGTCGCCCTGGCAGAAGTCGATCAGCGGGCGGATCACGTCGCTGAAGCGATAGGCCTCGTAGGCGGCCTTCACCTGGGCGTCGAGCTGCCACAGGCGATGCAGGATGTACTTCTCCAGCGGCGGGAAGTCGGCATAGTCGGTGACCCGCTCGGCCTCGTCGAAGCCGGCCAGGGCGCCCAGCAGGTAGCGGGTGGTGTTGCGCAGCTTGCGATAGGCGTCGGTGGTGGTGGCCAGGATCGTCTTGCCGATCCGCTGGTCCTCGGAATAGTCGACCATCGCCGCCCACAGCCGCAGGATCTCGGCGCCGCTCTCCTTGGTGATCGCCTGGGGCTCGACGGTGTTGCCCTTGGACTTGGACATCTTCTCGCCGTTCTCGTCCTGGGTGAACCCGTGGGTCAGGACGCCCTTGTACGGCGCGCGACCGCGCGTGCCGCAGCTCTCCAGAAGCGACGACTGGAACCAGCCGCGGTGCTGGTCGCTGCCTTCCAGATAGAGGTCGGCGGGCGATGCGCTGTCGTTGCGGCCCTCCAGGGTGAAGGCGTGGGTGGCGCCGCTGTCGAACCAGACGTCGAGGATGTCGACGACCTTTTCGTACCGGGCCGGGTCGTGCTCGCCGCCCAGGAAGTCCTCGTCGGGCCGCTCAAACCAGGCGTCGCTGCCGCCCTCGCGGATGGCGTCGAGGATGCGGCGGTTGACCGCCTCGTCCATCAGCGGGACGCCGGTCTCCTTGTCGACGAACATGGCCAGGGGCGTGCCCCAGGCGCGCTGGCGGCTGATCAGCCAGTCCGGACGTGTCTCGACCATGGCGCCGATGCGGTTGCGGCCGGCGTCGGGGTGGAAGGCGGTGTCGGCGATAGCCTGGACAGCCACCTCGCGCAGGGTCTTGCCGCCCAGCGACGGCACGGCCTGGTCCATGCGGATGAACCACTGCGGGGTGTTGCGGAAGATCACCGGGGCCTTGGAGCGCCAGCTGTGCGGGTAGGAGTGCTCGACGCGGCCACGGGCCAGCAGGTTTCCGGCCTCGATCAGCTTGTCCATCACCGCGCCATTGGCCGGCCCGAACTTGCCGGCCTTCTTGCCCTCGGTCTCGATGACCTTCAGGCCGGCGAACAGGGGCACATGCGGATAGTAGGCGCCGTCGGGATCGACGGTGTCGGGGATGGCGTCCAGGCTGCGGCCGCTCTTCAGCCAGACCAGGTAGTCGTCGGCGCCGTGGCCGGGGGCGGTGTGGACGAAGCCGGTGCCGGCGTCGTCGGTCACGTGCTCGCCGGCCAGCAGCGGCACGTCGAAGCCGTAGCCCTCGTCGAATTGGGCCAAGGGGTGGGCGGCGATGATGTGCGCGAGGTCGACCGTCTGCAGCTTCTTCCAGCTGGCGATCTTGGCGGCGGCTCGAACGTCGTCAGCCAACTTCTCGGCGACGATCAGCTTGTCACCGGGCTTCGACCACGGCTCGAACGCCAGATCGGTCTCCATGGCCTCGACCTCGTACAGGCCATAGGCGATCTTGGGGTTGTACGAGATCGCGCGGTTGGCCGGGATCGTCCAAGGCGTTGTCGTCCAGATGACGATGCTGGCGCCTTCGAGCGACGGCCAGGCGCCTTGCAGGCCGCGTGCGGCGCCTTCGCGATCCTGATGATGGAACGCTTGGCCATTGACGGTGTCGGCCAGGGTGTAGCCAACGACCGGGAACTTCACCCACACCGTCGGGCTCGTGTGGTCGTGGTACTCGATCTCCGCATCCGCCAGGGCCGTGCGCTCGACCGGGCTCCACATGACAGGCTTGGAGCCGCGATAAAGCTGGCCCGAGGTGGCGAACTTGTGGAACTCCTCGACGATCGTCGCCTCGGAGGCATAGTCCATGGTGGCGTAGCGGTTCCACCAGTCGCCCAGCACGCCCAGGCGCTGGAATTCGACCTTCTGGGCCTCGATCCAGCCGGCGGCGTATTCGCGGCAGCGCTTGCGGAACTCGGCGGCCGGCACCTCGTCCTTGCGGCGGCCCTTGGCGCGGAATTCTTCCTCGATCTTCCACTCGATCGGCAGGCCGTGGCAGTCCCAGCCGGGCACGTAGTCGACGTCGTAGCCCAGGGCGAAGCGGCTGCGGACCACGAAGTCCTTCAGCGTCTTGTTCAGGGCGTGGCCGATGTGGATCGCGCCGTTGGCGTAGGGCGGGCCGTCGTGCAGCACGAACAGCGGGGCGCCGTCGGCCTGGCGCTTGGCGCGGACGGCGCCGTACAGGCCCTTGTCGGACAAGGCGGCCCAGCCCTCCAGGATCTCGGGCTCCTTCCTGGGCAGGCCGCCGCGCATCGGGAACGGGGTGTCGGGAAGAAAGACGGTTTCGCGATAGTCGCGGGCGGTCGTCGTGGCGTCGTCGGCCATGGCAGGGCTATCCAGCGTAGGGGTGTTCGGAAAAGGGGTTGCGGGGTCGTCGTCCCGGCGTGATGGGCCGGCGCGCGCTGGAGCGCTCGTCCGGCGGCGTCACGCCGGGCGGTTAATTCGCGGGGTTTTCCGAACGAAAGGCATGGGCGGGGGGATAGCAGAGGCGGAGGGGAGGGGCAAACGGGGATGCTTCTCCATCCTGTATCGCGCCCAAGACCTGTCCTCCCCGACAAGGCCCGAACGCCGTCCCAAGCCGCCTTGAACCTCATGGAGTCAGGAGCGACCAGCCGAACAGCATGGTCGCCGCCACGCCGAGAAGGCTTCGCACGCCGTGCAGCCCGCCCCATTTGATCAGCAGTGCGCGGCTCTCCGGTCCAGCCTTCGCGATGTCGAAAGCGGTGAGGCGCTTGTTCGTAGGCATGACGCCAAGCCATGTGAAAGGCCAGTTTGCGACCAGCGCCAGCGCGCCCGCGAGCCACTTCCAGTCGGCGAGCTGACACCAGGCGACAAGGCCGAACAGCCCGCCCAGGATCGCCAGGCCCGCCTGGATAGGGAGCGCGCGTTTATAGCTGGGTCGCCACTGGGCCAGCATGGGTCCATCGCCCAGACCCAGGCGCGCGGGGTGTTCGACCAGAGTGATGTAGAGGGCCGCGCCCGTGAAGAGCGTGGCGACGATGAGGGCGGCTACAGGGAATATCACGGGACAATCTCCATTCGGATTGTCCAAGGAGGCGCATCAGCACGATGGCGCCATCCCGGACAGGTCGGGTTGACGCCGTGGCTGAGAAGAACCCGTAGCGGGCGCAGGAACTACCGACCTGCTGCTCTATTTTCGGCTTTGCCAGAGTGGCGCCGGTTCACGGCCTTGGCAACCTTGAGCGGCTCCGCGATCGCGCGTTGATGGTCCCCTCCCGGGACCGACCTCGCCTTAAGCTTTCGTTAGGCAAGTCGCGTGTTCTGCTGAACCTCGTCCAGCGCCTTTTCTTCGAACCCGAACCGGGCGATGGTGCGAGAACACATGATGAACGCGAATCGCATCCCGATCCGGATCCTGGGGCTCGACCCCGGCCTGCGCCGCACCGGCTGGGGCGTGCTCAGCGTCGAGGGCTCGCGCATGAGCCATGTCGCCCACGGGGTGATCGCGCCCGACGACAAGGCCGACTTCGCCGAGCGCCTGCTGGCCCTGTTCGAGGGGATCAGCGCGGTGATCGAAGAACATCGCCCCGACGAGGCGGCGGTCGAGGAGGTGTTCCTCAACACCAACGCCCAGTCGACCCTGAAGCTGGGCCACGCCCGCGCCGCCGCCCTGATCGCCCCGGCCCGCGCCGGCCTGGTGGTGGCCGAATACTCGACCCGCCTGGTCAAGAAGGCGGTGGTCGGCACCGGGGCGGCCGACAAGGCCCAGATCGGCTTCATGATCGCCCGCCTGCTGCCGACGGCCGGCAAGACCACGGCCGACTGCGCCGACGCCCTGGCCGTGGCCGTCACCCACGCCAATCTGCGCGTCGCCAACCGGAGAGTGGCATGATCGGCAGGCTCAGGGGCGCCGTCGCCGAGATCGGCGAGGAAGAGGCGCTGATCGACGTGATGGGCGTGGGCTACGTCGTGCGCTGCGGCGCGCGCACCCTGCAGCGCCTGCCCGCGCTCGGCGAGGAAGCCCTGCTGCACATCGAGAGCCAGTGGAGCGAGAGCGCCGGCCTGCGCCTCTATGGTTTCGGCACGCGCGAGGACCGCAAGGCCTTCGTGCTGCTGCAGGCCATCCAGGGCGTGGGGCCCAAGGCGGCCATGGCGGTGCTGGACGTGCTGTCGCCAGCCGAGCTGGCCTCGGCGGTGGCGCGCGAGGACAAGGCGGCGGTCGGCCGGGCCTCGGGCGTCGGGCCCAAGCTGGCCCTGCGGATCGTCACCGAGCTGAAGGACAAGCCGATCACCGACGGTCCGGTGTTCCTGGGCGCGCCGGCGACGGCCGCCGCCGCGGCCACGCCGGCCAAGGCCGCCCCGACCGGCGACGCGGTGGCGGCGCTGATGGGCCTGGGCGTGGCCGAGGTCAACGCCCGCCGCGTGGTCGAGGCGGCGGCGGCCAAGCTGGGCGACGAGGCGACGGTGCAGCAGCTGATCAAGGCGGGTTTGCAGGAGCTGGGGCGGTGAGGACGACCCGCTTGCCCCCTACGGATCGCTTCGCGATCGTCTTCCCCCATAGGGGGAAGAGCCTTCCGGCGGAGGCTCCGCCCCCGATGGGGGCGGACAGGCGGCGCAGCCGCCAGGTGGGGGCAAGTCGCCCATGACCCGCATCATCTCCGGCGAACCTCAGCACGGCGAAGCCATCCCCACCGCCAGCGACCGCGCCCTGCGCCCCCAGACCCTGGCCGAGTTCGTCGGCCAGGAGCAGGCCAAGGGCAATCTGCGGATCTTCATCGAGGCCGCCAAGGGCCGGGGCGAGGCCCTGGACCACGTGCTGCTGTTCGGTCCGCCGGGCCTGGGCAAGACCACCCTGGCCCAGATCGTGGCCCGGGAGCTGGGCGTCAACTTCCGCGCCACCTCCGGCCCGGTGCTGAACAAGGCCGGCGACCTGGCCGCGATCCTGACCAATCTCGAAGCCAACGACGTCCTGTTCATCGACGAGATCCACCGCCTGCCCTCGACCGTCGAGGAGATCCTCTATCCGGCCATGGAGGACCACGTGCTGGACCTGGTGATCGGCGAGGGGCCGTCGGCGCGGTCGATCCGCATCGACCTGGCGCCCTTCACCCTGGTGGCCGCGACGACCCGGGCGGGGATGCTGGCCACGCCGCTGCGCGACCGCTTCGGCATTCCGATCCGCCTGGAGTTCTACACCCCGGCCGAGCTGCGCCACGTGCTGCTGCACGCGGCCCGCAAGATGGGCGCGCCGCTGTCGGACGACGGGGCCGACGAGATCGCCAAGCGGGCCCGGGGCACGCCGCGCGTCGCCGGCCGCCTGCTGCGCCGGGTCCGAGACTTCGCCGCCGCCGACGGGGCGAGCGTGATCGACCGCAAGGCGGCGGGGATGGCGCTGGCTCGGCTCGAGGTGGACGAGTCCGGGCTGGACTCCCTGGACCGCCGCTACCTGCGGGCCATGATCGACAACTACGGCGGCGGCCCGGTGGGCGTGGAGACCATCGCCTACGCCATCGCCGAGGCTCGCGACGCGGTCGAGGACGTGATCGAGCCCTATCTGATGCAGCAGGGCTTCATCCAGCGCACCCCGCGCGGCCGGATGGCCTGCGGTAAGGCCTATCTGCACCTGGGCCTGGCCGAGCCGGTCTCGGCCCCCCAGATCACCAGCAAGATCGTGCAGGGCGGGCTGTTCGGGGATGAATAGACTTGCCCCCACCTGGCGGCTTCGCCGCCTGTCCGCCGCCATAGGGGGCGGAGCCTTCGCCGCAAAGCTCTTCCCCCTATGGGGGAAGACGGCCGAAGGCCCGTAGGGGGCAAGTGGCAGTGAGCGAGCCCATGATCGATCTTCCCGAACCCACCGCCGGCGTCTTCGACGGCCGCGAGCATCAGCTGCCCGTCCGTATCTATTACGAGGACACCGACTTTTCCGGCATCGTCTACCACGCCAACTACCTGCGCTATTTCGAGCGGGGGCGCAGCGACTTCTTCCGGATGATCGGCATCTCGCACACCGCCCTGCACAAGGCCGACACCGCCTTCGCGATCATCCGCATGGAGCTGGACTTCAAGCGTTCGGCCCGGATCGACGACGCCCTCGTGGTGCGCACCACCTATGACCGCGTGAAGGGGCCGCGCCTCTATGTCAGCCAGAAGATCACCCGCGGCGACGCGCTGATCGTCCAGGCGGCGGGAGAGGCGGTCTGCATCACCCTGGACGGCCGCCCGCGCAAGCCGACGGCCGAGATGCTGACGATGCTGGCGCCGTGGCTGGAGGCGGGGTCCTAGGTTCCCCGTCGCGCGGCTCGCCATCAAGCCGCCGAGAGCGCTCGTTCCACGGCTTCGGGTTCGCGAGCGATCACCATCAAAAGGGTTCTGGCCGCCGCCTCGGGCCTGCGGCGCCCTTGCTCCCAGTCCGCCACTGCTGACGTGGAAAAGCCGAACCGCGCGGCAAACTGGCTTTGGCTCAGGCCCAGTTGCTTGCGGACGGCTCGGACATCCACCTCGGCGGGAACGTGAACGCGAAAGCTGTCCGGCTTGGCGCGGCCCTCGGCAACTTCCAGGGCCTCACCAAGGCCCTCCATGATCCGCTCGAAATTCTTATTCGCCATACGCTTACCTCCGAAGGGTCTTCCCGAACCCCGTGAACGCTCAACTCGCCTTTCGGCGAGCCGCCTTGATCGCCTTCGCGAACGCACTCATCGCCGCCACCTCGGCGGCGGAAAAGTTTGCTCTCGAACCTTTGGCCAGGACGGCGATCAAGTAGATTTGACCGTCGTCGCCTTCGAACAGGGTCACCACGCGGTAACCGCTTGAGCGACCGCCGCCCGACTTGGCGAACCGCAGTTTGCGGCATCCGCCTGAGCCTACGATCAGATCACCGGCTTCTGGGTTTCGCGAAACGAAGGTGATCAGGGCGGACAGTTCGGCCTCGGTCATGCCTTCGGCCTTCGCCTGCCGCTGAAAGGCCTGAAGCTCCACGACCGTATGGGCGAGCTTGTCCATCGGCTGAATGTACGGCGTTGCCGTAGTTTCGTCAACCAGGTGGTGAAAAAGGCGTCCGATGAGACACCACCATTTACGCCGCGGCGCGGTTCCGCGGCATGCGCTTTCCCGCCTAAGGCAGGAGCTTTGGAGCACGTTGCGGGATGACGGGCATTGGGGAGGGGCAATGAAGATGCTCGGAGCGTCACCGGAACACAAAAACGCGCTCTCTTGCCCATCGTCATAGTTTCACCATTGCCCCGCTTCATGCCAGTAAGGCGCAACGGAAGCCCGGGAGGTGCGCTATTCACCTTCCACGGCGCCGACGCCCAAACTTGACGCCCCAACGGAGCAGGACCCCCGCATGGACGCCGCCGCAGGCCCTCAGAGCTTTTCCTTCATTTCGCTGTTCCTCCAGGCCGACTGGGTGGTCAAGGCGGTGATGATCGGGTTGATCCTGGCCTCGCTGGGCTCGTGGGCGGTGATCATCGACAAGCTGTTCCGCTTCGCCGCGATGAACGGCGCCGCCAACCGATTCGAGGACCAGGTCGGTTCGGGGCAGGGGCTGGAGGAGGTGGCCGCCCAGGCCGGCCCCAACCCGCGCCATCCCCTGCCGCGCATGCTGCAGGCCGCCCTGAAGGAATGGCGCGACGCCAAGGCCAAGGGGCCGGTGGGCGAGGCCCAGGCCGCCTTCCTGATCCAGCGCATCGACCGGATGCTGGACACCCTGATCGCCCGCGAGACCGGCAAGGCCGAGGAAGGCCTGGGCAGCCTGGCCATCGTCGCCACCGCCAGCCCGTTCATCGGCCTGTTCGGCACGGTCTGGGGCATCATGCACGCCTTCCAGAACATCGCCCTGTCGAAGAACACCTCGCTGGCCGTGGTCGCCCCGTCGATCGCCGAGGCGCTGTTCGCCACCGCCATCGGCCTGATCGCCGCCATCCCGGCCTATATCGCCTACAACAAGTTCTCGACCGACGCGGGCAAGTACGCCGGCCGGCTGGAGAACTTCGCTGACGACCTGTCGACGGCCATCCAGCGCCGCCTGAGCGAGCGGGTCTGACCCCATGGCCATGTCCGCCAACGACGCCTTCGCCACCGGCGGCCGTCGCGGCCGTCGCCGTCGCGGCCGGCGGGGCAAGGGCGCCCTGTCCGAGATCAACGTCACCCCGCTCGTCGACGTGATGCTGGTGCTCTTGATCATCTTCATGATCAGCGCCCCGCTGCTGACCGCCGGCGTGCCGCTGGAGCTGCCCAAGACCGAGGCCGCCGCCCTGCAGAACCAGCAGGAGCCGATCACCGTTTCGATCAAGGCCGACGGCGCGGTGTTCATCGGCGAGGGCGAGGTGCCCTTCAACGAGCTGGCCCCGCGCATCTCGTCGATCGCCGGCGACGGCTACGACAGGCCGATCTTCGTGCGCGCCGACGGCAAGGCCAACTACGCGACCGTGGCCCAGGTGATGGCGGCGCTGTCCAACGCCGGCTTCACCAAGATCAACCTGCTGACCGACACTGGCGGCCCGTCCTCGGGCGCGGCGGCCAAGCCCGCGAGCGCCGCGGACGCGGGCGCCCTGCGTCCGGCGCAGTGAGATCGGGTTGTTGATGCGCGGCCTTACCCTTCATCCGCTCATCCCGGCGAAAGCCGGGACCCAAGCTGCATGGCGGCAAGGGGCGGTGCGGTTCGATCATCCGCGATCGATCTCCGGACTCGGCTTGGGTCCCGGCTTTCGCCGGGATGAGCGGAGTTTTGGGGGATGAGGCGCCAAGACCGCACCAACTTTTCCCCGGCCCTGGTCGGGTCGATCGGCCTTCACGTGCTGGTGGTGGCCGCGATCCTGATCGGGCCGTGGAAGCCGTCCAAGCCGGTGATCATCGGCGAGAGCGTGCCGGTGACCATCGTCACCGAGGGGCCCACCAACGTGCGGCCGGCGATCGAGGACGTGCAGGACCAGGCGGCCCAGACCGAGGAGCCGACGCCCGAGGCTGCGCCGCAGCCGCCGGCCCCGGTCCCGGCCCCCGTGCCGACGCCCGCCCCAGCCCCGCCGAAGACCGCGCCGGCCCCCACGCCGACCCCCAAGCCGCCGACCCCGAAACCGCCCCCGCCCAAGCCGGCCAAGCCCGAGCCCGACTTCTTCGCCTCGCTGGAAAAGACCTTGGCCAAGACCCCCAAGGCCACGGGCAAGCCCGTGGCCAACGCCGCCAAGGGCCCGACCCGTCCGGAGACCGCCACCCAGGCCCGTCCCGGCGCCGGGGCGATGACCGGCCTGCAGGCCGCGGCGATCAACGGCATGAAGGACGAGATCCAACGGCGCTGGAACCCCAATTGCGAGGTCGAGGGCGGCGCGGCCGTGCAGGTCAAGGTCAGCTTCAAGCTGGCCACCGGCGGCCGCATCGTCGGCCAGGTGACGGCCGGCGACGCCGAGCGCTCGGCCGATCCGGTGGTCAAGGCCGCCGCCGACCGCGCCATCCGCGCGGTCTACCAGTCGGCGCCGTTCGAGGGCCTGCCGCCGGACTATTACGGCCAGCAACTCAATTTGAACTTCAAGGCGCGCGACGCTTGCGCGGCGCGATAGGGAGGATGCCCAGCATGAACCTCAAGTCCGTCTTCCAGGGTCTGGCCGGCGCCGCCGTCCTGGCCCTGTCCCTGGCCGCCTTCGCGCCGACGGTCGCCCAGGCCCAGATCGAGGTCGACATCGACAAGGGCGCGGTCAAGCCGCTGCCGGTGGCCATCCCCGCCTTCTCGGGCGGCGGTCGCGGGGCCGACATCGCGCAGGTCATCAGCGGCAATCTCGAGCGCTCGGGCCTGTTCCAGCCGCTGAACGTGGCCAATGTCGCCGACAAGCTGACCGACGTGAACGTCCAGCCGCGCTTTCCCGACTGGCAGGCGACCGGGGCCCAGGCCCTGATCAACGGCCAGGTGACGGTCGGCGCCGACGGCACCCTGCGCGTCGACTTCCGCCTGTGGGACACCTTCAGCCAGCAGCAGCTGCTGGGCCTGCAGTTCACCTCGACCGCCGAGAACTGGCGGCGCGTGGCCCACAAGATCAGCGACGCGGTCTATGAGCGGCTGACCGGCGAGAAGGGCTATTTCGACACCCGCGTGGTGTTCGTCGCCGAGAGCGGCTCCAAGCTGGCCCGGGTCAAGAAGCTGGCGATCATGGACCAGGACGGCGCCAACCCGCAGTACCTGACCGACGGCTCCTACATCGTCATGACCCCGCGCTTCTCCTCGACCAGCCAGGAGATCACCTACATGGCGCTGCGGCCCACGGGGTCGAGCATCTACCTGACCAACCTGGAGACCGCCCGCACCGAGACCATCGGCAAGTTCCCGGGCATGGTCTTCGCCCCGCGCTTCTCGCCGGACGGCAGCAAGGTGGCGTTCTCGGTCGAGAAGGGCGGCAACAGCGACATCTATGTGATGGACCTGCGCAGCCGGTCGTCGACGCGGATCACCACCGACCCGGCCATCGACACCTCGCCGTCGTTCTCGCCGGACGGCAGCAAGATCGTGTTCAACTCCGACCGCGGCGGCCAGGCCCAGCTCTACGTCATGAACGTCGACGGCAGCGGCGTGCGCCGCATCTCGTACGGCGGCGGCCGCTACACCACCCCGGTCTGGAGCCCGCGCGGCGACTTCATCGCCTTCACCAAGCAGACCGGCGGCGAGTTCCACATCGGCGTCATGCGCGCCGACGGCGGCGACGAGCGCCTGCTGACCACCAGCTATCTGGACGAAGGCCCGACCTGGGCCCCGAACGGCCGGGTGCTGATGTTCTCGCGCGAGAGTTCCAACGGCAATTCGCGGTTGTGGACGGTGGACATCACCGGCCGGATCCTGCGCCCCGCCGCCTACCAGGGCGCCGCCTCCGACCCGGCCTGGTCGCCGCTGCTGGATTGAGGTTCCCGAGGGCGCGCGGACTTGCCCCCTACGGATCGCTTCGCGATCGTCTTCCCCCAAAGGGGGAAGAGCCTTCAGGCGAGCGCTCCGCCCCCTATGGGGGCGGACAGACCGCGAAGCGGTCAGGTGGGGGCAAGTGTGTGACGACGTCAATTGACCGGTTCATCCACACCTTCTTCAGGCAACCTCCGCCGTAGCGGCGCGTTGCCCTGCTGTCGTTCATCCGATGTTCAGGCAGCGGGTGAAACCAGGTGGTCGTGCGACATTCTGACGCCATTGTGAGGTGCAAGGTACGATTTCGCGCGACGCCACGAAGGCTACACGCGTTAGAACCATCAACCTTGGCCGTGGACTTGAGGAGAAACTGGATGAGCTTCGACACCCAACGCGTCGCTAGACTGGCGATGATCGGTCTGGCGGCCGCCTCGCTCGCCGCCTGTGCTTCGCGGCCGAAGCCCGCGGGCCCCGCGGCGCCGACGCCCACGGCCTCGCAACCCACGCCTCCCCCGTACCAGGCCCCGGCCACGCCGGAGTCGCCGGTCAACCAGGGCCCGCTGCCGGGCACGGTGCAGGACTTCGTGATCAACATCGGCGAGCGGATCTATTTCGACACCGACAGCTACGACATCCGCAGCGACGCCCAGCCGACCCTGACGGCCCAGGCCCAGTGGCTGAACCGCTATCCGGCCGTGCGCGTGCGCATCGAGGGCAACGCCGACGAACGCGGCACCCGCGAGTACAACCTGGCCCTGGGCGCCCGCCGCGCCAACGCCGTTCGGGAATTCCTGACCGGCCAGGGCGTGGCGGCCTCGCGCATCGAGACCCTGTCCTACGGCAAGGAACGCCCGATCGACCCGGGCACGAACGAGGACGCCTGGGCCAAGAACCGCAACGCCCGCACCGCCATCACCGACGGCGCGCGGTAACGAAAGCTCCTTCCCCCTCGATGGGGAAGGACCTCGCGGGCTCTTTCCTTCTCCCCTTGCGGGAGAAGGTGGCCTGCGAAGCAGGTCGGATGAGGGGGCGCGTCGCCCTATCCGGTAGGCTCGGGACGCTACTCCGTCACCGCCCGTCGACCCCTCATCCGTCGACTGCGCCGACACCTTCTCCCGCAAGGGGAGAAGGATGATCGCGGGAGCCTCTGTTATTCGCCGCACTTTTGTCCGCAACCGGGGCATAATCGCCGACATGAAGCTGAAAGCCGCGCTGCTCGCCGCCGTCCTGGCCCTGACCGTCGTGCCCGCCGTGCCCATCCTGGCTCCGGCGGCGATGGCCCAGACCCCCATGCCCGACCCGCTGGACGACCGCTCGGCCAAGCGGCTGGACAAGATGGAGAAGGTGGTCCGCGAGCTGCGGGCGATCGTCTTCCAGGGCCGCGACACCGGCAAGCCGGTGGTCGTCCAGGCGGCCGAGACCGACGCCCAGATCGCCGCGATGTCCGACCGGATGCGCGACCTGGAACAGACCCTGACCAAGCTGAACGGCCAGAACGAGGGGCTGACCCACGACCTGGACGAGGCGCGCCGCGCCAACGAGGCTGAAAAGGCCCGGGCCGACGCCCTGGACCAGCGCCTGGCCGCTCTGGAAAAACGCATCGCCGACCAGGAAGCCGCCGCCGCCGCGGCAGCCGCCGCTCCCCCGGTCGCCGCCGCGACGCCCGCTCCGGCCTCCACCGATCCCGCCACCGCCTTCAAGTCGGCGCGGCAGATGCTGCTGGACGGCGACTATGCCGGGGCCGAGCAGGCCTTCGCCGGCTATGTCGAGGCCTTCCCCGACAGCGCCAAGGCGCCCGAGGCCCGCTATTGGCTGGGCGAGACCCAGTTCGTGCGCGAGGCCTATGGCGACGCCGCCGGCAATTACCTCGGCGCGGTGCGCGGCTGGCCGCAGACCAGCTGGGCGCCCGACGCGGTGCTGAAGCTGTCGCGCTCGCTGGTGGCCCTGAAGAAGCCCGCCGACGCCTGCAAGACCCTGGACGAACTGGCCCGGCGCTATCCCAAGGCCCCGGCCGCGGTCACCGCCAAGGCCGCCAGCACGCGTGTCCAGGCCAAGTGCGCGGCCTAGGGTTCTAAAATTCCGCTCATCCCGGCGAAAGCCGGGACCCAAGCGGCGTTTCAAGGCTGTTCGTGGGCGATCGAGCGACATGGCCCCATGCTGAGATTCAGCTTGGGTCCCGGCTTTCGCCGGGATGAGCGGAGGGAGGACTGATGATCACATCCTTCCCAGCCTTCACCGCCGCCCTCGGCCGCCGCCTGCGCGCTGGCGCCGACGCGCCGCTGGCCGTGGGCTTCTCGGGCGGAAGCGACAGCCTGGCGCTGCTGATCCTGACGCTGGACTGGGCCCGCGCCCGTGGCCGGTCCGTGCTCAGCCTGACCGTCGACCACCAGCTGAACCCCGCCAGCCCCGCCTGGACCGCCGAGGCCGTCGCCAAGGCCCGCGCCCTGGGCGCCGAGGCGCGCGCCCTGGCCTGGACGGGGCGCAAGCCCGTGACCGGCCTGTCGGCCGCCGCCCGCGCCGCCCGCCACGCCCTGCTGGCCGAGGCCGCCCGCCAGGCCGGGGCCAGGGTCCTGCTGCTGGGCCACACCGCCGACGACCTGGCCGAGGCCGCCCTGATGCGGGCCGGGGGCTCGACGGTGTCCGATCCGCGCGAGTGGTCGCCGTCGCCGGCCTGGCCGGAGGGGCGCGGTGTCTTCGTGCTGCGGCCGCTGCTGGCGGAGCGGCGCGAGGCGCTCCGCGACTGGCTGCGGGCGCGGGGCGAGACCTGGCTGGACGACCCGGCCAACGCGGATCCGAGGTCCGCCCGAGCCCGGGCGCGGCGAGACCTTCAGCAGGCGGGCCCCCGGCGCGAAGATCCGCAACCACCCTGGGGCTCGGCGCTTCCGGCGGCTTGCGTCGCGACGTCCGGGATGACCGGGCCCGGCGCGGCGGCCGGCTATCTCGTCCTGCCCCGCGACGCCCCCGCCGCCCAGGTGGCCGCCGCCTGCCTGTGCGCCGCCGGCACGTCGCGACCGCCGCGCGGCGAGCGGCTGCAGCGGCTGGTGGACAGAATCCGCACGGGCGAGACCTTCACCGCCACCCTGGCCGGGGCGCGGATCGAGGCGGTGGGGCGGACGGTGGGCTTCTTCCGCGAACCCGGCGAGGCGCGGCGTTTCGGTTCCGATCTTCCCCCCGTGGGGGAGGTGTCGGCGCGGCCGACGGAGGGGAGCGTGTTCGAGCGCCCGACATATCCCCCCTTAGGCCCTTCGGGCCACCTCCCCCATGGGGGGAGGATCTGCGACCTTCCTCTCAATGAACCCCTCGTTTGGGACGGCCGCTACGAACTCGTCGCCGCCGTTCCCGGCCTCGCCGTCCGGCCGCTGCAAGGCCTGGCCGCCCGCTTGCCGCCCGACCAGCGCCGGGCGCTGAAAGGCCTTCCGGCCTCGGCGCGTCCCGGCCTGCCCGCCGTCGTCGCCCCCGACGGCGGCGTCAGTTGCCCGATCCTTGCAGGGCCGGAAACGACGCGCGCGCGCTGTCTTGTGGTGGATCGTTTCGAGGCGGCGACAGGCCGTGTCGATCAAGAACCTGCGACATGATATCCCGCGCGTGGCGAAACCGCCCGGACCGTCCTATCTTGGAAGGTCAGAGACTATCGTTGGGAAGACAACGCGTATGAATTTCAAGACCCTGGGCATCTGGGCCGTGATCGTTCTGGTGGTGGTGGCCGCCTATGGCGTCTTCAGCCAGGGCGGCCGCGCGGGCGCCGCCAGCGAGACCAGCTATTCGCAGCTGCTCAAGAACATCGACGACGGCCAGGTCAAGAAGGCCAACATCAACGGCGACGTGGTCAAGGTGGAGCCGAAGGCCGGCAAGCCCTACAGCGTCAACATCCCGGCCAATTCCGAAGACCTGGTCAAGCGCCTCGAGGCTCGCAACTCCGAGATCGTCTACCAGAGGGGCGGCAACATCCTGCTCAGCGTCCTGTTCCAGATGCTGCCGATCCTGCTGCTGATCGGGGTCTGGATCTTCTTCATGCGCCAGATGCAGGGCGGCACCAAGGGTGCCATGGGCTTTGGCAAGTCCAAGGCGCGGCTGCTGACCGAGAACAAGAACCGCGTGCTGTTCGACGACGTCGCCGGCGTCGACGAAGCCAAGGAAGAGCTGCAGGAAGTGGTCGAGTTCCTCAAGGACCCGGCCAAGTTCCAGCGCCTGGGCGGCAAGATCCCCAAGGGCGCGCTGCTGGTCGGCCCGCCCGGCACCGGCAAGACCCTGATCGCCCGCGCCGTGGCGGGTGAGGCCGGCGTGCCGTTCTTCACCATCTCGGGTTCCGACTTCGTCGAGATGTTCGTCGGCGTCGGCGCCAGCCGCGTGCGCGACATGTTCGAGCAGGCCAAGAAGAACGCCCCCTGCATCATCTTCATCGACGAGATCGACGCGGTCGGCCGCCATCGCGGCGCCGGCCTGGGTGGCGGCAACGACGAGCGCGAGCAGACCCTCAACCAGCTGCTGGTCGAGATGGACGGCTTCGAGGCCAACGAAGGCATCATCCTGATCGCCGCCACCAACCGTCCCGACGTTCTGGACCCGGCCCTGCTGCGTCCCGGCCGCTTCGACCGCCAGGTCGTGGTGCCCAACCCGGACGTCTCGGGCCGCGAGAAGATCATCCGCGTGCACATGAAGAACGTGCCGCTGGCCGCCGACGTCGACGTCAAGACCCTGGCCCGCGGCACCCCCGGCTTCTCGGGCGCGGACCTCGCCAACCTGGTCAACGAGGCGGCCCTGACCGCCGCGCGCAAAAACCGCCGCATGGTCACCATGCACGACTTCGAGCACGCCAAGGACAAGGTGATGATGGGCGCCGAGCGCCGCTCGATGGCCATGAGCGAGGACGAGAAGAAGCTGACGGCCTATCACGAGGGCGGCCACGCCCTGGTGGCCCTCAACGTCGCCGTCGCCGACCCGGTCCACAAGGCCACCATCGTGCCGCGCGGCCGCGCCCTGGGCATGGTCATGCAGCTGCCCGAGGGCGACCGCTACTCGATGAGCTACGACATGATGACCTCGCGCCTGGCCATCATGATGGCCGGCCGGGTGGCCGAGGAGCTGATCTTCGGCAAGCACAAGATCACCTCGGGCGCGTCCAGCGACATCAGCGCCGCCACCAGCCTGGCCCGCAACATGGTCACCCGCTGGGGCTTCTCCGACGAGCTGGGCACCGTGGCCTATGGCGACAACCAGGACGAGGTGTTCCTGGGCCACTCGGTGGCCCGCACCCAGAACGTCTCGCCCGAGACCATGATGAAGATCGACACCGAGGTCCGTCGCCTGGTCAAGGGCGGCGAGGACGAGGCTCGCCAGATCCTGACCGAGAAGCTGACCGAGCTGCACGCGGTGGCCAAGGCCCTGCTGGAGTTCGAGACCCTCAGCGGCGACGAGATCATCAACGTGATGAAGGGCATCCCGCCGGTCCGCATCGAGGACGAGAGCAACAAGATGCCGGTCGGGCCGGTGGCCGCGGTGCCGGTCTCGACGGGCGTCGTCGCCTAGCGCTCTCAGCCCAAGGCCTGGAAAAGCCGGACCGGTTCGCCGTTCCGGCTTTTTCTTTGCGCCGTCCTTGGCGTCGAGGGGGCGGCGGCGCTAGCCTGGAGCTTGGCCGCGAACGGCGGCGGGGAGGCATGACATGAAGACGGCGATCATCGCCCTGGCGACCGCGACGCTGCTGGCCGGCGCGGTCCAGGCCCAGGAGATTCACAAGGACGGCATGACCGGCCCGGAGGTGGCCGCCTGGCTGCAGAAGGCCGGCTACAAGGCCGAGCTGACCAAGGATTCGTCGGGCGATCCGATGATCAACAGCGCCGCCGACGGCCACGACTTCAAGATCTATTTCTACGACTGCAGCGAGGCCAAGCGCTGCAAGGCCCTGCAGTTCTCGGCCGGCTTCGACCTGAAGGAGCCGCTGAAGCTGGAGAAGGCCAACGAGTGGAACCGCAAGAACCGCTACCTGAAGGTCTATCTCGACGACGAGGGCGACCCCTACGTCCAGTACGACGTCAATGTGAACGCCGGCCGCACCCTGGCGGGCCTGGACGACGACTTCGGCGTCTGGACCGGAATGATCGGCGACTTCACGACGTTCATCGACTGGTAGCGGCCTTCTCCCTTGCGGGAGAGGGCGTCTACAGCCGCGCCAATTTCAGGTCCTGATAGTCGTACGAGAAATCCGCCAGCGGCGAGACCGCGCGCATCGTGGCGCCGGTCACCGCCCCGTCCTTGACCGTGAACACCACGAAGGCGTCCTCCTGCGCACGGTCGTCGAAGCGGGTCTTGAAGGTGTCGCCGTCGAAGGTCTCCAGGGCGCCGCGCAGGGCGGGGGTCTTGTCGAAGGCGATCTTCAGCCCGGCCTTCCTGCCCTTGCCCGCCACCGAGACCGTCACCGTGCCGTACCAGGGGTCGCGATAGGTCCCGGCATAGGCGGCCAGCGGCAGGGTCGGGGCCCTCCCGCCATTTGGGCCGCCGCCCTTGGGAGTCGTGGCCTCGGCGGCGTCCTTGATCGTCTTGGCGTCGTTCTCGGCCTGGACCTTCCGGCTGGAGGCGATCCAGTCGAAGTCGCTGCGCCCCTGCAGCCGGTCGGGGCCGCCATAGCGCAGCGAGCGGAAGACGGTGTTTTCCTCGGCGTTGGTCATCACCATGATCCCCGACTTCCGGCCCGGCAGCAGGCCGGTATAGGAGATGAAGCCGGCCAGGCCGCCGGTGTGCCAGACGATCTTCTCGCCGCGATGGTCGTTGACGAACCAGCCTAGCGCATAGGCCTGCAAGCTGGGGCGCACGGGATTGTCGGGGGTCGGACCGTCGGACCAGGCGGTGATGGTCTGGGGTTTCCACATCTCGCGGCCCGAGGCCTCGGTCCACAGCTTGACCCCGCCCGGCGCGGTCCCCAGGCCCAGCTGGACCTGCATCCACTTGCCGATGTCGCGCGGGCTGGCGTTGAGGCCGCCGGCGGCGCCGGCCGAGTCGAAGCTGCCGTCGAACGGCAGGACGGTCTGCGGGCCCAGGCCGCGCACCGGCGGCCCCATCCGCGCGTGCGGCTCGGCCCGCGGCCGGTCGCCGATCAGCGAGGGCAGGGGCACGCTGTCGGTCATCTTCAGCGGGTCCAGGATCCGCTTCTGGATGAACACCTCCCACGGCGCGCCGGTCAGGGCGGCGATCACCTCGCCGGCCGCCACGTACAGCACGTTGTCATAGGCGTAGCCGCCCCGGAACGGACCGCCGATCGGCAGGTACTTCAAGCCCGCCACGATCTCGGCCCGGGTGTGGGTGGGGTTGGGCCAGATCATCAGGTCGCCGGCCCCCAGGGTCAGGCCCGAGCGGTGGCAGAGGAGGTCGCGCACGGTCATCAGCCGGGTGACCACCGGGTCGCTCATCTCGAAGGCCGGCAGGTGCTTGGTCACCGGGTCGTCCCAGGCCAGCTTGCCCTCCTCGACCAGCATGGCCAGGGCGGCGGCGGTGAAGGCCTTGGTGTTGGAGGCCACGCCGAACAGGGTGGAGTCGGTGACCTTGTCGGTCCCGCCCAGGCGACGCACGCCATAGCCCTTGGCCAGGGTGATCTCGCCGTCCTCGACCACGGTGATCCCCAGGCCCGGCTCGTCGGGGAAGGCGGCCATGACCTCCTGGGCGAACTGGTCGACGGCCGCTGCGGCCTTGCCCGCCTGCCGCGCGAAGGCGGGCCTGGCCAGCGCCGCGGCCCCGACGGTGGCGAAGGCCGACAGCAGGGCGGCGCGGCGGGTCGTGGCGATCATGGAAGCGTCCTGGTGGAAATCAGGCGCGCACTGAAGCCTAGCCGTGCGGGCGGGGCAAGAAGAGACCCCTTGTATCTGGATCGCGGCTCGAAGGCGTGATGGCTTTGAGCTGTGAAGGGACCGGTGGCCACCGGTCCCTTCACGCGGCTCGCGGCGCC
>NZ_SLZL01000015.1 GCF_004342605.1 Caulobacter sp. BK020
GCGGCCAGGCCGTCGATCAGGTCGCAGGCCGGGGCCATGTCGTTCTGCTGGCCTGGCCCCAGGATGATGCGGACCGGCAGGCCCAGGGCGTCTACAGACGTGGATCTTGGTTCCAAAGCCGCCGCGCGAGCGGCCAAGCGCCTGGGCGTGCGGTCCCCCCTTTTTCGCCGCGCGCCGGCGGCCTGGGCGTGGGCCCGGATGACGGTGGCGTCCAGCATCGCCCATTCCAGATCCGGCTCGGCCGCCACCGCCTCGAACAGGCGGTCCAGCACGCCCATCTCGATCCAGCGGTAATACCGGCGCTTGGCCGTCTGGTAGGGGCCAAACCGCTCGGGCAGGTCACGCCACCGGCCGCCCGAGCGCGCCATCCACAACAGCGCGTTCACAAACAGCCGGCCATTGCTGCGCGGACCCCGCTTGCCCTTGCGCCCGCCCGGCACGAACGGCTCGATCCGAGCCCATTGGTCGTCCCGCAGAACTTCGCCTTCCAACGCCGCCTCCAAAAAGCAGCGTTGAATCAGAACTCCGGCCCAACGGGAATCCTAAATCGTCACTAGAACCTAGAGCCGTCCCAACCTGGGGGCCGTCCCAACCTGGCGGCTCGGCCAGCGAGACTAGCGAACGCCAGGGTCCAGCAAGCGGCGGACAGCGTCGTCGGCGCCCGGACCTGGACGCAGCGCCGCGCGTTCGATCGGCACGTTCTCGCCGGTCTCGGCGTCGACAAGGGTCAAACGCAGCGGGCGCCCGGTTTCGCGATCAACCATCTCCATGGGCACGCCAAAGCCGCTGGCGTCCCACCGGTCGCCCCACTCGCGTAGCGCCACCATGACCTTCCACAGGTCGTGTCCCTTGCCGGTCAGGTGATATTCGTCGCGTGGCGGGCGCTCCTGATACCGCACCCGTTCGACCAGGCCGCCCTCCACAAGGTGCGTCAGCCGCGCCGCCAGCGTGGCCGGCGGGATCCCGGTGCTGGTGCGCAGTTCGTCATAGCGGCGCAGTCCCAGCGACAAGTCGCGGATCAACAACAACGCCCAGCGATCGCCGACCGCTTCCAACGCGCCAGCCATCGAGCACCGCATTCCGGAGAACGATTTCGCCTTCATCACCGTCGCCCTCTTGTCACTTCAATAATTGAAGTATATCTCTATCTCATCAAACTGCAAGGGTGCGCGCCGGTGCGCGGACCCTTGCAGACGGGAGAAAGCGCATGGCCGCTGAGTTGTTTAAGGACACACCCAATCGCTACCTCGAGGCTGGCGGCGTTCGCTTCGCCTACCGAGATCTGGGCCCCCGGACGGGGACGCCAGTCGTCATGCTCAACCACCTGGGCGCGACGCTCGACAATTTCGACCCCCGCGTCGTCGATGGCCTGGCCAGCCAGCATCGCGTGGTCGCGCTGGACAATCGCGGCGTAGGCGGGTCGAGCGGAAGCGTCCCACGCGACATCGCGGCGATGGCCCGTGACGCGGTCGCCTTCATCCGCGCCATGGGGTTCCAACAGGTGGACCTGCTCGGTTTCTCGATGGGCGGGTTCGTCGCGCAGCAGATCGTGCTGAGCGAACCCGCGCTCGTACGTCGGCTGATCCTGACCGGCACCGGCCCGGCCGGCGGAGTGGGCATCGACAAGGTCACCGGCATCTCGGTGCGCGCCATGATCAAGGGCGCGCTGACCTCGAACGACCCGAAGCTCTATCTGTTCTTCACCAAGACCGCTAACGGCCGTCGCGCCGGCCATGAATTTCTGGCGCGCTTGAAGGAGCGTACCGCCGATCGCGACAAGCCGATCACGCTGGCCGCCTTTGGGCGCCAGCTCACCGCGATCAAGCGTTGGGCGCGGCAGGCGCGGCAGGATCTGTCCGTCATCACCCAGCCGACCTTCGTGGCCAACGGTGACGACGACCGGATGGTGCCGACCGAGAATTCGCGCGATCTGGCCCGCCGCATCGCCGGCGCCAAGCTGGCGATCTACGCGGACGCCGGCCACGGCGGCATCTTCCAATATCACCGCCCCTTCGTGCTGGCCGCGCTCGAATTCCTGCGCTGACCGCTGATCGCAATCCTTTCCGATCCGGAGTTCTCGCCATGACCGACACCCACATCACCGCGCCGACCCGCTTTGTCGACATCGACGGCGACCGCTTCGCCTATCGCCGCTGGGGGCGCGTCGAAGCGGGCCAGCCGCCCTTGCTGCTGATCCAGCATTTCCGGGGCGGCATGGACAACTGGGACCCGCTGATGACCGACGGCCTGGCGGCTGGTCGCGAGGTGATCCTCTACAACGGGCGTGGCGTCGCCTCCTCGTCAGGCGCGCCCCGCAACCGGATCGAGGACATGGCCGACGACATCGCCGCCTTTATCCGGGCGCTGGGTCTGGAACAGGTCGACCTGCTCGGCTTCTCGCTGGGCGGCATGCAGGCGCAGGACGTGACGCTGCGCCATCCGCGGCTGGTCCGCAAGCTGATGCTGCTCGGCACGGGCCCGCGGGGCGGCAGCTTCGGCTCCGACGAGCGCGTCCTGCTCCATGCGACCCAGCCGGTTCCGAGCGTCGAGGATTTCCTGTTCCTGTTCTTTGGCCGCTCGGACGCGGCGCAGCAGGCGGGCCGCGACTTCTGGGACCGACGTCACCAGCGCGCCGATCAGGATACGCCCAGTTCGCCTGCGGCGATGCAGGCGCAGATGGAGGCCAACGTCGCCTGGCTGGCGCCGGTCGATCCCGCCGCGCGCCTGGCGCATCTGGGCGCGCTCACCCAGCCGACCTTCATCCTGAACGGCAATGACGACGTGATGATCCCGACCATCAACTCGTACGAGATGGCGCAAACCATCCCGAACGCCCAGCTGTTCATCTATCCGGACGCGGGCCACGGCGCCCAGTTCCAGTATCCCGAACGCTTCCTGCGCCATGTCACCCAGTTCCTGGATGAAGCGTGATCGCGTCCGCCCGCTAGGTTTCAAGTGAGAGATCGAGAATGACCAGCAACGCCCTGTTCGAACCCTACGCTCTTGGCGACCTGACGCTCGCCAATCGCATCGTGATGGCCCCGCTGACGCGCAACCGCGCGGGCGCCGGGTTCGTCGCGACCGACCTCATGGCCGAATACTACGCCCAGCGCGCCACCGCAGGCCTGATCATCTCGGAGGCGACGCAGGTGTCGCGCCAGGGCCAGGGCTACCAGGACACCCCCGGCCTCTACACGCCCGAACAGGTCGAAGGCTGGCGCAAGGTGACGGACGCCGTTCACGCCAAGGGCGGCCGAATGTTCGCTCAGCTCTGGCATGTCGGCCGGGTCAGCCACGTCGACCTGCAAGAAGGCGGAGCCGCGCCCGTCGCCCCCTCGGCGATCCGCGCCCAGACCAAGACGGTGGTCAACAACGCCTTCGTCGACGTGTCCGAACCCCGCGCCCTGGCGCTGGACGAGTTGCCCGGCATCGTCGAGGACTTCCGCAACGCCGCGCTCAACGCCATCAAGGCGGGCTTCGACGGGGTCGAGGTGCATGGCGCCAACGGCTATCTGCTCGACCAGTTCGCCAAGGACGGCGCCAATGTCCGCACGGACGCCTATGGCGGTTCGGTGGAGAACCGCGCCCGGCTGATGATCGAGGTGACCGCGGCGGTGGCCGAGGCGGTCGGCGCCCACCGCACCGGGGTGCGGATCTCGCCCGTCTCGCCGGCCAACGGCGTCTCGACCAGCGATCCGCAGTCGCAGTTCGACTACATCGTCGACCGTCTGAAGGCGCTGGGTATCGCCTACATCCACGTCGTCGAGGGCGCGACGGGCGGCCCGCGCGATGTCGCCCAGTTCGACTTCGACTCGCTGCGCAAGCGCTTCGACGGCGCCTACATCGCCAACAACGGTTACGACCTGAAACTCGCCAGGGCGCGGCTGGCCGAGGGCAAGGCCGATCTGTTCGCCTTCGGACGCCCGTTCATCGCCAATCCCGACCTAGTCGAGCGCCTGAAGGCCGGCGCGCCGCTCGCCGACCTCGATCCGGCGACGCTCTATGGCGGCGGGGCCAAGGGCTACACCGATTATCCCACCGCGACCGCCACCGTCGCCGCCTGACAAACCGCTCGTCGGGCCGCATCATGAGTGCGGCCCGACGGGACAAGGAGACGCCTGATGAAGGCCCATATTCTCGACCGCTATGGCAAGGGGCAGTCGCTCCGCCTGGGAGACTGGCCCGACCCCGTCGCGGGGCCGGGCCAGGTGCTGGTGGACATTCGCGCCGCCGCGCTCAACGTGCTGGACGCCAAGATCCGTGACGGCGCGTTCAAGCCGATCCTGCCCTATCGCCCGCCCTTCGTCCTCGGCCACGATCTTGCCGGCGTCATCACCGGCGTCGGGCCGGGCGTGTCGCGATTCAAGGTCGGCGACGAAGTGTTCGCGCGGCCCCGTGATCACCAGATCGGGACCTTCGCCGAACGGATCGCGGTCGCCGAGGCCGATCTGGCGCCCAAGCCCGCCGGCCTTTCGATGGCGCAGGCCGCGTCGCTGCCGCTGGTCGCCCTGACCGCGTGGCAGGTGCTGGTCGAGGTCGCCCGCGTCAAGCGCGGCGACAAGGTGATGATCCACGCCGGCTCCGGCGGGGTGGGCACGATCGCGATCCAGCTGGCCAAGTCTCTGGGCGCGACGGTCGCGACCACCACCAGCGCCGGCAATGCGGAGTTCGTCCGCGGTCTCGGCGCCGACGTTGTGATCGACTACAAGACCCAGGACTTCGCCGAACGTCTATCGGGCTACGATGTCGTGCTCAGCAGCCTGGAGGACGGGACGCTGGAACGCTCGCTGAAGATCCTGAAGCCGGGCGGCAAGCTGATCTCCATCTCCGGTCCGCCTGATCCCGCCTTCGCTCGGGCCCAGGGCATGAACTGGATGATGCAGCAGGTCATGGGGCTGCTGAGCCGCAAGATCCGGCGTGAGGCCGCGCGCCATCAGGTCGACTATTCCTTCCTGTTCATGCGGGCGGACGGCGGCCAGCTCGCCCAGATCGCGGCGCTCGTCGACAGCGGCGCGCTGCGCCCGGTCGTCGACCGTGTCTTCGCGTTCGACGCCTTGAACGACGCCATGGCCTATCTCGCGACCGGGCGCGCCAAGGGCAAGGTCGTCGTCACGCGATAAGCCTGAGACCAGGATCGCCTGGGTCCGACAGACGTCCGCGCGACGCCATCAAGGCGTCGAACGCGACCGGACCCGGGCGGACGCTCGGGAACCCGCTGACCTTGGGGCTTCCCGCCCCCTCAGGCCTTCCGGTCCCTCCACCGCCCCCATCCCGCCTGGACCACGCCGACCGCGAAGGCCGCCAGCTGGGCGTCGCTCCACAGGTAGTAGGCGGAGAAGAAGCCCCACTGCATCAGGGTGCGGTCGATGATGAAGGCCACGTGGGTCAGCACCACCAGGAGCTGGAAGGCGGTCATGAACAGGATCCAGACGCGCCGCTCGAACGTGCACAGGGTGATCAGGACCAGCAGGTAGATGAGATCGACCGTGAAGATCCCCCACTGCACCGCCGCGCGGTCGGGCGACTGGACGGCGGCCGACAGGAACCAGGCGACGACGGTGACCAAGGCCAGGCCGCGCTCCAGGCGTCGGCCCACCAGCAGGGCCAGGGCGCAGATCGCCAGCATGACCATGGCGGCGATCTGGGTCGGCAGGATCGAGAAGAAGTTGGAAAAGGAAAACATGCCGCCCCCGCGCCAGGAGCGACATGTGTCTCACGAATCGCGGCCAGGCCAAGGGCCTCGGCGGCGGCTCAGGCGCTCTTGACCTCGTGCAGGTGGCCGGTGCGCGGCACGTCGCCGTCGGTCTTGTCGCCGCCGCCCACCAGGGTGACACGGCGCAGCCCGACCTGGTCCCTGGCTTCCGCCAGCGCCGCGTGGGCGGCGATCAGCGAGCGGCGGGCGCTGGCCATGCCCGAGGCGGCTTCCAGCACGCGGTCGACGGCCTGCTGGCCGACGCCGGCCGCCAGACCGGCCTCGAGCCGCGCGCGCGGCATGGCGGCGATCAGGTCGCCCATCAGGGCCAGGGTAGTGTCCACGGCCTCCTCGGTGGTGAACAGGTGATTGGCCAGACGCTCGGCGACGATACGGCGTTTCATGTGACGGTGCTCCCCCAGCGCCCGAAGGCGCGTTGCTGATGACGGACGCCTCGGCGCCCGTCGCGGGGTTCAGCCCGCAGGGTTCAGCCGTGACGCAGGACTTGGAAGAAATGGGCGACCTGCCGGGTCCCCAGGAGGCCGCCGACCAGCAGGCTGCAGGCGGCGGCGATGGCGAGGACGAACAGCAGGCGGACGGCGGGGCTCAGGACATGGTCGTACCCTCCGCCCAGGCTTCGTGCCATTTCGTGTGGAAGGCCTCGTCCAGCAGCGTGGCCGTGATGATCAGGATCTCGCGCAGCACCATCTCCGGCGGCTTGGGCCCCGCCTCCTTGCGCACCGCCGAGACCAGATCCCGGACCATCGGCGACAAGGCGTCCGGCGCCAGGTCCCGCAGCTGGCGCTCCAGCTCCGTCCAGGCGAAGCCCGGCATCGGCGGCCGGTTCGCCTGCCGCGGCCAGTCCTGCTCGAACTGGGCCGCCGCCTCGCGCACCTGCAGCGCCCGGCGCACCAGCAGGCCCAGGCGGGTCTCCGCCAGGCTGGTCGCCTCGTTGTCGTTCACCACGCTGATGTTCACGATCTTGGTCCGTCTCTCGGAATGTCGAGACGGCATCGGACGGCGTTGGCGGGATCGGCGACAGTCCCATTGAGTCGCTGTGGGATTCAGTCCCATAGCCGGGAGGGCCGCCCTTCGGGGTCGCGCGGGCGGCGGGCGGCGGACCAGGGTCGTGGGCGACCAGCACCCGGGCCGCGGCCCGCCGGCCGCTGACGCCCAGCTTGCGGCACGCGCTTTCGACCAGGGCGTCGGCGCGCGACTTGGACACCCCCATCAGCGGGCCGATTTCCTTGGACAACCTGTGTTCGGCCACCCAGCGGAGGGCTTCCCGCTCTCGTTGAGTGAGCAGCTCGATATTGGGCGCCGGAGGGGTCGAGGGCCTGTCCATCAGCTCGAAAACGATTGTCGCCGGCGCCCGACGCGCCGCATACGGTGCAAGAATGCATTGCGGTCGGCCAAGGCCAAGCCGATAGTTCTGAAATCGCCATTTCAGCGGGGGACGGCTTTGGAAACGCCGACGGGTCCAGATCCTATCGATGTCGCGGTGGGCACCCGCATCCGGGTCCAGCGACGCCACATGAAGATCAGCCAGGACGAGCTGGCCCAGGTGCTGGGCCTGACCTTCCAGCAGGTCCAGAAGTATGAGCGGGGCACCAACCGGGTCTCGGCCTCGATGCTGGTGCGCATCGCCGCCAAGCTGCAGACCACGGTGGGCAGCCTGGTGGGCGAGGACGTGGTGGCCGAACAGGACGTGGCCATGCTGACGGCGCTGTCCACGCCAGGCGCCATCGACCTGCTGCGCGCCTACGGCCAGGCCACGCCCAAGGGCCGCAAGGCGATCCTCAACGTCGCCAGGACCCTGGTCGAGCCGGACGAGACGGCCGACGTCGCCTGATCTGGCCGGGGATATCGCGGCGAGGGCGTGTCCCCGTCCCCAATCCTAGGCCGCTCCCGCCTCGAGCCGTTCGATCCCCTTCACCCCGACCTCGACAAGCGCCGCGACCAGCGCCTCGACCGCCGTGTCGACCTCGGCCAGGTCGCGCCCGCGGATCACCAGGCTGGCGCCGTAGACATCGGGCGGGGCGAAGAACGGATAGCTGCCGATCGACAGATCCGGATGGGCCTTGGCCACCGCTTCCAGCGGCGCGGCGATCGTGCCCTCGCCCGTGCCGGTGACGCGGACGGTCTTGCTGATCACCACCGCCCCGGTGCGCAGGCGCGGGCCGACGTCGTCGAGCATGCCGCGCATGATCGCCGGCACCCCGGCCAGCACGAAGACGTTGCCGATCTGGAAGCCCGGCGGCCCCTGCACCGGGTTCTTCACCAGGGTCCCGCCCTCGGGCACGTGGGCCATGCGGCGGCGGGCAGCGTTGGGCTCGCCCCAGCGCTCGCGCAGCATGGCCATGATCTCGGGATGCTCGGGCGCCGTGACGCCGAACGCCTTGGCCACCGAATCGGCGGTGATGTCGTCGTGGGTGGGGCCGATGCCGCCGGTGGTGACGACGTAGTCGTAGCGGGTCCGCAGGGCGTTGACCGCGTCGACGATCTCCTGCTCGACGTCGGGCACCACCCGCGCTTCGCACAGGTCGACGCCGTAGGTGGCCAGGTACTTGGCGATGGCGTTGAGGTTCACGTCCTGGGTGCGGCCCGACAGGATCTCGTCGCCGATGATCAGAACCGCCGCCGTCACGCGTTCGCTGGCCGTCATCGTCTCAATCCCTATCCGCGCCGATCGTCTTTCGACTTAAGGCCCCCGCGCGCGCGCCGCAACCAATGCCGCACGGCTTGTCGCCGGTGCATGACCGGTTATATTACCGGTTACAAGGAGCGACCATGGCTGACGCACAACGACGCGCCGTCGAGAACAATAGGCGACGCCTGCGCGAACAGGGGCTGGACCGCTTCGAGGTGCGCGGTCTGGAGTCCGACAAGGCCCTGCTGCGCGCGGTCGCCAAACGGCTGGCGCGCAATGACGAGGCGGGCGCCCGGTTACGAGCGGACATCGAAGCTCGAATGTCGCCCTCGCCGGACCAGCGCGGCGGCGTCCTGCGCGCCCTTCGCCGATCGCCGCTGGTGGGCGCGGATCTGGACCTGGCGCGTGAAACCACCGCCGGACGCGACATTAATCTATGACGCGATACCTGCTCGACACCAACATCATCAGCAACATCGTCAAACCCGAACCGTCGGCGGCGCTGATGGACTGGATGGCCGACCAGCGCGACGCCGACCTCTACATCTCGACCTTCTCCCTGGCCGAAATCCGCCGTGGCATCCTGCAGAAGCCCGAGGGCCGGAAGCGCCGGGAACTCGAGGCCTGGTACCTGGGCGACCTTGGTCCCAAGGCCCTGTTCGGGACCCGGGTCCTGCCGTTCGACGAGGCGGCCGCCGAGACGTGGGCGCAATTGATGGCCGAGGGTCATCGGCAAGGCTCGCCGCGCAGCGCCCTCGACATGATCATCGGCGCCGTCGCCCAGGCCAACGCCTGTGTCGTGGTGACGGACAACGAGCGTCATTTCGTCGGCGCGGTGGAGGTGTTCAACCCCATGCGACCGATCGGCGGCTGACATGCTCCTCCCGCAACCGATGACGCGCGGCGTGATCGTCCAGCGCTACAAGCGATTCTTCTGCGACCTGGTGCTGGACGACGGGCGGCAGGTCACCGCCCACTGCCCCAACTCCGGCGCCATGCTGGGCGTGAACCTGCCGGGCCAGGGGGCGTGGGTGTCGTGGTCGGACGATCCCAAGCGCAAGCTGGCGGCGACGCTGCAGTTGGTCGAGGCCGGCGGTCCCGACGGCAGGGGTCTGGTGGGGGTCAACACCCACCTGCCCAACAAGCTGGTCGCCGAGGCCCTGGTCGGCGGGGTGATCCCCGAGCTGACCGGCTACGCCTCGATCCGACCGGAGGTGAAGTACGCCGCCGCCAGCCGCGTCGACTTCCTGCTGACCGACCCCGACCGCCCGCCGTGCTGGCTGGAGGTCAAGAACGTCCACCTGTCGCGCGCCCCGCCGCTGGCCGAGTTCCCCGACTGCAAGGCCGCCCGCTCGACCCGCCACCTGGAGGACCTGGCCGCCCAGGTGCGCGAGGGCCACCGGGCCGTGGCCCTGTTCGTGGTCCAGCGCGAAGACTGCGACCGCTTCAGCGCCTGCGCCGACCTCGACCCGGCCTTCGCCATGGCGTTGGATCGCGCCGCGGGCTCCGGAGTCGAAGTGTTGGTCTATGGATGCGAGGTCACGACGGAGAGCGTGCGGATTGATCGGCGGCTGAGATGGAAGCCTTGCCCATTCACCAACGAAGTTGCACGCCAAGTCCCTGACCGGCCTAGACGCTAGCGGCTTTGTAGCAGCGTCGCGTACGGCATCAGCCGATAGGCGGCGCATAGCGCGGCCTCAATTGCCGACAGTTGAGCCTCGACGCCGCCATCCATGTCGATGGCCGGGACCTTGATCGCCAGCGAAGCCGTGCCGCCTTTCTGTACGACGGCAATGTCATCCGACCAATTCGCCTTAATGGCGAGGATATCTTCGATCCTGCGGCCTTCGAAGCCGATCTCCACGACCTCCTGATCAAATTTGTGGTGTATTTTGACCCCCTTAGGAAAGTCGTGCCCCTTCAGGATAATCCAGTTCGACTTGTTTCCACGGCCGCTTGGCTTCGCCATGCGTATTTTCGGATGGCGCTCTCGTAGTAGCTTCCAGTAGGCAAAATGAAAGGCCGTCTTCGAGGCGCTGATGGCCATGGTGTAGCCACGGCGACCCTGCTCAATAGCCTCCAGCATAATTTGCCTTCGCCAGGCCGCGCGGCGACCCGACTGTTTCTCAAACCACTCGGCGATGCGTTCGTACGGAAAACGATGCTGGTAGGCGCTTGTCGCGCTCAGCCTCCCCAGGTACCGCAGTGGCGCGCAGATCACCGTCACGTAGTCGTCGACCTTTTCCGTCTCGCGAGATTTGATACCGCGCAAGTGATAGCGCTCGCCTTGCAAATCCTGCTCCGGCGCGGCGATCTTGTTCTCGATCAGCACTGCGATCCTGAGTCCATTCACCACAACGCGGAGCAATAGATCGGTTTCGCCATCGGTGTCGGACAGGCTGTGCCACGCCCCAGCGGGCGACGCGTTCACGATGCCGATCTCACGGCAAAACCAGTCAACGAAATCGTCGCTGACATGGAACTCTTCCATCAGCAGCAGATCGACATCACGCTCCGCGACATTAGCGAGATAGCGACCAAAGTCCGGGTGGGTCACGGCTAGGGCAACGTCCATTTACGTGATCCCTCGATTAGCTCTGGAGACCAGTTCGCACGATATCGCGCAGGATGACCGATGGTCGCCAGCGTGGCGAGACTCTGGCGCGAGATGTTCGCGTCTCCTGGCGGAGGCGGGCGTTGAACTTCCGTGCTATCATTGCGACATAAGCCCCGAAGAGATCCGCCTGTCGCGCCGCATTGCCTGGCGAGACGCGCCGACCGTTACAGCCTGAGCAGACCGCCATGACCCTTGAAGACACGGCCGAGATCGAAGCCGAGACCCGCACCGGCGCGATCAAGATCCACAAGCCCGCCGACTTCGAGGGCATGCGCAAGGCCGGCAAGCTGGCGGCCGAGTGCCTGGACATGCTGATCCCGCACGTCGTGCCCGGCGTGTCGTCCGACCACCTGGACACCCTGGCCCGCGAGTTCATCCTCGACCACGGCGCCCTGCCCGCCTGCCTGTTCTATCGCGGCTATCCCAAGACGGTCTGCATCTCGCGCAACCACGTGGTCTGCCACGGCATCCCCGGCGAGTGGAGCTTGCGCGAGGGCGACATTGTCAACATCGACGTGACGGCGATCGTCGACGGCTGGCACGGCGACACCTCGCGGATGTACGGCGTCGGCGAGGTGGGCCCGCGCGCCCGCCGGCTGGTCGAGATCACCTATGAGGGCATGAAGCGCGGCCTGGACGCGGTGAAGCCGGGGGCGACCCTGGGCGACATCGGCCACGCCATCCAGTCCTATGTCGAGGCCCAGCGCTGCAGCGTGGTGCGCGACTTCTGCGGCCACGGCCTGGGCAAGGTGTTCCACGACGCGCCCAACATCCTGCACTTCGGCCGTCCCGGCCAGGGCGCGGTGCTGAAACCGGGCATGTTCTTCACCGTCGAGCCGATGGTGAACCTGGGCAAGCCGGCGGTGAAGGTGCTGGGCGACGGCTGGACGGCCGTGACCCGCGACAAGTCGCTGTCGGCCCAGTGCGAGCACTCGATCGGCGTGACCGAGGACGGCTACGAGGTGTTCACCGCCTCGCCGGCCGGCCTGTTCCAGCCGGCCATCCAGGGCGGCTGAGACTGGACAACCCTCAATTGATCTGACCTAATCTGCTCTCGCGTTCGAGGGTGCGATGGTCAGCGGCAGATCACTGAAGGCGACCCCGCCGGGCCTGGCCGACGCCGCCCCGGCCAGCGCCCCTGCCCAGAATGTTCTCGCCCAGGGTGTTCTCGCCCAGAGTCCGGCCGCCAAAAGTCCGGCCGCCCACCAGCTGGGCCACCGCGAGCGCCTGCGCCAGCGGGCCAAGGCCGGCGGGCTGGTCGCCCTGCCCGACTACGAGCTGCTGGAGCTGTACCTGTTCCGCACCTTCGCGCGCGGCGACGTCAAGCCGATGGCCAAGGCGCTGCTGGCCCGGTTCGGCTCGTTCGGGGCGACGATCTCGGCCTCGATCGAGGAGCTGAAGACCGTGCCCGGGGTCGGCGAGACCGCCGCGATCGACCTGAAGCTGCTGCACGAGGCCGCCCTGCGGGCCGGCCGCGACAAGATCGCCAAGCGGACGGTGATCTCGTCCTGGACGGCGCTGCTGGGCTATGTCCGCGTCGCCCTGGCCAACGAGCCGCGCGAGCAGTTCCGCGTCCTGTTCCTCGACAACAAGAACCAGCTGATCGCCGACGAGGTGATGAACCACGGCACGGTCGACCACGCCCCGGTCTATCCGCGCGAGGTGATGCGCCGGGCGCTGGAACTGTCGAGCAGCAACATCATCCTGCTGCACAACCACCCGAGTGGCGACCCGACCCCGTCGCGGCCCGACATCGAGATGACCAAGCAGATCGTCGAGGCCGGCAAGGCGCTGAAGATCGGTGTCCACGACCATCTGGTGGTCGGCCGCGACGGCGTGGCCAGCTTCAAGGCGCTGGGGCTGTTCTGAGGCGGCGCGGCCTTGACCGCGCCCGCCTGATCCCCGAGCGTGGCCGCCGCCCCCCTCGCGCCGGAGCCCCGATGTCCCGCCTGCTGACCGCCCTGCTTGGCTCCGCCGTCCTGTTCGCCACGACCGCCCACGCCGCCAACGCGCCGGTCTCCAAGGCCGATCGCGCCTTGCACGAGAAGGTCCTGACGCTCGACACCCATCTGGACACCCCCGAGCATTTCGCCCGCCGGGGCTGGAGCATGGTCGAGCGGCACGAGGTCAAGGCCGACGGCACCCAGGTGGACCTGCCGCGCATGGACGCCGGCGGCCTGGATGGCGGGTTCTTCGTGATCTACACCGCCCAGGGCGAGCTGACCGCCGAAGGCTATCGCCAGGCCCGCGACTTCGCCCTGGAGCGGGCGACGCAGATCCGCGAGATGGTCGCGGCCCATGCCGACAAGTTCGAACTGGCCTACACCGCCGACGACGCCGGGCGGATCAACAAGGCCGGCAAGAAATTCGTCTTCCAGAGCATGGAGAACAGCTGGCCGCTGGGCGAGGACCTCACCCTGATGGACACCTTCTACAAGACCGGGGTGCGGATGGCCGGGCCGGTGCACTTCAAGAACAACCAGTTCGCCGACAGCTCGACCGACAAGCCGATCTGGCATGGCTTCTCGCCGCTGGGCCTGCGCTGGCTGGCCGAGGCCAACCGGCTGGGGATCCTGGTCGACGTCAGCCACGCCTCGGACGACGTGGTCGACCAGGCCGTGCAGCTGTCGAAGGTCCCGATCATCGCCTCGCACTCGGGCGCCAAGGCGATCTACGACCACTCGCGAAACCTGGATGACGGCCGGCTGAAGAAGATCGCCGACGCCGGCGGGGTGATCTGCATCAACTCGGTCTATCTGAAGAACACCGCCGCCAGCCCCGAGCGCGTGGCCGCCCTGAAGGCCCTGGGAACCGCGCCCGACAGCGAGACGGCCACCGAGGCCGAGATGGTGGCCTATCTGAAGAAGCGCGCCGAGGTCGACGCCAGGTTCCCGCCCGTGCGCGCCAGCTTCGAGGACTTCATGGCCAGCCTGACCCACACCCTGAAGGTGGTCGGGCCCGAGCATGTGGGAATCGGCGCCGACTGGGACGGCGGCGGCGGGGTGATCGGCTTCGAGGACGTCGCCGACCTGCCCAAGGTCACCGCGCGGCTGAAGGCGGCCGGCTACAGCGACGCCGACGTGGCGGCGATCTGGGGCGGCAACGTGCTGCGCATCGTCCGCCGGGCCCAGGACTACGCGGCCCAGCAAGCCGCCAAGGCCAAGCCTATCGGATAACGCGGTTATCGTTTAGGTTGCCCGGACATCGGTCCGGGAGGGTTCCGAATGGTTCGTCACGCGTGCTGGGCCGGCGTCGCCGCCCTGCTCTTCTTCGCCGCGCCCGCCACGACCTGGGCCGCCAGCTTCGACTGCGCCAAGGCCGGCTCGCCCACCGAGAAGGCGATCTGCAAGAACGCCTCTATCTCCAAGCTGGACGAGCAGGTGGCCGTGGCGTTCAAGGCGGCCCAAAGCCTGTGGCCGGCGGGAAACTGGTCGACCTTTATCCGCAGCGAACAGCGGTGGTGGCTCAAGGACCGCGACCGAAACTGCAAGGCCGACATAACTTGCCTGAAGCAGGACTACGAACGCCGCCTGACCTTCCTGACCCATCCCAGCCTGAAGTGGATGGGCCGCTATGTCGGCGGGAGTTGTCCCAAGGACGGGGTCTATCTGGACGTGACGCCCAGTTATCCGGACGCCGGGATCGGGGTCGAGCTCTATATCTGCCCCAACTCCAGCGGGAACATGCTGCTGCAGGCCGAGGGCGACGTCGACGCGTCCGGCAGGCTGAAATTCGACGACGCCGGCTGCCCGCGCGTGCTGGCCTTCACCCAGGACACCGCGACCCTGTCGTCGCCGAAGGGCGATCGCTGCGCCCTGGGAACGGACTCGCGCGTCTTCCGGCGCGATCCGGCCAAGTCGCCCTATCTGACGGAGTAGGCCATGACCCGCGTCGTCGCCGCCCTGGCCGCCCTGCTGCTGATCGCCCTCGCCCCGTCCCTGGCCGCCGCCGCCAGCTTCGACTGCGCCAAGGCCCGGACCAAGGTCGAGAAACTGATCTGCAAGGATCCGCAGCTGTCGCGCCAGGACGAGGATCTGGCCAAGGCCTATGGCGAGGCGCTGAAGCTCTGGGACGGCCAGATCGCCGCCTATGTGAAGCTGAGCCAGCGCGGCTGGGTCGCCTCGCGCGCCTTGTCGGCGCCGGGGATGGGCGGAGGCGGGGAGCTCTGCGAGGACGATGGCGCCGCCCTAGCCTGCCTGCGGACCATCCATGCCGACCGCATCGCCGTGCTGAGGAGCTCCGGCTTCCGGCTGAGCGGGATCTATGCGCGCGGTCAGGACTTCCTGCGCATCAAGGCCACGCCGACGGGGCTGGAGTTCGCCTACCAGCTGGCCGACGCGAACATGTCGCAAGGCTTCACCGCGGACGGCGCCCAGGTGAAGGTCGTCCCCGGCCAGACCATCGTCGCCTTTCCGCTCACCGGGACCGGCCCCGACGCCTGCCGCCTGGACGCGTCGTTCAGCGCCGACGAGGTGACGCTGACCCAGAAAGGTCCGTGCGGCGGCGCGAAGCTGGGCGGCTGGTGGAAACGGGACCAGGCGCGGGACCCGGAAGCGGAGATGTTCTGATCCGCTCATCCCGGCGAACGCCGGGATGAGCGGAGTATGGGAGGCCTAGTCTAGGCTCTCGATCTCGCCCAAGCCTCCCACACCCGCCATCCCAGCAGCACCGCCAGGATCGCGGCATAGACCAGCGGCGGCCGGTGGTCGGCCTTGACCAGCAGGTAGTAGTGGACCACGCCCAGCGGGACGATCAGGTAGATCAGCCCGTGCAGCCTTTGCCAGGTCGCCCGGCCCAGGCGGATCACCCAGCCGTTGGTCGAGGTCACCGCCAGCGGGATCAGCAGTACGAATCCGGCCATGCCCAGGGTGATGAAGGGCCGCTTGAGGATGTCCTTCCACAGCTGGCCCCAGTCGAAGAACAGGTCGACGCCGATATAGGTCAGCAGGTGCAGGCAGACGTAGGCGAAGGCGAACAGGCCGATCGTGCGGCGAAAGCGGACCAGGCGCGGCTTGTTCAGGATCCGCGCGGCCGGGGTGATCGCCAGGCCCACCAGCAGCAGGCGCAGGCCCCAGACGCCGATCTGGCGGATCAGAGCCTCGATCGGATTGGCCCCCAGGTCGCCGCTGACCCCCCGCCAGGCCAGCCAGGCCAGCGGCGCGAAACAGGCCAGCCAGACGGCGGCGTAGACCAGGTTGTCTTGGGTCTTGGAAGGACGCTTGCGCCGGCCCCCTCCGTCGGCCTTGCCGACACCTCCCCCAGAGGGGGAGGATCTGCGCCGAGCCAGATGCTCCCCCCTTGGGGGAGCTGTCGCGGAGCGACTGAGGGGGTCCCGCGCCATCAGAAGTCCCGCTTCAGGTCCATGCCGCGATAGAGGTCGGCGACCCACTCGCCGTAGCCGTTGAACGGCAGGGTCTCGCGGCGGCGGAACTCGCCGATCCGCCGTTCGGTGGCCTGCGACCAGCGCGGGTGGTCCACGGCCGGATTGACGTTGGAATAGAAGCCGTACTCCCGCGGCGCCAGCACGTTCCAGGCGGTGGCCGGCTGCTTCTCGATCAGGCTGATCCGCACGATCGATTTGGCGCCCTTGAAGCCGTACTTCCAGGGCACGACCAGCCGCAGCGGCGCACCGTTCTGGTTGGGCAGGACGTCGCCATAGAGGCCCACGGCCAGGAGGGTCAGCGGGTGGGTCGCCTCGTCGATCCGCAGGCCCTCGCGATAGGGCCAGGCCAGGGTGTCCCACCGCTGGCCCGGCATTTCGGAGGGCCGCATCAGGGTCTCGAAGGCGACGTATTTGGCCTTCGAGGTCGGCCTGACCTGGGCCAGCAGGTCCTTCAGCGGGAAGCCCACCCACGGGATCACCATCGACCAGCCCTCGACGCAGCGCATGCGGTAGATGCGCTCTTCCAGCTTCTGGCCCTTGATCAGGTCGTCGATCCCAAAGGCGGCCGGCTTCTCGCATTCGCCGTCGACGCGCACCGTCCAGGGACGGGTCTTCAGGGTTCCGGCGTTCTCCGACGGGTCCTCCTTGTTGACCCCGAATTCGTAGAAGTTGTTGTAGCTGGTGATGTCCTTCTTCGAGGTCTTGGGCTCGGTGGTCGAGAAGCCGGGGCTGTAGGCCAGGCCGCGCGCGCTGGCTGTTCCGGCCGCCGCCTGCAGCCCCAGCCCCGCCGCCCCGCCGATGAAGTCGCGCCGGCGCAGATACAGGCTGCGGTCGGTGACGTCGCTGTCGGTCAGGTCGGGGGCGTGGCGGATCAGCATGGCGGGCTCCGGGGAAGCTACTCTGGAAGATACGTATCGGAAGCGCCAATGGTTACATGGGCCGAGGCGCCTTCCCGCGCCGCTTGTGATCGCCCAAAAGGCGAGGCTGCTTCGTATGCACTTTTAACTAGTATTTCTCTTAATTTCGCGCATAGATAGCTCTTGAGCGCCGCCGGCTGTCGGCGACGTCGTCTTCCGTCGACCCATGCCGGCGGGCGGAAGTCGAGACACAGGGAGAGCGTCATGGGTTTCTATGGTCCTGAACCATTCGACACGGCCGAGGCGACCTACGTCTGGACCGGCCTGCGCGAGCCGGGCTTCTTCAGCGTCAGCGTCAAGGGCGCCGCGCCGAACTTCACCAGCGGCATCCAGCTGGTCCGTGATCCTCACTTCGTCGGCGGCCTGGCGATCGACGTGATGGGCTGGACCGGCCCATTGGCCAAGGGCACGACGCCCTACGCGGTGCATGCCACGTTCGGCGGCCTCTATCTGCCCAAGATTCTTATCGTGGGCCAGAACAAGCGCCTGCTGATCGACGTGAAGGAGATCCCCTTCACCACCGACGAGGCCTATGTGAAGCACCTGACGGCCGCCCGAAGCCTAGAAACGGCCTAGAGTCTAGGGCGGATCGGCGTTCAGTCACGCTCTCAATGGGTCCGTCATTCTCGCCCTTGTGGCGAGAATCCCTCCATCCGCCGCAGGTGTGGAAGTGTGGCGTGCTGGCGCGCCAAGGCGCTTCGCCTTCGGCTGAACCAGGGATTCCCGCCACAAGGGCGGGAATGACGGATCAAGCGGGTAGCTGGGCGGTGGCCCCGCCACCCAAGACAGCCGAATATAGGTCCGCCCGTCAGGCCTTCACCACCGCCTCGAACGCCGCCCGCGCCTCGGCCTTGGCCTTGGCCAGCTTGGTCTTCAGCGAGCGGAACTCGCGCACGCCGCCCGCCCGGGCCAGCAGCGCCCGGAAGGCCTTGGGCTCTGTATCGGGATCGTGCCCGTCCTCCAGCGCCACCTTCAGCAGCTGCGACAGGTCCTGCTCCAGCCGCCAGGCGCCCTCCAGCGCCGCCAGGGCCGCGGCGTCGCCCAGGCCCGCGCGGCCCAGGGCGGCCAGGGCCTCGCCGGTGTTCTGGGCCAGGGGGCCGCCGCTGGACGCGTGGACCAGTTGCAGGAACTGGGCGGCGAACTCGATGTCGACCAGGCCCCCGGCGGTCAGCTTGAGGTCCCAGTCGCCCTTGCCGGGCCGCTCGTCCTCCATCAGCTGGCGCATCTCCAGCACGTCGACGGCGGTCGTCTTCGGATCGCGCGGCCGGCGCAGGGCCACGGCGATCGCGGCCTCGGCCCGGGCCTGGAAGGCGGGCGACGAGGCCCAGATCACCCGCGCCCGGGTCAGGGCCTGCAGTTCCCAGGTCTCGGCCTCGCGCTCGTAATAGTCCTCGAAGGCCGCGAAGCTGACCGCCACCGGCCCCTTGGTCCCCGAGGGCCGCAGCTTCAGGTCCACCTCGTACAGCGTGCCCTCGCCGGTCGGGGCCGACAGGGCCGAGGTCAGGCGCTGGGTGAAGCGGGCGTAGAAGCTGTCGGCGGCCCAGCCCTTGATCGCCGATTGGCCCGCCGCGTCGTCGGCGGCGTAGAGGGTCATCAGGTCGAGGTCGGACTTGGCCGTCATCTCGCGCGAGCCCGCCTTGCCCAGGGCGACCACCGCCACCTGGCCCGGAAAGGCGCCACCCAGCCGCTCGACCTCGGCCAGGGCGGCCGGGGCCAGGCCGCCGACGATCAGGTCGGCCAGGTCCGCGAAGGCCGCGCCGGCGTCGCGCGCCCCGGCCGTGCCGCTGATCACCCGCACGCCGATCCGGAAGCTCTGGTCGCGGAACAGCCGCCGGGCGGCGTCCATCGCCCCCTCGAAGTCGGCCGGGTCCCAAGGAACCTGCCGGGGCATTTCCATCGGCCCGAAGAAGGCCGGGTCCAGCAGGGCGTCCAGGGCCGTGGGCCGGCGGGCCAGAGTGCTGGCCAGGCGCGGGGCGAAGGCCATGACCTCGACGATCAGCTCGAACAGGCGCGGCTGGGCCAGGAACAGCGACTGGATCTGCACGCCGCTGCTGAGGCCCGCGAAGAAGTCGCTGAACCGGTTGAAGGCGTCGTCCGGCGCGCCCGTGGCGTTGGCGGCGTCCAGCAGGCGCGGGGCCAGGCGGGTGAACAGCTCGCGGCCCCGCTCGGTGCGGGTGGCGGCGATGTGGCCATGGTGCCAGCCGCGGATCGTGGCGGCCACCCGCTCCGGATGGGAAAAGCCCATGCGCTTGAGCGTGGCCAGGGTCTCCGGATCGTCCTCGACGCCGGTGAACACCAAGCTGCCGAACCGCGACGACAGCGCCTCCTCGCCCTTGAACAGCGCGCCGTAGCGGCGGTTCACGCCCTTGAGGATCCGGCCGACCGCGGCGTCGAAGCCGCGCAGGACGCCGTGCCCCCACAGGGCCGCCACCTTCTTGCGGTCGGCGTCGGACTCCGGGAGCTTGTGCGTCTGGTCGTCGGCGATCATCTGGGCCCGGTGCTCCAGGGCGCGCAGGTCGCGATAGGCCGCGATCAGGTAATCGCGGTCCTCGGGCGTGACGTGGCCAGCCTCGGACAGGGCGGCCAGGGCGTCCAGGGTGCGCGGGCCGCGCAGGCCGGGGTGGCGACCGCCCAGGATCAGCTGCTGGGTCTGAACGAAGAACTCGATCTCGCGGATGCCGCCGCGTCCCAGCTTCAGGTCCGCCCCCTTGGCGGTCAGGCGGTCGTCCACCTTGTAGGCGTGGATCTGGCGCTTGATCGAATGGATGTCGGCGATGGCCGCGAAGTCGAGGTTCTTGCGCCAGATGAACGGCTGCAGCTCGGCCAGGAACGCCGCGCCGCGCGCCAGGTCGCCGGCCGCGATCCGCGCCTTGATGTGGGCCGCCCGCTCCCAGTTCTGGCCGACGCTCTCGTAGTAGTCGAGGGCCGCGTCGATCGGCATGGCCGGCGGGGTCGAGGACGGGTCGGGGCGCAGGCGCAGGTCGATGCGGAAGACGTAGCCGTCGGCCGTGCGCTCGGCCAGCAGCCGGCCCAGGTGGTTGGCGATGCGCACCGCCACGCCTTGCGGCTCGACGCCCTCGGCGACCGGCAGGGCCTCGGGCGCGTAGAAGATCGAAAAGTCGATGTCGCTGGAATAGTTGAGCTCGAAGGCGCCGTGCTTGCCCATGGCGACGCAGAACAGCCCCGGGGCTGGACCGTCCGGTCCCTCGCCCACGTGGGTCAGGGCCCCGCGCGCCACCTCCAGCCGCACCGCCTGGGCCAGGGCGGCGTGCAGGGTCGCGTCAGCGAAGCGGGTCAGGGCGCCGGTCACCGCGTCCAGGTCCCAGACCCCGCCCAGGTCGGCCAGGGCGGTCAGCAGGTGCAGGTCGGCCTTCAGTTCGCGCAGGAGCCAGCGGGCGGTCTCGAAGTCGGGCTCGGCGGCCGCGGCCTCGGCGGTCGTGAGGATCTGCTCCAGCCGAGCATCGGGATCGCTGTCGAGGATCGAAGGCAGCCGCAGGCCGTTGCGCCGCGCCAGGCCGGTCAGGTAGGGCGAGGCGGAAAAGATCGGCGCCAGGGCCGGCCAGGCGGCCTCGACCAGCGGCGCGGCCTCGCCGACCCGCCGGACGATCGCCTCATGCGCCCGTTCGGCGGCCTTGGGATCGACCACGGGGCCGCAGGGAGTGAGGCGTTCGAGCAGGCGAGTCATGGCCGCCACTGTGGCGCGGGGCGGTCGCGAGGTCATCCCGTCTCGTGACGGGCGCGCATCCGCTTGACAGTCGATGTTACAGGCGTAATCGTTAGAGTCGGAGACCGAACGCCATGAACATCACCCAGGCCGAAAGCCGCATCATGGATGCGCTCTGGACCCGCCAGCCCCTGACGGTCGACGAGATCATGGCCGAGGTCGCCGAGCCGCAGGGCTGGGGCGAGGCCACGGTCAAGACGCTGATCAACCGCCTGCTGAAGCGCAAGGCGATCCGCTCGGACCGCATCGACGGCCGGGCGCGCTACGCCCCGATCATCCAGCGCGCCGACTATGTGCAGGCCGAGAGCCAGAGCCTGCTTAACCGCCTCTTCGACGGCCAGCTGACGCCGCTGGTGGCGCATTTCGCCCAGCACCGCGCCCTGTCGACCGACGAGATCAAGCAACTGAAGACTCTGATCGAGGGTCTCGAACATGATGGCTGAACTGCTGGCCCTGACCCTGTTGCGCACCCAGGCGGCGGCGGCCGCGGCGGTGCTGCTGGTCCTGCTGCTGCGCGGCCCGATGCGGGCGGCGTTCGGGGCCGGCCTGGCCTATCGTCTGTGGGCCCTGGTGCCGGTGGCGGCGATCGCCACGGTGTTCCCCAGCCTGTCCGAGACCCTGGGCTCGGGCGCGCCGCCGCCGCTGATGGGCGAGGAGCGCGCCGTGCTGGTGCTGGCCATCTGGCTGGCCGGCGGCGTCGCCCTGGCCACGGTGATCCTGCTGCAGGAGCGCGCCTTCCGCGCCCGGGCCGAGGCCGGACGCGCCGGCCCCGCCGTCATGGGCGTCTTCTGGCCCCGCATCGTGCTGCCGGCCGACTTCACGACCCGCTTCGACGAGCAGGCCCGCAAGATGGTCGACCTGCACGAGCGCGCCCACATCAAGCGCGGCGACCCGGTCGCCAACCTGGCCATCGCCGGCATCCAGGTCCTGGGGTGGTGCAACCCGCTGATCCACCTGGGCGCCCTGTGCGCGCGACTGGATCAGGAGATGGCCTGCGACGCCTCGGTCCTGAGCCTGCGGCCCAACCTGCGGCGTCCCTATGCCGAGGCGCTGCTGGAGGCCCATACCCGCCGGACCGGCTCGCCCCTGGCCTGCTTCTTCGCCGCCCATCCCCTGCTGCTGCGGGTCAAGCTGCTGGCCCGGCCTGAGCCCAGCTATCGGCGCCAGACGGCCGGCGCGGCGACGATCGCCCTGATCGCGGTCGTCACCGCCCTGGGCGTCTGGACCGTCACGCCGCGCGGCCCGCTGCCCAACCAGGAGATCTCCTGGCCCGGCCGGTTCGTCGGCGACAGCCCGGTCGACGGCATCACCTTGCCCAAGCTGCATCACTGAGCACGGCCGGTCCTGATCGTTCCACCGCCGTGGCTTGACGACTATAATTACATCTGTAATTCTTTCGGACTACAGGCGTAATCCGCGCTCGGGCGCGGCGTCAGGCGGGCCGCGATCATGACCTTCGTTCTCAGAATGCCCGTGGCGCGCGGTCGCCACAGCCGTCGCAAGGCGCTGGCGGTGAGGATCTTCGACCTGGGCGTCATGGCCCTGGTCGCCTTCGCCGTCGGCCTGATGGTGATGTTCACGGTGCGCTATGAGATGAAGGTCGAACCCAAGCCCCCGGCCGCGGGCGGCCAGCTCGTCCAGGCCCGGTCGATGGCGCGGGTGCGCTGGGCCAGCGTCAAGCCGCGCCTGAGCGCCCGCCTGGCTCAGCCGCACGCCCTGGAGCTGGGCCGGGTGTGGGCGCGGCGCGACGGCCGGGTCTGCGGCCTGGTCAACGGCTGGGGCAGCTTCGGCGGCCTGACCGGCATGACCCGCTTCTACGCCCAGGGCGACGAACCGGTGTTCAAGCAGGACGGCCGTCCGGACTTCGAGGAGGAATGGTGGGCGTGCAAGCGCGACCGCTATGTGGTGATCCGCGAAGGCTCGGAAGAGACGGGTTTCTGCCCGACGAAGCTGGGCCGGCAGCGGTGTTTCGACGTGGTGTACGGGCGACCGGAATAGGTCGAGACGGCGATCACTTGCCCCCTACGGGTCGCTTCGCGGCCGTCTTCCCCCAGAGGGAAGAGCGCTCCGCCCCCTGTGGGGGCGGACAGACGGCGAAGCCGTCAGGTGGGGGCAAGTGCGTGAGCCGTGAGGCCCCTACTCCACCCGCGGCAGCACCAGCGCCACGCGCAGGCCCGGGCCGAAGCCGCCGTATTCGCCCGGCCCCTCGGCCAGTTCCAGCCGCCCGCCGTGCGAGGCGGCCACGGCCTGGACCAGCGACAGGCCCAGCCCCGCCCCGGGCTCGCTGCGGCTGTTCTCCAGCCGCACGAAGCGCTGGACCACCCGGGCGCGGTCGGCCTCGGGCACGCCGGGACCGGTATCGGTGACCGAGAACTCCAGCTCGCTGGACGAGGTGCGCCGGGCCCGCAGCATCACCGCCCCGCCCTCGGGCGTATATTTGATGGCGTTGTCGAGAATGTTGGCCAGGGCCTGGGCGATGAACTCGCGGTTGCCGCGCACGCCCAGGGCCGGAACGATCTCGGCCTTGAAGTCCAGGCCCTTGTCCTCGCAACTGGCCTCATAGAGCTCGGCCATGTCCGAGGCCAGTTCGCTGGCGTCGAACACCGCCTGGTTCGGCGCCTCGCCGGCCGCCTGCAGGCGGGCGATGGCCAGCACCGCGTTGAAGGTCTTCAGCACGCCGTCCGCGTCGGCCAGGGCGGTCTCCAACGCCGCCACCGGATCGCCCTTGCCGTTCTCGGCGTCGATCAGGGCCACCTCCATGCGGGCGCGCAGGCGGGTCAGGGGCGAGCGCAGGTCGTGGGCGATGGCGTCGCCGGCGTGGCGCAGGCCCCCCATCAGCCGCTCAATGCGGTCGAGCATGTCGTTGAGGCCCTCGGCCAGCTCGTCATACTCGTCGCGCGTGCCGCGCACCCGGGCCCGGGCGTGCAAGTCTCCGGCCCGCACCGCGTTCACCACGTCGACCAGCCCCTGCATGCTGCGCGAGACGTTGCGGCTGATCAGCACCCCGCCGGCCAGGCCCAGGATGATGACCAGCGCCCCGGCCCCGCGCAGGGCCCGGACGATCTTCATCACATAGCCTTCCGACTCCTGGACGTCGGCCCCGACGAACAGGGCCTCGCCGCCGCTCAACCGCTCCTGAACCCCACGCGCGGCGCGCTTGACCTCGGCCCCGTCGATGTCGGTCTCGGTGAGCTTGAAGGTCTCCCAGGTCGGGCCGGGACCGGTGAAGTCGTCGATCGGCGACTCCTCGATCGAGCCGGAGATCCGCTTGCCGTCCTTGTCGAGCAGCAGGTACAGGAACGGCCGCTCGCCGGTGGCGCGCTCGACGATGGTCTGGTTCAGGGCGTTGACCCCGCCCACCCGGTAGGCGGCCTCCAGGCTCTCCATCTCGCGGGTGATCTCGGCGTCGGCCCGGCGGTTCACCTCGCCGGCGGTGGCGATGTAGATATAGCCCAGGAACGCGCTGGCGGCCGCCGCGAACAGGGCCAGGAACAGCAGGGTCAGCCGGAACGGCGTCGATCGGATCAGGCGCGGCAGGCGCATGGGCTAGCTCTTCTTGCCGAGCAGGGTCGCGACATCGCGGCGACTATCGATAAGACGCAAGACCTGGATGCCGGCGTCATTAGGCAGTGTTTCATAGACGATCATCCAGGGAGCGACCGTGAAGACGCGTGGTTCGCCATCGAAATCTCTTCGCACTCGCCCCATCCGAGGACGCAAAGCCAACCTCTCGGCCATCCTGTCGATCCTCGAAAGCACCTCAGCAGCTCGTACGTGGCCGCTGTCCTGGGCGATCCAAGCATAGATGTGCTTGAAATCGCCTTGAGCTTTGCGAGTCCGGACGACCAGAGGCGCGTTCATCAGCCCTTTTGGCTTTTCTCGAATTCACGCCTGGCTTCCGCCAACATGGCCTCGAAATCCCAGGGTTCGACCCCGCCTTCGGCTATGTCCTCTCGCGCTTCCCGGATTAGCGCGTTGATCCCGTCGCGATTGCGCGCGATCCAAGCTTCCATCTCGGCGTCGGATTGCTCCGGGCCGAAATCCTCTTCGTCTTCGGGAACGGGCTGGGTCAGCTTGTTCATGGTCCCGAGCCTAACACGCCCCTGCCCCGCCGCCTACGGATCGAGCCGGTAGCCCGCCCCTCGCACGGTCTGCAGCATGGCCCGGTCGAAGCCCTTGTCGATCTTCGAGCGCAGCCGGGAAATGTGCACGTCGATGACGTTGGTCTGCGGGTCGAAATGGTATTCCCACACCTTCTCCAGCAGCATGGTGCGGGTCACCGACTGGCCGGCGTGGCGCATCATGAACTCCAGCAGCTGGAACTCGCGCGGCTGGAGATCGATCTCCTTGCCCTGGCGATGGACCGTCCGGTTGATCAGGTTCATTTCGAGCTCGCCCACCTTGAGGGTGGTCGCGACCGCCCCGGTCTCGCGGCGGCGCGACAGGGCGTCGACCCGGGCGATCAACTCGGCGAAGGCGTAGGGCTTGACCAGGTAATCGTCGGCCCCGGCCCGCAGGCCGGTGACGCGGTCGTTGATCTCGCCCAGGGCCGACAGGAACAGCACCGGCGTCTGGTCGCCCTCTCGGCGCAGGGTCTCGACCACCTCGACGCCGTTCTTCTTGGGCATCATCCGGTCGACGATCATCACGTCGAACTTGCCCTTGCCCGCCTCGGCCAGGCCGGCCTCGCCGTCGGGCGCGTGCGTGCATTCGTAGCCGGCCTCGGTCAGGCCGTGGCGCATCGCCGCCGCCGCCTCGAGGTCATCCTCGATGATCAGAATACGCATGCCCAATCCTCAACCCTGGCCCCGGATGCACGAAAGGGCGCCACCGTGCGAATCGATGACGCCCTCTATCGTGTTGTCGTCACGTCCCGGCGATGGTGACGTGATCCGCGCGCGGGCGAAAGCCCCCGCGTATCGCGGTTCTTACGGCGCGATCTTCAGCGGCACGATCGTGGGACGACCGGCGCGGACGATCCGCAGGTTGACGCTGGGGCGCTGCAGCTTCTTGGCCGCTTCCACCGCCGACGACACCTGGGCGGCCGAGGCGACCGGCTCGCCATTGACGCTGGTCAGGACGTCGCCCTTGCGCAGGCCCTTCTCGCCGGCGTCGGAATTGGCCTTCACGCCGTCGATCAGCACGCCCTTGACGGTCGGGTCGATGCTGTAGGTGCGGCGGGCCGACTCGTCGATCGGGACCAGGGTCATGCCCAGGGCTTCCGACTTCTGGACCTGCGGCTTGGCCGGCGCATCGGCGCCGCCCTCGTCGCTGTCGTCGTCGTTCAGGGCCAGTTCCTTCTCGGTGGGACGCACGCCCGACTTGATCTCGATCGTCCGCGGCTTGCCGCCTCGCAGGACCGACAGCTTCAGGGTGTCGCCCGGACGGCCCTTGGCCACTTCGCGGGTCAGTTCCGTGCCGCTCTTGATCTCCACGCCATTGACGGCGGTGATCACGTCCTCGGGCAGCAGGCCGCCCTTCTGGGCCGGACCGCCGGGCACCAGGTCGGCGACGATCGCGCCCTTGACGTCGCCCAGGCCCTGGGCGTCGGCCATTTCCTTGGTGAAGGGCTGGATCTGGGCGCCGATATAGCCGCGCACCACCTTGCCGCCGCTGATCAGCTGTTTGGCGGTGGCCTCGGCCACGTCGGCGGGGATGGCGAAGCCGATGCCCACCGAGCCGCCGGTCGGCGAGAAGATGGCGGTGTTGACCCCGATCACCCGGCCATAGATGTCGAACGAGGGACCGCCCGAATTGCCCCGATTGATCGGCGCGTCGATCTGGATGTAGTCGACGAAGTTCGACGAGCTGTCGCCCAGGTCGCGGTTATAGGCCGAGATGATGCCGGCCGTGGCGGTGCCGCCCAGGCCGAACGGGTTGCCGATGGTGATCACCCAGTCGCCGACCCGCGGCTTGGCCTGGTTCTCGAAGTTGACGAACGGGAACGCCGCGCCCTTGGCCTTGGGATCGACCACCTTGAGGACCGCCAGGTCGGTGCCCTCGTCGCGGCCGACGATCGTGGCCTTCAGCTCGCGGCCGTCCTTGAGCACGACATTGATGCCGTCGTCGTCGGCGTCGGCCACCACGTGGTTGTTGGTGACCAGATAGCCGTCGGCCGAGATGAAGAAGCCCGAGCCCGAGGACTGCTGCTTGGGCCCCGGGGCCTCCTCGCCGTCTTCGCCCTTCTGGCCCTTGGGCACGATGTCGAACCCTTCCAGGCCGGGAATGCGCAGCTTCGGCGCGGCGGCGGCCTTGGAGGTGACGTCGATCTGCACCACGGCGGGCGAGACCTGTTCGAAGATGTCGGCGAACGACATCGGGGCGCCGGGCGGCGGCGCGAACATCGGCGCGCCGGCGGCCATCGGCGCGCCCGAGGTGCGGATCACCTGCGGCTCGGCGGCGCCCGCGGGGCCCATGCGCATACCCACGCCGACCAGCGCCGCGCAGGCCACGCCCGCCCCGGCCACCGCACCGACAAAGAAACCAGACTTCCTAGCAGCCATCTTACGTCTTTCCTCACCCACGGCGCGCGGCGCCGGGTCCTTGGCCTGAGAACCTAGTTGCGCTGGCGAAAGGCGCAATGGTCTTCGATGAGATCATGCGTCCACGCTCAAGATGGTCTTGCGGCGTCTTCGCGGCGCAATCGTGTCATTCGTCCTTCAACAACACCTGAAGACGCGCCTCCTCCACCTGCGAAAGCGGCGCAGAATCTTCACCGTCCGCCGCCGAGGCTGCCCGTCGGCGCAACAGCAGCGCCATCAGCACGCCGCCCAGGATCAGCGCGATCGCCGGCGTGGCCCAGAGCAGGGCGTTGCCGGCCGAGAACGGCGGCTTGAGCAGCACGAACTCGCCATAGCGCTCGACCAGGAACGCGCGGATCTGCTTGTCGCTGCGTCCCTGCTTCACTTGGTCGCGTACGACCTGGCGCAGGTCGCCGGCCAGCGCGGCCTCGGAATCGTCGATCGACTCGTTCTGGCAGACCAGGCAGCGGACCTCGCGGAACAGCGTGCGGGCCCGGGCCTCCTGGGCCGGATCGGGCAGGCGCTCGGCCGGATCGGCGGCGGCCCCGGCCATGCAGGCGATGGCGGCCAACGCGACAAGCATCCCCCGCCCCTTCTCCCCTTGCGGGAGAAGGGGTCGGCGTAGCCGACGGATGAGGGGTCGTAGGGCGGCGACACCGCGAACGATCGAGGTTGAAAGGTTTGAGAGACCCCTCATCCGACCGCCTTCGGCGGCCACCTTCTCCCGCAAGGGGAGAAGGAAGGGGAAAACCGACCTCACGCCGCACGCTCCGCGCGCTTGCCCACCCCAAACCGCAGGCGGCGGTCCGACAGCGAGACCAGGCCGCCGATCGCCATGACCAGCGGGCCCAGGAAGATCAGCCGGACCCACGGATTGACGAAGGCCCGCACCAGCCAGGCCGGCTGGCCGTCCGGGCCGGCCCGGCGCTCGCCCAGCACCACATAGAGGTCGTCCAGCACCTTGGGGCAGATCGCCACCTCCGAGGTGGTCTGCTTGCCGGTGGGATAGAAGCGGCGCTCGGGCCGCGCCTCGCAGACCGGCGCGCCGGCCCGGGTGATCTTCACGATCCCGCGCTCGGCGATGTAGTTCTCGCCCTCCACCGTGCCGACGTCGGTCAGAGCCAGTTCGTAGGCGCCCAGCTTCAGCTGACCGCCGACGCTCAGGGCCTGGGCCGCCTCGACCCGCCACGTCGTCTCGAACGCCGCGCCCAGCACGAAGATCCCCAGGCCGGCATGGGCCAGGGTCGTGCCCCAGGCTCCGCGCGGCAGGCCGGTCAGGCGGCGGCGGACCTCGGGCCAGGGCGCGCGGAAGGCCTTCACCCGCTCGGCCAGCTCCAGCACCGCCCCGCCCACCAGCCAGAAGCCGACGACCAGGCCGGCGCTGGCCAGGGCGCTGCGCGGGGCGACGGCGGCGAAGGCCGCCAGGCCCAGGATCGCGGCGATCGCCAGGGCCAGCCATAGGCGGCGGACCACCAGCCGCGCGTCGCCGCGCTTCCAGGCCAGCAGCGGCCCCGCCGGGAGGATCGCCATGGCCAGGACCATCAGGGGCACGAAGGTCATGTTGAAGAACGGCGCGCCGACCGACACCGCCTCGCCGTCGGTCGCCTCGCGGATCAGCGGGAACAGGGTCCCGACCAGCACCACGGCCGTGGCGGTCGACAGGATGATGTTGTTCAGGACGATGGCGCTCTCGCGGCTGACCGGGGCGAACAGGCCGCCGCTGTTCAGGCTGGGCGCGCGCAGGGCGAACATCGCAAAGCCGGCGCCGGCCGCGATCCCCATGATGGTCAGCAGCAGGATTCCCCGCGTGGGGTCGACGGCGAAGGCGTGGACGCTGGTCAGCACGCCCGAGCGCACCAGGAACGCGCCCAGCATCGAGAAGGTGAAGGCCGCCAGCCCCAGGAACACCGTCCAGCCCGGCAGGGCGCCGCGCTTCTCCAGCACCACGGCCGAGTGCAGCAGGGCCGAACCGATCAGCCAGGGCATGAAACTGGCGTTCTCGACCGGGTCCCAGAACCACCAGCCGCCCCAGCCCAGCTCGTAATAGGCCCAGAAGGCGCCCAGGGTGATGCCGACGGTCAGGAAGCTCCAGGCCGCCAGCGTCCAGGGCCGCACCCAGCGCGCCCAGGCCGCGTCGACCCGGCCCTCGATCAGGGCGGCCATCGAAAACGAGAACACCACCGAAAAGCCGACATAGCCGGCGTAGAGGAACGGCGGGTGGAAGGCCAGCGCCGGGTCCTGCAGCAGCGGGTTCAGCGACGCGCCCTCGACCGGGACATCCAGCAGCCGGGCCATCGGGTTGGAGGCGAAGACGGTGTAGGCCAGGAACAGCACGCCCAGCGCGCCCTGGGTCGCCACCGCATAGGCCCGCAGGCGCGGCGGCAGGGCCTCGCCGAAGCTGGCCACGGCCGCGCCGTAGCCGGTCAGCACCAGGCACCACAGCAGCATCGAGCCCTCGTGGCTGCCCCAGGCCCCGGCCACCTTGTACAGCATCGGCTTGGCGGTGTGGGAGTTGGCCGCGACATTGGCCACCGAGAAGTCCGACACCACGAAGGCGTGGATCAAGGCCAGGAAGGTCAGGGCCGTGCCCAGGAAGGCCCCCAGCGCGGCGCCCCGCCCCGCGCCGGCCAGCAGCGACGAGCGCCGCGCCCCGCCGATCGCCGACAGGATCATCTGCAGGGCCGACAGGACCAGGGCCAGGACCAGGGCGTAGGCGCCGAATTCGGTGATCACGTCGTGGGTTTCCCCGGCTTGTAGCCCTGGTACGACGGCGCCTGTCCGTCGCCGCGCCACTCGCCCTGTTCCTTCAGGGCCTTGGAGACCTCGCGCGGCATGTAGCGCTCGTCGTGCTTGGCCAGCACCTGCTTGGCGACGAAGGTTCCGGACGCGTCGAACGCCCCCGACGCCACCACGCCCTGGCCCTCGCGGAACAGGTCCGGCAGGTCGCCCTTGTAGCGGACCAGGGCGGTGGAGCGCTGGTCGGCGACCACGAACTCGACCAGGCCGTCCGGATGCTTGACGACGCTGCCGGCCTTGACCAGCCCGCCCAGCTGCACCTTGCGGCCGGCCGGCACGTGGGCGGCGGCGGCCTGGGCCGGGGTGTAGAACAGCGAAATGGCGTCGCGCATCCCCCATAGCGCCAGGCCAACGGCCAGCGCCACCACGGGGGCGGCGACGGCCAGGACGGTCAGGCGACGGCGCGCCTTGCGGGATTTGGGCAGGAAACTCATGGCTGGGTCTTCTGGGCGGGAGTCTGGGCGGCCTGGCGCAGGGCGGCCAGCACCTTGGGCTGGTCCTTGTAGCGGGCCTCGGCCTTGGCCAGGGTCGCGTCGCGGCGGGCGGCGTCGCCCAGCACGGCGTAGGCGCGCACCAGTTTGACCCAGCCGTCGGGATCGTCGGGACTGGCCTCCAGCCGGGCGGCCAGGCCGGCGACCATGCCCTGGATCATGCCTTGAACATCGCCGTCCGAGCCGCCCTCGGCCGGCTGGCCGGTGGGGGCGGCGCTGGGCCGCAGGCCGCCGTCGGCCTGGACCTGGGCGATCTGGTGACCAAAGCCCATGCGGCGCGGATCGTCGGGCGGCAGGTCGGCCAGCAGCGCTTTCCAGTCGGCCAGGCCGCCCTGGACGTCGCCGTTGGCGATCCGGGCCAGGCCCAGGTGATAGCGGGCGCTGACGTTCCTGGGATCGCGCTTCAGCGCCTCGGCGAAGGCCTTGCGGGCGTCGGTCCCGATCTCGCCGTCGCCATCGGCCACGAAGGTCTCGCCCAGGCCGGCCCACAGGTCGGCGCGGGCCGGGGCCAGGATCACGGCGCGGCGCAGGGCCTGGGACGCGCCGGTGGCGTCACCGGCCGCCATCCGGGCCAGGGCCAGGTTCTTCAGCGGCTCGGGATCGGTCGGACGCTGGACGGCGATCTGCTCCAGCACCGTGGCGATCTTCTGCGGCTCCAGCTGGGCGGGGTCGGTGTTGCGCCAGGCGGCCACGCGCTTGAGGAACGGCTGGTCGGCCAGGCCCGGGGCGCCGACCACGCCGTAGAGCGCGATCGCCAGCAGCGGGGCGGCGGCGGCCAGGGCCAGCACCAGCGGCCGCAGCTTGGGATCCGTCGGCGGCCACGGCGCCTGGTGGTCGGCGGCGGCGATCAGGCGGCGGGCGGCTTCGGCCCGGGCCCCCTTCAGCTCGGCGTCGGCCAGCAGGCCCCGCTCGGCCAGGTCGTCGATCTCGGACAGCTGGCGCCGGTGCACGGCCAGGCTGGCGTCGTCGCCGCCCGCGCTCGCAGCCGCGGACGCCCGCGCCGCGCCGCGCAGCACCAGGGCGGCGACGACGGCCGACAATCCCGCCGCGGCGATCCAGAAAGCGATCATGTCGCGCGTGTTAGCCGGGAAAACGGCGGCGCCGTTAGCGAAAAAAGCGCTTAAGGGCCGCGATGACCCTAAGCCGCCGCCGCCATGGCCGCGGCCGCGCGGCGGCGGACGATCTCGGCGGTCTTTTCATCGCGGCTGTAGGCGATGTAGCCGGCGGCCAGGTCGACATAGAGCCGCGCCAGGCCCTGGTCGCCGCCGTCGCCGGTCCGCACGATGTGCAGGATGTCCTCGATGTACTGGTCCAGGCGGCCGTTCAGCTTCTCCAGCACCTTGGCGCGGCTGGAGCCGTAGCCGCTCTGCGTGGCGCAGCCGCGGATCTCGGCGATGAACACCAGCACCGCCGTCAGCCGGCGGGCCTGGACCTCGTCGGGCTCGGCCGTCAGCAGCGGCACGCCCTTGCCCTTCTTGCCGCCCAGGATCGAGATCGGCCGCAGCGGCAGGGCCGCCAGCAGCTCCTTCTCGGCCGCGTTCATCCGCGTCTCGACCGCCTGGGCGATGGCCTGCTTGTACTTGACCAGGCGCCGGCCCCAGGGGCCGTCCTTGGCCAGGTTCACCGACTGCTCCAGCTCGGTGATCTGCTGGGCGACCCTCTGGGCGGCATGGGCGGCCTTGCGGCCTTCCGTCTCGCCCTTGGCCGGGTCGAAGGCGTTGATGAAGTCGATGTTCTTCTCGATGTCGGCCAGCACCCGCTCGCCGAACACCCCGACCTCGGACGAGGCCCAGAACTTGTCGCCCGGCCGGTCCATGACCGCCGAGATCACCCGCAGGATCCGCCAGTCGTCCGGAAGGTGGGCGGCCAGCATCTCGAACAGCAGCGGCCCGGCGTCCGGGCGGATGGCGCAGGCGTCCTTGTAGGCCAGCCGGGCCGAGGAGGCGCGATCCTCGCTCATCTTGCTGACCCATTCCTGCAGCTTGGGCAGGGCGGCGCGGACGATGACCGACAGCTCCAGGCACGAGGCCAGGGCGTCGACGTCGCAGACGGCGTCCAGCGCCTGGAAGCCCGGCTCGGCCTGGGCGCGCAGGCCGCGGGAGGCAACCTTGCACAGCTCGTCGAAGACGTCGGGCGGGCCCTGCTCCAGGTCCCACGGATTGCAGCGCGCCGCGGCCTCCTCGACCTTCCTGGGCGCCTGCCGCCTCAGGGCGGCCCACAGCAGGGGCAGGGTGCGGGGCGGGAAGGCGGTCTGTCCTGCCTCGCGCAGGGCGCACAGCGGGACGATCGGGGCCAGGACGCTGTTGCGGACATAACGGGCGGTAACTTCGTCCTCGACCAGGCCGCGCACGGTCGCCAGCGCGCCCTGCCCGCCGGCGGGGCCGGCCAGGGCGAGCTCGAGGCTGCGCAGAGCGGCGTCGGGCGCGGTTTCCACCAGCTTCCGGACCATCAGCAACTTGTTGGCGGCGATCGCTGCCATAACCCCCCACCGGATCGGCCCGCTCCGGGCCGCGTCAACCATGTCGCCAACGAGGTTAAGACTTTCCGAAACCATAAGTTTTCGCGGCGCGAACGGCAGCGTCGAAAGGTCGCTGGGGCCAGGAAAGCGGTTTCCGTCGATGTCAGGTTGAGCGCGTCGGCCCGTCGTTCTCCCCTGCCGCGAAACGGGCGGGAAGAGCGGTGGTCACCCCTCCGACCGCGGCAGCACCAGGGTCACGCGCAGCCCGCCCAGGGGCGAGGCGCCCAGGGTGACCGAGCCGCCGTAGGCGCGGGCCAGTTCGTCCACGATCGACAGGCCCAGCCCCGAGCCGGGCGTGTGCTCGTCCATCCGCTGGCCGCGCTTGAGGGCGTCGGTCCAGCGGTCGGGCGGCAGGCCGGGACCGTCGTCGTCGACGGTCAGGGTCATCTGCTCGGGCGAGCTGGCCACAGCCTCGGCCCGCACCTTGCCCTTGCACCACTTGCCGGCGTTTTCCATCACGTTGCCGGCCAGTTCCATGAAGTCCTGGCGCTCGCCCTGGAAGCACAGGTCGTCGGGGCACCGCCAGTCGATCTGGACACCCTTGTCCTGGAAGATCCGCTCCAGGGTCACGGCCAGCTCGTCCAGGATCGGTTCGACCGGCGTGCGCTCGCCCGAGGTCTGGGAGCGGGCGGCGGCGCGAGCCCGGCGCAGGTGGTGGTCGACCTGCTCACGCATGGTCTGGGCCTGGCGCTCGACGACCTCGGCCAGGGCGCCGGGCCGCTGGCCCGCCTCGGTCAGCATCACCGACAGCGGGGTCTTCAAGGCGTGGGCCAGGTTGCCGACGTGGGTGCGCTGGCGCTCGACCACCTCCTGGTTATGCGACAGCAGGGCGTTCAGCTCGACGGCCAGCGGCGCCAGCTCCTCCGGATAGTCGCCGTCCAGCTTCTCGGCCTTGCCGCGCCGCACCGAGGCCACCTCGCGGCGCAGGCGGAACAGCGGCACCAGGCCGACCCGCACCTGCACCACCACCGCGGCGATCAGGCCGCCGCCCAGGATGACCAGGGCGAAGGTGGTGATGCGCCCGAAGCGGTCGGCGTCGGCGTCGATCGGCGAGCGGTCCTCGGCGGCGATGAACACCACCGGCCGCGGGTAGCCGGGCAGCCGGGCCAGCAGGGCGGCGGCGCGCAGCGGCCGGTTCTGCGGCCCCTTGAGGTCGAAATAGAGGGTCTTGCCGGGCTCGGACATCAGCCGCTCGGACTGCTCGACCGGGATCACCAGGTCGCTGTCGAACAGCGAGCGCGAGCGCTCGATCACGTTCAGTCCGCCGCCGCCCGGCGGCTGGTCGAAGATCGTCCAGTAGCGGCCCGAATAGGCCCGGGTGGCGCGGATGTCGGTCAGGACCGGGGCCTTCAGCACCCCGTCGTCGACGGTGGAGCCGGCATAGAGGTCGTCGGTCAGCACGGCCAACGATTGGTCGAACCGGCGGATGGCCGCGTCGCGGAACTGGGCGGTCAGGAACACGCCCGCCAGCACCAGCACCACCAGGTTCCACGCCGCCGCCAGCAGCACCAGCCGCCGGACCAGCGAGCGCTTGCTGAGGTCCCACATGGGTTAGGCCTCGCCCACGGTGGCGACTAGGGGCTCAGGACACATTTCCGTTTCGCTCACCTTGCCCCTTTTTCCCGCTCATCCCGACGAAAGTCGGGACCCAAGCCGAGCCTGGCGGTTTCGCTCTGACCCAGCAACCTGCCTCAGCTTGGGTCCCGCTTTCGTCGGGATGAGCGGAGTTTTGGGTTGGGCCAGACCCAAGTTGGCGAATGCCCTACCCTTCCGTCGTCTCGCCTTCCAGCGGCGTCAGGCGGTAGCCCAGGCCGCGCACGGTCTCGATCCGGTCGCTGCCCAGCTTCTTGCGCAGCCGGCCGATGAACACCTCGATGGTGTTGGAGTCGCGGTCGAAGTCCTGGTCGTACAGGTGCTCGACCAGTTCGGTGCGGCCGATCACCCGGCCCTGGTGCATCATCATGTAGTGCAGCAGGCGGTATTCCAGCGAGGTCAGGCGCAGGGGCTCGCCGTTGACGCTGGCCCGGGCGGCGCGCGGATCCAGGCGCAGGCCGCCGCACGACAGGGTCGGCGAGGCGTGGCCGGACGAGCGGCGCAGCAGCGCGCGCAGGCGGGCCAGCAGCTCCTCGGTATGGAACGGCTTGGTCAGGTAGTCGTCGGCGCCGGCGTCGAAGCCCGCCACCTTCTCGTTCCACGAGCCGCGCGCGGTCAGGATCAGCACCGGGGTGGCGACGTTGCCGCGCCGCCAGCGCTCCAGCACCGACACGCCGTCCACCTTGGGCAGGCCCAGGTCCAGCACCACCGCGTCGTAGGGTTCGGTCTCGCCCAGGAACTGGGCCTCCTCGCCGTCGGCGGCGTGGTCGACGGCGTAGCCCGCGTCGCCCAGGGCCAGCTTCAGCTGGCGCGACAGGTCGGGATCGTCTTCGACAAGCAGGATGCGCATGGAGGAGTCTCTGTCTCGTGACGCTGGATCGGAAACTTAGTTGGCGCTGAGAATCTGGCCGGTCTGGGCATCGACGATGAAGTCGATGCGGCGACCGTCGGTCGTGGCCCAGCGGACCCGGTAGTTGGGGCCTTCCAGGCCGGCGTCCAGCACCCGGCCCGGCGTGCGGCGGCCGATCTGCTCGATCACCCGGCTGAGCGGCACCAGACGCCCCGACTGCACGCCCCCGCGCGCCTGGTCCTGCCGGGCGCGCCAGTCGGCGCCCAGCGAGTCCGGGCCGCGCTGCGCGGACGCCACGCCGGGGAGGGCGGCGGCGGCCAGGGCGGCGGCGAAGAGGAAATGGATCGGCTTCATGGGCTCCGGTTTAGAGCGTCGCGGCTGAATAGAGGCTGAACACGGCCGTTATGGACGGGCAACGTCGTTCTGTCACGGATTCGACGAACGAAGGTCCGGCGGGCCGCCTTCGATCGATCCGGCCGCCAAACCGAAGGACGACGCCTCCGCCGCGGACTTGCCAGTGAAATCGCCCGGCCCTAGCGTGCAATCTTCGCGTGCAGGGTCCGCGGGTTACAGCCCAACGCGCCATGCGCCGCGACGGATCCTTGAGGGTCCGGATCCTGAAGGCGCCGTCTTTTTGGGGGGAGGCATGCGACTATTCGGAGATGTCAGGCCGTCGTTCCTGGCCTGGGCGCTGGCGGCGGGCCTGAGCAGCCTGGCCGCCGCGGCCGTGGCCGACCCGCCGCCGCCCAGCGCCAGCCCCACCCCGGTCGACGGCGTGATCCAGGCCCTCGGCGTCTCGCCGTCCCGGCTGGGCGCCAACGCCGACCAGCTGACCGTCCTGCCCACGGGCGCGCCCGGCCCGGTGACGCTGACCGTCGACCGGCCGGCCGACAAGCAGGCCCTGGACCTGGGCGCGCGGCCCGGCGACCGGGTCTGGCTGACGGTGGACGATCCGCTGAGCCCGCAGCATGTGGTCCAGATCACCCGCCTGGCGCGGCCCGTGCCAGTCCTGCAGCGGACGATCGCCCTGGTCGCCGCCTTCGCGGTGATCGCCGCCTTCGCCAGCCTGGCCACCGCCGGCCGGCCCTGGCGGTTCCTGGTCGGGAACGACAACCGCATGAGCAATTCCCAGACCCAGATGGCGCTGTGGTTCGGCGTGGTGGCCATGGTCTACGGCGCGACCCTGATCCTGCGCGCCTGGTTCCTGGGCTGGGAGTTCATGGGCGGCATCGCCATGACCACCAACGTCCTGGCCATGACCGGGCTTTCGGGCCTGTCGTTCGGCGCGGCCAAGGTGGTGGCCGTGCAGAAGGACGCCAACGCCGCGGCCGCCCCCGCCGTCGACGGCGCGCCCGCTCCGCCTGGCGTCGCACCCCGGCCCCGGATCGCCGACCTGGTGCTCAACGACTACGGCGCCGCCGACCTGGGCGACTTCCAGATGATCCTGATCAGCAGCGTCGCCACCCTGATCTTCGCCGCGGCCAGCTGGGAGTTCCTGACGATGATCGACATCGTCCGCGCCACCACCCTCCCCGACGTCGACACCGCCCTGCTGGGCAGCTTCGGCGTCGGCCAGGGGGCCTATCTGATCAAGAAGGCGGCGCTGCCGAACGGGGTGGGGTGAGATGGTTCGACGCCCGTGGATGGCGTTCGATGACCGGCCTCGTCACCCTTCGTATTGACAACGTGGATACGTTGCCCAACAATGCTCGAATGGTCAAGAGCCACGCCCCTATATTGGCCGACTTGCCTTCGGGAGCCGCGACAAGCGCGGAGCCCTCCCCGTCCGGCGCCGAGGTCAAGGGCAGCATCAACCTGCGTATCGAGACGCAGACTCGCCAGCTCATTGATGACGCCGCCGCCATCCTGGGAAAGACCCGAACCGAGTTCATGATCGAAAGCGCCCGGGCGCTCGCGATCGACGTGCTGCTGGATCAACGCCTGTTCGCCCTCGACTCCGAACGCTACGATGCGTTCGTCCATGTACTCGACAATCCTCCAGCGCCTGGACCGAAGTTGCGCGCGCTGCTGCGTCGAGTCCCCGCGTGGAAGACCTAGCGTCGGGCGCCGGAGAGTCGCAGGCCAAGCTGTCGGCTCCGGTCCCTTTGACGGCGGAGCACGATCTCTCCAACTTCGATTGCGGCGAACCGGCGCTGAACGACTGGCTGAAACAACGCGCGCTCAAGAACGAGAGCCGCTTTTCCAGGACCTATGTGGTTTGTGAAGGCGCCAGCGTCGTCGCCTATTTCTGCATTTCCGCAGGCGCGGTGGACCGGGAGGCCGCGCCAGGCAAGCTCCGCCGCAACGCCCCGGAGGCGATCCCGGTCTCCGTGATCGGCCGCTTGGCGGTCAGCCGCTCCCATGCCGGCCGCGGCCTCGGCGCCGACATTCTCTCGGACGCCCTTCGAAGGATCGCCATCGCTTCGCAAAGCATCGGGATCGGCGCGGTCCTCGTTCAAGCCAAGGATCAGCGGGCCAGACAGTTCTATCTGGCTTGCGCTGAATTCATCGAATATCCGGCGGAGAGCCGCACGCTGTTCCTGCCCATCGAAACCATCATCGCGGCCTTTGGCTGAACGCTTTTCGACGACAGAACGCAGGTCGCCGGAGAGGGCGTGGTGACCGCCCCGCTACCGCCGCTTCGGCGCGTAGGGCCGCTTGTCCCGCCACGTCTCGGCGAACTTCTCCAGCTCGGGGTCCGGCGCGTCCGGCAAGGTCACCACCAGCCGCGCGAACAGGTCGCCGCGGTGGCCCTTGGCGTCGGAGAGGCCGCGGCCCTTCAGCCGCAGCTTGGCGCCGCTGTTGGAGCCCTTGGGGACGGTCAGGGTCACCGGGCCGTCGGGCGTGGGGGCCTCGACCTTGCCGCCCAGCACCGCGTCGGGGACGCTGACCGGCAGGTCCATGACCAGGGCGCCGTTCTCGGGCCGGTAGATCGGGTGCGGCTTGATGGCCAGCTCGATCAGGGCGTCGCCCTGGCCGCCGCGGCCCGGGCTGCCCTGGCCCTTCAGGCGCAGCGTCTGGCCTTCCTGGGCGCCGGCCGGGATGGTGACGTCGATCGTGCGGCCGTCCGAGAAGGCCACGCGCTTCTTGCCGCCCTTGATCGCCTCCTCCAGGTCGATGTCGAGCCGGGCGCGCACGTCGGCGCCCTTGGCCGCGAAGCCGCCGCCGAAGCCGCCGCCCGCCCCGGCCCCCGCGCCGCGATTGCGGCCCAGGATGTCGCCGAACAGGTCGTTGAGATCGATCTCCGGCCCCTCGCCGCCGCCGCTGCCGCGGAAGCCGCCGCCGCGCCCGCCGAAGCCGGCCCCGAACGGGTTGCCGCCGCCGCCGAACCCGCCGCGCATCGTCTCGCGGCCGTCGGCGTCGATCTCGCCGGCGTCGAACTTCTTGCGCTTGTCGGCGTCGCCCAGGATGTCGAAGGCGGCGCTGACCTGCTTGAACTTCTCCTCCGACTTCTTGTCGCCCTTGTTGGCGTCGGGGTGATGCTGCTTGGCGAGCTTGTGGAACGCCTTGCGGATTTCCGCCGCGCTCGCGGTGCGGGAAACGCCAAGCTCCAGATAGGGGTCGCGCGCCAAGGAGGCTCCTCACGTCAGTTCAAACAGGCGGAACGCCTCAATTAGGCCGTTCGGCGCGGCGCGCAAGCGTTATGTTGCATTATTATCACAGCAAGGCCCGTGACACGGCGCCCCAGCCGAACAGGGCCGAGCCCTGGGCGACCCTGACAGCCATCACCCCGGTCGGTCCAGCGGGGAAATCGGCGGCCCGCTGGACGGCCGTGTAGGTGAAGGCCGGGGTGGCGGTTTCGGCCGTCCGGATCACCCGCTCGCCGTCCAGGATCTCGACGCGATAGGCCTCGCGCTCCTCGCTCAGCGGGACCTCGGCGTCCCAGCCGTCGCCGGCCAGGCGGGTCCGGCGGATCCAGGTCACGACAACGTCGCCGCCCTGGGACCGGACCCGCAGGTGGGCCGGCGACCAGGGCCGGGCCGACAGGCCGCGCCAGGTCTCGACCGTCTGGCTCATCGACGGTCCCGAGGCCGGGCCGCCGGCCGGGGCGGCGCGCCAGGTCAGGGGCAGGCCGCGCTCGGCCAGGGCCAGGTCGGCGCGGACCAAGGCCTCGTCCAGCACCACCACCGCCGCCCCGGCCGGGGTCAGGGCGGCGGTGGCCGGGTCGCTGCCGGCCTGGCCGCGCAGCAGGCCCGACAGGACCCAGGTGTCGGCGCCGACCGGCTCGGCGGTCAGGAACTGGACGATCTCCCACTCACCACCGGCCCCGCGCACCGCCAAGGCGTTGGCCCCGGCCAGCACGGCCGAGCGGTCGCGACTGACCGGCGCCGCGCCTTCCAGCCGCACGGTCAGCCGCGTGGCCGGGTCGAAGCGATGCAGCGGCCCGGCCGGCAGGTCCGACAGGGTGACGCCCAGCGTGGCAGGCACGGTCGCCGTGGTCCGCACGCGCAGGGCCTCGACGCCCGCGCCGGCCTGGACGTCGAAGGCCCGCCAGGGCGAGGCCGCCACCGCGACCAGCGGCCGCTCGTCGGCCTGGCCCGGCAGGTCCAGCACGTGCAGCACCGGCGGGCCGGGGACCTCGCGCGGCGCGGCGGGCGACCAGTCCAGGTCGCCGCCCACCCGCACCGGCTCGACCACCGGCGCCAGCTGGGCGCGGGGATGTTCGTCCAGGTCGACCCGCGTCACCCGCCAGACCGCGCCGTCCCCGACCAGGCTCGGCAGGTCCAGCCGGTCGCCGGGCTCCAGCCGCAGGGCGGCCAGGGGCGACAGGTGGACGGTCGCCTCGCGCGGGTCGGCGGCGGCCAGCAGCCGCTCGGCCACGGCCCGGGCGTCGGCGGCGGCCAGCACCAGCGGCGCGTCGAGGTCGGCGCTCCCCTCCCCCGCCTCGCGGCGGACGATCACCGAACCGGTCTGGTAGTCGCGGGCGGCGTCGATGAAGCGCAGGCGCAGGGCCTGGACCGGGGCGGCCAGGGCCCGGGCGCCGGTCAGCGGCGCGACGCGATCCTCCGGCCAGGCCAGGTCGTCGTCGCCCAGCGTCAGGACCGGCGCGCCCGAGCGGCCGGCCAGGGCGACGCCGTCCTGGCGCTCGACCGGGTCCAGGGCGAAGGCCTCCAGCAGCGGGGCCAGGGCGTCGCGCAGCCGCATCGGCCGGTCGACCACATAGCCGACCACGCTGCCGCCCGCCTCGCCCGGGTCGACCGCCGCGCCGGCCCGCTGGGCCAGGGCGGCGACCAGCTCGGGCAGCGGCGCGATCCCCGCCCGGCCGTTCAGCCAGTGGCCCAGGGTCCAGTTCGGCCCGTCGGCCCAGACGCCGCCGCGGGCTGGGAAGTCGGGGAACGGCCGGGCGTCCCAGCACCAGGCCGCCGCCCCCTCGATCATCGGCCCGCCATAGACCGGCGAGACCGGATTGGTCGCCGGATCAGCCAGGTGGGCCAGCACCGCCTCCAGCGCCCGCCGCTGGCCCAGCTCGTCGCGGGTCCCGTCCGAGAACGGCGGCAGGGCGCTCTCGGCGCTCTTCTGGTCGACGAACAGGTTCGGCGCATTGGCGCCCCTGTCGACCGCGCCGCAGCCGAACTCGACCAGCCGCAGCGGCTTGGAGCGGGGAACCCACGCCGTCGGCGCCGTGGCGCGCACGCCGCCGGTCCGGTCGAAATGCGGCTGGCTCCACCACGACAGCAGGTCCTTGGGCCGGAACACCCAGGGCTCGGCGTAGGCGCCGTCGGTGATCGGGGTGCGGACCTGGGCCAGACGGTCGGCGTCCGAGGCGTAGAACCAGTCGAAGCCTTCGCCGCCGACCAGATTGGCGCGCAGATAGGTCAGGTCGTGCGGCCCGCCCCGCCCGGCGTCCAGGTGGTCGTCGCCGTCCCGCCAGTCGGCCATCGGCGGGTAGAAGTCGATCCCGACGAAATCGATGTTGGCGTCGCTCCACAGCGGATCGAGGTGGAAATGGACGTCGCCGGAGCCGTCGGCCGGCTGGTGGCCGAAATACTCGCTCCAGTCGGCGGCGTAGCCCAGCTTCGTCGCCGGCCCCAGCAGGATCCGGACCTCGCCGGCCAGGCTCTTTAGCGCGCTCACGGCCGGATAGGACGAAGCCCCGTCGCGCACCGTGGTCAGGCCGCGCAGCTCCGAGCCCAGGATGAAGCCGTCGACCCCGCCCGCCAGCTGGGCCAGCTTGGCGTAGTGCAGCAGCATCCGCCGCAGGCCCCAGTCGCCGGCCGGACCGCCATAGGTCGGTAGGCCGTCCGCCGCCCCGAACTGGCTCGCTGTCGCCGCGCCGAAGAAACTGGCGACCTGCGCCCCGGCGGCCGCCGTCCTGTCCGGCGAGCCCGGACGGCCGGCGGCGGGATGGCAGGTGATCCGCCCGCGCCAGGGATAGGCGCCCTGCCGCGCGCCGCCATAGGGGTCGGGCAGGCCGTTCCCCGCCGGCACGTCCATCAGCACGAACGGATAGAGGGTCACCTTCAGGCCGCGCCGCGATAGGCCGGCGTCCCGCCGGCGTCACTTGGGCCCTCGACGGCCGCGATCAGGGGATCGGGCCCCTGGTCCTCGGCCCCGGTGTGGACGCGCATGACCACTCCGGCCATGTCCATCGGCTTGCCGTCGGCCCAGACGCGGCCGATCCCTTCGATCGGCCCCTCGCAGACGGCCACGGCGAACGACAGGCTGTAGGCGGCGCTGGTCGTGCGCGCGCCCTTGCCGCCGCCGGACCGGCCGTCGAGCCAGCGCTCCTTGAACCGCGCCGCCCAGATCACCTGGCCGGCCACGCGGGCCCGGCCGAACACCGCCGCCATCGGCGCGCCCTCGGCCGCGCCCGACAGCCGCAGCTCGGGAATGCGCGGCCCGACGCGGCGGGCGGGGGTCAGGGCGTCGAGCGCGGCGCTGTCGATCGCCGCCCCGACCGCCAGGCCGATCGCGCCGCCGACGGGACCCGCCACGGCCGTGCCGACGGCGGAGAGAATGACCTGGGCCATGGGTGTCCTTCAGGGTTTCGGGAATCGAAAGGCGCCGACCAGCCGCTGGCGCCACCAGCGGCCCAGCCAGCTCTCGACGCAGGCCCGGCCCCAGTAGGCGTGGATCATCCGGTCCTCGGCCGAGGCGATCGCGCAGTGCTTGGCCGGGGCGTCCGGGGCCATGCGGAACAGCAGCACGTCGCCCGGGCTGGCGGCGGCGAGGTCCAGCCGGACCAGCCGGCGGTCCAGCGCCTGCGCCAGCAGCTCGCGCCCGCCCAGCTCGGCCCAGTCGGGGCGATAGGGCGGCGGGATCTCGGGCTCGGGGCCGTAGAGCGCCCGCCAGACGCCGCGCACCAGGCCCAGGCAGTCGCAGCCGACGCCGCGCAGCGAGGCCTGGTGCTGGTAGGGCGTGCCCAGCCACAGGCGGGCTTCGGCGAGGGCGGCGGCGCCGGTCGGCGCTTCGGCGGCCAGCGCTTGCCCCCTACGGATCGCTTCGCGATCGTCTTCCCCCGAAGGGGGAAGAGCGCTCCGCCCCCCAAGGGGGCGGACAGACCGCGAAGCGGTCAGGTGGGGGCAAGTGATCCCCTCACCGCCGCCCGCCGTCATTCCGCTCCCCCTCGCCGGGATACAGCGTCAGGAAATCCTCGCCTGGGGCGGTCGGAAAGCCGCGGAAGTTCAGGCCGTTGCCGAACCGCTCCCGGCAGGTGGCCCAGCGCTTGTCGCAGGTCGCGCCGGGAAAGGCCGCGAGGTCGACCCCGCAGCGGGCGTCGCCGAACGCCGCGTCGCACGACCGGCCGAAGGTGCGGCCGGTCACCCGGTCCAGCGCCGCCAGCGGACCCTCCAGGGCCAGGGTGAAGGCCCCGCCCTCGGTCTTGGCCGCCGCGACGCGGGCCGACCACAGCCGCACGGCCAGCGGGGGCGCCGACCAGTCGACCACCCGGCAATCGACCCGCGCCCCGTCATAGAGCCCGGCCGCCAGGTCGGCCTCCGACAGCGCCGCGTCGTCGAAGCCGCCGACCGCCGTGGCCTGGCCCGGCGCGAAGCCGGCCGCCGTCTCGGCCGCCCCGGCGGTCCAGCCGCTGGCCGCCTTGCAGACGACGCCGTCGACCACCAGGTCGCGGTCATGGTCGGTGAAGCCCAGCACCGTCCCGTCGGCCCGGGTCAGGATCCAGGCGTGGCACAGGCTGGCCGCCCCGCTCTCGAGGCGGGCGGCCAGGTCGGGTGGGACCGCGCGCATCAGACCCGCACCTCGACCAGGGCCACGGCCCCGACCCGGGCGGCGTTGAAGCTCTCCAGGGTCACGTCGATGCGGTCGCCGTCGAAGCGCACCGGCACGTCGAACTCGAAGCCGGCGGTGATCGCCGCCCCGGCCGCCGGGGCGGTCGCCAGGGTCACCAGGCCGGTGGTCGTATCGACCGTGAAGGCCCCGGCCGCCAGGGCCACGCCGGCCACCGCGACCTTGACCGTGCCGGCGACCGGCTTGACGATCGGCCGGACCACGGCGGTCGGGCCGGTCCCATAGGTCTTGGCCAGGGCGAAGACCTTGCGAGCCCCGTCGCCGGTCCCGATCGGCTGGTCGGTGGCGGCCGGCGCCTGGGACGGGGCGCACGACTTGCCGTCGGCCGGGTCGCGGAACCGGAAGCCATGCAGCCGCCCGCGCCGCGCCTCGAAGAACGCCACCAGCTCGGCCGCGTCGTCCAGCGGCCGCACCGCCGTGCCGATCAGGTAGCGCCGCCGCCCCTGGGCCCAGGGACTGGAGCGCCGCTCGAAGCCGGACGCCAGGGTCGTCACCTGGGTCCGCCGCTCGACCCCGCCAGTGCAGCCGAACGCCAGCCGCGCCGGCAGGCGCGTCTCGTGGAAGGACATGAAGCCTCCGAAGGTTGTAAAGCTTTGCCGACGCGATGCGCCGTGGTTGATGGGCGCAACAGGATCGAGGTGAAGCGCTTGGGCGGATTCAAACTATTGCTGAGCCCAGCTGGGATCGGACGCCGGGCCTTCGGCTGGTCAGCGTTGGCGCTCTACGGCCTGCCGCTCGCGTTGGCGGCCACGAACCTGCTGTTGCTCAAGACACTGGGCGAAAATCTCGTGACGGCGACGCTGGGAACCATCCTGTTCGGCGCCGTGGTCCTGGTCCCCTATGTGGGCCTGTGCCTGCATCTCAAGCGCTTGCGGGACGCGGGCCGACCGCCCTGGAGCCTGATATCGCTAAGCCTGCTCACCTTACTGGGGACACCGCTGGCCCTGTTGCTGCCGAGCCTGCGGTTGATGTTCCAGAATGGCCCCGGTGTAGAGGGCTCCGACACAATGATGTTCGCGGCCATGGCGCTGGGCGCGGCGGCCATCCTGGCTTGGCCGTTCTATAGCCTGTGGGTCGGCCTTGCCGGACCCAGGGCGGACGAGATCGCCACCCAGGTTAAACCCGCGTCATGACTTGCAATTCACTTAAACCGCGAGCCGGTCGGCCCTAGTTTCAGCTCAGGATTGGGAGCTGGAAATGGACTGGAAATCGTTGTTCTTCTCGGCCGAGGGCCGGATCGGCCGTCAGGTGTTCTGGATCGGCTGGCTGATGCTGCTGGGCGCTCACGTGGTGGCCGGCTGGATCCCGCTGATCGGCCAGGTCATCGGCCTGGTCGCGATCTTCGCCTGGGTCTGCCTGTGCGCCAAGCGCCTGCACGACATGGGCCGCAGCGGCTGGTGGCAGCTCGTGCCGATCCTGCTGGGGCCGGTGCTGATCGTCGGCTCGGCGATGTCGATCGGCTTCGGCGCGGTCCTGGCCGAGCTGACCAACGGCGACGCCGGCTGGGCGGCCCTGGCCGGGGTCGGCGGCCTGTTCGTCAGCCTGGCCATCGCCTTCGTCGCCGTGGTCGGCTTCACCCTGTGGCTGGGGATCACCGAAGGCCAGCCGGGCGAGAACCGCTATGGCGAGCCGCCGCTGACGCCGGTGGTGGTGTAGGGTCCGAAAACCGAAACGCGAATTTCCAAGCTTTCCCCATCGCCTCGGCGGTGGGGAAATGCTGCATGGCCTTCTATTGCTACATCGTGGCGAGCCGCCGAAACGGCACGCTCTACACCGGATCCACCGATGACCTGCCGCGGCGGATCGAAGAGCATCGGCAACATCTCCGCCGCGGCTTCGCGGCGAAGTACGACTGTACGATCCTGGTCTGGTACGAGGTCTTCGAAACCCGCGAGGAAGCGTTTCGGCGGGAGCGACGCATCAAGGCATGGCGGCGCTCCTGGAAGCTCATGTTGATCGAGGCCGCCGAAAATCCAACCTGGCGGGACCTCTTCCCCGATCTGAACCTCAACGCCTGACCCTAGACCGCTTATCCCGGCGAACGCCGGGACCCAGATCCCAAGGCGGTGTGGCGGATTGGAAGAGCTCTGAGCCCTTGGCGTCAGCCTCAAAGCCATTCCATCTGGGTCCCGGCGTTCGCCGGGATGAGCGGATTTTGGGAAGCTACAGCCTCCGCGCGCCCAGGCTCACCGCCCGGGCCAGGGCCTGGGCCAGCTGGGCGTCGGAGCGGGCGAGGCCCGCGGCGTCACCGCCCGCGACGTTGATCGTCACATTCATCCCGCCCCCAGCCCCGCCCAGCGGCTCGACCACGCCGGCGCCGGCGGGGCGGAACAGTTCGGGGCCGCGCTCGCCGACCAGATAGGCGCCGCCCGCCGAGACCGGGCCGCCGTCGGCCCTCGCCCCCGAAAGGGCCGAGCTGACCGCCCCGGCCAGGGCCTTGACCAGCCCGCCTCCGCCGCCCGAACTGGCCGACACCGCGTTCAGCACCGCTCCGGCCAGTTCGGCCAGGCTGACCTTGCCGTCGGCGGCCGCGTGGGCCAGCGAGCGGACGAGGCCCGTCCCGGCCCTGGCGAAGGCCTCGTCTATGGTGCGGGCCGCTTGTTCGGCCGGGGCGCGCAGGGCGGCCAGGGCGGCGGCGGCCTCGGCGGCGCGGGCGGGGACGGCGTCGAGGCCATCAGGGTCGAAGTCGCTCATGGGATCTCCCAAGGGATCGGATCGTCGGGAAAGCGGGCGATCAGGGCGTCCAGCGCCGCGCGGTCCAGGGCCGGCGCGGCCGGCGCCTCGGTCAGGGCTCGCCACTCGGCCAGGGACAGCCGCCAGAAGGCCTCGGGCGACAGGGCCAGCTGCAGGCTGGCCAGCCGCAGGGCCGCGCGCCAGCGGGCGTTCATGCGCAGGCGGCCCCTAAGCGCAGGCGGCCAGGGCGGCGGCCACGGCCGCGACCGACTCGGGGATCGATACCGGCGCGGCGTCCAGCACGGCCGGATCCTCGCCGCCGCCCTCGAGCAGGGCGGCCAGCACGGCCAGCAGCTCGCTCGCCGACAGCCGGCCGAACCGCTCGGGCAGGGCGCTCCAGTCGTCCAGGCGAAGGACCGCCTCGATCCGCGCCAGGGCGCCCAGGGTCAGGCACAGGCGGCGCGGCGCGCCGGCCAGCGGAACGACGACCTCGCCGCGGGCGGGGTTGGGGACGGGCATGGTGATGTTCTCCAGTGCGGCGAGCGGACCGCTTCGCGGTCGTCTTCCCCCAGAGGGGGAAGAGCGCTTCCGGCATGAGGCTCCGCCCCCTATGGGGGCGGACAGGCGGCGAAGCCGCCAGGTGGGGGCAAGGAGGTGAGCCTCAGATCGCCGTGAACGTGACCGGCCCGGCCGAGGCCAGGGACAGGGCGAAGGCGGCCTCGCCGTCGTGCTCGCCGGCATATTCCAGGGCCGCCACCAGGAACGGCCCCTCCAGCTGCACGAAGTCGGGGATCACCAGCCGCCAGACCCGGGCGGTCTGGGCGAAGAAGCTGTCGCGGACCATCGCGTCGGACGCCGCGTCGCGGAACACGCCGCCGCCGGAGACGGCGACCGAGCGCACGCCCGCCCCGGCCAGCAGCTCGCGCCAGCGGCCGGCGCTGTCGCCGTCGGTGGCGTCGATGGTCTGGGCGTTGAGGCTGATCGTCCGGGCCCGCAGGCCCGCCACGGTGGTGAAGGTCGGCGTCGGCGCGCCGTCGCTGATCTTCAGCAGGATGTCTTTGCCGGCTTGGGCGGCCATGGGAGTCTCCGGGTTTGGGATATTGCGGCGAGCGCTTGCCCCCTACGGACCGCTTCGCGGTCGTCTTCCCCCAGAGGGGGGAAGAGCCGCGCGGGCGAGGCTCCGCCCCCTCGCCGCGACAGACCGCGTAGCGGTCAGGTGGGGGCAAGTGTCGAACTAGGCGCTCTCGGTCACCGCCCGCACCCGCAGCACGCCCAGCGACAGCTCGCGGTCGGCGGCGCGGAAGACGTCAGCATAGGTGACGCGCAGGGTGACCAGGCGTCGGCCGGCCACGGCCAGCGGCGCGTTGTGCAGGGCCGCGCGGACCGCCGAGGTGACGGCCCGCGCCTCCTCGGGGCCGCCGTACTTGCTGGCGCAGGTGACGGTCAGCAGGTGCTCCAGGCCGTCCGCGTCCGGACCGAACGGCCGGCTCTCCTGCCGGCCCAGGCTGACGCACGGATAGACCGGATGGCGCGGGGCGTCGGCGTGGACGCGGGCGGCGACCAGGGCGGAAACGGCAGACGCGGCCTTCAGGGCCTGGACCAGGGCGGCGGCGATGGCCGCGTCGGCGTTCAGGGGGCCGCTCACAGCCGGGCCTCCCGATAGGGCGCCAGCCAGGCCTCGACCAGGCCGGGCGGCGGCTCGGCGTCGTCGCGGTGCTCGTAGGCGTGGGCGACCAGGACCAGCGCGGCCAGGCGCAGCGGCGCGGGACTGGCCGGCGTCAGGGCCTGGCCGGTGGCGGCGGCGACGCGCGCCTCGGCGGCGTCGATCAGCAGGCCGACCAGGGCGTCCTCCGTGGCGTCGGCCACGCGCAGGAAGCCCTTGGCCTCGGCCAGGGTGATGGAGAGGGGCATGTGGGGGTGTGTCCAGGATTGGAGGAACTTGCCCCCTCCGGGCCGCTTCGCGACCCTCCTCCCCCAGAGGGGGAAGAGCGCTCCGCCCCCTATGGGGGCGGACAGGCGGCGAAGCCGCCAGGTGGGGGCAAGTGGGAAGGACCTACGACGCCGCGAACTTCAGCAGCTTGATCGCGTCGAAGTTCTGCACCCCGCCGCCGACCCGCTTGGTGGTGTAGAACAGCACGTGGGGCTTGGCCGAATAGGGGTCGCGCAGCACGCGGACGCCGGCCCGATCGACGATCAGGTAGCCCTTCTCGAAGTCGCCGAACGCGATGGCCAGGGCGTTGGCGGCGACGTCCGGCATGGCCTCGATCTCGGTCACCGGATAGCCCAGCAGCGAGGCCGACTGGCCCGGCTGCAGGGCCGCGTTCCAGATGTAGTTGCCCTGGGCGTCCTTGAACTTGCGCACGGCGCTGACCGTGCGGCGGTTCATCACGAAGCGGCCGTTCTGGCGGTATTGGGTCTTGGCCGCGTAGATCAGGTCGATCAGCTTGTCGGTCGGGTTCGACGCCGGCCAGGCGCCGGCCACGCCGGTGGCCAGGTAGCCCAGCTGGCCCCAGGTCGCCGCAGCGTCGGCCGCCGCGGTGTAGGCCAGCAGGCCCTTGGGCTTGTTGACCCCGTCGCCGCCGATGAAGGCGCTGGTCTCCTGGGCGGCGAAGGCGTCCTGCACCTCCTCGGCCAGCCACTCGTCGATGTCGACATAGGCGTCGTCGAGCAGGGCCTGGGTGGCGGCCGGGCTGGCGTAGAGCTCCCCGGCCGGGAAGTCGATCACGTCCAGGGTCGGAGCCGCGGTCTCGGGACGCGCCGCGGTCTCGGCCACCCAGCTGGCGGCCAGGCCGGCGGTCGAGACCGGCTTGCGGAAGGTCCCCGCCCCGATCGTGCGCACCTGGCAGATGTCGCGCATCGGCGAGGAGGCCTGCAGGCGGCGCAGGATCTGCCGCTCCAGCTCGGCCGGGGCGACATAGCCGCCGGCCGTGGCCACGCCTTCGGACAGGCCCTTGGCCTCCAGCAGCAAGGCCGGCGCCTCGCCGGTCTTGATGTAGCGGTCGAAGGCGGCCTTGCGCTCGTCGACACGCGCCAGCGGCGCGTCACCGCCGCCAAGAGGGCCGCCAATAAGCGGCCTGCGGGCGTCGGCCAGCACGCGGTCCAGCCGCGCCTGGGCCTGGGAGACGGCGTCGTCGATGCGGGCGACCTTCTCCTCCAGCAGCACGTCGGCCCGCTTGGTCTCCAGCGCCGCCAGCCGCTGGTCGTTGGCGGCCTTGAAGCCCTCGAACGCCGCCAGCACCTCGTGCAGCGCCGCGCGGGCCTCCGGCGAAGCCGCGGCCTGTTTGGTTTCCTTCATGGGAGTCTCCGGTTGGGTGTCAGATGCTCCCCCTCCGGGGGAGCTGTCGCGGAGCGACTGAGGGGGTTTTCCGGCCACGGCCGAACCGCCCCCTCCGGCCCTTCGGGCCACCTCCCCCAGAAGGGGAGGATCTCTTTCGGGTCAGGCCCGCTTCAGCCTCGCGCCGGGCAGCATCGGGAAGGTCACGATCGACACCTCCCACAGCTCCACCTGCGTCAGCACCCGCAGCCGCCCCGTCTCGTCGGGGCGGGCCTTGACGGCGCGGAAGCCGATGGAGAGGCCGTCCAGCGCCCCGGCCTCGACCAGGGCGGCGACCAGGCGGCCCCTCGGCGTGGTCCGCAGGATGCGGCCGCGGACGTGGAGTCCCGTGGCGTCCTCCTCGATCGCGTCCCAGACGCCGACGGGCTCGGCGTCGTCGTGCTGGTGCAGCATCTTCACGCCGCCAGGACCGGTGCGCGCCAGGCTGGCGGCGAAGGCCCCGGCGGCGGCGACGTCGTCGTTGAGGTCGCGGGTCCAGAAGAGGGAGGCGTGGCCTTCGATGGGCAGGTCGTCGTTCATGGCGGCTCCTGTGCGGCGATCACTTGCCCCCTACGGACCGCTGCGCGGTCGTCTTCCCCCAGAGGGGGAAGAGCGCTCCGCCCCCTATGGGGGCGGACAGACGGCGAAGCCGTCAGGTGGGGGCAAGTCGGTGCGCTAAGGCTGTTGATCCAGCTTGCTCTCGATCCGGGCCAGGGCCGCCCGCGTCGCGTCGGCCTGGGTCTCCAGGCGGGCCAGGCGTTCGGCGACCGGGGCCTGGGCGTCGAGGCGCTGGCGCAGGTCGTCGATCCGCGCGCTGGCCCGGCCGGCCCACATCAGGGCGGCGGCGGCCTGCAGGGCCACGGCGACCAGCAGGCCGAGCGAGACCTGGCGGTCGAGCCGCCAGCGGGCAGGTGAGGTCATGGGTTTCTCCTGGGGACTTGCCCCCTACGGACCGCTGCGCGGTCGTCTTCCCCCAGAGGGGGAAGAGCCAGGCGGTGAAGGCTCCGCCCCCTATGGGGGCGGACAGGCGGCGAAGCCGCCAGGTGGGGGCAAGTGAACTACCCCTCGAGCCCCGCCAGCCGCCGCCGCTCGGCGTCGGTCAGGAAGCTGGCGCCCTCCAGACGGGCCCACAGGGCGTCGCGCTCGGCCGACAGGGCCGGCACGGCTTCCAGGTCGCAGGCGATCCGCGCGCCCGGGAACTTCGGCGCCAGCCAGACCGACAGGGCCCGCGCCGCCCGCTCGGCCAGCGGGACCACCGTGTGGCGCCAGAACGCGCCGTTGGCCTCGCGGTAGTTGGCGTAGGTCGCGTCACCGGGCACGCCCAGCAGCTGGGGCGGCACCCCGAAGGCCAGGGCGATCTCGCGCGCCGCGGCGTGCTTGCCTTCGATGAAGTCCATGTCAGCCGGGGTCAGCGACATCGGCCGCCAGTCCAGGCCGCCCTCCAGCAGCAGCGGCCGGCCGGCGTTGGCGGTCCCGGCGTGGGCGTCGGAAAGCTCGGCCTTCAGCCGCTCGAACTGCTCGGCCGAGAGCCGGTCGCCGGCCTCGCGGTTGGCGTAGACCAGGGCTCCCGACGGCCGGGCGCTGTTGTCGAGCAGGGCCTTGTTCCAGGCCCCCGAGGCGTTGTGCACGTCGATCGCGAAGGCCGCCGCCTCCAGCGGGCTGAAGCCGTAATGGTCGTCGGTCGGGTTGAACAGCTTCAGGTGCAGCACCGGCAGCCAGCCCGAGGCGTCGCGGCCGATCCGCGCCGTGCGGCCGGCGACCTGGTAGTCATAGGCCAGCGGCCAGCCGCGCGGCCCGGGGACCACGGTCATCCGGTCGGGTCGCAGCGCGTAGAGCTCGGTCGGAGCATTCTCTCCCCCTCCTTTGTCTTGGGCCGCCTCGATGTAGCCGTTCCCCGCCACCTGCAGGCAGCCGAAGAACGCCTCCATCAGGTCGGCCCCGCCCTGCTCGGGATTGGGGGCCTGCAGCAGCCGGCGCAGCGGATGGTCGTCGGCCCGCCGGCCTTCGACGAACACGGCCAGCGGCACGGCCGCGGCGGCCTCGGCGATCATCCGCACGCAGCGATAGGCGATCGGGTTCTTGCCGAAGCCCTCGGACGCCAGGGCGGCGTAGTCCCGCGGCGTCCACTTGGGCCGCCCCGCCGTGGTCAGGGCGATCAGGCGCGCGGCCCGGGAGTCCTTGGCCTCCGGCGGGCGGCGGGGTTTGAACAGGGGCATGTCGGCGCCTCGCGGTTGAGAACGAATAGGGAACATGTTAGGGTTGTCGGGGAAAGCCCCCTCAGTCGCTTCGCGACAGCTCCCCCAGAGGGGGAGCATCCGCGCCGCGATAGATCCTCCCCCTCTGGGGGAGGTGGCCCGAAGGGCCGGAGGGGGCTCGCGGCGGTGGAGGCAATTTCATGGACGCGCCACGGCGCACACGAAACTTCGCCAGGCAGCTGCGACGCGAGATGTCGCTGCCCGAAGTCCTGCTGTGGCTGGGCCTGAAAGTCCGACGACTCGAAGGCCTGCATTTCCGCAAGCAGCATCCGATCGGGCCCTACGTGCTCGACTTCTACTGCGACGAAGTGAAACTGGCTGTCGAGGTGGACGGCGGAGGTCATGCCTCCGGCGACCGGCCTTGGCTGGATGCTGTTCGCGACGACTGGATGGCGCGACAGGGAATCAGAACCTTGCGGATTCCGGCGGTCGAGGTTCTGGAATGCGTCGACGGCGCGCTTTCGACGATCCTTTCGGAAGCGCGGCGCGGACCCCCTCCGACCCTCCGGGCCACCTCCCCCAGAGGGGGAGGATCTACGCCATGATAGATGCTCCCCCGCTGGGGGAGCTGTCGGCGAAGCCGACTGAGGGGGCCTTCCCCCCTTACAACACCCTCAGCCTCGGCCTTCTCCCCACCCCCAGCATCAGCTCGCTGACGGCCCAGACCAGGGCGTCGGCGCGGTCGGGGCTGTGGTCCAGGTCGCCCGAGCCCAGGGCCATCAGTTCCTCCTCCAGGGCCGGGAAGGCTCCGCAGTGGACCACGCGGCCCTGCTCGTACAGCGCCGCCACCGGCTCGGCCCGGGCCCGCTTGCCGAGCGAGGCCTTGACCAGCTTGACCGCGCACGGCGGGCCGGCCTGGGCCAGGACGGCGCGGACCATGTCGCCGCCCTGGTTGGCCTCGGCCACCAGGGCGTCGGCGTTCCAGCGCGCGGCGGCCTCGACCGCCCGGCGGGCCCAGCCGTTCGGCGACAGGCCCCGCGCGGTGCGGTCTTCGAGCACGAAGGCCCTGCCGTCGTGACGCCCGCAGACCACGATCCCGCAGGCGTCGCCGCCCGCCGTGGCCGGCGGGTCGACGGCCACGACCACGCGCTCGAAGGCGGCCGGCGGCGCGCCCCGGCAGCGGGCCAGGTCCTCGGCCCGGAACAGCCCGCCCTCGCCCTCGACGATCAGGCCGTCCAGCTCCTGGGCGGCCAGGCGGGTGCCGCCGTAGAGGCCCTGCAGGGTCGACAGGAAGGCCGGGGCCAGGTGGTCGGCGTTGGCGTGGGTCGGCGCGCGGGTGTTGGCCGTGCCCGGTTCGGCGATCAGGTTGCGCAGGGCGCGGATCGGCCGGGGCGTGGTGGTGACCACCAGGCGCGGATCGGTCCCCAGGCGCAGGCCGAAACGCAGCATGGCCAGGGTCTCGGCCGGCCGGGGCCAGGCGCAGAACTCGTCGGCCCAGGCGGCGTGGAACTGCGGCCCGCGCAAGGCGTCGGGATCCTCAGCCGAGAAGGCGTAGGCGACAGCGCCGTTGGGGAACAGCAGTCGCTTGCGAGTGGCTTCCCAGCGTGGACGGGCCCCGACCGGATAGAGACTCTTGAGACCGGAAGGTCCCTCGATCATCACCTCGCGCACGTCGTGGAAGGTGGGGCCGACCAAGGCCAGGGCGTCACCCCGCCGAGCCTGTTCCTTGATCCAGGCCGCGCCGGCGAAGGTCTTGCCGGCTCCACGGCCGCCCAGGAACAGCCAGGTCGTCCAGGACTCAGACGGGGGACGCTGATGCTCCGCCCTTGGTTTCCAGGCCGCTCGGCAGCGCTCGATCCGCTGGTACGCCGCCGCGCCCAACCATTTGCTTAGATTCTCGGGCGGTTCGAGCAGCATCCAGTCGGCGTCGGATGTCGGCGTGAATTTCGCCCATCCGCTCGGGGGTTCGGCCAGAGTCGTCATCCATCTCAATCTCCTCGTTGGACGCGCCCTTGACCGCGACGGAGCCCAGCACGGCCGTCTTGGTCTTGATGGGAGCTGTCGCGGCGGTGTTCAGGGCGTCGAGATCGGCCAGCAGTTTGCGGCCGTCCGCGAGAAGGGCGCCGATACCGCGGCCGGCCTTGGCGGCTTCGGCGATCAGCTTCATGCCGTCTATGTTGGCCAGATCGTCGCGCTTGACGATCTGATCGACGGTGGCGGCGTGCTTCCTGGCCAACGCCTGGGCGGTCCGGAGCAACTGCGCCTCGGCGCCGATATCTTCGTCCTGGGTCATGTCGCTTCCGCTTCTCCCGGCCATGGCACAAAGATACGGGAGCAGCGGGCGCCGCTGATAACTTAGGTCGAGAAAGTTTAGAGCGTTGATTTCGTTGGCGTTGAGTCGCTGAACGCCGAGGATGGACGGCGCTGTATCCCCGCCAAGGGCTCTGGCGGGCCGCCTGGCGGCGGCGTTGGACCCATCCATCTCCGGCGTGCCGGGCGCAGGGTCCGAGTGAACGGCCGAAAAAGGAAGCGCGTGCTCGCTAGCCGCCCGCCGGCCTGGCGAGGCCGCGCCTTAAAACCTTGTAGGCGAGCCTGCTCTGGCGTCTGGCCGTGTCAAGGACGACGCGCCGCGTCGCCGCGACGCGGCCGGCCGGAGGCCGGTCCTTGATACGGCTAGACGCCAGAGCTCCGATCCACCAAGGCTTTAAGGCACGGCCCCATCCAGGGCGGATGCGGGCTTGCGCCAAGCGGATGTTTTGAGAGTCTGCGATGGGTGGTCGGCGGACGTGTCGTGCGTCCTTCGAGGCCCGCTGCGCGGGCGCCTCAGGATGAGGAATTCAGTAGAGATCACCTCATCCTGAGGTGCGCGCTCCTGAGCGCGCCTCGAAGGACGCACAGAGTCCGCCACGGGTCGAGATTCGTCATGAGCATCCTACCGGCAAGCGGACGCCCAAATCGTCATCGCCAGCGCCTGTCGGGTCCGGTAGGCGCAAGGCTCGGGGCGGCAGTGGAAAGAAACTAGCCAAGCCCGCCCTCGCCCCTCACTCCGCGATCGACCGGATCACCCGGGCCGGGTTCCCGCCGACCAGGGTGTCGGCCGGGACGTCGCGGGTGACCACCGACCCCGCCGCGACGACCGAATTCTCGCCGATGGTGACGCCGCCGAGGATGATCGCCCCGGCCGCGATCCAGACATTGCGTTCGATCACGATGGGCCGGACGACGACGCCGTCGCGCCGGCGGGAGGGCTCGACCGGGTGGCCCGAGGTGATCAGGCTGACGTTCGGCCCGATCATCACCTCGTCGCCGATGTCGATCCCGCCCAGGTCGTAGAAGGTGCAGTTCTGGTTGACGAAGACCTTGCGCCCGACCCGGATATTGGCCCCGCTCTCGGTGTAGAACGGCGGGATCAGCGCGAAGTCGGCGTCCACCGGCCGGCCGGTCAGCTCGGCGAACAGGGCGCGGACCTGGTCGGCGTCGTCATAGGCCAGGCGGTTGAGGGCGGCGGTCAGGGCCATGGCCCGCCGGACGCCGGCCGCCGGCCGCCATGGCCGCCGAGTCCGGGGTCCGCCGGGCGATCAGCCGGCTGCGGTCGTCATGGGCCATGAGGTCTTCCTTAGGGCGCGCCAGGACAAGCGTCCGGCCGCCCGACCAAGCCGGGATTCGGCGCGCCCCGCCATGGCCCGGACGAAAAACCGCCGCCGGCTGTCGGGCCGCGCCCTGGCCGGCCGTCCTTGGCTCGACACCCGCCGCAACGGAGAATTCCATGTCCTTCCAGGCCTATCTCGACACCATCCAGGCCAGGACCGGCCTCGACGCCCAGGCCCTGGCGGCGGCGGCCGACGCCGCTGGCCTGTCCGAGGGCGGCCAGCTCAAGCCTGGGATCAAGGCCGGCCAGGTCGTGGACTGGGGCAAGGGCGCGCTGGGCCTGGGCCACGGCCACGCCATGGCCATCTACGCCCTGCTGTCGGGAAAGCGGAAACCGGGGGACTGAGCGGCCCCGAACAAGGAACCCGCCCTGAAACGGGACGCGCCTCAGTCCTCCGGGTCGTAGGCTAGATCGCCCTTGTCGGCCATCAGGTCGGTGGCCACGAAGTCCAGGGCGTCCTCGGGATCCTCGAAGGCCAGCTCCGAGACCGTCTGGTCGCGGACCGAGATCCCCGCCTTGTGGGTGCTGTCCGGGTCGCCGGTGACCAGCGGATGCCAGTCGGGCAAGGTCTTGCCCTCGTGCAGCCGACGGTAGGCGCAGGACGGCGGCATCCACTCCAGGGTCTCGATGTTGTGCGGCGTCAGCTTGATGCAGTCGGGCACGGTCTTGCGGCGATTGGGATAGTCCTTGCAGCTGCAGCGGTGCTCGTCGAACAGTTGGCAGTGCACGCGGGTGGGGATGATCTCGCCGGTGTCCTCGTCCTCGAAGCGGACCAGGCAGCACAGGCCGCAGCCGTCGCAGAGACTTTCCCACTCGGGGACCGTCATCTGGTGCAGGGACTTCGTCTCCCAGAAAGGTTTGTGCGCCATCATCGCGGCGTCCTAAACCCAATTCGCCCCCGCGACAAACGGGTGAAGGCCAGGACGACCCAAAGCGGACCATAGGACGCACGTGAACGACTGGACGCTCCCGCCTTACCGGTTCGACGACGACAAGCCGGCGCCCCCGCCGGCCGCGCCGCCGGTGTTCGGCTCGGCGCCGCCCACGCCCCCGCCCGAGGAACCGTTCCGCGCCGACCTCGAGCACGCCAAGGCCAAGGCCCGCGCCCGGCGGGGCCGCTGGGTCTGGATCGCCGCCCTGGCGGTGCTGATGGCCCCGGTGGTCGGCGGCGCGGCCGGGGCCGGCTTCGTCTGGTGGAAGTACCTGCGCGACACCCCGACCCTGCCCTCGCGCGAGGCGCTGTTCGCGGTCAACCGCGCGCCCGGCGTGCGGTTCGAGGACCGCAGCGGCCAGGTGATCGCCAGCCGCGGCCCGCGCTACGGCCAGCGCATCGGCCTGGCCGGCCTGCCCAACTACGTGCCGCTGGCCTTCCTGGCCGCCGAGGACAAGCGGTTCTACCAGCACGGGGCCATCGACCCCTACGGCATCGCCCGCGCGGCCTGGGTCAACCACAAGGCCGGCCGCACCGTCCAGGGCGCCTCGACCCTGTCCCAGCAGCTGGCCAAAGGCCTGTTCCTGACGCCCGACCGCACGGTCAAGCGCAAGCTGCAGGAGATGCTGATGGCCTGGCGGCTGGAGCGGGTCCTGAGCAAGGACGAGGTGCTGGAGCTGTATCTGAACCGGGTGTTCTTTGGGGCCAACACCTTCGGGGTGGACGGGGCCTCGCGCACCTATTTCGGCAAGCCGGCCAGCCAGCTGAGCCTGTCGGAGGCCGCCCTGCTGGCCAGCCTGCCCAAGGCCCCCTCGCGCCTGGCCCTGACCCGCGACATGGGCGCGGCCCTGACCCGCTCGCGCCTGGTCCTGGCCAACATGCGCCAGGAGGGCTGGATCACCGCCGAGCAGGAGCGCCAGGCCCTGGAAGACACCCCCAGGCTCTCGCCGCTGACCGTGGCCGACGAGGGCGACTACGGCTGGGTGCTGGACTACGCCACCGCCGAGGCCGTGCGCATCGCCGGCCAGAACGCCCCGGACCTGGTGGTGCGCCTGACCATCGACTCGCGCCTGCAGCACGTGGGCGCCGAGACCGTCCGCCAGGCCATCGCGGTCGGCGGCGCGAACGCCGGGGCCGGCCAGGCGGCCCTGCTGTCGCTGGCGGCCGACGGGGCCGTGCGGGCCATGGTCGGCGGGACCGACTATGTCGAGAGCCCGTTCAACCGGGCCGTCCAGGCCCGCCGCCAGCCGGGCTCGACGTTCAAGCCGTTCGTCTACGCCGCCGCCCTGGAGAAGGGCGTGCTGCCCACCGACATCCGCGTCGACGGCCCGGTTCGGTTCGGCGCCTGGAAGCCCGAGAACTACGGCGGCGGCTATCGCGGGCCGATGACGGTGCAGGACGCCCTGGTCAATTCGATCAACACCATCGCCGTCAAGCTGGCCCAGGAGGCCGGCGGACCGGCGATCGGCGACCTGGCGCGCCGGTTCGGGATCACCAGCCTGCCGCCCAATCCCGACCTGTCGGTGGCGCTGGGGGCCTATGAGGTCAACCTGCTGCAGCTGACGTCGGGCTTCCAGGTGTTCCAGCAGGGGGGCCTGCGCCTGGAGCCCTATGTGATCGAGAGCATCGCCACCCAGGACGGCCGGCCGATCTTCGCCCATTCCGCCCCGGCGGTCCCGGCCAGCGTCTACGACATCAGCAAGGCCAGCATGATGGTCAAGATGATGAAGAAGGTGGTCGAGGTCGGCACCGCCCGGCGGGCGGCGTTCGGCTGGCCGGCGGCGGGCAAGACCGGCACCAGCCAGAACTGGCGCGACGCCTGGTTCGTGGGCTTCACCCCCGACTACGTGACCGGCGTCTGGGTCGGCAACGACGACGACCGGCCGATGAACAAGGTGGTCGGCGGCGATATCCCGGCCAGCATCTGGCGGCGCTACATGCTGGCCGCCCACGAGGGCCTGGCGGTGCGCGACTTCCCCTGGCTGCTGGCCGACCCGGCGCCCCTGTCGGTCCCCGATCCCCGCAACGGCTTCTACGAGACCCTGGCCGCCGAGTTCGCCCGCTCGGCCTCGGCCCTGGAACCGGTGACCCAGGCGGCCCCCGAGGCCGCCGCGCCGGACGCCACGCCCTCGCCGCAGCCGCTGCCCTACTAGGGCGCATTTTCCGACGAAATGGACACCGGTTCGTCGTCAGAAAACGCGTCAAAACAAACATCTAGAGCCCCGGCCTGACGCAGTCAGGTCGGGATTCTAGGCGGATCGACATTCGACCGGTCTGACGCTGACCGACTTTCGCGCCCACCTTTCAGCCGTCATTCCGGGCCTTGTGCCCGGAACCCCTCGCGCCGCCGCAGCTGCGGATGTGTGGCGCGCCGGCGCGCCAAAGCGCTTCACGTGCAAGCTGAACCAGGGGTTCCGGGCACAAGGCCCGGAATGACGGAGATCTGGGAAGACCGTCGATCCGACCTAGGCCCCCTTTCGAGACAAAGGGGCCACGGTTCGGCCATCGCGATCGTATCGGCGTGGGGCGTCTGTCCCCGGCCCTATCCCCGCGCCCTTGCAATTTCCCAGCGAGCACCGAGCCCCGCGGCCCGGGTGAAATCCGCCTTTTTCGCGGCGACACGCATCGATAATCGATCTCGGAATATCGATCGTCGATGAGCAACGCTACAATAATTACCGATCTGTAAGAATTGAATTTCAGATCTCCGGTTCCACGAACCACGATACTCATGGTCAAGCTAGAAGATCGGCGTTTTCTCTACAGCGCATTGCGCAGCTGACACCCAAAAGACCTATTCTCGCCTTATTTCAGCATCAGCCGTTGCTTGGATGTGACAGGTCCTAGACATATTGATTACATGGCGGCGTCGGCGATTGACGCCCGTGTTCGACGGTTCCAATCCCAGCGGCAACCGGGGACGAAGGTCCGCCGGGAAACCTGAAGCTGACAGGGCGACGGGACGAGCAGCCGATGCGGCCAAGCTCCGAGCGCCCGGAGGGACCGACATGAAATTGCAGATCACCCGCGGGCGCCTGCTCGCGACGACGATGATGGCGGGGGTCGCCACCTTCGCCGCCTTCGCCGCGAACGCGCAGACCGCCCCGGCCCCGGCCGCGCAGGCCGCGCCCGCCGACAACGAAGTCGAGGCCGTGGTCGTCACCGGTTCGCTGCTGCGCCGCACCGACACGGCCACCCCGTCGCCGGTCACGGTCCAGACCACCGAGACCCTGAAGGCCCAGGGCATCACCACGATCTCCGACGCCATCCGCAGCCTGTCGGCCGACAACTCCGGCTCGATCCCCGCCGCCTTCGGCAACGGCTTCGCCGCCGGCTCGACCGGCGTGTCGCTGCGCGGCCTGTCGGTCAACTCGACCCTGGTGATGATCGACGGCCTGCGCAACGCCAACTATCCGCTGGCCGACGACGGCCAGAAGGCGTTCGTCGACCTCAACTCGATCCCGTTCAACGCGGTCGAGCGCATCGAGACCCTGAAGGACGGCGCCTCGTCGCTGTACGGCGCCGACGCCATCGGCGGCGTGGTCAACATCATCATGAAGTCGAACTACCAGGGCATGAGCGCCGACGCCTCGTACGGCACGTCGCAGCATGGCGGCGGCGACCAGTTCCGCTTCACCGGCGACGTCGGCTACGGCGACCTGGATACCGACAAGTACAACGTCTACCTGGACGTCGAGTACCAGCTGGACAAGCGCATCAGGGGCGACCAGCGCGGCTTCCCGTACAACACCAACGACCTGACCGCGATCCCCGGCGGCCAGAACAACAACCCGCAGGCCGGCGGCAGCACCTTCTACGGCAACGTCCGCCCCGCCACGATCACCGGCGACGACCTGACCACCGGCGTGGCCATCGGCGGCGTGGGCAACGCCTGGCGTCCGCTGCGCACGTGCTCGAGCGACGCCCCGCTGACCCAGGATTCGCGAACGGACGACGACGGCCTGTCGCTGGGCTCCTACTGCGCCCAGAACATCGCCGACTTCGGCGACATCCAGCCCAAGCAGGAGCGCGCCGCGGTCTACGGCCGCTTCACGATCAAGCCGACCGACAACCTGGAAGCCTATCTGTCGGGCAGCTTCGTCCAGTCGAAGACCTCGGTGAACGGCACGCCGACCACGCTCACCTCGAGCACCCCCAACAACCTGTCCAACCTGGTCCTGCCGGTGTGGATCTGCTCGGCCGGCGCCAACTGCGCCTCCGCCGCCGACCGCCAGCTGAACCCCAACAACCCGTTCGCGGCCGCCGGCCAGTACGCCCTGGTCAAGTACCGCTTCAGCGACATCCCGGCCACGTCCGACTACACCAACCGCATGCTGCGCCTGGTGGGCGGCGTGAAGGGCTCGGCGATGGACTGGGACTACCAGGCCAACCTGGTGATCGCCCATGACTCGCTGGAAAGCACCCTGACCGGCTTCATCAGCTACAAGCAGCTGATGAGCGACATCCAGACGGGCGCCTACAACTTCGTCGACCCGACGAAGAACAGTCAGGCCGTCCGCAGCGCCCTGTCGCCGGACCTCGCCAAGACCTCGACCACGGACCTGGACTCGATCAACGTCCAGGCCTCGCGTCCGCTCTTCAGCCTGCCGGGCGGCGACGCCCAGCTGGGCCTGGGCGGCGAGTTCCGCTACGAGGCCACCAACGACCCGGCCCTGAACCCGGTCAACGACGCGCAAGGGCTGGGCAACGCCCGCACCAAGGGCAACCGCACCGTGGCCTCGGCCTTCGCCGAACTGGGCCTGCCGATCACCGACAAGGTGGAAGTCAACGTCTCGGGCCGCTACGACCACTATTCGGACTTCGGCGGCAACTTCTCGCCGAAGCTCGGCGTCAAGTTCACCCCGATCAAGACGGTCGCCCTGCGCGGCACGATCTCGAAGGGCTTCCGGGCGCCGTCCTTCTCCGAAGCCGGCAACTCGGCCAGCCAGGGCTTCACGACGTTCTCGTTCGACTCCGCCCGGTACGACGCCTTCCGCGCCGCCCACGGCGACAACGAGTACACCAAGGACTACTCGCTCTCGTCGATCACCACGGCCAACCCGGACCTGGATCCGGAAAAGTCGACCAGCTACACCCTGGGCGCGGTCTGGGCCCCGACCCGCAGCTTCAGCGTCTCGCTGGACTACTACCACATCAAGAAGACCGACGTGATCGCCCAGGCCAGCGCCGGCGTCGCCCTGGCCGCCTACTATTCGGGCCAGGCCATCCCGGCCGGCTACATCGTCACGCCCGACGCGGTCGATCCGGAGCACCCCACGGCCCTGCCGCGCGTGCTCTCGGTGGCCTCGCCCTACATCAACGCCGACTCGCTGGTGACCAGCGGCCTGGACCTGAACGTCCAGGCCACGTTCTACCTGCCGGCCGACGTGAAGTGGACCAGCAACCTCGATGCGACGACCATCTTCGACTACAAGTACACGCAGGACGGCACGACCTATAACTACGTCGGCAAGGAAGCGCCGTACGTGCTGTCGTCGGGCGCCGGCACCCCGAAGAACCGCCTGTCGTGGACCAACACCTTCGAGCGCGGCCCGATCCACGTGACGGGCGTGATGAGCTATGTCAGCGGCATGCGCGAGGTGGACGACAGCTACACCGAGGGCTGCCTGTACGGCGACGAGGCCTTCAACTGCCGCGTCAAGTCGTTCACGACCGTCGACCTGACGGGTGCCTACGACGTGACCGAGAAGGCCACGGTCTACGCCGACGTGATGAACCTGTTCGACACCGGCCCGATGTTCAACCCGGCCAACTACGCCGGCGTGAACTGGAACCCGACCTACTCGCAGTCGGGCATCGTGGGCCGCTACTTCCGGGTGGGCGTCCGCCTGAAGTACTAGGCCAAGCGTGATAGCCGAAAGTGGTCGCCGGTTTCGGCGGCCATCATGCGGCCAACGCCAAGAGATCTCGTGTACGGGGGCATCAGTACGCCCCCGATGAGGTGGAAGGGGCCGTCCGCAAGGACGGCCCTTTTTTCATGGGCGAGGGCGCCGGGGCCGAAACAGGGGACAGACACTCACCCCACGGCCTCGCCAGGTCGGCAAAGACGCTGCCGTGAGTGTCTGTCCCCTCCTCCGCCAACGGCGCCTTCTTGACATGAGAACAAATGAAGAACATAGTTCGCCGCCTCACGAGAGAAGAGCATCATGCCCAGAATGGCGCGTGTGGTGTTTCCCGGCGTTCCCCATCACGTGACCCAGCGAGGCAATCGACGACAGCCGACCTTCTTCGGTCCCAACGACTACGCCACCTATCTGCGGATCGCCGCCGGCGCCTTCACCGAGGCCCGCGTTCAGGTCTGGGCCTATTGCCTGATGCCAAACCACGTCCATCTGATCGCGACGCCGGAAACCGAGGAAGGCCTCGCCCAAGCCGTCAGCGCCACCCACGTCCGTTACGCCCGCCACGTCAATCGGCGCGAAGGCTGGACCGGATGCCTGTGGCAAGGCCGGTTCGCCTCCGCCCCGATGGACGAGGCCCATCTGTCGCTCTGCGCCCGTTATGTGGGCCTGAACCCCGTGCGCGCCGGACTGGCCAGACGCGCCATCGACTGGCCTTGGTCCAGCGTCAGGGCGCATCTGTCCGGGGAGACCGACCCTCTGCTCACACCGGAACCGCTTGCGGATCTGTTGGGCCCACACATGGCGACCTTCTTCGATCTCGACGCCCCCGAGGAGCGGTACGATCTGCTGCGCGGCGGCACGCGAACGGGGCGTCCACTGGGATCAACGGCCTGGCAGCGGGCGAAACGGGGGACAGACACTCGCCCCACGGCCTAGCCAAGCTGGACATGAGCTTTTCCGTGAGTGTCTGTCCCCTCCTCCGCTGCAAGCTGCTATACGCCCCCGTCCCTGCCCTTCGATCGTTGTTGTTCCATGGCCTCCCCGACTCGCGCCCCTGTCCTGGCCCTCAAGGACGTCCGCCTCGCCGATGGGGCCAAGCCGTTGTTCGACGGGGTGGACCTGGCGCTGGAGCCGCGGGTGCGCGCCTGCCTGGTCGGGCGCAACGGGGCCGGCAAGTCGACCCTGCTGAAGATCCTGGCCGCCCAGGGGATCGAGGCCGACAGCGGCGAGCGCGCCGCCCAGCCGGGCGCCAAGATCGTCTATGTCAGCCAGGAGCCGGACATCGTCGGCGAGACCCTGCTGGACTACTGCACGGCGGGCGGGGCCGAGGACTACGAGGCCCACGCTACCCTGGCCGACTTCGGCCTGGACTACGCCAAGAGCACGCAGGGCCTGTCGGGCGGCGAGCGTCGCCGGGCGGCCCTGGCCCGGGCGTTCGCCGAGCAGCCCGACGTGCTGCTGCTGGACGAGCCGACCAACCATCTGGACATCTTCGCCATCCAGACCCTGGAAGAGGAACTGGCCAATTCCAAGTGCGCGGCCCTGATCGTCAGCCACGACCGCGCCTTCCTCAACCGCGTCACCCAGCGCACCTTCTGGCTGGAGCACCGCAAGGTGCGTCGCCTCGACAAGGGCTTCGCCGAGTTCGAGGTCTGGAGCGAGCAGGTGCTGGCCGCCGAGGCCGACGAGGAGCGGCGGCTGAACAAGCAGCTGGAGCGCGAGAACGCCTGGCTGGCGCGCGGCGTCCAGGGCCGCCGGGCCCGCAACGAGGGCCGCCGCCGGGCGCTGATGGACCTGCGCGCCCAGAAGCGCGACCTGCAGGCCGACAAGCGCGGCAGCATGACCCTGGCCGTCGAGAGCTCGGGCACGTCCGGCAAGAAGGTGGTCGAGGCCAAGCACGTCACCAAGAAGTTCGGCGAGCGGGTGATCGTCGAGGACTTCTCGACCCGCATCCTGCGCGGCGACCGCGTGGCCCTGGTCGGCCCCAACGGCGCTGGCAAGACCACCCTGGTGCGGATGCTGCTGGGCGAGATCCCGATCGACGCCGGGACGATCAGCCTGGGCACCAACCTGGAGATCTCCTACGTCGACCAGAACCGCATGGCGCTGTCGGAGAAGATGACGCTGTGGGACTTCCTGACCCCCGGCGGCGGCGACTCGATCCTGGTGCGCGGCCAGCCCAAGCACGTGGCCGGCTACGCCAAGGAGTTCCTGTTCACCGAGGCCCAGCTGCGCCAGCCGGTCACCAGCCTGTCGGGCGGCGAGCGCAACCGCCTGCTGCTGGCCCGGGCCCTGGCCACGCCCACCAACCTGATGGTGCTGGACGAGCCGACCAACGACCTGGACATGGACACCCTGGACCTGCTGGAGGAGGTGCTGGCCGATTTCGAGGGAACCCTCATCCTCGTCAGCCACGACCGCGATTTTATTGACCGGCTGGCGACCTCGACCATCGCCATGAACGGCCACGGCAAGGTGCTGGAGACCCCCGGCGGCTGGAGCGACCTGATCGACCAGGCCCCGGACTTCTTCAAGGGCGCGCGCGGCGCGGCCGGCGACTTCGCCACCGGGACCGGCTCGCACAAGGCGGTGATCACGCCTTCGGCCCCGCCGCCGCCGAAGAAGGCCGTCAAGCTGTCCTACAAGGACCAGCGCCGGCTGGAGGAATGCGAAGCCCTGGTCGCCGCCTCGCCGAAGATCATCGCCGACCTCGAGGCCAAGCTCCACGACCCGAACCTCTACGCCAAGGACCCGGCCGGCTTCGACAAGGTCATGAAGGCCCTGGACAAGGCCCGCGCCGACCTGGCCCAGGCGGAGGAGGACTGGCTGGCGCTGGAGGAAAAGCGCGAGGCGATGGCCTCCTGAGCCGCGATCGGGGACAGGCGCATGCGCCTGTCCCCGAGGCCATGGCCTTCCCTACACCACCACCTGCGAGCCCATCTCCACCACCCGGCCGGCGGGGATGTGGAAGAAGTCGATCGGGTCGGCGGCGTTCTTGACCATCCAGATGAACAGCCGGTCCTGCCACAGCGGCATGCCCCCAACCGGCGAGGAGCCGGGCGAGGCCACCACCGTGCGGCGGCCGACGAAGAACGAGGTCGACATCAGGTCGAAGGCCAGGCCCCGCCGGCGGCAGCTGCCCAGGGCGCGCGGCACGTTCGGCGTCTCCATGAAGCCGTAGTGGATGGTCACCCGCCGGAAGCCGGGACCAAGAGACTCGATCTCGACCCGGTCCTTCTCGGCGACCCTTGGCTGGTCGGCGGTGCGCACGGTCATGATCACGTTCTCGGCGTGCAGCACCTTGTTGTGCTTGAGATTGTGCAGCAGGGCCACCGGGGCGACGGAGGGGTCCGAGGTCAGGAAGATCGCCGTGCCGGGCACCGGATGCGGCGGCCGGGCCCGCAGGCTGTCGATCAGGTCGGTCAGGGCGATCGAGTCGCGATGGACCTTGGCGTGCAGCAGCTCGCTGCCGGCCCGCCAGGTCCACATGGTCAGGACGATGGCCCCGGCCGCGGCCAGGGGCACCCAGCCGCCGTCGGCGATCTTCAGGACGTTGGAGCCCAGGAACACCAGGTCCAGCGCCAGGAACGGGGCCAGCACCGCCACGCAGGCCCACAGCGGCCACTTCCAGTGGCGGCGCGCCACCACGAACAGCAGGGCCACGGTCACGACCATGGTCGTGGTCACCGCCACGCCATAGGCCGAGGCCATGTTCGACGAGGTCTTGAACATGAACAGCAGGAACAGCACCCCCACCGCCAGGGCGATGTTGACCGGCGGCACGAAAATCTGGCCGGCCACGGTCTCGCTGGTCCGCTTGATGTTGATCCGCGGCAGCAGGCCCAGCTGCACCGCCTGCTGGGTCACCGAGAACGCCCCGGTGATCACCGCCTGGCTGGCGATGATGGTGGCCGCCGTGGTCAGCAGCATGACCGGCCAGTAGACCGCGTGCGGGATCATGCCGAAGAAGGGGTTGTCCATGGCGGCCGGACGGATCAGGCACAGGGCGCCCTGGCCCAGATAGTTGATCATCAGGCACGGCAGGGCCACCAGCAGCCAGCCGGCCTGGATCGGTCCCTTGCCGAAATGGCCCATGTCGGCATAGAGCGCCTCGGCCCCGGTCACGCACAGGAAGACGCTGCCCAGGATGGTCACGCCCAGCCAGCCGTCCGCGGCCAGCAGCCGCACGGCGTAGACCGGGCTGAAGGCCAGCAGGATGTCGGGCCGCTGCAGCACGAACGGCAGGCCCAGCGCCGCCAGGGTCACGAACCACACCAGGGTGATCGGCCCGAAGAACCGCCCGACCACCTCGGTGCCGCGCGACTGCACCGCGAACAGGCCCAGCAGGATGATCGCCGCCAGCGGCAGGACGAACGGCTGGAAGTGGGCGCCGATCACCGGCGCGGTGGTCAGGCCCTCCACCGCCGACAGCACCGAGATCGCCGGGGTGATCAGGCCGTCGCCATAGAACAGCGCCGCCCCGACGATGCCCAGCAGCACCAGCCAGGCCGAGCGCTTCTTCAGGGCGTTCTGGGCCAGGGCCATCAGAGCCAGGGTGCCGCCCTCGCCGCCGTTGTCGGCCCGCATGACGATCACGACGTATTTCAGGGTGACCACCAGGGTCAGGGCCCAGAACACCAGCGACACCACGCCGAACACCGCCAGCTGCGGATCGACCTTGCCGGCGTGGGCCAGGGCCTCGCGCATGGCGTAGAGCGGGCTGGTGCCGATGTCGCCGAACACCACGCCGATCGCCCCCAGCCACAGGGCGCCGAACCGCGCGGCGCGGGCGCCTGGCGCAGCCGGCTCGGGTGGGGAATGGGCCATGAACTCGCGTCCCTAGAAAGGAGCGCGGCCTACACGCCCCCCGCATAAGGGCGCGATGCGGATTCCGGGCGGGGGTATAAGGGCGTTATAAAGATCGGGCTGCCGGTCAGTCGTGCAGCGGCGCCTCGGCCGGTTCGCGCGACGGATCGGTGGCCACCGTCCCCACCGAGGCGGCGACCACCAGGGCGATGGCCAGCCACTGGCGGGGCGCCAGGTGCTCGCCCAGCACCAGCAGGCCGGCCAGGGCCCCGACCGCCGGCTCCAGGCTCAGCATCACCCCGAAGCTGCGCCTGGAGATGGCCCGCATGGCCACCATCTCCAGCGAATAGGGGATGGCGCTGGACACCACCGCGACCACCAGGCCAAGCCCCAGGGCCGCCGGGTTCAGCAGCGCCGCCCCGGCCGCGGCCACGCCGAACGGGGCCACGACCACCGCCGCCGTCGTCATGCCCAGCGCCACCGAGCGGCCGCCGTGCAGATGCCCGGTCCGCTGGCCGGCGACGATGTACAGCGCCCAGAACACCGCCGCCGTCGCGGCGAAGGCCACGCCCATGGGATCCAGGGTCAGGCTGGCGTCGCCCAGCGGCAGAAGCAGGGAGAGGCCCGCGGCCGCCAGGGCGACCCAGGCGAAGTGGACGGGCTTGCGGGCGTGCAGCAGGGCCAGACTGAGCGGCCCGGTGAACTCGATGGCGATGGCCACGCCCAGCGGGATGGTGCGCAGGGCCATGTAGAAGCACAGGTTCATCGCCCCCATCATCGCCCCGTAGCTGACGACGGCGAACAGGTCCTCGCGGTTCATGCGCATGGTCCAGGGCCGCCAGACCAGGCACAGCACCAGGGCCGAGAACCCCACCCGATAGGCGCTGGCCCCCTGCGCCCCGACCAGCGGGAACAGCGTCTTGGCGAACGAGGTGCCGACGCTCAGCGACACCATGGCGCCGACCAGGCAGAGATAGGGCAAGGCGGCGCGCAGCGCGGACGGACGAGACATGCGCGGGTTGTAGCAGGGTTCCGCGGTCCGCGGGGATCGCGGCTCTTCCCCCTCCGGGGGAGGAGGGCCGAAGGCCCGGAGGGGGCAAGTGTTCGCCTGACGTGCGACCCTCGCTTGCCCCCACCTGACCGCTGCGCGGTCTGTCGCGGCGAGGGGGCGGAGCGCCAGCTAGAACGCCTCGTCCTCCTCGACGCCTTCGTCGTCCTCGCCGCCCATGGCCGCTTCCAGGCTCTCGATGATGTCGTCCATCTGGTCCGGGGTGATCGAGACGTAGATATTGTCGCCGCCGACGGCCGAGACCAGCAGGCGGTAGCCGTCCTCGGTTTCCTGCAGGCTGAAGGTTTCGAGAAGCTGCAGCTTGGCCATGGGGATCTCGCGAGGCGCCGAAGGGAAGGCGGGGATATAGGGGCGGACGGCCGATGTCGCCATCCATCGCCCGGCCCTTGCTTATTTTACACTCGTATAGCAACCTCTTCCCACCACCGGGGAGAGACACATGGCCGCCACCCAGCAGCGCGACGCGATCATCATCGGCGGGGGGCACAACGGCCTGGTCTGCGCCTTCTACCTGGCCAGCGCCGGGCTGAAGGTCACGGTCTGCGAGGCCCGCGACGTGGTCGGCGGGGCGGCGGTGACCGAGGAGTTCCATCCCGGCTTCCGCAACTCCGTGGCCAGCTACACCGTCAGCCTGCTCAGCCCCAAGGTCATCGCCGACATGGACCTGCACGGCCACGGCCTGCGGATCCTGGAGCGGCCGATCTCCAACTTCCTGCCGATCGACGACAGCACCTACCTGAAGCTGGGCGGCGGGCTGGAGCGCACCCAGGAGCAGTTCCGCAAGTTCTCGGCCAGGGACGCCGAGGCCCTGCCGGCCTATTACGCCATGCTGGACGAGATCGGCGACGTGCTGCGCGACCTGGCCGGCGAGACCCCGCCCAACCTCGGCGACGGCCTGCCGGGCCTGCTGCGGGCGCTCCGGCAGGGCGGCCGGCTGGCGGGCCTGAGCCGCGAGCGCAAGCGCGACCTGCTGGACCTGTTCACCAAGAGCGCCCGCGACTTCCTGGACGGCTGGTTCGAGAGCGACGCGGTCAAGGCCAGCTTCGGCTTCGACGCCGTGGTCGGCAACTTCGCCAGTCCCGACACGCCGGGCTCGGCCTATGTGCTGCTGCACCACACCTTCGGCGAGGTGAACGGCAAGAAGGGCGCCTGGGGCCACGCGGTGGGCGGCATGGGGGCCATCACCCAGGCCATGGCCAGGGCCTGCCGGGCCAAGGGCGTGGAGATCCTGCTGAACGCCAAGGTCGAGGGCGTCCATGTCGAGGACGCGCCGAAGGGCGGCGGCAAGCGGGTGGCGGGCGTCCAGCTGGTCGACGGCCGCCAGGTCATGGCCCCGATCGTGTCGTCCAACCTCAACCCCGCCCTGCTCTATGGCGGGCTGATCGCCCCCTCGGCCCTGCCCGCCCCGTTCCGCAAGGCGGTCAAGGGCTACAAGAACGGCTCGGGCACCTTCCGGATGAACGTGGCGCTGTCGGAGCTGCCCGACTTCACCTGCCTGCCCGGCAAGGCCGTGGCCGAGCACCACCAGTGCGGCATCGTGATCTCGCCGACCCTGGACTACATGGACGAAGCCTATCGCGACGCCAAGGCGACCGGGATCAGCCGGCGGCCGATCGTCGAGATCCTGATCCCCTCCACCCTGGACGACAGCCTGGCCCCGCCCGGCCAGCACGTGGCCAGCCTGTTCTGCCAGCAGTTCGCCTGGGACCTGCCCGACGGCCGCAGCTGGGACGACGAGCGCGAGGCGGCGGCCGACCTGATCATCGACACGGTCGATCAGTGGGCCCCGAACTTCAAGGCGTCCGTCCTGGGACGGATGATCCTGTCGCCGGTGGATCTTGAGCGGAAGTTCGGCCTGGTCAACGGCGACATCATGCACGGCCACATGTCGCTGGACCAGCTGTGGGCCGCCCGCCCGCTGCTGGGCCACGCCAGCCACCGGGCGCCGATCAAGGGGCTCTACATGTGCGGCGCCGGCTGCCATCCGGGCGGCGGGGTCTCGGGCAATCCGGGCCGCAACGCCGCGCGCGAGATCCTGCGCGATCGGGATTTCGGAACGGCGGTCAAGCTGAGCCTGGTGGGGCGGTGATGGCCTTTTCTACGCCGCTCATCCCGGCGAAAGCCGGGACCCAAGCCGAGCCAGCGGGAAAGCCGCAGCAGCTCGATCGGGCGAAGCCTTTTCTGAGAGTCAGCTTGGGTCCCGGCTTTCGCCGGGATGAGCGGATCTAAGGGGCGTTTGAGATGGACATCAACACCCTCTCCAACCACGACCCTGACGCCGACTGGGGCCTGCCCGGCTGGCTCTATGACAACGCCCGCTTCTTTCGCGAGGAGCAGGACAAGGTCCTGCGCCCGTCGTGGCAGATCGTCTGCCACCTGAACGACATTCCCAAGGCCGGCGACTTCCACACCTTCGACTTCCTGGGCGAAAGCACGGTGGTGGTGCGCGGCCGGGACGGCGGGGTGCGGGCCTTCGCCAATGTCTGCCGGCATCGCGCCGCGCGGCTGCTGGACGGCCCGTCCGGCCACTGCGGCCGGATCGTCTGCCCCTACCACGCCTGGACCTACGCCCTGGACGGCCAGCTGGTCGGCGTGCCGCACCGCGAGAGCTACCCTGCCCTGGAGATGGACAAGCAGGGCCTGGCGCCGGTGCAGGTCGAGGTCTATCGCGGCTTCGTCTTCGTGCGGCTCGAAGACTCTCTTTCGCAAGGGGGCCTCTCGGTCGCCGAGATGATGGCCCCCTACGACCACGAGCTTGAGCCCTACCGCTTCGAGGACATGGTCCCGTTCGGCCGCGTCACCCTGCGACCGCGCGAGGTGAACTGGAAGAACATCAGCGACAACTATTCCGACGGCCTGCACATCCCCGTCGCCCATCCCGGCCTGACCCGGCTGTTCGGCCGCGGCTACGGCGTCGAGGCGCAAACCTGGGTCGACAAGATGTGGGGCCAGCTGATCGAGGAGCCGTCGCGCAACCCGTCCGAGCGGATGTACCAGGCCGTCCTGCCCGACGCCCTTCACCTGCCGCCCGAGCGCAAGCGGCTGTGGACCTATTTCAAGCTCTGGCCCAACCAGGCGTTCGACATCTATCCCGACCAGGTGGACTTCATGCAGTTCATCCCGGTCTCGCCCACCCGGACGATGATCCGCGAGATCGCCTACGCCCTGCCCGACGACCGGCGCGAGATGAAGGCGGCGCGCTATCTGAACTGGCGCATCAACCGCCAGGTCAACGCCGAGGACACCGAGCTGGTCGCCCGGGTGCAGCAGGGCATGGCCTCGCGCAGCTTCACGGCCGGCCCCCTGGCCGAGACCGAGGTGTCCCTGCGCAGCTTCGGCCGCAAGCTGCGAGCCCTGATCCCGCAGGCCCGTCTGCATAGGCCACCGGAGGGGTGGTGAGATTTCGCCCTATTCCTTTCCGCTCGTCATCCCGGGCCTTGTGCCCGGGACCCCTCTATCCGCCGCGGGTGCAGGACGGGCGGACCGCCAGCGGTCCGCTTGCGCTTCACGTGGAAGCTGAACCAGGGTTCCCGGGCTCAAGGCCCGGGAGGACGATTGAATATGGGATGGAAGGGTGGTGACCCCTCGCGCCGCCTTCACCCGCGAAGCCCCCGACGTCCGCCGCACCGCCCTGATCGACGCCGCCGCCCGGGTGCTGGCGGCCAAGGGCGTGGCCGGGGCCTCGGTGCGGACGATCTGCGCCGAGGCGGGGGTCAGCGCCGGCCTGCTGCGGCACTATTTCGACGGGGTCGACGCCCTGGTGGCGGCGGCCTACGAGGCGGTCGGGGCGCGGATCGATGCGGCCCTGGAGGCGGCGGTCGCGGCGGCCGGCGCCGATCCGCGCGCCCGGCTGTCGGCCTATCTGACTGCCAGCTTCGCCCCGCCGGTGCTGGACCCGGACCTGCTGGCCACCTGGCTGGCGTTCTGGAGCCTGGTCAAGGTCGACCCGGCCATCGCCGCCATCCACCGGCGGACCTATGCCGGCTATCGCGCCCGGCTGGAGGAGCTGCTTGCGGCCTGCGACCCGTCGGTCGACGCCCGGCTGGCCGCGATCGGCCTGACCGCCGTGGTCGACGGCCTGTGGCTGGAGCTGTGCCTGGACGAGACGGTGTTCACGCCGGCCGAGGCGGGGGCGATCGCCGAGCGGCTGGCGGCGGGGTATTTGAAGTAGAAAACCCTCTCCCAACGGGAGAGGGCGGGGCCCGCGACGAAGTCGTGGGAGGGTGAGGGGTTACGCCCTCACCGATTTGATAACCAACGCCCTGCCGGCACGCCGGCGGACTCAAAACCCCCTCACCCTCCCATCGCAAGCGATGGGCCCCTCCCTCTCCCCATGGGAGAGGGTGAAAACTCAGGCCGCCGCCTGGGCGCCCAGGTTCGCGCGGCCCCAGCTGGCGCGGCGGACTTCGGGTTCGGCGACGTGGACCCGGGCGGTCTTGCCCTGGGTGCGCATGTGCCGGGCCAGCATCTCGGCGACGCCGACGGCTTCGGGCTGGCAGGGATAGGAGCCGATCAGGTCGAGCGAATCATTCCAGGTGACGTGCCAGACGCCGGAGACGGGTCGAACGAAATAGGTGTGTTCGTTGGCCATGGGACTCACTCCTCGGTGTTTACTCAGCGTCGGTCTTACAGCGGATGCATGACAGCTGTTTCAATGCTGCACAGCAACATGTTGTTGCATTGCACACTGCAGGAGCCGCGCCAAGAGCGTCTTTGGTGAATCCGGCAGCAACAATAAGGCGGAAGCGGGAAAATCGCGCTGGTGATCCATGCTTCCTAATCCCTCTCCCGGCGGGAGAGGGAGGGGCCCACCGCGCAGCGGTGGGAGGGTGAGGGCTTAGGGACGGCTGACGGCGTGCCGGCACGCCGGTTGACAGCGTAACCCCTCATCCTCCCACGCCTGACGGCGCGGGCCCCTCCTTCTCCCTATGGGAGAAGGCCCTCACTTCACCACCACCCCGCCCTTCATCACCGCCGCCACGTGCTCCAGCACCGAGACGTCGGCCAGGGCGTCGCCGTCCACGGCGATCAGGTCGGCATAGCGGCCCGGGGCGACCGCGCCGACGTCGGTCTTGCCCATCAGCTCGGCCGCCACGGTGGTCGCCGACTGGATGGCCTGCATCGGGGTCATGCCGTAGCGGACCATGTAGGTCATCTGCCGGGCGTTGAGGCCGTGGGGATAGACCCCGGCGTCGGTGCCGTAGGCGATCCTGACGCCCGCCTTGACCGCCTTGCGGAAGCCCTGGCGCTGGGCCTCGGTGGTCTCCAGGTTCTTGCGCAGGGTCTCGGCCGGCCAGCCGTGGGCCTTGCCGTAGGCGTCGATCCAGTCGCCGTCATAGATGTCGGCCACCAGGAACACGCCCTTGGCCTTCATCATGGCGATGGCCTCGTCGTCCATCAGCGAGCCGTGCTCGATCGAGCGGACGCCGGCCCGCATGGCCGATTTCATGCCCTCGGCGCCGTGGGCGTGGGCGGTGGCGTAGGTCCCGCGCCGGGCGGCTTCCTCGACGGCGGCCCGCATCTCGTCCTCGGTCAGCTCCTGGGCGCCCGGCTCGGTGCCGACCGTCAGGACCGCGCCGGTGGCGATCAGCTTCAGGAAGTCGGCGTGGTGGGCCAGGATGCTGGCCGCCTTGCGGTGGGCGTCGGCGGCGTCCTGGACCACGCCCGCCCGCATCTCGTCGGGCAGCTTGACGTCGGCCGCGATCCCGGTGATCTCGCCGCCCCCGCCGGGGATGGTGATGTAGGCCCCGGCCACCGACATCCGCGGGCCGGGGACCAGGCCGGCGTTGATCGCGTCGCGCAGGGCCACGTCGCCGAACGCCCGCCAGGTCCCGACGTCGCGCACGCTGGTGAAGCCGGCCTCCAGGGTCGCGCGGGCGTGGGCGGCGCCGACATAGGCCTGGTAGGCGGCGGTGGTCAGCAGCGGCTCGGCGATGTTCTCGGTCTGCTCCTGGTCGCAGAGGTGGGTGTGCATGTCGATCAGGCCCGGCAGCACCATGCGCCCCGACCAGTCGATGACCTTGCCGTCGGTGGGGGCGGCCGTCCACGGCCCGACCGCGACGATGCGCTCGCCGTCGAGGGTGATCATCTGGTCGGTCAGGACCTTGCCCTGCAGGGTGTCGACCAGCTTGCCGGCGTGGACGTAGACGGGGGCGGCCTGTGTGGCGAGCGGCGCGAGCGTCAGGGTGATGGCCAGGACGGCGGTGCGGAGGATCATGCGATGAATATCTCCCTTGTCCGCTCATCCCGGCGAAAGCCGGGACCCAAGCGGCGTTGGCCTGTTGATCTCCGCGCGACGCCGCAAGCTCAGCTTGGGTCCCGACTTTCGTCGGGATGAGCGGAGTTGTGGCCCTTGCCCCGCGTCAGCCAGTAGAACGGCGCGCCGATGGCCAGCAGGCCGAGGCCCAGCAGCACCGCCTGGCCGCCCGCCCCGACGAGGGTCCAGACCGAATAGACGCCGGCCAGCAGCGCGATCAGCGTCAGGCCCAGGGTCGGGGCGATGCGCCGCGTGGCCTGCAGCTTCAGCGCCGCCAGGGCGCAGGCCAGGTAGGCGAACAGCGAGGCGGTGGTCGCCACGAGGGCGATGAAGGTGAACAGGTCGGCCATCGACTTGGCGTAGTTCATCAGCACCAGGACGGTCAGGAAGCCGGCCGACAGCAGGTGGGCGCGGACCGGCGCGCCGCGGGCCGACTCCTTGGCCAGGAAGGCTGGAAACACCCCGCCCTTGGCCATGGCGTAGGGCATCTCGCCCTGCAGCAGCACCCAGCCGTTCAGGGCGCCGAAGGCGCTGATCGCCGCGAACAGGGCCAGGACCTTGCCGGCGTCGCCGCCCCAGTGGAGGCTGACGAAGTCGGCCAGCGGGGCGTTGGAGACCTTCAGCGCGTCGGCCGGGGTCAGCAGCACCACGGCCGAGCAGACCAGCAGGTAGATCAGGCCGGTGAACACCGTGCCTGTCAGGGTGGCGCGGGGGATGGTGCGGACCGGGTCGACCACCTTGCCGGCCGGCACCGTCGCCGATTCCAGCCCCAGCAGCGCCCACAGCGTCAGGGCTCCGGCGGCGGTGATCGCGCCCGGATGGATGTCGGCGGGGCGGAACGGCGTCAGGGTCGCCCCGCCGTCGCGGCCGATCACCCAGAAGGCCAGGCCGGCTACCGCCGCCAGCGGCAGCAGCTTCAGCACCGTGGTCGCCACCTGCACCCCGCCGGCCAGGCGGGCGCCGGCGATATTGACCCCGACCAGCAGCCAGACCGCGCCCAGGGTCACCAGCAGGTGCATCCCCGGAACTTGGGCAATGGCCGGGAAGATCGCCGACAGATAGCTGACCGCCCCGGTGGCGATGGCGGCGTTGCCGACCCACAGCGAGATCCAGTAGCTCCAGGCCACCATGAACCCGACCAGGGGCCCGAACGCCTCCTGCGTGTAGGCGTAGGGCCCGCCGGCCTTGGGAAACTCGCGCGCCAGGCCGGCGAACACCACCGCCAGGCACAGGGCCCCGCCGATGGTCAGCAGCCAGCCGAACACCGCGTTCCAGCCGTAGGGGGCCAGGGACGCGGGCAGCATGAACACCCCCGAGCCGATCATGTTGCCGACCACCAGGGCCGTGCACATCCAGAAGCCCAGCGCCCTTGTGGAAGGCCCGTGGGGGGTCGTGACCTTGAGGATCGGGACCTTCTGCGGGGTCTCTGTCATGCGGTCAGGCTTTCATGGGGCGGAGCGTTGGTCCATGGCCTCTAAACACCGCTCATCCCGGCGAAAGCCGGGACCCAAGCCGAGCTGGCGGTTCGGTCCTGGACGGGACCGCCGATCCCGCTTGGGCCCCGGCTTTCGCCGGGGTGAGCGGATGCGGAGAATGACCTAGAACTTCTGCCCGAACTTCACCCCGATGGTGCGTGGCTGCAGCGGCACGGAATAGACCTCGGCGCCGCAGACGGCCTCGACGCATTCGGTGCTGCGGGTCAGGCTGGCCCGGCTGTCGTTGAGGTTCACGACATAGGCCGAGAAGGTCCAGCTGTCGCGGCCGATCCCCGCCGACAGGTCGGTGGTGATGTAGCCGGCCTGCTTGCCCAGCACCTCGCGAGCGAAGGTGCGCAGGTCGGCCCAGGCGTCGGTCTGGCCGACGATCCCGCCCTGGACGAAGGCGTCGTAGCCCGCCAGGTCGAACTCGTAGCGGGCGTTCAGATTGGCCTTGAACTTGGGCGTCACCGGCAGGCGCTGGCCGTCCGGGGCGCGCTCGGGATAGTTGTCCAGGTCGACCGGGCAGTTGGTGATCGGCTGGCCGGTGGCCGGGTCGACCTTGCCGCAATAGGTCCCCTTCAGCTTGGCGTCGATATAGGTCGCCGCGCCGTTCAGGGTCAGGCCGTGCTTGATCGCGAAGCTGAAGTCGGTCTCGGCGCCGTTGATCTCGGCCGAGACGGCGTTCTTGATCTCGGTCAGGCCGTTGGCCCCGACGATCGAGAACTGGAAATTGTCCCAGGTCTCGTGGAACACCGCGCCGTTCCAGCGGAAGCGGTTTTCGGCCCAGCTGGTCTTCCAGCCGAACTCGTAGTTCTTCAGGAAGTCGGAGTGATACGGCGGCAGGGTGCCGCGACGGTTGATGCCGCCCGGCCGGAAGCCCTCGGAATAGGTGATATAGACCAGCTTGTCGGGGTCGATCTTGTAGGTGAGGTTGATCTTCTTGCTGTTGCCGTTCTCCTTGACCCGCTTGTCGAGGTTGGTGCACGGCGAGCCCTCGATCTCGGGACCGGTGAAGCACGCCTTCTCCCCGGTCGAGCCGTAGCCGGCCCCGTAGCCGTAGAAGCCCTTGAGGCTGTTGTCCGACTTGAAGAAGCGGACGCCGCCGGTCAGGGTCAGCTTGTCGGTGATGTCGAACGCCGCCTCGCCGAACGCGGCGCTGTCGCGGTCGACACGCTTCTGCTCGGTCAGCCAGATCGTGCCCGGATGGCCCGGCACCGAGATCGAATCGCCGATGTCGTCGATGCGGTAGTCCTGATGGATGCCGTGGGTCTGGCGCTGGTAGAACAGGCCGCCGACGACGCGGAAGCGGTACTCCTGCGGGGTCGAGACGCGCAGCTCGTGGCTGAGCTTCATATAGGCGTCATGGCCGATGATGTACTGCGACGGGTCGACCGGGTTGCCGGCGTCGTCGGTCCAGTAGGCGCCGTAGCCGGCCAGGGTGTCGTAGAAGAACGAGTAGTCGGTGTAGTCCTGGCGGGTGTCGACGTCGCGGTCCAGGTACGAGCCGGCATAGGTGACGTCGAGGTTGCTGATCTTGCCCTCGACGGTCATGGCCGCCTGCCACCACTTGTCCTTGGAGTTTTCCGGGTAGTAGTGGGCCACCTTCAGGGCCCCCAGGCTGCGGTCCTCGGAAAACACCCCGCCGACCTTCTCGATCTGGCCCATCACCTGGGGCGTGATCACCCAGTTGTCGCCGGCCTCGATCTTCATCGCCGCCCGGCCGCCATAGAGGTCGACGTCGTTATAGTCCTTCTTGACCCGGTCGGCGTTGCTGACCGTGATCCCCGAGGTGGGATAGGTGCGCGAGCCGGCGACATTGTCGATATAGCCGCCCTGGTGCTCGGCCCAGCCGACCAGGCGCACGGCGACCTTGTCGCTGAGCGGCTGGTTGACGAAGCCCTCGGCCGTGTAGCCCTGGTCGCCGTGGGCGATGGTGTTGGCCTCCAGGTCGTAGGCGGCGCTGAAGCCGGCGGTGCTGGGCTTGTTGGTGATGATGCGCAGCGTGCCGGCCTGGGAGCTGGCGCCGTACAGCGTGCCCTGCGGCCCCGACAGGGCCTCGACCCGGGCGATGTCGTAGATGTGGATGTCCAGCGCGCCCTGGATGGTGGTGACGGGCTGCTCGTCCAGATAGACGCCGACGCTGGGCAGCGAGCCGGAGTGGTTGCCGTCGCCGCCGCTGGCCACGCCGCGGAAATAGACGTTGGAGAAGCCCGGCGACGAGGTCTGGAACGACACGCTGGGCAGGTATTTCACATAGTCGGTGAAGGCCGCGACCTGCAGCTGCTCCAGCTTGGCCTCGCCCAGCGCCTGGATGCTGACCGGCACGTCCTGCAGGTTTTCCGAACGCTTCTGCGCGGTGACCACCACCTCGTCCAGGGCGACCGCGCCCTGGGGAGCAGTCTGGTCCTGGGCCTGCGCGGCGGCCGCCGTCAGCATGGTCGAGGCCAGAAGCGCGGAGGTCAGCAGGCCGCCTTTCGAAGGGGCGGTCTTGTTACGCTTGGTGGACGTCATATCGGCTCCCCGAACTGTTCGGAGAACGATGCTCTTCTGGCTGATTTGAGCCCGCAAGATGTAAAATTCAAACGCGCGTCAATTCGGCCGACTGTTGCAGAAATGGCAGGGTTCTGTGCGGCTGATCAAAATTCAGGCGCGGCGGGATAACTGGATAGAACCGGTCCCAGGGCGGTCTTCAGGGGGCCCAGCCATGATTCGTAATTCTGCCAATGCTCGACCCCATCCTTGAAGATGGGACGACGCACCTGTTCAGAGCTTGCGGTGCGCACGGCGCGGTCGTTTTCGTGGAAATTCAGGCACGATTCTTCGAACGGCAGGCCGCAATAGGCCAGCAGGGCGCGGATCTCCCGCTCCGGATCCTCGATCATCGATTCGTAGATCACCCGGTGCACGCGCCCCGGCAGCACGGCGTCGACATGGGCCATCAGCTCCACATAGTCGGCGTAGTAGCGGCCGATGTCCTCCAGGCCGTAGCTGAAGTTCTGGCCGCGGGCGAAGTGCTGCTTGAAGCCCGAGAAGCAGCAGCCCAGCGGGTGGCGGCGCGCGTCGATGATCTTGGCGTTCGGCAGCATCAGGGCGATCAGCCCGACATGGGCCCAGTTGTTGGGCATCTTGTCGATGAACAGCGGCCGGTCGGTCTTGCGCTGCACCCGGGTGCGTTCGAGGAACTCCTCGCCCAGGGCCTTCAGGGCGTCGGCGTCCAGGGTGGCCAGGACCTCGGGATAGGGCGACTCGTCCTTTAGCCGCCGGGCCATCGAGGTGACGTCGGGAAGCTCCATCGTGCCCTCCACCGCCGAATGGCTGGCCAGGATCTGCTCGACCAGGGTCGAGCCGGCGCGCGGCAGGCCCAGGACGAAGATCGGGTCCGGCGCGGGGCAGCCCTGCCCGGCCCGCGACGCGAACAGCGGCGCCGTCAGCACCGCCTTGCTGCGCGCCACGTGCCGGGTCATCACGGCCGGATCGTACGGAACCTGGGTCCGCCGCAGGGCCGCGCCGCGGGCGTAGCAGGCGAACGATTCGGCGTAGCGGCCGGCGTCCTCGTGGGCCTTGCCCAGGGCGTAGTGCAGGTGCAGGCGGTCGTCGTCGTCCAGGTCGCTCCGCGCCAGCTGGGCCTCCATCGCCGCCAGGTCGGCCGCGTCGAAGCGGTAGGTCTTCATGTTGGCCAGGCTCCACCAGGCCTCGCCCAGCGACGGGGCCTGGTCGACGGCCTTGCGATAGGCGGCCGCGCAGTCGGCCGAGCGGCCCACGGTCTTCAGCGCATGGCCATAGCTCATCCAGCCCTTGGGCTGCTGGGGATGGCGGGCCAGCACGTCCTCGTAGAGGGCGATGGCCCCGGCATATTCGCCGATCCGCGCCAGGCAGGCGGCCTTCAGGTTCAGGTAGCCTGGATGGCGCGGCTCGTCGGCCAGCAACCGGTCCAGCTGGGCCAGGGCCTCCGTCGACCGCCCCAGGCGGTAGTGCAGGGTGGCCAGGTTGTAGCGGGCGCCGGTGAAGGCGGGGGCCAGCTTCAGGCAGTCCTGCAGCAGGGCCTCGGCCTCCTCCTCGCGGCCCTGCCGGGCCACGGCCTCGGCCAGCATGCGGATCGCCGCCGGCTCGGCGGGGCGGACGGCCATCAGCTCGCGCAGCACCTTTTCCGCCCGGCCCGGCTCGCCGTCGACCAGCGCCGCGGCGGCGGTCATCAGCACCGGGTCGCGGACTCCGCCCTTGATCTGCCGGGCCCGGGCGGCCTGGGCCCCGGCCTCGTCGCCCAGCAGCTCCAGCGCCTCGGCCAGGCCGCGCCAGGCCTCGGCCAGGTCGGGATCGGCGGCGACGGCTCGCTTGAACGCGGCGACGGCCGCCTGGGTGTGGCCGGCGGCGGCCAGGATCCGGCCGTGCTCCAGCTGGATCGGCGGCGCCTGGGCGAAGGCCCGCGACAGCGGCTCGACCACCCGCAGGGCCTGGGCGACGTCGCCCGACAGCCGCAGGCCCGCGGCCAGGATCAGGGTGGCCTCGGCGTGGCGGGGCACGGCCTCGAGGATGGCCATGGCCTGCTCCACCGCCTGCCGCGGATCCAGGTCCAGCAGCCGCCAGCCGTTGGCCAGGGCTGTGGCGACGCTGCCGGAGGGCTCGGTGGTGGCGGTGGTCATGGCCGGATGGGAGGACGGGGGGCCGGGGATGTCAACGGCCCCCAGGGCTCAGTCCACCCCGCCCAGCACCCTCCGGATCGTCTCCACCACCTGGTCCACCTGGCCGCGGTCAATGATCAGCGGCGGCGACAGGGCGATGATGTCGCCGGTCACCCGGATCAGCAGGCCCTGGTCGAAGGCCGCCTCGAACGCCGCCATCGCCCGGGCGGTGGGCGCGCCGGGCCTCGGCTCCAGCTCGATCCCCGCGATCAGGCCGAAGTCGCGGATGTCGACCACGTGGCGGGCGTCCTTCAGCGCATGCACCGCCGCGCGCCAGTAGGGCTCCAGCTCCAGCGCCCGGGCGAACAGCCCCTCCTCCTGGTAGACCTCCAGCGTCGCCAGGCCCGCCGCGCAGGCCAGGGGGTGGGCGCCGTAGGTGTAGCCGTGGAACAGCTCGATCGGGGCGTCGGCGCCGTCCATCATCGCCTGGTAGATCGTCTCGGAGGCCGCCACCGCCCCGGCCGGGACGGCGGCGTTGGTCAGGCCCTTGGCCATGCAGATCATGTCCGGGACCACCCCGAACCGCTCGGCCGCGAAGGCCGCGCCGACCCGGCCGAAGCCGGTGATCACCTCGTCGAAGATCAGCAGGATGTCGTGGCGGTCGCAGATCGCCCGCAGGCGCTGCAGGTAGCCCTCCGGCGGCACCAGCACGCCGGTCGAGCCGGCCACGGGCTCGACGATCACCGCGGCGATGGTGGACGCGTCATGCAGGGCGACGATGGCCTCCAGGGCGTCGGCCAGCTCGGCGCCGTTCTTCGGCTGGCCCTGGCTGAACAGGTTGCCGGCCACGCCGTGGGTATGGGGCAGGTGGTCGACGCCGGTCAGCAGCGAGCCGAAATACATCCGGTTCCTGGGGATGCCGCCCACCGAGATCCCGCCGAAGCCGACGCCGTGATAGCCGCGCTCGCGGCCGATCAGCCGGGTCTTGGTCCCCTTGCCCCGGGCCCGGTGATAGGCCAGGGCGATCTTCAGGGCGGTGTCGACCGATTCCGAGCCCGAACCGGTGAAGAAGATCCGGTCCAGGCCCTTGGGCGTGATCTGGGCGATGCGGCTGGCGAAGGCGAAGGCCGCCGGGTGACCCATGTTGAAGCTGGGGGCGAAGTCCATCTCGCCGGCTTGGCGGCGGATGGCCTCGACGATCTTGGGCCGGTTGTGGCCGGCGTTGACGCACCACAGGCCCGAGGTGGCGTCCAGCACCTGGCGGCCGTCGGGCGTGGCGTAGTGCATGCCCTCGGCCCGGGCCAGCATCCGGGGATTGGCCTTGAACCGCCGGTTGGGCGTGAACGGCATCCAGAAGGCGTCGAGGTCGTTGGTCGCGGCCTGAGAGCCGAAATCGGTCATGGGGAAGTCTCCGGCCCTGGCGTTCTGGGCTGACGCGTGCATTGTGATCGCAGTTGTGTGCGTTAGCGCAACCCCCAACCTCCGCTCATCCCGGCGAAAGCCGGGACCCAAGCCGAGTCCGGCCCGGGAACGCGGACGATCGATCGCGCGACGCGCTTTTCGGATAGGCAGCTTGGGTCCCGGCTTTCGCCGGGATGAGCGGATTTGAGAGGAGGGAGGGGCATGAGCACGCACACCCGCAAACCCCTCGCCGACAGCCTGGCCGTGCACGACCAGGTCTATGAGGCCATCCGCCAGGCCCTGATCACCGGCCGCATCGCGCCGGGGGTCGGGGTCAGCTTGCGCAGCCTGGCGGCCGAGCTGGGGGTGTCGCCGATGCCGGTGCGCGACGCCGTGCGGCGGCTGTCAGCCGAGCGAGCGCTCGAAATCAATCCGGCCAACAAGCGGCTGAGCGTGCCGTCCCTGACCGCCAACCGTCTGGACCAGCTGTCCCAGGCCCGGCTGTGGATCGAGCCCGAGCTGGCCGCCCGCGCCGCGCCCCACGCCGACGCGGCCCTGCTCAAACGCCTGCGCGAGCTGGACGCCGCCGTCGACGACGCCCTGAAGCTGGGCGACGTCGACGCCTACATGACCGCCAACCACGCCTTCCACTTCGCCCTGTACGCGCGGGCCGGGGCCGAGGTGCTGCTGGCCATGGCCGGCGGACTGTGGCTGCAGATCGGGCCGTTCATGCGGGTGGTGTTCGGCCGGGTCGGCGCCGACGGCCTGGTGGCCGACCGCCACGCCGAGGCCATGGAGGCCCTGAAGGCCCACGACGCCGAGGGCGCCCGCCGCGCCGTCGCGGCCGACCTGGCCGAGGGCATGGACAAGATGCGCGCGGCGGTGGAGGCGGGACGGTGAGGGCCGCAGCGAGGTTGGTGACAGGCGCATGCGCCTGTCACCGATCGCGTCCAGGGCGCCCATCGTTTGGGCGCGGCGCGCATCGCGTCTTCACCGACCTTGACAGTCGGCCATCCGACGCAAACTGTGATCACAATTCACCGCGAGATCTTCCGTGACCGCCGCCAGCCCGATCGACGCCCTCAAGACCCTGGCGCTGCCCGGCCGGGCGGTGATCGACGGCGCGCTGGTCGAGGCCGTCTCGGGCCTGACCTTCCACAACGTCTCGCCGCGCGACGGCACGGTGCTGAACCAGGTCGCCGCCTGCCAGGCCGAGGACGTCGACCGCGCCGTGGCCGGCGCCCGCGCCGCCTTCGAGGACGGCCGCTGGCGCGACCAGGGCCCGCGCGCCAAGAAGGCGGTGCTGTTCAAGCTGGCCGAGCTGATGGAACGCGACGCCGAGGACCTGGCCCTGCTGGAGAGCCTGGACACCGGCAAGCCGATCCGCGACGCCCGGGCCGTCGACATCCCCTTGGCGATCGGCACCACCCGCTGGTACGCCGAGGCCCTGGACAAGATCTATGGCGAGGTCGGCGCCGCGCCGGTCGACCGGCTGAGCTGGGCCGTGCACGAGCCGCTGGGGGTGATCGGCGCGATCGTGCCGTGGAACTTCCCGCTGCACATGGCGATGTGGAAGGTGGCCCCGGCCCTGGCCATGGGCAATTCCGTCGTCCTCAAGCCCGCCGAACAGTCGCCGCTGACCGCCCTGAAGCTGGGCGAGCTGGCCCTCGAAGCCGGGCTCCCGCCAGGGGTGCTGAACGTCGTCCCCGGCCTGGGCGGCGTGGCGGGCGAGGCCCTGGCCCTGTCGATGGACGTCGACATGATCGCCTTCACCGGCTCGGGTCCGGTCGGCCGGCGGCTGATGGACTATTCGGCCCGCTCGAACCTCAAGCGGGTGTCGCTGGAGCTGGGCGGCAAGTCGCCCCAGATCGTGTTCGCCGACTGCCCCGACCTGGACGCCGCCGCCTCGGCCGCCGCCTGGGGCGTGTTCTACAACCAGGGCGAGGTCTGCACCGCGGCCTCGCGCCTGCTGGTCCAGGACTCGATCAAGGACGCCTTCCTCGAAAAGGTGATCGCGGTGGCCAGGACCCTGGTCCCGGGCGACCCGCTGGACCCGGAGACCAGCTTCGGGGCCATGGTCAGCGAGCGGCAGATGAACACCGCCCTGGACTATATCGCCACCGCCGACAGCCAGGGCGCGCGCCGCCTGCTGGGCGGGTCGCGGGTGCGCAAGGAGACCGGCGGCTTCTATGTCGAGCCCACCATCTTCGACCGGCTGGAGCCCGACCACACCCTGGCCCGCGAGGAGGTGTTCGGCCCGGTGCTGGGGGTGCAGACCTTCAAGGCCGACGACGAGGCCATCCGCCTGGCCAACGACACCGTCTACGGCCTGGCCGCCGGCCTGTGGACGTCGGACATCAACCGCGCCCTGACCTGCGCCCGGCGGCTGAAGGCGGGGCTGGTCTGGATCAACGGCTGGGACGCCTGCGACATCACCATGCCGTTCGGGGGCTTCAAGCAGTCGGGCTTCGGTCGCGACCGCAGCCTTCACGCGTTGCACAAGTACGCCGACCTGAAGTCGGTGTCCGTGACGCTGAGGTAGCCCATCATGACCCTGGAACTTGTCGAAACCGCCGCCTTCATCGACGGCCTGTGGATCGAGAGCGAGACCACCTTCGAGGTGCGCAATCCCGCCGACGGCGCGGTGATCGCGGCGGTCGCCGACCTGGGGGCGTCCGAGACCAAGGTCGCCATCGAGGCAGCCCACCGCGCCTTCCCCGCCTGGGCCGCGCGCACCGCCAAGGACCGCGGGGCGATCCTGCGCAAGTGGTCCGACCTGATGCTGCTGCACGCCGAGGCCCTGGCCCGGCTGATGACCGCCGAGCAGGGCAAGCCGCTGGCCGAGTCGCGGGGCGAGGTCGCCTACGGCGCGGCGTTCATCGACTGGTTCGCCGAGGAGGCCAAGCGGGCCTACGGCCACGCCATCCCCAGCCCCCTGCCCGGGAAGCGCCTGGTGTCGATCAAGCAGCCGGTCGGGGTCTGCGCGGCCATCGCGCCGTGGAACTTCCCGATCGCCATGATCACCCGCAAGGTCGGGCCGGCCCTGGCCAGCGGCTGCACCGTGGTGGTCAAGCCAGCGGCCGAGACGCCGCTGTGCGCCCTGGCCATCGCCCGGCTGGCGGTCGAGGCGGGCGTGCCGGCCGGGGTGCTGAACGTCGTCACCGGCAAGGACAGCGCCGGCATCGGCAAGGCCCTGTGCGACGACACGAGGGTGCGCAAGCTGTCGTTCACCGGCTCGACCCCGGTGGGCAAGACCCTCTACGCCCAGTGCGCCGGCACCATGAAGAAGCTCAGCCTGGAGCTGGGCGGCAACGCGCCGTTCATCGTCTTCGACGACGCCGACCTGGAGGCCGCCGTCGACGGGGCGATCGCCAGCAAGTACCGCAACACCGGCCAGACCTGCGTCTGCGCCAACCGGCTGCTGGTGCAGTCGGGCATCCACGACGCCTTCGTGGCCCGGCTGACGGAAAAGGTCGCGGCCATGAAGGTCGGGCCGGGCACGGGCGAAGGCGTGACCATAGGTCCGCTGATCAACGACAAGGCGATCGCCAAGGTCGAGAGCCTGGTGCGCGAAGCCGTCGAGCAGGGCGCGACGGTCACGGTCGGCGGGGCGCGCCATAAGCTGGGCGGCCTGTTCTGGCAGCCGACGGTGCTGGTCGGCGCCACGCCGGACATGCGGCTGTTCCAGGAGGAGATCTTCGGTCCCGTCGCGCCGATCGTGATGTTCGACACCGAGCAGGACGCCATCGACCTGGCCAACGCCACGCCGTTCGGCCTGGCCTCCTACTTCTACAGCCGCGACGTCGGGCGTTGCTGGCGGGTGGCCGAGGCCATCGAGGCGGGGATGGTCGGGATCAACGAGGGCCTCATCTCCACCGAGGTGGCGCCGTTCGGCGGGGTCAAGGATTCCGGCCTGGGCCGCGAGGGGTCTTCCGAGGGCTTGGACGAGTATCTGGAGACCAAGTACCTGTGCTTTGGCGGGGTGGCATGAGCGCAGCTCATTCCCTTTCCAGCCGTCATCCCGGGCCTTGTGCCCGGGACCCCTCTATCCGCCGCAAGTGCGGAAGGGTGGCGCGCCAGCGCGCCAAAGCGCTTCACGTGCAAGCTGAACCAGGGGTCCCGGGCACAAGGCCCAGGATGACGACGGTTAGGGAGGGCGCGCTGTGGTGACCCCCGCCCCCGCCGCCCCCACCCTCGCCGACCTGATCCACGCCGAAGCCGACCGCTTCGTCGCCGAGCACCTGCGCGCGCTGGCCCTGTCGCGGCAGGCGGCCGAAGTCTGGCGGGGCGGGGCGCCGATGCACTGGATGACCGACTGGGCCAGCCCCTGCCCGGTGTTCGCGGCCCAGGGCGTGGGGGCCCAGGTCACCGACGTCGACGGCCGGCTCTATGACGACTTCTGCCTGGCCGACACGCCCGCCATGTTCGGCCACGGTCAGGAGGCGGTGGCGCGCGCCGTCGCCGACCAGGCCCGGCGCGGGACCGGCTTCATGCTGCCCACCGCTTCGGCGGTGATCGTCGGCCGGCTGCTGGCCGAGCGCTTCGGCCTGCCGCTGTGGCAGATGGCGACCACGGCCAGCGACGCCAACCGCGCCGCCATCCGCTGGGCGCGGGCGGTGACCGAGCGCCCGGTCATCCTGGTGTTCGACGGCTGCTACCACGGCATGGTCGACGACGCGTTCGTGACGCTGAAAAATGGCGCGCCGGCCATGAAGCCCGGCCTGCTGGGCCAGGTCCACGACCTGACGGCCACCACCCGCGTCGTGCCCTTCAACGATCCCGAGGCCCTGGCCGCCGCCCTGGCGCCCGGCGACGTCGCCGCCGTGCTGGCCGAACCGGCCATGACCAATTGCGGGATGATCCTGCCGCAGCCGGGGTTCCTGGAGAGCTTGCGCGACCTGACCCGCCGGGCAGGGACGCTGCTGATCATCGACGAGACCCACACGATCTCGACCGCCCCCGGCGGCTACGCCCACGCCCAGGGCTTGGCGCCCGACATGCTGGTGATCGGCAAGGCCATCGCCGGCGGCGTGCCGGCCGCGGTCTGGGGCGTCAGCGCCGAACTCTCCGAGCGGATGGACGCCGCCGCCGCCCGGGTCGGGCCCGGCCAGTCGGGGATCGGCACCACCCTGTCCGGCAACGCCCTGGCCATCGCCGCCATGCGGGCGATGCTGTCGGAGGTGATGACCGACGCGGCCTATGCGCGGATGCTGGCCGGGGCCGAGCGGCTGATGACCGGCCTGCGCGGCGTGATCGCACGACGCGGCCTGCCGTGGTCGGTGGTCCATGTCGGGGCGCGGGTCGAGCTGGTGTTCGCTCCCTCCCCGCCGAAAAACGCCGCCGCCATGCGCGAGGCGCTGGACGCCCAGCTGCTGCACGCGCTTCATCTGTGGCTGATCAACCGAGGGGTGATGATCGCGCCCTTCCACACCATGATGCTGGTGTCGCCGGTCACCGAGGACGCCGCCGTCGACCGGCTGGTCGCCGCGGTGGACGGGTTCGCCGGGGCGCTGGAGGGGATAGCAGCATGAGCGTTTCGCGTTTCGACACCCTCTCCCAGAGGGTGAGGGAGGGGCCCGCCGCGCAGCGGTGGGAGGGTGAGGGGTTACACCCTCGCCGATTGCGCGATGCGCCATGCCGGCGCGCCGTCCGGCTCACCACCCCCTCACCCTCCCACGCTTCGCGCGGGCCCCTCCCTCTCCCCATGGGAGAGGGGGCGTGAGCGCGGTCGCCGATCCGCAGGAGTGCCGCGACTTTCTCGCCGCCCATCCGCAGGTGAAGTACGTCGACGTGTTCTTCACCAGCATGACCGGCGTGCCGCGCGGCAAGCGGCTGCGAGTCCACGAGCTGCAGGCGATCTACGACTATGGCCGCTTCCTGCCCGGCTCGATCCTGGTGGTCGACACGCAAGGCGCCGACTGCGAGGACACGGGCCTGGTCTGGGAGGACGGCGACGCCGACCGCCGGGCGCGGCCCGTGCCGGGGACCCTGACCCTGGCGCCGTGGCTGGGTCCCGACATGGCCCAGGTCATGCTGTCGCTGTACGAGCTGGACGGCGCGCCCAACGACCTGGACCCGCGCCACGTGCTGAGGCGCGTGCTGGACCGCTTCGCCGCCGACGGCCTGACGCCGGTCGCCGCCTGCGAGTTGGAATACTACCTGGTCGACCAGCATCGCGGCCCCGGCGGCGAGCTGCTGCCGGCCCGGTCGCTGCAGACCGGCGAGCGGCCGCAGGGCATCCAGGTCTACGGCCTGCCCGAGCTGGAGGCGATCTCGCCGTTCCTGCGCGAGCTGTGGGACGTCTGCGACGTGCTGGGCGTGCCGCTGGAGGGGGCGATCTCGGAGTTCGCCCCCAGTCAGGTCGAGCTGACCCTCAAGCACAAGCCCGACGCCCTGGAGGCGGCCGACGACGCCCTGCGCTACAAGCGGGCGGCCAAGGGCGTGGCGCTGCGCCACGGCTGCGAGGCCACCTTCATGGCCAAGCCCTGGGCCGACCGGGCCGGCAACGGCTTCCACGTCCATGTCAGCTTCAACGACGCCGAGGGCAACAACCTCTGCGCCGCCGAGGATCCGGAAGGCTCGGCGCTGCTCAAGCACGCGATCGGCGGCATGAAGGCGCTGATGGCCGACTGCATGGCGATCCTGGCCCCCAACGCCAACAGCTATCGCCGCTTCAAGGCCAACAGCTATGCGCCGGTGGCCGCGACCTGGGGCGTCAACAACCGTACGGTCAGCCTGCGCGTGCCGGCCGGCCCGCCGCCGACCCGGCATGTGGAGCACCGCGTGGCCGGGGCCGACGCCAATCCGTACCTGGTGCTGGCGGTGCTGCTGGCCTGCGCCCACCATGGCATCACCCACAAGATCGATCCGGGCCCGGCGGTGGTCGGCGACGGCTACGCCGCGGCGGCCAAGGAGAAGGTCCGCCTGCCTACCGACTGGTATGCTTCGGTAAACACGTTCGAGGCCTCCGACGTGCTGCGCGACTATCTGGGCGAGCGGTTCGTGGAGATGTTCGCCTCGGTCAAGCGCACCGAGCAGGCGCGCTTCGCCGAGGTGGTCACGGCGCTGGATTATGACTGGTATCTGCGCAACGCCTGAGGGCGGGGCGCTGTAAAGTTGAGTTGGAGTGGAAGCGTGATCTCCCTTCCCCCTTTGATGGGGGAAGGGCCGGGGATGGGGGTGATACGGTGGTTCAGCTGCACGGCCGCTGTCACCCCCACCCCCGCCCCTCCCCCATCAAGGGGGAGGGGGGCGATATGGGCATCGGACGAATTCAAGGGGAGACAAGGCCATGAGCACCAACCGCATTCCTTCCGGGCGAGTTTTGGGCACCCGCCGCTCGCTGCTGACGGCCATGGGCGCCGCGGCCATCGGCATCAGCTTCACCGCCTGCGGCCAGAAGCCCCAGGGCGAGGCGGCCAAGTCGGCCAACGGCGAAGAGCCCAAGCTGAACTTCTACAACTGGGACACCTATATCGGCGAGACGACGCTGGGCGACTTCAAGAAGGCCACCGGCGTCGACGTCAATATGAGCCTGTTCGCCACCAATGACGAGCTGTTCGCCAAGCTGAAGGCCGGCAACGCCGGCTATGACGTGATCGTGCCGTCCAACGAGTTCGTCACCCGCATGAGCCAGGCCGGCATGCTGGAGACCCTGGACCACGGCAAGATCCCCAACTTCAAGAACGTCGACCCGGCCTTCGTGAACCCCGACTACGACCCCGGCCGCCGGTTCTCGATGCCCTATACCTGGCTGGTGCTGGGCATCGGCTATCGCAAGTCCAAGGTGAAGGGCGTGCCCGACAGCTGGAAGTACCTGTTCGACAGCGCCGAGTACAACGGCCGCATCGCCCTGCTGTCGGAAAGCGCCGACCTGGTGCGCCTGGCCGCCAAGTACCTGGGCCACAGCGTCAACGACATCCCGCCGGACCTGGTCACCAAGATCGAGCAGATGCTGATCCGCCAGAAGCCCTATGTGAAGGCGTTCCACGACGACAACGGCCAGGACATGCTGGTGGCCGGCGACGTCGACCTGGTGCTGGAATACAACGGCGACATCGCCCAGGTGATGAAGGACGATCCGGACATCGATTTCGTGATCCCCAAGGAGGGGTCGCTGATCAATTCCGACACCCTGTGCATCCCCAAGGGCGCGCCGAGGCCGGACAACGCCCACAAGTTCATCAACTACCTGCTGGACGCCCAGGCCGGGGCCGAGATCTCCAAGACGATCCTCTATCCGACGCCCAACGCCGCGGCCAAGGCGCTGATGCCGCCGGCCTATCGCGACAACAAGGTGATCTTCCCGCCGGCCGACATCATGTCCAAGTGCGAGTACGGCGCCTTCGAGGGGGCCGAGAAGGCCAGCCTGTACGAGGAAGTCATCACCCGGGTGCGGGCGGCTTAGGGCGGCGGAACGACGCTGCTCCCCCTTTGGGGGAGCTGTCGCGAAGCGACTGAGGGGGCCTTTCGGCATAGGCCGCGAAGCCCCCTCCGGCCCTTCGGGCCACCTCCCCCGGAGGGGGAGGATCTGGGAAAGGAAATCCGTCGATGGAACAGTCCTGGAAACAGGCGAAAGCCGTCTTCGCCACGGCGCTCAGCGCGCCGCTGGTGTGGCTGGTGCTGTTCTTCCTGATCCCGCTGGCCATCGTCTGGGCCTACAGCTTCGGCCACAACGAGGGCCTGACCCAGATCGCCATCACCGGCACGTTCAAGAACTACGCCCGGGCGATCGAGCCGCTGTACCTGAAGATCTTCCTGAAGTCGGCCGGCGTGGCGGCCTTGACCACGGGCCTGTGCCTGGTGATCGGCTTCCCGGTCGCCCTGGCCATCACCTTCGCTTCGCAGAAGGCCAAGACCTGGCTCTTGCTGCTGATCATGCTGCCGTTCTGGACGAACCTCCTGATCCGCACCTACGCCCTGATCGCCGTGCTGAGGAACGAGGGCTACATCAACAAGGGGCTGGAGGCGGGGTGGACCCTGGCCGCCAAGCTCATGCCGCTCCAGCCGTTCCAGCCGCTGGAGATGATGCACACCAATTTCGCGGTGATCGTCGGCCTGGTCTATGTCCACCTGCCGTTCATGGTGCTGCCGCTGTATTCGGCGCTGGATCGCCTCGACAAGTCGCTGCTGGAGGCCAGCCTCGACCTGGGGGCGGGCCACATGCGCACCCTGTTCAAGGTGGTCGTGCCCCTGGCCCTGCCCGGCATCGCCTCGGGCGTGCTGATCACCTTCATCCCGGCGCTCGGCGCCTATCTGACCCCCGACCTGCTGGGCGGGCCCGACAGCCAGATGATCGCCAACGTCATCGAGCGCCAGTTCAAGCGCGCCAACGACTGGCCGTTCGGCGCGGCCCTGTCGTTCCTGCTGATGTACCTGACCTTCGTGGCCATCGCGGTGCAGGCGCTGCTGGGACGCGGGAAGAAGGGGGCGCAAGCGTGAGCTTTTCCTTCTATCCGCTCATCCCGGCGAAGGCCGGGACCCAAGCCGAGGCGGCGGCAAGCATCCGGAACGAAACAACCAACTCAGCTTGGGTCCCGGCCTTCGCCGGGATGAGCGGAGCTTTGAAATGACCAAGCTCCGCAAATCCCCCCCCGGCCCGCTCGAATACCTCCGCCGCTGGCAGATGCAGGCCTGGCTGGCGGCCGTGGGGGTGTTCCTCTACGCGCCGCTGATCGCCCTGGTGGCCTTCAGCTTCAACGACAGCCGGCGCAACATCGTCTGGAAGGGCTTCACGCTCAAATACTACGACAAGGCGTTCAATGACTCCTCGCTGATCGAGGCCTTCGCCAACAGCCTGACCATCGCGGGCCTGTGCACGGTGCTCAGCGTGGCGCTGGGGGCCATGGTCGCCCTGGTGCTGTGGCGCTTCCGCTTCCCCGGCAAGACCGTGCTGGACGGGGCCCTGGCCCTGCCGATCGTGGTGCCCGAGATCTGCATGGGCGTGGCCATGCTGGTGTTCTTCGCCAAGGTCATGCCCTGGCCCGTGGGCCTGCCCTGGCCGCTGAACCTGGGGGCCATCACCATCGCCCACGTGTCGTTCTCGTTCCCGTTCGTGGCGGTGGTGGTCCGCGCCCGCATGGCCAGCTTCAACCGCGAGATGGAGGAGGCCGCCCGCGACCTGGGGGCCGGCGAGTGGCGGACGATCAAGGACGTGATCCTGCCGCACATGGCCCCCTCGCTGGTGGCCGGGGCCCTGCTGGCCTTCACGCTCAGCCTGGACGACTTCGTGATCACCTTCTTCACCGCCGGCCCGGACACCGTGACCTTCCCGGTCAAGGTCTATTCGATGGTCCGCTTCTCGGTGACCCCCGAGGTCAACGCCGCCTCGACGATCCTGATCGTGCTGACCGTGATCCTGACGGCCGTGGCGCTGAAGCTGCAGGGCGACCCGGCGGCGACGGCTGGACATGGGGACGTGAAATGAGCGTTCTCCAAACTCCGTTCATCCCGGCGAAAGCCGGGACCCAAGCCGAGGCGAAGGCAAGCATCCAGAACGAAACACCAAGCTCTGCTTGGGTCCCGGCTTTCGCCGGGATGAGCGGAATGTGTGTGTCGGGGGACATCCGGTGACCAACCAACCCATCATCACCTTCGAGAACGTCACCAAGCGCTTCGGCAAGATGGTGGCGGTCGACAATGTCTCGCTCAGCATCCAGGAGGGCGAGTTCTTCTCGCTGCTGGGCCCGTCGGGCTGCGGCAAGACCACCCTGCTGCGGATGCTGGCGGGCTTCGAGACGCCGACCGAGGGCCGGATCCTGATCGACGGCCAGGACGTCTCGACCGTGCCGCCCAACAAGCGGCCGGTGAACATGGTGTTCCAGTCCTACGCGGTGTTTCCGCATATGAGCGTGGCCGACAACGTCGCCTACGGCCTGACCGTCGACCGGGTCGGCAAGGCCGAGCGCGACAGGCGCGTGGAAGAGGCCCTGGACCTGGTCCAGCTGCACGGCCTGGCGGGCCGCAAGCCCGACCAGCTGTCGGGCGGCCAGCGCCAGCGCGTGGCCCTGGCCCGGGCGCTCGTCAAGCGCCCCCGCGTGCTGCTGCTGGACGAGCCGCTGTCGGCCCTGGACGCCAAGCTGCGCGACCAGATGCGCACCGAGCTGTGCACCCTGCAGGAGAAGGTGGGGATCACCTTCATCATGGTCACCCACGACCAGGACGAGGCGCTCGCGCTCGCCAGCCGCTGCGCGGTGATGAACCGCGGCGTGCTGCAGCAGGTGGCCGGTCCCAGCGACCTCTACGAGTTCCCCAACAGCCGCTTCGTGGCCGACTTCATCGGCAGCGTGAACCTGTTCGAGGGGGTGCTGGCGGTCGACGAGCCCAGCCACGCGGTGGTCAAGTCGCCGGACCTGGACTGCGACATCTTCCTGGACCACGGCGTCACCGGCGCGCGCGGCGGCACGGTCTGGGCGGCGCTGCGGCCCGAGAAGATCGAGCTGCACAAGCGCCCCGACGGCGCGGCCCCGCCCAACATGGGCGACTGCCCGCTGGGCCAGAACGCCGTGGCCGGGGTGATCCGCCACGAGGCCTATCTGGGCGGCCAGAGCGTCTACGAGGTGGAGATCCAGAGCGGCCGGCGGATCAAGGTCGTCCGCCAGAACCTGACCCGCTGGGACCAGGAGGACTTCAAGCTGGGCGAGCCGGTGTGGCTGGGCTGGCACGCCTGCTCGCCGGCGGTGTTGTTGAGCTGATGTCCGTGGCTCACGCCCTTGCCCCCACCTGGCGGCTGCGCCGCCTGTCCGCCCCCATAGGGGGCGGAGCGCTCTTCCCCCTCTGGGGGAAGACGACCGCGCAGCGGTCCGTAGGGGGCAAGTGATGAGCCGACCCGTCGCCGGGATCATCTGCTGCACTCGCACGGTCGGGATCGAGCCGGCCCAGGCGGTGATGAACCGCTATGTCGCCTCGGCCATGCGCTACGCCGACGCCGCGGCCCTGCTGGTCCCGTCGATGCCGGAGCTGATGAAGGCCTCCGACGTCGCCGCCCGCCTGGACGGCCTGATGCTGACCGGCAGCCCCTCCAACCTGGCCCCCGCCCTCTACGGCCAGGACGTCGCCGACGCCCCGGGGCCGTTCGACGCGGGACGCGACGCCATGACCGCCGACCTGATCCAGGCCATGCTCGACCTGGGCCGGCCGGTGTTCGGGGTCTGCCGCGGCTTCCAGGAGATCAATGTCGCGTTCGGCGGCACGCTGCGGCGGGACATGGCGACCAGCCCCGACCTGATCGACCACCATGCGCCGGACGACGTGCCCTTCGACAGCATGTTCGACCACGTTCACGCCGTGCAACTCGCCAAGGACGGCGTGCTGGCCACGGCCCTGGGCGTCCAGGCCGCTGTCGTCAACTCCGTGCACTACCAGGGCGTCGATACGCTCGGCGAAGGTCTGGAGGTCGAAGCCTGGTCCGAAGACGACGTGGTCGAGGCCTTCTCCGCCACCGTCAACGGCGCCCCGGTCCTGGCCGTCCAGTGGCATCCCGAATGGAAGACCGACCGCAACCCGCAGAGCCAGGCGTTCTTCGACCTGTTCGGCCGCGCGCTGCGGGGCGAGGGCCTGCGCCCTCCCGCCTAAATCCGCTCATCCCGGCGAAAGCCGGGACCCAAGCCGAGCCGGCGGCGAGCATCCGGAACGAAACCACAAGCGCCGCTTGGGTCCCGGCTTTCGCCGGGATGAGCGGAAATAAAAGAAGACCCAGGAGCCCAGCAGATGACCGCCCCGATCCGCAACCACGACATCGCCGAGCTCAAGCGCCTGGACCTGGCCCACCACCTGCCGGCCCAGGCCGACCACAAGGTCATCGCCCAGCTGGGCGGCAGCCGGATCATCACCCGGGCCGACGGCGTCTACATCCACGACGGCGAGGGCCACCAGATCCTGGACGGCATGGCCGGCCTGTGGTGCGTCAATGTCGGCTACGGGCGCGACGAGCTGGCTAAGGCGGCCTATGACCAGATGCTGGAGCTGCCCTACTACAACACCTTCTTCAAGACCGCGACGCCGCCGCCCGTGAAGCTGGCCGCCAAGATCGCCGAGAAGATGGGCGGCCACCTGACCCACGTCTTCTACAATTCGTCGGGCTCGGAGGCCAACGACACGGTCTTCCGCCTGGCTCGACACTATTGGAAGCTGAAGGGCCAGCCGGACCGCAAGGTCTTCATCAGCCGCTGGAACGCCTATCACGGCTCGACCGTGGCCGGGGTCAGCCTGGGCGGCATGAAGCTGATGCACCAGCAGGGCGACCTGCCGATCGCCGGCGTCGAGCACGTGATGCAGCCCTACAAGTTCGGCGAGGGCTTCGGCGAGGATCCGGCCGCCTTCCGCGATCGCGCGGTGCAGGCCATCGAGGACAAGATCCTGGAGGTCGGCCCCGAAAACGTCGCGGCCTTCATCGGCGAGCCGGTGCAGGGGGCCGGCGGGGTGATCATCCCACCGGACGGCTACTGGCCGGCGGTCGAGGCCCTGTGCCGCAAGTACGGGATCCTGCTGGTCTGCGACGAGGTGATCTGCGGCTTCGGGCGGTTGGGCCAGTGGTTCGGCCACCAGCACTACGGGATCAAGCCGGACATGATCGCCATGGCCAAGGGCCTGTCGTCCGGCTACCTGCCGATCAGCGCCGTCGGGGTGGCCGACCACATCGTCGCCGAGCTGCGCGACAAGGGCGGCGACTTCATCCACGGCTTTACCTATTCGGGCCATCCGACCTGCGCGGCCGTGGCCCTGAAGAACCTGGAGATCATCGAGCGCGAGGGCCTGGTCGAGCGCACCCGCGACGACACCGGCCCCTACCTGGCGAAGGCCCTGGCCAGCCTGAACGACCACCCGCTGGTCGGCGAGACCCGCTCGCTCGGTTTGATTGGGGCTATCGAGATCGTGCGGGAGAAGGGCACCAACCATCGCTTCCTCGACAAGGAGGGCGAGGCCGGGCCGATCGTCCGCGACCTGTGCATCAAGAACGGCCTGATGGTCCGCGCCATCCGCGACAGCATCGTCTGCTGCCCGCCGCTGATCATCACCCACGCCCAGATCGACGACCTGGTGGGGATCATCCGCAAGTCGCTGGACGAGGCCGAGCCGGTGCTGCGGGCGTTGAAGCCGGAGGCGGCGGCGGGGTGAGGGTTCGAGAGACCGTGAAACTGTGATACTGTGAAACCATGAAAAACATTACAGTCTCCATCGACGACGAGACCTATCGGCGGGCGCGGACGAAGGCCGCGAAACAGGACACGTCCGTCTCGGCCATGGTGCGAAAGTTCCTGGTCGACATCGCAAAGGACGAGAGCGACGAGTTCGAGCGTCTCAGAGCGCTCGAAACGGCTCTTCGCGCCGAGATTTCGGACTTCAGCGGCGCCGACCGCCTTCCCCGCGACGAACTATACGATCGCCGCTAGATGCCTGTTTTCTTCGACACCAACATCCTGCTCTACGCGGCCGGCAATGTGGTGGCCGAGACGGAAAAGCGCGACATCGCGCTGGCGCTGCTGACGCGAAGAGACGGCGTGCTATCGGTGCAAGTGCTGCAGGAGTTCTTCGTGCAGGCGACGCGGCCCTCTCGGCCCGATCGGCTGACCGAGGATCAAGCGGCCCGGTTCGTCGAAAGCTGGACCCGCTTCACGATCCAGGACAACACCCTGACCACGCTGCGTTCAGCTCTAGGGATCAGGGCGCGGTACGGTTTCTCCTACTGGGACAGCGCCGTCGTGGCCGCCGCGCGCGTCGCCGGCTGCACCGAACTGTTCACCGAGGATCTCTCGCACGGCCAGGTCGTCGAGGGTGTCCGCATCGTCAACCCATTCCAGCCCGACTAAACTTCCATAAAGCGCGAGGAGCGCCCCCGTGAAGTACAAGGAAAAGAAGTCCAAGCCCGCCCCCAAGACCACGCGCGGCGTGGCCTCCCTCGACGACGCCAAGGACTGGTTCTCTCGCCAGAATATCGAGGAGATCGAGTGCGTCGTGCCCGACCTGGCCGGGGTGGCGCGGGGCAAGATCATGCCGGTGCGCAAGTTCCTGGGCGCGCCGTCGATGAACCTGCCGCTGGCGGTGTTCTACCAGACCATCACCGGCGACTTCCCCGAGTTCGAGGGGGCGGTCAACGCCGTGCAGTCCGACACCGACATCTTCCTGACCCCGGATCTCGCCACCCTGGCCGTAGTGCCCTGGGCCCAGGATCCGACCGCCCAGGTGATCCACGACGCCTTCCACCCGGACGGCCGGCCGGTCGAGGAGAGCCCGCGCCAGGTGCTGCGCCGGGTGGTGGCCCTCTATCGCGAGAAGGGCTGGGATCCGGTGGTGGCCCCGGAGATCGAGTTCTACCTGGTCGACAGGAACACCGACCCCGACTACCCGCTCAAGCCGCCGATCGGCCGCTCGGGCCGGCCGGAGACCGGCCGCCAGGGCTATTCGATCGCCGCGGTCAACGAGTTCGACGCCCTGTTCGAGGACATGTACGAATATTCCGAGCGCCAGGGCCTGGAGATCGACACCCTGATCCACGAGAGCGGCGTGGCCCAGATGGAGATCAACCTGCGGCACGGCAATCCGCTGGAACTGGCCGACCAGGTGTTCATGTTCAAGCGCACCATCCGCGAGGTGGCGCTGGAGCACGAGATCTACGCCACCTTCATGGCCAAGCCGATGGCCGCCGAGCCCGGCAGCGCCATGCACATCCACCAGTCGATCCTGGGTCCGGACGGCGAGAACCTGTTCTCCGACCCCAAGTCCGGCGACGCCACGCCGCTGTTTTACGCCTTCATCGCCGGCCAGCAGCGCTACCTGCCGGCGATCATGGCCATCCTGGCGCCCTATGTGAACTCCTACCGGCGGATCGCCCGGGACTCGGGGGCGCCGGTCAACACCCAGTGGGGCTACGACAACCGCACCTGCGGCCTGCGCGTGCCGCCGTCCGACCCGGCCAACCGCCGGCTGGAGAACCGCATCCCCTCGTCGGACGCCAATCCGTACCTGGCCATCGCCGCGACCCTGGCGGCCGGCTACCTCGGCATGACCCAGAACCTGTCGCCCACCGCCCCGGTCGACACCGACGCCAGCGTGCGCGGCATCGAGCTACCCCGCAGCCTGCTGGAGTCGGTGATGCTGTTCGAGGAGGCCAAGCCCCTGGTCGAGATCCTGGGCGCCACCTTCTGCTCGGCCTACGCCACGGTGAAGCAGGCCGAATACGAGACCTTCATGCGCACCATCAGCCCGTGGGAGCGGGAGTTCCTGCTGCTGAATGTGTGAGGCCTCGAAATCACCTTCTCCCATTGGGAGAGGGTGAGATGAACACCGGCCATCCCGCGAGCTGGTACGCCGCCACCGCCACGCCATTCCCCGCCCTGCCCGCCCTGCGGGCCGACACCCGCGCCGACGTCTGCATCGTTGGCGCGGGCTATACCGGCCTCGGCGCGGCGCTGGCGCTGGCCAGGCGCGGCGTCTCGGTGGTGGTCCTCGAGGCCGCCCAGGTCGGCAGCGGCGGCAGCGGCCGCAATGGCGGCCAGGTGCATACCGGCCAGCGCAACGACCAGGCCTGGCTGGAGAAGACGATCGGCCGCGACGACGCCCTTCGGCTCTGGGCCATGAGCCAGGACGCCCGCGCCCATCTGCTGGCCCTGATCGCCGAACACCAGATCGCCTGCGGCTTTCGCCCCGGCATGATCCACGCCCGCCACCGCAAGGGCGGCGAGGCGGAGGACGCCGCGCACATCGACTTCATGCGGAGCCGCTACGGCTACGACCAGCTGGCCCTGGTCGGCGAGGCCGAGTTGGCGGACGAGCTGGGGACCGACGCCTATCACGGCGGCCTGGTCGACCACGGCGGCGGCCACCTGCATCCGCTGAACCTGGCCCTGGGGATGGCGCGGGCGGCCATGGCGGCGGGGGCGGTGATCTTCGAGCACAGCCGCGCCGCGGCCTGGCGGCGCGAGGGCGGGGCGATCTTGGTGGACACCGCGCCCCATCAAGGAAAGGGGGGCCGGGTGACCTGCGACCAGCTGATCCTGACCGGCGACGGCTACCTGGACGATATCGCCGGCGGCGCGGCGCGCGCCCGGGTGATGCCGATCAACAACTTCATCCTGGCCACCGAGCCGTTGGGAGAGCGGGCGGACACGATCATCCGCAGCAACGCCGCCGTCGCCGACAGCCGGTTCGTGATCAACTACTTCCGCAAGAGCCCCGACGGCCGGCTGATCTTCGGCGGCGGCGAGAACTACCGGCCGGGCTTTCCACCGGACCTCAAGGCCTTCGTGCGGCGACACATGCTGAAGGTCTATCCGGGCCTGGCCGACGTCGAGGTGACCCACGCCTGGGGCGGGACCCTGGGCATCACCGTCCACCGCGCGCCGTTCGTCCGCGAGCTGGCCCCCGGCGTGCGGATCGCCGCCGGCTATTCGGGCCAGGGGGTGATGCTGGCCCCCTGGTTCGGCAAGCTGCTGGCCGACGCGGCCCTGGGCGACCGGCAAGGCCTTGACCTGCTGGCCCGCCTGCCCGTCCCGCCGTTCCCCGGCGGCCGGCTGCTGCGCTGGCCGCTGACCGTGGCCGGGCTGAGCTGGTACGCCCTGCGCGACCGGATGTGACCGCCGCCGCACGGGCCAGGAGAGAAGGCTTGGGGCCCGCCGCGCTCTCCGCGTACAAGGGCCCATGGCCATCACCGACCTTCGTCCGTCCAAGCCCGCCCCGATCAGCGTCAACGCCCTGATCCTGACGGGGATTTTCGCCGCCCTGACCTTCGCCCTGGCGCGGATGGACCAGCCGCCCGGCGTGCTGACCTTCGCCTTCGTGGTGGTGGGCTGGATCCTCAGCGTGGTGGTGCACGAGTTCGCCCACGCCTATGTGGCCTACAAGGCGGGCGACCACACGATCGCCCAGAAGGGCTACCTGACCCTGGACCCGCTGAAATACACCGACCTGGGGACCAGCCTGGTGCTGCCGCTGGTGGTGCTGGCCATGGGCGGGATCGGCTTTCCCGGCGGGGCGGTCTATCTGCGCGACGACCTGATGCGCAGCCGGCGCGGGCGGGCCCTGGCCTCGCTGGCCGGGCCGCTGGGCACCCTGGCGGTGCTGGTCGGCCTGGCCGTCTGCCTGGCCGCCGACCGGGCGTTCGGCGTCGAGACCAGCCCGCTGTCGCGCGCCGCCGCCTTCCTGGCCTTCCTGCAGGGCTTCGCCCTGGTGCTGAACCTGCTGCCCCTGCCCGGCCTGGACGGCTTCGGCGTGATCCGCCCCTACCTGCCGGCGGCGGTCCAGCAACAGGCCCAGAAGGTGGGCGGGCTGGTGTTCATCGGCCTGTTCCTGGCGATCTTCTTCATCCCCGGGGTCAACCACGCCCTGTTTCGCGTGGTGCTGACGATCACCGACCTGTTCGGCGTCTCCCGTCCGGACATCGGCGCGGGCTACGGGGCGTTTCGGTTCTGGGAGGGGTGAAAACGCCCTCTCCCAGAGGGAGAGGGGTTCACGCCGCGCTCAGTCTTCCCGCTGTCGCCGGCTGCTGCGCCTCCGCCGTCTGGACCAGGCAGCCGTACCAGCCCAGGCCGCGATAGGTCTCGTAGCCGGGGGTCAGGGCGTAGCCGATGGTGCGGTCGCCGTCGGCGTAGCTGGCCATGTCGCCGCCCGAGGTGTCGAGCTTGAAGGTCTCCTCCAGCACGCCCTTGCCGTCCGAGCTGGCCAGCACCCGGTGGTTCTGGTCCAGCAGCAGCACGCGCGAGCGGGCCTTCTCTTCGTCGGTCAGGCGCACGCCGTCGACCACCGCCTGGGCCTGGGGCTTCCAGTCGAAATGCACCCCCAGCACCCCCAGCACCCGGCCGCTGGCCTGGCCGCCCTCGCGGATGGCCGTGGCGTAGGTGGCGACCGGGGCGTCGTTCAGGGCCTTGACCCGCTGGATGTCGCAGACCGTGAAGTCGTCGCCCGACCGGGTGCGCAGGGCGTCGCGGAACCACGAGGCCTCGGCGACCGAGGTGTTGCGGGCGGCCGGATAGCGGTCGGGCCGGCCGCTGGCGATCACCCGGCCCGACGGGTCGGCGATCCACAGGTCCAGATAGACGGTGTAGGCGTCGAGGATCACCTTCAGCCGCTGGCTGGCGTAGGCGGAGGCCTCGCGCGACGGCGCGGCCACGCAATCGACCACGGCGCTGTCGGTGGCCCACCAGCGGACGTCGCAGGTGCGCTCATAGAGGTTGCGGTCGATGATCTCGATGGCGTTCAGGGCCAGGTCGACCAGGCGCTGGCCGCGCAGGTGGGACAGGATCGCCCCGCCGATCGCAGTCAGCTCGTCGAGGTCGGCGCGCACCTGGCTCTCCAGGGCGGCGGCCACCATGTCGATCTGGGTGGAGATGGTCTTGAACTCCTCGGCGACGATCGCGAAGCCGCGTCCCGCCTCGCCGGCCCGGGCGGCGACGATCAGGGCGTTGATCGCCAGCATCTTGGCCGAGCGGTTGACATAGGCGATCTCGCCGATCTTCTCGCCAGCCACCGCGCTCAGCCGCTCGCTGAGCTCCAGGATGCGTTCTGGGCGGAGGCTGGCGTCGTCGCTCGCCGAAGGTCCTGCCATGGTGGTTTCCCCCGAAACCGGCGGCGGAAACCCGGGACAGCCGAATCACTCGCCAGACGAGCGAGAATGACACCGCCGTCAGGTTTCAGAAGCGGGGTCGGACAATCCGTCGCGCCCTCCGGTCGGTCCGGCGGTACGTGGCCCCGCGAAATGCGCGATCTGGCGGCAATCCTTGCCTGATTAATCATCAAGGGTTGAGGCTTGCATTCTACAACCGCCGCAGCGAAACCTTGCCGGCCAGCAATGACACCGGTGGACAAGAATGCCCGGACCGGGGATGAATACCCCCGTCAACCGCTCATCCGGCGAACGCCGGGACGGGCGGAATAAAAGGGGGGAACCGCATGCTCGTCCGTAACGCCGCCCTGGCCGCCGTCCTGACCCTGGCCGGAACCGCCGCCCAGGCCGCTCCCCGCGAAGTGCTGGCCTTCCCCGGAGCCGAGGGCGCGGGCCGCTTCGCCGCCGGCGGGCGGGGCGGAGCGGTGATCAAGGTGACCAACCTGGAGGACTCCGGCCCCGGCAGCCTGCGCGCCGCGGTCGAGGCCCAGGGCCCGCGCACGGTGGTCTTCGCGGTCGCCGGCACGATCCCGCTGAAGCGCGAACTGAAGATCGCCAACGGCCAGATCACCATCGCCGGCCAGACCGCGCCCGGCGGCGGCGTCACCCTGCGCGACCACACCCTGGTGGTGGCCGCCGACGACGTGGTCATCCGCTTCATCCGCTCGCGCCTGGGCGACGAGAGCAAGACCGAGGGCGACGCGATCTGGATCAACGCCGGCCGGCGGATCATCCTGGACCACGTCTCGGCCAGCTGGTCGGTGGACGAGACCCTGTCGGCCAGCGCCCGCTACGACACTGCAGGCCAAGGGTTCTTCGACCTTACGGTCCAATGGTCGATCATCGCCGAGAGCCTGCGCCACTCGATCCACGCCAAGGGCGACCACGGCTATGGCAGCCTGATCCGTGGCGGCAACGGCTCGAAGATCAGCTTCCACCATAACCTGTGGGCCAACCACCTGGCCCGCATGCCGCGCCCGGGCAACTACGAGGGACCGGACAAGGATCCGATCGGGGCGTTCTTCGAGTTCCGCTCCAACGTGTTCTACAACTGGGGCAAGGGCCACGCCGGCTATGACGCCGACAAGGCGGCCCTGGCCGCCTACAGCTTCGTCGACAACGCCTATGTCATGGGTCCAGACAGCGAAAAGCCCATCGCCTTCAATGAGAGCAACAGCCTGGCCAAGGCCTGGTTCGCGGGCAACAGCATGAACGGCGTCGTTCCCGCCGATCCCTGGAGCCTGGTCAGCGGGCTGCAGGCGCCGGGCTGGCGACAGGCCGGGCCGATCGACGTGGCGCCGGTCAAGGCCGACCCCGCCGCCTCGGCCTATGAGCGGGTGCTGGCCGACGCCGGGGCCAGCGTGTTTCGCGACGCGGTCGACGCGCGGGTGGTGGCCGGGGTCCGCGACCGGACCGGCAAGCAGATCGACAGCCAGGCCCAGGTCGGCGGCTGGCCGGCCCTGCCGCCCGGGGTCGCGGCGGTCGACACCGACGGCGACGGCATGCCCGACGCCTGGGAGACGGCCCACGGCCTGAACCCGCGCAAGGCCGACGGGGCGCTGGACCGCAACGGCGACGGCTGGACCAACCTGGAGGACTATCTGGCCGACGCCGCGCGGCGGCGGGGGTAGGGTTTTCCCCAAAGCCCTGTCATTCCGGAAAACGCCGGTCTTCCTTCGCGCGCCGCCCTGGCCTATCTCTGCCTCGCCGATCACGCCGGGGAAGGCCGCGAATGCTGTACATGCTGCTGTGCTACAACAACGAGACCGAGGTCCTGGGCTGGACCCCGGAACAGGACGCCGCGGTCATGGGGCGGCTGTCGGTCGTCCATGACCGCCTGATCGCCGAGGGCAAGATGGGGCCGTCGGGACGGCTGCAGGGCACCACCAGCGCCAAGACCCTGGTCAAGACCGAAGCCCCCTTCGTGATCGACGGCCCCTATGCCGAGACCAAGGAGCAGTTCCTGGGCTTCTACACGCTGGACGTCGCCGACATGGACGAGGCCCTGGCCATCGCCCGCGAGCTGGGCGTGGCCAATCCCGGCGGGGCCTACGAGGTGCGGCCGATGCGGCTGTACCTGCCGGGGGCGATCGCGGCCGAGTAGGGCCTCCTCAACCGTTCGTCATTCCGGGCCCTGTGCCCGGCCCCCCTCCGTCCGCCGCAGGTGTGGATGGGTGGCGCGCCTTGCGCGCCAAGGCGCTTCACGTGCAAGCTGAACCAGGGGTTCCGGGCACAAGGCCCGGAATGACGGTTGAAAAGATGGGATCAAGAAGGCCGACCGGCGCCAGAGCGGCTGGTCAGCCTGGATCCAAGGCCCCCTAGAGCATCGCGCGGAAAAGTGGACGCCGGTTTTCCGCAAAAGCGATGCGAAAACAAAAACCTAGAGCAAGTCGTGCGATTGCTATATCGCACGATTTGCTCTAGCCGTCGCGCCGCGACTTCTTCCATTCCTTGAACTCGCGCTCTTCGCGGTCCTTCTTGCTTTCGCCGGGGATGACGGCCTTGCCGGCGCCGACCACGACCTTGCCGGTCGTGCCGACCACGGCCGCGCCGGCGCCGACCACCGCGCCCCCGGCGGCCACGGCCAGGCAGCCCTGGCCGGCGGCGGCGACGGCCAGCAGGGCCAGGACGAGGGGCAGGCGACGCGGGACCATGGGACGCGACATTGGGGCAAGCTCACTGAGGTTGGGGCGAGCGTTCTAGCCCGGGACGCCCCCAGGGTCGCCGCGTCCGATGGCCGCTGTGTGGCGCCCTCGCGCCGTCAGGCGCAGTTCAAGCAAGGTGACGCCCGGTTGAGCGGGTCTGCTGTGTTCAGACCGCGCGCGCCCTCGCTGTTCAGACTATCTCCAGCGCCGGCGGCGCTTGGTTACCTTTTGTCAACGAAAAAATCAGGAACGAGACTCGGCGCCCAAGAGTTGAAGCGCCGAAGGGATATGTTTTTCGAATGACCTCCCGCGATGAACTCATCAAACGCGAAGCTCTCGCGCTCTGGAAGCAGATGCACGACGAGCCTGCGCCCGAGGTCAGCGGCGGGGAGCTGCTCGAGATCATCTGCCGCAACCTCGACATCCAGGACTATGACCGCGTCCGCTCGCCGTTCCTGCGGCCGACGATGATCCTGCGGCCCGAGGAATGGCCGGAAGCCCGCAAGGGGTAGGGCCTCCATCGTCCTGAGCGGAGGCCAGATGCTCCCCCTCTGGGTCGCCCTGGAATTCAGGCTCTCCGGCCCTGACCGCCCGGGACGAACGCCCCGCCGCCGGTCTGGGCGCGGTGGCGCAGGAAGGCGTCGGCCAGGACGCAGGCGGTCATGGCCTCGACCACCGGCACGCCGCGGATGCCCACGCAGGGGTCGTGGCGGCCCTTGGTGCGCAGGTCGACCTCCTGGCCGGCCTCGTTGACGCTCTCGCGCGGGGTCAGGATCGAGGACGTCGGCTTGAAGGCCACGCGGGCCACCACCGGCTGGCCGGTCGACAGGCCGCCCAGCACGCCGCCGGCGTGGTTGCTGAGGAACACCGGACCGTCGGCGCCCATCCGCATCTGGTCGGCGTTGTCCTCGCCCGACAGGGCCGCGCTGGCGAAGCCCTCGCCGATCTCCACGCCCTTGGCGGCGTTGATCGACATCAGGGCCGCCGCCAGTTCGGCGTCCAGCTTGCCGTACAGCGGCGCGCCCCAGCCGGCCGGCACGCCCGTGGCCTCGACCTCGACGACCGCGCCGGTCGAGGAGCCGGCCTTGCGGACCTTCTCCAGGTGCTCTTCCCAGACCGGGACGATCGTCGCGTCGGGCGACCAGTAGGGGTTCTGCTCGACCTGGTCCCAGTCCCAGTTCGCGCGGTCGACGGCGTGCGGGCCGATCTGGACCAGGGCCGCGCGCACCGTGACGCCGGGGATCACCAGCCGGGCGACCGCGCCGGCCGCCACCCGCGCGGCGGTCTCGCGCGCCGAGCTGCGCCCGCCGCCGCGATAGTCGCGCACGCCGTACTTGGCGAAATAGGGATAGTCGGCATGACCGGGCCGGAAGGCCTGGGCGATCTCGCCATAGTCCTTGGAGCGCTGGTCGGTGTTGTCGATCATCAGGCTGATCGGCGTCCCGGTCGTGCGCTGGCCGTCGCTGCGTTCGTCCTCGAACACGCCCGACAGGATGCGCACGGCGTCCGGCTCCTGGCGCTGGGTGACGAACTTGCCCTGGCCCGGCCGGCGCTTGTCGAGGAAGGCCTGGATGTATCCAGCGGAGATGCTGAGACCCGGCGGGACGCCGTCGACCACGCAGCCCAGGGCCGGGCCGTGGCTTTCGCCCCAGGTGGTGACGCGGAACAGGTGGCCGAAGGTGTTGTGCGACATGGGCGCGGTGTGTAGCCGAAAGCGCGGGAGGGGGCAAAGCCTGGCGTCCCTGGCTCCGGGAAGCGCCCCATCGGGGCAGGTTCGCCCCGTTGTTCCGAATTGACACATCTTATAGTAGCAATAATACTCAAGCTCTCATTAGTTGCATACACCACAACTCAGGAGTATCGTCCCGCCCTGTCGATACTTGAGGTAGGCCCCGGCAAGACCGGACCAAAACAGGGAGGATGAAAACATGACCACCGGCACGGCGAACTTCAACGGCGACTGCGGCGAGTGCAAGAACGGCTACTACAGCGCCGCCTCGTCCGGCGGGCTGCAGCCCAACCAGTCGGCCACGGTCAACGGCAATTCCCCGCAGAACTGCGTGGTGGCCAATGACGGCGGCACGGTGTTCGCGATCGAGCTGCAGTCCATCGCCGGCATCTACAGCTACCAGGTCCGCGTCGACGCCCAGGGCCCCAAGGGCGCCTTCAGCGGCTCGATGTACCTGGCGTTCGAGGACCAGACCGGCGACGTCTACTATCTGAGCATCTTCTCCTCGACCCGCGAATGGCACGAGGTGTCGTACAACAGCAGCGCGCCGGCCATCGTGAAGATCTACTGGAGCGACTATTCGTTCACCGTCGGCAGCGGCGACGCCGCCAAGGCCAAGCCGGCCTACAAGGTGCTGAGCCCGGTCGGGTAGTCCCCGGGCCTTGCGCCACGGCTGTCCGGTTCACGCGCTGGTCTTAAGATTATGAGGTCGTTCATGTTTTCGGCCGACGCCGTGGATCGTCCTCGTCCTTCGACAGGCTCAGGATGAGGACGAATTCAACGGCGGTTCAGTAGAAAGCCTCATCCTGAGCTTGTCGAAGGACGAGGGTTTCCGCGCCGGCGCTGGAAGCTCAATAGACTCAAGTCTTTGCCAACCGGACAGCCGTGGCCTTGCGCCCGGGATGACGAGCGCTACAGCGCCAGCGCGCAGCTTTCGCCGATGGTCGGGCGGGAGATCACCACCCGCGACAGGCCGGGGAACTGCGGCGTCAGGCGCTCGGCGAAATAGAGGCAGATCCGCTCCAGGGTCGGGCTTTCCAGGCCGGGGCGATCGTTGAGCAGGCCGTGGTCCAGCTCGGCGGCCACCGCCTTCAGCGCGCCGTCCAGGCTGTCGAGGTCGGCGACCCAGCCGGCGTCCTGCATCGTCCCCCTGACGCTGGCCTCGACCTTGAACGAGTGGCCGTGCAGCTTGCGGTAGCGATGGTCGGCGGGACCTTGCTCGATGTAATGGGCCGCGTCGAAATGCGCGGCCTTCGTGATCTCGAAGACGGGCTTCATCAGGGTACTTCTTTTGACAAGGCCTGGGAGGCTCTAGCGCATAGACCCTGTCACCAGGTCGAGCGCCTTATCCGTCAGGGCAGGCCGAGATATTTGTGCGTCTGGACGCTTAAACGCCATTGTGGGTGCGAAAGGCAATAGGCGACGGCCAATTGGGTGTTGCGCTCGCGGTCCGGCCCGTCCATCGGCTGCAGGTAGAAGCGCTCGAAATCCAGGCCCGCGAAGCGCTCGGGCATGGCCTTGTCCTGCGGATAGACCAGCTTCAGCTCCTGGCCCGAGGTCTGGACCACCGGCGCGTCGGCCTTGGGGCTGACGCACACCCAGTCGACGCCGGGCGGCGCGGCGACCGTGCCGTTGGTCTCGACGGCGATCATGAAGCCGCGCGCGTGCAGGGCGTCGATGGCCGCGGCGTCCAGCTGCAGCAGCGGCTCGCCGCCGGTGCAGACCACCAGCCGGTCGTCCGGACCGCCGGTCCAGGCCGCCTCGACCGCCTGGGCCAGATCCTCGGCCGTGGCGAACTTGCCGCCGCCCTCGCCGTCCGTGCCGACGAAGTCGGTGTCGCAGAAGGTGCAGACGGCCTTGTGGCGGTCCTGCTCGCGGCCGGTCCACAGGTTGCAGCCGGAAAACCGGCAGAACACCGCCGCCTTGCCCGCCTGCCCGCCCTCGCCCTGCAGGGTGAGGAAGATCTCCTTGACGGTGTAGGTCATCGCAAACGCTCTCCCTTCCCCCTCAATGGGGGAAGGGTCGGGGATGGGGGTGACGGCGGTTCAGGGCGGAGCGCGATCGTGGTCGAACCCACCGCCGCGATCACCCCCACCCCTGGCCCCTCCCCCATCAAAGGGGAGGGGAACTTGGATAGGATGCTCATGCCAGCGCTTCCCGCCCCGCCGCGTCCCACTCTTCATAGCCGCGCTGGCGCAGCTCGCAGGCCGGGCATTCGCCGCAGCCGTGACCCCAGGGGTGCAGCTCGCCGCGGTCGCCCTGGTAGCAGGTGTGGCTCTCGACCACGATCAGGTCGACCAGGTCCTCGCCGCCCAGGGTCTTGGCCAGGGCCCAGGTCTGGGCCTTGGTCAGCGTCATCAGCGGGGTCTCGATGACGAAGTCGCGGTCCATGCCCAGGTTCAGGGCGGCCTGCATGGCGTCCAGGGTGTCGCGGCGGCAGTCGGGATAGCCCGAAAAGTCGGTCTCGCACATGCCGCCGACCAGCGCCCCCAGGCCCCGGCGGTCGGCCAGGGCGGCGGCGTAGATCAGGAACACCAGGTTGCGGCCGGGCACGAAGGTCGAGGGCAGGCCGCGCTCGGTCATCTCGATGGCGACGTCGGCGGTCAGGGCGCTCTTGGCCACGGCGCCGAAGCCGGTCAGGTCCAGCACGTGGTCCTCGCCCAGGCGCTCGGCCCAGTGCGGGAAGCGCTGGGCCATCTGGCGGCGCACGGCCTGGCGGGCCTGCATCTCGATCGCGTGGCGCTGGCCATAGTCGAAGCCGACGGTCTCGACCCGGGCGTAGCGCTCCAGGGCCCAGGCCAGGCAGACGCTGCTGTCCTGGCCGCCGGAGAACAGCACCAGGGCGGCGTCGGCGCGCGCAACGCCGGACACGGTGGAAACTTCAGGAGTGGACATGGCGCCTCTCTACACCAGGCGCGCGGACTTGACGACCGATGGGGAGCCAAGCGTCAGCGATCGTCCGGCTCCTCCGCCGTCGCCCGGACTCATCACACCCGAACATTTGTTTCGAACACCGATATTTGGGCTGTACCTTCAGCGCGAATGGGCGACTATGGGCTGCGCGCCTTTGGGGGTCGCACCAAGGTTTTCCGGCCTGAAACCACGCTTGACGCTACGTCACGCGCCGGACCGTCTTTTCTAATTTCTGCGAAAACTTGTCAGCTCCAGGTGAATGCGGCCTGACGTAAAGTGAAAACGCGTAACCTATCAATGATCACTTAGATCCTGGCCGGTTGACAGCCCCAGGCGCCAAGTATGCAATCGACGGATGCTGCGAAGGGCCGGCCGTACGCCCGCGTAGTGCTCAAAAGGACGGCGCCGAGGAAACAAACGACGTCCGCAGGGGCCGCCATAAGGCGCCGCGACGTCCAGGGAGGGAATAGAATGTCGCAATCTCTGCGTATGCGGAGCCTGCTGGCCATGGGCGCGTCCGTGACCGTGCTGGCCGCCGTCGCCGCTCCGGCCTTCGCCCAGCAATCCGACGCCAAGCCGGCCGCCCAGCAGGGCGGCGGCAACGTGCTGGAGGAACTGGTCGTCACCGCCCAGAAGAAGGAAGAAGCCCTGCAGGACGTGCCGATCGCGGTGTCGGCCTTCAACCAGGACAGCCTGGAGGCGCAGAAGATCGATGGCGGCCCCAACCTGCAGCAGGCCATTCCGAACGTCACCTTCGCCAAGGGCAACTTCACCAACAGCTTCAACTTCGCGATCCGCGGCATCGGTAACAAGGCGGTCGGGGTTTCGACCGACGGCGGCGTCGGCGTCCACGAGAACAACGCCCCGCTGCAGACCGGCAACCTGTTCGACGCCGAGTTCTTCGATGTCGAGCGGGTGGAAGTGCTGCGCGGCCCGCAGGGCACGCTGTACGGCCGCAACGCCACCGGCGGCGTGGTCAACATCATCACCGCCAAGCCCGTCGACACCTTCGAGGCCAACATCCGGGCCGAGGCCGGCAACTACAGCACCCAGAAGCTGCGCGGCATGATCAACGTGCCGATCCTGGGCGACAAGCTGGCCGTCCGCGTGGCCGGCAACTGGCTCAAGCGCGACGGCTTCGTCACCAACACCTACAACAACCACAAGGTCGACGACCGCGACCTGTACTCGACCCGCGTCTCGGTGATGTTCAATCCCATCGACACGCTGCGCACCAACTTCATGTGGGAGCACTTCAACGAGGACGACAGCCGCTCCCGCGTCGGCAAGCAGCTGTGCACCAAGGACAACGGCCCGGCCACGATCGGCGGCGTGCCCACCGGCACGGCCCGCGCCTTCCTGACCCAGGGCTGCCTGCCCGCCTCGCTGTACGGCGACAGCGCCTATGGCACGGTCAACACCTCCGGCACCCTGACCGGCGAACTGGGCAACCTGGTGGGCTTCACCAGCGGCGACGCCAACGCCGGCGACACCGCCAGCCGCAACCTGCGGGAAATCGAGTCGCTGTTCGACCCGATCTACCGCTCCAAGTCCGACATCTACCAGTTCAACCTGGCCTACGACCTGACCGACAACCTGACCTTCACGTCCATGACCTCGTACAGCAAGGGCAAGGTCTATACGAAGCTGGACTACAACCGGAACGTCTCGACGATCCCGTTCAACAACACGCCGTTCACGCCCGGCGGCTTCTTCACCGACCCGCAGATCGGCCGGACCAACCTGTTCACCACCCTGGACATCTCGGCCGGAAACTCCAAGCAGTGGAGCCAGGAACTGCGCCTGCAGTCGAACTTCGACGGCCCGCTGAACTTCAACTTCGGCGGCATCTATTTCGACTACAAGACCGTCACCGACTACTATGTGATCGGCAATTCGCTGACCCTGTCGGCCCTGGCGCTGAACTTCCAGAACACCGGCAATCCCAACTGCAACCCGGTCGCCCTGCCGGCCAGCTGCATCGGCATCGACACCAACGCCACGCCCGACGGCAGCGGCCACAACTATTATGACAACCGCTCGCCCTATCACCTGAAGTCCAACGCCCTGTTCGGCGAGCTGTACTGGCAGGCCAACGAGAAGCTGAAGTTCACCCTGGGCCTGCGCCGCACCCACGACGACAAGCGCCTGGACGTCTACGACACCGTGCTGCTGTCGCCCGGCATCGGCCTCAAGCAGAGCACCACCACCCCGCAGGAAAAATCGGTCTTCAACGAGCTGACCGGCCGCTTCGGCTTTGACTACAAGCTCAGCGACGACAACCTGCTCTACGCCTTCTATTCCAAGGGCTACAAGGGCGGCGGCTCGAACCCGCCGGCGGCCGCGGGCGCGGCTGGCGTCAAGCCGCAGTTCGATCCGGAATTCGTCAACGCCTTCGAACTGGGCTCGAAGAACACCCTGGCCGGCGGCAGCCTGATGCTGAACGCCACCGGCTTCTACTACGACTACCAGGGCTACCAGATCTCCAAGATCGTCAGCCGCACCTCGGTCAACGAGAACGTCAACGCCAAGGTCTATGGCCTGGAGCTGGAGTCGGTCTGGTCGCCGGTCCGCAACCTGCGCCTCAACGCCAATCTCGGCTATCTGCACACTGAGATCGGCGGCGGCGTCTCCTCGATCGACACCATGGACCGCACCCAGGGCAACCCGCTCTACCAGGTGGTCAAGGCCGGCCCCAGCATCCCCGGCGTCGCGGTCGGCTCCAACTGCGTGGTCGCCTCGGCCGGCGTGGCGACGGCGCTGACGGTCAACCCCGCCCTGGGCGCCACCGTCCCGTTCGCCTGCGGCGGCAAGGCCTTCTACACGGCCTTCCTGCAAAGCCGGGGCGTTCCGGCCGTCTATGCCAACGCCATCAGCAACGCCATGTTCAACTACGGCGCCGGCTATTCGATCGAGGGCAAGGCCCAGGATCTGTCGGGCAACCAGCTGCCCAACTCGCCGCACTGGACCGCCTCGGTCGGCGCCCAGTACACCTGGGACTTCGCGGACGGCTGGTCGGCCACCCTGCGCGGCGACTACTACCACCAGAGCAAGCAGTACGCCCGCGTCTACAACACCGCCTACGACCAGCTGAAGTCGTGGAACAACGCCAACATCACCCTGAAGATCGAAAAGCCGGACTGGGGCCTGCAGATCGACGCCTACGTCAAGAACCTCGGCAACAAGACGCCGATCACCGACGCCTACACCACCGACGACAGCTCGGGCCTGTTCACCAACCTGATCACCCTGGAGCCGCGCCTCTACGGCGTGGGGGTGACCAAGTCGTTCTAGGCCGCCGCACGGACGGCGACCTAAGGAAGGGCGGCGGATCGATCCGCCGCCCTTTTTTGTTCCGGGGGGATTAATACCAAGGGCGTTCAACCCTGATCGCTCCCCCAATAGCCCGTTATCCCGGGCCTCGTGCCCGGGACCCCTGGTTCAGCTCGCAAGGGAAGCGCCTTGGCGCGCCGGCGCGCCACACATCCGCACCTGCGGCGGATAGAGCGACTGTCTGGATGGTCAAGCCGGTACGAAGGCGGCGCGAGCATCCCTGGCCTTGGCGTTG